>NZ_BMFD01000012.1:4360-114589 GCF_014637795.1 Belliella aquatica | reverse complement strand
TGGTAAGTTGCTCCTCAGCAGAGCTTACGTCCTCTTCGAATCTGCATGGCATGTTAAGAAATTTTTCAACAAAAGTCACCAACTATTTTTGACCACATTACCAATAAAAAAGCTATCTTAAAAAGATGGCTTTTTTTATTCCTTAGGCCCAATAGGAGGAACCATTACTACACTTTCCTTGTCTACCATTACAGCACCTGCTGGTGATCCTTTTACCTTTCTGACAAACTTCACCGGCGTGTACATAACTGCTGCCAATGTTTCACTTTTGTTTTTTGAATAGTATGCAGCAAGTTCTGCAGCTCTCTCGATGACAGTTTTTGGAAATTTCATTCCTGACTTGAATTTAATGATCACATGCGATCCTGAGACGTCCTTTGCATGAAGCCATAAATCTTCTTTCCAAGCAAAATATCTAAGCATTTCATCATTTGATTTTGCTGACTTCCCGACCAAAACCTCAAATCCCTCAACATCAAACCTTTTAAATGGGACTTGTTCCTGCTTTTCTTTTTCTTGGGAAATCAAATTGTGCTCCTTGACAAAAGCTTTCAATGCACGAAAATCAGTAATCGTATTGAGCTGATCTAGCAATTCTTCTATTTTGACTAAGAGGTTTTCTTTATCTTCTAAGTTTTGATACAATTGATCCAGCTCTATCTTTCTGTTTTTTGACTTTCTATACAAATTCTCAGCAAACATCTGTGGGCTAACACCTCTTTTGAGTTTGACAAGTTGATCTTGGTTGGTATAAAAGTTGAAAAGTGTAACTTCTTCAGAATTCCGCTCTATTTGATGCAGGTTTGCCATAATTACATCAGCTAACTGAGCTGGGGAGATCTCTGATTCAAGATTTTGGAGCTTTTCTGTAGTTTTTTGAATGTAATTGTTAGATTTCTTTTTTTGATCCTCGAATATTTTGAACCAGTGCTGCTTTTCTCTTTGAAATGCCTGAATGACGACGATGTATCTAAAAAGCGTATTGATGGCAGCTATTGGATCGGCTGTTTGGAATACAGAATTCTCTTCTGGTAAAAGGCTTAAATTATGCTCATTCCCAGACTCTATGATTGTGAAAAGTGGAGATTCTAACATGTCCAAAAGTTCCTGTAATAATCCCCATTTTTCTTCTAAATTGGACTCTATGTAACCTCTCTGTTTGAGCCATTCTCTAGGTATTTTTCCAAGAGTGGGTAAAAATTTAGAAGCATTTCCTTCTAGTGCTTCAAAATTCTCTTTACTCAAATCTAAATTTTTGGCAAGATCTTTTGTTCGAATACTCCAATCATCTTTCAGTTCATTTCTAAAGATTTTGTAAGGAAGATGTTCCTCAGATTTATAGAAAAGTAAATTGCTTCTTGTTCCATGAAGTTTAAATACGATGCTGTCACCACTTTCTAAAGAAATTACAAATGCTCTTTCAAACGAAATTGGATTGATGCTCTTGACTTTTTGTCCAATTAAATCTGGAAAAAGAGAAACCGTATTTCTTTTTCCTCTTTTGAAATCTTCAGGAAATGCCAAGCAGGAAATACTGGGTAATAGGTTTGCTTGGATGAATAAATCGTTTTTATCTAAAGTTAATCCAATGATTAATTCATCTTTGTTTTGAGAAAAACATTCGACTATTTCTGCTCCTAGGAATCTTGTTTCTAAAGCAGGGCAAAGAAATTTCAGAAAATGGTAATTGAAATGCATTACGCAATATCCAATTTTAAGCCATCATAAGCTAACCGAATATGCTCTGGAAGAATTGCTTCTACTTCTGCATGAGATCCTAATTTATGACTGATATGGGTGAAATAAGCTTTTTCAGGTTGGATGAAGTTCACCATATCGATTGCTTCCTGCAAAGTGAAATGTGATATATGATGCGTAGTTTGGAGTGCATTCAGGACCAAATATTTTGTTCCTTTTATTTTCTCCATTTCTTCTTTAGCTATCGTTTTGGCATCTGTGATATAGGTGAAATCTCCTATCCGAAATCCTAAAACAGGGAGACGATAATGCATCACTTCAATAGGTGTAAAAGGAATTCCTTCTACTTCAAATGCAGTAGTTTTAGATATTTCGTGGGTCATTACTTTTGGGACTCCAGGATATTTGACTTCTTCGAAAATGTAGGAAAATTCTCTTTTTATTTGACTTAGTACCTTTTTGGTAGCAAAAACAGGCATATTCTTTTTTTGCATGAAATTGTAAGGCCTAATGTCATCTAATCCTGCCGTATGATCCTTGTGTTCATGTGTAAAAATAACGGCGTCTAGGGTATTGATTTTTTCCCTAAGCATCTGTGTTCTGAAATCAGGTCCAGTATCGATGACTATACTCTTTCCATTGATATCTAAATGTATGGCACTTCTGAGTCTCTTATCTCTAAAATCTAAGGAGGAACACACAGGACAATCACAACCTATAACTGGTACTCCTTGAGATGTTCCTGTTCCTAAAAATGTAATTTTCAAAGTTTTAATTCGGTTTGTTGTAGCTCTCCCAAGAAGTCTTGATTTTTTTTCTCTTGAAAATCCTTAGGATTGAACTGTAGCTCTTTAATGATGTCTATCAATGTATTTATTTTACCTTCGATGGTGTAATACTTATTGATAATCACAACTTTATTTTCTTTAAGAATACAGTATCCTGATTTAAAGCTACCTTTTTCATATCTCAAAATAAATTCCGACGAGGCAAACAAATTTTCAAGTTTGTCAAGAAAATTTTTAGTGTATTTGACTGTCATACAATTAACCTTTGTTTAGGACAAATGTTTCTTTACTGTCGCCAAAAGATGGTCATAATCAAGAGGCTTTTGTACATAATCATTCAAACCGGCCTTTTTGAAATCATCAAGCGTGTAGTTTTTATAATTACCGGTGATGGCTATGATTGGAACCTTTGATTTTTTTTCATCTTCAAGCAAGCGAACAGCTTTAGTGCAAGCTATTCCATCCATGATTGGCATATTGATATCCATTAATATCAAGTCAAAGTCTTCTTTGGCAAGCTTATCCAAAACTTGTTGACCGTTCTTTACCGCTGTGATGTGGTATTTCTCGAACATCAACACATTTTTTGTCAAATTGATGATTACGGAACTATCTTCTGCTACCAACACTTTTTTGTTTTCGTTCATGAATTGAAATCTTGAATGGTTTGAATGTGTTTTTTAAATGATGCTATTAATCCCATCAAAGTTAAATAATCTTTTAATGTATTGTCAAAAATGTTATTTTTTATGTTTTTTTCAAACTGTTTAACAGAATTAAAAATTTTCATAGCTCCAAGTGTACCTGAATTTCCTTTAATAATATGAAGTTTGTCACCTATACCATTTAATTTTTCTTCTTTGATCAGTGGTTCTATCTCTGATAATAAAGATTCAGTCTCCAAAATAAATTCTTCGTATACCAAAAGGATGTTTTCGAGAGAATTATATTTCAGTAGTTGATTAAATACCTTAGTGTCCAATTCTAAATCATCGAAATCATCAATCATTCCCGCTACTGTGGGCGATTTTTTCCTTTCAATATGGTTTGAAATAGTTTCAAGAAATGATTTGGGTTTGATTGGTTTGGAAATAAAATCATCAAAACCAGTTGATAGAAAGTACTCTCTGTCATTCTGATCAGCATAAGCAGAAATCGCAATAATAGGAGAGTGTGAGATTTGTTCCCGTTTGATAATTTCTAATGCTGTGATCCCATCCATAATTGGCATCTGAATATCCATTAGGATCAAATCAAATTGATCAAGTCGTAATTTATCTATCGCACTTTTTCCATTTTCAGCTACTTCATATAAGTAAACCTGACCAATAATATGTTCAAATACCCGGCGATTTAGGGCGTTGTCGTCTACGATTAGAACCTTTTTGCTTTTCATTGACAATTATTGGTAATTTTACTTTTCTGAAAGAATTAACTTATAAAATAAACCTGTGAAGGATAATAAATACTTAATTGTAATTGCTGGACCAACAGCTGTTGGAAAAACTGATTTGTGTATAAATTTAGCTAAAAAATTCAATACGGAAATAATTTCTTCTGATAGTAGGCAGTTTTTTAAGGAAACAATTCTTGGAACGGCGAAGCCTTCAGACTTACAGCTTTCCGAAGTGCCGCACCATTTTATAAATTCACTTTCAATCCATGATAATTACGATGTTAAATCGTTTGAAGAAGATGCCTTAAACTTGATGCAGGAGATCTTTCAAAAGCATAACATCATTATCATGACCGGTGGATCAGGCCTATATATAGATGCGATTTGCAAGGGTTTTGATGATATGCCTCAGGTTGGTTCAGAAATACGTCAAAAAATCATAAAAGAATATGAACTCAAAGGTCTTGTCTTTTTGCAAGAAGAAGTAAAGCTGCTTGATCCCGAATACTTCGCTCTCGTAGATCAAAATAATCCTCAGCGCCTGATGCGAGCCCTTGAAGTTTGCCGAGGCACAGGGAAGCCTTTTAGCTCTTTCAGAAATAAAAAAAAAGTTGATCGCCCATTTAATATCATCAAAATCGGACTGGAAAGAGAACGGGAAGAGCTCTACCGCAGAATTGATCTTAGAATGGACTTGATGATCCAAGAAGGTCTTTTTGAAGAAGCGGTATCTCTATTTCCCCATAAACATCTCAACGCCCTGCAGACAGTCGGGTATTCAGAAATCTTCGGCTTTTTGGATGGGAATTATGATAAAGAAGAAGCAATTAGACTTTTGAAGAGAAACTCAAGAAGATATGCAAAAAGACAATTGACATGGTTCAAAAGAGACACTGAAATGACATGGTTTCACCCAGATCAATTAGAGAAAGTTCTTGAATTTATTTCAATTCAGATGGCATGATAGCCAAAAAGCCTTGCAACAAAACTGTAGGGCTTTTTGGCTATAAATAAATTGTGTTGCGACTGTATCAGTTTGGCTTGCTGAAATGGCTTCCTTACTTGATTATCGAATTGGGTCAATTCCTCTGTTTTTAACTTTGACTTTACTTCCAAATAAATTTTTCTTAATTCCTCAAAATCAGGTTTGCTTTTATTTCCTTCGGACTTGATGCTTTGTAAGCCAGCCCAAGTTTCAGTACAAAACTGTGAGAATTGAGATCTTTTAGATTTGATACCTTGCCTAACCACCAAGATAAAAAGCAAAACTGAACCACCAAGGGTGATAAATATTGGAATAAAGCCCATTTGTAAATTAAATACTTAAGATTTCAATTAATTTAAGGTGATCTCCTTTGATAGGTTTGGTCTTGCCTATACAATCTTCAAAGGAAGTATAGATAACATCTCCATTGACCACACCTGCCATACAATTAGACTGACCACTGATTAATCCATCTACAGCAGCCATCCCACAGCGGGAAGCCAATACACGGTCTCTTGCGGTAGGGTTTCCACCACGTTGTATGTGACCAAGTGTGGTTACCTTGAATTCCTTGTCTTCATCATTGACCTTATTTTTAACTTGATCCATGATTACTTCAGCATTACCCTCTTCATCACCTTCCGCTACAACGATAATGCTTGATGATTTAGATTTTCTAAGGTTTTTGAGTGATTTTACTACTTTTTTGAGGTCTGTTTCAGTTTCTGGAACCATCACAAACTCAGCACCCCCTCCAATTCCACACTCTACAGCTATGTAGCCACTGTCTCTTCCCATTACTTCCACAAAGAAGATTCGATCATGTGCTGCAGCGGTATCTCTAATTTTATCTATGGCTTCTAATGCTGTATTCACCGCAGTATCAAAGCCAATCGTATAATCTGTACCGTAGATATCATTATCAATAGTCCCAGGACAACCTACTGTGGGAATACCAAATTCTTCAAAGAAAACCTTAGCTCCAGTGAATGTTCCATCTCCTCCAATTGCGACTATTCCATCTATTTCCAAAGCTTTTAATTGGTCATATGCTTTTTTTCTACCTTCTTTGGTCATGAACTCTTCACTTCGAGCAGATTTTAAGATAGTGCCACCTCTTTGAATGATATTGCTTACAGAATGTGATTGCATTTTCTTAATATTTCCAGCTATCATACCATCATATCCGTAGGTGATGCCGTAAACTTCTATTCCGTGAAAAATAGCCGTACGGACTACTGCTCTGATACAAGCATTCATACCCGGGGCATCGCCTCCTGAAGTAAAAACTGCAATTTTTTTCATTGTTTTAATAGGTTTTTCGAATTTCAAAAATACTCATATTTGTAAGTCTTTGTTAGGGAAAAATGAAAAAAAATAATGACCAAAAAAAAGTGAGGTATTTTGAATATTAAAAAATGATGGGAATGTGGAACAAGGAAATTCTACATTCCCATTTTTCTTTATGAATTTGAAGCTACTTTTTCACCAAGAAGTAAGATTTCATCTGCGATTACTTCGGTGATGTACTTTTTATTTCCTTCCTTATCTTCGTAGCTTCTATTGGTTAATCGACCAACAATCCCAATTTCGGATCCCTTATCGGTGTATTTTTCCAAAATTGTGGCTGCTTTATCCCAAGCTGTCACGTTGTGCCATGTGGTTTCTTCTACCTTTTCACCTTTGGCATTTTTGTAATTCTCATTGGTGGCTAACCGAATGTTTGCTTTGATTTTACCACTGTCAAAATGGTTGACTTCCGCTTTGGCTCCTAATCTCCCGATCAGCTGAACCCTGTTTTTGATTCCACTCATTTACTTAAAATTTGGTTAGGATTATGAAAAAAGACTTATTTATTATGTTTAAATAAATTTATCAATACTATTTACTTAATTATATTTTTTTTCACGAATTATAAACGTTTATATACGTTAATAATCAGTTTTTATTAATCCTACTCCAACTCAGTATTAAATTTATCGCATTTTTAAATTTGTATTAGAAACACATTATTTCGCTGGAAAACAATCCATAGATTTAATCGATTATTAACCCTCAGGTTCCAATCCATAATTAATATTGATAAATTTGCTGATGACTGATTTGCTATGTTAAGTTTTCATCCTTCATTCTTAATTAGGGGATAATTTAAAGAGTTTTATAAATCAAATGCCGACAAAAACATATTAGCTACATTTAATAAAATGCTCTTAAAAAACAAAGTTTTAATTATAGACGAAATGCATCCATCTATACTTCCATTATTAGAAATGGAGGGATTTGAGGTGGATTATATGCCTGAGATTACAAGAGATGAAATTCTTGAGGTCGTTGCTTCCTATACTGGATTGATCATTAGATCCAAAACACCAATGGATAAGGAACTTTTAGAAAAAGCGAGCAACTTAAAATTTATCGGAAGAGCAGGAGCAGGACTGGATCAAATAGATTTATCATACTTAGAAGAAAGGAACATTAAGCTTTTCAATGCACCTGAGGGAAATAGAGATGCGGTTGGAGAGCATGCGATTGGAGGTTTATTGGCTTTATTCAATCATATCAACAAAGCAGATCAAGAAGTCCGAAAAGGTATTTGGGATAGGGAAGGAAACAGAGGAGAGGAATTGGCAGGAAAGACAGTAGGGGTCTTTGGATTTGGAAACATGGGGCAAGCTTTTGCCCGGAAACTCCTTGGATTCGATGTCAAGCTCCTTGCTTATGATAAATATAAAAAAGGTTTTGGTTCTGCATTTGTAAAAGAATGTTCCTTTGAGAAAATACAGCAAGAAGCAGATATTCTTAGTATTCACGTGCCGCTCACTGTAGAGACCAGAAATTATTTCACCTTGGATTTGTTAAAAAACTTTTCAAAACCCATATACTTGATCAATACGGCTAGAGGAGAGGTGATTTCCTTTGAAACATTGAATTTGGCTCTGGATCAAGGGGTTCTTCGTGGAGCTGTTTTGGATGTTTTGGAAAATGAAAAGTCTAAGAACTTCTCAGCTACTCAGAAAGAAGAATTTGAAAAATTGGCAGCTAGACCAAATGTGCTTTTCAGTCCGCATATCGCTGGATGGACATTTCAATCTTACGAAAAAATCAATCAAGTCTTGGTAGAGAAAATCAAAATGTCTTCATTATGAAAAGTAGAATATAATTGCTTTCTCAAAGCAATGTTTATATCTTTGCCCTATACATAACGCAAATGCATAGGAGAAACGGTTTCAGATATGAGACCGTTCTTTTATTTTTCATAGCCATAGTAAAGTAAAATTTAATAAAATGGGAACTATACAGTATTACACGGAAGAAGGATTAAAGAGATTGAAGGATGAACTTCAAGAACTTAAGACAAAAGGAAGACAGGATATAGCAAAGCAGATAGCTGAAGCGAGAGACAAGGGAGACTTAAGTGAAAATGCCGAATATGATGCAGCAAAAGATGCACAGGGACTTTTGGAACTGAAAATTGCTAAACTTGAAGGAGTAGTTGGCAATGCTCGAGTAATGGATAGCTCCAAGATGGATGCGTCCAAAGTGGGAATTCTTAGCACTGTAAAAATTAAAAATGTGAAAAATGGGATGACGGTAACCTATACCTTGGTTTCCGAAGAAGAGGCTGACCTCAAAGCAGGAAAGATTTCTCTAGCATCTCCTTTTGGCAAAGGTTTGAATGGAAAAGCTGTTGGTGACATTGCCCAAATTAATGCTCCAGCTGGTGTTTTAGAATTCGAAATCTTAGACATATCATATTAATTTTATTTATCCCGATGGTTATCATTCGGGATTTTTTATTTTTGGACTATGGCTTCAGTATTTACAAAAATCATCAACAGAGAAATCCCAGCTGAAATCATCGCTGAGGATGATAACTTCATAGCCTTCCTAGATATCATGCCTTTAGTTAAAGGCCATGTATTGGTTGTTCCTAAGCAGGAGGTAGATTATATTTTTAATTTAGAAGATGAGGTGTTGTCTGGTCTTCATGTATTTGCCAAAAAAGTGGCCAAAGCGATTGACAAAACCATCAAATGCACGAGAGTTGGTGTAGCTGTAATTGGCTTGGAAGTGCCTCATGTTCACATTCACCTAGTTCCTCTTAGAACCATGGACGACATCAACTTCACCCGCCCTAAACTCAAATTAACTTCAGAAGAGCTGAAGGAAATAGCAGATAGGATAAGAGGAGGATTTTGAGATTATAGAAGTAAGTAGCGAGACGGAATTAATATTTAGTTTTTATAGAACACAGATGACGCTGATTTGGCTGATGTTCACAGATAATAAAGTGATAACTTGTACAAGGAAAAATCTAAGCATAGGCTAAAGAAAGCTAACCATTTCTCCATCTCCCAAACCTTTAACCCCTTAAACTTTATTACCTTATAACCTCCCCTTCAATTCTGCGAGACTAGTTTTAACCAAACCAATCTCCTAATCTCCCAAACTTTTAAACCTTTCAACTTTTAAACCTTCTAATCTATACCTAATTTTCTAATTTTCTAATCTTCCAATTTTTCAATTCCTGTATTCCTAACCAAAGATTATTTGTCGATTGTTGCTTGCTAATTGAATAATAATATATTTGTTGCACAGTTAAAAAAACAATAACCTAATATAAGCACATGGAACAAGTATTTATTTACTTAGTCCCCGTTTTGGGGATCATCGGCCTAATTGTAATGGCTATCAAATCTGCATGGGTCACCAAGCAGGAAACAGGAGATGAAACAATGGTGGAACTGGCAGGTCATATTGCCAAAGGATCAATGGCATTTCTAAAAGCAGAATGGAAAGTATTATTCTATTTTGTAGTGATAGCAGGAATTATTTTAGGCTGGTCAGGCACTTTAGTAGCCAACTCTAGCTGGATTATCGCCATTTCATTTGTGATTGGTGCGTTTCTGTCAGCATTTGCAGGGTATCTTGGAATGAACATTGCCACCAAGGCCAATGTACGAACGACTCAAGCGGCTAAAACTAGTTTAAAGAAAGCCTTGAGTGTGTCATTTACAGGAGGGTCAGTAATGGGAATAGGTGTTGCCGGTCTAGCAGTACTTGGAATGGGCTCACTATTTATTGTGTTTTATAATATGTTTGTCCTATCTACAGGCGGTGATGTCAATGGAGATGCTATGGCCACAGCCTTGGAAGTATTGGCAGGATTTTCTCTTGGCGCAGAGTCTATCGCGCTTTTTGCTAGAGTTGGTGGAGGTATTTATACCAAGGCAGCTGATGTTGGAGCAGACTTAGTAGGAAAAGTTGAAGCAGGAATTCCCGAAGATGATGTAAGAAACCCAGCAACAATTGCTGATAACGTAGGTGACAATGTGGGTGATGTGGCAGGTATGGGTGCCGATCTGTTTGGTTCTTATGTAGCCACTATTCTGGCCTCCATGGTTTTGGGGAGAGAAATTGTATCAAACGATAATTTCGGTGGAATAGCTCCAATTTTACTTCCATTGGTGATTGCCGGAATGGGATTGATGTTTTCCATCATTGCGACCTTTTTTGTTAAGATTTCCAAAGATACTGATAGTGTTCAGGCAGCTTTAAACAAAGGCAACTGGATTTCCATTCTCCTGACAGTAGGAGCTTCTTATTTCTTAATTGATTACATGCTTCCGGAGGGAGAATTGGTTCTTTCAAGAGGAGGTTCTATTTCATTTACAAAAATGGGAGTTTTTGGAGCAGTCGTTATAGGTTTGATTGTAGGTTTTTTGATGAGTATCATCACAGAATACTACACTTCTATGGGTAAGCGTCCTGTAAATTCTATTATCAAACAATCATCAACAGGTCATGCAACCAATATTATTGGTGGACTTTCTGTGGGTATGGAATCTACGGTTTTACCAATTTTAGTATTGGCAGGCGGTATTTATGGATCATTTGCAGCAGCAGGACTTTATGGGGTTGCAATAGCAGCAGCAGGAATGATGGCTACAACAGCGATGCAGTTGGCAATTGATGCATTTGGTCCTATTGCAGATAATGCAGGTGGTATTGCGGAAATGTCTGGTTTGCCTAAGGAAGTTCGCGAACGAACTGATATTCTTGATGCAGTAGGGAATACGACTGCTGCGGCAGGAAAGGGCTTTGCAATTGCTTCAGCAGCATTGACTGCCTTAGCTTTAT
Organism: Belliella aquatica; assembly: GCF_014637795.1. Taxonomy (GTDB): domain Bacteria; phylum Bacteroidota; class Bacteroidia; order Cytophagales; family Cyclobacteriaceae; genus Belliella; species Belliella aquatica. The sequence continues at coordinate 103,581 of NZ_BMFD01000012.1, read as the reverse complement.
TTGCTGCCTATGTAGGATTAGCTGGGATTAGTTCTATCGACATATATAAGGCAGATGTGCTATCTGGACTTTTTGTTGGTGCCATGATTCCATTTATTTTCTCTTCACTGGCGATTGCAGCAGTGGGAAGAGCAGCGATGGATATGGTAAATGAAGTGCGAAGACAATTCAGGGAGATTCCTGGAATTATGGAATACAAAGCCAAGCCTGAATATGAAAAATGTGTTGAAATTTCCACCAAGGCATCTATTAGAGAAATGGTTGCACCTGGTGCAATAGCTTTGCTTTCTCCGATTATTGTAGGATTTACTTTCGGTCCTGAAGTCTTGGGAGGCTTACTTGCTGGGATTACAGTATCGGGCGTATTGATGGGTATTTTTCAAAACAACGCTGGAGGCGCTTGGGACAATGCAAAAAAATCCTTCGAAAAAGGAGTAATGATAGATGGGGTGATGCAGTACAAAGGTTCTGAAGCGCATAAAGCTTCTGTTACTGGAGATACTGTTGGTGATCCATTCAAAGATACCTCTGGTCCATCTATGAACATTTTGATCAAGCTCACTTCTATCGTAGCGCTCGTTATAGCTCCACATATTTCTGAAACACCACACGGGGTTGTATCTGAAGTTGAAAAAGTAGAAATCAAAAAAGAAATCACCTACCAAGATGGTAAGAAGATTGAAAAAGTAGAGAAGATTGTAATCAATTGATAAACTAATTAATAAATGCAAAAGCTGTCATTGGAAAATGGCAGCTTTTTTTATGTTTTTCCATTGAGTTCACCATGAAATCTTTTTCCAAAATCAATACTTTTCTATCTTTCGACATGAAACATTATGATGTGGTGGTAGTCGGTTCAGGACCGGCAGGAGGTATGGCAGCATACGAAGTAGCGAAGGCTGGGTTGAGCGTTGCGATTTTAGAAAAAGAAAATTTACCTCGATATAAAACCTGTGGTGGAGGACTAGTTTTTAGAGGAAGAGAAATGCTTCCTTTCGATATATCAGATGTGATAGAAAAGGAATACAACGACCTGTATATCTATTTTGATCATTTGGACCAGCCACTTTTTGCCAAAAGAACCTATCCTGTCGTGACGATGGTAATGCGTGATAAGTTTGACCAATTGATCGTGGAAAATGCCAAGAACTTGGGCGCAGAACTTTTGGAAAATCATACGCTAAAAGCTTTAGAATTTGGAGAAAATATAATTTTAAAATCTTCTCAAGGTGATATTTCATCTACTTATATCATTGCTGCTGACGGAGTATTAGGACCTACAGCTAAGTATGCAGGTTGGTCGGAATCGCGACAGCTAATTCCGGCTTTAGAATATGAAGTAGAAGTGCCTCAGGACGTTTACGATCGGTTGGCAACAGAGGCTAGATTCGATATTGATGTTATTCCTAAAGGATATGGCTGGTGTTTTCCAAAGAAAAATCACTTATCGATCGGCGTTGGGACTTTCAAAAAGCGAAAAATTAATTTACGAGAACATTATCATGCGTACCTTAAAATTCTGGGTATTGACGAGATACTTTCTGAACAAGCTCATGGTTTTCAAGTCCCAATATCTCCACGTAAAGATGGTTTCGTTAAGAAAAATGTGTTTTTAACAGGAGATTCAGCTGGATTTGCGGATCCTTTAACGGCAGAGGGGATTACAAATTCACTGTACTCAGGAGGATTAGCTGGAAAGGCTATCGCCCAACATTTCAATGACCCTACTCAAGCAGAAATAACTTATGTGGAATCTTTAAACGAAAGACTATTGCCAGAATTGAAATTTGCTGGCTATCTGGCTCATTTATTTTATAATCAGAAAACGATTAGAAATTATTTAATGAAATCTAATGGTCAGCGTTACTGTGAAAAGATTACAGATATCTACACAGGTCATTTGGAGCTGAACAAGGATATCAAAGATAGAATTATTAAGAATTTAGGACTTGGTTTTTTGGTTAAATGATTTGTACTCAAATTTGACGTTAAAATGTCTTGACCAACAACTTTATTTTTTGCCCAAAAATTATCCATTAAGGAATGGGTTTTGCGTATTTAAACAAATCATGAGAAATGAATTAATTTAAATTTATTCTCACAAAACGTTTGTACAAACATATTTGCACTTCAAATTTTGAAATGTGTATTGTTTTTAAAACCCTTAAAATAAGTTGATTATAACAGTTTTTTTATTAAAAAATTACTGTTATTTGTGTTGAAAATTACCAAAAAATGAAAGCTTTACAGAACCCAATTCCTGAAAATGAATTTGAAAGATTACTCCAATTGAGTGATTTTGATTTCGACTATACAGATTTAGACAAACAGTTTAAAGACCTTACCAAACTAGCTGCTAAAGTGGCGGGGACGGAAATTTCACTGATAAATCTGATTGATTCTTTTACACAATGGTCTGTTTCTGCCCATGGATTTCCCACCATGCAGATACCACGCGAAGACTCTGTCTGTCAATATACCATCATGGGGAATGAAGATTTTGAAATAAAAGATTTATCAAAAGATGAGCGATTTTTGGATAAATTCTTTGTCAAAGACGACCCAAATTTGAGGTATTATTTTGGAGTACCACTGACGACTCCTGAGGGTAATAATCTGGGAGCACTGTGTGTTTTGGATACAGAAGTAAAATCTTTATCTCAAGAGAAAGTAGAACTTTTGCGGATTATTGCAGACGAAATCGTCAATCGATTCAAAATTCTTAAAGCTGTTCAAGATCTCAAAGGGAAAATGAATGAGATCAAGGAGAATCAGAAGAAAGTAGCACACGATATTAGAGGACCGATTGGTGGAATTATTGGTTTAGCAAAGGTTATTCAAGATCAAGGGAATAAAAACCAACTAGACGAAGTTCTTGAATTTATCAACTTAATTCAACGAAGCGGAAGTTCTGTTTTGGAATTGGCGGATGAAATATTGTCTCAGGATTATTCAAAAGCTGAGTCTAATAAAGTTCAGATAAATCATGCTGTTGAATTTAGCCTCGAAACTTTAAAGGAAAAGCTTCTTGATATGTATAGTGTTCAGGCTGTTCAGAAAAATGTAAAGTTTACTGTTACTAATAATGATGGAAAAGATCAGGTTCCATTCCCCAAAAACAAACTCCTTCAAATTGTAGGTAATTTGGTTTCTAATGCGATTAAATTTACCCCAGATGAAGGTGCTGTAAATGTTGCTCTTGACCTTCAAGAAAATGAAACCGATAAGGAATTAATTATAATAGTGAATGATACAGGAGTTGGTATGTCGGTTGAAAAGATTGACGAAATATTAAATGGGAATGCAAATTCAACTTTAGGAACGGGTGGAGAGAAAGGTTTTGGGTTTGGATTAACACTTGTAAAGCATCTAATTGATAAAATCAATGGGTCTATATCAATAGATTCTGACCAAAATCAGGGGACAAAATTTACGGTTAGATTACCAGTTTAAATTTGAAATTTGAAGGAAGTCAATTTTTGACTTCCTTCAATACTCTTTTTTGATTGTTTACAGGATTTGCGTACATGGCGAGATAACTTTTTACGGCCATCGGATCATTCAAATCTACACCCTTTTTAAACCGACTTTCAAAAATCGTTTTTTCTTCTGCTGTATAATGATCCTTATATTCATTATCTCCATAAAGTAAATCATGTGCTATGTAATTTGTTGGCCATAATTTATAACCAGCAAGAATATTCCTATCCAATAAGTCAGCGATAGCTTGGAATTGTTTATTTGGATTGTTTTCCTGATCTGCAATATTTTGAATCTCGTCATTGAGGAGGTTTCCGACATGAATATGAATTCTCTTTTTCTGTCCTATGATTCCATTTAACAAAGTCATGAAATCTTCATTCTCACCTTTAACATAGGTTTCTGATTTTGCTTTGGCAAGCAATTCAGGCATTTTCAGGACGTCCGTAGGATCATATTCATAAGAAATAGAAATCGGAACAATGTTGATTCTTTTAAAATAATCAATGATATTTTCGTCTCCTGCTGCCATAGAGATCATCTTTAAGACTCCTTTATGTGTCTCGTCATTTCCATCTTTTGTTCTTCCTTCCCGCTGTGCGATCCAGACAGATCTATTTTCTCTTAAAATGGAATTTTTGATGTAAGCAGAGGTGACTTTAGAGCTTTCTAACAACTCTCTTGCAGGGAGTCCTCTTTTGATGGTAAAGCTTCTAGTAAGTTTTGAGAGTGATTTTAGAAATGGTTTTTTAACCAAATTATCGCCAATGGCAGTTGTGGTCATTGAAAGGCCATACTCGTACAAACAAGCATTGAGTAAGGAAGTATCTAATATAATATCTCTGTGATTTGAAATAAAGAGGTAGGAAACATTTTTCTCCAACTTTTCAAATCCAGAGGTGCTTAAACCTTCAGAGCTTTTCTCTAACACTTTTTGAACTGCGGGATATATAAAGTTGATTTGAAAATCTCTAATAGAATGACAATGAAGCATCAAGTCTCTCCAATAATCATCTGTAGCATCTGGAAAAGTGAAATTCATCATGGCTTTCAACATAGGATGTTGGATGATTTCTTTTAATGCATCATTGACTTCTGTATCGTAAAAAGGTCTTATATCTTCAAAGGGTGACATACTTTTCAATTTAGTGCTCCACAAAGAAACAAAAAAATGACGAAATGTAAGTTCGAAAAAAGGTTCTACGGTAAGATATAAACTCAAAAAACCATTTTGATGATCCTATAAAAAAAATAAAGCCAACCCTATCAGGATTGGCTTTATCAAAATATTTGTCTGAAATTTTATCTTACAATTAATCTTTCGACCGTAGTAATTCCATTTCTATCAGTAATCATAATCAAGTAAACACCTTTTGCTAAAGAAGATACATCAAATTGTACTAATTCTCCTGTAGATATTATAGATTCAATTAAGAGGCCGTTAGCCGTACGCAGTTCTACGTTTTGAAGCCCTTCAGTACGTCTCAATTCTACATTTACGATTCTTGAAGTTGGGTTAGGGAAAACCTTGGTTTTATTAGAAGCCTTGATGGTTGGGAATGCATATTCTTCAGATAATGAAGAACAGCCGTCCGTATCCGTAATCAAGACTGTATAAATTCCAGCTCCTTGAATTCTCGTTTCATTGATTGTTGAAATAGCAACCAAGACACCATTTTTGAACCACTGATAAGAGTAGTCTCCTTCCAAAGTGAACAACTTCCCGCTTTCGAAGGCTATGAATGGTGTTGGTAAGGATTTAACTGTGATCGCTACAGCTTCTGTTGCAATTGGTTCGCAGATGTTGGAATCAATTATAGCTCTCACTAAAGATGCGGATTCAAGGTTCTCTACAGTTATTTCACTCAATTCCGCTGTTCCTTCGATCAAGGTCCAAGAAGCACCTTCATCTGTAGATATTTCCCAACCTACAATACTATCGAATCTTCCTCCGACTAATTCAAAATCAATACTATTAGAACCAGCACAAACTTCATTTTCTGAGGCGATAACCTGAGCTTGTTCAAGATCACATTTGAAAATGAATCTACTTTCTACCGGAAGGTGATCCGAGGTAGTATTATCATAGTTTGCTATCAATCCGTATGGAGCTACGATTCTTTCGGAATTGACAATCCAGTTTTCAACCAATTCAGTAGAAATGATTTGATGATCGATCACATTTTCGAAAGTAGGGAAGGTTCTCAAACCTGCATTACTCAAGCTGATTGTGATAGGATTGTAATTTTCTGTATCGTTGATGTAGTTGATAAATGAAGTCTCAGTCGTGTTGACAGTTGCAGCAGTTTGATTCGCTACAGTTTCGTCCAAGTCATCATTGAAATCTCCTAGCAGGATCAAATTGACATCACTGTAATACATGTCTAATGAATCCTTCAATACATTGACATCATATTTTCTCATTGCATATCTCGGGTTAGAAGCACTTTCACCACCACCGTTCGATCTCGTGTGTACATTGACCAAAGTGATATTTTGCTGAACACCATTGATATTCGTTTTGATATCCATCAAATATGGTAATCTTCCAGAAGCCCAGAATCTGTCAGGGGAAGAAGGATAACCAATCAAATCTGAAGTCTCAACACCTTTCAATAACACCCTTGTCTGAATTGTATCTACTGTCGCGAGTTTGAATAAATAGGTGAGTTTCTGTGCTTCTTCAGCAAATTCTCCACCTGCAGAAGTGGCAGGAGAAACTGCCATTCCGTAGCCAGGAAGTGCATCTGCCAATTCTGTGAATTTGGCTAAAGAGGTGATTTCCTGGAATGCATATACATCAGCATCCAAATCTTCGATTACCTTTTTCACATTTTCAAGTTGTAAATTCACATTGGTTGGCCCTTGACCTGAATTGGTAGAACCAAACCATTCAATATTCCAATTGACTACATCAAAGGTTTCATCCTTGTTGACAGTGGCACCAGTCAAATAACCTCTTGTGATATTGATATCTCCGCTCTCGAAATTGATTGGTGCTGCAAAAGCACCTTCTGAAGTAGGAGCAAATCTCACTGTTACAGTTTTCTGACCAGTCAATTCAATTGGTGAATAAGTTAAAGAAGGGCTGAATGCGCTTCCATCTTTTGAGAATTCAAAACCATCTCCTCCAGTGATTGTCAAATCAGCGGCAGGATTAGATAATCCGAAATTGAATGTTCTCGTCTCAGTAGAAGTTTCTCCAACTGGTACAATTCCAAAATGCCAGTAATCTACATTTCCGATATTATTTGTAAAGAAAGGTTCTGCTGGTACATCAGAGCTAAACAAAGCAAAGTCATCTAATGTCCATCTTGCAGCTCCTGTTTCTGGAGAAGAAGCATAAACGAAAGCAATCCTTACAGTTTCATTCAAATATGGAGTTAGATCAACTTGACCTGAGAATGTCCATTCATTGGCTGTTGCAAAGCGATCACTCAATTCTGTCCAAGAGGCATCATTAGGATTGCCATTAGTGTAGTCAGTTGAAATCAATAACTTCAATCTTGGTCCTTCAAAAGCCACTCTACTCCAGAAAGTCATCAATGGAATATTGAATCCTGTCAGGTCATAAGGAGCTGAGATCAACCAATCTTCATTCAGTACAGCCCCACCTGAAAATCCGCTGATTTGAACTCCAAAAGGCGCAGATGCAGTAGGAGTGGTGCCTGCTCTACCAAAGTTAGTACATGACCATACCTGATCACCTGCTACGCTAAATGTTGACCATGAACCTCCAATTCCCCCAAGATTAGCTTGGCAGATATTGTTGAAGTTCTCTGTGATATTGAATGGGTCAAATACTGAACTTGTGACATTTACAGATACAGGTGTGGCACCATCCGTTGTGTTTGAAATAGTCCCATTGAAGTTGCCCTCTGCACTATTATCTAGTTGCACAAATACAGTTTGTGCAGATGCCATTTCTTCTAATGTAAATTCAATAGAAGGAGAGAAAGTAGTTCCATCTTTTGATACAGCGTAAGGAGCAGTTGCAGAAACCGTTACACCATTTTCTAGATTCACAGCCGAAAGTGTGTAAGAAAGAACCGGAGCATCATCGCTTTTGCTTACAGAACCAAACTCTAGGGAAGTTGGATCAGTTGTCAATCCTGGGATAATGACACCATCGGCTTCTTTTACAATTCCTATGAAGGTTACTGGTAAAGTACCTGGGAAGAAGTTGGTAACTCTTAAAGTTCCTCCTGACCCTATTGTTCCTCCGCTTGCAGAAACATCACTTGTACTGATTATTCTAAATTCTATATCACCAGATAGGTTTTGTAAGCCAGATAAGTCAATGACTTGATTTACAAAAGAACCCGTGTGTTCCCACTCGGCTAATCTTGAAGTGAACCCGTCACCGCTATAAACCAAAGCCAAATCTCTTGGTCCTGTTCCAGATGAAGTTGAACCAATTTGAAGCTGAGTTAAATCAATAAGTTTATCACCAGCCACATTAAAACCAAATGTAAAGTATCTGTCTTCTCCAGCATTCCAACCATTTGAGCTGATAGAGTTCATCGCATTGGCAGGGTTTATTCCTGAGCCCCTTGCGAAGTCCTTAGCAAACACTCCCTGAACAAGCGCTGTTCCCGTTGTGGTGGCTTGATTTCCAGGAGCGCCAGTAAAGTCCCAGTTCACAAATTCTACTGGTTCAAGGATCTCTGGAATTGTTACACTCAAATCTGTAATCCCAATCTGTCTACTTGCTCCACCAGCATTAAAACCTCTGTCTGATGACCAAGAAATAATCACTAATTCTCCAGGAAGAATATTCAAATCAGAAACAATAGCTGATACTGTCTGATCCACTCCTGATGCTGTGCTGTAACTTAATTCAGGATATTCAGTACCATTTATAGTTACGGTCCATTCAGGGAATCTCGTTTGATCAGCTCTTCCTACTTTTCCTAAATAAGATATTTCTAAATCAGATATTGGGAAGCCAGTTGTGTTTTCTAAAGTTAAGGTTGCATTTAGAACACCTGATGTTCCACTATGTTGATATCCTAAAACATCTCCACCTCTAAATCCGCCTGCTGTTCCAGAATCAAAAAGTCCATTGTAGTTTCTTACAGATCCTTCAAAAGTCCATTCTCCATCAACTCCAAAAGTTGAAACAGGATTGCTTAGACTTACAAAATTTTCAAAATTCTGAATATAAGGAATTCTTGAAGCAGGAACTGCAGGTAAGTTGATTGTGAATTCAGCAGAAGCTGCTTCACTTACAGCAAATCCATCTGCAAAAGCAATTGCAGATAAAACTGCGCTTTCTTCAATCGATATCGTTCCTGTATAAAGCGTACTACCTAAATTAGGGACACTTCCATCTAAAGTGTAATAGATATTTGCTCCTTCAGTTTCACTAGTTATGGTAACGGATTGAACCTCCTCGTAAATTCCACCACTAGGGCTGATGATTGGAGTTGCTGTTGGGTCAAGAGGTTCACCTAATGCTAAACCCTCAATAAAGATTTCATCAATTCTACTGGTTCCAGTAGAAGCGATTGTAGCATCACCCACCGACGTGCTTGAGGTATTAAACCAACGAATAAAAACGGAAGCGTTATTATTTGCAGCCTGTGGTAATGAAATTTTATTTAAAACCCCAGTAGTAAAGTTGTTTGCGGTAGTTATATCTGCTCCTGGAATATCTGTCCATGAGCTGCCATCCAAACTGTATTGTGCCTTGAAATCTCTAGGGCCAGTATTTGAACTTTGCTGCTTCGAAGAAAGTGTCAAGCTTTCAAAGCCTATGGTATTTACGGAAACAAGCCAAAATCTTTCGATATCAAAATTATTCCATCCTGTAGCTGTAGCGGCTCTGCCTGGTGAACCCCCTACAAAAGTTATAGTATTGGTATTTGTTAAAGATAATTGTTGAATTCCAACATTATTGAAATTCCCTTGGTCGGCCAAAAGTGATTCTTCACCTGTAACCGTTCCGAATGTCCAGCCTGCTATAACTTCTGTCTGTGCTTGAAGCGATACTATGCTCCAGCACATCAACATAGCAAACATTAATGCATTGCGTAAATAGTGTTTCATTTAGTGTGATTTTGATGATTTAAGTATTGCATTTTATTGTATATAAAATGCTGTTAAAATTAAGCGTTTATAGCCGTTTAAACCGAATTTTATTGTTATTAAATGATTAAAATTTGTTGACACTGAAATTATATTGGGAATATTTTTAGGATTATTCTATTTCTTTTGACCCTTTATTTCAGATTTTTAGGTCTTTATCCCTTAAAATGATGTGTTAATCATCAATTCTGATTACATGTGAAAAATGATAATTTGAAATTATTTTAATTATACTTTTTTGAAAATACATAAACGCTTACTTTAGCAGATGTAAACTTTAGGGGTGCCAATGGCTGAGATTATACCCTTTGAACTTGAACCGGATAATGCCGGCGAAAGAAAAAGTGTCGCTTTTAATTGCCTCTTGAAAGCGCTATTCTTCGTCTTTTATGGACTCCTAAAGTTTTTTCATTTAAATTAATAATCATGAAGGATTCCGTAATTCGTACATTTCAAGATTTTAAGTCAAATCCTACTTTGGTTCAAAGCATTACCAATTATGTGGTGATGAATAATACTGCCAATGCTTTGCTCGCAATTGGTGCATCGCCGATCATGTCACATGCACAGCCTGAACAAGCGGACATGGTTCGAATCATCAGTTCACTTGTAATCAATATAGGGACACTCGATGAATATTGGGCGGAAAGTATGCTTATAGCAGCTGAGCAAGCCAACTTACAAAACAAACCTTGGGTGCTTGATCCAGTAGGGGCTGGGGCCACACCTTATCGCAATGAAGTGCTTTCTGAACTTTTAGAAAAGAAACCTACAATCATCAGAGGGAATGCTTCTGAAATCATGTCCTTGGCAAGTGTAAATATTCAAAGTAAAGGAGTGGATAGTAGCAATTCTTCCGATGAGGCCTTGCAAGCAGGAATTCAACTCTCCAAAGAAACTGGAGCAGTCGTTTGTATTTCTGGAGCGAAAGATTATGTTATTCATCATGACAAAGTCGCTACAATTTCCAACGGAAGCCCGATGATGGCAAAAGTCACTGGGATGGGTTGTACCGCTTCCGCAATAGTTGGTGCATTTGCTGGACTTGGAAAAGATCCGTTTTTGGAAACATTGACAGCTATGGCAGTAATGGGAGTAGCAGGAGACTTGGCCGCAGACGTAGCAATTGGACCGGGTACGCTACAGCTGTATTTTTACGATGCTTTATACAATCTGACGGATACAGAACTTGAGAAAAGAGTTCTAGTTTCTTATTTATGATTGATGATTTCCCATATCGCCTTTATTTGGTTACAGATCAACTCGCTTGCCTAGAAAGAGATTTTTTTTGGGTTGTGGAAGAGGCATTAAAAGGTGGTGTTGATATCGTACAACTTAGAGAAAAGGAATTAAATGAATTTGCTTTTATAAGAAAAGCAGAGCGACTCAAAATCATTTGTGACCGCTATCATGTTCCCCTTATTATCAATGATAGTGCTCAAGTAGCCAAAAATGTTGGAGTGGCAGGACTTCATGTGGGTCAATCTGACTTAGCAATTTCTAAAGCCAAAGAAGTTTTGGGCAAAGATTTTCCAATAGGCTTGTCGATAGAACAACTATCCGATATTCAGACTTTGGAATCTGAATTGGCTTGGTACTATGGTGTAAGTCCAGTTTTCTCAACTCCAACAAAGACAGACACACGTACTGAATGGGGCTTGAATGGATTACAAGAACTTCAAAAAATCAGTTCTAAGAAGTTAGTAGCTATTGGAAACATCAAGATCCAAAATGCTGCTGATGTCATTGCAGCGGGGGCGGATTGTTTGGCGGTGGTGTCAGGGATTTGTAGTGAGCAACAGCCGGCAAAGGCAGCTGAGGCATTTAGAATGGAAATTGAAAAAGGGCTTAAACTTAAAAATAGATGAAAACTTATATCCCAGTATTGAGTATTGCAGGTTCTGACAGCAGTGGAGGAGCAGGAATACAAGCGGATTTAAAGACCTTTTCTGCTTTGGGTTGCTATGGTATGACAGTGATTACAGCGACTACAGCACAGAATACGCAAGGAGTAAGGGATATTCATAGTATTCCAGTCTCTCATATTGCTGCACAGCTTGATGCAATATTAGAAGATATTATGCCTAAAGCGATTAAAATAGGTATGATTGATCGTCCTGAGGTGGTAGATTGCTTGGTTGAGAAGTTAAAAGGTTTAGCTATCCCCATTGTATTCGACCCTGTAATGGTAGCTACTTCAGGTGACCGACTGATTAGGGAAGAGACCATCGAAGTCATCAAAGAAAAGTTGTTTCCGATCACTACCTTATTAACTCCAAACTTGGATGAAACTGAAATTCTTTGTGGCTTCGAGATTCATACCCTTGAGGAAATGAAAAAAGCAGCAGCTTATCTTCAAAAATTTATCCCAAACGCCGTCTTAATTAAAGGAGGTCATCTACAAACTGAAATGATCCAAGATTTGCTCGTCTTCTCTGACGGGAAGGAGCGGGTTTTTGAGAGTGAGAAAATCCAATCTTCAAATGTACATGGAACCGGTTGCTCCCTTTCTGCCGCCATTGCAGCTGAATTAGCAAAAGGACATGAATTAGAAGAGGCTGTAACCAAAGCAAGAAATTATATTTATCAGGCCATTTTAAATGGGAAAACAGTCAAAACAGGCAAAGGAAATGGGCCATTAAATCATTTTTACGATCCTCAAAAACAAATTATCAATGAAATGGAGTGAACAAACTTGGGAAAGAGCAAATCCCATTTATAATCAGATCTTAAAATTGCCTTTCAATCAGGAGTTGAGTAATGGAAATTTGAACAAAGAAAAATTCAAATTTTACATGGCTCAAGATGCTTATTATTTGGGGGAATTTGGAAAAGCATTGAGCACAATTTCTGGAAGGTTAAACGATTTAGATCAAGTTCTTGCCTTTTCTCAATTTGCTTCGGGGGCAATCGTTGTTGAGCGGGCATTGCATGAAGGGTATTTCAAGACTTTGGGGATTCCTGAAGAAGTCCAACCTTCTCCGACCTGTCTGCTATACACTAATTATTTACTTTCTCAAGCTGCCTTTTCAAATGTAGAAGTTGCAGTTGCAGCAGTTTTACCTTGTTTTTGGATTTACAAAAAGGTTGGAGATCATATTTATTCTCAACAGGAAGCTGAAAATTTAAACCCATACAAAAATTGGATCGACACTTATGCAGGTGAAGATTTTGCCAACTCTGTAAATCAAGCAATCAATGTTGCAGATGATTTGGCAGCGAAAGCAAGTGATTCATTGAAGGCTCAAATGCATGATGCTTTTGAGATGGCGACGAAGTTAGAATGGATGTTTTGGGATTCTGCTTATAAACAAGAAAAGTGGGCAATCTGATAAATTGATTGCCCACTTCCTATATTTCACTGGACGCTCAATTCACTTCCTTGAATTCATAAATGGAGTACTTAGTAAATTCTTCTTCTATTTCTATACTAGCATTTTCTTGAATTAAGATTTTATTTTTCCCTAGTGAAAACAGCATGACTCCTTCGGGAACGCTTAATTCTGATGAAACTTGCTCACCATTTTTGATTACAAGAAGCTTGATTTTATCTGTTGCATCTGCATATCGAAATGGCTCTTCTTCTGAATCTCTAGCTTCAAATTCAGCATTTGTAACTCCCTGATAATATCTAATCAACCAATAATCTTCGCTCAATTGAAATATCCTTTGATTTCTACCAGCCATGGAAGACAATTGCTTTGTTCTGGGATCATCAAATGCGGTCCCAACTGGAACTGGATCGTATTTTAAGAATTCAGCATGTGTTATTGGAATATTTTTTATAAGTGAGAAATCCGAAAGATCATAAATTTGTATTGTCTCTGATAAACCTTGAAGAAGAATCAAATTTTTCTGATCAATGAAAAATGATTTGTTCATTAAATCAGTGTAGATATTTTCAGTTTTTTTATAGTAAGAGTCTTCCTCGTATGGAATAATAGATTTCATCTGACCTGATTCAGGATAGAGTAAGGAGAAATTTTGTAAAGTATCTCGCCCTTCTTCATTGTAAATAAGTAGATGTGCAGAAAGGAAAGTGGTAGGCCCTACCAAATAACGAGGATTGCCATTTTCTATGAAATATGCCGTTTTACCTAATGGTGAGTTTGTTCTGACTGGTAGGGGAGATTGGATTCTTATGTTTTCAAGCTGTTTGTAATCCTTATTGTATGTCACCAGCTGAAAAGGAAGTTGAAAAACTCTTTTGTCATCAGGTCCAAAACTCAAGCCCAGGGGAACCCAGTTTCCTAGTTTTTCAGGCCCCTCTCCGCTTAAGTTTACTCTCTTGAGAATTTCTCCTTTTGGAGAAATTTCTAATACATCATTTTCAGCTTCGCTGTATCCTAAAAAAATGTTTTCTGATTCGCTGTAATCAGTGATTCTTACTTTAGTTAGATTTTCTACGGTGAAAGAGTCAACTTTTACTAATTCATAACTCAGTTCTCCAGAGAGTGTTTTATTTTCACCACTTCCACCACAGGAAATCATTGTTAATATTATCAATAAGGCATACAAGTTTTTCATAGCATAGATTTTTTTTGAAATTTCTTAATAAAATAGTTTTAAAAAAAGTTTAATCCTGTGTTTTTCCGTTAAGTTTTAAAAAGGGTATTTGATTATTCATTAATTTTAGACAGGGATAGGAAATGGATTTTTCATTTATTTTTTAAAGCGTATATTTAACACTTAACGAATGAAATGCTTGCGATCTCAATATATTTCATTTGAAAACTTAACAAATCTCAAAAAAACCAAAATGACCTATGAATTCAAGAAGAAGATTTTTACAAAACAGCCTCTTAGCAACAGCAGGAATTACGATGTCTAATGTAGTAACAGCGGAACAGTTTTTTAGAACCACACAAAAAATCGGAGCGAATGATCAGATAAATGTAGGGGTGATCGGGTGTAAAGGTATGGGCTGGTCAAATATGAACTCGATGTTAAAAATGCCCCAAGTAAACTGCATCGCACTTGCAGATATAGATCAAAACGTTTTGAATCAGCGTGCAGAAGATGTTGTCAAGCAAAGAAATAGAAAACCTACATTATACACTGATTATAGAAAAATGTTAGAGAATAAGGACATTGATATAGTCATTATTGGCACTCCAGATCATTGGCATTGTTTGAACTTGGTAGATAGTCTCTCTGCTGGAAAACATGTCTATGTTGAAAAGCCTTTAGCGAATTCAATAGAAGAATGTAAAGTGATGGTAGATGCCACAGCTCGCTATGGTAAATTAGTCCAAGTGGGCCAATGGCAAAGAAGTGGTTCGCAGTATAGTGAGGCAATTGATTTTGTCAAGTCTGGTCAATTGGGTAATATCCGATTGGTAAAGTGTTGGGCGTATCAAGGCTGGATGAAGCCCGTTCCAGTAAAGCAAGACTCTCCAGTACCCCAAGGAGTGGATTATGATATGTGGCTTGGTCCAGCACCAAAGCGTTCCTTTAATGAAAATCGCTTTCATTTTAATTTCAGATGGTTTTGGGATTATGCGGGTGGTTTGATGACAGATTGGGGAGTTCATGAAATAGATATTGCCCTTTTTGCAATGGGTGTGTCTGCGCCAAAATCAATCATGGCTTCAGGAGGGAAACTGGCTTACCCCAATGATGCCTCAGAAACGCCAGATACCCTACAGACAATATATGAATATGAAGGATTCAATATGCTCTGGGAACATGCTACAGGAATAGATGGAGGAAATTATGGATATAATGAAGGCATTGCTTTTATAGGAAATAATGCAACGCTTGTGGTTAATAGAGGTGGTTGGGAAATAATTTCTGAAAAGGAGGGAGATAAGCCTAAACTGGAAGCAATGTCAAGAGTAAAACCAACAGGGAATGCATTGGATTTGCATACAATGAATTTTGTGGAATCAATTTCAAAAAATGATGCTTCTTTATTGAAGTGTGGTGTAGAAACAGGCAGTATAGCAGCAATCAATGCGCACATGGGCAATATTGCATATAAGACAGGTGAGAAAATTTACTGGGATCAGGATAAAGGAGTTTTCAATAAGTCTGAAGCCAATGATTTGTTAGGAGCTAGCTACCACAATGGTTGGAAATTGCCAAAAGTATAAGTGATGTTAAAACAAAAATCCCAAACCTATAAAATCAGTTTGGGATTTTTAATGTTGGCCGACCAGGGCTCGAACCTGGACTCTTCTGGACCAAAACCAGACGTGTTGCCAGTTACACCATCGGCCAATTTCACTTGCAGTTGATTGCTCTTCTTTAAGGTGGTACAAATGTAGGAGGACTTTCTATTTTATGCAAGTCAATAGATAAAGATTTTATGTACTTTTTCTTAATCACCTAGATTTCAATCAGAAAAAAAACACTGTTTATTTATATTGGCTTTATAAGTCTTGAATTAAATACATAATCGCAATAAAATGAAGGATTGTTCCACCCAATACAAACAAATGCCATATCGTGTGGGCATACTTTATTTTCGGTCTAGTATAAAAAATAGTACCAAGTGTATAACTTAATCCTCCAGCCGCTATCAAAAAGAGAATGGGATTGCTCAAGTTATCTAAGAGTGGACGGATGATAAAAATCGCTAACCATCCCATCGATAAATACAAAATCAATGATGCTTTTTTGAACCTATCAGTATAAAAGATCTTAAAAACTATTCCGAAGGCTGTAAGTCCCCAAATGATTCCAAAGAAAAGCCATCCTAAAAATCCTTGTACAGAAAGGAGAAGGAAAGGGGTATATGTTCCTGCGATTAAGATGTATATTCCGATATGATCTAGAGTCCTTAACCAGGCCTTCACAGTAGGGTCTTGGACTGCATGGTATAAAGTAGAAAATGTGTAAAGAAGTAGGATAGAGGCCCCAAAAATGCTACAGCTGACAATATGAATAGCAGTACCATTCAAAACTGAAAAAGTTACGAGCAAGGAAATGGCGACAACACTAAACAAAACACCTATTCCGTGACTGATGCTATTGGCAAATTCTTCTTGAAGGGTTTGCTTTCTTTCCATTTTGATTTTTTCTTAAAGATAACTTTCTTGATCTGAAACTCAATTCCTCTTTGTTTTTCCTTGGATTTAAAGCTTCCAACTAGCTTCAAATGATCAGATTTTATTCATGATATGATGTCCTGCTTTATTAAATAATTGTTACCATAACTAGGTTAATTTTGTTATTTCAAAAAATATTATACTATTTTGTTGTGAAAATTATTTCTTAACCCTATTAAATTTACAAAAATGGCAGTTAAAAATCTTGAAAAAACAGTGGTCAGCACTTTGGAAAAACTGGAGAAATTGAAACTTGATGACAAGCTTTATGCTGAATTAAGTTGGTGTTTGAAGAGCTATGAATATGACAATAATCCTGTAGGTGTCATTGAAAAAAGCCAAAAAGCATTAGCACTTTTTAAAGCTAAACGTGAAGAAAACGCTAGAGCTATTTCTAAGAAATTAATTGAAGATCTAGAAAAGATCGCGTTGAATTAAACAAAAAAAGCTTTCTCGATAGAGAAAGCTTTTTTTGTTTTTCTTTTGCTTGTGCTTATTCTGCAACAACAGCAAATTTTACTGAGCTTTTTACTTCTCTGTGAAGATCTACTTCAGCTTCGAATTCACCTGCAGTTTGTACAGGGACATTGATAGAAATTTTCTTTCTGTCAATTTCGATTCCTTGGCTAGCCAAAGCATCAGAAATTTGAAGTGTAGTAACTTTTCCGAAGATTTTACCTGATTCACCGATCTTAGCTTTGATTTCCAAAGTAAGGTTGGCCAATTTAGCAGAAATTCCTTCAGCTTCAGTTTTGATTTTCTCAGCTTTGTGAGCTGCTTGCTTGATGTTTTCAGCAAGTATTTTCTTGTTGGATAGAGTAGCCAAAACTGCAAATCCCTGTGGGATAAGGTAGTTTCTGCCATATCCAGGTTTTACTGCCACAAGATCATTCTTGTAACCTAAACCTTTTATGTCTGTTTTTAAGATAACTTCCATTGTGATAAATTTTTAATTTGTAAATAATCGATCAGGCTTGGATTATTTCAATCCGTCAGCTACGAATGGCAATAAAGCCAAGTGTCTTGCTTTTTTGATAGCGTTAGCCACTTTTCTTTGGAACTTCGCAGAGTTACCGGTCAATCTTCTTGGAAGGATTTTACCTTGCTCGTTCACAAACTTCAAAAGGAAGTTAGGATCTTTGTAGTCAATATACTTGATGCCATTCTTTTTGAATCGGCAATATTTCTTTCTATTCTCTACTCTATTGATTGGTTCGTTTCTTAATGTCATGAGGCTTGCTCCTCCTTAGCTTCTGCTTTTTTGTTAAATTCACCTTTTCTTCTTTTCTCAGCGTAAGCCAAAGAATGCTTATCGAATGCTGTAGTCAAGAATCTTAAAATCTTCTCGTCTCTTCTGATTTCAAGCTCAAACTTCTTAATTAAAGTCGGCTCAGCTTTGAATTCGATCAAAACGTAAAAACCGGTGCTTTTCTTCTGAATTGCATAAGCCATCTTTTTGAGGCCCCAATTTTCGACATTTACGATTTCTGCCCCCTGTTCTTTTAACAAGTTTACAAACTTGTCTACGGTATCCTTCATCTGAACATCAGACAAAACGGGAGTTAGTATGAATACCGTTTCATAATTTTTTTGGAACATTTTTTTAATTGTTTAATGTATTTTTATTTAAACAGACCGCAAAAGTAGTGTAATAATCTGTTTTATACAATTATTAGCTTAAATTAAAATGTGTTGTGCTAGAAATGGAAGAAGAGATTCTTAAATTATTTGACCTCAAAACTTCCACTCCCAATTTGATAATTATCAGCGTAGATTCTTACTTGATAAGTGCCATCCACATATTTACTTCCTTTTTCATAAAAATACGTCAATGTCTGCTTTGTATTATCGAACAGGATGTCTTGATGTACAGTGTAAAATTCTTCTCGACCATCTATCATAAATGTCCCAGAACCTCTCGCAATATCAAAGATGGGTTGATTGTTTGGAGCAATGATCTGTACAAAAATATTACGAGGGCCTTTCTCGGCTACCTTATTATCAGCCAGATTGAATGTTATTTTTAATCGTTCTAACTGACGGTTTCTAAAACCATCTTCTCTTTCTCTCCCTCTTGAATTGACCGCTGCGATGACCACATTTTCTGCTTTTAATCTTGCAGCAATATTTACTTTCTCTTCAAGTTCTTCTCTCTTAAGGTTCAACTGCACAACAGTTTCTTCTATCTCCGCTTGGGAAGATTTCAAATCTTCATTTTCTGCATACAGTTGTTGATTTATCTCTCTTAACCTGACGATCTCTTGGTCTTTTTCTTGCAAAACAGTTGTATAAGAATTGATCTTTGTATTCAAGACTGCGATTTCCTCAGCTGATCTTTTCTTGTCTAGATTTCTTTCTGAGACTAATTGATCTCTTATTTCTTGGAGAGAACTTATGTCACCACCCAATTTTTCAATTTCCTGAATTCTCAAATCCAACTGAAAAGTTATTGAATCAAGCCTTTGATTGATTTCATTGTTTTCCTCAGAAAGTAAGAGGATTTCCTCAGTTTTTTTGCTTCTATCTACTGAATCTGAGTAAAGCTTGATTCCGCTGATGATTACAAGAATGATCAAAACAATGATTAAAATGTTTTTACCTTTCTCAGTATTAGTTGATTTTTCCTTTTCAAAATTGGTATTCATGGTGTTTATCCTTGTATTTTTACCAAATTAATAAATAATAATGACTCTTTCACTGAACGAACAATATTGGACCTCTCGATATAATCAAAATTCAATCGGGTGGGATGTAGGGCAAGTTACTTTCCCCATTAAGCAATTTTTAGACCAAATTGATAACAAAGATTTGAAGGTTTTGATCCCTGGTGCAGGCAATGCTTATGAAGCTGCGTATGCTTTTGAATCAGGATTCAAAAATTTGCATATTTTGGATATTTCCAAAGTCCCGCTGAATAATTTTCTTGAGAAATATTCTGATTTCCCAAAAGATCATGTTCATCATGAAAACTTTTTTGATCATCAAGGAAAATATGATTTGATCATAGAACAGACTTTTTTCTGTGCTCTTCCAATCATACTTAGGCAAGATTATGCAGACAAGATGCATGATCTGCTTGAGGTAAATGGTCAGCTTGCTGGTGTTCTTTTTAATAGGAATTTTGGAAATGATAGCCCTCCTTTTGGCGGTAGTATAGCGGAGTATCGAACTTACTTTTCCGATTTGTTTGATATCAAAACTATGGAGGCTTGCTATAATTCAATTCCCCCACGACTAGATTCGGAGATTTTTATCAGGCTGATTAAGAAGTGATGTTTTTAGATTTTTAAGATATATTCACCTTGAGCAATATCTTGATCAAAAAATAAAATACCACATTCATAGAAATCTATACTCAATCGAATTTTAGGATGTTTTTTGATTTCTTCCCATGCTTGATCCATTTCTTTCGACCAATGAATGTCCGCAATCGCCACAATACTTCCCTTGTGAAGATAGGGTAGGATATGATTGAAGTAGGAAGTGGTACCTGCATAAGTGTGTGTGGCATCAATCAAAGCGAAGTCTACTTTCTCAAATAGTTGAAGAACATTAGGCAGTGTATCCTTGATGTTACCAAAAATATATTTTGTATTTGATTCAACAGGGAATTCCTGTGCCTTTTGGAATAAAGATTCTGCACCTTCGAAAGTATAGAGTGTTCCCATGGTCGCTTTAGCTAAATATCTGCTGTTTATTCCTACGCATGTCCCTAGTTCCAAAACGTTTTCTGCGGGTGTCAGTGAACAGAAATATTGATACAACTGCGAGAATTTCCTGCCTGTAGCACTAAATTTCGTTACCTCAGCTGTTTTTCTAAAATGACTCTTTAGCTTTTTTGAACCAGCTCCGTGATCTGAAATTTTTAATATTTCCTGATCTTCTAGAAGCATTTTTCTAATTTCTTCTAAGTCAAGATCTGCTGTTTTTTTTGCTAAAAAAAATGAGAGAAGGTTAGTATAAATGCGGAAGATGAAAGGTGATTGCAATGCGTATTGGTCTTCTTGGAGAAGCCAATATTTGAGATAAGAAAAGAGTGGATAGATACTTTTCTTCAAATCAATTATCGAATATTTGAGCGATCATTTGAAACTCGGGAATGTTAACTTGAAAAATCTTTCCGTCCTTGATTTTCTCCATAATGTAAGAGCCACGCATTTTCCCAAGTCCTGATTTTAAATTGCACCCTGAGATGTATTGATGAGATTGTCCTGGTTCTAAAATTGGCTGCTGTCCGACTACGCCATCACCTTCCACAATCTTGAATTCATCACCTGCGTCAAAAATTTCCCACTTTCTTCGCATCAATTGTATCGTATGCGCACTGTTATTTTCTATATTTACTTTGTAAGTAAACACAAAATGTTGCTGATGTGGGCTGGAAAATTCAGGTTGATAAGTAACTTCCACACTCACTTTGACGCCTTCTGTAATCGCACTGACCATATTTGAATTCATTTTGAATTTATACCTAACAAATCTAAAGGATTCTAATCAAACCACAACGAAAAATTAACATAATGGATGTAAAAATAGAGCATAGCTGGAAGTCTGTTTTAAATGAAGAATTTGACAAACCTTACTTTACCCAACTCACTCAATTTATAAAAGAAGAATATTCTACGCAGGAAATATATCCTAAAGGAAAAGAAATTTTCAATGCTTTTATGCACTGTCCTTTTGATAAGGTCAAAGTGGTTATCTTAGGTCAAGATCCTTACCATGGACCTGGACAAGCCCATGGATTATCTTTCTCTGTTAGAGAGGGAGTGCCCTTTCCACCAAGTTTGCTGAATATTTTCAAGGAGATTAACAGAGATTTAGATCAGTCGATGCCTGCAAATGGAAACCTTACCCGTTGGGCAGATCAAGGTGTTTTGCTATTGAATGCTACATTGACTGTGCGAGCAAGTGAAGCAGGGTCTCATCAGAAAAAAGGCTGGGAGGATTTCACAGATGCGGTAATTCAAAGACTTGCTTCACAAAAATCCAATATCGTTTTTATGCTTTGGGGAGCGTATGCTCAGAAAAAAGCTGCATTTATCGACGAATCCAAACATTTGAAACTTCATGCACCACATCCAAGTCCACTTTCTGCGCATCGAGGGTTTATAGGTTGTGGACATTTCACGCTGGCGAATGATTATTTAGAGCAAAATGGGCTTAGCAAAATTATTTGGTAAGAATACACGATAGAAGCAACATTATTGATGATGATCAAAATCTTTTGCTAAGTAATTCACAGTATCTTCAATCAAGGTATTGTGTCCACTTTCTAATTCCACGATTTTAATGTGTTCGATTTTGCTAGAGAATTTCTTCAGATTTTCTGTTGTAACCATTTTGTCAAATTTACCAGTTACTAAGGTGATGGGGGTTTGATTTTCTCTGAGAGATTTGATGATTTTGCCCATAGAGGGCTGTAGTGGTTTGAAAACTATCCAGGTAAAATAGACCTGTGCTCGCATCGTGCGGGTTTTCATTTGAGATTTTACGAACTTGATCAAGCTTTTCTGTAAAATACCGACAATCTTGAGGACTTTCATTGTTTTGAAAAATCGCTCTGGATGAAATACTACGTGCTTGAAAACCCGATTGAGTATGCCAGGAAATGTTGCCATGTTATACCAAAATCCAGTTTTGATTCCATCAGGAGCCATAAGGAGAAGAGACTGAACATGCTCTGGGAATAATTCATAAGTAGCCAAGGAAAATTTTCCACCCATGCTGTAGCCGATTAAATGGAATTTTTCAAATCCTTCTTTTTCCATCAGCTTTTGGACAATTTCTTTCCATATTTCCTTGCTTAGTTTGTGTTCTGCCGATTTCCAACTGCTCTGTCCATGATAGAATATATCAAATATGATAAAAGAATCAGTTTCTTTCCTTAAGGATAAAAATGAATCGTACACCTTCATGTTTTGACCAAACCCGTGAAATAAGAGGTGGATATCGCTACCCTTACCATGTTTTTGATAGGCTAAATTCCCAAAGCTGGTTTCTAAAAAGATCATTATTTTAAAATTATTAATAAGAACGATTGATTGTATTACTATATGTAGGTTTTCGGAATTATATTTTTTTTAAATCATATTTTTAAAATATTTATATTTAAAATATACCTGAATTACTCACTTAGAGGAAGAAAATATTTGTAAAAAACTTAAGAAACTTTGAACTTTCAAATAGTTTCCTGAGTTTTGTTCTAAATTTAGAAAAAATTTGGAGACAAGAGAAAAAATTATCGCTACGGCAATTGATCAATTTATGCATTATGGCATAAGGTCAGTTACTATGGATGATATCGCTCGTTTGGCAGGCGTCTCAAAGAAAACCATTTATCAGGAATTTACTGATAAGAATCATTTGGTTTTGGAAACTTTTCAGTCGGCAATTCAGGATGATGAATTGATGATGAAGCGCCTTCCACAGCTCAACGATGGTATCATAGAACACTTGATTGGTTTATCGACTTACATCCGAAAACGATTTAGTGAGATGAATCCTTTGGTGATGAATGAGATTCAGCGTTATTATCCTCAATGTTGGCAATTATTTGAAGATTTCAAAAGTAAATGTATCTATCAAGACATCGTCAATTTATTGGAGAAAGGTATACAGGATGGATATTTCAGACCTGAGATCGACCCTGAAATTATTGCTTTGATGAGAATGGAGCAAATGATGAGTCTTTTTGACCCGATCAAATTTCCACCTTCAAAATACAACATGGGAGATTTACATTTAGAAATGTTTGAACATTTCCTTTATGGAATTTTTACAGAAAAAGGAAAAGAAACCTATTTAAAAAAGAAAAACAGCCAAAATTAATACTATGAAGAAATCAATCATAAAAGGGGTTTTCTTGATGCTATTCAGCTTTTCGTTTTGCCAAGTTGCTTTGGCTCAGCAAGTAATTCAGCTGACTTTAGATGAAAGTATCAAGTATGCCCTAGAAAATAATGTGGATGCTAAAAATGCTCAGTTGGAAATCCTTATTTCAAAAGGCATAATTGGAGAAAACAGAGCTACTGGGCTCCCTCAGATCAACAGTACGGTTGAAATGACAAAGAACTTGCAACCGCCTTTACTTATTTTACCTGCGGAAGCTGGTGGGGCACTTGGTGGAGGAAATGGTGATGGAGGATCTGATCCTGGGATGAACAGTCCTGACGACATTACGGTAATTCCATTTGCAGTAAATTATCAATCTTCATTATCAGTTTCCATTGAACAAATGATTTTTAATGGTTCTTACTTTGTTGGTTTGAAGGCAGCTAAAACCTTGAAATCACTTACTGAATTTGACAAAGAAAAAACCGAAAATGATATCATTGAGTCTATCAAAAAAGCTTTTTTCACTGTCCTAATCAATAAAGAAAGAAAAGAACTAGTTTCAGCTAATCTTGATAGAATTAAACAATTGCTAAAAGAAACTGAGGCTTTATATGAGGAAGGTTTTGTAGAAAAACTAGATGTGAGTAGAGTAAAAGTTCAATTAAATAATCTACAGTCAGAATTTGATAAAGTTCAAGCAGCAGAGGAAATAAGTATGCAGCTTTTGAAAGTTCAAATGGGTATGCCTATCAATACAGAAGTTGTGCTTAATCAGAATATTTCTGATATCAATTCAGTCAGCGAATTAGAATCACTCCTGAGTAATAATGGATACAGGAGAGTAGAAGTTGATCAACTGGACACAAATCTTGATTTGGCAAAGTTGGATTTGAAAAATAATCAAGTTCAATATATGCCTAATATATCTGCTTTTGGTACATTTCAGAGAGTCACTGGTGCTCAAAGATTTGAAACAGTTTTAGATTCTGATAGATGGTTTTCATCTTCGTTTGCCGGAGTTAGGCTGAACATACCAATTTTTGATGGATTAAGAAAAAGTTATAAGGTTCAACAGAATAGAGTTCAAATCAAGCAACTCGAAAATCAAAAGTATTATTTGGAAGAGAATATTGAATTGGAAAGGTATCAGGCAAATATCACCCTTCGAAATGCTTTAAGAACCTTAAATGTACAAGAAGAGAATAGAGGCTTGGCTTTGGAAGTTTTTGAAATGACAAAAATTAAATATCAGGAAGGTGTGGGGTCTAATTTGGAAGTAGTGGAAGCAGATTCCGCTTTGAAAGAAGCAGAAACCAATTACTTCTCAGCTCTATATGATGCATTGATAGCCAAAGTAGATTTGGAAAAAGCATTAGGAATTTTATAAAATCAGAACAAGAAAATTGTATAATAAATCTATATGAAATCATATTCAAAATTTTTGATCCTTCCTTTAGCAGCAATGATGTTTTCGTGTGCTAAAGAAGATGAATTGTCAGTTAAAAAAGCTGAATTAGATGAATTGAAAACTCAAGCATCAGAACTTAGAGTTTCTATCGAGACGCTTGAGAAAGAGATCTCTGCTCTTGATCCAGAGTTTGGGAAATTGAACAGAAAGTCTGTGTTGATCTCTACCACAACTCCTAAAAAAGAGGTTTTTCAGCATTTTGTGGAAGTAACAGGCGCTGTGCTATCTAAGAAAAATGTCAATATATCAGGTGAGTCTTCTGGAAGAATCCAAGAAATCACAGCCGTAGAAGGCATGCGTGTAGCTAAAGGAGAAATCCTCGCAGTAATTGATGCAGAATCTATTCAAAGAAATATCGATGAAATGGAAAAGCAGCTAGAACTCGCTGTGATAGTTTTTGAAAAGCAAGAGAGACTTTGGAAACAGCAAATCGGTACTGAAATTCAGTTTCTGGAAGCTAAGAATAGAAAAGAATCTTTAGAAAAAACAATGGCGGGTTTAACTACTCAACTGAATAGAACAAAGGTAAGAGCACCTTTCAATGGAACGGTTGAGACAGTGAATGTACGCTTGGGTGAATTGGTT
The DNA here is from genome assembly GCF_014637795.1 of Belliella aquatica. Classification (GTDB taxonomy): domain Bacteria; phylum Bacteroidota; class Bacteroidia; order Cytophagales; family Cyclobacteriaceae; genus Belliella; species Belliella aquatica. The sequence continues at coordinate 78,069 of NZ_BMFD01000012.1, read as the reverse complement.
CAGCCGGGTACACCGATGTTCCAGTTTGTCGGTGAAAGTGATTTATTTATTGAATCAGATGTCTCTGAAAGGTATGTAGGAATTGTAAATAGAGGTGATTCTGTTGAAGTTTCTTTTCCATCAATTAATAAAACTCTAAAGACGAAGGTTTCTGCTATCGGAGCGATTATCAATCCAAACAACAGAACTTTTAAAGTGGAAGTCGTCTTGCCTAATCTTTCTTACGTGAAGCCAAACATGATTTCAGTAATGAAAATCAATGATTATGAAAATAAAAATGCGATCACAGTTCCTAACTACCTGATCCTGCAGGATAGTAAAGGAGATTACATCTTTGTGGTTGAAGGAGGTCTTAGCAAAAAAAGATATATAACCAGAGGAAAAGTTTACCAAGAAATCACAGAAGTTCTTGAAGGACTAGATGGTTCTGAAACATTGGTGGATAAAGGATTCCGTGAAGTTGGAGATAATTTTAGTGTAAACATTGCCCAATAATTTTCTCATGTCAAATCAAGAAGAAAAGAAAAAAGGAGTTACCAGACAGTTTGGGTTGAGTTCCCTCTCTGTTGATAATCAGACTTCGATTGTCATATTGGTTTTTATCATAACCGCTTTAGGAATCTTGGCATACAAAACAATGCCAAAAGAAAGTTTCCCTGAAATTGTAATCCCTACTGTCTATGTGGGTACAGCCTATCCGGGTAACTCACCTGTGGATATGGAAAATTTGATCACTAGACCAATCGAAAAGGAACTGAAAGGAATCAACAATATCAAAGATATCAAATCGACTTCTGTTCAGGATTTTTCATCTATTGTAGTGGAATTCAACCCAGGAGTGGAGATTTCCAAAGCTATTCAAGATGTAAAAGATGCGGTAGATAAATCAAAAAGTGAATTACCGAATGATCTAGATCAGGAGCCTGACGTGATTGAAGTAAATACTTCTGATTTCCCGATCATGAATGTGAATATTTCAGGTAATTATACGGAAGAAGAACTGAAAAAATACGGAGAGTATTTGGAAGATGAAATCGAAAAACTCCCTGAAATTTCTAAAGCAGAATTAAGAGGTATTATTGAAAGAGAAATTAGAGTTGATGCTGATATTTTCAAAATGGAAGCATTGGGAGTTTCTTTTTCTGATATTTCGGAAGCGATTGGACAAGAAAATGTGACTATCTCAGGTGGTAATGTTCTTTCAGGTGATTTTAGAAGAGCTCTAAGAATTACCGGTGAATTTAAAAAAGCCGAAGAAATTCTCGATATCATCATCAAAACAGAAAATAATAGAATCGTATATCTGAGAGATGTTGCCGAAGTAAAGGATACTTATAAAGAGCGTACGAGTTATGCAAGAAGCAATAAACTGCCTGTAGTAACTGTCAACGTCATCAAGAGAAGTGGAGAAAATCTCCTTGACGCATCTGATAAGATCAAGGCCTTATTAGACAATGCAAAAGCAAATAGATTTCCTGCAGATTTGGAAATCAGCATTACCAACGATCAATCCAAGCAAACTAGATCTCAAGTAAATGATCTTGAAAATAGTATTATTTTCGGTGTAATTCTTGTGATTTTAGTTTTGATGTTTTTCCTAGGTTTTAGGAATGCACTTTTCGTAGGGGTTGCTATTCCGCTCTCCATGTTCATTTCATTCCTGATTTTGAATGCATTTGGGATAACCTTGAACCTGATGGTGCTTTTTGCCTTAATTCTAGCATTGGGTATGCTTGTGGATAATGGCATTGTGGTAGTAGAAAATATCTACCGCTTGATGCAAGAAGGAAAGTCGCCGATCATCGCAGCAAAAGAGGGAGTTGGAGAAGTTGCTTGGCCGATTATTACATCTACAGCGACAACTTTAGCAGCTTTTCTTCCTCTAGCATTTTGGGATGATTTGATAGGAGAGTTTATGAAATACCTTCCTATCACCTTGATTATTGTGTTGTCATCATCACTATTTGTTGCATTGGTCGTCAATCCAGTGTTGACTTCATTGTATATGAAAGTTCAGGATGTCGACACAGAAAAATCTAGGAAAAAACCATTGTTAATAGCTCTTTTTTTAATGGTGGTTGCGATTCTATCATACATGTTTGGATGGATTTCGATTGGTAATTTGGCCATGATTGCTGCTATTTTCACAATATTCAATGTTTTGGTATTAAGAAAAGCGATTAGATGGTTTCAGAATGTTTTCTTAGTGAAATTAGAAAATGCCTACGAGGCTACTTTAGTATTTGCATTGAATGGTTGGAAACCTTATTTGTTTTTTGGCGGGATATTTTTGGTGTTGTTGCTTTCTGTAGGTTTGTTGTTTGTGCGATCTCCAAAAGTGTTATTCTTTCCAGATAATGAACCTGCATTGGTGAATGTTTTTGTGGAAAATCCAATCGGGACAGACACCGAAGCGACTAATGAATTTGTGAAGTCCATGGAAGACGATTTGTTGAATGTTTTGGAACCTTATAATGATATCATCGAGTCCATCATCACGCAAGTGGGAGAGGGTACGGGTGATCAATCCGAAGGTCCAAGCATAGCAAATACACCTCATAAGGCTAAAATCACCATAAGTTTCGTAGAGATTCAGTATCGAAATGGGATCAACACAAATCAGGTAATGGAAGATATCAGGGACTTGGTTGATAAGTATCCTGGTGTTTTGTTCACAGTTGATAAGCAAAGAGATGGACCTCCAGTAGGCAAGGCAGTGAATATCGAAGTAAGTGGAGAGAATTTCGAAGAGTTGATAGCTTACGTCGGTAAATACAGAGAATATTTAGTGTCAGCTAATATTCCTGGAATTGAAGAATTGAAAACTGACTTGGAGCTTGGAAGCCCTGAAGTGGTTTTGAATATCGATCGGGAGAAAGCAAGAAGATTCGGACTTTCTACGTCTTCTATCGCTAATGAATTGAGAACAGCCCTTTTTGGTCTTGAAGTTTCGAAATTTAAAGACGGTGAAGAAGATTATCCAATTCAATTGAGATTGAAAGATGAATACCGTTATGATTTGTCTTCTCTGATCAACAAGAAGATTAGTTTCAGGGATAAATTTGGCAATCAAAAGGAAGTGCCAATCTCTGCTGTAGCGACCTTAGAATATGGATCTACCTATGGTTCCGTGAAAAGAAAGGATTTGAATAAAGTGATTTCTATTTTCTCCAATGTAACTGACGGGTACAATCCTACTGAGATTAATAACAAACTCAAGGAATTGACTGCGAATTACGAAACGAGTGAAGGTATCACGGTGAAATTTACAGGAGAACAGGAAGAGCAAGCCAAATCAACAGCTTTCTTGATGCGGGCATTGTTTATTGCAATATCTGTGATTTTCTTGATCATTGTTGCTCAATTCAACTCAGTGACTACGCCTTTCATCATCATGGCTTCTGTAGTCTTGAGTACGATTGGAGTATTTCTTGGATTGGTAATCTTCAATATGGATTTTGTGGTAATTATGACAGGAATTGGGATTATTTCTCTTGCTGGAGTCGTGGTAAACAATGCCATTGTACTTATAGATTACACGAATTTGGTAAGGGAACGAAGACGACAGGAATTGGACTTGAATGATGATGAATTCTTATCAATTGAAGATTTATTAGAAAGTATAATTCAAGGAGGAAAAACAAGGCTAAGACCAGTATTGCTTACAGCGATCACAACAGTGCTTGGATTGATACCTTTGGCGATTGGAATGAACATCAATTTTGCTACCATGTTATCGGAATTTGATCCTCAGTTTTACATTGGAGGAGATAATGCGACCTTCTGGGGACCAATGGCTTGGACAGTAATATTTGGGTTAACCTTTGCGACCTTCTTGACGTTAGTAATTGTGCCTGTCATGTATTTATTGGCAGACAAATTAAACATGTTGATTCGTAGATTGAAATAGCATGATTAATGAAGGTTGGTGGTTTTAAATGTTTAAACCCTTGGGATTTTATCTCAAGGGTTTTTAATTTTACATTTTTGAAATAAATAGGCAAAATGGCAGAGTTAAATTGGTACGTACTTTATACCACATCAAGAGCTGAGAAAAAAGTAGCTCAAAGATTAGAAGAAAAGGGACTGGAAGTTTTTCTTCCGATGATCGAGGAACTGAGACAGTGGAGTGACAGGAAAAAGAAAGTACAAAAGGCACTTTTTAATGGCTATCTGTTTGTTAAAACAACCAAAGCTGATCTTTGGAACACTTTGCAAGTGCCTGGTGCAGTAAAATTTGTGCATTTTGCTGGGGAACATGCTACGGTTAGACAATCTGAAATTAATATTATCAAAAGAATCCTCGAAACAGGTGTAGCAATAGAAACCGATAATTCTGAAATTCAGCCAGGAGAACAGGTGAAAATCATCGGTGGTGCTTTGGAAGGAATGGCGGGAGAATGTGTCAATAAAGGCAATAAAGATTACTTTATTATAAGAGTTCCGGGTATCAATCAAAACTTAATGGTAAGTATTGAAAGGAAGTTTTTAATGTCAGTTTCTGAGTAATTTACTCAACTCTTACCTTTTATATTCTGTAAAAATGATTTTAGAATCAAATCTAAAATTCAAAACGAATACAAGAGACTTTCTTTAAAAACATCATTTCAATTAATTCCTGTTTGTTGAGGTATTCAAATACCTCTTAATCATAAATTGTAATTGAAAAAGATGATCATTAAATCTATTAAAATTTTCATTTCCATCTACATTATCACTAAAGTTATATAAGATACTTCCTTCTAACATGATATCTGTTTTTTGATTAATCATATAAGACAATCCAGCTCGAATTGGCACATATAAAGAGATGATTTGATGGTTTTCATCTCTTTTATTTCTGTATTCTAAGTCAACATTTGACATCAAAATACCAAGGCCAAGTCCGCCATAAATATTTACCTTGGTTCTCAAATAAGGATGATCTGAAGGAAAGATGTTAAATACTGGCATGAAATCAAAATAAGAAACATGACCAGAGAAATTATTTGCTGCAGAACGATTTTCCCAAATTTCTAAGATATTTTGATTTGATGATTCTTGACCTTCAATCTTTTGGTATCCCAAATTGGCTCTTAAATTAAAGTGACGACTTATTTTTCTGTTATAAGCAGCAGTTATCGCTGGGTTTATTTGAAATTTAAATTGACTATATATTCCTCCATTATCAGCATATATAAATGACGGACCTACACCAATGATTAAAGAGTTTTGAAGGGGAGTTTGATAAGCATAAAAATTCTGTCCATAGACTTCTTTCATGCACGCCATAAAAAAAATTAAGATAAGCAAGGAGGAAGATTTTTTAAAATTATTATACATTATTGGTGCTTTAAGAAATGAAAAAATTAAATAGTATGTACTTACTTATCTGTTTTGAATTCTCTTAATTTCATAAAAGGATAAAACAGGTAAAATATTTTACTCCTCAAAAGCTTGCTTGATTTCATCTTCTGTCATTCGAAGCTTATTTTTACAAAAACTCACAAGTTTTGCTGCTTCTTTGACCATTTCTGATAGTTGGTCGATTCCTTCTTCTCCTGCTTCTAGTTTATTCACGATCTCTTCTATTCGTGCCAGCGCTTTATCGTAACTCAAATTTTCATTTTCCATAATCTTCGATTTCTTGAATTGTGCTTTTGATTTTTTTAGATTTAGTAATAGTGACCATTTCCATTCCCTCTCTGATTCCCGTTGAATGGATTGGTTTTCCGTCTATTTCTGATCTTGAGTATCCTTTTTCAAAAATAGAAATAGGATCAAGATTTTTGATGGCTTTTTCCAAAGAATCTAAATTTTGATTTTCTTTCTGAATTGAACCTTTGAAATCTTTTTTGATGATTTCAGATAGTTTTTCTAGTTGAAAACACTGCATTTTCACCTTGTTGAAGGCTAAATTTTGAATTTGATTCTCCTTAGTAGTAAATGATTGTTTTTCCCAATTGATTTTCTGTAAACTGATGTGTTTTAGCTTTGAAGTATAATCGCGTAGGTTTCTGTCTTCCCACAGCAGTTTTTGGGAGACTTGTCTTTCAATTTGTTTGAGGAAAGTCAATAGCTCCTCTTCAAAACCTAAAAATCCAGAAAGGATAAATTCAGCCGCGGCAGTCGGGGTTTTGACTTTGGTATGAGCTACCAAGTCGGCAATAGTTTCATCTCTTTCATGGCCGATTCCTGTCAGAATTGGAATTGGGAATTTAGCAATAGCCAATGCCAAGTCATAATCATCAAAACAATCCAAATCCATTTGAGCACCACCACCACGGATGATGATGACCATATCATAGCCTATTTCCTGAGCATCTTCCTCAATCTGCTCCAGAGCTCTAATCATCGTTTTGGCAGCTTCGGAGCCTTGTAGTGTGGCTGGATAAAGTTTGAAATGTACCTGATATCCATAGCGGTTGGATTGTAATTGCTGGACAAAATCTCCATAGCCAGCGGCCGTTTGGCTACTGATAACGGCAATACGTTGCGGAACAGAAGGTAACTCAAAGCGCTTGTTGAGCTCCATCATGCCTTCATGCCGAAGTCTATCTATAATTTCCTGTCGGATCCGAGCTCTTTCACCCAATGTATAATTCGGATCAATATCTTTGATCGTCAAGCTGATGCCATAGAGTTCATGAAAAGTAACTGTAGCAAGAGCGAGAACTTTCATACCCGCTCTCAATTCCTTTCCCGTTATCGCTTGAAATCTTCCGGCAATGGTTCTAAAAGAATATTGCCAGATGTTTGCTCGGATTTTTGCTTTTACTTGGTTGCCATTTTTTTCTACCAATTCCAAATAAGCATGACCAGCAGCAGCGAGTTTCAGTTCTCCGATTTCCGCAATCACCCAATAACTTGGAGAAAGATTGTTTTCTAGAGAATCTCGAATGATTTGATTTAGTTCTAAAAGTGAAATCGCTTGCTGCATACTTGAAATTTACTTAAAAATGAATTTATCCGCAATTCTGCATAAATCTAATCGATGAAATTCAGAGTTGCGGATTGCTTTATGATTTAGATTCGGAACACGGTGAATCTTTCAAATTTTAGATCATAGTTGATTGAATTCTTTTACTGAGACTTTCTGAGGCTTTGACTAATGGCAGTCTCACCGTATCACCACAAATTCCTATTTCATTCAATAAATATTTTAATCCTACAGGATTGCTTTCTTCATACATCAAAGGATTGATATTGAGCAAACTAAAAGTAGCATTTTTGGATTCTTCTAGGCTTCCATGACTAATAGTTTTGAAAATCAAAGGATAGGCATTGGCCAAGACAGAAATCACCCCCGATCCGCCTACAGCGCGTAATGCTGTTGTCAGCATATCATCACCTGAGATTAATAGAAAGTCATTAGGCATATTCGCTGCTATAGCCATGCACTGTTCCAAGTTTCCACTTGCTTCTTTCATCGCAATGATATTTGGATGCTTCGCCAAGGTCAAAGTTGTGGCAGCAGTCATATTTGTAACCGTTCTTCCAGGAACATTATAAAGAACAACTGGAACAGGACTAGCATCAGCGATGGCATGGTAGTGCGCAATTATACCGGCCTGAGATGGTTTGTTGTAGTATGGACAAACAGAAAGTATAGCATCTACGCCGGTGAAGTCTGTTTGCTTGATTTCTTCCAATACTGCAGAGGTATTGTTTCCTCCAAGTCCATAGACTATTGGCAGTCTTTTGGAGTTGATTTTGATTGAAGCAGCCAAGACTTGTTTTTTCTCTTCTTTGGTCATCGTAGCAGATTCTCCGGTAGTTCCCTGTACCACCAAATAATCAGCTCCTCCCGCAATCACATGATTGATCAATTTTTCTAACCCAATGAAATCAATGCTGTAATCTTCATTCATTGGTGTGATCAATGCTACTCCTGTACCAAATAAGTTTAACATGCTGCTTTTATTTTTATCAAGTAATCCAATAAGTTTTGGATGTTTCTTTTAAGACTATTTTCCTTTTGGTCTAACATTAAATCCAAGAAATTTTTGTTTTCAGTTGACCAAAATCCGACTTTCAAATCAGTTTTAGAATGAATTAACAAATAAAGTAAATAAGGATTAAGGTTTAAAGAAGGTGCCAAAATAAAATTTACTTTTTCTTCTAAAAACCTTTCGATTCTTTCATTCGGCTGACCAAATAAATTAAAATCCTTAGAGGAAATACCTGTTTCTAAATCTGTTTTTGAAAAGTAATAGGTTAATATTTTTACTGCTTTACCAAAGTTGACCGCAATCATTTCTTCACAATCCCTTAATTCCTCTTCTGTATTTGCAATAATGGCAATAGAAGTTATTTCGTTTGGAATGATGATTTTTCTAGCAAGGGAGGTTGAAGTCCTTTGGATCTTTTTTTTAATAAAATATTTTTTTACAAACTCCATATTTAGATTTCTTTTCCAACCATTTTCATGAACTCCTCCTCGGAAATTAACTTCACTCCAAGTTTCATTGCCTTTTCTTTTTTGCTTGGTCCCATATCTTCTCCTTCAATAATGAAGTCAATATTCTTGGATACGGATTTGATATATTGTCCTCCGTTGCTTTCAATAAAATCTATAATTTCATCCCGCTTGAAATGGTTCAATTTTCCAGAAGCGAGTATTTTCATACCTTCCAGCTTATTACTTTCGAAAATCCGCTCTACTTCTTCAATTTCAAAATTCAACCCATGGGCTTTTAGTCTTTCAATAATTTTGAGATTTTCTTCATCTGCAAAAAATTCTTTGATACTATTTACCAATGTTTCTCCGACGCCATTGACTGCAAGCAATTCTTCATCGCTTGCATTTTTTAAAGCCTCAATATTTTTGAAGGATTTTGCCAAAATTTGAGCTGTATTTTCTCCAATATTTCTAATTCCTAAAGCAAATAATACTCGCTCAAAGCTTTGAGATTTGGAGACTTTGATCCCTTCAAGCATATTGCTGATAACGCCTTCTTGGAAAGTATTGGCTTTCAGTTTTTTGATTTTATCTTCTTGGTCTTGGCTCAGAGCGATATTCAATTCGAGCATGATCCCATGAACAGTGCTTTCTTGCATCGCCACTTCTTTCAATCTACTCATTCCAACTTGCTTTCCGATCAATAAGGAAAGAACGATAGGAAGTGGAAGGAAATCTTCAATTTGTGGAAAAGGGTAGGAGAGAAGTAGGTTTTCCATTAGTTGGATTGTACCTATATTCTGAGCTACTTTCTTCTTGCTTTCTCTGATGAATTCTTTGAAACTTCTAAGGATTTCACCAAGCTTATTTGATTGGTTTTCATCAAGAAACTTCACAATGGAAGATAGAGGGATTCCATCGGTTAATGAAAAAAGCGCTTTATGAAGAGAGATGTAGAGCATACCCTCATCAGTTTTTTGATATTGATCTTGGCTCATTTCCAAGCCCAATAGCGCATCTTTCTTCAATTCTAATTCATAGATATCTGCAAAGTTGACAATATAACCTTGATCAATTAGCGCACGGATTCTTTCCGTTCCCATAGAATCAATATCCATGGCTCGTTTATGAACAAAATGTTCTATTCTTCCGAGAAGTTGCGGTGGGCAACTTTGAGCATTGGGACAGTAATGTTTGGCTTCACTTTCTTTTCTTTCTAGCGGCGTCCCACATTCTGGACAAGTTGAAATATACTGAACTTCCTTTGCATCAGATTTTCTCTTTTCAATGGCTACAGCTGTAATTTTTGGAATAATTTCTCCTCCCTTTTCTACAAATACTGTATCTCCTTCATGCAAACCCAGCCGCTCAATTTCATTGGCATTGTGAAGGGATGCTCTTTTAACAGTGGTGCCTGCGAGCTGAACAGGAGATAAATTCGCAACGGGCGTGATTGCTCCTGTTCGCCCTACTTGATAGGTGATAGAGAGTAATTGACTTTCTGCGCTTTCAGCTTGATATTTATAAGCTATCGCCCAACGAGGAATTTTAGCTGTAAATCCTAATTCTTCCCTTTGATCATAACTGTTGATTTTCAAAACTACGCCATCTGTATCAAGGGGTAATTGATGTCTTTTTTCTCTCCAGTCTTCGATAAAATTCAATACATCTTTCATCGAACCACATTTTTTATAGGTGGGAGAGACGTTGAATCCCCATTTTTCCAAAAATGTCATCGCTTGATCATGTTGCTCAATGCCTGCATCATCGGTGATCAATTGGTAGAAATAGCAGTTTAATCTTCTTTTGGCTACTACTGCGCTATCCTGCATTTTGACTGTACCAGAGGCTGCATTTCTAGGATTTGCAAGAAGTGCTTCTTCATTAGCAGATCTTTCTGCATTGATTTTTTCGAATTCTTTTCTTGGGAGAAAAATTTCACCACGAACTTCAAACCTCTCTGGAATATCATTCCCAGTAATGAACAAAGGGATATTTCGGATTGTACGGATATTTTCCGTCACCACATCGCCTCTTGTTCCATCGCCTCGAGTCACAGCTCTTACCAATTTGCCATTTTCATAAACAAGACTGATGGCAACTCCATCAAATTTCAATTCACAGAAATACTCAAAATTCCTATGTTCGAGACCTTTCGCCACACGTTCATCAAATGCCAAAAGTTCTTCTTCAGAATAAGTATTACCCAAAGAAAGCATCCGGGTTTCATGAACAGCAGTTTCAAATTCCTTAGTTATCGTCCCACCAACACGCTGACTTGGGCTTTCTTCAGTTAAAAATTGAGGAAATTTGGTTTCAAGGTGAATCAATTCTTCCAATAACTTATCAAATTCAAAATCTGAGATGGCAGACTTGTCTTCTTGGTAGTAAAGGTAATTGTAGTGATTGATTTGCTGAGTCAGTTCAGCGATCCTTGCTTCGGCCTGCGTTGGGGTCATTGCTTTTTTGCTAAAATTATTGAATGCTACGGTCAAAATTAACCTTTGCTACCGAAAGCGCAAAGCTTTTGTGATAGACTAAGTTTTGATTTTGGGAAGGTACATAACTCGGAATGTATATCTTTGTTCCCTATTCAAGAAAAATGAGTAAAAAAACTGATATCGAGTCAAGAATTTTAGATGTTTCGTACCGGCTGTTTTTGAAGCAAGGCTACAAGAATACCACTATGGATGATATTTCGCAAGAATTAGCGATGAGCAAAAAGACGCTCTACAAATATTTTCCAGGCAAATTAGAATTACTTGCAGCATCTTTTGATTTGCTCAAGACCAAGCTTTCTATAAAAGTAGAGGCGCTTTTTGAAAATAGACACATTCCGTTTACAGCTAAACTGAAATCATTTTTATCTATAGTGGCGGCTGATTTGGCTCCGATCAATCCAGAATTGTTAGAAGATTTAAGAGATCATGCTCCTGAGATTTGGTCTGAATTGCAGGATTATGTAAGAGATTCTGCTTACTTGAGATTCCAAAAATTAATTGAAGAAGGAATTGAAAAAGGTCAGGTAGCACCCAATATCAATAAAACAATGATTGTATTGGTATACGCTTCCGCTATTCAAAGTCTAATAGATCCCAAATTTCTCGCTCAGTTTCCTTTCGAAATGCGTGAAAAAATGAATTTGAATACTTCTGAAATTTTTGATCAAACAATTCAGATCATTTATCAAGGGATCTTGACTGACGAAGCGAGAGAAGAGTTTCAAAAGTCTTGATTTAAGCTTCTTTTTCATCTTTAATACTTTCCGAAATTTCTATCTTTGCAAATATGAATAACAAAGAATTTAAAAGATATACAGTTACTTCTGCACTTCCTTATGCCAATGGTCCACTTCATATTGGTCATTTGGCTGGGTGTTATATTCCTTCAGATATCTACGTGAGATACCTTCGCTCTCTAGGCAAAGATGTAGCCTATGTGTGTGGATCGGATGAACACGGCGTAGCGATTACTATAAAAGCCAAAAAAGAAGGCATCACTCCTCAAGAAGTTGTAGATAGATACCATGAAATGATGAAAGGAAGTTTTGAAGCTTTTGGGATCAATTTTGATCACTATTCTAGAACTTCCGCACCAATACATCATGAAACTGCCTCGGGTTTTTTCAAAGATCTTTATGATAAAGGTGAGTTTTTGGAGCAATCCACAGAGCAATATTTTGATGAAGAAGCAGGGCAGTTTTTGGCAGACAGATATATCGAAGGAACATGTCCAAAATGTGGTCATGATGGTGCTTATGGTGACCAATGTGAAAAATGTGGAAGCTCTTTGAGTCCTACTGAGCTAATCAATCCAAAATCAAAACTAAGTGGAAACACACCTGTTCTAAAAGAGACGAAACACTGGTTTTTAGATTTAGCGAGATACACGAAGTTTTTGCAAAAATGGATCCTTGTTGATCATAAAGACGATTGGAAAAACAATGTTTTGGGTCAGTGTCGGTCTTGGCTAGAAGCTGGGGATGGATTGCAGGCCAGATCGATGACTCGTGACTTGGACTGGGGAATCCCTGTTCCGGTGGAAGGAGCGGATGGAAAAGTGCTCTATGTCTGGTTTGATGCGCCTATAGGTTACATCTCTTCTACCAAAGAATGGGCTAAAGAGAAAGGGATAGACTGGGAACCATATTGGAAAGATAAGGATACCAAGTTGGTTCATTTTATTGGAAAGGATAATATTGTATTTCACTGTATTATTTTCCCTGCAATCTTGAAAACGCATGGCGATTACATTTTACCAGAAAATGTACCTGCAAATGAGTTCTTGAATTTGGAAGGAGATAAAATTTCCACTTCAAGAAATTGGGCGGTTTGGTTACATGAATATTTGGAAGAATTCCCAGGGAAGCAAGATGTTTTGCGTTACGTATTGACTGCTAATGCACCAGAAACTAAGGATAATGACTTTACTTGGAAGGATTTCCAGGGAAGAAATAACTCAGAGTTGGTCGCTGTTTATGGTAATTTTGTGAATAGAGCAGTGGTCTTGACACATAAGTTTTTTGATGGAGTTGTTCCTGCGAAAAGCACACTTTCTCCTTACGATCAGGAGATTTTGGATGCATTGAATGCTTTCCCTGAAAAAATCGCTGCTTCTATAGAAAGATATAGATTCAGAGAAGCACTTTCTTTTGTAATGGATTTTGCCAGATTAGGGAATAAGTACTTAGCGGATACAGAACCGTGGAAGACCATCAAAGAAGATAAAGAACGTACAGGAACCATCTTGAATATTGCTTTGAACATTGCTTCGAATTTAGCCATTGTGGCAGAGCCATTCTTGCCATTTACTTCGGAGAAGATTTTCGATATGTTCAATTTGAAAGGATTGACATGGAAAAATTCTGGAGAATTTGATTTGCTAAAAGCAGGTGATCAGATCAATGCAGCTTCTCTATTATTTGAGAAAATTGAAGATGATGTTGTTGATGCGCAAGTAAATAAACTTTTGGAAGCCAAAAAGAAAAATGAAATGGATAATGCGACGGTAACTCCAATGAAGGACATCATTTCTTATGATGACTTTGCAAAGTTAGACATGCGTGTGGTTACAGTTTTGACCGCTGAACCGATGCCAAAATCAAAGAAACTTCTCAAACTGACAGTTGATACTGGATTGGGTAAAAAAACTGTCTTGAGTGGTGTTGCTGAGTTTTTCAAACCGGAAGATTTGATTGGAAAGCAGGTCACCATGTTGATCAATCTGGCTCCTAGGAAAATGATGGGGATTGATTCGGAAGGAATGATATTGATGGCAGAAGATAAAGATGGCAGCCTGAGACTTCTTGAACCAGGTTCTAGCACAGCTAACGGATCTACAATAAGTTAAATGGTAGATTCAAATGGACATAAAAAAAGATTGCTGAACTTTTCAGCAATCTTTTTTTATGTCTAATAAGGATTGTCTCCCCTAGGGAATTTTAGTCAATTCCATTGAAGAATCGGTTCCAGCGGATTTTGCTGAACATAGATTTATGCTTATCCAAAGACAACCACAAGAACCAAGCTTTACCTACAACGTGGTCTTCGGGAACAAAACCCCAATACCTTGAATCCAAGGAATCATGTCTATTGTCTCCCATCATGAAATAATAATTTTGCTTGAAGGTGTAGCTTTCAACTTGCTGACCATTTATAAACAATCTATTGTCTCTAACTTCCATGTTTTTAAGACCTTCATACTTTTCGATGGTAAAAGCATATTTAGCCATAGTCTCATCGTTGATTTCAATGGTTGTTCCTTCTCCTGGAATTTCCAATGGACCCCAATAATCTCTATTCCAACCGAAGTAAGCACCATCGGGAAATATTTTTGATTCCCCCATATCAGCTCTTTCCAATCTTTTGGTCACATCTGTGATTGCAGGTGATTTGCTAAGGTTCTCAGCCATTTCGTCAGTAGCAGACACCATATATCCAACCCCGTTGCTAAATGGATAAAAACTGTCTCTATCTATCCCATAGTCTTCAAAAAACTCAATAGATAGATTTTTATCTGTCAAAACATCATAGGTAAATTGCATTTTTTCAGGATTATCACCTAGTTCCCCATTGATATACACCTGTCCTTTTTTGATTTCTAATACATCTCCAGGCACAGCTACTGCTCTTTTAATATAATTAGTTTTGAGATCTACAGGATATTCGTATTCAGCGGGATAATTAAATACAACCACATCATTTCTTTTGATAGAAGTGAATCCAGGAAGTCTGTAGTATGGAAGTTCAATCGCGTCAGAGTAAGACTTTAACTCTGTTCCCCAAATTTTTTGATGTGTCAAAGGTACTTGAAGGGGAGTTTTGGGTATTCTGGTCCCATAGTGCATTTTACTTACAAAAAGGAAATCGCCTACTAGAAGTGATTTTTCCATAGAACCAGTAGGAATAGTAAATGGCTCAAGTAACAACCATCGGATTAAACTGGCTGCAATAACAGCAAATACCAAGGCGTCTACCCATTCTCTGGTTGCTGATTTTTTCTTTTTTTCTTTAGTCATGTTGGTCAAAAATTTTAGAAAGATAGGAAATCGTCCATAGATAGCACACCTTTTTTATCAATAATCCACTCAGATACCAAAATTGAACCAAGAGCAAAACCCTTGCGACTATGTGCGGTGTGGCTGATTTCAATATCGTCGATTTCTGAACGATAGCGTACAATATGGGTACCTGGAGCAGGGTCGATTCTCTTTGCAGTGATAGGGAGTGCGTGTTCGTTTCCGTTCATATTTTCGGACAATTCCCACTTATTGAGCTTTGAAATATTTTTGATAATACCTTCTGCTAAAGTAATTGCAGTTCCGCTTGGGGCATCTTTCTTTTCAGTATGATGAATTTCTTCCATGCTCGCCTGATAGTCGGACTGTTCTCCCATCAACTTAGCAAGAAATTCATTCACTTTAAAAAAGATATTTACTCCAATGCTGTAGTTAGAAGCATAGAAGAATGTCCCGTTATTTTCAAGTGTTAGCTTTTCGATCGCAGGCTTTTGATCTAGCCAGCCTGTGGTGCCTGATACAATTGGGATACCATTTGAGATAGCCCATTTGATGTTTTCAACAGCAGCTTCAGGTTGAGAAAACTCGATAGCAACATCAATATCCTTTGGATCTAAATCATCCAATTCATGTCTGTTGTCAATATTGATTTTTCCTGCGATGCTATGACCTCGGGATTCAGCGATTTCACTGATAATTTTCCCCATTTTCCCATAGCCTAGTATTAATATATTCATGGTTTAGAATTTTAATTTTAAAGAAACTCCTACAAGTTGGCCTCCCGCAGTTAATGTTTCGTATGATGGTTCGAAGATCATACCGATATCATCGCTGATATCAAACCCTGATAAATGTGCATCGACTTGTGCATCGACAATATTTAATAAATAGATTACGCCAAATACTACAAAGTTCAAATCTCGATTTCTCCTCCAAAAGTCAACGTTTCTTGCTAATGCATCTCTATTTAGATTTGGAAAGCTGAGTGCTGGATCACCTTGGTCAAATTTTCTTAACTCATCTCTGAACAGTTGATACCTTCTGTTATTGAATTCAATAAAATAAAGGTTGGTTGCAATTCCTCCATAGATAATTGGAAGTTTCCAGACTTTTTCATTATACACTTGTCCTGCCCCAGGAAAAACTGCGGATAAGATCGTGGCGACTCTAGGGTCTTTGGGTAGCTTTTCATTGAACTCAATAGAAACAGTATCACCCTGAACCTGAGCAAAGGAAGCTTGATTTGAAAATGCCAATAAAACAAAAACAGCAAGGGCTCCTTTGAGAACCATTGCTAAGTTTGATTTTATCAATCGAAGATTATTTTGATGTGGATTCACTGTTATATGATCTCCAATATTTCTAGAATTCTATTCAAATCAGAAGCTGAACCAAAAGGGATTTTAATTTCACCTTTGTTCTTATCATTTGCCTTCAGTTGAACTTTTGATCCAAAGTGAGTGGCTAATCTTTGTTGGATTTTTCCGATTTCATATTTCCTGACAGGATCTAATGCAGGAGTTTTTTTGCTCTCTGACTCATCGTCCTCGTTATTGAGTGCTTTGACAAGCGCCTCTACTTTTCTTACGCTAAGTTCTTCCGCTACGGTTTTTTTGAAAATTGCCAATTGCTTGTCAATGTCTTCAATATTGATCAAAGCTCTCGCATGTCCCATTGAAATCACTTGATCTCTGATTCCCGCTTGAATATCCGGTGGCAGTTTGAGCAATCTTAAATAGTTATTGACAGTAGTTCTGTTTTTCCCAACACGATCACCGAGTTCTTCTTGCTTCAAATTACACTCTGCAAGTAATCTTTGATAGGAGTGAGCTATTTCAAGTGCATTAAGATTTTCTCTTTGGATGTTTTCTATCAAGGCCATCTCCAGCATTTGCTGATCATTGGCAGTTCTGACATAAGCTGGGATTTTCTCTAAACCAGCGAGTTTGGATGCTTGAAATCGTCGCTCTCCAGAAATCAACTGATATTCATCATCAGCGAGTTTGCGGACAGTAATTGGTTGGATGATTCCTTGAACAATAATGGATTCAGAAAGCTCTTGTAGCGCATCTTTATCAAAATGTGTCCTTGGCTGATAAGGATTGACTTGGATAGTTGATAAAGGAATTTCGTATATTCCAGCAGAAGATGCTGCAGGAATTAAGTCTTGTTTTTGAACCTTTTGGGGCGAGTCTTGCAATAAAGCACCCAGTCCTCTTCCCAATGCATTCTTCTTTTGTATAGGTTTTTTATCAGCCATATTGCTTTATCAATTTACTTTTTCCATTCCATTTTTTGCTGCAATCTCGTGAGCTAAGTTCAAGTAGGCTACAGCACCCTTACCGTCTGCGTCAAAAGCTATGACAGGCAAGCCGAAACTTGGTGACTCACTCAATCGCACATTTCTTGGGATGATTGTCTTAAATACTAAATCTTTGAAATGCATTCTCACTTCATCTACAACCTGATTGGATAATCTCAACCTAACATCATACATAGTAAGTAAGATTCCTTCAATTTCTAAGTCAGGATTCAAACGAGTCTGAATGATTTTAATTGTATTTAATAACTTTCCCAGACCTTCCAATGCGAAGTATTCACATTGGACAGGAATGATAATGGAATTGGCGGCAGTCAATGCATTGATGGTGATCAATCCTAGAGAAGGTGAGCAATCGATGATGATAAAGTCATATTTTTCTTTGACTTTAGCAATCACCGACTTCATTTTTTCTTCTCTGTTGTCCAAGTTGATCATCTCTACTTCAGCACCCACTAAGTCAATATGGGAAGGAACCAAGTCCAAATATTCCATATCTGTTTTGTGAATGATGGTTTCGATATCAATCCCATCTACCATACATTCATAAATGCTGGTATCGATTTCTTTAGGATCTTCCCCAAGACCGGAAGTCGTATTGGCCTGAGGATCTGCATCAATGACCAGAGTTTTATATTCTAGGACTGCCAAACTCGCAGCTAGGTTCATGGCAGTAGTGGTTTTCCCAACTCCGCCTTTTTGGTTTGCAATTGCAATTACTTTTCCCATTATCTAATTTCAAAGGGTAATAGATTCTCCAATATTAAGCAAAATCAATTCTTTTTTTCCTTCTATCGCTGCTTTTTTTGCTGCTTCAAGGTCAATTTCAATATACGGAAAAGTATCATAGTGCATGCCTATGATTCGATCTGTTCCTACAAAATCTGCGGCACGGATCGCATCATCGATGCCCATCGTGAAATTATCGCCTATTGGAAGTATCGCAAAATCAATTTTGAATTCTGCATCTAACAATTTCATATCGAAAGTCAGCGCAGTATCTCCTGCAAAGTAGAAACATCCTTCTTCGTGTTGAACCACAAAACCTCCAGCCTGACCGCCAGAACTTCCGTCGGGAAGAGTGCTACTATGCACGGCATTGACATATTTAAGTTTTCCAAAATCAAATACCTTTGAACCTCCTTGATTCATTGGGTGGTATTTCTGAACGCCTTTTTTGGCAAACCATGATGCGATTTCAAAATTGGAGATTAACAGTGCATCAGAATTTTTAGTGATTTCTTCCGCATCTGCAATATGATCTTCATGTCCATGAGTTATCAAAACATAATCTGCTTTGATATCTGCAACTGAAATATTTGATGCTTTTTCGTTTGGTCTGATAAATGGATCAAAAAGAAGTTTTTTTCCATTGATTTCTACTAAAAAGGACGAATGTCCATAATAAGTAAGTTCAATCATCTTGTTGGCTTTTAATTTTCAGAGTTATACAAATATATCATTTATATTCTTACTCAAAATGTTTTGTTTTCCACAGTGCTATGTGGATAGCGTTAACCTTTTGAAAATTAATGGTCTATACGAATGAGATTGGGGGATAGGGAAAAAAAGGGAGCTGGTATCACCAACTCCCTTAATGTCATATTAAAATACTTCTCCTTTCGGAGTTAAATACCTTATTTTTTCTTTTTGTTAGCGTCAGCAGCTTTCATCGCATCTTCCAGTTTTTGCTGGAACTTTGATTTCTTCTTATTTGCATTTTTTACTTTACTCAATTCTACTTTTTCTCTGATTTTCTTGTCATCAACAAATAGCTTAATTAAGGCTTGCTGACCGAAAGTCACCATGTTTGATACAAAGTAGTAGAAACTCAATGCCGCAGGGTAGGAGTTCAGAATAAACATAAAGCCAATTGGCATAATGTAACCGAGATTCTTCATTGGTCCTTGCGCTGCTGTAAGTTGGTTATTGAAGTGCGTATAAGCAATTTGAGAGACTGTCATTAACAAAGTAAACAAACTGACGTGAGATCCATAGAAAGGAATCGTAAACGGAAGTTTTATAAATGTATCGTAAGTAGAAAGGTCATGTGCCCAAAGGAATGACTCTTGTCTCATTTCGATGGAATTCGGGAAGAAGAAGAACATCGCAAACAAGAATGGCATTTGCAAGAGCATTGGAAGACAACCCGAGATTGGACTCACTCCCAATTGACCAAACAACTTCATTTGTTCCTGCTGCTGCTTGGTTGAATCATCCTTGTACTTTTCTTTCAACTCATCAATTTCAGGCTTGATCACCCTCATTTTAGCCATTCCGACATAAGACTTATAAGTCAGCGGGAAAAGAGCTGCTTTGATGATAAGAACTATGATAATGATGATGATTCCATAATTGCTAAAGAATTTCTCAAGGAATACAAACAAATTGACGATGATGTACTTATTCACCCAACTCACAAAGAAGTAACCCATGTCCACGTTATTCTCAAAACCTGGAGTGATTTTCTTAAGTGTTTTGTATTTGTTTGGACCAAAATAATAGCTCAAATCGGCTTTTCCTTCAGTAAGTGGTAGAGCAATCGTTGCCTTCATGTTTTTTACTGAAAGTGTATCGTCGGGAGTTACTTGCTCAAGACTGGCAGAGTTGAATTGATTTTCTGCAATGATACCAGCAGTAAAAAAACGCTGACTGAATGAAATCCATTTTAATGGTTCAGAAACTTGTTCAGAAGCTTCGTCTGATGTCAAACTTAGATAATCATACTTTTCAGTCGATTTGAAAAAGTTGATATTGGTTTTTCTCCTTGACTCCTCAATATCCTCTTCTTGCTTGATGAGTTTGGAATCCCAAAGGATATTTACATTGGAATCTACCAACTGAGAAGTTAATCCTGCGATTTCCAAATTATTTCCTAACACATAAGAATTGTCTGGAAGAGAATAGGATCTTGTGATTTTACCTGAGCCAGTTTGAGCAGTAAACGCTACTTTTGAGATGGCTACACCGTCAATTTCCGTGGAGCTTGAACTTGCTTCAAAGAAAAACTCATTCAAACTCAAAGGGCCTTTTGTGGTGTTTAACTGATAAGAAAGATTTGAGCTTTCATGATCCATCAATACCAATGGTCTTTGATCCCAGGAATTATATTCTTTTAGGACTACTTTTTTGATCTCGGCACCTTTTGTTGAAAGGGTAACGATCATTTTATCATTTTCTAGAGTTACTTCAGACTCAGTACCTTTTACCAAAGGAGCAAAAACACCATATTGGATTTGAGCTTTTAGATCTTGAAGGCTATCTACTTCTTCCACCTCTGTGGCAATGGCCTGTGTAGAATTTTCCTGAACGGAACTGATAACTTCGCCTGTTGGCTCTTGAGTCGGCAGTTCGGGAGTGCTACCGAAGAAAATCGAGTATACCAGTATCACTGCGGCGAAAAGGATCAGTCCTGTCGCTTGGTTTCTATCCATAATTTTAAATTAAACTGTCTATTTAAAAGCAAAGGTAACACAAAGGATAAAATCGAAAACCAATTCCGAAATATTCCTTTGGGTTACCAAGCAATTTTGACAAATATAGAAGGATTTATTTTGTCTTTTTGTTTTCTATGGTCGCTTTAATAAATCTTACAAAAAGCGGGTGTGGTGTCAAGACCGTACTTTTGTACTCTGGATGAAATTGTGCGCCAACGAACCACGGATGATCTTTGATTTCAATGATCTCAACTAGTTGTGTTTCAGGATTAATTCCAGATGCTACAATTCCAGCGGCCTCCATTTTTGAGAGATAGGCATTGTTAAATTCATATCTATGTCTATGTCTTTCCTGAATTTTACTTTTTCCGTAAGCTTGGTAGGCTTTGGTTCCTTTTTTCAATTCACACGCATAAGACCCAAGGCGCATGGTTCCTCCCATTATCTCAATATTTTTCTGATCTTCCATCAGACCTATAACAGGATTCGGAGTGTTTGGATCCATCTCTGTACTGTTAGCATCTTTTAATCCCAGCACATTCCGAGCAAATTCTATAACGGCAACCTGCATTCCTAAACAAATCCCGAAAAAGGGAATATTGTTTTCTCTTACAAATCTAACTGCTTCAATTTTCCCTTCCAATCCTCGCTCTCCGAAGCCTGGAGCCACAACTACTCCATCAAGATTTTCGAGTTTTTTTGGAATCGAATCAGCAGATAATTCTTCTGAGGATATTAAAGTTAAATTCACTTTGCATTCTGAAACAGCACCTGCATGAATAAAAGCTTCAATAATTGATTTGTATGCATCTGGCAATGAGACGTATTTGCCTACAAGTCCAATATTTACTTCTTGTGTTGGGTTCTTTAATTTGCCTAGAAAATCTTTCCATTGCTCTAGGTCGGTATTGCTTTTCGAAGTCAGCTTCAATTTGCTCATCACTCTTTCATCCAACTTTTCCTTCTTCATCAAAAGAGGCACGTCATAGATGGTGTCTGCATCCATAGCTTCAATCACACAGTTCAGCTGAACATTGCAAAATAGAGCCAGTTTCTTTTTAACTTCTTGAGGTAAAGAATATTCTGTCCTGCAAACCAAGATATCCGGTTGAATACCTGCTTCCAATAATTGTTTCACAGAATGCTGCGTTGGCTTTGTTTTTAATTCTTTTGCAGCAGCGAGGTATGGAATTAGCGTAAGGTGAATTACTAAAAAATTATTTTGTCCTAAATCCCACTTGGCTTGTCTCACTGCTTCAATAAATGGTAATGACTCGATGTCACCAACACATCCGCCGATTTCGGTGATGACAACATCGAAATTGCCTTCTTCACCTAATTTGAAAAAGTTTCTTTTGATTTCATCGGTGATGTGAGGGATTACCTGAACAGTTTTGCCCAAGTATTCTCCTTTTCTCTCTTTGGTAATTACGTTATTGTAAATTCTACCTGTTGTGATGTTGTTGGCTTGGGAAGTAGGGGTATCGAGGAATCTTTCGTAATGCCCTAAATCCAAATCAGTTTCTGCGCCATCTTCTGTGACATAGCATTCGCCATGCTCGTAAGGATTGAGCGTTCCTGGATCAATGTTAAGATAAGGGTCGAATTTTTGGATGGTAACTGAAAAGCCCTTCGCCTGTAATAATTTGGCCAAAGAAGCAGCAATGATGCCTTTTCCAAGGGAAGAGGTTACGCCTCCGGTAATAAAGATAAACTTGGTGGATGATGCCATAAGAATAGTGCGGATGTATATTTATTGTGATTCCTATGGGATACAAATGTAAGGAAATAATCCGTTTGGTAGGTGCGCAAGTGAAAAAAGCTATCAATTTAAACTTATACTATCAAGTGGTTCAAATTCCTTTTCAAAGAGATTTTCATTTAAGAATATGGGTTTCGAAAGAAACATCATTTTTTTGATTTGGTAAGAAACTCGATAGGCAGTAGAATATTGGTTCAATATTTTATTCATCGGTGTGCTTTATCACAAAGTCCCGAAGATTAAAATTCGATCTTC
This sequence comes from Belliella aquatica, assembly GCF_014637795.1. Classification (GTDB taxonomy): domain Bacteria; phylum Bacteroidota; class Bacteroidia; order Cytophagales; family Cyclobacteriaceae; genus Belliella; species Belliella aquatica. The sequence goes on along the minus strand of NZ_BMFD01000012.1, from coordinate 55,398 downwards.
ATCCTTATGAAAACACTAGGTATGATAGGTGGAACTTCTTGGCACTCCACGATAGAATATTATAAATTGATCAACGAGCTTGTTGGTGGGGTAATAGGCGGTGATCAAAATCCTCCTCTAATTTTACACAGTATCAATATCCAATTGATGCGGGAACAAAATCATGAGAAGATTAAAAAAGCATATCTTGAAATATCCAAGAAGCTAGAAACCGCTGGAGCAGAAGCAATAATTATTTGTGCCAATACACCACATCTAGTTTATGAATTTGTTCAGCCTCAAATTGGTATCCCTATTTTACATATTGCTGAGGCTATTGGAAGAGCCGCGGAGAAAAGAGGGTTGAAAACGCTTGGGCTGTTAGGCAACCGGCCAACTATGACGGGTGATTTTATTCCATATTATCTTAAGAAGCATTATGACATAGATACAATAATTCCTGAGGAGAAGTATCTTGATAAATCACATTATTATGTTTCAAAGGAGCTTACACTTGGAAAATTCACTGATGAAGCCAAAGTTTTTTATTTAGAGCAAATGGAAAATTTAAATCATCGTGGGGCTGATGGAATAATCATGGGATGTACAGAATTACCACTATTGATCAAGGAAGAAGATTCAAAATTCCCTCTGATAGCTACTACACAACTTCATGCACAATTGGCAGCAGATTTTATTTTAGGCTAAAATTTTAGAAATTAAATGAATACTAAATTCACATTTTCTTGAAATCTGCCCCTTTTCTTGATTATCTACTGTATTTTTGACAAAATTTTAGAAAAGTGGAGAATTCAGCAGTAGCCAAGCATATCAAGACAAATGGTCGTGTGTCGATCAGAGAAGGAAATGGAAGAATTATAGAATTGATCATTCCTACGAGATGGAATGAAGAGAATGATTCCCCAACAGGAATTTTTTTATTTTTTGATTTATTTCAAATCAGATCAGTCACAGAACAATTTTCTGAGGTGTCTCTTGATATAGTTGAGTACGCTACAAAAGCTACGATCTATCACAGTCCGGTGAATAGAGTTCTTCAAAATGGGCCTAAAGTCAATGGGAATGTGAAATTCGCGATGATTAGAAATGATTTTTGGAATAAGGTGCTATTTGCTTTTGGTCAGCCAGTGATTTACCAAGAAAAAGAAGGTGTTCCTGCTGATTTTGAAACAAAAGAAAGATTTCCACTTTATGGTCCCGATGTCAAAGAGATGTTTTTGAGTCCTGATGGGGATGTGAAAATTATTAAAGCATGAATTTCAAAGTACAATTAGATACAAATCTCATTTTCCGTCAAGTTGGGAAAGTCGCAGATGAGATGGGTTTGGAAACCTATGTCGTAGGTGGCTATGTCCGCGATTTGATCATGGGGAGACCTTGCAAGGATTTGGATTTTGTCTGTGTTGGATCAGGAATAGCCTTGGCAACTCAAGTTTCAGAGAGTTTTGAGAAGCATGTCCCCTTATCTGTTTTCAAAAACTTTGGAACAGCGATGATCAAGCTTGATGACTACGAGTTGGAATTTGTAGGCGCAAGAAAAGAATCATACAGAGCGGACTCAAGAAAACCGCTTGTAGAAGACGGAACGCTGCAAGAAGATCAGGAAAGAAGGGATTTTACCATCAACGCAATGGCGATCTGTCTCAATGAATCTCGATTTGGAGAATTGATCGATCCATTTGATGGATTGAAGGATATCAAAAAGAAAATCATCAAAACTCCTACAGATTCGAATATTACTTTTTCTGATGACCCTTTGAGGATGATGCGCGCTATTCGTTTTGCAACACAATTGAAGTTTGATATTGATGCAGATACATTTGATGGATTGATTCAAAATGCAGAAAGGCTAAGCATCATTTCTGGCGAAAGAATTATCGATGAATTGAATAAAATAATCTTGGCAGAAAAACCATCTTACGGTTTCAAGCTTCTTTTCGCTAGTAAATTGTTACATCAATTTTTTCCAGAAATGGTGGAGTTACAAGGTGTGGATTCAGTTGGAGATAAATCCCACAAGGACAATTTCTATCATACACTTCAAGTATTGGATAACATCACAGTTTTCACGGATGACCTATGGCTACGTTGGGCAGCGATCATGCATGATATTGCTAAGCCTGCCACCAAGAGATTCAACCAAAAAGTAGGATGGACATTTCATGGTCATGAAGACAAAGGTGCTAGGATGACTCCTTTGATTTTCAGAAGATTGAAATTACCTATGGATGAACGAATGAAGTATGTCCAAAAGCTAGTAAGGTTACATCTTAGGCCTATTGCATTGGTAAGTGATAAGGTGACAGATTCCGCTGTGAGAAGATTGCTTTTCGATGCAGGTGATGCTGTGGATGATTTGATGAAACTTTGTCGAGCGGATGTGACATCTAAAAATAACAACAAAGTTCAAAAATATCTCGCTAATTTCGACAAGGTCGAGCAGAGGATATTAGAGGTAGAGGAAAAAGATCATGTGAGAAATTTTCAACCACCTGTTTCAGGAGAAGAAATTATGTCTATTTTTGGCCTCGATCCATCTAAAGTTATCGGAGAACTCAAGGAAGACATCAAAGAAGCAATCCTTGAGGGACAAATTCAAAACAATAAAGAAGAAGCATTACAGTTATTATACCGTTTAGCAGAAAAAAGAGGACTGAAAAGCAAATAAATCAAATTATGAACAAAATTAAATTACTCCTAGTCATCTTGACATTATCGATTTCAGCATCATTTGCACAAGAAGTTGCTAGCCCTGAAGTAGAAACAATCCGTCAAAAAAATGAAAGAGATCAGCGTGTTTACCAATTGGCGTTAAGATACAACGATCTTGCCGCAGCAAGAATTTCCTTGATTGGATTGATTGAAAGAAATCCAACCAACTCAAGATATGGAGAGCTATTGGCGACACTTTATTTTGAAAACAATCAATTTAGTAGTGCGGCATTAGCAGCGCTCGATGTTTTGCAAGTTAACGATAGAAGCATTGAAGCCTTAGAAGTAGCAGCATATTCATTAGAGCAAATTGGCGCATTAGATAGGGCATTGACTCAATTTGAGCGACTTCACTTACTTACAGACGATATCTATTCGCTTTACAAATCAGCCTACCTACAATATTCTTTGAAAAAGCACGAGGAAGCATTGAATTCAATCAATATGATTGTGAAAAACACCAAATCTGCTGAACAAAAACTAGGGTTTCCAGGTGAAAATGATGAAACTCAGGAAGTAAGTATGAAAGCAGCAGCTTTAAATTTGAAGGGCTTGGTTTATATAGAACAAGGAAGTAAAGAAGATGCTAGAAAAGCATTTGAAGAAGCTTTAGCACTTGAGCCTAATTTTAATTTGGCCAAGGAAGGACTTAAGGGATTATAAACATTTCCAATGAATAAAGATAATCCTCAGTTCTAAAAAGAGCTGAGGATTTTTTATTTACTTTTAGATTTGATTTAAGACATTTTTAGCTTGATCAAAATGTCTTTTTTCATGTGCAATAATGATTTCAAATGCTTTATTAAGGGAATATACGATCAGTTTATTGGCTGGTGAATGAATGATAGTCCTTTGTTCTAGAAATGGTTGCAAATCATCTATCCATGTTGAAAGTTCTTTTTGATGTTCGATAAATTTATCAAGAATATCCTCCTTTTGATCTAAAGAAGTTTTAGGTTCCCAAAGCGGGAAAGTCTTAACTTTTCTTTTTCCGCCATCAGAGACGGATTTGAAAATCATATCGCCGATGACCTTAGGGAAAAATGAGATTTTAGAGACAAAAGCATTGTTCAGGTTTCCATTTTTAAGCCTTTGGAATATGGGAAAGTAGCTGCTATTTAAAACAATGATATGTGCTAGATTTTCCGCAATACTCCAATTTTTAGAATCGGGTTTTTGATAAAGTACTTCTTTTGAAAGACCTGAAAAACTACTTTTCACATCTTTTGAAATTTGTTCTAACTCTGAAATATATGTTTGGGAAACATTCATGTTTGTTCAGTTTTTTCTTAATACAGTAAAGTTACCATTTCAAGAATAAAAACTAAGCATGAATTCCTTCTAATGAGGTGACAGGATTTAGATTTAGAATAATTATCTTCGCCACATGGAAAAAAAACCAAATTGCCCATCATGTAATTCCCCATACGGATATGAAACAGATAATGGGCTTACATGTCCTGAATGTGGTTTTGAGTGGAAAGTTGAGGAAGTAGGAGTAGAGGTTGGTTTTGTGGTAAAAGATGCAAATGGTGCGGTTTTGCAAGATGGCGATTCAGTAGTCGTTGTAAAAGACTTGCCAGTAAAAGGTGCACCAAAGTCGATTAAAGCAGGAACTAAGGTGAAAAATATCCGATTAGTAGATGGTGATCATAACATTGATTGTAAGATTGAAGGCTTTGGTTCGATGGCTTTGAAAAGCGAGTTTGTGAAAAAAGCTTAAATTGGTTTTAGGATCATACTGATTTCAAAACAAGAGATGCATTTTTGATCTATTTCGCCACCCTGATTGGTTTTGGTAGTTCACGAAAAAGATTTTCAAATCAGCTTGATTTTCGTATTTCACAAAGAAAATTTTCTTTTTGGCTTGGTTCGGGTACTTTGTGAAAAACCACCTGCCTTCGTTACCACTGGCTTGATTCTCGTAGTCGACTTTGAAGACTTTTAAGTCCGCCTGATTTTCATATTGAACAACAAATACTTTGATATCAGCTTGGTTTTCATAATCGACAGAATAGAGCTTCTGACCAAACCCATTATAAATCCAAAAGGGGCAAAGAAATGTAAGAATAAGGAGTTTTCTCATTTCTGAAGTTTTAAGATTGACATATTGATTTTACGATTTATTTTAATTTTACGGATAGAATTTCAACAATTAATATAAAAACCATTTTTCTTAATAGGAAAAGTATTTTTCTAAATTCAAAATGAATGATTATTTTTCAACGAAAAAAAGTTATAAAATTTTGATAATTAATGATTTACAAATTTTTATTTTTTCATCAATTTAATTTATCTTGCAATCAATTCCTTCATAAAAGGAGAGAGTTACTTGATTAATTTTAACATTTGGTAAGACCGAATTAGTACAAATGAGTCCAATAATTGATAAAATGATTCCTGACTATTTACTCAATTCTACGCAGCTTTATGTTGCCGGATTGGATATTGATGGTCATGTCAATTTTATCGGGAAAAAGTTTGAAACAGAATTTCCTCTTTTTAAAAAGGAGTTTTATGTTCATAACTTTTCAAATTTTTTAGAGGAAAATGATCATGGCCTTTTTGAATTTTTATTGTCAGACTTACTAGGGTCACCGAACAAGAGCAAGCAGGTATTCCTTAACCTTTCCAATCAAAAGAAAGTCAATTGGGAGTTTTCCATTCTCAAATCAGATGAAGGGGATATCATGGGAGTTTTAGGGATTGGCCATGAAGTAGCGGTAGCAATAACTGTCAAATCTGAAATTGAAGAAATTTATAAGAAATCAGGTTTTGATTTGAGTATTGTAGAAAACATTTATTTCAAACTCAATGACCAATGGGAAATTAGTTTTGTAAATGATGCAGCTCAAAAGTTTTTTGGAAAATGTAGTAATTCACTCTTATCAAAAACAATTTGGCAAGTCTATCCTAATAATAAACTCCATCAATCTGCATTGCAATTCAAAAAAGCGAAAGAAGAAAATGAGATAATAGTATTTGAAGAAAGAAGACCTGATATTGAAAAATGGTTTAAGGTATTTATTGTTTGTCACAAGTCAGAGATGCATGTGATGATGAAGGACATTACCAAGGAAAAAACGAATGAATTGGCAGTTCAGCAGGCTCAAATGAATCTTAAATCAATTATCGAACACGCAGATGAAAATTATTTTCTAGTTGATTTAGAATTGAATATTGTCTCCTTTAATACGAATGCAAAAAAACTAGTAAAAACATATTTCAGAAAAGAATTGAAAGAAGGGGATGATTTTTTACCCTATTTATTAGCGGGCTTGGAAGAACAGTTTCTGAAAGATTTAGAAACGGTCTTTGCAGGAAATTCCATCACTTACGAAAAAGTGGTAAATCACAACAGAACCAATGAAGAGGTTTGGTTTGAACATAAGTTTTTCCCTTTATTTAATTCAGATAGAAAAGTTATTGGTTTTGTATATGCCAATAAAAATATTGAAGAGAAGAAGCTAGAATTTAAGAGAGTCGAAGAAAAAAACAAAGTGCTTAGAGAAGTTGCTTACATCCAATCTCACCTTCTAAGGTCACCCCTGTCATCCATGTTAGGTCTTTTGGATTTGATTGACAAAAAGCAGTTAGATACGGAAAATACCAAGTATTTTTCTTATTTAAAGCCTTTAGCTCAGGAACTTGATATGGTGATCCGAGAGAACGCCAGAAAAATAAATGAGTTCGATTAAGACAGTTTTTCATAATGTTATCGTGATAATTTAAAGCCAGGTGAAATTTTTCACCTGGTTTTTTTACTTATAAGCTTAATTCAAATTTACCTTAATTCAGATTTTTCAAAACTTATTACCTTACAGAATGTTAACTTAACACTAGTAAAATACTCTGTTCAGTTTCTGTTTGCTAGTCATTTATCATTAATCAATGGGTCAAATGAAAGAATTAGTAAAAAGCTATAGTTCCAATGGAAATGGGCACTCCCAAGAAATGGAAGATGAATTGGAAGGTGAATTGTTAATCAAAGACGCAATTTTTGTCCGAAGTAAAGGAAGTTTGGTAAAAGTAAAGTTTGAAGATATCCTTTGGATGAAAGGTGATGGGAATTACACTACTTTAGTGACTAGAACGAGTGTATACTCTCTTAGAAATATTCTTAAGGATTTTGAAACTGTGTTGCCAATAAATGATTTTATGCGTATTCATAAAAGTTACATAGTTAGGCTGGAAGAGATCCTGTCAATCAACCCTAGAGAATTAACAGTTGGCAAAGATGTAGTACCTGTAGGTAGAACATACTATCAAAATCTTACAAAAGGTATAATCAAATTAGGAGCAGGAGGTGCTGATTAATTATCAGCCCTTCTGACACCACAACAAGCTGCTATCTCCATAACTCAAAAATCTATAATTATTATCTAATGCATCTTGATAGATTTTTGTCCAATATTTTTTAGTAAAAGCAGCGATTAGTAAAATTAATGTTGAGCCTGGCTGGTGAAAATTAGTCACTAATCCATCACAAACTCTAAAATTATATCCAGGCATTATAAAAATTTCAGTACTGCCAGTAACTTCCTTTAGATTATTACTTTTCATAAAGTCTAATATTTTTTCAAAACTCTCGATTCTGGAAGGGAGTTCTTCAAATTGTTGATAAGGATATAGCTTTGGGATCAAAAACTCCTCACCCTCTTCTCTAATCAATTTTACTCCAAACCAATACAAACTTTCTAAAGAGCGCATTGATGTAGTACCTACAGCTATTAATTTATTTTTGTGTTTAGATATAGATTTGATTGTGTCAATACCGACCACAACCTGCTCGCTGTGCATATTGTGCTCCGTGATATTTTCAGTTTTGATAGGCTGGAAAGTACCTGCTCCGACGTGTAAGGTTAAAAATTCTTCTTTTACGTCATTATCAATAAGCTTTTGAAGGACTTCATCTGTAAAATGTAAGCCCGCTGTAGGCGCTGCAACTGCTCCTTCATTTTTCGAATACACCGTTTGGTAACGAGGTTTATCATCTTCAGTTGGTTTCCTATTCAAATAGGGTGGTAGCGGTACTTCTCCTGATGCCTCAACTATCGATACAAAAGGAACCTCTTCACTCCAAGTGAATTTAACAATTCTATTTTCTTGATCTATTAAAGCTGCATTGAGCTGAATACGTTGATTTAGATAAATAACTTCACCTGAAAGAATTTCTCCTGCTTTCCATTTCTTGAGGTTCCCAATCATACATTCCCAAGAAACTGTATCGGTCTTGATCATGACCTCATTGATCACAGAAGTAGGAGCAACGGGCTTAAGTAAAAATATTTCGATTTTGGCCCCCGTGCTGCGCTGAAAAATCAATCTAGCTGGGATTACTTTTGTATTGTTAAAGACCATTAAGCTTCCCGCTGGTATCAACTCAGGAAGTTGATTGAACTTTAGATGTTCGATTTCTCCGTCTTTGAAATGAAGGAGATTTGAGGCATCTCTTTTTTCAAGAGGGAACTTTGCGATTTTCTCTTCAGGTAAAGTATATTCGTAATCTGATAATTGTAATTCAGCTATAGCAGTTGAAAGGTTCATAAAGTCTTCGATTTTTAATCTGGCTTGCAAATATAAAGCATAAATTTCCCCAATAGTTCGAACCCTTAATTATTAAACTTGTTGAAAGCATTAAAAATGATGTAGAAAATATGAGTAAAACAGAGCAATTATTTTTCGAGTGCAAAAAGCATGTATTAGATTTTAAATTTGATGCAGGAACTTCTAGAGGTGTTCTCAAGCAAAAAGAAACCTATTTTGTAACTGTCAGATCAAGAAGTAATTCTCAAGGGTTTTATGGAATAGGTGAGGCTGGTCCGCTTCCTAATTTGAGCTTAGATGATCTTCCAGATTTTGAAGACCAGTTAATGAAAATTTGTAATGATTTATCTAGCACCGAAATTGAGCTTGATCAAACTCATATATTTGATTTTGTAAATAAAAATATTTCTGGATCACTCCCAAGTATCCGTTTTGCTTTTGAATCAGCACTTTTGGATTATTCAAATGGAGGGAAAAGACTGATTTTCGACTCAGATTTCGTTTCCAAAAGAGAACCAATCTCTATCAATGGATTGATTTGGATGGGGGAGAAGGATTTTATGCTAGAACAAATAGACAAAAAACTTCAAGATGGGTATGATTGCATTAAAATGAAGATTGGAGCGATAGACTTCGATCAGGAATGTGATTTGCTGGCTTATATTAGAAGTAAGTTTGATAAAAATCAAATCACTTTACGAGTAGATGCGAATGGTGCATTTACCCCCGATGAAGCTTTTGAGAAATTAAAAAGATTAGCTGAATTTGACCTACATAGCATCGAGCAGCCGATTCGACAAGGGCAAGTTTCAGCAATGTCTCGATTGTGTGAAGTAACTCCTATTGCAATAGCACTAGATGAGGAATTGATTGGAGTCTTTGGCCAAGAAAATAAAAAGTCACTTCTCCAACAAATTAATCCTCAGTATATCATTTTGAAACCAACTCTTTTAGGTGGATTTAGGGAAACAAAGGAGTGGATAGATATTGCTGAAAGATTGAATATTACATGGTGGATGACATCTGCTTTAGAAAGTAATATCGGATTGAATGCTATTTCTCAATTTACAGCAACTTTCGAAACTTCTTTGCCCCAAGGACTGGGAACTGGTCAACTTTATCATAACAATATTGAGTCTCCACTTGTGATAGAATCAGGAACATTGGTCTATGAACAAAATATTCCTTGGAGCTCTATCTAAAGAAATTAAGCGATAATTGAATACCAAGCTAAGGGTTCTATCCTATATTTGTTGAGTTTGTATATTTCTTTCAAAGAGGTATTAAAAAGAATATTAAAAAAAATGCCTTAATTTCACTAAGAAGAAAACTTTTCATTTTTAAATTAAATTTTATGGAAAAAGTAATAGAATCGTTTAGAACTAGCTTTGAAGCACTTTACCTGGATATTATTGATTTGATGCCAAATTTATTGGTGTCACTTTTTGTGCTTGTGGTAGGAATTGTCATTATTCGAAGTCTGAAAAGTGTTGTGGTTAATAGACTGGTAAGCAGATCAAAAGATCCAGTTGGAGCACGTTTTTTAGCAGACATTTTGATATTTATCTTCTTTATAATTTTAGTATTTATCATTTTTAGAACGCTAGGATTGAGTGCTCTGACCCAAACAATAATTGGCGCTGCGGGGATCACTACCTTTATCATTGGTTTTGCCTTAAAAGATATCGGCGAGAATTTCCTTGCTGGGATAGTGATGATTTTTGATCGTCCTTTTGAAATGGGAGACTTAATTGAAATTGAAGGTAGAATTGGTCGTGTGATAAGGATATCTATTAGAGAAACTACAATCAAAACTGTTGATGGTAAGGATGTCTATATTCCTAATTCTGACATCATTAAAAAGCATTTTATCAATTATACGATTGATGATCAACTAAGGGAAAGTTTTGACATTAGTATAAGCAATTCGAACGATATCAGACAAGTGATTGAAATTATATATGAAGTAGTAGCTGCTGTGCCGCATCTATTGAAAACACAAAAGCCTACGGTCACAATCAAAAACTTTGAAGGAGGAACAGTTCAGTTGAGTATTACTTATTGGTATAGCTTGCTAGGAGCACAAAGAAGAAATGCGCTTTTGAAAAATGAAGTGATGCTGGCTGTGATTGAAAAAATGAAAGAGGATAGTATTGGTTTTCCAAATGATGTTCAAGATATAAACATTTTCAAAAAGGACTAAAATAAAAAAGCGGATCAAACTTTCGTTTGAGCCGCTTTTATACTTGTCAATGTTGTATGTTAAGCTAACTTTACATTCACAGCGTTAAGTCCTTTTCTACCTTCTTTAAGGTCGAAAGTTACTTCGTCGTCTTCTCTAATTTCGTCAACTAATCCTGAGATGTGTACAAAATACTCTTTAGAAGATTCATCGTCTACGATAAAACCGAATCCTTTGGACTCATTAAAAAATTTTACTTTTCCTGTGTTCATGATATTGTAATTGTATTGATTATTTAATAGCTCAAAGGTACGATTACTTTTTACAATACAAACAATTCAAGAAAATATTTTTCGGTTATTTTAATGATCAACATCAATTTATTTTATTTGAATTGTGTTTTACGGTTGATTTACTTAGAAAATTTTATGTACATCCGATTTCTTACCAGTAGCCATTTATAATGTTGTATGAAATATATTACAATCAGCTATGGACAATTGATTGAGGGCTATAAAATTTTATCTCTCAATGAAAATAAACAAATACGGATTAAGGTCTCAGAGTTAATTCAATGGTAAAATATAAGCAGGATTTGAAAAATTTACTTTTTGTTTCAAATCGCCAATCATACCCGTTTTCTGATTTACATCAAAAATTACGATTTCATTAGATTCTTGATTTCCAACAACCAAGAAAGAGCCATCCTTACTAAAATTAAAATTTCTTGGGGTGATTCCTTGTGTTGGAACTCTTTGAACAAGGATTAATTTATCATTTAAATCTTTCTCGAAGACAGATATTTCATTTGCATCCCCACGATTTGAGGCATAAATGTATTTTCCATCGGGAGAGAATCTAACTTCGGCTGCACCAACTGTCCCTTGATATTGTGAAGGGGTCAAAGAAACCGTATTCAATAAGTTTATTTCTCCATTTTCATAAGAATAGACTCCAATTTCAGCAGTCAGTTCATGAATCAAAAATAACCTGTCACCTTTGTCATTGAAAATCAAATGTCTCGGCCCAGAACCAGGTTCAACCTCGAAATATGGTGTAGAGGCTGGCTGGAATGGTACAGCATAATCAGGGTTGAAATCATAGATATAAATCTTGTCTGTTCCGAGGTCCCCAACGATAAGGCGTGCTTCATTTGGTTGAAATACAGCACTATGTACGTGTGCTTTTTCTTGTCTTGATTGAATGATACTTTGTCCCTCGTGTGCTATAGTTTGTACATGGGTCAGGTCACCAGAATTAATTTTATATGTAGAGAAATTACCTCCGGAATAATTTCCTACTACTAAAAACTGCTCGCTCGGGTCAAGTGCCAAATAGCAGGGGTGGTCTCCATACGTATCGACCATGCTGATCAAAGTTAATTCTTTATCGACTTTGTTATACCCGAATGACTTGACTCTTCCTCCATTTACTCCTGATATCTCCTCAACGGTGTATAATAGATTTTGCTCTTTGTTCATTAATATGAAAGAAGGATTAGAAACACCTTCACTGATCACTTCTATATTGCTAGTGTTTGTGATCGGATCGTATTCTAAAAGGCCAATGCCCTCTTCTACTGAATTGGTATAGGCTCCTACTAAAAATTGATTTTTTGGTTCATAGATTTCTTCTGAAGGTTCTTCATCACAGGCAGTAAATACCAAAGTTCCAAAAAGGAGAACGAGATATCTTAGGAGATATTTTTTCATCATTTATGATTTTGGATTTTCATCTTCTGTAGGTGTTTGATCCTCACTTTTAAGTTTATGCGTTTTTGGGTCATATTGACCTTCAAGTTCATCAATTTTAGACTTATGCCACATTTTTACACCCGTAAAGTAAGAAGCTCTACCAATCATGTGTGCGCCTACAGGAGCAGTAAGTAACATAAAAACGATGATAGCTAAAACTCTAGCGGTGATGGATGGATCGTTAAAATAAAATGCTGCTGCGATTAAAATTAATCCAATGCCTAAAGTAGCCGCTTTGGTTGTTACGGAAATTCTAAGATATAAATCAGGCATTTTCACAACACCTATTGCAGCCAAAAGGATAAAGAGTGTACCAAGTGTACTCAGTGTAATTACGATTATATCAGTCATTTCTTTCTCTTTTTTCTAAATAATAAGCAAAAGCAACTGTCCCCAAGAAGGCTATCAACGCTAAAATCATCGCGATGTCCAAGAAGGTGGGTTGATTCGTATGAATACTGTAAACTGCGATTATACCAATACCCGTAGTCAAGAGTAAATCCAATGATACCACTCTATCAGAAAGTCTTGGACCCATTAGGAATCGAATGAATATAATCAAAACTGAAATGCTCAAAACGGGTAATATGATATAGTATAGATAGTCGTATGTGCTCATCTCAATATGTCTAGTAGTCTTTTTTCAAATCCATTTTTGATGTTTGCTATAAATTCAGCTTTGTCATTTACATACATTCCATGTACATAGAGGACTTTTTTGTCATCGGAAACATCAAGACTTAAGGTGCCAGGTGTGAGGGAAATTAAATTTGCTAGCAATGTGATTTCCAAATCGGTTTTAGCATCCAAAGGAATTTTTACAATTCCAGGTTTCATAAAATGCCTCGGAGTGACTACATCATAAGCCACTTCAATATTTGCTTTGATCAATTCGTAAAGAAAGAAAAATACAAAAGCGAATAATTTTGGAACTCTGTTGAAATATTTGTTTTCCCTTCTATTCGTAGCAGTGAGCCATAAAAGGAAGAAGCTAAGTACAAAACCAAACAGAAAATTTTCAAAACTGAAAGTTCCAGTAATAGCTATCCAAATGAGGGAAAGTAAAAGGTTACTTAAAAATCTGGTTTTGATCATGGCGTTTCAATTTGAGTTCCTAATACTGCTTCTATATAAACCGATGGATTCATCAATTCATAAGAAATTTGCTTACTTAAGATGATAATATGTTCCGCAGCAAGACCAATATACAAGGTGATAATTGTCAAAAAAACAATTGGAATAATCATTACCCACTGTTTAAATGGAACTAATTCACTGAAGTATTTTACATTGATTTTCTTTGGTAAATCAACCGATTCTTTCCAAAACACTTCCGACCAAAGTTTTGCGATAACCCAAAGGGTAAGAAAACTTCCCAATAAAATAAAGCCGATCAAAGTATATTGACCTTCTTGATATCCTCCTTGAATCAAGAATATCTTAGCCCAAAATCCTGAAAGCGGTGGTATTCCTACTAATGAAAACAACGAGATAGCTATCAGAAGTGCATATTTTGGGTATTTTTTATAAATCCCTCCAAGCTTTTCGATATTCAATGTTCCTTTTAGTTTAAAAATCAAACCGGAGATGAGGAATAAATTAGTCTTGACGACAATGTCGTGAATCAAGTAGAAGATGGCACCGAGAATGGCTAATTCTGTATAGATCCCTAATCCAGCAATCATAAATCCTATGTGACAAACAATGAGGTAAGAGAAAATCTTCCGCATATTGACTTGTAAAATAGCACCTAATCCACCTGATAGGATTGTTAAAGCTGCCATGACAATCAATAAATTACTCAAGAATTCGTCAGGAATAAAGATCAAGGTGAAGATTCGCAAGAGTGCATATACACCAACTTTGGTTAATAATCCGCCAAATATTGCTGAAATAGCTGGAGGAGGTGTGTGGTAAGATGCTGGTAACCAAAAATATAATGGGAAAATTGCTGATTTGATTCCGAATCCTACAAGAAAAAGAATAGCCACAACATTGACAAGTCCTCTGTTTTCTATTTGAGCGACTTGACCTGAGAGGTCTGCCATATTAAGACTTCCTGCCATTCCGTATAAAATTGCGATTGCAGTCAAGAAAATAGCAGAAGCAAGCAAATTCATCGTCACATACTTCATCGCACCTTCTATCTGAGCTTTTTCTCCACCAATCGTGATCAATACAAATGAAGCGATGATAATAATCTCAAACCAAACATAAAGGTTGAATATATCTCCTGTCAAAAAAGCACCGTGTAGCCCCATCAAAAGGAAGTTTAGGATCGGGAAAAAACCGAATTTCAATCTTGCATTTCGAATACTTCCTGTCGCGAAAATAGCTACTGCCATTCCAGAGATGGAAGTTAACAAGACCATCGTAGAACTAAAAATATCTGCCACGAAGGTAATCCCAAAAGGGGCTTTCCATTCTCCTGCTTGCATAGTTAGAATGCCATTGTTATAGACTTCTGAAAACAACCAAATGGCGATTCCAACAGATGTAAGACTACAAATGATGGTGATCAATCGTTGTGTATTGACTCGAAACCAGAAAAACAACAGAAGCACTGCTGTGAATAATTGGAAAAGGACAGGTAAAACTATATAGGGGTTATTCATAAATCTCGTCTGTAGTATTCAATTCGTCCAAATCATCAGTATCTGTGATTTTATAGGCCCTTTTGACAAGGATAATAGCAAATGATTGTAAGCCAAAGCTGATTACAATAGCTGTTAGGATCAATGCTTGGGGGACAGGATCAGCATATATTTCAGTAAACATTTTTTCTGCTGAATCGATAATAGGTGGTTTACCCTTGACAATTCTTCCCAAAAGAAAGATCAGCATGTTTGCACCATTGCCAAGTAGGATCAAGCCTAAAATTAATTTTACCATACTTCTCCTCAGCATCATGTAGATTCCTGCGGCATATAGCAAACCAATTAATATAACTAATAACAATTCCATATTAAATAGTCTCAGTTATGGTGAAAATAATAGTTAAAGTAACTCCAATGACAACCAAATAAACTCCCGTATCAAAAAATAATGCTGACCCTACCATTCCGATTACTGCAATAGGTTCGTCAAACCATAATCCGGTCATTAGGCTTTGTCCAATTAGCAGAGGTGCAGCTCCGCTCAAAAGTGCAATAGCTAATCCAATTGGCATCAAAAAACCTGGATGAAATTTGATGATGGTCTTTGTCTTTTCGAGTCCATTGGCAAACGAATGAATTATAAATGCAATAGATGCAATTAATCCCCCCACAAATCCGCCTCCTGGAAGATAGTGACCTCTCAGTAGGATAAATACAGAAAACAAAATCAACAAAGGTAAAAGATAGGTTGATGCTGTCTTGAAAATGATTGTTTTCATATTATTCTTTTTCTATGCTTTTTAACCTCAATTTCAATAAACTAAAAACTCCAATTGCCGCAATCACCAAAACAGTGATTTCGACAATGGTATCGAAACCTCTAAAATCTACTAGAATTACATTCACCACATTCTTCCCTTTGGCTAAGATGTAGGCATTTTCCGCATAATATTTTGAGGTTTCTCGATTCAGTGGCTCGGACAAAACTTCTAAGGTCAGCAAGGCGATCAAAGTACCAAAGAAAATTGAAAGAATACCATCTCTTATACGGACTCTTTTTTTAGAGAAAGATTTGTATTTGGGCAAGTTATAAATCACCAAAACAAATAGAATCACTGTCAAAGTATCTATAGAGAATTGGGTCATCGCTAGGTCAGGAGCTGAATAGAATAGGAAAATCAAACAGATTGCGTATCCTATAACTCCGAGCGATGCTACTGCTACCAATCTGGATTTTGAGAAAACAGTGAAGATGATAGAAGCTGCCATGATGATGACCACTATCGCTTCGTAAATCGTCACATCTGTGAGGGTTGCTGTATCAATATAAATATTCACTCCTTGATAAAGACGGAAAGCTAAAAGCAGGGTCAGAAAACCTAAGATGGTGATGACATAATTTCTTAAATAACCATTTTGAAAGAATCCTGTCCAAAGCTTTGCAAAATTGGAGAATAGATTCCCAAATTGTTCTGTCAGGGTTTTTGGTGAGAGAATCTCGAACTTAAAAGTCTTTCTAAGTAAATTATTAGAAGGTTTTAATTTCCAATAAAGTAAAACTCCCGTAGCCAAAGTTAGGGCACTAAGTCCAAGAACAAGGTTGAAACCATGCCAGAGTTTCAAGTGGATAATGGTATCATTATTAACTAGGCTTGTAAAAACTGGTTGAATGAGACTTTTTTCTATTAGCGATGGAAATATTCCAAAGACAAGACCTAATCCAGCCAAAATCAATGGTGGAACCCACATGGTAGGGTGGGGAAGATGTACTTTCTCGAATTGCTTTGGAAGTGGCCCTGCAAATGGCTTGTAACCAGCTAAAAGTCCTGCAAATAGTAAACAAATGTTGGTTACAATCGCTGCACCTGTCAATACATAAGCCCAATCACCAAAATGTAAAGTGGCTTCATAGATCAAGTCCTTTCCTACAAATCCAAAGAATGGTGGCGCTCCAGCATTGGAAAGTGCTGCTAAAAATGCAGCTACAGCTACAGGCATCATCACTTTTCGTAAACCTGACAGTACAGTCACATCACGAGAACCGGTTTCATGATCTACGATACCCGTTATTAAGAAAAGTGTAGCTTTATATAAAGCGTGAACTAAAATAAATACACCAGCTGCCAAGAGAGCCTCCTCTGTTCCTAAGCCAATCAGAAATACCAAAATCCCTAATGCAGATATGGTTGAGTAAGCTAAGATACCTTTCATATCTAATCTAAAAAGCGAATGAATTGCAGCGTAAACCATCGTGATTGCTCCAACGATAATCAATGTTGTATTCCATTCTGCCGTTCCTCCTAATACAGGAGTAAACCTTGCCAATAAATAGATACCTGCTTTTACCATCGTAGCAGAGTGCAGGTAGGTGCTTACTGGGGTTGGAGCCTTCATCGCACCGGGAAGCCAAAAATGGAAAGGAAACTGTGCAGATTTGGTAAATGCAGCGATGAATAAGAGGAAAATAATCCAATTGTAATTTGCTGATGCCTTGAGGAGCTCAGATTGGGAGAGTAATTCTTGGATGGAATAAGTTCCACCTACATAACCGAGTAAAATAACAGCAGCAAGAAGGAAAAGTCCACCTAATCCTGTGATGCTTAATGCTAACATGGCAGATTTTCTGGATTTAGGGTCTTCGTTGTTGAAGCCAATCAAGAAAAAAGAACTGATACTCGTCAATTCCCAAAAAATAAATAAAGTCATGATGTTATCAGAGAGCACCAAGCCAAGCATAGAAGCCATAAACATACTCAAATAGCCATAAAACCTATCTAAGTAAACATGGCCTTTCAGGTAACTGTATGTGTAGAAAAATACGAGTGTACCTATTCCCGTGATCAATAAAGTAAATAGCAATGATAAGCCATCTAGTCGAAAGGACAAATCAACTCCAAAGCTTGGAACCCAACTGTAAAAGAAATCAATAGGATTACCCTGACTAACTTGAGGTAGAAAGGTCAAGAAGTAGATGAATAAAGCTAATGGAAGAAATGGGATCAGAATTGAACCTTTTCCTTTTATAAATTTACTCATAAGAGGAATCATTGAAGCAACAATGAACCCTGAAAGAATAGCTAATATCATGCTTATAGGTGATTTCTTTTTCAGCGTTAAAAATCCTAAATTACGAAAAAAGGTGAAGGTATTTTTACCTTTCACATTAAAGAAGCCTTTTTTATAATTCTAGCTTGTTTAATAAAGTCTATATTTTTTAATAAAATCAACAATTAAATTAGTATTTAGATGTATAAATGGTATAAATTAATCCATTTTTATGAAAAAAACATAAAAATTGCTTAAATTCACGACTCTCAAACCTTAAACCTAAAAATGTTAAAGAATAATTATCAAACCGAAGTAGCCAAAAGATTCACTATTTATAACAGTCTATTTCTAGACTTACCATTTAGTGATATTAACCGCACAGGGACACTATTGCCAATATTAGCAAGTAAGTGTGAAGAAGGCTATCAAAAAGACAAAACTCCCAAAGAGATTATTAGAAACTTTTTTGATGAATTGATGGGAAGTCAATCTGAAGATGATCGTCACAATCTTCTTTTTAAAATGGTACAATATGTCGAAAGACAAGTTGTACTTTTTGATTCCATAGAGGATGCAGCTTTTGACAAGATCCACGACCTGAAAGGAAAAGGAAGTGTAGCAGCCTTGATCAATCGAGTGGAAAATGATAAGAAAAAAGAAGCTTTGATAGAGAAGCTCAATAATTTTTCTGTGAGACTGACACTCACAGCCCACCCTACACAATTCTATCCTGGCAATGTATTGGGAATCATTACTGATCTTGAAAATGCGATCAAGAACAACGATTTGGGTAACATCAATCTTCTCCTACAGCAGCTAGGGAAAACTGGTTTTATAAATAAGGATAAGCCAACTCCTCTTGATGAAGCGGTCAGTTTAATTTGGTTTTTGACAAACGTTTTTTATAAAAGTATTCCAGATATCCTCACGAGATTATTGAATAGACTTGAAATCCCACTCCACGAGTGGGATAATCCAGGATTGTTAAAAGTTGGATTCTGGCCTGGTGGGGACCGTGATGGTAATCCATTTGTCACGCATGACATCACAGTAAAAGTTGCAGAAAGACTCCAAAAATGGATTCTTAGATGCTACTACAGAGATATTAGGTTGATTAGAAGGAGGTTGACTTTCAAACATGTAGAGCCAATTATGGTCAAAGTTGAAAATGGACTTTTTAACTCCTTATTTGAAGATCAAGGTGTCTACAGAACAAAAGCAGATCTTCTCAATGATTTATTGGAAGCGAGAAGTGCGCTTATTGAACATCATGAGGGTTTGTTTTTGGATCAATTGGATGAGTTTATTCTTAAAGTGAAAATCTTTGGTTTCCACTTTGCCAATATGGATGTGCGTCAAGATAGCAGAAAGCATGATGCTCTATGGGATGAAATCATTGAATTGGAACTTGGGAAAAAGGAGCTAGATGGCTACCACAAGTTGAGTGAAGAAGAGAAAATTAGCTATCTATTTGATTTTGATAAGCTTCCGAAAGTAGATAGAATCAAAGATGACTTTCATAAGGAAATGCTTAAAAGTTTTGATGCTATTCAAACTGTGCAAAAGGAAAATGGTGAAGATGGTCTGCATCGTTATATCATTTCTAATTGTCAATCAGCGCTTCATGTTTTAGAAGTATTTAAACTTGCAAAACTCAGCATACCCCATAAGGAAGGAGAGCTTCCACTAGATATTGTACCACTTTTTGAGACAATAGATGATTTGGCCCAAGCTCCAAAAATTATGGAGGAGCTCTACAAAAATAAAGCTTATGCCAAACACCTGAAATTCAGAAAGCAAAAGCAATCGATTATGCTTGGATTCTCCGATGGAACAAAGGATGGAGGATACATCCGAGCAAATTGGTCTATTTTACTCGCTAAAGAAGAATTGACAAAAATCTCGAGGCTTTATGAGATTGGAGTCATTTTCTTTGACGGGAGAGGAGGACCACCTGCAAGAGGTGGAGGAAACATGCATAATTTTTATGCTTCCCTTGGCCCTCAAGTTGAAAATGAAGAAATACAAATTACCATTCAAGGACAGACGATTTCCTCGAATTATGGCAAGCAGGTTTCTTGTACGTATAACTTAGAGCAATTACTCTGTGCAGGGATTGAAAACGAACTTTATCCTTCCTCAGAAAAAACACTTTCTGAAGATCAGCGCGTCTTGATCAATAAAATGGCTGATGTTTCTTATCAGTTTTACAAGGATTTCAAAAATCATCCACAGTTTCTTCCATACTTGGAGCATGTGACTCCGCTTAAGTATTTTGGTCAAGTCAATATTGGTTCTAGGCCTTTGAAAAGAGGTAAGGATGCAGGGTTGAAGTTTGATGATTTGCGGGCAATCCCATTTGTAGGTTCTTGGGCTCAGATGAAGCAAAATATCCCTGGATTCTTTGGCGTAGGTGCTGCATTAGAAGCCTTGAAAAAAGAAGGTAAATTTGATCATGCTCAAGCACTTTATAGTGACTCACTCTTCTTTAGATCTTTGCTTGGGAATAGTATGCAGTCCTTAGCAAAATCCTTTTATAAATCTACGGCTTATCTGAAAGACAATCCTCAATATGCTGATTTATGGAAATTGATGTTTGAAGAGTACGAACGAACTTTGAGGTTGATTTTGGAAGTATCTGGTATGGATTCTCTGCTTCAAGACAATCCAACTTCTAAAGAATCTATCGCAATTAGAGAGAAAATCGTTCTTCCGCTGATTACCATTCAGCAATATGCGATACAATCTATGCTCGATTCAGGAAAAGAAGATCCTGTGTTGCAGAAATTGATACTCCGGACAATGTTTGGAATTATCAATGCTGCTAGAAATGCAGCCTAATTTAAAAATCCCGGCCTTTGGTCGGGATTTTCTTTTTGAATAGAAATATTGTGTAAATTTCATTTTTAAATCAAATCTTCTGTCATGTTCATTGCATTAAAGAAAATAAAAAATTATTGGGTATCCGATGCAAGTTTTGTGACACTACTCGTCATTTTAGTTTTTACGGTATTTATCATGCCGATTTTCATTGATGTAGAATCTGACAATGTATTATTCTTAAATGTCATATTTTTAGCATTGTTTTTCGTGGGGATTTTCTCCTCAGGAGACAGGACTTTTATCATTATTACAAGCATCTTATTCCTACTTCATTTAGTTCTAAAAATCATTAGGTTAAGTGATTTACCTCTAGATTTTTACTTAATGGAAAGAGTGGTTGGAATACTGAATTTGATAGTCTTCATAGTAATCAATGTTCGTCTTTTGTTTAGGGATGATCAGATTGATGTTTATAGGGTTATTGGAGCAATCAATGTATATCTACTTTTAGCGTTATTTGGAAGTTTTGGATTTGAAATTATTTACTTCTTGACAGGGTCTACCATTGGAGGTGAGGTAGAGTTGTATGGAGATGATCGAGACTATGTTTCCTATATTTATTATAGTTTAGTAAGCATTACAACAGTTGGTTATGGAGATATTTTTCCACTAAATGTACCAACCAAAATGCTTTCAGTTTTCTTGTCAGCAATTGGGATTCTATATCCAGCAGTTATCATCGCAAAACTTGTAGCAGCCGCAAGTAATATTAAGCATCAAGATTAATCTCGGTACTCCTCTTACCAGATTATTTGACCTTTGAAAAATTTCATTACGGGATATGAATTGAGTTTTCTATTTTAGTAAAAATAAATCCAAAAATTATGATCAAAAAATATTTACTAAGTGCTTCATTGTTTCTTTTGAGCTTGACGTATGTTTCGGCACAAGAAACGAGACAAATAGCTGTTGAATCTTCCAAAGTAACAAACAACGAAGTAACTATCAATGGCAAAAGGGTGCCGTACAAAGCGACTGCTGGTACGAAGCCTGTTTGGAACGAAGATGGGAAACCAATTGCTTCTTTGTTTTACACGTATTACGAAAGATCTGATGTTTCTGATCGCGCTTCGAGGCCTTTGGTAGTTTCGTTTAACGGTGGCCCTGGGTCTGCATCAATTTGGATGCATTTGGCCTACACTGGACCTTACAAATTGAATATTGATGACGAAGGTTACCCACTTCAGCCATATGGTTACAGTAAAAACCCACATTCTATTTTGGATGTCGCTGATATTGTTTTCGTAGATCCAGTTAATACTGGGTATTCTAGGATTGTTGATAAAGAAACACCTCGATCAACATTTTTCGGGATAAATGCTGATATCAAATACTTGGCTGACTGGGTGAATACCTTTGTAACCAGACAAAACAGATGGGCTTCTCCAAAATACTTGATAGGAGAAAGTTACGGAACCACAAGAGTTGCTGGTTTGGTTTCTCAACTTCAAAATGCGCATTGGATGTATTTCAATGGTGTGATATTAGTATCTCCAACTCCAATGGGACTAGAGAGAAACGGACCAGTTTCAGATGCTAATTACCTTCCTTATTACGCTGCTACAGCATGGTATCACAAAGTGCTCCCCGCAGACCTTCAAGCCAAAGACTTAGATGAAATTCTTCCTGAAGTGGAGGCTTACACACTCGATGTTTTATTGCCAGCTATGGCAAAAGGTGGTTCTTTAGATCCAAAAGCTCGAATTGAAATTGCAAAAAAGATGGCTTACTACTCAGGATTGAGTGAAAAAGTTATTTTAGAACATAATTTGGCTGTTCCAACAGGTTTTTTCTGGAAGGAATTGTTGAGAGATCAGGGAATGACCATTGGTAGGTTGGATAGTAGGTATAGAGGAATTGACAAAAGTGATGCAGGAGAGCGCTATGATTTTGATCCAGCCTTGACGTCTTGGAATCATGCTTTTGCACCAGCTTTCAATCTTTATGCAAGAAATGTCTTGGAGTATGAAACTGATCTGACATACAATCTCTTTGGTCCGGTAAATCCTTGGGATAGAAGTAATGAAAATACTGGTGAACAACTTGCCAACGCCATGCGTCAAAACCCATATCTCCATGTGATGACACAATCCGGTTATTTTGATGGTGGCACAGATTACTTCAATGCCAAATACAATATGTGGCAAATGGATCAAAATGGAAAATTGAAGGATAGACTCTCTTTCAAGGCCTACAGAAGTGGTCACATGATGTATCTGAGAGCAGAAGATTTGAAGACATCCAATGATGACATTCGAGAGTTTATCAAAAATAGCCTTCCAGGAAAGGGTGTTCCAGCAAAAAATTGAAAATAATAAGTTCAAATAGATTAATTGTAAAAGCCGAAAGTCAGGATGACTTTCGGCTTTTACATTGAAGCAATTACCTAACTTTTCTTATAAATAGGAGCCTGTGTAGATTAGATTTATCTACTGATTAACCATTAACTCTTACTCACAATTGCAAATCTTTAACTTTTCTTGCTATCACTTTTTTGGATAATCATATCCGCTAAATACGCTTTTGAAAACTCTTCAAAACTTTTAATGGGTTGGGGAAAACCCGCCATTTTCCCCAGAAGCTCGAAAACTCCTTCTTTTTTCATTCCTGATTTTCTAAGAAATTGGATGGAGGCATCTCCAGTGGTTTTTGACAATTTTTGATTTTTCTTCCCAAATATCAGATCATGATGATGGAAAGTGATTTGATTTAACCCATTTTTATCCAATTGAGACGCGAGGAAAGTTTGAGCAATTGAAGATCCAAAAAGATCATTGCCTCTCACAATTAGATCAACACCATAGTGAATATCATCTGAGATTGATTGTAATTGATAGGCAGGTATCCCATCTTTCTTTTTGATGACAAAATCTCTTAAAATCCCAAGGATTTCACTTTCTTGAATTCCTTCAAGAGTTTGGATTTTTATTTTTTGATTTACAGGAGTATTGATTCTTAGAGTTGATCCTGATGTATTCATTGGTAGATTCCTTTTTTTGCAAAAGCCTGTATAAAATCCTTTAGGATGCATTTTTTCAATTTTATTTCTGCTGCAATCGCAAGCGAAAATAGCTTTTCTCTTAATTAATTCTTCGATGTGCTTTTGGTATAAGGTTATTCGTTTCAAACAAGAAAAATTTTGTTCAAAATCTTTCAGATTTTTTGGGCCTAAATCATAGCTGAGTCCCATAAAATCTAGCGAATCGAAAATGTCTTGCGTGTATTTTTTCTTGACTCTTTCTTGATCCAAATCATCGATTCTGAGGAGGATTTTTGCTCCGTGTTTTTCAGCCAAAACTTTCGTAATCAAAAAAGAATAGATATTTCCAAGATGTAAAAAACCACTTGGTGTAGGGGCGAATCTGGTTAATTTGAATTTATCCATTGCTGTATATAGGTGTTTTTATAAAATGCTTTTAAGATTGAAAATTCAAATTAGTGATTTATAAGCTTAATGTTTTTTAACACGACAAATTTTTAGTGAAAGACAATTCACTTTACCTTCGTACGGTGAGAATTATAGTACTTTTATTTACGATCTGTTTTACGCTGCAATTTAGCATACAGGCCCAGACAATTACCGGAAATGTGATTGATGGCTTTGATAAAGGCTACTTGGAGGACGTCTGGGTTGTGAATTTGACGAACATGGATAGCAGTTTGACAAATTCAAGAGGGTATTTTAGACTTCAGGGAAGCAGAGGTGATTCCATACATTTTTCAAAACAATATTATATTCCAAACAAAGTGATCGTTGGTGAGGACAGACATTTTGTAGCTGAGATATATTTAAATGCGCGAACACTCCCTCAGTTTAGCGTTTACGGAAATGAATATAAAGTTCCCTATTTGGTTGGTGGTACTGCAAGTCCAACTGGAATGCGTGGATTCTCTGATAGAAAAGCAGGACCAGGGAAAATGTACATGGGTATGTCTGATAATCCTGGTTTAGTTCCTGCGATGACTATTGATGGTCCGATTTCTTATTTTATGAAAAGCGAAAGAAATAAGCGGGAATACGCCAGAAAACTGGCCATAATAGCTCGGAAAAAAGATTATTTAGAATTGATTCAATCAGATTCAGTGATGACAGCGCTTAAGTCTGAATACAACCTTTCCAATCAGGATTTAGATGATTTGATTATTGAATTTAACCTGCACAACAAAGACCATCAGTTTCTTGATATGAGTTGGAAGATGGTGGAACAGCGACTGATCGAGTTTTTTGATTGGAGAACAGGTAGACGCAGAGAGTAGATTCTGATTTTCCTCCAAGTCGTACGCCCATCTATTTCTTTTTGAAAGACCAAGTAACATAAAATCTTGCGACCATTTCTCCATCTTTAGTCAATCCTGTCGAAATCATCGTGAGTTTGTTGCTTTCACCAAGTTGAAGTTGGTTGATTATTGACTCCAATTCTTTTCCTTGATTGCAACTGAAGGTGATCAATTGATCTGCTTTTTTAAAGTATTCTGCTCTAAAATCAACCACCAGCATACTGAATTTGCCTTTTCCAGCCATAGAAAGTTGACATAATGCACCAGTGGACAATTCAGCTGCTCCGGCAAGTGCCGCGAAATAGATAGAATTGAAAGGGTTTTGACTTCTCCAGAAATAAGGAATAGACACTTCGCAAGCTTCTGCATCAAGTTTTTTGATTTTCAATCGCCAAAAAATGGCAGAGGGTAATTTGAACAACATCGCCCACCAAAAAATGAAAGGATTAGTCATTTTACCTAAGTAACTTTTTGCTTCTGGGGTCATATTGATTGGATTAAGTATTTAATGTTCCAAATTAATTAAAAAAAAGGAATGCATTTTTGATATGGCATCTTTTTTGGGCAATTTTGTATAAATATCCAAACTGTTATGTTAAAGAAATTATCAATATTGTTTTTGGTCGGGCTAATCACCTATTCCTGTGCCAAAGTCCCATTTAGTGGACGTAATCAGTTAAGTCTTGTAAGTAATGCAGAGATTCTCCCGATGTCATACGATCAATATGGTCAGGTATTGCAAGAAAGTAAGTTAGTAACTAGTTCGACGCAAGGTCAGCAAGTCGTAAGAGTAGGTAGAAAAATTGCAGAAGCTGTAGATATTTACATGCGAGAAAAGGGTTATGCAGATGAATTGGAAGGCTTTCAATGGGAATTCAATCTTATAGATAGTGAACAAATCAATGCTTGGTGTATGCCAGGTGGTAAAGTAGCATTTTACACAGGTATCATGCCTATTTGCCAAGACGAGACAGGGATTGCTGTTGTTATGGGTCACGAAGTAGCACATGCTATAGCAAGTCACGCAAGAGAGAGAATGTCAAATGGCCTTTTATTGAATGGATTGATTGGCGGTGTTCAGGTCGCAATGGGTCAAAACCCAACACTTACTCAAAGCATCTTCCTTCAAGCTGTAGGTTATGGTGGACAATTGGGAATGTTGAAATTTTCTAGAAAGCATGAATTAGAAGCCGATCAATTAGGCTTAAATTTCATGGCTTTAGCGGGGTATGATCCAAGACAAGCCCCTATATTCTGGGAAAGAATGAATGCAGGTGCAGAAGGTGCAAGGCCACCGGAATTTTTATCGACTCACCCAGGTCCAGATAAAAGAATTCAAGAATTAAATAGCCAAATGGCAGAAGCCATGGCTTATTACGAAAAGAGCAACAAGCAAAGATAAAAAATAGAAAAGGCTAGCTTCTCAGGAATCTAGCCTTTTTCTCTATAAGCTACATTTTTTAATCTGGTTTCTGATAAACCAAATATTAATCTGAATTCAACAATCAAAAATTTAAAATCAACCATGCCAGCACTTGTTCTAGTAGAAGTAGAAATCCATAATCCTGAATTGTACGAAGATTATAAAAAACTGAGTTTACCAGCGGTTGAAGCTTTTGGTGGAAAGTTTGTCGTTAGAGGGGCACAGACGGAATCTCTCGAAGGTGATTGGAATCCACAGCGCTTGGTTGTTTTAGAATTTCCATCTGTCGAAAGAGCAAAAGAATGGTACAATTCTGAGCAATACACCACAGCCAAAAATATCCGCTTTCAAGCTTCCAAAGGAAAAATGTTAGTGGTAGAAAGTGTTTAGAGGAAAAAGTTAGAGAAAAAATGAGTCATTTTTTTTAAGCCTAGAACCAAGACGTAGCAATCCTAATTCTAGGCCAAATCTAAAATCTAAAATCTGAACTTTGAAATTTAAACCTACAAAGAAACCCCTCTCTTCCACGGAATAAAATCGTCCTGATCCAGGAGTTGGGCTTTGGATTTGATCTCGCCGCTGGCAACTTTAATAATGTGTTCGAGCATCTCTTCGCCCATTTGAGGGATAGTTTTTTCTCCTGAGATTACAGCACCTGTGTTTACATCAATGATATCAGGCATTCTTTCTGCCAACTTTGTATTGGAAGATATTTTGATGACCGGAGTTACTGGATTGCCTGTTGGCGTACCAAGTCCAGTTGTGAACAAAATGATATTGGCACCTGATCCAGCCATGGCGGTGGTACTTTCTACATCATTTCCAGGCGTACAAAGGAGGTTGAGGCCGGGTTTAGTTGCATACTCCGCGTAATCCAAGACATCTACTACAGGAGAAGTTCCTCCTTTTTTGGCAGCTCCAGAGGATTTCATCGCATCTGTGATTAAACCATCTTTGATATTTCCTGGTGAAGGATTCATATCGAAACCTGAACCTACTGCTTCAGCAGATGCTGCATAATCTACCATTAGCTTACTGAATTTCTTCGCAATGGTATTGTCAACACATCTATTGATCAATTCCTGTTCAACGCCACAAAGTTCTGGGAATTCGGACAAGATTGATTTTCCACCCAAGGCAACAATCAGATCAGAAACATGCCCAACCGCTGGATTAGCTGAAATACCAGAGAATCCATCGGATCCACCACATTCCAAACCAATCGTCAACTTACTCAGCGGAGCATCCTGTCTTTCTTGTTGATCGGCTTCAGCCATAGCAAGGAAAGTTTGCTTAATTGCTTGTGATAGCAAGTTGCTTTCTGTTCCTTCTTTTTGTTGTTCAAGGAGTATTATTGGCTTATCTAAATTGGGATTGATTGCATTCAGTTTTTCTTTTAAGATCGCAGGTTGTGCATTTTGACAACCCAAACTCAAAACTGTCGCGCCAGCCACGTTTGGATTATTGATATATCCGGCCAACAAAGCACAAAGCATATCTGAATCTTGACGAATTCCACCACAGCCACCTTGGTGGGTTAGGAACTTGATACCATCTATGTTTTTGAAAATTTTTGAAGCGCTAACTTCTACAAATTCCTCAACTTGTAACGTTTCGATCTGCTCTTTTTTTCCTGTTTTGTACAAATCAGCCATTTGTTGCACAAGGCTTTTGAACCTGTTTGGTTTCCCAAAACCGAGCTCATCTACGAAGGCCTGCTTGATGACTTCTACATTTCTATTTTCACAAAAAACCAATGGAATTACAACCCAATAATTGGCCGTTCCCACTTGCCCATCTGATCGGTGATAACCTTTGAAAGTTCTTCTCTCAAACCTGCTAAAATCAGGTAGAGTCCATCCTGTAGTTTCTGTCTTTTCACTGAAAGAATTGGCTTCATGCTTCACATTGGCAGTTGTCAAGACTGATCCACTAACTAGGGGAGTGACTGACTTCCCTACTACTGAACCGTACATATAGACGTAACCACCTTGCTCAATTTCAGTCAATACAAATTTATGTTTGGCAGGTACAGAGTCCTTTAGGGTAATCTTTTTCCCTTCGAATTCTATCACTTCACCTGCACGTAAATCTGTCAAAGCGACGAGTACATTGTCCTGTGGATGAATTTGTAAAAACTTATGGTTCATTGAATTTTTTGTTTATATTGCGCAATCGATTGCACAATTTAGGCAAAAGAAATTCAAAAATAAAAATATAAGGCATTAATTTACCAATTAGAATAAAGATCAACCCATGACTAAAAAGGTAATAACTCTAGGTGAAGTGATGATGCGGCTTAGCACACCGGGCAATGAGCGTTTTTTACAAGCCGATCAATTCAATATTGTCTACGGTGGGGCAGAGGCTAATGTAGCTGTCTCCCTTGCACAATGGGGAGTGAAATCCTACCATGTAACAGCTTTTCCAGATCATGATTTGGGAAAAGCTGCGACAAATTACTTGAGGCAAATGGGAGTTGGAATAGAATATATTTTTACTTCCGAAGGAAGAATGGGTCTCTATTTCTTAGAAAATGGAGCCATGCAGAGGGCTTCAAAAATTATTTATGACCGATTTGATTCAGCTTTTGCAAATTTCGATGGTGCTGAAGTAGATTGGGATGCAATATTTGAAGGAGCGGATTGGTTTCATTGGACGGGTATCACGCCTGCACTTTCCCAGAGAGCTGCAGATATGACTTTAGCAGCATTGAAAGCTGCATCTGCAAAAGGAATTACAATCAGTGGTGATATCAATTATAGAAGAAATCTTTGGCAATATGGAAAAGGGCCATTGGAAGTAATGCCTGAATTGATTCGCTATACACATATTATTGTAGCCGGAATGGCTGACTTCGAAAATTGTATGGACATCACAGCTGAAGATTATGAAGCAGCATGTATCCAAGCCAAAAAAGACTATCCTCAAATCAAATATATTACAACTACAGAAAGGGATTCTATTTCTGCTTCTGAAAATGGACTAAGTGCAATCCTTTGGAATGGGAAAAATCTACTGACTTCTAAAAAGTACAATATGACGCATATTGTAGATAGAGTAGGAGGAGGAGATGCTTATATGGCTGGATTGATTTATGGACTGCTCCATCTTTCCGATGAAGAAGCTTTAGAATTCGGAGTTGCTGCCTCGGTCTTGAAACACAGTATTCCAGGAGATGCCAACCTCGTCAGTCTTGAAGAAGTCAAGTCACTGGTAAAAGGTGAGAATGTCGGTAAACTGCTAAGGTAAGATATGAGACTTAAGATGTAAGACGCAAGACATAAGACCAAAAATGTAAGGCGCTTGTACGCCGCGACGTAGCGGAAAAGCTATCCCAACAATATTCCTAATCTAAAATCTAAAATCATAAATCTAAAATTCAAATGAACCAAAACAAATCCATCCTTCAAGCCATGACTGATTCGGGAATGATCCCGGTTTTTAATCACAAGGACATTGAAGTTGCCAAGTCAGTATTAGCAGCGGCTTACAAAGCAGGTGTTCGCGTTTTTGAATTTACCAATAGAGAAAAAAATGCTTTTGAGGTATTTAAGGCTCTGAAAATTTATAGTGAGGAGTTTGAAGGGATGTATTTGGGAATTGGGACGATTTTTACTGCAACTGATGCTCAAAGGTTCATATTTGCTGGAGCTGATTTTATAGTTTCCCCTGCGTTGATTCCTGAAGTTGCAAATTTTTGTACTATGAAAGGGATGCTTTGGGTTCCGGGATGCGCCACGGTTTCAGAAGTATTCCATGCCAAAAGTCTCGGAGCACAGTTAATCAAGGCATTTCCAGGGAATCTTCTTGGTTCAGGTTTTATCAAAGCAGTGAAGTCAATTATGCCTGATGTAATGATGATGCCGACGGGAGGAGTGGAGCCGACCAAGGAAAACTTATCAGAATGGTTTGGATCTGGCGTACATTGCGTGGGTATGGGATCTCAGCTATTTGATAAGAAAGTCATCGAGTCGGGACAGTACGAGATACTTCAAGAAAAAATAAGTGCTACACTTACATTGATAAAGTCGATTAGGTCTTAAGGCCGACAACCCAAAAATAACATTCAAATGAAATTGAGAATTTGCTATATCATTGCTATTTCATTGATTTTCCTTACAGCTTGCAAAGGTCCTGGAGGGGTTCGCGTGATCAAATTGGGTCATGGACTCGGTGTAACTCACCCTGTTCATGAAGCCATGGTTTTTTTAGCGGAGCGGGTCAAGGAGAAATCCGGTGGTGAAATGATCATCAAAATTTATCCCAATCAACAATTAGGTTCTGAAAGAGAATTAGTCGAACTGCTACAAATCGGAAGCCTAGGTATGACCAAAGTGTCATCTGCCGTAATGGAAAGTTTCGCTCCCAAGCTTCAAGTATTCAGTATGCCTTACCTCTTTAGAGATGATAAGCATCGAGAAAGTGTCCTCAAAGGTCCGATTGGAAAACAACTTTTATTGGATGGGGAAGAGTTTTGGTTGAGGGGACTATGCTATTATGATGCTGGAAAAAGGAGTTTTTATACTAAAACTAAACCCGTAGAATCCCCAGCAGATCTGCAAAGCCTCAAGATCAGAGTAATGGAAAGCAATACGGCCATCAATATGGTAAAAAGTTTTGGTGGTTCTCCGACTCCTGTTTCTTATGGAGAACTTTATACAGCACTTCAACAAGGAATTGTAGATGGTGCGGAGAATAATCCTCCGAGTTTATACACTTCTAGACATTATGAAGTCTGTAAATTTTATTCTATCAACGAGCATACAGCCGTTCCAGATATCATGATTATCAGTACGAAGGTTTGGAAATTACTTTCAGATCAAGAAAAACAATGGCTTCAGGAAGCTTCAGATGAATCTGCTGTTTATCAATATAAAATTTGGGCAGACGCAGTGGAAGAGTCCTTAATGGAAATGGAAAAGGCAGGAGTTACCATTGTCTATCCGGAGCAAGATGGCTTCAGAGCATCTGTAGAAAGTATGTACGAAGAATTGAAAGTCGCTCAACCTGAATTGTATGCGGTAATCGATCAAATCAGAAAGCAACCTTAATTAATCTTATTAACCCACAGACCTATTTGAAAATGTTTAGTATAGAATTCAAAGAAAATTTAGATAAAATCATAGGCTGGCTCTTGATCTTTTTGATGGGCTCTATGGTATTGAATGTGACTTGGCAGGTGCTGTCTAGGTATATTTTTCAAAATCCATCTTCCTTTACAGATGAGTTATCCCGATATATGTTGATCTGGTTGGGAATGTTGGGTGCGGCTTATGTGGCGGGACAAAACCAGCATTTAGCCATTGATATTGTTTTGAGAAAATTGGAAGGAAAAGCCAAAATGAAGCTTCAAATCCTGATCAATGTTTTGATTATGGTTTTTGCGATTGCAGCGATGATCTTGGGAGGGAGTAATCTGGTTTACATTACATATTTGCTTGGCCAGAAATCAGCCACTTTACAAATTCCACTTGCCTATATCTACAGCATCATTCCAGCAAGTGGACTATTGGTCTTGTATTACCAAGTAGCAGGAATTTTTCATTTGATTAAAACCAAAACCCAGGACTAAAATGGAGTATATCAGCATTATCATACTCGTATTGACTTTTGTGACATTGATGGCGATCGGAATGCCTGTCGCTTGGAGTTTAGGTTTATCAAGTTTGATTACCTTGATGGTTTCTGTTGCCGCTGGGCCCTCAGCCACGACGATTGCCCAGCGAATGGGAACAGGCTTGGATAGTTTTTCGCTTTTGGCGATACCCTTCTTTGTCTTAGCAGGAGAAATCATGAATCGGGGAGGGATTGCCAATCGCTTGATAGAATTGGCAAAAGCCATCACAGGGAGATTGCCAGGTGGATTATTATATGTCAACGTAATTGCTGCCATGCTTTTTGGAGCAATAGCTGGTTCTGCCGCTGCTGCTGCTTCGGCTATAGGTGGGATTTTGGGAAAAAGAATGGAGAATGAAGGCTATCCAAAAGAACTTGGAGCTGCTGTAAACATCACTTCTTCAACGACTGGATTAATTATTCCTCCATCCAATATTTTGATCGTCTATTCATTGGCTTCAGGTGGGGTTTCTATCGCCGCATTATTTGTAGCAGGATACCTGCCAGGGATATTTATTGGATTGCTATTGATGCTGACTGCTGCAGTTTTTGTCAAAAGGAAAAACCTTCCCGGTGGAACTGCGACAAGCATGAAGGAATTGACAAGCAAGTTTTTCAGAGCATTTCCAAGCTTGATGTTGCTGGTTGTAGTAATGGGAGGAATTGTAGGGGGTATTTTCACCGCAACAGAAGCTTCAGCTATTGCGGTAATTTACACGCTTGCTTTATCATTTTTCTATAGAGAGTTGAAGTGGAAAGAACTTCCTTCCATTTTGCTCAAGTCATCAGAAACCACTGCTGTGGTGATGCTTTTGATCGCTACTTCCATGAGTATGTCATGGGTGATGTCAAGTGAGGATATTCCACAATCCATTTCAGAGTCCCTGTTGTCTATCAGTGACAACATTTTTGTAATTTTATTGCTGATCAATATTCTCCTGTTGTTTGTCGGGATTTTCATGGATATGACTCCAGCAGTTTTGATTTTCACGCCGATATTCTTACCGATTGTGACTGCATTGGGTATTGACCCTGTTCACTTTGGGATTATCATGATTTTGAATCTTTGTATAGGACTATGTACCCCACCTGTTGGTTCAGTGCTGTTTATCGGTGTTGGCGTGGCCCAGACGAGCATAGAGAAAGTCGTCAAACCTCTGATTCCATTCTTTGTTGCGATGATATTTGGGTTGATTGTAATTACACTATGGCCAGGTTTGACACTTTGGCTGCCAAGGCTTTTTGGCTTGTAAAATGATTTAATGGTTAAAATAAGATTAAAGAGGCTGGCCGATGGTTAGCCTTTTTTTTATTTACCACGGATGAACACAGATGAACACAAAAAAAAATGGTGCTCATCTGTAAAATAAGCGTTTTTAGTTTTCTATTTTTTGATCTTTATAAAGTAAAACATTTTTGTATATTAGAGGATTAGTTTTTAGTGCAATTCTATCTAATGAAAATAAGTCATGAAGTTATATGACAAGCAGTCTCACAAATTATTAATTATTGCTTCTGGGCTTCAAATACTAGCCGGAGTTTTTGGATTGGTTCGTGATTACATGAATACTTACCCCTCTATCCAAATATCGCTTGGTTTGATAGGGATTGTTGGTGCTTTGTATTTCAAAAAATACCCGTATGTTGAAATAGCTAACGGGGAAATTATCAAACAGGCACTCTTCAAAAATAAACGAGTTAAAATAGCTGATATCAAGTCATTTGACAAAGTAGAGAATACGCTGCTTATCAAGTCTGATAACACTCGGATTAAGATCCCTAGAGGGAGTTTGGATGTTTTGGAGATCAGGAAATTTGAAGAATATATCAGAAGTGAAATGAACCAAGCATAATCAAAAAAAGCATTGTTCAGCTGTTATCCGTGATTAAAGTGATCTATTCTATTTTTTGTATTCTTTGAGAAAACTTAGTGTTCCATGTGGTTAAATGTTGTGTTCAAAATGGTATATTCACTCTTTACCAACGCTCTATTCCCTATGAAGCATTTATCATTCAGCATGTTGATTCTGTTGTTACTTTTTTCTTCTTGTCATGTAGAAAAGGAGGAGAGCTACGCTATTTCCCAAGAAGCACACACAGAAGAAATTGAAAACTGGTACAACAACCGGGTAGCATCTTTGAAATCAGAAAATGGCTGGCTGAACTTGATAGGCTTGTATTGGTTTGAACAGGATAGCAATAGATTGGGAATGAATGTGGGATCGGAACTGCTAGTTGATGATGCCTTGTTTCCTGAATTTTTTGGGACCTTCGGGAAGGTTGGAAAGCAAGTTTATTTCAGTCCTGAAATCGATGGGATCAAGATTGGCGAAGAATTGATTACAGAAAAAGTACTTGTTTTCGATCCCGAAAATGATTTTTCTCCAACAATTACATATGGCACTTATAGAATGTCTGTATTGCAGAGGTCAGATTTAGTGGGCTTGCGATTGAGAAATGTGGAATCAGATCTTATTAAGGACTTTCAGGGAATTGATAGGTTTCCAGTGAATATGGAATGGAGATTTGAAGCACGATTTATCCCTTATGAACCTGTAAAAGAGATTCCAATTTCCAACGTCTTGGGACAAACCTATCCTGCAGAAGCGATTGGTTATTTGAGTTTTGGTTTTGAAGGAAGGATTTACAATATAGATGCTTTGGAAGAAGGGGATCAGTTGTATTTGATCTTTGCTGATGGGACGAGTGGTGCTGAGACGTATGGAGGTGGACGCTATCTCTATACCCAGAAGGCCGATGAAAATGGGATCGTAATTTTGGACTTCAATAAAGCGTTTAATCCGCCATGTGTTTTTACACCTTTTGCGACTTGCCCATTGCCCCCACGTCAGAATATATTGGAGCTTGCGATAGAGGCAGGGGAGAGGAATTGGGGGAAATAAAATTTAAGCTCGCAAAGTTTGCTAAGGTGCGAAGGGCGCAGAAAAGGTTTAGGATTGTGAGTGGAGATTATTCAATATTATATATTTTCATGATCAATTCATTATCAGATATATTTAAGTGTAATATTTGGTTAATGTGGAATTTTTTAAAGTCAATGTTGTGCTTTTAAGGATTACAAAATTAACAGCATTATGACGAACGGTAATTGGTGTTGATTTTTCAAGGGGATAGGGCTACTCGAAAACCGCTAGTCATGTCACGTGTTTCAGAGCCAATAGCCAAGCGAGAAAAAACTCTACAGTCAAACGCATCGCTTGTCCAACCGCCACCACGCAATATTGGAAGGTAACCTCCTGCCCAAGCCGTCCACTCCTTTACATTGCCACTCATGTCATATAAACCAAACCCATTTGGCTTTTTTCCTTTTACTGCATGTGTGGTTTTACCATTATTATATTTATACCAAGCCACTTCATCGATCTTATTGCTGCCCGCATATTCATGGTTTAGGCCGCCTTTGGCCGCTTCTTCCCATTCCTCCTCAGTTGGTAAACGAACTCCCGCCCAAATACAATAGGCCATTGAATCATGCCAACTTACATGAATCACAGGATGTGAGCTAGGCTGACTGCCGCTGCCTCCTTCATTGTTGCGCCAATTTACTCCATTACCCTTTTCCCAGCCACTTCCAGTCCATACCCAGCTCCAACCCTCTTTCTCAGCCGTAGTTTGGTAACCAGTGGCAATTACAAAGACTTCAAACTGTCCGCGGGTTACCTCAGTTTCACCCATATAAAAATTCTTACTTGGTATCTTGATTAATTTCATACCTTTCACTAGGAGGGTATTAGACACCTCGAAATCCGCTTTTTCTTTTGCAATGGCCGCAAGGCGCTGCTCGATGCTTGCTATGCTATCTTTGACTTCGTTATCTGCCAATAAAGTATAAGCTTCTTCATATTTCTCCAAAGCCTGATCCCAGTATTGCTTTTCGGCCAAAAGATCTGCCTGACTTTTCACCTTAATAAATTCTTCCTTAAGCTCCTGAGAGATTTCATCTTGTTTTTCTCCTTTTGGCAAGAAGAACCAGAGACCTGCTGCCAAAAGCAAGATGGCAGGAATTGCCCAGAGTAATGGGGATGATTTTTTCTTTTTGGGCCGAGGTTCTTTTTTAGGAGGTTCTGGTCTAGGTGGGGCTGGAGCAGGGTTTTCTGCTAAAGGTTCCAGCGTAGAAAATGATTGCTCAAGTTGTTCAAGAGAATGTTGGAACGCTTGTTTTACCAGATTATTCGGTGCACTTTTCAACCCTTTTTCAAAATATTCTTTCTTGCTCTCATATGCATCCACTAATCTATTTTTAGAAAATGGCTTGCTTAACCCTAATAGTTCCAAAGCAGCGGCCTCACTGAGGGGCTTTAGCTTGGAAGATTGGATTTTTTCCTCAGAAGGATTCTCTACGAGTCCCATGCTGGGGAGTTCGCTGAGGTCTTCTTCGCTTTCCCCGCCAAGAAAGAGATAGGCCTCCTCCACGGCGGCAAGGCGCTTGCGGTAGAGTTCTTTTTGGTGCTCGGTTGGGGCGTTGGTCAGGCGTATCTGAAGTTCGTTATAGACTTCCTGATAGGCCCTGCGGATCTCAGAGGTAGAGGCGCCCGGTTCAAGGTCTAGGAGTTCTAAAGCTTTTTGTTCATTCATAGTCTTCTGATTTATGGATTAGATATCCTTCATAAAATCTATCTCGTGAATTTCTTCAAAAAAGGGTTTTCCTTTTTGGGAATACCCATTTAACTCAACTCGGATTGGGTTTTTCTTAGCCTCTATATTAACACTCAACTCCAATTGTATAGCAGTCCCAAGGACCTTTGGCAGTTGTTCCACTCGCCTTTCCCAAATTAATTTCTTTTTCTTTACAACATCAACATACTCCAATAATAATTGCAGTGTCATACTTTTTTGGGAGTCAATTTCATAGGTAAACTTTTCGATTTTCCCTGTAGGAAGGGTGTTTTCTTTGTCTAAGATCAATTTTTCTTCCCGATCATCTACTTTGAAATAAATATTGAAGCCAAGGCTTCCCAGTAATAATTGATTTTTATTTTGCCCTTTCCAAATCCGGCAAAGGTGCCCCATTCCTTGTAAAGTTGCCCAGCGGTCCAACTGGATTGAAAAGACACCATCCTTTTGAAAGTTTGTTTTACCCTGTACCAATAAATAATTGAATGTGATCAAAGGCTTGTCTTTTAGAAATTGACCCAATGCATTTTGGAGGTCTGGGTATTCATTTTTTTGGTAATTCGAGTTGGTACGTTCCTCGAAAATACCCTCATATACCTCATAAAATGAAAAATAATGTCTTTCTTTATCTTCCTCATAAAACACCACTTCGGCATCCAGAGGCTGGTTAGAGAAAAACTCCAGGACGGCTAAATGAGATCGATGTCTAAAATAATCAAGCCCAGCCATCTCTTGGAGTAGCATAAAGGAGAGTTTATCGTATTTTTCTGTGAATTGAGGTAATGATAAGAGTACTTTTTTTTCAGAATATGAACAAGATAAGGATTGGACTTTTAGCCTTTTCTTTTCCATAATGGATTCTAGTGATTGTAATTTTGGATCCTTATTCAGATTCTGTCTGTGTATAATAATAATATTTTCATCTTTCCACCCCGCTATAACGAGCTCATCTTCACTGAAGTCAATGAAAACAAATTCAAACTCCCGGTAGGCAGCCGGAATCGTCATTTCCATACTGAAGTCATATAGGGAAAAGGTGGACGAATGGAGTTTTAAGGAACCATAGCCCTGTATGCCATACTCCTTATCAATAGAAACGGGCTTAGCTGATTTTTCTGTCAAAGGTAGCGTATAATGGTCAGCCTCGTGCAGCCTCAAAAGGTGTTCATTAGCAGAGTTGAGTTCCTCCAATTTTCGGGAAAATAGTTTCTTCAAATGGGCTGTAGGGGCATGTTGAAGGCGCAGCATGATATCTGCCAACTTTTCCTGGTAGGCTCTTTCAATCTCCTCCAATGAAGCACCTGAATACAAGTCCATTATGTAGTGTGCTTTTTCTGTGTCCATATCTAAAAGGATTTACTTTTTATCTGATATCTACTAAAATAAATTTTTAAATAGTTGGAAGCTCAATCGGTTCAGATAATCGGAATCTTTTTTTTCAAGAAGGCTATCTGTTTGAGCAGAGGTTCTCGGTTTTTAGTGGAAATCATCCACTTTGGTAATTTTTCGACCATCGTAAAGAATTTCCTATCTTTATTCTCTCTTATATCTGCTTTAATGAATTCTTCTAGGTAAAGCAAATGTGCTTCGTTGTAAGCAGAAAATTGATGCTCTTTGTAGCTAGGAGATAACCATATATCAGCCTCAAAATAATATTCAGCTGATGTGATCAAGTTAGCTTAGTGATCAAACATAGTGTTTAGGTTTTAAAACCCACATCGTCATATCTACGGCAACAGAGTTTTCATGCTATATTGACCAAATTTCAAAAGGTCGCTTTGATGGAGAGGTTATCATACCAAGATTCTTTTATACGAGCATCTACAAAAACTCCAATAGTATTCCCAAAAGGTCTTCCTGATTCTTGCTTTACTTGTACTCCATTAACGTAATAAGTTATTTTACCTGCCTGATAAATGATTTTCAGAGTGTTCCATAGACCACTTCCTTTTCTAATTGCAGAATTTGATTCCCATTTTGTATTCCATTTACCTCCTTCTAATGTTCCAATATTTGTGGATCCATTAGCACTTATCCCAAATCGGTAGCTTGGGTCTGTACTATTACCCAAAAACAATAAACCAAAACTAAAATTATCTGCTCCAGATACATGCATCACATCTACACTAATCTCTACTAATGTCGCCTCAGATAGTCTTGACTGATTAAAGAATTTATTATATGAAAATCCTTCTGAAAAAGAGAAATGCTTGAGCACTCCGCCATCTGTTTTCCATTCCTTATTTGCATCCTTAGAATTAACAAACCTACTGTCTACTTGAGAAAATGAAAAGAATAAGTTAATAGGCAGCTTGTTCTCAGCTTCGGTTCTTTTTTTCCAAACTCGATCAGAATAACTAAAATCAAGAGACTTTTGATAAAAATCGTAAGCCTTCTGATATTCTAAGTTTCTAAGATAGACATCTCCCGATGCTTCCATTTCATTGGCACTTGCTTCGAGTCTCGCTCTTCTTTCTCTATCTGCTTGTTCTTGTGCCAACCTTTGCTGTTGCCTTTGTTGTTCCAAGATCAACTCTTGCTGTAATCTCTGTCTTTCAGCTTCTGATTCCGCCTCAAAATCCTCCTTAGCGTGTTCCAACATCGCCAAACTTTCCTCAATATCCCATCCTGTTGGGTGCCATTTTTGAGCTTCCATAAACTTTTCCTTTGCTAGTTCGAATTCATATCCTCCCATCAAAGAATCTGCCTCTTGCAAATATTTCTGATGCATCACTAAACTCTTTTCAGCCATGGCATTTAATTTCTCAGAAAATACTTCACAATCTCTTTTACAAAACTGAGTGATTTCTTCATACTTCAAGTAAGCGTTTTTGAAATCACCAGCCTCTTCCAACGCTTCTGCTTCAGCCTTCAAAGTCATTAGTTGATTTTGGTATTGTTCTTCTTGATAATAATCAAAACCAAAC
Source organism: Belliella aquatica (assembly GCF_014637795.1). Lineage (GTDB taxonomy): Bacteria > Bacteroidota > Bacteroidia > Cytophagales > Cyclobacteriaceae > Belliella > Belliella aquatica. The sequence goes on along the minus strand of NZ_BMFD01000012.1, from coordinate 15,793 downwards.
TTTCCAGCTACTCCTAAGATGGCAATCAAAATAAATATAGTAATCCAGAGACCCGCTTTAATTTTCTTTTTTTGTTCAATGACTTCATCAACCTTACTTGATTTATCTGCTGAAGTGGTTTTTGAAGTCTGCTTTTTATCTGCTGTATTAGTCTCCTTCTTTTTTGTAGAGAATCCTTTCTTGATCACTACTTTCAACAACACCTCAAAAGCATCATCCAACTCTGCCTGACCTTCCCTAAGCAGCTTTTTTGCACGTTCAATTGGAGCTTTTTGAATTGCATCCTCAAATTGTGCGGTCTTATTATTATAAGCGTCATAAAGCTCTTGTTCTGAATAATCGGGGTCTAACCCTAAAATACCAAGCGCTTCTGATAAGGATCCTGAAGGTTCAATATTCTTATCATCACCTACATAAGATTTTGAATCTTCCTCAGCAATTGGACTGATATTAGGTAGCACATCAAAATCATCTTCTATGTTACCAATTAATAATTGATAAGCATTTTCTAATTTCTTGATACGATTGCCATATAAATTTTTCTGTTGCTCAGTAGGAGCATTCGTCAAACGGATCTGCAACTCGTTATATGTTTCTTTGTAAGATCTTCTAATTTCAGATACTCCTGCATCCGGCTCCAATTCGAGAAGTTCAAGTGCTTGTTCGCGTGTCATATGATAATACTGTGATTAAGTTGTTGGTGGTATCTTTTTTTTCAAAGCTTGAATAAGCTTCAATATTGACAATCTATTTTTAGAGGAAATCATCCATTTTGGTAATTTTTCAACCATTGTAAAGAATTTCCTATCTCTATTCTCTCTTATATCTGCTCTAATGAATTCTTCTAGGTAAAGCAAATGTGCTTCGTTGTAAGCAGAAAATTGATGCTCTTTGTAGCTAGAAGAAAGCCATAAATCAGCCTCAAAATAATATTCAGCTGATGTGATCAAGTTAGCTTTTTGATCAAGCATGGTGGACTTTTGTTGATTGAAACCACAATGGCCACATATTAATTTAGCTATTTTGCTCTCATAATCTGCTGTTGCTTGTGCCATTTGGGTACACCTAGGACATACAATCAAAACACGATCTTGGAAATCGATTAATTTAAGTTGACGGTCTTGAAATCTATTTGAAGCCTTATCCATGATCATTTATTTGATAAATGAAATTGCTATCCTGAACCCCACTTCTTCTGCATGTTGGTCTTGTTGAAGGCAATTTCGACTAGACACCCGTCTGTTAGAGTCGTTGGACTGAAAACCTCCACCTCGTATCACTTTACAGCTATTTTTAGCTACACCTGTTGGGTTAACTTTTGGGCTATTGCTATAATAGTTAGAATCAAATCCATCAAAACACCATTCCCACACATTCCCACTCATATCGAAGAGTAATTTTTCATTTGGAGAAAATGTCCCTATTAGATATGGCGCTGTAGCTCGGCTACCAACTTTATTGAATTGATCAGAACCTGAAAAAATTCTGTTTTTAGATGCATTGCCCCCTCTTGCAGCATATTCCCATTCTGCTTCAGTAGGGAGTCTATAATTGCTTTTAGTCATCTTATTGAGTTTACTCAAAAAAATCTGAGCCTCATTCCAAGTAATATGGACTATAGGACAATTCGGATCGGTACAATTGGCTGGACTTTTGGGATAATATTTCATTACAGCGTACCATTGAGCCCTAGTCACTTCAAATTTTCCAATTTGAAAGCTTGATAGGGTTACTGCATGGTTGGGGAATTCATTATCAGCGCATTTTCCACGTTGTTCTTGAGTACAGCCCATCTCAAAAGTGCCACCTGAGATATACTCCATATCATTCATTAACTGCTTGATAGGTAAAGGAATGGCAAAAATAATTTTCCATGTAATGAAAAGTGCTAATCCTAAAAATGCCGCTGTAGCGATGGGTTTCCAAGGTATCTCACTCAGACCCTTCTTTTTTTCAGGTTTAGGTTCTGATTGAAAGAATTGGCCGGATTTCCCGGACATCTTTATTTCAGGAGCTGATTTTTTTTGCATTTCCTCTTCTGAAAAGTTCAAAACATTTTCTGACTTTCTAATGTCTACCAAGGAAGCATATGCCTGCCAATATTGGCTCATTCTTTTCCTGTAAAGCTGTTTTTGGCTTTGAAGGGGGGAATGTTCTATAAGCTGTTTGGTTGCTTCGTTTAATTGTTCAAATGCTTTTTTGATTTCTTCTGAGGAGGCATTTTCAGTGACTTGAAGTAGGGCAAAAGCTTCTTTCTTATCCATGGCTTTACATAATCATATTGATATAAGTTGACTGTACGATGGCTTTCTGTCTTGGAAGCTTGGAAATTCCCTCTACTTCATCCCCAAAGAGTTTTTCGATTTCTATTCCTGTCTTAGGATCAAAGGCAGAAAACCAAACCGTACCATCAGTCCTGCTTTCTATTTTCACTTCAATTGGATAGTTTGCTTCAAAAGAGGGTAGGGGGCCGATCACCAATGAACCCAAACTCACTTCTTTTTCTCCCTTATCTAAATATTGGATAATTTCCAGCTTCATTTTTTTCTGTTCTGGATTGGAGGTGTAATAGGTCTTGCTGTTATTAAAGGGTAGCGGCATGTTTTTTTTGACCAAGCTATCGATGACGATTCTCCCTGTTTTAGGATTAATAGCTCTTACTCCTAGGTTGTATCCTGTTACTCCTTTAAGTTCTGGAGGTAACTCAAAATCCATTTTCTGTCCGGATAGCTGAATGGCATGAAGTGCTGCTCCGTAGGCAACAGCGCGCATAGGCTCGTGGGTCAGAATCTCTTGGCTTTCTTTGGTGAAAATTTTCTTCAGTCGCTTCTTAATATAGGGTATCATAGACGAGCCTCCCACCAATAACAAGGTGTCCACATCCTCAAAATCCAAACTCGCACTTTTTAAACATCTATTGAGGATTTCTTCACAAGTAATCAGATAGGGTTCTATGGCCTTCTCAAATTCATTTCTCGACACATGAACTTCTAATGACTGATTACCTATCACGCAAACTTGATCGACAAACTGAGTCCCCGGCATGCATAACTCTACCTTCAACATTTCGGAAAACCTCCTAAGATGTAGCGAGTTTCTGGCATCTAATACTGGCTCCATTCCATAAGCTTCTTTGAATTGCTGTAGAATGATTTCGCCTATTTTTTCATCAAATTCCTTTCCTCCGATTTCCGTATGCCCATCTTTTGCGATTACATAGATACCTTTTTCATCCATCGTCATTATGGTAACGTCAAAAGTGCCACCACCTAAATCATAGACCATGATGGTTTTATTATATTTCTTATTGGTCAGGCCATAATGAATAGCAGCAGCGATTGGCTCTTCTAATAGATTCAGCACAGGCAAATCAATCAGAGCAGCGGCATTCAGTATCGCTTTTCTTTGGACATCATTGAAATGTGCTGGTACAGTAATCACTGCTCCTTCTATTTTTTCTGCAGTATAAGCTTCTGCATCTATTTTGAGCTTTTTAAGTAAAAGTGCTGCTAGACTTTCTGGATACCAAGGTGTATCGTCCTTATCAATGTATAAGGGTTTTTTATCGCCAAAATGTCGTTTGAAAAACTTAATGAGATCAAGTCCAGGATTTCTTTCTAATTTGGTTTCTAAAAACTCTCCTAAATAAGCTGTATCGCCATCAATATGAATGATTGAGGGAGTAGTAAATACACTGTTTTTGTGGTTGTCCGGGATCAAAACCGGTATCCCGTTTTTTCCTACCCTAGAGATGAGAGAATAAGTAGTGCCTAAGTCAATTCCTACTAACATTTCTTACTGAGTCAATTTTTGGAATTCAATTTTTGTTTCTGCCATCAGGTTATTGAGTTTATTATCAAAATTCTGTTTTTCCCTCAGACCATTCTGAAATTGTTTTTCCTGATTATTGATATTGAGCATTTTTCTTTGTGTGAGTAGGTTTTTGTCATTGATCTCCTGCGATGTTCTCTGACTGTAATTTTTAAGTACTGTTTCGCAATTGTCAATAATATCGCGGATCTGTTTCTTTAGAAAATCATTATAGGGTTGCTTCCATTCTCTTTCCACAGTAGATAGGATTCTTTTAATTTCTGTAGATAGGTGTTGCTTGGCTTTTTTTGTTTCCTCTGTCATTTTTCTTCTTTTTTCAGTGGAAATATTTTGAAAGGCCTGATATGTTCCAAAGCCAAGCAAAACAACAATTAAAATGTTAAAGTTGTCTTTAACGAGCTGTACCTCCTGGTTAAATCCAGCAAAACCTGCGATCATCAAAATTGACATTACCATGAAAACAGGTTGCCTGATGGCGCTGAATAAACTATTAAAATTTTTGCTTACTCCTTTGGCTTCAAAATCCTTTTCCATCCTAATACTATGGTCCAAGAGGGGTTGGATTTTACTTTTGTCATAGTATTCAGTCTGGATATTTGCAGCCTGTACACCAGTTTTCTCCAATAGTTCTTGGACCTCTTCAATAGAAGCAGATAAGAAATCATTCATAGAAATAACATCATTACTTAGGTGGTCTTTCAATTGCTGCTCCATCCATTCGAAAAGTTGATTTACTGATTTGGGAAGCCTTAACATAATTTCTCCATCCACTTCTACTTCTTCTAATTCTTTGAGCAAAGCAATTTCCTGTTCTACATTAAAAAATAAAGAGCCATCTTGTATTTTGGTGATTTTCCCAAAACGCTCCCCAATTCCCTTTTCAAATTCGGAGGCACTTTTACTGAGGTTGTTCTTAATCTGTTGAAATACTTCCTGTCCAGACTTGGAATTGGCAGATTTTTTATTGGTTTCTAGTTCCTTACTAACCGCAATTTTTTTTGCATCTATCTCTTTTTGCTCATTCTGCATTTGTATTTCTAAGAATTCAGATAATTTCTTTAGACCAAAAACGCCACTGATGAACGCCGAAACTTTCTTGTAAGGCTCAGGTATTTGTTTGGTAAATGTTACAATGTTGTTGAATTCTTCGGAAGATTGACGCAGAACTTTCCAGATTTTCTCTAAACTGAATTCCTGTGGGTTTATTTTTTCAATTTTTGGACCCAAAATAAAGTATAGAAAAGCGGTGTTTTTTGAAAACCGGTCTACGAAATATTTTAATTCCTCTTTTTCAATTTCAGAATCATTCAGATAAATTACTTTGATAACAGGATGCAACTCATCTATCTTGACTATCGGAAATTTGGAAGGACCAAAAACACGTATAGAAAATGGACCTTCTGATAATCCTACCATATGGTTTTCTTTCCATAGATCATGAAATTCCTGTGGAAGGATCATTTCCAAATCATCATTTTGACCAAGAAAAAGAATATCCATCTTGATGTTTTCAGACGAAATACTGTTTTCAATTTTTCTTAGTGATTCAGACAAGTGGACTAAAGTTCCTGGTTCTAGAGAAAATTCAGCAATCCTTTCAATGTCCTTGAGTGCATTTTTTATTTTGGAAACATGCATATGATGGAGACGCTAGCTAAAATCAAACTATCTTGATCACTCGCTTAATGTGATCAATTTTTTGTTCAGTTCGGGTGAGTAAATCAATGAAGGAAATATTAAAATACCCTTATTGGCACAAAAGCCGAACAAGGGTATTTTTTATTGACAATTTATAAAAAGGCGGAATATCCGAAATGTATATTTAATTAAATTTATTTCTGGATAAGCTCTGAATTACCAAGAACTAAATCCCCCTCCAGCAGAGTTCGCTCTTGAGGCGGCAGCTTCTGCATCACTAGCAGCACTTTCTGCTCTGCTAGCGGCGCTTTCTGCTTGACTTGCAGCACTATCAGCAGAACTTTCTGAACTTTCTGCATTGCTCATCGCGCTTTCTGCTTTGGAAGCATGATCTTCTGTTTGCTTTAGAGCCTCTGCGGCATTGCTTTCATGTTCTTTGGTCGTGTTGAGTGCTTCGCTGGCATTATTTTCATGCTCTTTTGTTGTATTCAAAGATTCAGAAGCATTGTTTTCATGTTCTTTGGTAATATTCAGCGATTCCAGTGCGGAATTTTCGTGCTCCTTTGTTGTATTCAAGGACTCTAATGCGCCGTTTTCATGCTCTTTCGTCGAATTTAAAGATGTCAGTGCATTATTTTCATGCTCTTTCGTTGTATTCAATGATTCAAAAGCACTGTTTTCATGTTCCTTAGTAATGTTGAGTGATTCCAATGCAGCATTTTCATGCTCTCTCGTTGTGTTCAAAGACTCCATGGCATTATTTTCATGCTCCTTGGTGATATTTAAAGACTCTAAAGCATTGGCCTCGTGTTCTTTGGTAATATTGAGGGATTCCAATGTATTTGCTTCGTGCTCCTTGGTCAAGTTAAGTGATTCCAATGCATTATTTTCATGCTCTTTTGTGATATTCAAAGCTTCTAGAGCATTGGTTTCATGTTCTCTTGTTAATCCTAAGGATTCGAGCGCGTTATTTTGGTGTTCAGTTGTAATTTCTAACTGTTCTTGAGCTGTTTCCCTAAACCCTTCAATTTCCGTTCTCATAGATTCACTTTCGCTATGGAAAGTTTCGGTCTGATTTCGGAATTCAGCAATTTCATTTTTCAAAGAGACCACTTCGTCTCTGTAGCCATTCAGTTCTTCTGTTAAAGCAAGAATTTGTTGTTTGTTAGTTTCAATTTCTTGGTACAAAGATTGAATGTCAAACACTTTTGAGTTAAGTGTAGTCAAAGCACTATCGAGCTCTGCTGCGATAGCTAAAAGTTCCTGAGGTGATTCCATAATTGATTATAAATTTTGTATGGTTGAGTTGAGAATGTTTGCTTTTTGTAACACTGAAGTCATGTAAGAACTTAAATCAATATTTTGATCTTTGGATTCCACTGTTGTAACAGGTGTACCTGTGGCGCTCACTACTCCGGGAGCTGTATTTTGAGGTAAGATCTCTTCTTCTAGTATAGTACCTTCGGTACCTTCGCCTGACATATCATTGCCGAAAAGTTTGTTGGCTACGGCAGTTGCAGCACCACCTACTACTGCTGCCCCAATAGTAGTACCTAGGTTTTCTTTTTTAAAGGTTCCCTTTGCTTTTTTCTCAGTCATTTTATTGTCCATTACAAGATGGGGTTAGTGAATAATTGTCAAAAACTTTTCAGTTTAAGTTTAATTCAGGTAATACTTGATTATTATCTGTTAAATATCAAGTAATATATAAATTTTATAATATATGTACCAAATTAATTTTCAGGCATTTGCTATTCAGTTTAGATATATTAATATTTGAACTATTTAGCTTTAAGGGATTGGTTCTAATTGATTTATGCATTTGATTAATTCATAATCGCTATTTTGCCATCGACCCAATATCCGCAGCTTTTCAAGGGCTCGATAATAATAAATATTGGATATTAATAGGGAACCAATTCTTTATCTTCTATTCTGGTTTCCATGCAAATGCCATCGGGATTTTTAATTGGACATCACCGGTATTGAAAGTGGCAGTCACATAATAGTAGCCTATAGTCCTCCGTGGAGTTTTAGATGATACACTTACCAGCTTTTCAGTATTGGAGGTAAATTCTTCACTAGAACTATAGTTGCTGTAAATAATTTCATCTTTGGGGTTTTCTCCTCCGCTATTAGCATTTCCGATTGGCCATACCCTTGCCCTTGAGGCAGCGTTGAAACTAAGGCTAACTTTTTCTGTCCAGTTGTTGCCTAATTTCCCCATGACTACTGGACTGGAAAACGAAGTGGTAAGTGAAATTTTATCCCCACTGTTATTACTTGCTTCAAAATATTTTTCCTTGCCCAATTTTGGGATGACTTCCATATAGACTTTTGACCAATTGTCATTAGATTTTTTGAAGTATTCCATGGCCAAAATCTCGTTTTTGGGAGCGCCACCGACGCCAAAAAAATACATTTCTCCCAATTGGCGTAAATAATATCCAGATTCTTCTCCTTTTTTATAAAATTCAAAAGCTTTCTCCCAATTAGATTCTAAGAAGAATCCATAATCATACATGGCTCCTATAAAACTCATGGAGCCAGTATGTCCTCTATCTGCAGCACTTTTGAAGTATTTATAGGCTTCTTCATCATTCCGTGTAATTGCAATACCATTGAAATAAAATCTCCCTAGATTAAACAGTCCATATTGGCTATTTTGAGCAGCAGCTTTTTTATACCAATTAAAAGCCTCGTTTTCATTCTTACTGACATGCCAGCCATTTTCATAGAACCTGCCTATTTCATTTTGGGCATTAGAAAATCCTTTTTGAGCAGATTTGAGGAACCAATTATATGCTTCTCTATCGTCCTTTGATACACCAGTGCCATCTCTATACATAACCCCTAAATTGAATTCTGCAACGGCCTGACCTTTATTGGCAGCTAAACGGTATAGTCGGACAGCTTCTTGATGGTTCTGAAGTACTCCTTCACCATAGTGATAAGCATATCCCAAATTCAATTGTGCACGAGCATTTTGATTTGAATCGCCTATTTTTAGTAATCTGATACCCTCTTCTAGATTTTTGGTGACTCCCCAGCCATTTCTATACATAGCCGAGAGTATCTGCATCCAAAAATCATCTCCTTGTTTGGACTTTTCCTGTACAGCATTAAAAGACTTCCTAAAAAAATCTTGAGCAGTTCTTGGGTTTTTAGTCACCCCATTTCCCGAATTATATTGAAGGCCTAGTCCATAATTGGCTTTTAAGTCTCCTAAGGATAAGGCTTTTTCAAAGCTTTCCTTTCCTTTTTGGTAATTGACGCTACCCCATCCGTCACCCCAATAATATGTAAACCCGAGCATAGTGTAGGCTTCTGCCACGTTTTGCCTGGCGGCGGTCTGGAAAAGATCTATAGCTTTTTTGTAATCGAGATTATTATAAGCCTGCATGGCTTGGACAATTATGGCGTTATTACTCGATGAAGAAGTAGAGCTTTCCGCTGTTTGGGTGATTTGAGTAGTGGAGGAGGTGGAAGTTTCTTCGGAATTGATATCTGTAATGGTGTCTGCCAAATCTAAGTCACTATCAGGGACTGCCTCATTGACTATTTCTATTGACTCAATTTTGGATTCGTCACTTTTCAAAAATAAATATCCTACCACCACCAATATGAGTACAGAGACTCCCAAGAGAACAGGAAGCAGATTTTTCTTTTTGGTTGGATAGACATTCTTTATTTCTGCTGCTTTTGCTTGATTTTTTTCAGGATATTTGTCCTTATGTGATAAATCGGGAATGATCAAACTTACGTTTTGTTCAAGTAAAGTAAGTTCTTTAGAAGCTGCTTTAGCAAAATCATCCTTCCTGTTATTGATGATATAAACCAGTTCCTTGCGTTTCTCTTGATAAGCTTTCTTTACTTCATCATATTCAGTCCCAAAGGAAACTCCCAAGGTCTCATAAGCCTGTTTTAACTCTGAAACCTTGCTTTTATCCTCATTCGGTTCATTTTTTTTCTTTGCATTAAGTTTTAATAATGCGTAAGATTGATCAAGTTCTTTTAAGGTACTTTCATAAGCTTTTTTGATGTTTTTCAAGGGTGCTTCTTGCATAGAAGCTTCCAGTTCGGCTTTTCTTTCTTGGTATATATTTTTCAAATCTTCCAGAAAGAATTCCCCTTGAATACCTAGTAAATCTTTTGCTGAAGATATTGTGACTTCAGCAGGGTTTGATTCTAAACTACTTTCATTTTCAATAGGCCCTGTGCTTGGCAGATCGGAGACATCATCTTCCAAAGTCCCTCCTAAAACTTGGTAAGCTTCATCTATCTGCTTGAGTCTTTCGATATATTTTTGCCTAAGACTGTCAGGAACGTTGGTAATTCTGACCTGCATGTCATTGTATAGTTCCTGATAAGCTTTTCGTATTTCCTGCTTTGAAGCATTTTCTTCAAGGTCTAATAATTCAAGGGCTTTTTTAATGTTCATAAAAAGAAAGAAGATTCTTATTGAAATGAAATGATGTGTTTTAGTATTTTTTTTTATAGAAATATCCGGAGTAATATTAGAAACCGATAATTTCACTAATTATCGCACTCAAAATTGTTAAAAGTCGATAAGTTTTCAGGGTATTAAAAGCTTTAAAATTCACGATTTTGTTTGGCTACTTGTATTTAAGCGGATATACTTTTTTTTATTTGACTTTATACAAATAAAAAAAAAATATTTGAATGTAGTTAATTTCAAGTTAGATTTTATTTTGAGTTTCAATTATTAGCCATACTTAATTTTATAATTGAATACTGAGCCAATTATTTTAGTCCCAGAACTTGATTTTGCTCCTATAATTTTTTTTGAGACTTATAGAATGTCTGTATTGCAGAGGTCAGATTTAGTGGGCTTGCGATTGAGAAATGTGGAATCAGATCTTATTAAGGACTTTCAGGGAATTGATAGGTTTCCAGTGAATATGGAATGGAGATTTGAAGCACGATTTATCCCTTATGAACCTGCCAAAGAAATACCAATTTCTAATGTTTTAGGACAAACCTATCCTGCAGAAGCGATTGGTTATTTGAGTTTTGGTTTTGAAGGAAGGATTTACAATATCGATGCTTTGGAAGAAGGGGATCAGTTGTATTTGATTTTTGCGGATGGGACGAGTGGTGCTGAGACGTATGGAGGTGGACGGTATCTCTACACACAAAAAGCTGACGAAAATGGAATAGTGATATTGGATTTCAATAAAGCTTATAATCCACCTTGTGTTTTTACTCCTTTTGCGACTAGCCCTTTGCCACCAAGACAGAATATATTGGAGCTTGCTATAGAGGCAGGGGAGAGGAATTGGGGGAAATAAAATTTAAGCTCGCAAAGTTTGCGGAGGTGCAAAGGGCGCAAAAAAAGTAATGGATTGTGTGTAGAGATTATTCAGTATTATATTCTTCATAATTAATTCATTATCAGGTATATTTGTGCGTAATATTTGATTTGTAAGTATAATCTTTTAAACTTTATCGTATAAAAAATAGGAATTTATGGACTTAAAAATCACACTTTCTTTGGACCAAAAAGTCATTGAAAAAGCAAAGGAGTTTGCATCTAAGCAAAACATCAGCCTTTCAAGGTTGACTGAATTTTTGTATGCGCAAATAACTTCAGGAGATTACAAAACTTTAGATGAAATGCCTGTTGCTGATTGGATTGAAATTTTGGCGGAAGGACAAGCAGAGTACAAGAAGAGTCCTTCACTTAAAAAATTGAAATCCACATACTTTGATTCTGAAAAGTTAGAATTAATTGAGATGCTTATAAATATAAATGAGGAAAGTATTTTGCAAAATGTTAAAGTATTATTAGAAGATTCTTCAAATATAATTGATGGATTATCTGAAGAAGATTATAAAGTTATGGATCAAAGAAGAGAAAGACACCTTGCTGGTCAGTCTAAATCTTTTTTTTGGGAAGAAGTTAAAGATTCAGCTAGAAGTTCCATAAAATGAATTTGCTTT
>NZ_BMFD01000012.1:0-4235 GCF_014637795.1 Belliella aquatica | reverse complement strand
TTTTTTTTTTTTTTTCATGAATATAATTCTGATTTCTCCCATGGATATAACCAAGCTGTCTTTTTATTAAAGATTTAGGTATTGAGATAATTTTATGAAATCGAATTACTGAATTTTTAATTAATCCTGTCGTTTCTCCTAAGTCAGCATCAATATCAACCAAAAGATCTGATTCATCCAAAAAATCAGGAACTTTACTAGAAATGAATGCTAAAACAATGTGTTCATGATCGCCAATTGGCTCAGTTAAACAAAGAGCTGGTCTTACCTTATGAGACTTAAAATCTTCGAAAGGAAAGCTTACCAAAACTGTCTTGAACTTAAATTCACACTTTTTTCCCATCTTCTAATGAATAAATATCTTCCTCTTCTTCTTTTAAAAAATCAAATGCAGGATTATTAGAGACAACTTTTAACCAATCATTTTTATCGTTTATTTCTTCTTCTAAGAGAATTAAAACTTTAACATTTTTATCAGCTTCTTTCAAACCCAAATCTAATTTGAGGTGACCTTTCTTATTTGTTTTTGACTTTATTTCTATAGCTTTCATTATAGTTTTAATTTTGTCTAGTCAAATTAACGATTTTTTCGAATAATGTTCTGACAATTACAGAAATAAAAAAACACCCAAACAGATCTGCTTGGGTGCTTTATATTATTGTATGGGCCAAATTAACCCAACCAACTTGTCCAAGGAATTCTGCTTAGGATCAAGACCAAACCAATACCATAAGCCATATAGATAGCCCTGAATCTAGCCTTGCTGTCTGTCATTTTCTTAGCTTTGGAATAGCCAATGGTAATCACCACAATTGCGATGATATTGATCACTGGGTGTTCCAATGCTGTCAATCTAGCTACTTTGTCTCCCATGGCTCCACCACCAGTCAATAAAGAGAAACCAATTGGGCTGACGAAGTAAAGAATCAAGCCAACCAAAAGTTGAACGTGTGAAAGGATAAAACCAATCAAAGCAATTTTTCTGTGTTTCTCAGTGAAAGCTTTTCCGCTCAATGCTCCAATAAGAGCAATGATCATGATAATAGCCAAAGCTGCCAATACCAAGTAAGCAAGTCCCGAATGCGCGTGTTGTAGTCCTGTGTACATTATAATTTTAGATTTATGATTGTAGATTTTAGATTATAAACTTGTCCGCCGTGGCGGATTGGAAGATTCCAATATTGGAAAATTGTTGGAAAGTTGTAATGTTAGAAAGTTTTAAAGTTGGCTAACGCATTATTTTAGATTGTAGATTATAAATTTTTGTCCGCCGTGGCGGATTTGAGAATTTAAAGATTAATAATTCGAGATATCTCCCTACTGGTCGATATGACTAGTAAGCCTACTTCATCATTCAACATTCATCATTGGACATTTTAATTACGAATTTAGAACGCTGAACTTCGAATATCGAACGATACCTAACTCATCCTTCATCCTTCCTATTTCATCCTTACCCCACTATTCAACATACACCACCAATCCTTTCAAGTACTCCGTCTCTTGGTGAAAGATATTGATCGGGTGGTCGGATGGTTGGGAAAGATAGTGAAGGATTCTGATATTTCTACCACTTTCCAGCGCCGCAGCCGTGATTGTGTTTGCAAAAAGTTGTTTATCAACTACCTGCGAACAAGAAAATGTAAACAAAATTCCACCACTTTTGATATGTTTAAATGCTTCTGCATTCAATCTCTTGTAGCCTTGCACTGCATTGTGCCTCGATTTTATGTTTTTGGCAAATGCAGGTGGGTCTAAGACAATCACATCATAATCCTGTTCGATTTCTTTAATATATTTCACCACATCTGCGACAATAGACTGATGTTTTCCTTTAAATTCAGCAGCATTGAGTGCTACATTCTTATCGGTCAACTCAATTGCTTTTGCTGAAATATCTATGGAATGCACTTCTTTTGCGCCAGCTCTCAAAGCAGAAACAGAAAAGCCACCACTGTAACAGAAGGTGTTCAAGACTTTTTTTCCTGCACTGTATTTTCCGAATAGATGCCTGTTTTCTCGTTGATCTACAAAGAAACCTGTTTTCTGACCTTTCTCCCAGTCGATTTCATAGATGCAGCCATATTCTTTTACCAAATTGGTCTGAGGTGTTCCAAAGATCAATTTGTTTTCAATTCCTGAAATATTTTTCGGCAAGGTCTCAGCGGATTTGTCGTAGACAGCGGAGAGTTTCTTTCCATAAATAGCCTGTAGCGCTTGAGAAATCTCCTCAATGTGTTGATGCATGCCAATAGAATGCGCCTGAATAACAGCCGTACCATTGTAAAAATCAATGATCAATCCAGGCAGACCATCACCTTCACCATGGATCAGCCTGTACACATTGGTTTCTTTCCTGTCGGTAAGTCCGATACTTTGTCTGACATCAAAGGCAGATTGGATTTTTTTTGTCCAAAAAACACCATCTATAGGTTGCTCTTCGAATGAAATTGTACGGACCATAATGGAGCCGTTTTGAAAGTGACCTATTCCTAAAAAGATATCTTTGGCACTGAAAACTTGCACCAATTGGCCATTTTTCAAGTCAGTATCTCTTGTAGCGATGGCGCCTGAAAAGATCCAATGATGTTTTCTGAGAATGGAAATTTCTTTATTTTTAGCTAATATGATTTTAGGATAATCAAGCATTGATTTTTCGTTTTTTAGGGAAAATATACGTTCCCGATATCATGGATAAAGCACTTACTACTAAAGCAGGAACGTGTGGATAGATGGGCATTTCAATATTGATAAAAGCCAAATAGGCAATCATTCCAAAGATAATGGCCATCAGAGCACCCATTTCTGAGGCTTTTTTCCAGTACAATCCGGCTGTCAAAGGTACAAATAAACTCACCAACATGAGTATGGAAGCTTCGGCAACGAGTTCATAAATGTTTGTTTTCCATTGTGCCATAATCGTGGCGATGATAGCCACGAAAATGATATTGAATCTCAATAACCAAAGAAAGTGTTTGTCCTGAAGTTTTGCTCCAAAATAGGGGCGAATTAAATTCTCGGAAATAATAGCGGATGGAGCGAGCAAACCTGAACTGGTGGTACTCATAATCGCAGAAATCAGCGCTCCAAAAAACAGGATCTGAACATGAATGCCGCTGTGACGGAGAACCATCTCTGGAAGTAGCAATTGTTTGTTTTCGAGGTAAATTTCAGGATAAAGAAACTTAGCCCCTAATGCAATAAATAGTGGAAGCAAGCCAATAGTGACATAAAAGCTTCCAGCCAAATAGGTAGATCTAATAGCGACTTTTTCTGATTTGGCTGACATGACTCGTTGGTAGATGTCTTGACTTGGGATACTTCCCAAACCAATAATCATCCAAGCTCCCAAATAATTGATCCAAGCAGTGGGCTTGAGTTCAGGGAAAAACTGAAAACTCCCTTCTGGTGCTGATTCTAAAATTGGCATTACACCACCTGCTCGCTGGGAGACTAACACTGCAACCCAAATTAATCCCACGACAATCAGCGTGGTTTGGATAAAATCAGTGATTGAAATAGCCCACATTCCTCCAAGGAAGGTATAGAAAACAACAATGCCAGCACTAACCACAATGGCATTGGCGATAGAAATATCTGCAATGCTGTTAAAGATAAGTGCCAAGGCGACTAGCTGCGCTGCTACGTAGCCAAAATAGGCAGGAATCATAAATACGGAAGCGAAGAATTCGACTTTCTTGCCAAAGATTCGCTTGTAAACATCCCCAATGGTCAACACATTCATTTTGTACATCGGTCTGAGATAAAACATCCCAAAAAGTACCAAGCAAAGTGCACCGCCAAAGGGATCTTCAATAACGCCTTGAAGTCCAGAATCTAGGTATTCTGACGAAGCTCCAAAAATCGTCTCCGAACCAAACCAGGTAGCAAATAGGGCAGAAGCAGACAAAAAAAGCGGCAGCTGCCTGCCCGCCAAAACAAAGTCATTGGAATTTTTGACCAGTTTCGAGGATCAAGCACCCACCGCTATGGTGATGATGATGTATATGATGATCGCTGTGAGAAGCAAGAGGGATTTTAGATATTAGAAGGTAGATTTTAGATTGGGATATCGTGTGCAATGAACGATGTACAAAGTACAAAGTACAATGTATAATGTACCAAGAAGCGATCTAATGGTCAAAAATAGTTGGTAAAAACCCTGTAACGTATTGATTTAAAATTATTTACAAAAACCTTATTGAAATCAGTTTCAATAAGGTTTTTTTGTTTC
>NZ_BMFD01000011.1 GCF_014637795.1 Belliella aquatica | reverse complement strand
CATAAACAAAAAGACCTTTATCAACTTCTGCCTTCAAACTGGAAAGAATACAGGCCTAAATAAAAATCCTTCCCATACCAGATGGGGTTGGTCGGACGGATACAGTGATTTATTGCACACACTTCATGAAATTTTCACGAATTTTATTTTAAATATAAACTCAAGAATTTCAATTGAAATTGAACCGGAAAAAATAGCATCAAAAAAAAAGGAATATGAAGAGTTAAAAAATTCAAAGCAAGCAGAGATAGAAAACAAACTTGATGAATTGTTTAACATTTTAAATGATACCTCTATTGAACTCGCATTTGCTGAAGAGATTAAAAATGATTTGCTGAAAAAAATATTTAAAATTCAATCAACTTTTAAAAATGAATCTTACCAAATAAAATATTCTGTTGTGAAAGATACTGAGAAAAATATTTCAAAAGAATTAAATTCACTTATTGCTAGCATTAAAACAACATTTGAATCAAATAGTAACAAAGCATTATATGAATTTGTTTACAGATTAAAAACGTTAACAAAAAGTAAATTCAAAGAATTCAATGATCAAAATCAGTTTATAGAACTGTTACATTTTGAACTAGATTTAAAAGTTTCCTCTTTAAATACTAAAGAGTTAATTGATAAACATATTGTTTCAGAAAAGATTTTAGTTAAGGATAATACTGTATGGTATAATCCTTTTTCTTGGAATGGACGGTTGAACGAATATAAAACAGAAGACTACGTGAGTTCTGATGTTTTTTTAAAACATATAATTGATCCAGAAAGAAAACGTCTTACATCAGCCTTAAAGAGTTCAGAAAATACTTTAATTGAAAAAAGTAAAATAATCTTACAGGAATTTTTAAATATAATTTTTAATCATGCAGAAGAGACGATAAATGAAATCAATACACAATATATAAACTCCTTAAAAGAGTCTGAAAGTGATTTTAGGCTTAAAGAAGAAAGATTAAATAATTTAAGAGTTTTACTCCAGAAAAAATATAAAAACATAGTTGCATGAGAAACTTTATGAATAAAAACCAGTTTTTAGAAGCTGTAAGAACAGATGATCATTTTGAAATAAAATATGAAATCCTTTCACTATTTTTTTATTTTAATGGAGATAGGTTTATGCTTATGGAAGCTATCCAATATGCTCTAGACAATTCAACATTTAAATTTGAAACTCATAAACCTCATGAAAACGAGAATCAAGAAATGTATAGTGAAGAATATTTTGCTCAAGTGAGTTCTAATTTTACCGAAAATTGCTCGAAAGAAAGGTTAAATCTGCTTTTTGATGTTTATAATCAGGTTTATAAGAATAAAAAAAGTATTCGAATCGATGAATTGTATCCTAGTTCCAATGAATTTCCTTATAAAGGAGTAGCAATAGCAGCAGGAGCTATACTTGCATTATTTTTACTTTATAAAATTTTAAGTTGATGACCCATTTAATCACTAATAATAAATATAAAATCGATTTTTTATCTGATAGCTTATTTAAGCGGCATCTTATTGATGAAAGCTATACAATAAAAAAAAATGAACTAACAGAGTTAGATTTTGCAAGACAAATAAGATTTATTCGTTTAGAAAAATTTGTCTACGAAAAAAACTCAAAAGTTCATTTAAAGCTTCGATCAGTTTATTCTGCTTTACATTCATTACAAGTGAAGTTGATATTTAAAGTTGTTTCAGATGGTGATTCTTGTGAGGTTTTGCTTGGAATTAAATCAGAAAAAAATGTTTCTGATGCTTCAAAAGTTTTAAAAGGTTCTCTTGAAGGGAATTTTCCTGGTTCTACATTTTATAATGATATTGAACTAAGTAATAGTGATTCAGAATCATTAAATATTAGGGCAATCCAAAATGCCAATGAAGTCACAGCAGTTCTAGGTATACCCTCTATTAAAAAAGAAGATGAGGAGGAATTTATACAAGGAATAGAAAACTTGATTTTTGGTATGTATGGTAAACCATTTACAGCTCTTTTTATTGCCGATCCAGTGATTCATGAAGAAGTTGTTTTTGCTTTAGACATTTATGAAAAAATATATAGTGAGGTATCTCATCTTAAAGAACGTGTAGAAAATAGAGGTATAAGCACGTCTAAAGGAAGTACAGAAGGAATCACAGTTTCTTTATCGGAAAGCATAGCAGAGGGAAATTCAAAATCAAATTCAAAAACAGAAGGTACGAACGAGTCAAAAACCACCAACTCAAGTCCATGGTTCTTGAAAAAATTTGCGATTGCCATAGGCGGAACAGGAAGTGAACTTGGCTATTATGCAGATAGGATTGCAGATAAATTAAATTCTAAAACAGGTAAACAATTTCTAAAAAAATCTGCTGAAGGAAGCAAAACAATAGGTTTAACAAAAAGTGAAACATCTTCAGAATCTGAAACTACAACGAAGACAAAGAGTGAAAACAGTGGATCGACTTCTTCTGTTTCCTCAACGGAAGGAATAAATGAAGGTGTTCAGTTTACCTATACTGATAAGAAAGTTTCAAATTTTTTAGAAAAACTTGACAAGCAAATAGAAAGACTTGAATCAGGAAAAGGTCAAGGATTCTGGAATGTTGGAGCGTATTTCCTTTCAGAAAAGCATCAAAATAGTGTAATGGCTGCCAACATTTATGCCGGTGTAATTAAAGGTGAAAATTCTAATGTTGAGCCAAATTCCATTAAGACATTTAATGATTTAGATCGAGAATCATTATTAAATTTAAAAGCATATTTGAGCCATTACGAACTTCCTAAAATCATCACAAGATCTAATGATGAAGGTTTTTTAGCAAATGCAGTGAACACAAATGAATTGACTATTCAGATTTCTTTACCTAATAAATCCGTACCAGGTTTAGATGTTGTTGAAGTATCACCTTTTGGTAGTAATCTTAAAAATTTTGAATCGAAACGAAAAATCGAGATTGGGAATCTTTTTAACTATGATAAGAAATATAAAACCCCGGTTTATTTGGATTCCAATAAATTTACTAGCCACATCTTCGTAACAGGAAGTACTGGTTCTGGTAAATCGAATGTTACCTATAACTTACTTGAAAATCTTTATAAAAAGGAGATCAAATTCTTGGTTATAGAACCAGCCAAAGGAGAGTACAAAGATATTTTTGGAAATAGGAAAAACGTCTCAGTTTTTGGTACAAATCCAAGATTAAATCATTTATTGAAAATTAATCCTTTCGCATTTCCAGAAGAAATCCATGTTTATGAACACATAGATCGATTTATAGAAATTCTAAATGCATGTTGGCCAATGGAGGCTGCAATGCCAGCTGTCTTGAAAGAAGGAATAGAACAAGCTTATATATGTAAGGGCTGGGATTTAATTAATTCTGTAAACACAATGAAGGAGCGTGATTTTCCAACTTTCCATGATTTGCTAAAAGTACTCCCAGATGTTATTAAAAATTCAAGTTATTCTCAAGAAATCAAAAACAACTATGAAGGTGCATTGGTAACAAGAGTAAAAAGCTTAACTAATGGACTCTTAAGTCTAGTATTTGATGAAAACGGCTTGTCTGATGAATCGTTGTTTGATCAAAATGTGATCGTTGATCTATCTAGAGTCGCCTCTTCAGAGACTAAAGCATTGTTAATGGGAATTCTTTTCATGAAGCTAAATGAATATAGAATCTCAACCAGAACAGGGAATAATAGTGATCTAAAGCATGTGACAGTTTTGGAAGAGGCTCACAATTTATTAAAAAGGACATCCACTGAACATTCTTCAAATTCAAGCAATTTACAAGGTAAGTCTGTTGAAATGATTTCTAATGCTATAGCTGAAATGAGAACCTATGGTGAGGGTTTTATTCTTGCTGATCAAGCACCCGGATTAATGGACATGTCTGCTATCAGAAATACCAATACAAAAATTTGTTTACGACTTCCGGATTTTGATGATAGAGAATTAGTAGGTAAGGCTATGAATCTTACTGACGAACAGATTGAAGAGCTAGCTTCCTTGGATACTGGAGTTGCAGCAATTTATCAGAATGATTGGCAAGAGTCTATTTTGTGTAAATTTCACTTGTTTGAAAATAAAGAAAACAACTATAAATTTTCTCTAGGTAGACCAGAGAAAGACTTTCAGATGATATTGGCTAGATATCTTTTTGATAGTGATTTTAAAAATGAAAAATCTTTTGAAGAAATATTTAAACCATTTGAGCAAGAACCATATTTTAAAAATTATAAACGGATAATTGAAAACATAGATAATGATATTATTTCAAGATCATTTGTTTTTGATATTTGTAACATTAAAAATATTTTAAAATTTACAATTTATAATACACCTGAAAACATTGAAAGAAGTAGGTTTAAAAGAGAGTTTAAGAAAAATCTTGTTAATAGTTTGAAAAGCTACTACCCTACTGAATCTAGTTTAAAAATTTATCACCACGTTATTAAATCGGTAGAATATGGCAATTGAAGGATTTGTAAAAGTAGCTAAAGAGATTGGCGAAGTTGCATTAAAAGAAGTAGGGAAAAAAATAAGCCAAGAGGGTTTGGGTCCAAAAACCTTTGATAGAGAACTCGGTAAAAATATTGTAGAGTCTCTTAAAGATAAATTTTTAGATACCAATAACGAAGAATTAGGTGGAGATATTGAAAAAGGAGACATTACTGAAGTTAAAGATAAATTAGAAAATATCGAAAATAAAATAGATTTTGAACCTGAAAAGATCATTGAAAATCCTGAAGCTATTGTCAAAGAGTTTTCAGAAGTTGGCGAAATTTTAAATGAATTCAAAGACGAAATTGAAATTTTTAGAGAATGCGTAGATCAGCTTAAAGAGCTACAAAATGATGTAAGAGAATTAATTGGTGAAGATAATTACAATATGCTTTCTTCATCTATATTGGAAAAGTTAATGGATGGAACTTCAGGATCTGATGTTGATGAACAAGATGAAGATTATTCAGAATAATTAATAACTTATGAATTTAGACCCCCTCCGACCCTATATGCGATTTGAAATTGATAAAGTCTTTAGCTTAGTCAAAGCTGCTATGCATAGTGAAGCTGTGCAAAGAGGGAATGGCAATGCACTGTACTTAGACTGCTACACAGGCGAAGTCTTGAATGGTGGAGATCGATATGACTACGAACATATTTATGGTTCGGAATGGGTGCATTCTACTTACAAGCATTTGCTCTCTGACGAACAAATTGCTTTAGTGGTCAACTGTCCGGAAAATGTAGCTGTTACCCTTCGATCTATCAATCAATCCAAAGGGAAAACTGACCCTGAGACCTGGTTTTCAAATCCAAGCAATGTAGAAAACCATAAGGTCAACCTCAAGCTGGCTCTTTCAAATATCAAAAAAGCCAAAGTAGGAATCGAGAAAAAGGTTAAGGAATTGATAGTTTGAGGATATTTTGAAATAGAATATATGATAATCTGAATGTGATCATTTTATGAACTTATTAAATTTAATTATACGATTAATAGTCATCAGTTGGCAGTGATCTATGGTAAGTTTCATAAGCGAATATTGATAAAATATTAAAATGGCTATGGTTAAGAAAGCGGATAAGCGTATTGAATTCTTTCCATTTCTATCAATTTTGAAAATCTGCTAAGCTGGTCTATTTTTCAAGTGAAAGAACTTTAGAAGAAATGCGAATTTTGTAAAAACACCTACAGTTTTTAATTCAGACCGAACAGATTTTAATTTGATCAAAACCTTAACTAAATCAAGGTTACATTTAATATTATTATATTTTAACTATAACTCTTTATTTTATTATGAAAAAAATTAGACAACTTGGATTTGGTTTAGTTACAATCTTTTTATTGAATAGCTGTGGTTTACATACTACACATGTTGGAAATATTAATGGCAATATGACCAATGTAGAACTTAGCAAGAAAAACTTTCAAGTCGTAGAAAGAGTGAGCGGAACTTCAACGGCAACCTATATTTTTGGAATTGGTGGATTATCAAATAAAGCTTTGATAGAGAAAGCCAAATCAAAAATGTTGCAAAAAGCAGATATTGTTGGAGGGTCAAAGGCTATAGTTAATTTGACTACAGAATCTCATCTTAGTGATATTTTCCCATTCTATTTCAGATGGACTGTCACTATAAGTGGACACATTGTTGAGTTTGTTGAATAGCAAAAAGCATTAATTTACTTTAGATATGAATGAAACGCTATTTAAAAAAAAGACTTTTACCATTGTTGCAGAAGATTATCACAAAGAGAAACAGGTTCATCACACATTTGTAAGTAAGCTTGCAGACAAGGTGATCGAATGGACTGACTATTTACTGTTTAGAAAAATCAATAAGTACTTATGATTTGATGGAGCATTCTCAAAACGATAGTGCCATTTGTGAGAAGATTTCGGAAGCTTTTTCTTTGAGAAAAGCAAAGCTGTTGACAAGTGCAATCAATCAAGGTGGTGGCAAAGCCATTTACATGGATGCTTTTACGGGTAAGATTCTTTGGAGTGGTGATCCTTTTGAGTTTGGATACGTGTATAGTCCGGTTCAGATTTATGATACTTATAAGGATTTGCTGTCAGCAGATCAAATTGCAGAGATTGTCAATTGTACTGCAAATGTGATCGTAAGCTTGAGTGTGATCTTAGAATCCCTTCAAGAGCATGATCCTGAAAGTTGGCTCGCCCAAGAAGAGCAAATGAAAACTTTTGACTTGGATATTTCTTTGGCAAGAAGATGTATTCATTCAGCCAAAACAGCTATTTCCAAAGCTGCTGAGAAATATATGAATGCCTGAATCAAGCGATCTTTTATTATTAAGAAATTAGGCCAGTAATTAAGTGAATCAAAGTATATTCAAACAAAAAAGAGCCTTTAGCGCTCTTTTTTTGTTTGATGCAAACTCTATATCAATTCTTTTTCCATCACTACATAGTCCATTCCAGACTTTTGAAAGGTTTGTTTGGTTGTAGTTAACCCAAATCCTGAATAAAAATCAACTTTGGCCACACGGGCATTGCACCAAATTTTGGAAATTTTCTTTTTTTGAACGTAGCCAATCATGTAAACAAGCAATTTACTGCCTAAGCCTTTTCCTTGATGCTTGGGGAGTGTGGCAAACTTTCGAAACTGCGCTCCACCCTCCTTTTTGAAAACTGAAACAACCGAAACCAATTCTCTATCAACGAACAATCCTAAATGAAAAGCCTCGTCATCTCCTGACACCCTAACGAAATCAAGGTCTTTGTCGGGCCACATGGCTTGATGTCTAATTGGAAGGGCTTCATCGACGGTAATTTCTTTGATTAGCATAATATGATAGTGAAATTCTGGGTTAGGTTGTAAAAATAGTACTTTTTTTAAGTTCCACAGAATGTTTGATACCCATCATCTCCTTCTTTGGGAGGAACTTGATAAGCGGTAAATCCATCCTTAAGCTGATAAGGTGTCTTTAGAAGCTCGTGCATTTCATTGAAAATGCTGAAGTCATGATTTTCAGTGGCTTGAAACAAGGCCTCCTCTACTTTATGATTTCTAGGGATGTACTGCGGGTTATGCTTTCCCATTATTTCCTGAACTTCCTCCATACTTTTTCCACTCTGCGTGGCTCTTCTAATCCAATGAAGATACCAATCTTGGAAAGCATCACTTTGATAAAGACTTTCCTCTGGAAAATCTCCAGACTGAATTGCTAAAAATGTATTCGTGAAATCAGCGGCATGCTTTTCCATCAACTGCAATAAATCGTCGATAAGCGCTTTATCCGAAGTCTCTACTCCTTCCAAACCTAGCTTTTGACACATCATTGTCTCCCATTTAGATTGGTAGATTCCTGGGAATTCATTTAAAGTATTTTGTGCCAACTTCACTGCTTCTTCTTGATTTTCATGAATTTGAGGAAGTAAAGCAATTGCTAATCGAGACAAATTCCAATGCGCGATCAAAGGTTGGTTTGAATAGGAATATCTACCCGTGCTATCGATTGAGCTAAAAACTGTTTTTGGATGATAGACATTCATAAAAGCGCAAGGGCCATAATCAATCGTCTCCCCAGCAATACTCATGTTATCTGTATTCATCACACCGTGTATAAATCCTACTCGCATCCAATTTGTGATCAAAGCAGCTTGTTTTTCCATCACAGCTTTGAGTAAATCGAGCGCGGGATTCTCAGCATCTTTAATTTCAGGATAGTGTCTTTTGATTGTATATGCTGTCAATTCTTTTTGCTCTGAGAGAGAAAGTTGCTGAAAAGCAAATTCATAGGTACCTACTCGAATATGACTCTTTGCGATTCTAGTCAGTATAGCACCTTCATTTTCCCATTCCCTTTGCACATTTTCTCCTGTTGTCACCACTGCCAAAGCGCGTGTACTTGCAATGCCCAAATGATGCATGGCTTCAGAGATTAGATATTCCCTAAGCATGGATTTTAAGGTTGCTCTTCCATCTCCACCTCTGGAATAGGGTGTTCTTCCAGCACCTTTGAGTTGGACGTCAAATTGCTCCTGATTAGGGGTGATTTGTTCTCCCAAAAGAATGGCCCTTCCATCACCAAGAATTGTAAAATTCCCGAATTGGTGTCCTGCATAAGCCTGCGCAAGTGGTTTGGAATCTGCTAATATTTTATTTCCTGAGAAAATCTCTGCTAAGTCTGTATGATCTTGCTCTCCATCAGATATGCCAAGAAAATCAGCTAGGGACTCATTAAAAAGTTCAAGCTTTGGTGATTTTACAGGCGTTGGAGCTTGAAGCGTAAAAAGTTTAGCGGGTAGTTCAGCGTAAGAATTTTGAAGATTCCATTTCATAGATCTAAGCAAATGTGAGGTGTTAGTTTTATTTGAGATGATCAACATTGAAACGTGCAGGCTTGAAATATAATTCCAAATTATTGATCAAGAATAGCTCGCGCATTTTTCTGTAGTGTTAATTCTAAAAAATAAAGTTAATGATATCATAACTTCTGAACAGCAACCATACGGAACATCGGATTTACCTTTAAGGAACCAAATAATGAATATGTTTATGCAATTGGTCAATACTTCAAAGGAATTTGAAGAGATTTTTAATGAATACTGGGAAGTATTGTATCGTGCTGCTTATGTAAAGATCAAAAGCTCGGGGAAGTTGTACAATAGGAAGTAGTATTCTTAATTAGAAATAAAATTGAACTTCATTGAAACCATGTTTTCAACGTCGGAATTAGACAGTTTAGAAAAAATGACTTTATATCCTGTCAAAGCTATTAATAGAAAGAAAAACAAAAAACCTTAATTTTAAAATGAAAAAACTAATCTGTAGTGTAATTTTAATTAGCTTATTCTCTTCGCTTTACGCACAGGAAATAGCTAAGGGTGTCATCTATGAAGATGGAAATGGAAACGGTAAAAAAGACAGAAATGAAAAAGGAATTTCTGGAGTAGCTGTTTCTAATGGAGAAGATGTGGTCACCACGAATGAAAAAGGGGAATACAGTCTAGAAGTGAAAGACGGTGATTTGATTTTTGTCATCAAACCATCAGGCTATTCCGTTCCTTTAAATGAATATAACTTCCCGCAACATTTTTACATCCACAAACCATCTGGTTCTCCTGATCTCAAATACAAAGGTTCTGATCCAACTGGTCCGCTTCCAAAATCTGTTGACTTTGGTTTAAAAAAGGCCGATGAAAAGAAGAAATTCACCAGCTTAATTTTTGGAGATCCTCAGCCATACAACATGGAAGAAGTTGGATATTTCCAGAGAGCGATTGTTGAAGAACTTGAGGGAGTTCAAGGTGTCGAATTTGGTATTGCAATGGGTGATTTGGTTGGAGATGACTTGAGTTTATTTCCTGCCTATTCAGAAGTAGTTTCCAAAATCGGAATTCCTTGGTACAACATCATGGGAAATCACGATCATAACTTTGATGTGACCGAGGACAGACTTGGAGACGAGACATTTGAAGCGCATTTTGGGCCTTCCACCTATGCCTTCAATTATGCTGATGTTCATGTGATCATGTTGGAAAACATTCTCTATCCTGATCCAAGAGACGGTGTTGGCTACTGGGGTGGTTTTAGACCTGATCAATTGGCATTTATTGAAAATGACCTGAAGTATGTTCCAAAAGATAAATTGATTATCTTATCCATGCATATTCCTCTTTTTGAAGAAGGAGATTCCTTTAGAGACGAAGACAGAGATAAACTTTTTGAATTGCTGGCTGAATTTCCAAATACGATGTCATTTTCAGCCCATACGCACTACCAAAGACAGGATTTCTTTGGAAAAGAAGAGGGTTGGAAACAAGAAAAGCCACATCATCATTACAATATTGGAACTCCATCAGGAGATTGGTATAAAGGTCTTTTGGACGAAAGAGGCTTGCCAGTAAGCACTATGAGAGATGGCACGCCTAAGGGATACGTATTCCTAGATGTCGATGGAAACCAATACAAGGCAAGATATCAAGTTGCGGGTAAATCAGCTGAATATCAGATTGATGTTTTTGCGCCTAAATTGATTGAACAAGGAAAAAGAACGACATCAGCAATTTTTGCTAATTTCTTTTTGGGAACAGAAGGAAATCAAGTGAGATATCGAATTAATGACGGAAATTGGTCGAATATGAATTTCGTTGATGACTATGATCCAAAATATTTGGTTGATTTATTCCAATGGGATACTACTGAAGAGTTGTTAGATGGAAAAAGACCATCACTTCCACAAAAAAGTAAGCATCTTTGGAGAGCCAATATCCCGGCAAACCTTCCTACGGGAATGCACACAATTGAAGTTGAAGCAATTGATATGTATGGACAGAAACATACAGGAACTACCAAAATGGAAGTAAGAAGCAGATAATATGATGATTGATATTCGAGTAAAAAGGCCATCTCCGCAAAAGTTGGTCTTTTTCTTTTTCACACTATTCTTGTCACAAGTAAAAATAACCTTTGCTGCGCAGCGAATATCCTTTAATTTAGATTTCGAATTAAAACAAAAGCTATTTTGAAAATATTGGTAATTGATATTGGTGGATCTAATATAAAGGTTAGGGTTAACAATGGTGAAGAAAGAAGGAAAATCCCTTCTGGAACTTTTATGACGCCCCAAAAGATGGTGGAAGATGTTGTGAAAGCTACAAGTGATTGGGATTATGAAGTGATTTCCATAGGTTACCCAGGCGTTATTAAGGTTGGAAAAATTACTGCTGAGCCAAAAAATCTGGGGCAAGGCTGGGTTGGATTTGACTTTGAGTCAGCTTTTGGAAAGCCTGTAAAAATCATGAATGACGCTGCCATGCAGGCATTGGGTTCGTATGATACAGGAGTCATGTTATTTTTAGGATTGGGAACGGGACTAGGCTCCGCACTTGTAAGCCATGGTCATGTGGTTCCAATGGAGTTGGCACATTTAACTTACAAAAAAGGTGTTTTTGAAGATTATCTTGGCAAAAGAGGCTTTCAACATATGGGAGCAGCAAAATGGACCAAACATGTAATTGCTGTTGTAAGGAGGTTTTCCATAGCTTTCATTCCTGACGAAATTGTATTGGGTGGTGGAAATTCAAAGCATTTGACAAAGACACTTCCAAACTGTAGGTTGGGAAACAACCAAATGGCATTTGAAGGTGGATTGAGGATGTGGAAAAAGGAAGATTAGGTTAGAAATTCAAGATATGAGATACAAGAATCAAGACTTGAGAGCGGAGAATTAATCATTTTTCTCAAGTCTTCTGAAGTACCTTCTAAATAAGAAATTCTGTTTCAAAGCTTCCATATTTTGATTGAAATTATCTGTTCCTGCTTCTAGATTGGTGATTGTTTGTTGAATCTCCGCTTTAAAAGTGCTGTCTTTCAGAATAAGTTGAACTGTTCCATCTGTATTTTGGACTGATTCAAGCCATATTTTCATGTCATTTATGATTGAAACAGCTTTTTCACTTGTTTCCATCACATTTTCCATTGATTGCGCAAGTTGTTGACTCATAAGCGAATCTGTAAATGCTTTATTGATCAAACCGTTTCCATTTTGAAATTCCTGTATCATTTCTTTCCCAGCTTTGGTCATCGCTGTTGCATTTCTGCTTGCCTGATTCAGTTCTCTTATAGTTTCCTTGAGTTCAGTTGACATTTCTTCATCGGACAGCAAGCCCCAGAGTGCTTGACTTTGATTCAACTTATTGGTGATTTCATAAAGGTTGACAGATATTCGCTCAAAATAATCACCAGTAGAGCCAAGTTTTTTCAGCATTTCATCAGTACTCAACATATCTTGAGGATACAAAGTATCTCCTTCTACAATTTCCTTTGCATTACCATCTTGAGGGATAATCTGTAAGATTTTATTACCCATCAATCCATCGGTTGTTATAGAAGTCAATGAATTTTGCTTGATGAAAGATTGCATTTTTCTTTTGACTAGGAAATGAACAAAAATAGAAGAATCGCTCTCCATGTCAATTGACTTGATTGTGCCAATATCCATTCCTTTATATCGCACATTATTTCCGGGAACAAGTCCATTTACATTTTCCATGACAGCTATCACTGCTATTGATGTACCAAAAATATTTTGGTTTCTCCCGATCATGTAAAGTGAGAAGACAAGGAATAATATGCCTGCTATAACCATTAAACCTAGTTTTCCGCTGTTTAATTCTTTTTTTTCTTTCATGGCTAGTCGAAGAATTCACGGATTTTAGGATCCGTAGATTTTTGTAAATTTTCAAATGTATCCTCTGAGTAATTTTTCCCATCGATCAGCATGATGACCCGATTTGAGGTGATTCGGATACAATTCATATCGTGGGAAATGATTATCGAGGATGCATTATATTTCTTTTGTACTGTGACCATCAACTCCGATATTTCTCTTGATGTAATCGGATCTAGACCAGTCGTGGGTTCATCGTAGAGAATTACCCTAGGTTTCAAAATCAATGACCTCGCCAAAGCGACTCTCTTTTTCATTCCGCCTGAGAGTTCTGAGGGCATCATATCGATCGTATGTGCTAATCCCACATCAGTCAAAGCTTCAATAACAGCATGCTCCGCTCCCATTTTCCGCTGTTCCCTACTCCAATGCCTTCTCAAGGGAAATTCAAGATTTTCTCTTACTGTCATGGAGTCATAGAGGGCATTACTTTGAAATAGAAATCCTATTTGTGCCCTTAACTTGTCCACCTCGTCTTCATCCATGTCTTGTATGGATTGATCCAAGATTTTGATGTCCCCTCGATCTGCTTCTATCAAATTGATGATGCACTTGATTAATACTGATTTTCCCGAACCTGATTTCCCTAAAACCACCATATTTTCTCCAGCTTTTACTGACATAGAGAAATCCTTTAGCACGTGATTACTCCCAAAGGATTTATAGAGATTCTTAACTTCGACGATTGAGTTATTTCCCATAATTCTCTATGTTAAGCCTAATAAATCAGTCACTTGAACAGCGATCAAATCAATGATAAATACCAAAAGAGAAGCGACTATTACTGCTGTGGTGGCAGATCGGCCGACACCCTCAGTTCCTTTTTTGGAGAAATAACCCATGTAGCATCCAATTATACCAATGGCAAAGCCAAAGAAGAAGGTTTTGATCATAGAAGGTATAATATCTCCGAAACTCATGGCATCAAACACTTGAAACCAATACAAGTCCCAACTGACGCTTCCTCGGATATTGACCCCTAAATAGCCGCCATACAAGGAAATAGCATTAGCCAAACTGCTCAAAACTGGAACCATCAATGTAGCAGCCATTACTCTGGTCACGACCAAGTATTTGAATGGATTAGTACCAGAGACTTCCATAGCATCAATTTGCTCCGTTACGCGCATGGAACCTAGCTCTGCTCCTATTCCAGAACCAATTTTTCCTGCACAAATCAAGGCTGTAATTACCGGCGCAATTTCTCTGATTAAGGATACTGACACCATCGCAGGAAGCATAGATTCTGCACCAAATTCCACTAAGGTTGGCCTCGACTGTATAGTCAATACTAAGCCCATAATAAACGCTGTAATGCCAACCAGAGTCAAGGTTTTGAATCCTATCCAATAACATTGATTGAGAAATTCCCTGTATTCTTGTTTTGGCTTGATCACCTCTCGAAAAAACCTTCCCGCAAACTTGGAAATGTTCCCAATTTCAATCAGAAAATTGCTTTCTTCTATTTTGAATACTTTATACATCAGTTTTTTTACTTGAACCTAAAGATCAATAGATTAGATGGTAAATTTAAAAGCTGAAATCAGCTAAAAATATGATGTTTGTCATTTTTGTATTTACTGTCCGAAAAAATACGATTTGCTGTTCGAATTAGAACAGTAAGATCAACATAAAATTTATAAGATATTGATTTTAGGGTCTTTAAACATTTGGTCTTTAACTTGTACTCAATCGTTTAAACTGTAAATTTTGCGCTATGCTCACTTTCTTACTTTGGTTGATTTTATTTATCATTTGTTGGCCGATTGCGATTTTGGCTTTGTTTCTTTATCCCATCGTTTGGCTATTGTTGCTTCCCTTTAGATTATTGGGATTTGCGATAAACCTTTCCTTTGATTTAGTAAAAAACATTTTTTTATTACCCTTCAGGATTCTCGGAGTGCGATAGATCAAAATTTTTACCACCAAAGGAATTCTGGATCTGAATTTTATAATTTTTTTGTAGATTAAGCCAATAAAACTTAATCACTATGAAAAAGCATTACGGTATCATTTTGCTGCTACTCTTTTTTGGTTCTTTGGTCACAAAAGCACAGCAGCTTGATCAGACATACAATCAAAAAATCAAAGATTTCACCACTGATAAGAGATTTTTACCTCAATCACTTCTGGATGTAGCCGACCACCCTAGCATTCCTTCACCCTTGAAGCATTTTGGACATATCATTGGAGCTGAGGGACAGGTTCATGGCACGGAGGAGATCTACGCTTATTACAAAAAACTTGCTGAAACCTCTTCCATGGTTCACATGCAGGAAATGGGCAAGACTGAAGAAGGAAGAATATTCTATCTGATCGTGATTGGAGAAGAAAATGCGATAGCTAATTTGGATCGATATAAAGCGCAAACAGCCTTATTGGCAGATGCTCGAAAAACAAGTCCGGAACAAGCTGAGAAAATTATCGCAGATGCCAAACCAATCTACTACCTCAGTGCGGGAATGCATGCAACTGAGATGGGTGCTCCTGAAATGTTGATGGAATTAGCTTACAGGCTGGTGACATCAGAAGCTGAACAAATCAAAGATATTAGAGAAAATATCATTACAGTAATCAACCCGATCTCCGAACCGGATGGCTGGGATAAACAAGTGGATTGGTACTATAGATTTACCAAGGGAAGGGAATTGTATGATGATGGCTTCCCAAGATCAGTCCCTTATTGGGGTAAATATGTTTTCCATGACAATAATAGAGATGGCCTACAAGTATCTCAAGCCATCACCAAATCTATTTTTAAGGGGTTTTTTGAATTTCACCCAACGGTTATGTTGGATTTGCATGAATCAGTTCCATTGCTCTATATTTCTACAGGTACAGGACCTTACAATGATTTTGTAGACCCAATTACACAAAGTGAATGGCAAGTAATGGGAAATCATGATGTTGCAGAAGTCGCCGCACAAGGCATGCCGGGAGCATTTACTTGGGCATTCTATGATGGATGGTGGCCTGGTTATGGGATTTGGGTAGCAAATAATCACAATTCCAATGGCAGATTCTATGAAACTTATGGCAACGCAGGTGCAGATACTTATTTAAGAGACCTTTCCACTTCTAGCTTTGCGGGGGATTTGGCTACTTCCAAAGAATGGTACAGACCCGATCCTGCAACTCCGCAAGTTCTTTGGTCTTTTAGAAATAATATCAACTACACCCAAACAGGTGTTATTGCTTCACTTTCCTATGCTGCATCAAACGGCAAGCAACTTTTGAGAAATTTCTACAAGAAAGGTTTCAATAGTGTCGAAAAAGGAAAAACAGAAGGGCCAAGAGCATTTACAATTCTTAAAGAACAACGCGACCCAGCTATGGCTGCGTATCTCGCAAATCAGCTGATGATCCAAGGTATAGAGGTTCATGAATCTGAAAAGGACTATTTAATCCTTTCAGAGCAGCCTTATCGAAATCTCTTAGTTTCTTTGATGACACCTCAATCCTACCCGAAAGATGCGAAATTCCCTCCTTATGATGCGATTGCATGGACACTCCCCAACCTTTATGGTGTTGAAGTAAGTTCTTTAGATGATGTGTCAACATTAGAGTTGTCTGCATATAATCTTCTATCTGAAGAAACAAAATATATAGGGAAAATAGAGGGTAGCGGAAATACTTACATTTTACCCTATCATGCTCAAAATACTGTTCTTCCTGCTTTATATGCATTGAAACAAGATAATAAAAATGCGGAAATAGCAGTTTTGAAAAAATCAGAAGAAATCAATGGTAAATCCTATCCTGCAGGTTCTATTATCATCACAAAAAGTAATTCCAATCAAATCAAGAAAATATCTGAGAAGTTTGGGCTTGATTTTGAATGCAGTTCAGCTAATTTCTCGGTATTTGACCAAAAGTCAGTAAATCTTCCTCGCGTAGCCATATACCATACTTGGTACAATACTCAGGACGAGGGATGGTCAAGATATACTTTTGAGCAGCGAGGAATTCCATATACTTCGATTGACAAAGATGATCTCAAATCTGGCAATTTGAAATCAAAATTTGACGTGATTTTGGTGCCAAGGGTGAGAGGAAATGCCAAATCTTTTGTCAACGGTGTGGATAGCAAATTCGGTCCTATGCCTTACACCAAAACTGCAGAATTCCCTAGCCACGGTTTCCCATCGGCTACAAATGATATGACTGGAGGACCAGGATTTGGTGGAATTGAAAATTTGAGAAAATTCGTCCAAGAAGGAGGTCTTTTGATCGCTTTAGAAAATAGTGCATCCATTATGGCTGAACTTGGATTAGCTCCAGAATTGAGTCCTGCGAGTTCAGGAAGTTTATTTCATCCCGGCTCTATTGTGATGGCAAAAATCAGAAGATCAGACTCTCCGATTGTCAATGGCTATCCCGAAGAGTTCTCCATCTTTAGAGGAAATGGTCCGCTCTTGCAGACGAATAAATATAACAGAGACCTGATGTTGATACAGTATGGTTTCAAACCACTGAAGGACGAAATTCCCTATGATGGACCAATCATGGGAATGCCAGATAAACCTAAGGTAGACAAGGATGAAAAAAGCGATGGGAAAACAAAACCCTATGTCGTGGCAGGAATGGTCAGAAACGAGCAGGACATAATCGGACATGGTTCTGTTTTCAATGTCCCTGTTGGCAAGGGAAATGTACTAGCATTTACATTCGATCCACTTCACAGATATTTAAATCACCACGATGCACCCATGGTTTGGAATACCTTGATCAACTGGGATGGACTGAGATAAGATTTTGAAATGATAATCAGTTAATTGGTTTTGTATTAGATTAAGAAAAATGCCTAGCAAGTAATATCAGCTGGGCATTTTCTTTATAAAAAAGTTACCAGTCTACATTTCCTCTATTCTGTTTCTTTTGGGCATTAACTTTTTTGGCTTTGATACGGCTTTCAATAGCACCTTTGCTTGGTTTTGTAGCTTTTCGGATTTTCTTTTTCTCAAATGCTTTCAATAAAGCATCATAAAATTTCCGGATTGCGAGTTCCTTATTCTGAAGTTGAGAGCGCTTTTCTTGACTCTGAAACATGATTTTGCCTTCATTATCAAGCTTATTTTCCCATTTGCTGAGCAGGATAGATTTCTCTTCCTCACTGAGCACTTGCGAATTATGAACATCAAAAAATAACTGAATTTTTGAATTTACTTTATTCACATTTTGACCTCCTGGCCCTCCGCTTCTGGAAGCCTGAATTTCAAACTCTGAATCAAACAAACGTGATTTAATTTTCTTATTGATATGCATATTAATTCTTAATCTCTCTTCTTTAAAGTTCAAAAAGCCAAATAAAGTTACATTTTTGTAGAAATAAGCTGAAATTCACTCAAAAATTTGATTTGTATTACACCAAATGTCCTAGGTCAATTTTCAATTGATCAAATTTGAATTTAGCTTTAGCCTAAGAAATAAGCATCATTTAAATTTTAGCCTTTTCCATTCATGATCAAGATTATTACTGCTACAAAAGACCAGCTTATTGAGGTTCAAAAAATAGCGCATATCACCTGGCCAAAGACATTTTCTGATACCTTGACTCCGAGTCAGATTGACTATATGCTAGAGTGGATGTATGATTTGGAAGCTTTGGAAGCGCAAGTCACAGATAAAAATCATGTTTTCTTACTTGCTGAAGAAGAAGGGAAATATGTTGGTTTTTGCTCCTATGAACTGAATAGTGCTAACACCGGAAAGGTTAAGATCCATAAGCTCTACCTACTTCCTGATGTCCAAAGAAAAGGAATTGGTAGACAATTGATTGCCGAAGTCGGGCTGATAGCTCAAAAGCATGCTTACGAATTTATCTATCTGAATGTCAATCGATTCAATTTAAAAGCTATTCAGGCATACTTAGCCATTGGTTTTTATGAATCCAAAAGAGAAGTAATTGATATAGGAAATGGTTTTATAATGGATGATATTGTGATGGAAATGAAACTTTAAAAAATTAAAATGCAAAATTATAAAAATCATGCTCAGTATTACCCATTACATCATTTTGTGATGGCACCCTTAACATTGGGTTTATTTATTTGGTCTATCGTTCGGTTATTTTCGGCATTTGGAACAGATGAAATTAGCATAGCCCTCTTTCACTTTTTGATTGCCTTGATATTATTGATACTTCCCCTGTTGGCAAGACTATATGCACTGAAGAATCAAGATAGAATCATCCGAATGGAAATGAGACAGCGGTACTTTGAACTGACTGGCAAACCACTGAGGGTTCTTGAGGAAAAGCTAAGACTTTCGCAGATAATCGCTTTGAGATTCGCTTCTGACGAAGAGTTAATGGGTTTAATTGACGAAACGATTTCCAAAGATCTAAGAGCAAAAGAGATCAAAATGAAGATCAAAAACTGGCAAGAGGATAAAAGGCGAGTTTAATAAAAAACAGCTCCAATCTAACACAGGTTGGAGCTGAATAATAATTAACCCTAAATATTTATTTTTTAAACTCCACTGTAGGCACTGAAACCTCCATCTATCGGAACCACAATTCCAGTAACAAAAGAAGATTCGTCTGAAACAAGCCAAAGTAAACTTGAGACCAAATCTTCTGGTTTCCCAAATCTCCCAAGAGGCGTGTGTTCTATGACTTGAGTTCCTCTAGCAGTCAGACTTCCATCTTCATTGGTGAGTAAGCTTCTATTTTGTTCTGTAAGGAAAAATCCAGGAGCAAGTGCATTGACTCTAATTCCCATTTTGGAAAAATGTACAGCTAGCCATTGAGTAAAGTTGGAAATAGCAGCTTTGGCACCACTATACGCGGGGATTTTAGTGAGTGGAGTAAATGCGTTCATTGAGGAAATATTGATGATTGAGCATCCATTTTTCCCTACCATATCTTTCGCAAATATCTGAGTTGGTAAAAGAGATCCTATAAAATTAAGATCAAACACAAACTTGATTCCTTCTGTGTCCAAATCAAAAAACGTCTTTAAGTCTTCATTTTCCAAATCACCTTCTTCTAAAAATGGCTTTGCAGTAGTTCCCATAGGATGGTTTCCTCCCGCTCCATTGACCAAAATATCACATGCGCCAAGTTTATCCAAAACAATTTGATGTGCTTCAATCAAGCTGGTTTTTTGCAGAACATTTGCTTCAACCCCAATTGCCTCACCACCTTGTTTTTTTATTTTTTCTGCAACTTCTACAGCTCTATCTGTATTCAAATCTAGAATAGCAACTTTAGCTCCCTCCTTTGCTAAGGCGTATGCTAAAACCTCACAAAGAACTCCTCCGCCTCCAGTGATTACGGCAACTTTTCCTTTTAAACTTTGATTCGATTTTTCCATATTCTCTCAAATTTCTATGTGCAAATAGTATAAAAATGATGCTGAGGGCAATTGGAAATGGAATATTGTACGGAATCGATTTCACAAAATGGATTGTGTCGATGTCCATAAATGACAAAAACTCGCAATCGATTTCGTAACTTAGAACTGAAAAGTGAATATTTTAGAAGACTATTGGCAATATTGAGTATTTAAACCTTATGAACTCAAAATAGAAAGATGAAAAAATTAAAAACAATGGCACTTTTGATTGTTACAAGTGTCTTCCTTTTCTCTTGTAATGGAAGTGAAAGTAATCAGACTTCTGATAATTGGAGAGATTTATTCGATGGAGAGACTTTAGATGGCTGGAAATCAGTCATGGGAGATGCTACATTTGAAATTAAAGATGGAGTAATTGTTGGTACCGCAGTGGCCAATACTCCCAATACCTTTTTAATCACAGAGGAAATTTTTGGTGACTATATTCTGGAAGTTGACATCATGATCAATCACGAATCTTCAAACTCAGGTATCATGACTCGCGGTCAATTCGATCCAAGTGCGCGAAACGGAGAAGGATTGGTTTATGGTTATCAGATCGAATCAGACCCAACAGAGAGGGCTTGGTCTGGTGGACTTTATGATGAAGCAAGACGAGGTTGGCTCTATCCATTAGATCTGAATCCAAATGCCAAAACAGCATTCAAAATGGGCGAATGGAATACTTACAGAATAGAAGCTATTGGAAATGAAATCAAGTCATGGATAAATGGACAAGAAGTAGCATACGTCGTCGATGATATGGACTCAAAGGGATTTATCGGGCTTCAAGTTCATGCTATCTATGATGAAGCACATGCAGGTGAAAAAACTTCTTTTCGAAATATCAGAATTCAAACAGAAAACCTCGAACCAAAAGCTTTTAAAGGTGATGTTTTTGTGGTCAATACTGGTTTGAATGAATTGACTGAATTAGAAAAGCAAAATGGTTGGAAATTACTTTTTGACGGTCAAAGTTCTGATGGATGGGTTGGTGCATACAAGAATACTTTCCCGGAAGAAGGTTGGAATATCAAGGATGGCATTTTAACAATCGAAGGAACTGATGGTTCGGAATCTACAAATTTTGGAGATATAGTAACAACTGATTCATTCAGTGCATTTGATTTAGCATTTGATTTTAAAATAACCGAAGGGGCCAATAGTGGAGTGAAGTATTTTGTGACTTTATCCGAAGGGAATACTGGATCAGCGATTGGTTTAGAGTATCAAATATTGGATGATGAAAGACATCCTGATGCCAAGATGGGAAAAGATGGGAATAGAACTTTGGCTTCTCTTTATGATCTTAAAACAGCAAATAAGCAACCTAGATTTGTTCGCAAACCTGGAGAATGGAATCAAGGACGAGTTGTGGTACACCCAGACAATAAAGTGGAACATTTTATCAATGGAGTAAAAGTATTGGAATATGTTAGAGGTTCTGAAGAATTCCGACAATTAGTGAAAAACAGCAAATACCATGTGTGGGAAAACTTTGGAGAAGCAGTCGAGGGTAAAATTCTTCTTCAGGATCATGGCAATGAAGTCAGCTTCAAAAACATTAAAATCAAAACCCTAAAATAACCTATTCAAACATGAGTAATAAATCATCATCCCGTAGAGATTTTATAAAAAAAACCACCCTCCTATCTGCAGGCATTTCCTCTTTAGGGTCATTGGGTTTTTCCGCCAAGAGTTATGGAAATATTCTAGGAGCTAATGATAGAATAAACGTGGCGATTATTGGACTTGGTAGAAGACTTGAGGCATTTATTCCACCTTTAAGCGACGAGAAAAGTAATATCAATTTGAGTTATCTCTGCGACGTGATGAAATCACAAAGAGAAAATGCTGGTAGCATTTTCTCCAAAAGGCTCAATTACTCACCCAAGCTAGAAAACAGCTTTTTTAAGGTTATTGAAGACAAAAGTGTAGATGCTATTATCAATGCTACTCCAGATCATTGGCATGCGCCTGGTACTTGGTTAGCATTAGAAGCTGGCAAAAATGTCTATGTAGAAAAGCCATGTAGTCACAATCCCCGTGAAGGTGAATTGCTCGTAGAGTATCAAAAAAAATATGGAAAGGTAGTTCAAATGGGTAATCAACAACGCTCCTCTGACCATACTATTGAAATTATTAAAGAAATTCATAATGGAGTGATTGGCAATCCCTATACAGCCACGGCTTTTTATAGTAACGGAAGAAAAGAAGTTCCTATTCCTACTCCAGCATCTCCTCCTGAGGGATTAGATTGGGAATTATACCAAGGTCCATCTCCAAGAAAAGGCTATATGCATGATACTTGGGATTACAATTGGCATTGGTATGGATGGGATTTTGGTACAGCAGAGACGGGTAATAATGCCACCCATGAACTTGATGTTGCTAGATGGGCACTTCAAGTTGACTTCCCTAATCATGTTGCAGTAGATTCTGGAAAATATCACTTTTCAGAAGACGGATGGGAAATGTACGATACTATGCTTGCTACATTTAAATTTGATGATAATAAAACCATCATGTGGGATGGAAAAAGCAGAAATAATTACAACATGTACGGCTCAGACCGGGGAACAATAATCTTTGGTACCAAAGGTTCTGTCTTTGTAAATAGAGGACTCTACAGATTATTTGATGTTGATGGAAAGTTAATTAAAGAAGTCAAATCTACAGGAAAAGAAGGAAGCACAGGTTTAGGCGGTGGTGGAGATATGAGTTCCCAGCATGTGATCAATTTCTTGGACAGTATAAGAGGAAAAGTGACTCAACGATCACCAATTGATGAAGGGGCAAAAAGTACTTTACTTTGTCATTTAGCAAATATATCTTCTAGAATCGGTGAGAATTTCGATTGTAATACAAGTAATGGACACATTTACAATCGAAAAGGAATGGCTTTGTGGTCAAGAGAATATGAAAAAGGTTGGGAGCCGAAAATATAAAGCTTTAGATTTTCCGCATTGACACTAGGATGTAATTTTATCACAAATAATCTTAAGGATAGTTGTCAACTAGGCACACATGTGTCGACAGCTAAGTATCCACAGTACTTCAAATATAGGAACTAGATTATTTTTAATGGCAACTAGTTTAAAAATGGATATACATTTAAAACTTTATATACTTTTTATAACCTTGACGCTTTTAGAAAAAGTGTCAAGGTTTTTTTATTATTTTGAACTTTCCCTTTCAGTAAAAACTGATGGAATCGTCACAATTTTATCCTCAAGATCCGGCTGATTCTTTTTTGTTAATTTTTTAATCAAGAGTTTCGCACATTCTTCACCAATTTCATAAGCAGGCTGAGAGATTGTAGTCAAAGGAGGATGAAGTAAGTCCGCAATTTTCATATTAGAAAAACTCACCACTCGAACTTGCTCAGGAATTTTAATGTGGGTTCTAGACAAAGCTCGGTAAGTTGCCAAGGCCAATTTCTCCACTGATGCAAGTACACCGTCGGGTCGGTCAAGCTTATAAAATATACTTTCTAAGAGTGCAATATTTTTTTCATCAGAATGGCTGCATTCTATGACCCAATTTGCTTCAAAAGTTATATTTTTCTTTTTAAGTGCATCCTTAAATCCTCTTAATCTTTCTATACCGTTTGAGTTTTCATTAGAGAGCATTAAGAATAAGATTTTTTTACACCCTTTTTCGATCAAATGGACTGTACCCTGATAGCCTACTTCATAATCATTGGTAATGAATTTTGTGGTAGGGAAATTGGTGGAAATTCTATCAAAAAATACAACAGGCGTATTTCTTTTCTTTAACTTATCTATATGATCTGACTTTTGGTCAAATCTAGAAATTGACATTACAATAGCATCAACTCTCCCACCTATTAGCAAGGAAAGAATGTTTTTTTCTTGTTCGGTATCTTCATTTGAATTGTAAACAAGTAAATGATATCCATAAGCTCGAGTGACGGATTCCATTCCATCAATGACTTGACTGAAAAAATTATTGATCCGCTCAGGAATAATGACACCTATAGTTTTACTTTTTTGTTCTCTGAGACTTCGTGCATATGGATTAGGTTGAAAATTCAATTCCTCTGCTAAAGCCAATACCTTCATTTTGGTAGCATCACTAATTTCATGACTGTCATTCAAGGCTCTAGAAACTGTAGAAGGAGCTAGATTCAGTTTTTGAGCCAAGTATTTGATTGTGATTTCAGCCATTTCGTTTTAATATTTAAGCAATAAAGGATTCAAATATGATTAATTTTTCGGAAACGATTGCACATAAAAATATTAAACTGTAGCTATTTAAGGCCTTTTTTTGCGTAAAATTAAATGTTAATAATTTGAAACACAAAGACTCAAAATACCAAAAGCAACTTGATAAAATGAAGAAAGAAATATACAAAATGGAGCAAACTATGCGCTGGTATGGTTCTAATGATCCTGTAAGCCTGTGGGATATACGGCAAGCTGGTGCCACTGGCGTTGTTTCTGCCTTACACCATATACCAAATGGTGAGGTTTGGAGTAGAGAGGAAATAAAAACTAGAAAAAATGAAATTGAAGCTGTTGGTCTCAATTGGTCAGTTGTTGAGTCTATTCCAGTACATGAAAATATAAAAACCAGAAGTGGGAATTTCAAAGTCTATATAGAAAATTATAAGCAAAGTATTCAGAATCTGGCTGCTGAAGGAATTCATACGGTCTGTTATAATTTTATGCCGATTCTCGACTGGACAAGAACCAATCTCTTTTTTGAACTACCAAACAAAGCGAAGGCGTTAAGATTTGAGAAAAATGCGATCGTTGCTTTTGATGTTTATATTTTGAAAAGGCCAGGTTCTGAAAGTGATTATTCGGATGATGAATTATCAAGAGCACTTCAATATTTCAAAAATATTAGCGAAGGTGAAAAAGAAGAGCTCATTGCAAATATATTGAAAGGTCTTCCTGGTTCAGAGATAGGTTTTACATTAGGACAGTTTCAAGACGCAT
Organism: Belliella aquatica; assembly: GCF_014637795.1. Taxonomy (GTDB): domain Bacteria; phylum Bacteroidota; class Bacteroidia; order Cytophagales; family Cyclobacteriaceae; genus Belliella; species Belliella aquatica. Next base: position 103,025 of record NZ_BMFD01000011.1, on the reverse strand, counting down.
TGGATACGTATAGCGGCATTGGGAGAAAAGAACTAGAAGAGAATTTAAAGTTATTTCTTAATAATATTGTTCCAACTGCGGAAGAAAATAAAGTTTTTTTAGCGATACATCCTGATGATCCTCCTTTCGATGTTTTCGGATTACCACGTGTGATGAGCACCTCTAGAGACATAAGAAGACTCATATCAGGCAATCCAAGTGCATACAATGGTATTACATTTTGTACAGGTTCTTATGGAGTATTAGCCGAAAATGACTTGCCCACTATGGTGAAAGAATTTGGAGATCGCATTCATTTTATTCACCTCAGAAGTACTAAAAGAGATGATTTAGGTAATTTTCACGAAGAAAATCACCTAGATGGAGATGTGCCAATGGCAAGCGTTATTGCTGAATTGATTGTTGTTCAGCAAAAACGTCAGAAGTCATTGCCTATGCGTCCTGACCATGGTCACCAAATGCTTGATGATCTCAAAAAAACCACAAATCCTGGCTATTCAGCAATAGGAAGATTAAAGGGCTTAGCAGAAATAAGAGGTGTGGAAGAGGGAATTCTGTTTTGTAAATATTAGAATTTATACCGCTCACAAAGAATTAATTCAGATGCGAGAAATTTCTAAGTACCTTACTTTTCCAAACCTAAAACCAAATTAACCTTGAAAAGAAGAGATTTTATGAAAGCTGGAGCTGTGCTTGGTTTAAGTACAGCAATTCCTGCTTTTTCCATTCATCAACACTTAAAAAAGAATTATAAAGTAGGAATACTCGGCTATGGCGATCGAGGTTCGGGCCTGCATGGCGTATTATCTCAGATGCCCGATCAATTTACTGTAACAGCTATTTGTGAAACTTTAGATTTCAGGGTTCAAAATGCAAGAAAAAAGGGCTTGGATTCTAAGATTAAGGTTTTCAAGGACCATAGAGAAATGGCCGATTATAAAAATGTAGATGTCATAATGATAGCTACACCGCTTTCCATGCATTTTGAACATGCAAAAACTGCTTTACAAGCTGGTAAACATATTTACCTAGAGAAAGCCATGACCCATACAGCTGAACAAGCTCTAGAACTTCAAAAAATTCACCAACAGCTTCCAAAGCAAGTTATTCAAGTGGGACATCAATACCGATATTCACCACTCTATTTTAAAGTGAAAGATTACATCCAATCCGGCTATCTTGGAGAAGTTACACAAGTAGAGGCAAGATGGGACAGAAATCACAATTGGAGGCGTCATGTGCCAAGCCCTGAGTTGGAAAGGCAAGTCAATTGGAGAATGTATGAGGAGTACTCAGGAGGTTTGGTTGCAGAACTCCTCTCCCATCAAATGGACTTCGTTCATTGGGCTTTTGACACAGTCCCAAGCAGTATTTATGCAACGGGCGGTATTGATCATTTTAAAGATGGTCGAGAAACTTTTGATAATGTCCAAGCGACAGTTAGGTATAATGATGCAGGTATAATTGGCAATTATGGAGCTACATGCAGCAATCAATACGAAGGATATATTTTTAAAATTAAGGGAAATAAAGGAACAATTTCGCTTTTGATGAATGACGGATATTTCTATCCTGAGCCAGAGCATTTAAAAGAGTTGCAACAAGTAGATGGCGTATCTGGCGCAACTAAGTTAGAATGGTCAGATAATCGAAAAGGTATAAAATTAGTGACAGAACCTCTCAAAGATGGTACTTTTTACGCACTTCAAGACTTATTTGAATGTTTGGAAACTGGACGTATTCCGTACTCAAATGTAATGAATGGTGGTAATACAGCAATAGCTGTAGCAATGGCAAATAAATCTTTGAAAGATGGTCTCCCTCAAAGATGGGTTTGATTTGAATGTTCTAAAAGTAAAAAAACTTTTCAAAGTAAAAAGGAGGAGTAAAAACTCCTCCTTTTTTATAAAATTTAATTTCCTGAATACTGATCCCAGCTTAATTCTGCTTGAGGATGAGGAAACTGCATAAATATTGTCCCACTATCATAAGAAGTAGGGATTTCGTCTAACTTGTCATATCTTCTTGCATCAATCCAGCGATGTCCCCAAGGTTCTGCCCACAAGGAATATCTTCTTTGATAAAGGATTTCATCAATCAAAGCAGCTCTTGTGGTAAGTCCAGTGTAAGGACCGATTCCAGCTGCATTTCTGATAATATTGATCGCTGCAACAGCATCTGCGAATTGATCAAGGTTAGCATGTGCTTCTGCTTTCAGTAATATCAATTCTTCATTTTTAATGAAAGTAATTGACGTTGTATTGCTAGGCCATCTTGCATCTTGATGTGTTCCAGTCAAAGTACCTGCATCAGTAGAAACAGTTACAGGATTTGTTCTCAGAAAGAATTTAGCTAATCTATTATCATTCGGAGTAGCATCATCTAAAACTGAAGGGTGCACAACAATAATTGTGTTTGTAGCAGCATTTGGCACATAGAATAGTGGGTTAAATGCATCTGGTGGACCTACATATGGATGTGCTGGTCCAGCAGTTAAGCTTCCATTGAGATTCATGAACGAAGCGTTTAAAGCAGTTAAAACACCAGGCCAGTCTTTTCTATATGCATTAGCTCTTGCCAAAATAGCATTATTTACTTGGCGTAATCCTGCTATTGTGTTGAATTGTGCAAATCCAGGAGTCAATTTAAAAGGGAAATTCCCTGTTCCCGCAGCCGCGAAATCAAGTTCAGCAGCATCAAGTACATTTTTGACATGATCCATAGCTTCATTATAAGGCACAAATGGTCCCGGATTCAATGGATCTGTTACATCAATTCTAATTCCATTTTCATAAACAAAATTTGCAGGAATCATAAATTGGTATCCTTGAATCATTTTAGCAAATCCACTTACAGCTCTTCTTTCCGATTCTGTCAAGATAGATGCATTTGCAGCAGCAGATATCAAAACGTTAGCTTGATTTATAGCTTGATATGGCGCCGCATAGGAACCACCACCTGTATTTCCAAAACCAAAGTAAGAATTATCAGGAACTCTTCCATTCTGACCAAGCCAGTCGGTCTGAAATCTTGGATCAGATCCATTCAAATACCAAATTTCTCTTCCAAAAGTATTCCATGCCTGTGAGACGTTTGTAACATATCCTCTATGTCTAGATTCAAGTCCAGTAAGAACAAATTGAATCTGAGGTTTTGTGGCATTATTAGATACACTCGATACAGATGGGTTGTTTGGATCTTCAATATCATCCAACTGCAAAGGATTACATCCCCAAACACCCATTCCTATGAGTATTGCAAGGGTCATATATAAATTAAACTTTTTCATTTTTCTTCTATTTTGAGATTAAAAATCAAGTGTCACATGGAAGAAAATTCTTCTAGGAGTAGGATAAGGAGCTATATCCACATTGTTTGCAACAGATTGAGCACCGAATGTTGATGTTTCTGGATCATAGCCTTCATATTTTGTGAATAAGAATACATTATTTGCCGAAACGCCCAATTTGATATTTTCTAAAGAACCTCCGAAAGTACTTGCTACTGTTGCCTTAGGAACAGTATAGTAAATACCAATTTCTCTAACTTTCACAAAAGATGCGTCTTGAACCCATCTTGCAGCATTGTTATGTGGAGCAGGTGCTCTTTGTCTTCCATTTGGAATGCCATCACCATTGTCATCATCAAACCAGCCATTTGTAGTACCTCCACCATCAGACAAGAAAGAGGTTAAGTTGATATTGTCTCCACCTTGTCTCCAATCCAAAAGGAATGAAACTTCAAGATTCTTCTGAATACTAAATGTATTGTAGAACGACATATTGAATTTTGGTTGGGCATTTCCCCAAACGGTAAATCCTCCTGGAACACTTGGGTCAGCGGGTGTTCCCACGATGGTAGTTGGTGCAAAGCCTTCTGCATATAAGAAAGTACCTAGACCAGCACCAAAAGCTCCTGCAGTATATGTTGGAATTCCTAATCTAGTAAGAAGTACTCTATTCTGCCAGTATAGAACTCTTGAGAACCATCTAAAATTTGACTTGTCTACTACAGTTCCAGAGATCCCTAATTCAAAACCTTTATTCTGTAATTCAGCTTCGTTGCTAGGTGTTGTATTGACACCTGCGGCAGGAGATAAATTCAAGTTTTGGATGTTGTTCTGTGTGTTTTTGACGTAATAGGTAGCCTCAATACCGATTCTATTATTGAAGAATCCAGCATCTACACCAAACTCCAATTCTGTCGCAGTCTCAGGAAATATCCCTTCGTTTCCAAATTGAGTAGAAACTACAGAGCCTAGTAAGCCCCCAATATTGGCACCTATCAATGGTGTATAAATACTTCCAAAAGCTACTGGGCCAGCCGTCTCTCCATATGCAATTCTTGGCTTTAACTGATTCACAAAGCTTGAACTGAAGAAATCAAAATTGGCAAGATTTATTGCTAAGGAAGCTCTTGGGAATGCATAAAACTTATTTGCATCACCATTTAAAGTAGACTTATCCCATCTGATACCTAATGTACCGATCACTTTATCATCCCAATTTGCTTCTTGTTGTAAAAACACACCTGCTTCTTGGATTTCACTAACAAAGTTTTCATTGATTTCTTGGACATTCGCTTGTCTTAAATTAGTTTGACCAGGAACTAAGCCTCTACCTCTATTGAAAAGAGAGCTATTGTTGAAGTCTAATCTTACTAAACCAGCTTGAGAGTTCATATTCACACTACCCAAATTCCAATTGTAGATTAAGGCTGCTTGGAAGTTTGTATTGAAACTTTCTTGCTTGCCGATCAAAACATCTCCAGGATTTGCTGAAGCTGCTTGAGATTGTAAAAACTCTGGTAAATACACCATGGTAGAGTTTTGTAAAAAATCTAACCCACCTGCAATGTTTGCTTTCAAAAAGCTTTTGCTTGTTTTCAATAAATCAATATCCAAGTTAAAAGCCTGAACAAATCTGTTGACTTCTGAAGTGTTCACAGCATTATCTGTCAAAGCAACTGGATTTTCAGCGAAATATGGGTTATTAGGATACACACCATTCACCGGTCTCAAATCGAAGTAATTCGGAACATATGCAATACTATATCCTATACTTGCCCCTGAATTGTTTTGATTTCCTGTAAAACCTCTATCTGTTTGTGATTTGATGTAGTTTGAAGAAACACCCAATCGAATATTGTTAGATATTTTGTGATCAATATTTGCTCTTATTGAGTATCGGTCAAAACCTGTGTTTTTTACTGTACCATCCTCTGATGTAATATTACCTGAGACAAAGAACTTTGTTTTATCGGTTCCTCCTGTTACCGTCAACCTTGTATTACTCAAGAGTGCAGTATTATTATAGAAATAATCCTCGTAATCAATTTTATCTCCTTGTCTAAATCTTTCTAACTCAATTTCTCTTCTGTTATTAGTAGCAGGAAAGAAAAAATTGATTTTCTCTTCGTTCCAATCATCAACACCTAACAACCTTAATGGCTGAGCAAATCCAATGTCTTGAGAGAGGGAAACTTTGGTTTTACCTTCTGTTCCTCTTTTTGTAGTGATAATGATTACCCCAGCATTAGCTCTAGTTCCGTAGATAGCTGCGGCTGAAGGCCCTTTCAAAACCTCAATGGATTCAATATCTGCTGGGTTAAGATCTGCAAGTCTATTCGAACCATCATCTTGATTTGCTCCACCTGCACCAGTGACAGCAGCTCGGCCAGTTCTTTGGAAAGAATTATTGATATAAACACCATCTAAAATTATTAAAGGTTGTGAAGCTCCTGACAAACTTGAAATTCCTCTCAATTGAATAGAAAGTCCACCACCTGGAGCACCACCATTGGAACGGATAGTTGCACCTGCAATTTTACCATACAAAGCACCGTCTGTTGTTTGAATAGTTGTCGTTCCCGTCAATTCTTTTGCGGAAACTGAAGAAACAGCATTTGCCAAGTTGGACCTTTTCACAGAAGATGCCAACCCAGTGATAACGACTTCTTCGAGGTTAGTAGCATCTTCTTTTAGTTCTACTTGTAAAGTGTTGTTTGAAGGACTTACTGTAAATGTTTGACTAAGATAGCCCAAAGAAGAAATTACCAAAACAGTCTCGTTGTTACTGTTAAGGTTGAGTGTAAACCGACCGTCAAGATCAGCTACTGTACCTGTTGTGGTATTTCTTACCAAAATGTTTGCCCCAATTAGAGGCTCTCCTGTTCGGCTATCAGTAACGATTCCTGTAACCGTGTACTGAGCAAATGACCACCCAACCGAAAGGAAGAGCAAGACAATTGCCGCCGAGAGTTTGTAAGTTTTTCTCATAAGTTATTGGTTAAAATTTAAAATGATAGTAAATATATCAAAAATGCTGTTCATAAAAATTTCAAATGAAAAAATTATATGAATGAAAAAAACCTCTAGAAACATTTGACTAAGTGATCAAACTAAAAATACTTATTCATAAGTGATATATTAATAAAAATATGCGTTTTTTATAAAAAAGTATACTTAATATTGATCAAATGATAATTTGAATAAAGGTTATTATTACTAAAAATATATATATGCGCTTCTGTAAAAAAAAATATTATGAAATAGAATAAGTTATTTTTACCTAAAGAATGTTACCGTTGGTAGTCGATAACCAATTCCAATATACCATTCAGAAATCCTATGAATTATCTAATATTGAATAACTCACATCATCTATCAAGTTTCATTTAGATAGATTATGATAACTCTTATCTCTTCAAAAAATCAAATCTTTTTGAAAACCAAACAAGTCCTATTAGGAAGGTAAATTTGAATGTTACCCTTTTTATCGGTAGGATAATTCATCGACTTATCGATTCTTTTGAATCCCCCAAATTCCGTATCGTCAGAATTAAGTATAATTTGGTATTCTCCTGCCTTTGGTAATGCTATTTCATAACCAAAGAATGATTCAGAAATATTGAAACTGAAAACAAAAATTAAATCTCCTCTCTCAAAAGCAAGGACTTTCTTCTCAGCATCTAAAAATATCTGTTTGGCACGATCAGATTTCAACACCTGATATTCATCTATAAGTTGAATCATCTTCTTATCCCATAATCCAAGTTGGCCGTATTTCAAAGATTCATTATCTGCTAATGACCATTGACGACGAGCATATTGGTAACTCCAATTATTTCCTTCTCTTGGGAAATCGACCCATTCGGGATGGCCAAATTCATTCCCAATGAAATTAAGATACCCTTCACCTCCCAAACTAATGGTAATGAGTCTTATCATTTTATGTAGTGCAATCCCTCGATCGACAACAAGGTTTTTGTCATCAATTCCCATATTGAAATACATTTCCTTATCCATCAGCCAAAAAGCAAGCGACTTATCCCCCACCAAAGCTTGATCGTGAGACTCTGCATAGGCAATAGTCTTTTCTTTTTTAGGGCGATTGGTCAATTCATGCCACATCTCAAACATGTCCCAATGTTCATCTGGCTTATGCTTGAGGGTTTTTATCCAAAAATCAGGAATACCCATCGCTAATCGAAAATCAAATCCTATACCACCATCTTCACATGTTCGGCACAAACCTGGCATTCCACTTACTTCCTCAGCAATTGAAATCTTATTTTCTGAAAATCCATGAATCAGGGTATTTGCAAGCTGTAAATAAAGCAAAGCGTCTTCATCTACACCTTCGTTGAAATATTTATCAGGGTGATCAAAATCGGTATGTCCATGATGGAGATAAATCACAGATGTAACCCCGTCAAATCTAAATCCATCAAAATGAAACTCTTCCATCCAATAGCGGATATTAGAAAGTAGAAATTGCTGTACTTCTATCTTTCCATAATCGAAAAGTTTGGAATCCCATCCTTCATGATATCCTTTTGGGCCCGAATGGAAGTATTGATTTTCAGATCCATCAAATTCGTTGAGACCTTCATTAATATTCTTTACGGCATGAGAATGGACAATATCCATTATTACCGCAATACCCATTTCATGGGCTTTGTTGACTAAGAATTTTAAATCTTCTGGAGTCCCAAATCTTGATGTTGGTGCAAAGAAGTTCGAAACATGATATCCAAATGATCCATAATAAGGATGCTCCATGATTGCCATCATTTGAATAGTATTGTAGCCAGCAGCTTTGATTCGCGGAAGAATATTTTCAGCGAATTCTAAATAGGTTCCTACTCCCTCTTTTTCTTGGGCCATCCCTACATGACACTCATAAATTAAAGGATGCAGTTTGTTTTTTTCGGGCGAAAAAGTCTGATCACTCCATTTAAAATCAACTTCTGGAAACCATAATTGACCCGCAAAATCATGATTTTCTGGGTTTTGATCAACTTTTCTGATGTAAGCTGGGATTCTATCGTATGCGCCATTATTTGCTTCTACATGGACTTTAATTTTGCTGCCATGTATAAAAGAATTTTTGTATTCTTCAAAAGGTAAAAATACTTCCCAATCTCCTCTGTAATTTCTTTTCATGGGATGGCTATACCGATTCCAATGATTGAAATCACCCATCAAAAATAAATTATGTGCCTGAGGTGCCCATTCTCTATAAATCCAACCATTCCTGATTTTTTCAAAATGAATCCCATAGTATTCGTGAGACCTAGCAAATTCTAGAATATTTCCACTGTGAGCATTGATATCTTGAATAGCTGACTGATAGGTTTTGAATCTTTCGTAAATGGCTCCTGCGTGAGATTCGAGCCAAGATTCGTCTTGGATTAAAGGTAGTTTTTTAGCGTCTTTCACAAAAAATTGGGTTTGTTTGAAATCTAATTTAGATAAAATTGAATTTCTAACAACATAAAATTTCTCATTCCTTCAAAAATTCTAAGTAATTATCAAATAAAAAAATAGATCATTGCAGAAGCACAGATGTAGCCAAACAAAAAACATAAAAATATAGAACCTCCTAGTGCAAACTTTCGATGCTCTGGCTCTTGCTTGTGATGAAATACATGACTAAGCTTTTTGATGTACCTGTCAGGAACAATTGACAGGAAAGCTAAACCGTACACTACGGTTAATAGCGAGAGTGAAAATAGGGTTTCCATACGTTGATTACTAGGGATAAAGCAAAGTTAACATTTATAACCAATTGAAAAAGAAAAGAGTATAATATTTGCTAAAAGTAAAAATTTAGGTAATTAAAAGATGAATGCCTTTGCTTTTTGAAATAAAAAACTAAAATATATAAACTAAGTTCATTATTTAAAATGAAACATTTCATACCATTAATAGGTCTACTTATATTCCTTTTTAAGTCAATCATCTTTTTCTAAAGAATTAAGCTTTTGACAAAGTGGTAGATTCTCGGATGACTAACTCAGTTTTTATTTCAACGGTCTTCAAATTTTCTACATCATGATTGCCAATCATTTCTATAAGCAGGTTTGTAGCATCTACACCCATCTGAAACCCGTGCTGTTCGACGGTGCTGAGCTGAGGGGTAGAAACTCTTGATAGCATCCAGTTACTGAAGCCAATCAAACCCACATCTTTTGGAATATGATACCCTTTTTCTTTTAAATACCGAAGTACGCCAAGCGCAACCAAGTCTGTAATACAAAAAATAGCGTTTGGCGGGTTTTTACTTTCCATTAGCTCTTTTGCAAAATCATAACCCTCTTGATCAGAGATTTTTCTACATACTTTTACCCAATCAGGATCTGATTCTAAGTTATGGTCCTGAATTGCTTTTAAATAGCCAGCACATCTCTCTGAAGAATTTTTCACATCCTCTCTTCCTCGTATGTGTGCTATTCTAGTATAGCCCTCGTCGATTAAATGTTTAACGGCCGAATATGCGCCATCGAAATCATCTACTATGACTTTTGGGGTTGGTAAATAATCAGTGATTTTATCAAACTGCACAACAGGCTTGCCTTCATTCAAAAATTCTCTTAAATGATCTCCTTCCACTGTTTCATTTGAAATGGAAATCAGGAGTCCATCTACACTGCTATTTAGCATAGCTCTGCTAGCAAGAATTTCGTCTTTCAATATATCATTTGATTGAGAGACTAATAAGTTATACCCTTGTCTATTCGCTTCTGATATGGCTCCACTAATCACTGTAGAAAAAAAATGGTGAACTAATTCAGGCACGATCAAGCCGATATTAAATGTTTTATTTTTTCTGAAATTTACCGCTAAAAAATTTGGCACATAGTTATGAGTCTCTGCATATTCTTTAACTAATTTGATGGTCTCTTCAGCAATATCAGGATGCGCCTTTAATGCTCTTGAAACTGTAGAAACTGATATGCCTAATTCCCTACCTATATCCTTTAAGGTTAATTTCTTTTTGTCATTCATCATTTTGAGTCTTGTAAGACTATAATATTATTAATTTATGAATTATGATCCAAGGAGTATTTTTACTATCAAGAAATATTCTAAATAGCATCCCTGCAATGGTTTGTGCAAACGATTGCGAAAATGCAGCATTTGTTAAATAACAATTTATTCATTTTCTTTTCATGCCTTTTGTTCTGAGTTGTAATATTTATTCTAAAAGGCATAAAATTACACTCTTTCAAATTCATTCATAAACCAATTAAAAGCTAATTTAATGAATACAGACTTAATTAGTAATCTTGATTTTCTTATCATGATTGTTTACTTAGTTGGAATGATTTTCTATGGATTGTACCATTCCAAAAGAAGTAATTCTGAAGATTATTTCCTTGCCGGCAGAAGTATGACTTGGCCTATAGTTGGTATTTCACTTTTTGCAGCGAATATATCAAGTACCACATTGATTGGTTTGGCAGGTGATGCATACAGCACAGGTATCTCTGTTTATAATTATGAATGGATGGCTGCGGTAATTTTGGTTTTCTTTAGCATATTTTTCTTACCATTTTATCTTCGATCAGGAGTATACACCATGCCTGAATTTTTAGAAAGAAGGTATGACAGAAGAAGTAGATATTATTTTTCATTTATCACCTTAATTGGAAATATTTTAATAGAAACTGCTGCAGGTCTTTATGCGGGTAGTTTGATTTTGAAATTAGTATTTCCAGAAGTTAGTATGACCGTTATCATTTTGATATTGGCATTTGCTGCAGCTGCTTATACTATTCCTGGTGGACTTTCTTCCGTTGTTCATACTGAAGTTATTCAAGCGATATTGTTATTTATTGGATCATTAATCTTAACCTATGTAACCTATCAGGCTGTGGGAGGATGGGAAAACGTCATGGCAGTCACGCCATCAGAAATGGTGAGCTTAATTCGGCCTATCGATGACCCATCTGTTCCATGGACTGGTTTACTATTTGGTGTTCCTCTTTTGGGATTCTATTTCTGGGCAAACAACCAATTTATGGTTCAGCGTGTCCTGACAGCTAAGGATTTAAATCACGGCAGATGGGGTGCTTTATTTGCGGGTTTATTGAAATTGCCGGTTTTATTCTTCATGGTATTTCCAGGAACTATGGCTAGGGTCCTCTATCCTAACTTAGAGAATCCTGACACTGTATTTCCCACTTTGGTTTTTGACCTATTGCCATCAGGCTTGATCGGACTATTGATGGCGGGTTTGTTGGCTGCTATGTCCTCTAGTATAAGTGCAACTTTGAACTCTGCTTCTACTCTAATCACTATGGATTTTGTGAAAAATCTTAATCCAGGCTTAAGCAGTAAGCAATTGGTTCGTGTGGGACAATTCGCTACCGTCATTTTGGTACTCCTGGCAGCCGCATGGACTCCACAGATCGAGAAGTTTGATTCCCTATTCAAATACCTTCAAATGGTTGTCGGATTGATTGCTCCTCCTGTAGTTGTTGTGTTTATCTGGGGTATGTTTTGGAAAAAAGGCAATGCAGATGGCTCTTTTTACAGCTTATTGTCGGGTTTTGTTGTAGCTGTTGTTTTGATTTTATTAAAAGTCTTTATGCCTGAAATTGGAATTAGCCAATGGCATTTCTTACATACAGCGCCAATGTTATTTGTGTTTTGCTCTGTTGTATATGTGATTGCAAGCATGCGAGGTACTCCTCCAAGCGAAGAGGCTATTAGAGATTATACTTGGAATAATAAAATTTATACAGATGAAACAGCTTCACTGCAAGCACTTCCTTGGTATAAGAACTATAGAATTTTGTCCGTTTTCTTATTGATCATCACATTTATCATTGTATGGATTTACAGATAGCCAACGAAAAAGCATTAGAAATTCTAAGAAAGTCCTCTCATCCAAAAGGTTTTCTTGCTTCTGCTTTGGCCAAAGACAACTATCAAAGAGTTTGGGCTAGAGATGGGGTGATTACTGGCCTTGCTGCACTTTCTACTCGGGAAGAAGATTTGATTGAAACCTTCCGCCAAACTCTAATCACCCTCGGTGAACATATCAGTCCACAAGGCCATGTGCCTTCTAACGTTGGTTTGGAATCAGGGGAAGTAAGTTATGGTGGATTGGCAGGGCGAGCAGACACAGGAAGTTGGTGGATCATTGGTCTTTGCCTCTATTCAAAAATTACTGGAGACAAGTCCCTTCTTGAAAAGTATGGGCAAGAGATAAGCAAGATTCATGCATTGTACCATGCCTGGGAGTACAACAACAAAGAGTTGATTTATGTCCCTTTGGCAGGAGATTGGGCAGATGAGTACATTCTAAGTGGCTATGTATTATATGATCAGGTTTTGAGATATGCTGCGCTAAAACTTTCAGCAGAGATGTATGGTACTGAAGAATGGAAAGAAAAAGCAGATAAAGTAAAACATGCTATTCATCAAAACTTTATTTTATCTGAAGAATGGAAAAATACTGGAATTCACCCTATTGCAAAAAAGTATCTAATCAATTCCCATCATGATAAACCCTATTTCCCTGCATCTTTTAATCCTGCTGGATATCAGGACTATTTTGATGCGTTTGGAAATGCCTTAGCGATAATATTCAAAATTCATCCCAATCCAGAATCTTGTATTCAATGGACTTCACAAAATATTGGAACCCTCGTGCCAGCATTTCATCCTGCTATCGGAGAAGCTGATTCTGACTTTTCACTATTGAAACAAAATTATCGGTTTGAGTTCAGAAATTATCCTCACGAATTCCACAATGGAGGAATTTGGCCTATGGTCAATGGTTTTTGGGGGTTGGCGAATTTTATTTCCTTGAGTAAAAATGAAGCTGAAGTTATTTTAGATGATTTAATCACCCTGAATGCAAAAGATGATTGGGGATTTAACGAGTGCTTTCATGGGCAGACCTTGCAACCCTGTGGTGTACATGCCTGCACTTGGAGTGCAGCAGGTCAATTGTTGTTGAGTAATAGTTTAAGTAAAGGGTTTTACCTATTAGATTGAGATGAATAAAGAATTTGATATTGTAGTAGTTGGAGAACTTTTGGTAGACCTTATCGGTCACGAAATCCGAGATGAAATCTTTAGAACACATTCTTTCAGAAGATTCCAAGGTGGTAGCCCAGCAAATTTGGGAGCAAATATGACCCGATTAGGAAAGAAAGTCATGCTAATCTCAAGTGTGGGAAAAGATGGGATGGGTGAATATTTGATTCACGAATTGGAAAATCTTGGGCTATCGATTAGCAACATAAAGGAAAGAGATTCGCATCCTACCAGTCTAGTATTGCTGTCACGATCTCATGGAACTCCTGATTTTATTGCTTACAGAGAAGCAGACCGACTTATCCACTCAGAGGATATACAAGATGAAATGCTCTCAAAAGCTAAACTCTTTCATACCACTTGTTTTGCTTTGAGTAAGGAACCTGCACAGTCTTCAATACTCGATGGAGCTGATAGGGCGTATAAGCTTGGTGTTCAGTTGAGTATAGATTTGAATTATGCACCAAGCATTTGGCCTGATCATGCAGAAGCGCTCCGCGTTGTAAAGCAATATTGTAGCCTTTCTCCTTTTGTAAAAGTGAGTCAGGATGACTGTAATAGAATTTTTCAAAGAGAAATCCCTGAGCAAGAAGCGATCGAAATAATTAAGTCTTGGGGAGCAAAACTCATTTGTTTTACCAAAGGAAAAGAAGGAAGCCATCTCAGTTTGGAAGATAACCGAAGCATCATTGTTCCTGCTGATGAAGTAAAAGTCATGGGTGACGCTACTGGTGCCGGCGATGCTTATTGGGCTGGATTTCTTTCCGCTTGGCTTGAAAAGAAGGACTGGGTTTCTTGTGTAAAAGCCGCTTCAAAAATGGCTGCTTTCAAATTGTCAACAGATGGACCATTACCTGAAAAAGTTATATTAGATTAGCTTTTCCTTGTTGAATCCGTTTATCTTTGATTTGATGAGTGGGAAAACTATGGCAATGGATATCAATTGTGATTTAGGTGAAGGAATGCCTGATGATGCTTTATTGATGCCTTTTTTGGCAAGTTGCAATATTGCATGTGGGGGACATTTTGGAGATAGGATGACGATGCAAACAGCCATCCTTTTAGCCAAAGAACACAATGTGAATGTTGGTGCCCATCCCTCCTATCCTGACAAGGAAAATTTCGGTCGCAAGAGTCTAAATCTAGAATTTGAATTTCTTGAAGATTCCTTGATTAGTCAAATCCATGATTTTCAAGAAGTCTGCCTTTCTCAAAATGTAGATTTTCACCATATCAAGCCCCATGGTGCACTTTATAATGATCTGGCAAAGGACGAAAAGCTTGCAACTTTTTTCCTAAAATTGATACAAAAGTATTTCCAAGATATTCCTCTGTACTGCCCACCAAATTCAAAGATTGCAACACTAGCTCCAAACTATGGTGTTAAGACAATTTTGGAAGTATTTGCTGACAGAAGCTACAATGATAATCTTACCTTGGTCGCTCGGTCACATCCAAAAGCTCTTTTGACCAGTATAGAAGAAGTGGAAGAGCATCTACTTCCTATGATTTTTGAGAAAAAAATACGGACGATATCAGGCCAACTGATTTCAGTTGAAGCTCAAACAGTATGTGTTCATGGGGACAATCCTTCGGCTTTGGCTATCCTGAGAATGATTCGCTCAAATTTCACTTCTTGACCAGATGAAGAAATCCTATTTTCAAATCTCACCCAATTTGATAGAAATCCGATGGCCAAAGGAAATTTCTGATGCTATCCTGTTGGAGCAGTTAACATGGAGAACTTTTTTAAAGAAAAATCATGCTGATAGAATTCTTGAAATCAGAATTGGGTTCAATACGCTTTCTATTCTTTTCGATAAAAATATAAGTATCACTGAATGGGCTGATCTCTATAATGTTTTACAGAATTTAGAATTAAATCAAACTATATTATCTCAGAGTATTTGGAAAATCCCAGTGTGCTACGGTGGTGAATATGGTTATGACTTAGAAAATTTGTCAAGAGAAAAGGATATTTCTGAAAAAGACTTGATCCAATTACATCAAGCAAAAACATACAGACTTCATTTTTATGGGTTTTTGCCAGGATTTATGTATTTGGGTGGTTTAGACCCCAAATTAGAAAGTCCAAGGAAATCTATTCCAGATAGAAATATTCCCACGGGTTCGGTTGCTATTGGAGGAAATCAAACAGGAATATATCCCATGGAAAGTCCCGGAGGCTGGCATGTAATTGGGAGAACACCTCTCCGATTATTTGATGTAGAAGGTGAAGAACAAGTAATTCCAAAACAAGGAGATTTAATTATTTTTGAAGAGATAGATCAAGCCGATTTTAATAGAATTGAGCAACTTGTTCAACATGGTCAATATCAATGGAAAAATGCTTAAAACGCCTTCATATATACACTTTGTAAAGTCAGCGGGCTATTGTTCTGTTCAAGATCAAGGTAGGTTTGGATTTGCTGACTTAGGGGTTCCATATTCAGGCGCGATGGATCAGTTTTCCTATACCCTCGCCAACAAGCTATTGAGAAACACCGAAGATTCGGCTGTTTTGGAAATTGCGATTGCTGGGCCAACCATGGTATTTGAAATGGCAACTAGAATTGTATTTACTGGGGCTCAGGCCGATATTTTTCACAATGGAAATCCCATTCAGTTAGGACAAATCATCTCCTTGAATGCGGAAGATGAAATAATGGTTGGCAAAATTATCCGTGGACAATGGCTTTATATGGGAATCGAAGGAGGCTTGGAAACCCCAATTTTTATGGAGAGTAGAAGTTGGTATGCAGGTATCAGCACTTTCTCAAAAATTCAAAAGGGTGATACAGTCTGTTATCTTTCAGAAGAAAAATTCAAGGGGAATACCCTTTCACATCCCAAATTAACGAGCACATGGTTTGAAGAAGAAAAAATTAACGTTTACAAAGGTCCTGAATGGGAATCACTACCCGATAGACTCAAAACACAAATCCTATTTACAGCTTTTGAAATTTCTCGAAACTCCAATCGCATGGGAATCCAACTTGAAGAATTTATACCCAATCAATTGGATCAATTACTGACATCGCCCGTCTATCCAGGAACAGTTCAGCTTACTCCTGCTGGAAAATTGATCGTCTTGATGCGGGACGCACAAGTTACGGGCGGTTACCCCCGGATTTTCCAACTCTCCGATGACTCTGTAAATATAATTGCGCAAAAAAGTTTTGGTCAAAAAGTAAAGTTTAGTATTATCGATTCTTAATAATTTAATTGTTTAAATTGAGATTATAAATTGATATAGAAACTCCCACTTTTAAACTTTTCAATAATTGCAGTATGAAAGTATTAATTAAAAATGAAATTGATTTTTTGAGATCATTACCACAGACAAAAAGAATCAGATATTTTAGAGGTTCAAAAATTCAAAAAATTATTTTAGTACTATTATTCTATCTAGTCCTAGATTTTTTAATTGCATTACCACTTGCTTATTTTTTGGATTTAATATTTCCAAATCTAGAAGATGCTTATTTGTTAGATATTGATTTAGACATAAGTGGATTTTTCTTGATAGTAATTTTCGCTCCAATTTTAGAGGAGTTGATTTTCAGGCTCCCACTTAAACTTTCCTTATGGAGGTTTCATTTTTTTCTTCTAGTAGTTGCACTCAGTTGCTTTATCATTGATCCTTACTTTGGTTTTGCAATGTTAATATTCTGGGCTATTTCAATTAATTTATTTTTGAGTAAAAAGTATTTTAACTTTATTAAGCTTAAGTGGCTCAAGTACAGAGTAGCGATATTTTATTTTTTCTCGTTTCTCTTTGGAATTGTACATGCTTTTAATTTTGATCCTGAGTTTTTGCCCTATTACGCATTTTCAATCATCTTTCTTCCTCAATTGATTGGAGGAGTTCTGTTGGCTGTAATAAGGCTTAGATTTGGTTTTTTTTATGCGCTTCTTTTACATTCAACTTTCAATGGAATCTTAATGCTTGTAGAATTTCTTACTGAAACCTAATATTATTTTCCAATACCAAAATCAATCTTTATATTGATCATTATAAAACCTAAAAACCTGAATATGAATTCTCAACTAGAAAAACAGATTGTGGAACAAGGGATGTCCCTTGAGAATGTAAAAGAACAAATTCACAATTTTAAGAACGGTTTCCCATATTTACCGATCGTTTCTGCTGCTAAAATTGGTGATGGTATAAAAGTTTTAAGTGCTGCTGAAATTCAAGCTTTTCAAGAAATCTATCCAGCAAAAGCTGCTCAAATTGAGGTGGTGAAATTTGTTCCTGCGAGTGGGGCCGCTTCAAGAATGTTCAAGGATCTTTTTGCTTTCTTAGATGGAGATGGAGACTTGTCCAAAAGTACTTTTACGCAAAAATTCATAGACAAGCTTTCCAATTTTGCATTCTATTCAGATTTGGATGAAGTGTTGAAGCAAAATGGCAGCAGCATCAAGGAAGCACTTGAGAAGAAAGATTACAAAGCTATTGTTAGTGCTTTGCTGAATGATGATGGTTTAGCTTACGGAATTTTGCCAAAGGGATTGCTGAAATTTCATCATTATGAAGATCATGATCGCACTCCCACTTACGAGCATTTCATAGAAGGAATACAATATGCCATAGGTGAAGATAATTATGTGAGATTACATTTTACAGTTTCTCCAGAACATGAGTCAAAATTCAAGGAAGAAGTACTCAAAATCAAAAGACCTCTTGAAAAGGAGTTCAATGTAAAATTTGAAGTGACGTATTCTCAGCAGAAAAAGTCAACAGACACCATTGCTGTGAATATGGATAATACACCATTTTTGGAAGAAGATGGAAGCATCCTTTTCCGTCCAGCAGGCCATGGAGCATTATTAGAAAACCTGAATGAAATCGATGGAGACCTTATTTTCATCAAAAATATTGATAATGTAGTTCCAGATCGACTCAAAGAAGAAACCAAGAAATATAAAATCGCTGTTGGTGGTTTGTTGTTAGAAATTCAAGAAAAAGTTTTCGATGCTTTAGAAAGACTTGAAAATAGTTACTCAGAAGCCGATTTGAAATTTGCTGAAACAGTGATTGCTCAAGATCTTGATGGTAAATTGAGAGAAGATTATGAAAGTCTTGAGGCAAAAGAGAAAGGGAAATACTTATTCCAAAAACTAAACAGACCTATCCGTATCTGTGGGATGGTCAAAAATACGGGGGAACCTGGAGGTGGACCTTTTTGGGTCAAAGAAGATGATGGATCGCTGACCTTACAAATTGCAGAAACAGCACAAATCAACCTAGATGATGAAGCACAGAGAGAAATCATGCAGTCTTCTACCCATTTTAACCCTGTAGATTTGGTGTGCTCTATAAAAGACTACAAAGGCAAAAAATTTGATTTGCTGGCTTTTCGAGATATGCGAACAGGTTTTGTAACAGAAAAATCCAAAGGTGGTAGAGATCTAAAAGCGCAAGAATTGCCAGGCTTATGGAATGGTGCGATGGCAGGTTGGAATACAGTGTTCGTTGAAGTTCCCCTGATCACATTCAATCCTGTAAAAACAGTGAATGATCTTCTTAGAGATGAGCATCAATAGATTTATAAAAACTTAATTAACCTCAAGTCAATAGTGGGTTTACTAATTGACTTGAGGTTTATAGTTATTAGTGATCTTCGATTTGGGATTAGTACACAAAAAGATAAAAAATATCATTTTTTATGTGAAGAAGATATTACTTAACTTATCTTCAATTACTTGAGGCAAGATTGAGTTTATAAAAAGTCACAAAATCCTCTTCAACTTCGAAATAATCTTGATTTTTCAAGGCTAGGATTTCACCTTTATTATTAACTACAGAAGACCAAATCAATCCTTTTGGTAAAAGGATATCCTTTTGAACAAGCTGATGGTCATTGTCAAATACAGCTGCGTATCGAGGAATATTATATATAAAATCCATCCATTCAGTTCTGTTTTCAGGATCATAGTTTCTTGAAATTTCTTCTTCTACACCTTTAGTGTAAATGACAATTACATCATTTTTTCTTCTATAGAGTTTTTCTACTTTACCAAAAATGATATTCCCTTTTTGTTCGTACCATTCATGATAATCTTTCATTGGAACTCCGGGCATTGGAATGGCATCTTCAATATTTAGGTTTACCTCTTTGACAAATTCAATCTCCCCTTCTCTTTCTTGATAGACAAAGTATTTCATCTCGGCTAGAAAGAATACTATCCATTCATCTTTTGACTTGATTATTGTCGGAGGAATTAGATTAAAGTAAAGCCCCTTATCATAAACCGTGTTTTTTGGGAAATTCATCGTATTTCTAACTTCCACCGAAACCGGATCAAACACTTCTATAAGTGGACTTTTATAGTTGTGTTCCAATAAGTCAATAAGATCGTCCCAATCGATTTCCTCTCTTTCAGGTCGACTATAAGCATAAGAATTCCCAATTTTGTAGGCTGGAAAATTGAGCCCGTTAAAAAAGTAATAATTTTCAGGAATTGAAATTCGGTTTTCAATTTCACCATCATTTGAGAATTGTATCAATCCTTTTTGTTGTTCCATGATAGTGAATTTACCATCTAAAAAACCAATTCCCATTGCCCAGTTAATCGCATTTGGACCCTCTGTTGGCATTTTAAATTTATTATGGATTGTCCCTAAATCATCAAAAAGCACATAATCATCATTGGAATTCCATCTTCCCAAATACAATCCAACATCTGAATTATAATCAAACAAGAAGAGGTTACCTAAATAATCAACTCGTATGGAATCAATAATTGCTAATTGCAGTTCTGCATCCTCAATGCCTTTTTCGTTTTTGGATTTACAGGCAAAAACAAATAACAGTAGCAAGAAAAGTAAGTATTGATTTTTCATATTGGAAAAGTACTTCATACCACTAAAAATAAAAACATAATAAATCTTAAAATCTAAATCAGTAAAGTCTCTGATTACTAAAACCTAGTCTTCTTAATTTGACTTTGCAAATATTCCTTCAGCTCACCTCCTTCTATCACTTGAATTTCCCCAGGTAAACCAAGGATAAATCGTGCGATTCCAGGAAGTTGTGGAATATCACCTTCGAAGAAATATTGATTTCTGTTTTTAGTCTGAATGTAAGGTTTAGCGTCAGGATATTCCTCCATCATCAATTGATAAGCCCTTTTGCTTAAACTCAAATGAATATGGAAATTATTCTTGCCAGAAAAGCCAAATAAACCCTGCTCTAAATGTTCATGTTTTTCTGTAAATCCAAAATTGCTTGTTGTCAGCTGAACATCACCAATTCTCTCTATTTTAAAAACTTTCATCATCTGACTTTCAATTTCATAAGCATGAATAGAGTCGAAATTTTTGCTAAAAGAAACGGGTTCTACAAGTCTATCCATAATGGAATCACTACTTGGTGAATAGTAATCTTTCAATATCACCTGCTGTTTGTTTTTAATGGCATCTACCAAAAGGTCCACAAAACGGCCTAAATTGGCATTAAAAAGTTGATTAATACTCTGCTGAAAATCTGATCGAATGGTGATTTTCTGAAGAATCGAGTCTTTCAAAAGGTTTTTCTTAGGCTGCTTTTTAATCAAATTTGCAACGAAACTGATTTCTTCCTCCGAGAATGTGCCGAAATTATATTCATCAGGATTTTCTATTCTATCGACGATTTTGAATTTGGAGTGTTCCTTGACTACATCAAAGCCTAGAGCCTCCAAAAGTTTGAAGTAACGGTAAATAGTCCTCGTATCAGTTCCCAAAGTTTCAGCTAACTTATGAACTGGCTTACCAATATTACTTCTTAGTAAGTTTATTAACTTAAATATCCTGAGAATTTTTTGTTGCTCTACTTGTGATGCCTCTGCCATAATTTCTATTTAAGTCCAAAATATACAGCTTTCCAAAAGAACATATATAAAAATGACACTATATGTCAAACAAAATGATGTGATAAACACATCATTTTTAACTACACATAAACCCACTAATTAAAATCTATTTTTTTCTTCTTCCAGTCGCAAAGACACGGTTCACATTAAAACCAATTCTAAATTCTTCACCAATTCTTCCGTTATTGGATGCTAATAAATATTGTTCATTTAGTGCTTGCGAGGTTACAAAGTACATTTGAAACACATGACCACCTGCTTCTATATCTATACCTACACCCACATTACTTCTCAAATCACTATTAAGGTTTGGGATATACTGAAAAGTCAAGGATGACTTTCCTGTTATTTTGTACTTACCACTCAAACCCAATGCTAAGTATAAATTTTGATCACCATCTATCAAGTAGATAGGATTTGGATCATTAAAATAAGCCATCATTGGTGAAACTTGTAAACTTATTTTATCTGAGAATTTTCTAGCAATCATTATTTGAGCAGCATAACTTGTTCTATCAGTGAAATTAGGATTAGCTTCTTGTAAAAAAGTATAATCAGAAGTATTCACACCAGCTCCCCCCATCAATGAAAGTGAAAATGGTATTTTATTATCTTGTGTTTGCGTCAATAAATGATAACGACCATAAAGATTGTAAAATTTATCTCTACTAGAGCGAGAAGCTGCGAGAGAGAATTTGTCACTCAAAGCATACTCAAAGCTGAACTGTATGTTTGCACCATTGTCTAGACCATATAAATTTTGAATTCCGCCATTCAATGGACCAAAAGTGTGCATGATAGCAAAATGCAGCGTTTTTTTATCTAGGGGTTCCACAGTCAACAAATTGATGTGTCTAGGTGCATGAAAAATTAGTTCTACTTCTTGAGTTTCTGAAGCTAATTTTCTTTCCAATTGAGCAAAGGCAGGTTGCGCAAGGAGTAGTACAAGGGCAATAAATCTAAATTTCATGGATTATTTTTTAAGGTTTACTGAAAGGGTGACAGTTTGTTCTTCTGCTAATTCATAGAATACTACCTTAGGAATATCAATATTGTAATCTGAAAGTAATACTTTGAATTGTGCATCTAACTTAACTTCATTGACAGATAGAGCTGTTAATTTACCTGGAACACTTATTTCTCTTTCGACACCATGAATTTTGAATTTTCCAACTGCTGTTACATTTTGACTCTCTCCTGGCTTTAAAGAAACTACTTCTTTAATCTTTCCAACAAATTCTGCAAATGGATATTTTTTTGTTTCGAGATAATTTTCACGCATGTGTCTATCTCTCAAACCAATTCCTGTTTTAAGTGTGTTGAGATCAATGAAAAAATCCAAAACGTTTTTTTCAAGATCAATCAATCCATTCAATTTTGCTGATTCTCCAGTAAACTCATTCAAGGAAGCCTTTGACAAGAACTCCACATTACCTACCTCTGTCTTATACACTTGTGCAAAAGCATTCCTTGAAATTGTTAGAATGAAAAGGAATAAGAAAAAAACGATTAAATTTTTCATTATGACCTATTTATTGTTAAAATATCACCTGATCTACTGGTATCAAAAGAAGCTAAAGGTCTATTCGCCGGACCTTGTACAACTGCACCACTGGTTGTAAACCTTGAACCATGGCAAGAACATACAAATTCATTATTATTCAATGACCAATTCCTATCACATTGAGAATGTGTACAAACAGAGGTTAAAGCATTAAAACCATTACCTGTGTTTACTACTAGCATCTGTGCAGATATAACTAAGACCCATCCCCCTGCATTATTTAAGGAAGTTGCTTGAGTTAGATCGATTACTACAGAATTATTATTCACAGTAATACCTGTTGATGCAGCCGGCGGATTATTTGGTGCCGGATTTGAAGGATTTGTATCTTCATCACTCGCACATGATGTAAAAAAGCTTACACCAAACATAGACATCACTGCAAGTGAGCCTGTTTTCTTGAGGAATTCCCTTCTTTCTTTCGACAGATTTCCTGATTTGTTAGTAATAATTTGTTCCATACCCACAATTACGATGTTAAAGTTTCTTTTGGATTGAAACTTTAACAAAAAATTATTGTGGAATGTTTAAGATAAAAGATTAAACAAATTTAAAAGTGCTTTCTATTTAAAATTTCAGATAAAATAATCGCATCTTTAACGGATCTTGGATCAGATAGTATTCTCTGATATCTATTATTTTTAGCTTTTTTTCGTTGTCCTCCTCTTGTTTCACTTACTCCAAGTCCTGTCAATGAGGAACTTAAGCTAACTTGCTCGTCTAATGTTTGTAATTTTGGAGTTTTAAGGCTGGAATCAGAACCTGTGTATTGATTGTATTTACTATTTTCTAAATCTCTTTTTTCGAGTTTATCAGAACTAGTTTGGTATTTTTCAGGCTCAAGCTTTGGAGTTTTTACAACACGTTTTCTTGACTCAATAACAGTACCCTGACCTGATTGCTCTAAATCTCTTTCTCTCTCTTGCTGACCACCTCTGATTTCCTTGAGCAAATCTTCAAAAGAAGGTGGTCTTTGACCTGTCTCTGACTCCTGCTCTCGATCAGGTTGATTGATATCTTCACTCTTCTTACCCTTCTTAATTGCGGTATAGATGAAGTAAATAATCACTGCTACTATATAAATTATATTTCCTGCGTCCACGTTTTTTCTTTTTGATGATTCTAATATAGTTATAATTTTGTTTCTTGTTCAAGAATTAATCCGAATAAAGCATGCTACTAAGTAAGCTAGAGATAAAAGGCTTCAAAAGTTTTGGTGATAGAATGGTCATTCATTTTGACAAAGGAATCACCGGTGTCGTTGGTCCTAATGGATGTGGTAAATCCAACGTGGTAGATGCAATTAGATGGGTACTAGGTGAACAAAAGTCTAGAATGCTCCGCTCTGATAAAATGGAGAATGTGATTTTTAATGGGACTAAAACAAGAAAACCTACCAATTTGGCAGAGGTTTCTCTGACTTTTGAAAATACAAGGAATTTACTTCCTACAGAATATACCCACGTAACCATCACAAGAAGATATTATAGAAGTGGTGAAAGTGAATATTTACTTAATGGCATTGCTTGTAGATTAAAGGATATCACCAATTTATTTATGGATACCGGAATCAACTCCAATAGTTACGCTATTATTGAGTTGAAGATGATCGAAGAATTGCTCAATGATAAGAATAACTCTAGGAGAGATTTGTTCGAAGAGGCTGCCGGTATTTCGAAATTTAAAGCAAGAAAAAAAGAAACGCTTCGCAAGCTTGAAGATACAGATGGAGATCTGGATCGTGTAGAAGATGTGCTTTTTGAAATTGAAAAAAATCTCAAGAGCTTAGAAAAACAAGCCAAGCAAACAGCAAAGTATTTTGAAATCAAGCAAGAATACAAGGAAGCTAGTATCAATCTAGCCAAGAAATCTGTAGCCAAAAACAGTGAAGCATTGGTTCAGTTGAGTAAGAAAATCGAGACTGAGAATGACAATAAAGTCATGATCAATGCAAAGGTTGCCGAAAAAGAAGCCTTTCTTGAATTTAGTAAGACTGATCTGATTCAAAAGGAAAAGCTACTTTCTTCTAGACAAAAGACGCTCAATGATCATGTGAATAAAATTCGTCAGTTTGAATCTGACAAGAAAATAAAGAATGAAAGATTGAGGTTTTTGGAAGACAGGGCTCAAAAACTCAGAGAACAAATCGACACTGACCGGAAGTCAAATGATCGTGCTGGATTTAGTATCAGATCACTTGAGCAAGAATTAGAAAGTGCTAATAAAATGCTTTCTGAAAAAGAAATCATCGTCGAGCAACTTCGAGAAGCATACGATAATCAAAAGTCATCCCAGACTGAAATCCAGGAAAAACAGAAAGAAATAAGCAAAGAGTTTGCCCTCAAAAAAGATACTGTATACCAACTTTCCAAGGATCAGGAAATCAAACAAATCCAGCTTTCTACACTCAAACAGGAATTAGAAAAAACAGCTACTGATGACAATAGTCAAGAAGCTAATCTGGCAGATTTTGAAGATAAATTGCATTTGATCAAAGGAGAATTGGATCAAAAAACTTCCGAATTATCTCAAATCAAAGCCAAGGAAGAAGATCAAAATCAAAAGATCGAAGAGCATACTAAAGTCATAGAGATGATAAGGGAGGAAGTCACCCAAACCTCTCGTAAACTAGATGCAAAGCAAAACGAATTTAATCTTACCAAATCTTTGGTAGAAAATCTTGAGGGTTTCCCTGAGGCGATCAAGTTCCTTAAGAAAAATTCAAATTGGGGTAAGGATACTCCCCTGCTTTCAGATATCCTCACCACTGATGAAAGATATCGCGTAACGATTGAAAATTACTTGGAAGGCTACATGAATTATTATGTAGTAGACACCCAAGACCAAGCTATTATGGCTGTTAACTTGTTGAGTGATTCAGCTCGCGGAAAAGCCAATTTCTTTGTTCTAGAACATTTTGATAAGTTCCAAGCCTCACAAAACAAGCTGTTTTCAAATGCGATTGCAGCTACCGAGATCATTGAATTTGACGAAAAATATTCCAAACTAATTAGTTTTATTTTGGATGACGTCTATATCGTCAAAGGTGAATACCATGATTTTCCTATAGATTCAAATGCTATTTTTATTACAGAAAGTGGGAAATTTACCAAACGAAAGTTTAGTATTTCTGGTGGTTCTGTAGGTCTATTTGAAGGCAAAAGAATCGGTAGGGCAAAGAATCTTGAAAAACTCGAAAAAGATATCAAAGAACTGAATAAAAAAGTCAGTTCTACTAGGTCCAACTTGGATAAAAAAATTAGTGATTTACTCAAAATCAAAGAAGTAAGTTACAAAAGCAAGATTGAGCTACTTCAACAAGAGATTAGTGAAATCAATCAGGAGTACGTATCTGTTCGTACAAAAAAAGAGCAACTCAGCGAGATGCTTTCTTCCAATGCCAATAAGAGGGAGGATATTTTGGAGAGGATCGAAGAACTTCAAGAAAGTCTTTCACATATTGTT
Organism: Belliella aquatica; assembly: GCF_014637795.1. Lineage (GTDB taxonomy): Bacteria > Bacteroidota > Bacteroidia > Cytophagales > Cyclobacteriaceae > Belliella > Belliella aquatica. Next base: position 76,800 of record NZ_BMFD01000011.1, on the reverse strand, counting down.
CCTCAGTTGGAAAATGAAAGAGCAAAGTTTGAATATCTAGAAATAGAAGTAGAAACTCTAACCGAACAGCTTCAAGGTGAGTCTGAAAGTTTATCTCAAAAATCCGCTGCTTTCAATCAAGAAAATATACTCTACCATCAGCATTTGAATCGTGTCAGCAGCCTCGAGCAAGAAATTGACTTCAAGAAAAGTGCTTTTGACGCAAGTAAAGAGAGAATAGAAAAATCACAACTTGAACACAGTTCAATAGATCAGGAAATAAAGTCTTTGTTGGATAATAATGAAATCAAAGATGATGAGTTGATTGAATTGTACACGGAGAAAGAAACGATTGAGAAAGGTGTCAACGAAGCTGAAAAAGAGTATTATGCTGCTCGTGGAGAAATAGATACAGCAGATAAGCAAATCAGAGAATTGCAGAAAAGTAAGGAGGGCATTGACAGTATCATACAAGAATTGCTCAACGCTCTCAATGAAGTCAAACTCAAACTCAACAGTATGAAAGAGCGCTTGAGTGTAGAATTTGAAATTGATTTAGATAGTTTGATGGAAGAAAATCCTGAGGTTGATGAAGCATATGTCGACTTGGACGATTCAGAAATCAGACAAACCGTACAAAAATGTAAGGAAAGACTGGAGAAAATCGGACCAATCAATCCTATGGCCATGGAAGCCTATGATGAAATTAAGGAAAGACATACTTTCATTACGGTACAAAAAGAAGACTTGGTAAAAGCTAAAAACTCTTTGTTAGAAACCATCAATGAAATAGATCAAGTTGCGAAAGATACCTTCCTTGATGCCTTTGGTAAGATTAAAGAAAACTTTGTTAAAGTATTCAGATCACTATTTACCGAGGAAGATGATTGCGATTTGAAATTGGTCGATCCAGATAATCCTTTGGAAAGCCCGATTGAAATTATGGCTAAGCCAAAAGGCAAGCGACCATTAACGATTAATCAACTTTCTGGAGGTGAGAAAACGCTTACTGCCACTTCACTCCTCTTTGCCATCTATCTATTGAAACCTGCTCCTTTCTGTATTTTTGACGAAGTGGATGCGCCTTTGGATGATGCCAATATTGACAAATTCAACAATATCATTCAGACTTTCTCAAAAGAATCTCAATTCATCATCGTAACGCACAACAAAAGGACAATGGCAAGCACAGATATTATTTATGGGATTACCATGATAGAGGCAGGTGTTTCTAGAGTTGTTCCTGTTGATTTGAGGGAATTAGCCTAGTTTATATTATTTTGATTTTAGCTTATTTTTCAATAGAATTTATATTTTCGGTATGTTAAAATAAAGGATTTATTATGATTTTTAAGTATTGATAACTAAATTTTAGCATTAATATTTATAATTTAAACTCCTCTAACATGAAACATGCTTCAATTTTATGGACTTTCTTGGCTTTTTTAATCATCAGCTGTGGAAAGCAAGAAACTTTTGATCCAAAAATTATCATTGCAGGAAAGCTTGATAATTCGGATGCCAAAGAGATCAATATTTATTTAGAACAAGAGATTGCCGTTGGATCTGTGGCTGATGACGGGAGCTTTCAAGTTGATTTTGAATCTGAGTCAGCAGAAAACTACAATGTGCGCATTGGCCGAGAAGGATTCACTTTATTCTTAAATCCAGGAGACAGTATTTTTGTGGAAGTTGATGTCAATGAGTTTAACGAATCTTTGACATTTCATGGAGACAAAGTGCCGGAGAACACCTATCAGTTTGAGAGGGACAAATTGTATAGAGAAAGTGGGATAGGCAATATGATGGAATTGATGGGAATGGAAAAAGATGCTTATTTTTCTAAAAAAGATGAATATTTTAAAATTCTCAAATCAAGACTCGATGAATTAAAATTGCAAGAAGGGGTTGACAAAGAGTTTGTGAAGTTAGAGGAAGCTTATAATGAATATCAACCGATACTTATGGATAGTCAATATCCAATGTATAATGCTTACATAAACAAAATCCCACAAGATTCTGTAGATTTTCCTAAAGAGGAAGTAAAAGAGAGGCTTGCAGGTTTAGATCTCAGCAGAGAAGATTTACTCAACTCAGGATCATACAAAGCCCTTATTGATAGAAGAATAGGAGATGTGGTTAGTGAAATCATGAAAGAAGACACTACACTAAGAGGAACTTCTGATGGATATGAAAAGGCCAGGTTTATGGCTATGGATAGAATATTGACAAATCAGGCAGTTAAGGATCAATTCCTTTTCGATTTTATTAAATCTAATTTGGAGTACAGAGGTCCAGCACATGTAAAAACCTCTTATGACAAATTTATGGCTGAAAATCAAAGCCCAAAACTACAGGCTAAGATGGAAAAAATTAAAGAAAAATGGGACCCAATCATGCCGGGTAAAGAAGTTCCTGATTTTTCATTTGTTAATATTGAAGGAGAAGAAGTAAAGCTGAGTGACCTCAGAGGTACGCTTGTTTACATTGATATTTGGGCGACATGGTGTGGACCATGTATTGCAGAACATCCACATTGGGATAAAATGAAAGAAGAATATAATGATAAAGATGTTTCTTTCTTAACAGTTTCAATTGATGACAGCAAAGAACCATGGGTGAAAATGGTAAATGACAAAAAAATGGACGGCTTACAATGGTTTGCTGCAAATGCTTGGAAATCAGAATTAGCACAACACTTTATGGTAAATGCCATCCCGAGATTTTTGCTTTTAGACAAAGAAGGTAAAATCATTGATCCTTCTGCAGACAGGCCTTCCGGAAATATCAGAGAAACGGTAGATAAATACCTATAAAAGATACGCACAGATTGATAAAGAGTGGATCATTTTTGGTTCACTCTTTTATTTTTGCCATTAAGCAGCTAATGTTGTATTCTTATTTCAGTTTCATTGAGCACCTTCACAAAAACCAAAACTATAATGAAGAAATGTTTACTTCTTTTATTTATTCTGCTTGTTAGTTTTCAATCCTACAGTCAAGAAGCCATTCAATTCAAAAAAGGATACATAGGAATTAGTTTAGGCCCATCATTTTATACTGGTTCGGAGTTGGAAAACACCTTTCAAAATCAAGGTGCTCTAACCTCGCCTACTGACCCGACAATTCAACAAGGTCAGATCGGCTTCAATATCAGTATGATCGATGCAGGATATACTTTTACTAAAAATTGGGGAGTTGTTTTCAAACTTCAAGGTGGGAATTATGTGGGTAAATCTGATGGTAAAATTTTAAAATCCACTTATGGAACAGTTATGATTGGTCCCATGTATTCCATTCAGATTTTTGACAATATGGTTTTGGATATGAAAATTAAAGGAGGTAGATTTTTCAACGTTTTATCTTTCAATGATGATTTAGGAAGTTCATTTGCTAAAAGTAATTTCAATTTTGGAATGGAGGCAGGTATAACACTTCGTTATCATTTATCACCACAATTTTCTTGGATCAATAATTTGGAAAGTCAACAGCAGTTTTCACCAGAAGACGGAAAACTAAGTAGAATCAACATTTTAACTGGAATAGCATTTAGATTTTAAACCTTGATCGAATTCGTGTTAAACATTATCTTATCTCTCCAAGCTGTCCAAAATCATGTTTGAATCCCTTGATAGCAGCATATTAAATTTTAATCAGGATTCCCTCCTGCTGCTGAATATTTCATTGGCAATTATCATGTTTGGGGTAGCATTAGATTTAAGAATGTCTGACTTTACTGCTGTAGCCAAAAACCCAAAAGCTTTTCTTGCAGGTATTATCAGTCAATTTATCTTTTTACCATTTCTGACATGGATATTTGTTTTAATAATCTCTCCGCCCCCATCGGTAGCTTTAGGAATGTTCTTAGTAGCGGCATGTCCTGGAGGAAATATTTCAAATTTCATCAGTCATTTAGCAAAAGGAAATGCAGCTCTATCCGTAAGTTTAACCGGTTTTTCAACTCTTTTCTCAATTTTCCTAACCCCTTTCAACTTTGCACTTTGGGTGAGTTTTTATACACCCTCTGCAAACCTAATGCGAACCATCAGCTTGGATTATTCTGAAGTTTTTCAGACTGTTGCCTTGATTCTTGGAGTTCCATTGATTCTTGGAATTATCATTAATAACAAATTCCCAACCTTGAGTCAAAAGGCTACCAAAATCCTAAAACCTTTAAGTATATTGATTTTTGCAGCATTCGTAGCCATCGCATTTGTTGGGAATTATAAACTCTTTACACAATTCATTGGATTGATATTTCTTTGGGTATTGGGTCATAATTTTATGGCACTCTTCTCTGGGTTTTCATTGGCTAAGGTATTTAGACTTAATCTTGCTGATACCAAGACTTTGACCATCGAAACAGGTATTCAAAATTCAGGTTTAGGCTTGGTTTTGATATTTACCTATTTTGATGGTTTGGGAGGAATGGCTATAATTGCAGCATGGTGGGGTATTTGGCACATCATTTCTGGAATGAGTTTAGCTTTCTTCTGGAAGAAATTTGTTTAAAAATCTAGTCCTTTCCTCTCAGCATTCAAAAATGAAGTATATAGTAAACGAATTTCTTCGATTTATAGTAAAACTAGCCCTTAAGGTTTTTTATAAGAAAATAATCATTGTAGGCAAAGAAAATATACCAAAAGACAAATCAATTTTGATGGTCAGTAATCACCAAAATGCATTGATTGATCCACTTTTATTGGCTACACTTTCTGGACTGAAACCATATTATCTCACCCGCGCATCTGCATTTAAACATCCATTTGTAGCGAAGCTGCTCAACTATATCCAAATGATACCCATCTATCGCGTTCGGGATGGGGTAAAGAATATGGAGAAAAATCAGGAGACTTTTGATAAAAGTGTTCGGGTACTTTTAAATGGGGGCTCAATGTTGATTTTTGGGGAAGGGAGTCACAGTACTAGGAGAAATTTGAGACCCATGAAAAAAGGTTTTTCTAGAATTGCAATTCAGGCTTTAGAAGAAAATCCCGAGTTAGATTTGGTAATCCTACCTGTAGCTATCAACTACAGTAATCACAATCATTCCGGATCAAAAGCAAGAATTACCTTCGGTGAAGTTATAGATCCCAAAATCCATGTTGCAAACTTTGAAAGCATGATTTCTGCAACTTACAGTGCTCTTTTACCTTTGGTCGTTGATATTCCAGAAGAGAGATATGACTATGATTTACAATTGCTTATCGATCACAATATAGATTTGACATCAACCACAGAAGTAAAGCGATTTTTAGAAAACAGACCTGCCAAAAATGTACAATTTAAAAAACCTTACTTGCGAAATAAATTGATGAAGCTGTTCCATCTTCCAATTTACTGGATCTGGCTTTGGTTTGCTCCAAAAGTCAAAGATGAAGCCTTTATAGCAACATTTAAATTTGTGATTGGTCTTGTTGGTCTGCCGCTTTGGTATTTTTCCTTGTACTTTGTTTTGAGTACAGTTGGTCAATCAACTTGGGCTCTTTCTTTTCTTTTCCTTGCGATCATTTTTCTTTTCACTAATAAAAATGGGCAGAAATAGATTGTTTAAAGGATGTAATTTGATCTAAGATTTCAATTTGAAAATTATGATTTTCTCTTTTCTTAGATCTTATATCTAACGCTTTCCACTTCCCCCTTCCTAATTAGTATATTTTTGTATCTTTGAATTTCGAAGTTATAAACCCAAATTATAAAGCATAATGGAACAAGATTTTCTCCCGTTATTAGGGACAGATTACGTAGAATTATATGTTGGCAATGCCAAACAATCAGCACTTTATTATCAATACGCATTCGGATACGAGCTTATCGCTTATGCAGGTCCTGAGACAGGAATCAAAGACAGAGCCTCTTATGTCTTAAAGCAAGACAAAATCAGATTGGTTTTGACTACTCCCCTTCATGAAAATCATCCAATAGCAGATCACATCAAAAAGCATGGCGACGGTGTGAAGGTTTTGGCACTTTGGGTAGAAGATGCAGAGATGTCTTGGAAAGAAACTACTTCAAGAGGTGCTGAATCACATGAAGAGCCAAAAATTATTTCAGATGAAAACGGCGAAGTGAAAGTAGCTTCTATCAAAACTTATGGTGATACCATTCATACATTTGTTGAAAGAAAAAATTATAAAGGTATATTCCTCCCTGGCTACAAGCCAAGAAAAAGTGAATACAAACCAACTTCAATTGGATTAAAATATATTGATCACTGTGTTGGAAATGTAGGTTGGGGTGAAATGAACAAGTGGGTAAAGTTCTATGAAGATGTAATGGGATTCAAATTGTTAATCACATTTGATGACAAAGATATTTCAACAGAATACTCGGCATTGATGTCCAAAGTAGTTTCTAATGGAAATGGCTACATCAAATTCCCAATTAACGAACCTGCTGAAGGAAAGAAAAAGTCTCAAATTGAGGAGTATCTAGACTTTTATAACGGGTCTGGGGTACAACATATGGCAATAGCTACAGACGATATTGTTCATACTGTCGCTGAATTGAGAAAAAGAGGTGTAGAATTTCTCGAAGTACCTTCCTCCTACTATGATGATTTGTTAGATAGAGTGGGAAATATTGACGAAGACTTACAGCCTTTGAAGGATCTCAATATCCTTGTAGATAGAGATGATGAAGGATATTTGCTTCAAATTTTCACCAAGCCAATCCAAGATAGACCGACACTTTTCTTCGAAATCATTCAAAGGAAAGGTGCTAAATCTTTCGGAAAAGGTAATTTTAAAGCTTTGTTTGAAGCTATTGAAAGAGAACAAGAACTGAGAGGTAATTTATAAAGAATGATGAACTCCGAGGATTAATTTTCTCGGAGTTTTTTTATTTATTTTTTAATCTATCCATTCATCCTTCCTCCTTTCAACAACTATTTCCATTCAATTCTTTCACATTAGAGTCATAATTTATAAATTGAAAATTCATTCAAACTTTTTACAAAATGACCAATGTAGATCCAATAATTACCTCCAAGGCAGAGTCTTGGTTGAAGAGTAACATAGACGAAAAAAGTAAATCCGAGATAAGGAATTTGCTTGCTTCAGAAGACAAAACAGAACTAATCGATTCCTTCTACCGTGATCTTGAATTTGGCACAGGTGGATTGAGAGGAATTATGGGGGTCGGCTCCAATCGAATGAATGTTTACACGATTGGAATGGCCACGCAAGGTTTAGCCAATTATCTGTTGAAAAGTTTTCCTGGAGAACAAATCTCCGTAGCAATCACCCACGATTGTCGAATCAACAATACACTTTTTGCAGATACTACTGCAAATGTCTTCACTGCAAACGGAATTAAGGTATTTTATTACCGTGAAATGCGTCCCACACCAATGCTTTCTTTTGCCATTAGGCACTTTGGTTGTAAAAGTGGTGTAATGGTAACAGCCTCACACAATCCCAAAGAATATAATGGCTACAAGGCCTATTGGGAAGATGGAGGACAGGTAGTTGCTCCTCATGATGTGAATATCATTACTGAAGTTCAGAAAATCACTTCTATTGATGAAATGAATTGGAATAAAAACGATGCTTTGATCGAATATATCGAAGCTGATTTTGATTTGATTTATCTCAATGAAGTCAAAAAATTGAGTTTATCACCTAATGAAATTATGCTTCAAAAGGATATGCCAATTGTTTTTTCTCCGATTCATGGAGCTTCTGGAAAAACAGTTCCTGCCGTTTTGAAGATTTATGGATTTGAAAATATTCATATTGTAAAAGAGCAAGCAGAGCCAGATGGTACTTTTCCAACGGTAATTTATCCTAACCCTGAAGAGAAAGAAGCACTAACTATGGCCATTGAATTGGGTAAAAAAGTGAATGCAGAATTGGTTCTTGCTTGTGATCCAGATGGAGATCGCTATGCGGCCTGTGTTCCCGATGGCAAGGGAGGTTTTGAATTGCTCAATGGAAATCAAGGTGGCTCTCTAATTACATATTATTTACTAAGCAAATGGAGAGAACATGGTATGCTTACTGGTGATCAGTTTATGGTCAATACCATTGTAACTACCGAGTTGATCAATGCCATTTGTGCTGGATTCAATGTGACTTGTTATAATGTGCTAACTGGATTCAAAAACATAGCAGCAATTATCAAACAACTTGAAGGTAAAAAGCAGTACATCGCTGGTGGTGAAGAAAGTTACGGCTATATGGTTGGTGATTTTGTGAGGGATAAAGACGCGAATTCTGCTGCAGCAATTTTTGCTGAATTGGTTGCTTATTACAAGACAAAAGGTCAATCTGTACAGGATGTCTTAGCAGAAATATACATGCAATATGGGTTCTACAAGGAACATCTTATCTCTGTGACCAAAAAGGGAAAAGATGGAGCTGAGCAAATCCAAGCGCTGATGGCTGGCTTCAGAAATGACAAACCTTCTGAAATCAATGGAATCAAAGTAGTTAAAATAATTGACGTTAAAGAAAGTAAGGTCTTTGATTTGGTGAATGATAAGGAAGAAAAATTGGATATGGACAAATCTAATGTGATCCAATTTTATCTGGAAGATGGAAGTAAAATTTCAGCAAGACCTTCTGGGACCGAACCTAAGATCAAATACTACTTTTCTGTAAATGAGAAATTACCAAACCGAGAAGCTTATAGAACAGTAGAAGCTTCATTAGATAAAAGAATTGAAGGTTTACAAAGTTTCTTTAGCTAATAAAACTTGAAATACGAAGATTGAAAAACTGGACGAATGTTATTCATTCATCTCGGTTTTTCAATCTTTATTTTTTTCATTTTCAATTTCTCCTCCTTCCTCGTCTGTTTCAATTTCACGCAATTCCACCCGTACTGCTTGAGCCAAAGGAATAATTCCTTTACCAACTTTTTCAGCAATGTAATAAGTTATCTGAGCTCCAAAGAGGAAAATGACTACCGAATAATAGACCCATATCAGAAGTACAACCAATGAACCTGCAGTTCCATATGCAGAACCAAGATTTGAATTACCCATATAAATACTAATAAGGTACTTTCCTAGGGCAAATAAAAGCATGGTAACAAAGGCACCTGTCCAAGTATCTTTCCATCGAACCTTGGCATCGGGTAGAATTTTGTACATCAATGCGAATACAGCAATTAAAATCCCCTGTCCAATTACCAAATGCCCTATTGACGCCACAATTACTGCTATTGATTCTAAATATTGATCAAAGTAATTGAATATCACGACAATCAAGGCATCCAAAACCAAAGAAACGAGAAGTATAAAGCCAATTGACGCGACCATTGAGAAACTTAAAAGTCTATTGATGACAAACTTCAAGATACCTTTTTCGGGTTTTGCCTTGATGTGCCAAATATGATTAATTGCGTTCTGTAAGCTGACAAAGACAGTCGATGCACTAAAAGCTAATATTCCAAATGCAATGAAACTTGATATCACGCCTTCCGATTCCATAGAAAAATTATCCATGATATCTGTAAGTTTAGCAGCGCTTTCTTTTCCCGCAAGATTTTCAACCTGAACGATAATTTCATCCTTGATTTCTGATTCTTGATAGAATGTAGTTCCGATATTCAAAATAATTATCAATAGAGCAGGCATACTAAAGATCGTATAAAAGGCCGTGCTAGCAGCAAAACTCATAGAGTCGCTACTTCCAAAGTCTTTTACACTGTCAATAATAATCTGAAAAAATGTGAGTTTTTTTAATTTTTTAATCATAACAAAAAAGGTTATTTAATTTTTATGCATATCCGCTTTCATGGCAGTTGCTATCCAAAATAATGTAATTATCAGATTTAGATCATCAGTTGACCGTTATCCGAGTACTGTTGACAATTATCCACAGAACACAAGTATGTGATTTTATCACAAATAATCTTGAGGATAACCGATATCAGTAAATTCCTTATCATCGCATCTATTGATTTGATTTACAATAATTTGCATGGATACTGATGTAAAAGCAGATATGCAGATGATTTTTAACTTATTTTTATTAAGCCAAAATCAATCCAAAATTATAACTCCCATAAATCACTTAATTGATAAGGACTATGGGATCCAGTGAAGAATGTACCATCTATGAAACGATATTGCTTTTCAATTTTTAGTAACTGATCCATATCCTCCTTTTTCAATTCAACTTCGGTAGCAGCTAGATTCTGTTTGATCCTTTCTTGATTTACTGATTTTGGAATAACTGCTATTCCTCTATGTATCGAAAATGAAATTAAAACCTGAGCAGGAGTGATACTATATTTCTCTGCTAATTTTTTGATAACCACATCTTCAAATAAATTAGGTTCATCATCTTTTTTGATTGATGAAGATCGATCTCCTGATCCTAATGGTGAATAGGCTGTCATCAAAATTCCATTAGATTGACAAAAGTCTACAAGACATTCCTGCCTCAAATAAGGATGCATTTCTACCTGATTCATTTCAGGACCATTCCCTCCTACTGCGATAACTTCTTTTAATTTTGCAATATTGAAGTTTGACATCCCAATATGTTTTACTAGACCTTCAGATTTCACACCTTGCATTCCTTGCCAAGTCTGACCGATCGGCACATCTGAATAGGTATAGAATTGCTCTCTACTTTCTGCAAAGCCAACTCCTTTTTTGAAACTTATAGGCCAATGAATCAAATAGAGATCTAAATATTCTAATTGAAGATCTTTCAAAGATTTTAAAAGTCCTTTTTTGACATCTTCTTTTCTATGACAATCATTCCACAACTTCGACGTAATAAATAAATCTTCACGCTTTACCAATCCATCTGAAAAGGCTTTATTCAACGCTTTACCTACTTCAGTTTCATTATTGTAAATAGCAGCGCAGTCAATATGCCTGTATCCCGCTTCAATTGCCCACAAAACTGCTTGGTAAACTTCCCCTGGTTTTGACTTCCAAGTTCCAAGTCCTAAAATTGGCATTACATCGCCATTACTAAAAGTTAAATTTTTCATATTATTTAAATACTATTCAGGTTTATGCATCTAATTTACGAAATCTTTAATGGTATAGATGGTTTCTGTTACTCTTTAAATTTCTCAAGATACTTTTTGAAATTATTCATCACAAATAGATGTGCCCTCGCTTGCGTATTCACATAAACGTACCAAGGCAATCGAGGAACAAATTCATGAATTGCAGAGATCATATACTTGCCATTCATGACTTCTCTAAACTCAAGCCATCCATAATCATAGCGCTTCACCAACCAACCACCTGTGATATAAAACAGCTGACGCTTGATGTCGCTTCTGTCCGGAATCCAAGTGAGTTGTAACATAGGTTTTTTCGAATTTAATAAATGGAAACCTATATCTCCATTTTCATTTGCCTTTGCCTTAATTATAAATTTGAAAAAAAACGGGAGCCAAACTTTATATCTATTTGCAATCCATAAGGCACTATGATGCCTCGTATTTGGTAATCTTTGAATACTTCTAACAGTATTCTCTACAAGTTGTAGCTTTTTAAATTTAGGCAAAGGAGGAAGAGTTACTTGTGGGTCAATAGCAATAGCTACACTTTCACGGTAACTCAAATAATCGATTTTCTTAATGTTAAATTCTAGTTTTTTATCAACAGTCAATGTATGCTTCAAACTTTCTACCAAAGGATAGACCAGCGTTTTTGGACTTTTACCAAAGTAGCTGACCCATAATTTTGAAAACCCAACAGAAAAGACAGGAACTGAAAATACAAGTCGCTTTAGGCCCATCATCTCTGCCGTTTGCTCGATCATTTTCTTATAAGTCAGCATTTCAGGATTGCCTATTTCATAGGATTTCCCATACACCTCTTCATTTCCCACGCAAGTTTCAATGATGGTCAAGGTGTCTCGCAATGATATTGCTTGAGTATTGGATAATGTCCATTTTGGACAAACTAATATGGGCAGCTTTTTTACTAAATTGTAGATCATTTCAAAAGATGATCCTCCAGGACCGACAATAATACCAGCTCTCAAAGCCGTAACTGGCACACCTCGATTACCAAGGGTATTTTCTACTTCTAGTCTACTTCTGAGGTGCTTAGACATTTCTATCTCTTCGACCTCCTTAGGGAGAATTCCTCCCATGTAGATAATTTGCTTTACATTATTGGCTTCAGCTGCACGCGAAAAGTTATCAGCCAATAGCAAATCTGTATCCTCAAAACTCCCTTGATTCATCCTAGTGGATGCACTCATAGAGTGAATTAGATATATGGCATAGTCCACATCTTTCAACGCTTCTATAGTAGATGTAATGGAAAATAACTCTACCATTCTCCACTCTACAGCCGGGTCAGAATTATCTACTGCTTCCCTTCGACTTAGAGCAACGATGTTATACTTATCTTTAAGTTGATCGATGCACCAGCGTCCAACATAACCTCCAGCACCAGCAATAGCTATAGTCTTTTTCAAAATTAATGGGGTTCTTGAATTGTAAGTAATAAAGCTTCTACTGCTTTTCTTCCAGATGTCATGGCTGCATTAAAAGAACCATTCAAAAGATAATCTCCCGCTAAGAAAATATGATCATGAATTTTAGTATTTGTAAAAGCTAAATCTGCCTTCATTTCTTCTACATCAGGTAATGCTTCCTTAATTTCGTAGGTTTTGACATGTTTAAAGAATTCTGCTTTTATTCCTGAAATTGCTTCCAACTCTAATGCTACAAGTTTCTCTAAATTTTCTGGAGTTTCGACATCCCTTACTACTGAAACAGAAAGCAATGCTTTTCCTTTTTTGGAATAAGTTTTACTTACATCAGTCATAAATACAATATTGTTAATCAGAAATTTATCATCAGGAACCAACCCGATCATTGGCCTAGCTAAAAATGATTTTTCTAAAGAAAAATACAAATTGAAAACAGAGTGATATGGGTTGATTTGCCCTTTCAATTGCTGCAATAAATGATCTGGCTTGCCGGTGATGATAATCTTATCTGCCTGCAAAATTTCTCTATTTTTCAAAAACACCTGATGACCCTCGACTTTGGTTACAGGAGTATTCAATCTTAATTCCGTATGTTCTAATTTTGATTTCAAATAGTCGGGAATGGCTTGCATTCCATTTTCCGGAACTGCTGCAAATCCCTCTCCAAACATTTTGAATACGAATTGAAACATTCTCGCAGAAGTTTTCAATTCATTTTCAAGAAAAATCCCTTTAAAGAAGGGTTTAAAGAAGTTTGTTATAATCTTCTCACTAAAACCATAATCTCTCAAAAACTGAATTGTACTGATATTTGGAGAGTTGAAAATGTCATCAATCTGTTTCTTTTGAAGAGCTTTTGTAAGCTTATAAATTTTCAATTTATCAAATAAAGAGCCTACAGGTGAGAATACCATTCCAAAAACCTCAGAAGGATTTCTCAATGGATCAGAAATGGCAAAAGATCCGCCAGGTTTTAAAATCAATGCGCCAGGGTAGAATTTCTTAAGCTTCAAAACTTCAAAATCCAAATACCTACGTGCTTCAGGATAAGCTGTTAATAGAACCTGAAACCCCCGATCCAATAAAAAACCATCAACTTCGTCTGTGGCAACTCTCCCTCCTACACGATCAGAGGCTTCTAATAAAATTGGCTTAATACCGGCACGTTCCAATTCATAAGCTGCAATCAGCCCCGAAATTCCTGCACCTATAACTACTACATTCATATATTTTTTTGTGCTGTTTCTTAACAAATAGACCAATTTGGACTCAAATTGTTTTCTCTAAATTAACAAATTTGTCGGTCTTGATGGTAAATAAATCTAGAAAAGGATTGAGACCTGTTCAAATAAAAATACTTTGATAACAAATCAAAAGCCTGTATTTTTCATTCAGATATTAAAAAACACCCAATGAAAGCTAGTCTACAATTAATTGCAATTTTAATCTTTTGTTCAAATGCCTTGATGGCTCAGTCCCGATATTTTCCTGCTATGGGCAACTGGGAAAAGAAAGAGGCTGCCGAATTGAAAGTAAATGCGCCTAAACTTCAAGAAGTGATTGATTTTGCGATAGCAACAGAAAGTAATGCTGATAAAAATCTAAAAATGGCCCATTATCTTAGTGCTTTTGGTCGAGAGCCTTTTGGATTTCCAATAGGACCGATGAAAGACAGAGGGCCTGCAACAGGATTAGTCATTTATAAAGGTTATGTCATTGCTGAGTGGGGAGATCCATATCGCGTTGACCTTACCTTTAGTGTTGCGAAGAGTATTTTATCAACTACGGTTGGATTAGCTGTTGATCAAGGCCTGATCAATAGCGAAAAGGATCTTGTGTATCCTTATATGGCTCCAATCATTCCCTATGATCCATATAGAATACAGATGAACAAATCAGATCATCTTAATCAAGAAGATGTCATTGAGCTATTTGCAACAGACCACAATAAGAAAATCACTTGGGAACATCTATTAAGACAAACTTCAGATTGGGAAGGAACACTCTGGGGAAAACCTGATTGGGGTGATCGTCCACAAGGAAATTCTTCCACTTGGTTACAAAGAGAGAGAAATGAACCCGGTTCTGTGTACAAATACAATGACACAAGAGTCAATGTGCTGGCTTTAGCGGCTATGAATGTATGGAGAAAACCACTTCCAGTTGTTTTTAAGGAAAATGTAATGGATAAAATTGGTGGAAGTCCAACTTGGAGATGGACTGGTTATGAAAATTCCTTTGTAATCATTGATGGCCAAATCATGCAGGCTGTTTCTGGTGGTTCACACTGGGGTGGTGGGATGTTCATTTCGGCTTACGATCAAGCAAGATTTGGCTATTTGACACTCAATAAAGGGAGATGGAATGGACAACAGATTATTTCCGAAGCATGGATCAACAAATCGCTCAGTCCTACTCCCGTTCAGACCAATTATGGATTCATGAATTATTTTCTGAATACCGACAAAAAAGAAATACCCGCTGCTCCAGAATCAGCTTTTTTCCATCTTGGTGCAGGAACAAACATGATTTATGTTGACCCAGAAAATGACCTAGTAATCGTTAGTAGATGGATAGATAACAACAAAAAAGCAGAATTGGTAGAAAAGGTGTTGCAGGCGATTGGGAAATAAATTCTATATTAAATAAATAAATGGAAATTTAATCCCTCAATTTCTCAACAACATTCCTAACGATTCTAATAACTTTATCAATTTCTTCCTCTGTTATCATTCTACCCAAACTGAATCTTACAGAAGCTCGACCTAGGTCGGCTTCTATGCCCATAGCAGCAAGAACATGGGAAGGTTTGGGCGAAATGCTCGTACAGGCAGAACCCGAGCTCACAGCTACTTCACGATTAATTTCTCGGAGTAAGTTTTCTCCCTCAATTCCTTGAAATGAGATATTTGATACATGATCTAATCTTTGACTTTGACCAGCATTTAATATAGTCCCTTCGATTTCTAAAATTCCAATTTCCAATTTATCTCGAAGGCTTTTTAACCTTTTTGACTCTTTATTCAAGCTAGATTTTGCTATCTCAGCGGCTTTCCCTAATCCCACAATTCCAGGAACATTGATTGTTCCACTTCGGAAACCCTTTTCATGTCCACCACCATCTATTTGTGAAATAGGCTTTGGAAGTTCATGATTATGTCTGATGTAAAGAACACCTACTCCTTTTGGACCGTAAAATTTGTGTGCAGATAATGCCATCAAATGGATTCCATTTACATCAATAGGGATTTTACCAACAGCTTGGACTGCATCAGTAAAAAAGATGATATCGTGCTTTGCTGCTATTTGAGCGATTTTTTCAACAGGATAAATCACCCCTGTTTCATTATTCGCCCACATTAGACAGATCATTTTGGTTTCAGGACGTATGCTTGACTCCAATTCAAGAGGATCAATTTGTCCATGACTGTTTACAGGAAGCAGGGTGATTTCTGCACCTTTTTCTTCAATTTTCTTTAATGTATCAAGAACCGCTTTATGTTCAGTCTGACATGAAATATAATGTTGCTTCTCTTTTCCATACCTTTCAAAAGTACCTTTGATTGCAATATTGATAGCTTCAGTAGCCCCTGAGGTAAAAATAATTTCCTTAGGATTTGCACCTATCAAACTCGCAACATTTTCCCTAGCCATTTCCACTGCATTTTCTGCCATCCAACCAAAAGGATGACTCTTGCTAGCTGCATTTCCGAAATGCTCCGTAAAATAGGGTAACATCGCTTCTACAACTTCAGGAGCGCAAGGAGTTGTAGCATTATAATCTAGGTAAATGGGGTAATTCATTTGAATAGGTTATTATTTGGTTGATTGAGTACAGCGGATTGATTATTGGTGAATTTGATGTTAGTCGAATTTCAGTGAAAACTACCTTTTAAATATTGATAAATAAATTTGTTTCTTGAAATAGTAAAGTTTTCTTCCAACATAATATTTCAATCTTATTTCTACTATATTTCTATCATATTTCAAACCTATCCAGATCCAAACATGCAAGAAACTTGGCTCTTCAAAATAGAACAAAATCATTCTTCACTAGAGAATCTTATTCAAGATGTTTTGGAAAAGGAACGGAAAGATCTTGGGATTTTCCTTTCTTATTATTTCAAAAGAGAAGGTGCAGTCACTGAAAACGTGGCTTTAAGAGGAGAAATCGACTTTACTTCTGAGTTACAAGGCAATTTTATCTTAGATTTTGATCTAGTACATTTCAATGCCTGCCTGAATATTCATGATACCAAACGAGACGAAATCAAGGTTGATTTTGAGCTATCGATAGATATGAAAGAACTCAAACTCATTGGCCCCTATTTTCCTGAAAGAGGAATGGACGAGATTTGAGATGCATTATTTTAAAATACAAATAACCCCGCTTTTCACACGGGGCTATAAAAATTTATTCTGTTTAATGCATCCTTTTCTTGTATATTGTCTCTTGTTTCTTGAATCTAACTTCTCACCTACCCTCTTTTTATCTCTAAATTTATATCTGAGAATTCTTTTTGCTCTACAAATGGCTGACTTCTTAGCCTTCTTCCAGTAGCTGCAAATATTGCATTGGCGATAGCTCCTCCAGTTGGTGGTAATGCCGGTTCTCCCAAACCAGTAGGATCAAAACCACTATCCAAGTAATGAACTTCCACTTCTGGAACTTCCTTCATTCTAATCAGACGGTAAGAATCAAAATTCTTTTGCTTTGGAAGTCCGTTTTCAAATGTCAGATTCCCATACATAGCATGGCCCATACCATCTACTATTCCACCACGAACCTGATGATTTGCACCAGTTGGATTTACTACAATGCCACAGTCTGTACTTGCGATAATTTTCTTCAGGACAGGTTGATTGTTTTCCATTTCAATATTGGCCACTTGTGCCACATAGGATCTATGGGAGAAATAAACAGAGAATCCTTGCTTCACATTGCCGTCTTTGCCCCAATTTGATTTTTCAGCTGCATCCTTGATTACACCAATCATCCGATCTACATCATAATTCACAGATCCAACTGGAGATGTTTTGGCTTTTTCCAAAAGCTCAAGTCTAAATTGAACTGGATCTTTTTGAGCTTCCAAAGCCACTTCATCCAAAAAGGACTGCTCTGCATAAGCCAAGAAATTGGTAATTGGTGCTCTCCAAGCATTTGTTGTGATGGAAGATGCGTAATTGACATTCTCGATCAATACGTTTTCTACAGCACCTGAAGGGAAATTATCTTGTCTTACAGAATTCCCCGCATTCATGCCAACTCCCCTCAATTTATAACCAATCATATTTCCAGCTTCATCTAAAGCTGCCGAGAATCTGTATCTTACTGCTGGTCTGTACGCTCCACCGGTCATGTCATCTTCTCTACTCCAAGTGACTTTCACTGGGGCATTCATTCTTTTGGAAATTTCTACAGCCTCCAATACATAATCTGCTCGAAGTCTTCTTCCGAATCCCCCTCCTAGCCTTGTGATTTCTACACTGATATTTTCTTTAGGAATTCCTAACAAATTAGCTGTTTGAACTCGAGCTGAATCAGGAGTTTGTGTTGGGCCGATTAATTCCACTTGATCTTCTTTCACATGGGCGAAGAAGTTCATTGGTTCCATCGGAGAATGTGATAAGAATGGACATTGATATTCGCTTGTGACGATTTTTGCTGCATTTTTGAAAGCTGTATCTACATCTCCATCTTCGCGCATTGCTCGGGCATCTTTGCTATCTAGCAATTCCTTGAATATACGATCGTGATCAAAACTGCTTTCTACTTTACCATCAGGTTCATAAGAAACATTCAACCTTCTTTTCGCCTTCATCAATGGCCAAGTGGAATTGCCTACTATTGCAACATTATTATCATAGACAATTACATCTTGAATACCAGGAATAGCTCGAGCTGAAGCATCATCCACGGATTTGATTTTCATTCCAAAAGGTGGTCTTTGAACCATTGCATGAAGCATACCTTCTCGATAAAAATCCAATCCAAAAAGTGGCTTTCCAGTAAATATATCTTCATTATCAACATTCTTAACAGGGGTTCCAATGATTTTAAAATCCTTTGGATCTTTGAAAATCACTTCATCAGGAGCTTCTAACTGTGCTGCATCCAATACAACTTCTCCATAACCCAGTTTTTTACCACTGTCTTTATGATATATTATTCCCTTTTCTGTGGTCAAAGAATTCCTATCCACTTCCAATCGTGTAGCTGCTGCTGATATCAAGAGGTGTCTAGCTGTTGCTCCTGCTTTTCTCAGTCTTTCCCAAGAATGCGGCATAGCGCCTGAACCACCAGTTAGTTGTCTTTCATACTTTTCAGTATCTAAATTCGCTTGTAAAACTCTTACGCGTGACCAATCTGCATCCAATTCCTCAGCAACAACCATCGGGAAAGATGTTTTGATATTTTGCCCTAACTCTGGATTTGGAGAATAAATAACAATGTCTCCATCAGGAGTTATAGAGAGGAAACTATTGAAGTCTGTCGCTTTAGATAGAATTTCTTCTGTGCTGAGCACTTGCATCTTAGGCGAGTCACATCCTGACCAATAAAAGCCAATAAACAATCCTCCTGTTGCTGTAGCAGCTATTTTGAGGAAATCTCTTCTGTTCGTTTTGGTTATATTTGCCATGATTATTTGGTTTTTGCAGCTAAGGCTACAGCTTCACGAATTTTATGATAAGTACCACATCTGCAGAGATTTCTATTCATTGCATTGTCTATCTCTTCTAATGTAGGTTTTGGATTTTTCTTTAAAAAAGAAGCCGCATTCATAATCTGACCTGCTTGACAATAGCCACATTGTGCCACATCAATTTCATTCCAAGCTTTTTGAACAGGATGATCACCTTTTTCAGAAAGTCCTTCGATAGTCGTAACTTTATCATTTCCTACGCTAGAAATTGGAAGTGTGCAAGAAAAAGTAGCTTCACCATTAATATGTACCGTGCAAGCACCACATTGAGCAATTCCACAAGAGTATTTTGTTCCAACTAATCCAAGATGATCTCTCAAGACCCAAAGTAGCGGAGTATCATCCTCTACGTCTACTTCGTAGTTCTTTTCATTGATTCGAAGATTATAATTTGCCATTGTTGATATTATTTATTTGGATCAATAATTTAATCAAAATATTGATTTATGAGGTGACTTAAGTCGGTTTTTTGGTGTTAATTGTGACGATCTGCACTAATCAAATATAAATGGATAAATCATCTGTAACCAAAAGTGTTTTTTATAAAGGAGATATTCGGTTATATTTAATTTTGAATTATAAATCTTAACAATCAAACCTATCATGAAAAAGATCAATGCCGCTATCGTCGGAACTGGATTTATTGGTCCTGCGCATTTAGAAGCTCTTAGAAGATTACCCAATATTGAAGTTGTCGCTCTGTGTGAAGTTAATATTGACTTAGCAAAAGAAAAAGCGGCCTTACTCGGTATCCCAAATGCATATACTTTTGAAGAAATGCTACAAAATCCAACTATCGATGTGGTCCACATTTGTACGCCAAATTTTCTTCATTTTTCCCAATCAAAAGCAGTTCTTGAAGCTGGAAAACATGTTATTTGTGAAAAACCATTAGCAACTAAAATTGAAGAAGCTGAAGAACTTGTGGCTTTGGCAAAGGAAAAAGGCTTGGTCAATGCTGTCCATTTCAACCTGCGATATTATCCGATGGTCAGACAAATGAAAACCATGCGAGAAAGTGGTGAGTTAGGAGAAATATATAGCATCATGGGTTCCTATCTTCAAGATTGGTTGTTTTTGCAGACTGATTACAATTGGAGACTAGAACCAGATAAATCTGGAGATTCCAGAGCAATCGCTGATATTGGATCACATCTTTTGGACTTGACAGAGTATGTGACTGGATTGAAAATTACGGAAGTGATGGCTGACTTTTCTACCGTTCATAAGACAAGATTAAAACCATTGAAAGCAATTGAAACTTACTCGGGAAAAATGCTTGATGCTTCCGATTATCAAGAAGTCCCTATCAATACCGAAGATCATGCATCAGTCTTGTTGAGATTTGATAATGGCAACAAAGGTTCGGTTACTGTATCTCAAGTCAATGCTGGTAGAAAAAATCGTTTAAATATCGAAATAGCTGGTTCGAAGTCCAATTTTGAATGGTGCTCAGAAAAGCCGAATGAAATGTGGATAGGAAAAAGAGAAACAGCCAATCAACATTTAATGAAAGATCCTGCTTTATTTACAAAAGAGGCTGCGGGATTGATTAGTTTCCCTGGTGGACACAATGAAGGTTTCCCCGATACTTCCAAACAAATGTTCAAAGAAGTATATGCTGCTGTAAGAGAAGGCAAGCAACCTGAAAATCCTGCTTTTCCAACTTTCCAAGATGGCTTACGTGAACTGATTATCTGTGAAAGAATTATTGAAAGTCATAAGTCGCAAACTTGGGTAAAAGTCTAAGTAATTGACTATTCAAAAGCCTCTTAATTAACGTTATCAAAGGTTTTATAAATCATCAAAAATTTAATGTTGCCGATAAATTAAAATCAAGTAAAAATCTTTAAACTCAAATAAATCAAATACCATGAAACAATCAATTTTCAAAAAAATCGGTTTAGTAGCTTTATTACTAACTACGGTAAGTCTTTTTGCGAATGCTCAAGGAGAAAAGCCAAGTCCAGCAAAAACAGCTGAAGGAGAAATCAATGGTGCTAAAATCACAATCAACTACAGTAGTCCCGCAGTAAAAGGTAGAACAGTATGGGGAGATTTAGTTCCTATGGGAGAGGTTTGGAGAGCTGGTGCAAATGACGCTACTACGATTGAATTTAGCAAAGATGTGAAGATTCAAGGGAAAGAGTTACCTGCTGGAAAATACAGTTTCTTTGTCATCCCAGGCGAAATGGAATCTACATTTATTTTTAATAAAGTAGCCAAACAGTGGGGTGCTTATACTTATGATCAAGCTGAAGATGCGTTAAGAGTAACTGTACCTTCTGGACAGACATCATCTTTAGAGGAAAGATTGGTTTATGAAATCACAAAAACTGGTTTTGAAATCCGATGGGAATATGGTAGAGCTTCTGCAAGTGTAGAATAAAATACAAAAGAGATTTAATATTTAAAATCCGCTTTTTAGTCAAATATGAAAGACTAAGAAGCGGATTTTTTACCTTTATGACAAAAATAGATAGATTTTGAGTTTTGATCCATTTGCTATAGACCTTCCTGTCAAGGAAATCATCCCTGAAGTTCTTCAAGAGCTAAATTCCAAAAATACGCTAATTGTCCAAGCTCCCCCTGGAGCGGGCAAAAGCACACTCCTCCCCTTGGCACTTCTTAACCAACCATTTCTCAATGGAAAGAAGATTTTGATGTTGGAACCCCGAAGGTTGGCTACCAAATCCATTGCCCAGCGAATGTCTGAGTTGCTCGGTGAAAAATTAGGTCAAACCATAGGGTACAGAATTCGCTTTGAAAGCCAAGTATCTGAAAACACAAGATTGGAAGTACTCACAGAAGGTATTCTTACGAGGATGTTGCATTCAGATAATGCTTTGGAAGATGTTGGATTAGTGATTTTCGATGAATTTCATGAAAGAAATATTCATGCCGATGTGGCTATGGCCCTTTGCCGTGAAGCGCAGCAACTGCTAAGACCTGATTTAAGAATTTTGGTGATGTCTGCCACTTTAGACATGCCGCAACTTTCAGCTTTGCTGAATGCACCCGTGATCTCCAGTGAAGGGAAAATGTTTCCTGTTGAAATCAACTACACAGGAGATATTGACCCTTGGTTAATGCCTGAAATGGTTGCTAAAAATGTGATTGATGCCAGCAAGAAATATGAAGGTGATATCTTGGTATTTCTACCGGGACAAGGAGAAATCAAAAAAACAGAAGCGATTCTGAGGAAGCAATTGGACAATTTTTCTATCCATCCACTTTATGGTCAACTCTCCCCAACTGCCCAATATCAGGCAATTATGCCAAATAGATCGGGTAAAAGGAAAGTTGTGCTTTCTACTTCCATCGCGGAGACAAGTTTAACCATTGAAGGAATCACCGTTGTGATTGATTCAGGATTTGGAAGAACTTCAAAGTTTGACCCAAAGTCAGGACTAAGCCGATTAGAGACAATCAGAATCGCAAAAGACTCTGCTGATCAGCGTGCTGGCAGAGCAGGGAGACTTCAGCCTGGGGTTTGCTATAGACTTTGGTCAAAAGCCACCCAAGCTAATTTAGCAAGTTTCAGAACCCCAGAAATTTTAGAAGCCGATCTAGCATTTTTAGTTTTGGATACGATGGAATGGGGAATCAAAGATATTAGAAATTTGACTTGGCTTACGCCGCCACCTGCTGGCACATTAGCACAAGCCTTCGATATTTTGAATCAGCTCAACGCTATTGAAAATGGAAAGATTACGCCACATGGAAAGCTAATCCATACCATACCTGCCCATCCACGAATTGCTCATATGCTCGTGACTGCACAAGATGAAGATAAAATTGCCTTGGCTACAGATATTGCAGGATTATTGGAAGAAAGAGATCCATTATCGCCAGAAACAGGAGTCGATATCAATTTAAGAATTGAAGCATTGAGAAGAGCAAGAAAAGAAGGCTTGTCGGTAAAAGGGGTTAATAAAATTGAAAAAATAGCATCGAATTATCGAAGACTTTTCAAAGCAGAAGTAGATAATTCTCCTGTAGATTCATTTGAAACAGGCTCTATCATTGCTTTGGCCTATCCAGAAAGAATTGCATTTGCTAGACCTGGAAACAATGCCCAATTTCAACTAGCTAATGGAAAATTGGCTATGATTGGTCACAAAGATGATTTGGCACATGAATCATGGTTGGCTATTTCGCACATTGATGCTCGTGAAGGAATGGGGAAAGTATTTTTAGCCTCACCGCTTAATCCAAAGGATTTGGCTCCATTTGTCAAAGAAAAAAGAAAAGTGACTTGGGATAGCAAAAAAGGTGGATTGATTGCAAGTATCGATTTAAGTATTGGAAGCATTGTGTTGCGATCTACTCCTATCCGTGATCTTTCTGATGAAGATTTGATGGAAGCCTTAGCAAATGCATTGATCCAAGAAGGTGAAAAACTTCTCGAAGTTTCTGAAAAAGTACTAAACTTACAGGCGAGAATGTCAAGTTTAAGAAAATGGAGAAGAGAAGAAAACTGGCCTGATTGGTCTATTGAGTCGATTATCAACAATCAAAAGGATTTTCTAACGCCTTACCTTGCAGAAATTCGCAGGCCTGAAGATTTCAAAAAGCTAGATTTAGCAACTATTCTTATTCACACTTTGAATTTTGAGCAGCAAATTAAGTTCAATGAATTAGTCCCTGAAAAAATTACTGTTCCAAGCGGAAGTTCCATTAAGATCAACTACTCCAAACATGGAGAGCAACCTGTCCTGGCTGTTCGCTTACAGGAAGTATTTGGTTGGTTGGAAACTCCGAAAATCAATGAAAATCGAACAAGTCTGCTTCTACACTTGCTTTCACCTGGGTTTAAGCCTGTCCAAGTAACATCTGATTTAAAGAATTTTTGGGAAAATACGTATTTCGAAGTCAAAAAAGAACTCAAAAGGCGCTATCCAAAACACGCTTGGCCTGAAAGTCCTTTAGAAGAAAAAGCTATAAGAGGTGTTAAAAGGAAATAAGAAATGCCATCCAAGCAGATGGCATTTCTTATTGATTTAAATTAAGTCAGACTCGAATTTAATCTAAATTTTCTAAGTGATTTAATAAATTCAGAAAGCTAGCAAGTGTAAATGGCGTAACCATCATCTCCTCCAATTTGTCTAAATATGCTTTTTTCGTATACTCGTATTCTTGTTTGTTGTAAAGTTTAGAAAGGGTAATAGCGCGAGCAGATCTGTAGGTAAAGTTCTGTGTGGTCAGCTCTTGATCTGGATTTTTATTAAATAAAAATTCCATATTCTCTGGGACAGAATATTTATCTAGCCAGTGAAAACCATCTTTAACTAAAAATTCCTCGATTTTTTTCAATATATCATTAACCTCAAAATCATCTTGAAGAAAGAACCTCCTAGGCAAATTGTTATCAATTTGATTCAAAGGTATTACATGAGTTACACTTCTATCTTTGAAGTCACCAAGAGAAGGAAGAAATTGATTAATTATATTTTCGACTTGATCAAACCTAATTCCTAACTGAATTTCGAGGTAGTTAGCATCTGGGTTTTGTATATGGTGAAAAAACAAAATTTGTTTCCCCTCAGAGAATGATTTTGTGTAATGAAGCAATGATGAATCTAATTCAAAACCAAAATCCAACAGAAAATCTTCATGCAATGATATCAATTCTTTAATAGCCATATCCTTTTAACCTGTTTTGTTATACTTTTGTTGTTCATTCTTCAAGAAATAATTGTTTTATTTCTTGAAGAATGAGTTCTACCTCTTCTTTTTTGATGAGAAAATCATCACTTTCTTTATCCACATTATTTTCAAAATGCTTCCAATGTTTTTCAGCTTTTTTGATTGTTCGAGGACTAAGATCAAACTCAACATGATCCAAATAATCTTTAGCAAGATTGGACGACTTGAAATTTCCGAACAAATAAATCCTCAATACATCAACAAATTTATCACTGAGGTCGAATCCTTCTAGAGCTTGAACAAAAAGTCCATTCGTATTTTTATTTTTACTATCATGAATGATCTCCAATAATGGATCTAAGGCCTTTTGATTATTTTCAATTTTGCTCAATGCTCTTGCTGCTAAGTATGCAGCATCTAAATCTTGACCTTTTATAATCTCTATCAATTGATCTACAACTTCCTCCGTACCTATTTCCGCTAGTTTATCAGCATATTCAAAAGCCTCAGCTTCTGATTTATCACACATTTTCTCAAGTAGATATAGTATTTTATTCTCCATGGTTTTCTAATTTAGCAAGTCACAAATATAAGACCATTCTAAAGCCTTGAAAGCGAAAATTTTAAATGAAAATAGAAAAATTTGATAAAATATTGATTTTCAGATTTGTTACTTTCATGCATTCCAAGGGTATTGCTTTCGAATATAATGATAAAAAACATCTTCTTGATTTTATTCTAGACAAGGAATCCATAATAAAATTACGTTTGCCGTTAGATATGGATTTTGACTTTGATAAAAAGCTGCCTATACATACAGATTTCAAGAATTATGTCTTAATAATGATCCGTTCAGGAATTGCTTCTGTGGGATTTTTTGAGAATTATGTAAATCATCAGCACAAAGTCTTTCGGGCTTACATGACGCGTAAAAAGCAAGGGAAAAGTCAAATCAAGCATTTGAAAACCAAAGGAAAATCTAGAGCTGGTTCAAGAATCAGGTTGCAAGAAACTCTAGAATTTTTTGAAAGTATCAATCACCGTATACAAGAGCATTTCGACGAATTTAGAATAGATAAAATAGGAATAAGTTGCTCAGAAACACTTATCCCCTACTTTTATGGTGGGAAAGTGCCTACACCTTTTGACAAGCAAGATGAACGGATTTTCAAGATCCCAAAACATATTCAAAATCCCACTTTTGAAGAGTTAACTGAAGTCAACAAGTTTTTGATGCAATCAGAAATTAGAATTGCAGAAGGTGGACAGTTACATTACGAGGCTTTTATGTACGAAGTAAGGAATAGCGAAATCACTTTAAATGAGGAAAAAGACGAGGACTGGTAAATTATCTGGAATAATTATTGAACATAATTTTAAACTCTGATACTTTATAATTTATAGAATGATTAAAAAAATCACTACTTTAATAGTGCTGGGAATTTTTATTTTTATGAGTAGCCAAACTAATGCTCAGCGATATGGCACAGCAGCTGGTTTGAGATTGGGCTCTAATGATTTCAGCAGAACAGTAGGAATTACCGCTCAGCAAAGAATATTAAAAAATATCACCATTGAAGGAATAGCACAATCAGATTTTAGCAGAAACACGACACTTCATTTACTTTTAGAACGTCACAGACCAATAATTTCCAAAAGATTCAATTACTATTATGGACTTGGTTATTCTCTTGGATGGGAAGAAAGCAATATCAAAAACCCTGCAACAATGGAAATCATTACCACCTACGGAAACAATACGAATGGAATTGATTTGATTGGTGGTATTGAAATGACCATTTTGAATACGACAGTTTCCCTTGATTACAAGCCTAATTTTAATATGTCGGGTAGAGAAGAATTTTATCGAGGTCAGGTGGGGATTTCTGTTCGAACTGTAATTGTAAAAAGTAAGGCACAGGATAAAAAAAGAAGACAGCGCGCAAGAGAAAAGCGTAAAAAAAATAGAACTCCACTTTTTGAGGGTTTAAGAGAAAGATTTAAGAAGAATTAAAGTCCTTTTATATAATTCAGTTATACAATATGGATTTAAAATTTTATTTTAGAATTTGAATAAACACCAAATTCTAACCTATGAGAAAATTTAATGTTTTGCTTGTCCTCTTCTTGATGTGGGGAGCAACTTTTGCCCAAGAAAAGTCCATTTTAGAGCAGCTCGATGAAGTTGCAGTCATAGATCAAAAGGTCATGATACCCATGCGAGATGGGGTGAGATTAGCCACAGATATTTATAGACCAAAAGGCGATACGCCTGTTCCAATCATTTTTTCGAGAACTCCATACAATTTTAATTCCTACAGAGATGGAGAAATGACCACTCGGACACTTCAAACTGCCCTGGAAGCTGTCAAAAGAGGTTATGCTTATGTTGTTCAAAATGAAAGAGGCAGATTCTTCTCTGAAGGAGAATGGGATATTTTAGGAACCCCACTTACGGATGGATATGATGCTTTCGATTGGATGGAAGATCAGCCTTGGAGTAATGGCAAAATCGGAACTATCGGTTGCTCTTCTACTGCTGAATGGCAAATGGCTGTAGCAGCGATGGACCATCCAGCTCACGCAGCTTTGATTCCACAGGGATATGGCGCCGGAGTAGGAAGAATTGGTGATTATTACGAGCAAGGAAACTGGTACCGAGGTGGTGCAGGCCAAATGCTTTTCACCACATGGCTTTATAGCACACAGCACGATCCAATGGCTCCAAGATTGCCGGAAGGAATTCAACAAGAAGATTTATTGCGTTTACAGCGTTTTTATGATATGGCTCCACGCTACCCAAGAGTTGATTGGAAAGAGGGATTGAGTCATTTGCCGATTCAGGATATTATCAAAAATGTAAACGGTCCAAAAGGAATTTATGAAGAAATGATTACCCGTAAGCCAAATGATCCAAAATGGTTTGAAGGTGGACTTTTTCACGATGATATGGAATTCGAAAAACCAAGTTTTTGGTTCGTTTCCTGGTATGATGTCGCAGCTAGTCCAAATTTGGCGCTTTACAATCATGTAAGAAATAGTGCCAAAGATCCTAAAATAAGAGATAATCAATATTTGGTAATCGCTCCTACCCTTCACTGCGCATATACAAGAGCAACGGAAAACACGATAGTTGGCGAAAGATCAGTTGGAGATGCAAGGTTAAATTACAATGAATTGACATATGCATGGTTTGATTTTTGGCTGAAAGGCGAAGAAAATAAGATCAAAGAAGATATGCCAAAAGTTCGCTATTTCACCATGGGATCTAACGAATGGCAATCCTCAGACACATGGCCTCCCAAAGAAGCTCAAATGACAACTTTCTTTCTAGATAGCAAAGGCAAAGCAAACAGCAGATTGGGTGATGGCGTGTTAAGCTCAAAACGACCAAACCGTGACAATCCAGACTCTTTCAAATATGACCCAATGAATCCTGTAAATTCCTATGGTGGAAATGTGTGTTGTACCGGAAATGCTGTTCAAGGTGGTTCTTGGGATCAGCAGGAAATGGAGTTGAGAGAGGATATTTTGGTTTATACTTCAGATGTTTTGGAAGAAGGCATAGAGGTCAGTGGATTTATTGAATCCAAGCTATATCTGTCCACAGATGTAAAAGATACAGATTTGACAATTAAATTGATT
Organism: Belliella aquatica; assembly: GCF_014637795.1. Classification (GTDB taxonomy): domain Bacteria; phylum Bacteroidota; class Bacteroidia; order Cytophagales; family Cyclobacteriaceae; genus Belliella; species Belliella aquatica. Next base: position 48,398 of record NZ_BMFD01000011.1, on the reverse strand, counting down.
GATGTTTATCCTGATGGAAGTGCTTATAATCTAGATGAGACAATCCAAAGAGTTCGTTATAGAGAAGGATACGAAAAGGAAGTTTTCATGGAAAAAGGGAAAGTCTATGAAGTCAATATGACTCCTATGTCTACTTCTAATTTCTTCGAAAAAGGCCACCGTATCAGAATTGAAGTTTCATCCTCTAATTTCCCGAGATTTGACAGAAATATGAACACCGGTGGAAATACCTATGACGAAACTGAAGGTATTGTTGCTACAAACAATATCCATCATTCTAGCAAATATCCGAGCAGCATCACTTTACCAATTGTGAGGAGATAATTATTCTTATAAACAAAAGGGGCTTTTTATTTATAAAAAAGCCCCTTTTGTTTAAATTTAGACCATGAATAAATGGTTGTTTTCAGCAGGTATAATCACCGCTATAATTTCACTATTGCATGTAGCCATTGTCATTGGCGGCTCAGATTGGTATTTATTTTTTGGTGCAGGAACAGAAATGGCGCGACAATCTAATGAAGGCATGTTGGAACCTGTGATTACTACTCTTGGAATAGCAATTGGATTAGCTTTGGTAACTTTTTACGCTTTCCACACTTCTCTCAAGAAAAAGAGATTACCATTTTCAAACTTTATTTTATATGGCTTCTCTTTTGTCATGATTTTTAGAGGGTTAGTTGGTATTCCAATAGTCTATCTTTTAGACCATCCTTATCTCAACGAATTATCCGAACGGCCTCTTTTCATGGTTGTGAGCTCCATTTTTTGTTTAGGATTAGGATGTATTTATTGGATTGGTATGAATAAGATGTCAGGGCTACGCCCCTCTCAATACTAAACCAACCCATTTTCTACGAAGATTAGAGGGCTACGCCCCCGTTTTCGACCAATATCAAATTTGCTTTTTGCTACAAAGATAAGAGTGCCACTCCCCCAATTTTTATCTCCACCGAAATTGAAAAATCCAAACATAAAGGTACAAAAACTATAGTTTTCATATTTACAAAAATCAGATAAAATCTATTATGGGGCGTTAACTTCAACATCTTCGTAGTAAATACCTGAAAGACGAGATCCTAAAGGGGAGTCAACTTGACATATTCGTAACAAATATTAACTAGATACTACAAAAAAAGGGGTGTTAGCCCTGAAATCTTCGTAGATAAAACAATGTACAAGATCCTGAGAGGGGCGTTAGCCCTGAAATCTAAAAAAATCATATTAAGACCATTCAAAAAATATTATTCTTTCCTAAAATCCTTAAAAAACTCCTTTTCATGCAAGGCTGAATTTTTTACTACATCACGATACCATTTGGAGCGTAGAACTTCTTTTTCTGCTTCTGTCAAATAGAAATCTGGAATATCTAAAGCTGCTGCTTTGCGCTGAAGATCAAATAAAAATATTGATGCTGCTACAGAGATATTGAAACTCTCGGTGAATCCATCCATCGGAATATGTACCAATCCGTCAGCTTGTGAAATCATCTCTTCACTCACGCCTTCATGTTCATTGCCAAAAACCAATGCCGTCTTTTCATCCACTTTCAAATCGTGAATGGAAATACTTTCTGCTCTAGGACTTGTTGCATAGATTTTAAATCCTTTTGCTTTCAAATCAGAAACACAGCAAGTCACCGCATTGCCTCCATAATTGCTGTATTTATGAATATCAACCCACTGTGCTGCTCCTCGGGTGACATACGGATTTACCTTATATTCTTGTTCTTTCTCAATGATATACACGTCCTGAATACCAAAACAATCAGCCGTCCTGAGAACGGCTGATGCATTGTGTGGTTTATAAATATCTTCTAAGACAACAGTAAAATACCTTGTTCTCTTAGCCAGAATTTCCTCCATCAAAGCCATCTTGTGTGGTGTGATGTACCCGCTTAGATAGTTTAGAAATTCTTTCTCTTTTGTATCCATTATTGTACCCTTCGATCAATAACTTATTTAAAATAATCCCAATTGATCTTCGTCATCTTTATTTATTTTCAGATCAATCGTAGAACCGATTTCCAAGGAATCGTCAACATCTCCACTTGCTTCAGAATCACCTTCTTCCTTCTCTGATTTCTCTACTTTTTTTGGCTGGATCAATTCAATTTCTAAAATTTGATGGGAAGAGAACTTATTCCCTACCGATTTCCATCCTTTGACATCGATCAGCATATCCAAATCGTATTCATTTTCCTCTTGCTCCTTCCCTTTCTGCAACTTCGCTTTTACTTGAGGTTGTTTTTCAGTGGATACAAGTTTCAAATAAGATTGCTTGTGATCTGAGATAAAATTGAATTTCTTATTAATCGTAGATGTCTCAATTAAAAATCTCTTAACAAAATAGGTCTTCGAGATTCCATCATAATAGATCGCAGAGATCACTTTTTGTGCATCAAATTTCTCTATCAAAAGTACATTTTGAGCTTCGTATCGATTCGTAAGTTCGAAAGTGGTCAATTCATACTCTCCATTTTTGTAGAAAACGACAATTCTATCTTCACCCAAGAAATTCCCAATCAAGACTCCTCTTTGGTCAGTGTTTAACCTGCCAACTGATCTGTCAAAATAGATATCTAGTCCTCCCAAAGTAGAAACACCTTCCATTTTGAGTTGAATTTTTCGGATTGGGTATCTAGTCAAGATATTACCTCCTGCTCCTCTTCCTTTAATTTCAATAGTACTGAAGTCGAAATCAAATACTTTAACTCTAGCTTTTGCTCCTTGAGTAAGGTACACAGTCACAATCTCAGCTTCTCCATTGGCATTTGCTGTGAGATAAAGTACTTTGGACCCTTTGGTTCCCTTCGTCAATTCATATTCTCTATCTCTAGTAACTGCCAAAACTTGAAATCTTTTGACCATCGCTCGTCCAGATTCTCCGTCAAGGTAGATTAGATTGTAAACCATTCGCTCGTCACCTTTGCGGAAGACTGCTACATGGAGAATGTCTTTTCCAACAAAACCTTTCTCCTGAATCCGACTTACAATGCATTTTCCATCTCGCCTGATCACAATGATATCATCCAAATCAGAACAGTCACAAACAAACTCGTCTTTTTTCAATCCATAGCCTACAAAACCATCAGTTCTATTCACATACAGCTTGGCATTGTTCGCAGCTACTACCGTTGCTTCGATTTGATCAAAAGTTCTGATTTCAGTTTTTCGCTCCCTTCCTTTACCATATTTTGACAAAAGATTTTCATAATACTTGATAGCATAAGTTGTCAGGTGCTTCAAATTGTAATTCACTTCTTTCAACTCCTCTTCCAACCTACGCATCAATTCATCTGCTTTAAAAGCATCAAATTTTGAAATCCTTTTGATTTTGATTTCTGTCAAGCGTACAATATCCTCAGTCGTGATATCTCTATAAAAACTTGGTTTGAAGGGGTCTAAACCTTTATCTATCGTCTGAATTACAGCGTCCCAAGTTTCGCACTCCTCAATATCTCTATATATCCTATTTTCGATAAAAATCTTTTCTAAAGAAGAGAAAAGTAACTTCTCCATCAGTTCCGCCTTACGAATTTCCAGCTCCTTTTTTAGAAGCTCTTTCGTCTGCTTGGTATTGTATTGAAGAATATCATTGACAGAAAGAAATACCGGCTTATCTTGGATAATCACGCAGGCATTTGGTGAAATGCTAACTTCACAATCTGTAAATGCATACAAAGCATCAATCGTCATATCAGGTGATTGACCCGGTGCCAATTGAATTTGAATCTCTACATTTTTGGCTGTATTGTCTACAACTTTTTTGATTTTGATTTTTCCTTTATCATTCGCTTTGATAATGGATTCAATCAAAGAATTTGTTGTTGTCGCAAATGGTATATCTTTGATTAACAATGTTTTATTGTCTCCTTCCTCAATCCTTGCTCTAACCTTTACTCTACCACCTCTTTGGCCTTCATTGTATTCAGTAAAGTCTGCTAATCCTCCTGTAGGGAAATCTGGAAGAAGGTATGGTCTTTCTCCTTGAAGAATCTGAATGGACCCCTGAATCAGTTCAATAAAATTGTGTGGAAGGATTTTTGTCGATAAACCTACCGCAATCCCTTCTACACCTTGTGCCAATAAAAGTGGGAATTTGACTGGTAAGGTTACTGGTTCTTTTTTTCTACCATCATAAGAAAGCTGCCATTCTGTAGTCTGAGGATTGAAGACAACTTCCAATGCAAATTTGGATAATCTAGCCTCAATGTATCTCGATGCAGCAGCACCATCACCTGTTCGGATATCGCCCCAGTTACCCTGAGTTTCGATCAATAATTCTTTCTGTCCTAAATTGACAATGGCATCTCCGATAGATTGATCACCATGTGGGTGATACTGCATAGATTGACCAATGATATTGGCGACTTTGTTGAATCGACCATCATCCATCTCCTTCATCGCATGGAGAATCCTACGCTGTACAGGCTTCAAACCATCTTCAATAGCAGGAACTGCTCTTTCTAGAATTACATAAGAGGCATAGTCTAGGAACCATTCCTTGTACATTCCTGTCACAGGGATCGATTCATTCAAAGAACCTTCTTTGTCTTCTAGATTATCATTATTTTGATCACTCATCCTTATTCAATGTATTTCTTTGTTTATCTCCCTTATCAATTTAGGGGAGATACATTTTTTTCAAATAGAAACTAATTCAAAACCTTTATCAGGCTATTCTCAAAGCAGAATTAAGCAGCTTCGTCCTCTTCTTCTGACTTTTGATCTTTCTCAGGATCATTGTGGACGATATCCTTTTCAATCTTGAGGTTATCAATGATAAAAGTCTGTCTGTCAGGAGTGTTTTTACCCATGTAAAACCCAAGTAGGTCAGCAATTTTGGTTTCTTTATTCAGGATGATCGGCTCCAAGCGGATATCTTCACCGATAAATGTCCCAAACTCTCCCGGAGAAATTTCACCTAAACCTTTGAAACGTGTGATTTCAGCAGTTTTCCCAAGCTTATGAATCGCTCGTTGTCTATCTTCATCTGTGTAGCAATAGATCGTCTCTTTTTTATTTCTGACTCGGAACAAAGGGGTATCAAGAATATACAAATGACCATTTTTTACCAAATCGGGAAAGAATTGGAGAAAGTAAGTCATGATCAGCAATCGAATGTGCATTCCATCCACATCGGCGTCAGTTGCAATGACAATTTTTCTGTATCTGAGATTATCTATTCCGTCCTCAATGTTGAGTGCATGCTGAAGTAAGTTGAATTCTTCATTTTCATACACCACTTTCTTGGTCATTCCAAAGCAGTTCAAAGGCTTTCCTCTCAATGAAAAAACAGCCTGTGTCTGCACATCTCTTGATTTGGTGATGGAACCTGATGCGGAATCTCCTTCCGTAAGGAAAAGCATAGTATTATTCTTCTTTTCCTCGTCACCTTTCGGATCATCGTAGTGAACACGACAATCTCTCAACTTCTTATTATGCAGATTGGCCTTCTTTGCTCTTTCGTTTGCGAGTTTCTTGATGCCCGAGATTTCCTTTCTTTCTCTTTCAGATTGAAGGATTCTCTTCAATAAAGCATCAGCAACAGCAGGATTTTTATGCAAATAATTATCCAGCTCTACTTTTAGGAAATCATTGACAAATGTTCTCAAAGTAGGTCCATCAGCGCCAATTGTTTGTGAACCTAGTTTGGTTTTGGTTTGAGATTCGAAGACTGGCTCCTGAACCCTTACGGCGATAGCTGCTACAACACTCTGACGGATATCAGAAGCATCATAATCCTTCTTATAAAACTCTCTGATAGTTTTTACAATCGCCTCTCTGAAAGCCGCTAAATGCGTCCCTCCTTGCGTGGTGAATTGTCCATTGACAAAAGAATAATACTCTTCACCATATTGATTGCTATGAGTAAGCGCCACCTCAATGTCATTCCCTTTGAGATGAATGATTGGATATCTAGCACTTTCTTCATCAACTTTTCTCGTCAAAAGATCATAAAGTCCTCTTTCAGAAAAGAATTTCTTTCCATTATAATTGATAGTCAGTCCAGCATTCAAAAATGCGTAATTCCAAATCTGATTTTCTAAGTATTCTGGGATGAAATGATAGTTTTTGAAAACGCCAGAATCAGGTGTAAAAGTGATTTTCGTTCCATTTCTGTCCGATGATTTTTCAATCTTCCGATCTTCTTTCAGAATTCCTTTTTCAAATTCTGCAACTTTTGTTTCTCCATCTCGATAGGACTGAACTTTAAAGTAATCAGAAAGTGCATTTACCGCTTTTGTACCCACACCATTTAGTCCAACTGACTTTTGGAAAGCACCTGAATCGTATTTTCCTCCTGTATTGATTTTGGAAACACAATCGATAACTTTTCCCAAGGGAATGCCTCGTCCGTAATCCCTTACCTCTACTTTATGTTCCGAAATTTTAATATCAATCGTTCTTCCATAGCCCATCATGTGTTCATCGATGCTGTTATCGAGAATTTCTTTCACTAGGACATAAATACCATCATCTTGGGCGCTTCCATCACCCAACTTTCCGATATACATACCCGGTCTTAACCTGATGTGTTCTCTCCAGTCAAGTGACTTGATACTATCTTCTGTATATTGAACGTGTTCTGCCATTTGTGAGCGTTAATAATATGGGGTCTTAATTAATTAGAATTGGCCTGTACTGATTTGAATTTTTGAACCAAAATCCAAAATAAGGCAGCAATCCATATTACAAATAATATAGGAATAAGGTAAAAGAAGAAACTGAATTGTCCAGAACTTATTTCATTTTGGTTGTTGATGCTATGAACAAATAGGGCCATGATCATCAAGGAAATATTGATAATTCCCACAAAACTATAAATCCAAGCCAACATAAAGTCGCTTAAACTGTCACCTTTCGGGAAAATCCGTTTCAGGTTTGGTGTACTTTGGTTTTCTATCAATTTTCCAGGAGTAATCATCAGGACATTGAGTACGATGAATAAAATGATTCCTGAATAGAAAAAAGTTTCTTTAGGAACACTTTTCAAAAAGCCCCCATTTTCATCAAGCTGATAAGCTACCACGTCAGAAAGTGACGCATAGATATAAAGGAATGATAGAATGAATACTAAAACTGATATAAAATGAAATACTTTGCCAAATCGGTAATACATAATGGTGATTGTTTTAAGCCGCTAATATAAAGATTTATGCTTACCAAAATCGAATAGGTTTTTTCCTTTATTCAGTTTTTATCAGTAGTTTTCAGACACAAATTACCCAATAACCTGAAAGTAAGATGAATCTGAGTCCTGTAATAATTGCCATCCCCATTTATTTTCTTTTGATGGGAATCGAGTTGATTGTCCTTCGATTTCAAAAAAATCCGAGTTATAGAATGAATGATGCCATTACCAACATCAACCTTGGTGTAGTGTCACAAGTGAGTGGTGTTTTTATCAAAGTACTTTCGATTGGAGTTTATGCTTTCTTGTTTGAGAAATTTGCCTTTTTCCAGATTGAAAATAACATTTGGACATTTCTCCTGCTGTTTTTCCTTTATGACTTTTGCTATTATTGGGCACATAGAAAATCGCATGAGATCAATTTGTTTTGGGGTGGCCATGTAGTCCACCATTCTAGCGAAGAATACAATCTATCCGTGGCATTGAGACAGAGTTCTACGCAGACGATTTGGACTTTTTTCTTCTATTTACCGTTGGCTTTTATTGGCTTTGATCCGATTTCACTGGTTTTGGTGTCAGGGCTCAATCTACTTTATCAATTTTGGATTCATACCGAGGCAATCGGTAAAATGGGTTTTCTGGAAAAATTCATGAATACACCTTCACATCATCGGGTCCATCATGGAAGAAACCCAAAATATATTGACAAGAATCATGGAGGAACATTTATTATCTTTGATAAGTGGTTTGGGACATTCCAAGAAGAGGAAGAAAAGCCAACCTATGGCATCACCGTTCCTGTCAACAGCTGGAATCCTGTTTGGGTCAACTTATCGCATTATGCGAATATGAAAGAGGAAATGAAGCAAATCCCAAATTGGTCAGATAAAGTCAAGTACCTCTTTAACAAACCAGGTTGGCTGCCTGAATATTTGGGTGGACAAAGGGAAGTGAAAGATGTAGATGAAAGTTACAGGAAGTTTGATACGAATGTGCCTAAACCCTTAAATTTCTATGTTTTCTTCCAATATGTGGTTTTGATGGGTCTGACAGCCTATTTTTTATTCAATTTAGATTCTTTTGATTGGGTGATGAAAGTTGCCCTATCCGCTTTGATTATTTGGAGTACTGTGAGCTTTTCGGGGATTTTTGAACAAAGTCGCTGGTATCATGTTCAAGAAATCGTCCGAGTTGCGCTTTTCTCAGTTGCAGCTTGGTATATCGGGTTGAATTTCTTCCAGGAAAATATAATCATCACAGGGCTTTTTCTCTATGCTATCTCCTCTTACTTTTGGCTTTGGAAAAACGAATCGGTCGTCAAAAATTTCCAAAAGTCACTCAACAATGAAAAATTACATGCGTAGCATCTGTTTCTTAGCCCTAATTGCTTTTTCACTTTTATTAAATTCTTGTACAGGAAAATTAGAAGTGGGAAATATCGATCTCGTCAATTGGAAAAATGACAGATATGGTTGCAATGGTTTGAGAATTCAGCAGCTTGATGAAATCCAGAAAATGAAAAATGATTTTTTGGGAGCAAATAATCAAGAATTAATTAAAACCTTTGGAAGACCTGATCGGGTGATTTTGGTAGATAAAAGTCAGAGTTATTTCTACTATTTCTTGGATCCGAGTGAACAATGTGACAATCATGATACCGAGACATCACCACTTAAAGTCATGTTTCGTATGAATGCCATCAATAAGGTGAGTGAAGTGAATATTAGTAGATTGGATCCTTAAGATTAGCAGTTGTAATTAAGTATTAAAATGATTAAATTTTAATGAAATTAGATTAAAAAGGCTTTTGCTTAATAATTCAAAAGACATGAAAATACTTCTAGACATAAAAGACGATAAGGCTGCTTTCATTCTTCAATTGCTTCAAAACTTCAAATTTGTTAACGCCAAACAACTTACACCATACAAAGCCGAGGTGCTGGAAGGATTACAAGAGGCTGTAGAAGAAATGAATGAGATCAAGGCAGGTAAGAAAGAAGCTCGACCACTTAGCGAATTTCTTAATGAGCTATAAGGTAGATACTATTGCTCCTTTCCGAAAAGAAGATGATACGTGTTTATTTTAAAAGAATAATGTATTCAGAAAACACTTTACTTCGGCTTCAAATACTCTGGGATTTCTTTCCAGCCATTTTTAGGGACTTTTACGGAATCAGGAACAGTTATTTCAAATAGAATATCATAAATGGTAGGATCATCCATATAATAAAACCCTAATCGCTTTTCCCCTTTTTTCACTTTCTTACATTCATTTGAAAAACAATTATCGTATTGCATTTTACCATTTGCCAAATAAGAAACTTTCATTCCAACTCTTTTGCTATCAGAATATTTTTCATAAAAGTCAACGACAGTATATCTCTTTTCAGAAGTGTTTGAAATATGTATTTTATAAATATTAAATCCCAAAACAATGATCATGAAAAGTAAGAATAATCCAAGCAGCAGTTTCATATGAGGATCATCCAAATCATTTTTATTTTGCAGTTCAATCATTTGTAGTCTTTTTTAATCAATTCATTATTTATCTTTATGAAAATGCTCTCTGAGTCCAAAATCTTCTTTTCTTTTTAGTCAATACCTTCTTATTTCTTCAGGAACTTCTGTCCAACCTGTTCTTGGGCTTTCGATCTTTAGAGAGTCTGGAATTAAATAGTATAAAAGTATTTTTGAAAAAGATGCTCGATCCTCTTCAACGGATAAATAGCTGTAATCAGGAATTATTTCGGCTTCAGATACTCTGGGATTTCTTTCCAACTTCCAACAGGTGATTTAATTGAATCAGAAACAGGATGATCAAGTAGTATCCTAGACTTTTTTTTCCTAAATATAGGAACTTCAACTACATAAAATTCTCCAACTTTTGGTTTAAAAATTCCTTTAGGTGTGTTGTTTACATACTTTTTTGACTCAAGAATAAAATTAAACTGAACATCTGGACTTTGACCCCAAGCAGGAACAATTCGTATAACCTCCCCAATTACATATCTTTTTTCTAAAGCATTATAGTCCTTTTGCCAAAAATAATTGACGATAATAATCACCAAAATCGTTAGTATCGTTTTAATCAATAGTGATCTGATTTTTTTCTTGGCAGCTTCCATTTTGATTAGATTTTTAGAAATAAATTTGAAAAAACTCAATATTCCAACGGATGATTAGTTGTACTTAAGAATCACTTTGGCTTCAAATACTCTGGGATTTCTTTCCAGCCATCAAAAGGTGATTTAATAGTATCGGGAGCTTGATGATCAAGCAGGATCTTTGAATTTTTTTTCCTGAATATAGGAACTTCAACAATGTAGTTTTGTCCAATCTTTGGACTAAAATATTCTCTAGGCCAAGATTTTATATAGTATTTACCAGAAATTGAGAATTGATATTCAACTTGAACTCCTTGTTTTAAAAGCGGATGAATTCGTAAAACCTCCCTAATGACATATCTTTTTTCCAGAATATTATAGTACTTCTTCCAATAATTATCAAAAACAACAAGTACACAAATTATCAATACCATTTTAATCAATAATGATCTGATTTTCTTCTTGGCAGCTTCCATTTTGATAAGATTTTTTGAAATATACCAGAAGAATAGTTAATTACAAATACAACTTTAGTCTAAAAATCAAAAATCCCCTTAGAAAATACTTCCAAGAGGATTTTTATAACTATTTGCTTTTTCTATTCCTCCAAAAAACAAAGCGCAGCGGCACCAAGCGTACCTGCATTATTTTCAAGTGTTGCTTTCATTAATTTTAGATCGTCAACATAATATTTCGTGAGAAATTGTCTGACTGTTTTATCTAATGCCGGCATCATAAACTCCAATCCAGCAGATATTCCTCCTCCAAAATAAACATTCGTGACATCGAGGATTCGGATGGTAGAAACAATCGCTTCACCCAAAACACGGGCTACTTCCTCAAATACCATCAAGGAAACTTGGTTGCCTTTCTTAGCCGTATCTACAAGTAAATGTGTCCCTAACTCTTGACCAATTAGTTCGCCCGCTAAATCCGGATAAGCCCGAATCATTCTATCCATGATCCTGAGAATTCCATCTCTACCAATGATTCTTTCCAAGCCTTCATTTCCTCGAGAAAGCATATGACCCATTTCCATGGCGTTTCCTCTACAACCTTGGAAAACATGACCATCCAAGATACAAGCACTGCCTATTCCAGTACCCATAGTGATAAAAAGAAAATTATTAGGAGGATTTCCTGTACCATAACGGAACTCGCCTAAGGCGGCCGCTGCAGCATCATTTTCTAGAAAAAATTTCTTATTTGGATACCTATCTAATAGGTTTTGCTTCAGCTTAAATCCATTCAATGCGGGAATTGCAGGAATTTCTAGTGTTGTAGTTCTGTCTTTTGAAATTAACCCTGGTAAACCAATCCCGATCTTTTTCACTTCAGGATATTTATCCAAATATTTCCCTACTATTTCAACAAAACAGGGATTGAATCCTCGTGGATCATCTCTGTAGGGCGTTGTATCTTCTTTGTCAAAAGCCACAATTTTTCCTTGCTTGTTAACTAGGCCAATTTTTAAGTGAGTGCCCCCTACATCAATGCCTAAAAAATGTTCTTCAGTGTTATTCATAGTCTTCTTCAATAGGTTTAATTGCTAAAAATAATAAAGACTTACCCTTACTTCCTAAATTCTTTAGAAAAGTCTTTAAATATTTCATTCACTGCAGGACAAACCAAAGTATTTTGTAGGGTCAAGTTAAGAATTCCATGCATGTTTTTTCTATTCGTATGGGGATATTCTCTGCAAGCTTTTGGCCTTTCCTCGTATACAAAACAGGTGTTGTCAGTATTCAAAAACGGGCAAGGTGAGCTTTTCAAAACATAATCTCCTTCATCATCTCTGAAGAGATAGGTATCGATAAATGCCGAAGTTTTCATTCTAAAAACTTTGGCTAACCTGTCAATGTCAGTTTGAATGAAGATAGGAGATGTTGTTTTACAGCAATTGGCACAAGTCAAGCAATCGATTTGTTTAAACTGTTCATCGTGTGCTTTTTCAAACATCATATCCAAAGTTTTAGGCTTGATTTTCCTAAGCTTTTCTTTGGTTTTTTTATGACTACTAAAATCAGCCTTACTTGAGATATTAAAATTTTCTATATTCATTTAATCTATAAACCTACTCAATATTTTGATTTTATAAATTTAATCAGATATAAATTTGGATTATAAAGATAAATAGGTATATTAAATCTTCCTAAACCAAAGTAATTATGAAAATGCATCCAAACGAACTCTTCTTTTACTTTAATCCATCACATAGCATAGATAAACAAGTGAGAGCATATGCACATGCTATCGCAAACCATGTCAATGAAATCAATATGGATAAGGAAAAGATCACTACAACAGGTTGGCGGTCGATTCTTGATAAATTGGAACTTAGGCCAAAGGATTTATTAAATCGAGCACATCCTGATTATCAAAATCATATCGCTGGCAAAAACTGGGATGATGATAGTTGGCTCCAGATATTGGTTCGAAACCCACATCTGATCAAAGCTCCTATTGCAATCATGCGAAACAAAGCTGTTCTCTGTACTTCACCAAATCAGATTCTCAAATTGAACTAAACAAGTTCAATTCCATTATCTAAAATCTTAATTAATTTTGCTTTATACAATTGACCTATAGACTGCTTGTAGTGCTTTTTACTCATTCCCAACAACTCTTTAATAGACTCAGGGGATGATTTATCATGAAGGGGCAAGAATTTCTTTACTTTTAAGACAGTAAGAATTTTTTCAGCCCCTTCTTCGTATTTTTCTCTACCGATAGGTTCCAGTCTAAGATCCAATTTGCCATCTTCTCTTCGCTTTTTTACGAATGCACGAACTTTGTCACCCAACTCTAGCGGAACAAAAACTTCATTTTTGTATAACAAACCCTCAAAAGCATTTTCAATTAAGACCTTAAATCCTAAATCAGTTTCAGCAAAAATCAAAGCTTCTACCTCCTGCCCTTCTTCAAATCCTCTTGTTTCTAATTCAAGAAAATCTTCATATTTGCTCACTCCAATCAATCTGTCTGTTTTATAATCTAAGCAAACCCTTACGAGATATTTCTCCCCTTCTACCATATCCACATGCATCTCTGATTTGGGAACAAACAAATCTTTGGGCAGTCCCCAATCCATAAAGGCACCAAATCGGGTGATCTCTTTAGCCTCCATTACTGCAAACTCATCCAACAGAGCCACCGGCCTGTTCGTCACGGCGACAGGACGATCTTCACTATCTGTATAAACAAAGACTTCTACTTCTTGTCCTTCTTTGAACTCTTCTTTCAAATAACTTTTTGGCAACAAGACCTCTTCACCCTCGTGAAGTGCTAAATATGCACCATTAGCTGTAAACCTATTGATCAACAGACTATTGATTTTACCCAATTCTTTCATAATGTAAAGGTAAGTAAATTACTTGAAGTAGAAATTGGAAAAGGGGGTGAATCGATTTAGATTTGAAGATTGAATAGCAAATAATATTGAAGCTGAAAAGACAATTTTTGACTTAGCTAGTTAATAATACAGTTCATATAAACCCATATTATACATGAAAAATATAGCAGTAATCGGCTCAGGAACAATGGGAAATGGAATTGCGCACGTTTTTGCTCAATTTGATTACAAAGTTTCCTTGATCGATATCAATCAAAATGCACTCGAAAAAGCTTTGGCCACTATTGGTAAAAACTTAGACAGACAAGTTTCCAAAGGCTTACTTTCTGAAGCTGATAAATCCAAAGCACTTTCCAATATTACTACTTTTACCAAGACAGAAGACGGGGTAAAAAACGCAGATTTGGTAGTTGAGGCAGCTACTGAGAATGTCAACATCAAATTGGATATTTTTAGGGAATTGGATAAAATCTGTCCAACTCATACGATTCTTGCTTCGAATACTTCTTCGATTTCAATTACAAAGATTGGTGCAGTCACTTCCCGCCCAGATAAAGTCATCGGAATGCACTTTATGAATCCGGTTCCTGTAATGAAATTGATTGAAGTGATCAGAGGTTACGCAACTTCAGACGAGGTAACTTCCCAGATTATGGAATTGTCTCGCAAACTTGAAAAAGTCCCTGTTGAGGTAAATGACTATCCTGGTTTTGTAGCGAACAGGATTTTGATGCCAATGATCAACGAAGCTATTTATACCCTTTATGAAAGTGTGGCAGGTGTAGAAGAAATTGATACGGTTATGAAGCTAGGAATGGCACATCCAATGGGTCCTTTGCAACTCGCGGACTTTATCGGTTTGGATGTTTGTCTTTCTATCTTGAGAGTACTTCATGATGGTTTTGGTAATCCAAAATACGCACCATGTCCACTATTGGTAAATATGGTAGAGGCAGGATACAAAGGAGCGAAAACAGGAGAAGGTTTCTACAAATACACTCCAGGAAGCAAAGAAGTCGTCGTTTCTTCTCAATTCAAAAAATAATAGTTTATCAAATAAAAATCAGAAAGAGGCAATTTTGACTTGTCTCTTTCCTCTTATTTTATCAGAATGCATATAGCAGTATCAGGAAATATAGGTAGCGGAAAAACAACGCTTACAGAGAAATTAGCCAAACATTATGGATGGAAAGCCGAATTTGAGGCCGTAGAAAATAATCCGTATTTAGCAGATTTCTATGATGACATGAAGCGATGGTCTTTTCACCTGCAAGTTTACTTTTTGAATAGCCGATTCAATCAGATCAATATCATTCAGAATAGTGACTTATCAATTATTCAAGATCGGACGATCTATGAAGATGCCTATATTTTTGCAGCTAATCTGTATAAATCCAACTTAATCAGTCAGCGCGATTATGATAATTACCTGAACTTGTTCCACTCAATGATCAATTTCGTAAAAGCTCCCGACCTTTTGATTTATCTGAAAGCAGATATTCCAAAGCTTGTTGGCCAAATCGAAAAAAGAGGAAGAGACTATGAAAATGCAATCCGTATTGATTATTTGAAAAACTTAAATACCCACTATGAAGAGTGGATTGCAAACTATGATAAAGGCAAATTATTGATTGTAGATGTCAATGACATGGATTTTGTAGCCAACCAAGAAGACTTTTCTGCTATTGTAGGGCAAGTTGACCGTGAGATTTTTGGTTTGTTTTCCTAAAATTGGTTATCAGTCAATTGGTTATCAGTTAATAGTGGATTGGGTTATCGGTGGATTAGTTAATAGTGGATTGGGTGATCAGTCGAACAGTGAATTGTGGAATGGGTGATCAGTCAATTAGGGAATAGTAAGTCGATTAGTTACTAAATCATCTACTCAAAAACCAATCAACTATTTTACTTAATTAACCAATAACTAAATCAACTATTTCACTGAATTAACTAATAACTAATTATTAAATAAAATAAATCTTGAAAACTAATCAAAAGCTTATAGATTCATCATTAAACTAACTTCCGAAATAACCAATTTTTAATTGCCTGATAAGTTTTCTCTTTTGGATTGAGAAGCAAATCGTCGATTTTCTTTAAGCTCCCTCCTGTCATGATATTTTCGTAAACAGGGATTCTGACTAGTTTGTAGCCATGAAGTCTTGTCAGCAAATCATATTGCGCATCATTGTAGGCATTGAGTTTCCAACCTGAACTTCCATTACCTGATAAGTCTCCAGGTTCCTCAGATTTACCGAATACTTTTTCGGCAATTGGTGGGCCGAACCATATTCTTTCTTGCAAACCTGACTTCAAACAATCCTTTTCAAAAGTCCTGCAAAGTCTTTTATAAGAATCTGACCATGCATAAGAAAATGTATGATATAAATCTGATTTCAAAGTTGTTAATCTATATCTATTAAAGTGAACTGGATCGTCATAAATGAATAAAAATCTATTGATTTTGAAATCAAATTTCAATCTTTCTAACACAGGTAAGTGATGAACACTTCCGCCCAAAGAATCAAAAACCTCTGCTAATAATTCATCACCCTTTCCTTTAAGGTAATCAGGATTGACTTCTAAGCGAAACTCTTCCTCAATTTGATATTCAGAATCTCGTAAAATTTGGATCAGATGATCAACTTTTATTTGGTGCAATTGAATTAGGGTTTTGATGAACCTTCTCGCAGTATTTCCCAAGTGTGGTCAGCGAGAAGTTTGATTTCAGCTACAAAGCTAGCAAAACCTTTTTTTCTTCCCCATTCTTCTGGCGCAATCATGCTCAAAAAGTCTGTACCATTCTCTTTTTCATACAAATAGTAAATATGATTGATTAGTGGCTCGAAGCTGATACTCGCCTGATAAATTCTTTCAGAAACCTCTACTCTTTTTTGAATCAACTTTGCCTGATCTGCAAGTAATTGCATCTGTTGATAGATTTGAGCCATTTGCATGTCAGTCTGCGAATGCATAGCTGAGACTGCCCTTCCCGTGATCTTGCCTTTATCTTCAGGACGAATGATAGCCCCGCCTGATGTATGTGCATAAGGTAAAAGACCCGGATTTTCAGTGGTCATTTCCTTCATGCGATCCAAATCTATTTTATTGACGTCAATTTTTTGTTTTTTACTCATTTGCTTTAAGGGTATCACTTGGGGCTATTCTTTCTTTCAAATTACCTTTCGCTCCTGGAAAGGTAGTACGGGTTGATATATCATATCCAATCCATATCATGGCAAGTAGAAACAAACCTGCGATTATTAGAAAGATGAGCTTATTCTTGTTCATAATTTATAGGTATCCTAACAGCTATTTGTTGTAAACGGTTTTCATTTCTGCAAAAATACTAGAATCCTCTAGGATAAAAATCTTCTTCTTATACTTTTCTGCTCATCCAAAAAGCCGTGACTACTCCCACGCAAGCTCCTGCTAAATGAGATTCCCAAGAAACCCTTCCATTGCTTGGAACTACCCCATAAAATATACTTCCATAGAATATTAAAATGAAAACTGATATCGCGATTGTTTTGTAAGTTCCTTTAAATAAACCCAAGAAGATCATAAAAAAGACCAATCCATAAATTAATCCACTGGCTCCGATGTGCGTATATGGTCTAGCAGCTAGCCAAACTATACCATTTGTAATAAGCAAACAACTTAAAAAAACTTGGTTGGCAATATTCTCATAAAAGAAATAAAGCATCGTAGTCAAGACGAAAAATGGCAAAAGGTTCGTTAATAAATGTGCATGGTTGCCATGAAGAAAGGGAGAGAAAATAATCCCAGGAAGATGGAACACGCTTAATGGAAAAATTCCAAGAAAGTCTAATCTGAAATTGAAGCTTATCTCAACCAAAAAAACAAGTATCATCAATAAAGAAAGACGAGAAGACACCATCAGACTTTCATTAAGAGATTTCCAATATTTTTGTTTCTTAATTTGCATTTAAACTGATTTTGAAAAAAATGTTTAACTTTCGATTCTTAGTTGATATAATTCTACGGAAAGTCAACTAGCACACTATTTCTAATGTTTTATACCCTGCCTATTTATATGTACGATTTAATCAATGCACAAACAATTTTTCAATACTTTGGTGATGATGATAAAGAAATGATCAGAGAAATGATTCAGATAATTTTGGATACAAATCTGCATGATCTCAAACAATTAGATGTGCATTATGATGAAAAAGACTTTGTAACGATCAAAAAAAAATGTCACAAAGCTAAACCCAGTATGAGTTATATTGGAGCTGTCGACACGAGAAAAATGCTTGAAGCAATTGAGGCAGATTTAGAAAACTCTTATCCCATTTACATTTCATTGAAGCAGAATATTGGAGTTATTGAAAAAGAACTCAATGATTTCCTTGTTAAACTTTAAACTCTTGTAATTTCTTAACCATCCATACTTTTTTACCAATTTTTTCCTTTTGAATGCTTATAATTGAAAAAAAAATATAAGCACATGAGAAAGATTACTTCAGTTGTATTTATTTTCTTCTTTTTATTCAGTATTGGATTTGCGCAAAGTGAACTGAGCGTAGAAAAAATAATGAAGGACCCCAAATGGATAGGAAACTTTCCTTCCAATGTTAGATGGGATGAACAAGGAAAACACATCCTTTTCAATTATAATCCAGAAGGAAATCCATCAGATTCTTTATATAAAATAGCTGTTGGTAAGGTCGGTCAAATCGAGAAAGTAACCTTAGAAGAGCAGCGTTCATTTATTCCTTCTTTTGCCAACAGCAATCTGGCACAAACCAAGAAAGTGTTTGTTAGAAATGGAGAAATAATACTTTATGAAGTCTCTTCTGGGAAGAAAACTTCGCTCCTGAATTGGGGTGATAGAATCGGTACACCACGATTTTTAGCCAATGAAAACAGAATTTCTTTTGAATCAAGTGGCAATTTATACGTTCTTGATATCCAAAGTGGTAAAATCAATAGAGTCACCAACATCAATTCTGGAAACAAGAGAATCAGTAGAGAAGGGTTTAAAATTGATGATAGAGAAACCTCTCTAAGGAAAGAAAATCTTGAATTGCTTCAAGTAGTAAAGGAGCGAGAGGAAAAAAGAGAGAGTTCTAGAGCCTATAGAGAAGCCACTGCTGAAGCGGAACCTTTTGCATATTATCTAGGCGAAAAGTCAGCTTCTTCACTTCAATTAAGCCCAGATGAAAAATTCGCTACTTTTAATTTGATAACAAGAGCTGAGAATAAAAGAACAGTTGTGCCTGACTATACGCATGTTTCTGGCTATACCACTGACATCAATACAAGATCTAAAGTTGGTGACGCTGATACAAAAGTTGAATTGGCACTTTATGATATCGAAAACGAAAAAGTTACTTTAATTGATGTCAGTAAACTTCCGGGGATTCAAGATTTACCTGATTATACAAAAGATTATCCAGAGAAAACATGGGAAGCAAAGGATAGAAATGTTACTATCTCCTCTCCTATTTTCTCAAATGATGGAAGTCTTGCAATTGTCAATATCAGATCTTCGGACAACAAAGACAGATGGATAGCGCAATTGGATTTGAATACTGCTCAACTTAAAGTGCTGGATAGACAAAGAGATGAAGCCTGGGTGGCAGGTCCTGGTGTTGGTTCTGCTTATGGAGGAGGAACCTTAGGTTGGTTACCGGATAACAAGCACATTTATTTTCAGTCAGAAGAAAGTGGATACTCACATCTCTATCTTTTAGATGTGACAACTGGAAGCAAAAAAGCTTTGACAAGTGGAAAATATGAAGTTTTTAGCCCGTTTATTTCCAAGGATCAAAAATCTTGGTATCTAACCACTTCAGAAGTTCATCCTGGTGAAAGACACTTTTATAAAATGCCTTTGATGGGAGGAAAAATGGAGAAATTAACCAGTATGACTGGCAATAATGATGTCAGTCTTTCTCCTGATGAAAAGCATATCGCAATACTTTATTCCTACAGCAACAAGCCTTGGGAATTATTCCTAAAACCAAATAATGCTAAAGCAGAATCAAAACAGTTGACTTCAGGTCAAAGCGAGGAATTTAAAGCTTACAACTGGAAAGATCCTGAGTTGGTTAATTTCACAGCACAAGACGGGGCTTCTGTTCCTGCAAGATTATACAAGCCAAGTCCCGAGAAAAACAATGGTGCTGCTGTCATCTTTGTTCATGGTGCCGGTTACCTTCAAAACGTCCACAAATGGTGGTCAAGTTACTTTAGAGAATACATGTTCCATAATCTTTTAACCGATTTGGGTTATACCGTTTTGGATATTGATTATAGAGGTTCAGCTGGATATGGTAGAGATTGGAGGACAGGAATCTATCGACATATGGGTGGAAAAGACTTATCTGACCATGTAGATGGAGCCAAATATTTAGCAGCGCAACATGGCGTAGACCCAAAGAGAGTTGGTCTTTATGGAGGAAGCTACGGAGGTTTCATCACCTTGATGGCTCTTTTCAATGAATCCGAAACATTCAAATCAGGTGCAGCATTACGTTCTGTAACAGATTGGGCACATTATAACCATGGTTACACATCCAATATTCTCAACGAACCTTTCAATGATCCTATCGCATACAAACGTTCTTCTCCAATTTATTTCGCTGAAGGATTAAAAGGAAATTTATTGATTGCCCACGGTATGATTGACACGAATGTTCATTTCCAAGATGTTGTCCGACTGGCGCAAAGGCTAATTGAATTAGAAAAAGACAATTGGGAAATGGCTGTTTATCCTGTAGAAGATCACGGTTTTGTGGAACCAAGCAGTTGGACTGATGAATACAAGCGTATTTTGAAGTTATTCAACTCAACGCTACTAGATTAAAATGAATATCAGGTCTATTTATAGTATTTCTATTCTTGTATTCCTTTTTGTTTCTTCTTGTAATAAACCTGTAGAAAGAAAAGTTGTAAGAGGATTAATTGCAGAAAAGGCAATGGTCGTATCTGCAAGAAAAGAAGCCTCAGAGATTGGGCTTTCTATCCTTCAGAAAGGAGGGAATGCTTTTGATGCGATGGTTGCTACAGAACTTTCCCTGGCTATCGCATTTCCTTTTGCAGGAAATCTTGGCGGCGGTGGTTTCATGATTTATAGAATGGCAGATGGAAGCATCGGTTCTATTGATTATCGAGAAAAAGCACCTATAGCAGCAACAAGAGATATGTATTTAGATGAAAATGGTGAAGTAATCCCAAGATTAAGTACCACGGGAGCATTAGCTGTTGGTGTTCCCGGAACAATTGCCGGTATTCTGGAAGTTCATAGAAAGTTTGGGACACTTTCTTTGGAAGAAATATTGGAACCTGTCATTCGATTTGCAGAAAAAGGTGCCGTGGTAACTGAGAATCAAGCTTCAGGCCTTAGAGGCAATAGAAATGTTATTGCTGAAGTTAGTGGAGAAAACTCCCTTTTTGCCCAAGAGTTTAATGTAGGTGATACGATCAAATACCCTGCTTTAGCTGAGACCTTGAGAAGAATCGCTAAAAATGGTAGGGATGAATTCTATAAAGGTGAAACTGCAGAGAGATTGGTTAAATTTCTTCAAGAAAAAGGCGGAATCATCACCATGGAAGATTTAGCTTCTTATGAAGCACAATGGAGAGAACCAATTGTCTTCGATTACAGAGGTCATAAAATCATCTCTATGGCACCTCCGAGCAGCGGAGGTGTCACGATTGCACAGATATTCGGCATGATTGAAGAGTTTGATCTGAAATCAATGGAGCACAATTCACCAGAATATATCCAAGTGTTGGTAGAAGCTGAGCGAAGAGCTTATGCAGATAGAAATTACTACTTAGGAGATCCTGATTTTGTGGAAGTTCCGGTTGCTCAAATGTTGGATAAAGCCTATCTGAAATCTCGTATGTCAACTTTTACCAAGGAAAAAGCAACGCTTTCCTCTGAAGTTGCTCAGGGAAGCATTCAATTTCAGGAAAGCGACGAGACTACACACTACTCTATATTAGATCAATTTGGAAATGCTCTGGCAATCACAACTACGCTTAATGGTGCATTTGGCTCAAAGTTGTTTTGTGATGATTTGGGTTTTTTCTTGAACAACGAGATGGACGATTTCTCCGCAAAAGCCGGCGTTCCCAATATGTTTGGGCTGATTGGAGCCGAGGCGAATAAAATTGAGCCAGGAAAGAGAATGCTTAGCTCCATGACACCTACTTTGGTTGAGAAAGATGGGCAGCTATTAATGATTGTGGGAACACCTGGAGGATCGACCATTATGACTTCTGTGGTTCAGACGATTCTCAATGTCATCGAATTTGAAATGGGTATGCAAGAAGCCGTTAATGCAGCTAGATTTCATCATCAGTGGCTGCCTGATGAGATCAGATTTGAAAAAGAAGTATTTACCCAAGAAACCTTGGAAAAGCTCAAAGCAAAAGGCTATTTGATCAATGAATCTCCTTCACCTATCATCGGAAAAGTAGATGCAATTTTGGTATTAAAAGACGGAAAGTTGGAAGGTGGAGCTGATCCTAGAGGTGATGATACGGCTGTTGGGTATTGATAAGGGAGAGCGAAATATTTACATGCAAAAAACTATTCGAACAAAAGTAAAAATGGACCTAGCTGGGTCCATTTTTTTATTTTCATATAGTCCATTTAAAATTTAGCTATTTATGATTTATGTATATACGGAATTATGCCAGTAGCCAAATTTAATATTGACAGTCTGTGACACTAATTTGATTTGTACTGTTTAGATTTGGTACTTGTGATCATAACAAAAGGTTCTGATCATGAATATATTAATGTTTAATGAAAGATTCCCTGATGAAAAATCATGCATAGAATATTTCAAGTCCAAGCGGATTAAAGAAGGCGTTATCTGCAAGAAATGTAAGGGTATTGATCATTATTGGCTTCATTCTAAAAACATCTTTCAATGCAAACGGTGTTGTTTCAGAACCAGTCTTAAAAGTGGTACAGTGATGGAAAATAGTAATCTTTTCCTTAGGGACTGGTTATTAGCAATCACTTTCATCAGTGCAACCAAGCAAGGTTTCAGTGCCCTAGAACTTCAACGTCAGATGGGTTTTACTCGTTATCAGACAGTTTTTGACTTATGTCATAAGATAAGAGTGGTTATGGGCAAAAGAGACGATGAGTACAGGCTTGAAGACATGATTGAGTATGATGAAGCTTATGTAACAAAAGCCACATCATCAAAGAAGAAGAAATCCAAAAGAGGAAGAGGAACCCAGCAAAAAGCAATAGTTGAAGTACTGGCTGAGTCAACTGTTTTGGAAGATTTCACAAATGGAGAGCTTAATAAAAGCTGTAGATACTTCAAAATGAACAAGATAGATAACTTGAAAGCCAAAACTGCAGAGAAACTAATCAAGGGTCTAATTGATCCAAATGCTGTGCTACAGACAGATGAAAGTACCACCTTTTCAAATTTTGAAGATTTCATTGACGTCCATGTGAAGGAAATCTCCAGTTCAAAAGAAGGCAAATTCAACCTCAAATGGGCTCATACAGCAATAAGTAATCTTAAAAGTAGTCTCACAAAATACAAAATGGTATCTGAAAAAAAGCTTCAGAATTATCTTGACGAGTTTTGCTATAAACTCAACAGAAGATATTTTGGTGAAAGACTATTTGACAGGTTAATTATTGCTTCAATTCAACCCTACTGGCAAAGTAGCGGATAATCATATTATGATTTTCACTTGATGTTTTATTTTTACTTTTTATCTATCTTATTTCTATTTTATTTCTACTTTATATCTACCCTATTTCAACTTTATTTACTTTAAAATCCAATAGAGGTTATTGCTTTTTAATAAATTCGACAATATCAGAAAGTACTTTTTCATTGAAAGTTTCTTCAATTTTTCCATATTCATCGACCCCACCTGCTTGAGCGGTTTGAAAAAGATGGTTTAGATTATTATAAACTTTAAGCGTCAATAAATTAGATTTATCTTCGAACATCTTAGTCAATCTATTTCCATTCTGAACTGCTGCAACTTGCAAATCTTTGGTTCCGAAAGCTGCAAACACTGGAATATCTATATCATTGATATAAATTTCTGGATTCATTTTTAGGAAATTCACCATCCAAGGAGTCAATTGACTTTCATAAGCATTGCGAAGAGAAGTCATTTGACTCGGCCACATATTCTCTGGTACATTCATCTCTTTAAGATTTGCTTCAAAGATTGGCCCCAAAGCTCCTTTCCATTCTTCATCGGACTGACTATCAATAACAGCTTGATAAATATCCCTATTTCTATTGACAGAAGCTTTCACAACAGCCTCAGGTGCTCCTGAAACTCTAGTAATTTCCTCAGTTTGCTTCGTCATTAACTCCTTGATAGGCACAACTGGCCCAGCAAGAGAAACTAAAAAACTTAAATCATTTTCTTCCGAACCCAACATCCATGAAATCAATCCACCCTCGCTATGTCCAATCACTCCTATTTTCCCCAAATCCACAGAAGGATGATTTTTTAAAAATTTAATTGCTGAAACAACATCATTTTTTAAATCAAAAGTAGTTGCACTGTTAAAGTCTCCTGATGACTCCCCAATTCCTCTTTCATCATAGCGGAGAACAACTATTCCATTTTCTGTAAGATAATCTGCTATAACCCAAAAAGGTTTATGGCCCAATATTTCATGATCTCTCGTATGGGGTCCCGAACCTGTGATCAAAACTACAGCAGGGAATTTTCCTCCTCCTTTTGGTTTCGTCAATGTACCCATCAATGTGATATTGTCACTTTTATTTTCGAAACTCACTTCCTCAATATCATAATTGAATGGCTCCTTTGGAGTTTGAGGTCTTTTGGGCATTTCTTTTTTCTGAATGTCCTCAGGATTTGCTCGTGTAAAATCTAGCGGAAACTTCATTCCTCCTTGAGAAAAATTACCTTTGATTTCATCATTAGTAAGCACACCTTCATAAGATGCATTTCCCATGCTCATCTCAAAACTTACCATCAATTCGTTGGCAAGGACTTTTTTCATGGGTATTCCCATCGCATTCTGATTAGGACTATCCATTTTCCCCGTCCATTCTCCATTCTGCTCTTCAAAATGGACAATTAATGGAAGACTTTGTCCCATCACTTTCAAATCTCCCTTCCAACTTCCTTTAATGTCTTGAGCGTCAACTTGCGGAACAAAATATAACAGCATTAGAAAAGAATAAAATAGTGTTTTCATAGTCTCTTTGTTAAGACACCTAAGATAATCATTAATCTGAAAAAGCACAGTAAAGTGCTTTTTGAAAAAGTTCTTCTATTTTTACTTTATGGATAAAGAGATTTTGATGGATTTAGTGACCAAGCGGATGCCGTTTGGAAAATATAAAGGAAAATTGCTTTGTGATATCCCTGAACATTATTTGGTTTGGATGCATGGACAAGGTTTTCCTGAAGGTAAATTGGGAATGTGGCTTTATACACTTTACGAGATTAGACTAAATGGTCTTGAGGATATTCTGCACCAGCTCAAAAAATTATCAAAATAAAAGCCCGATCCAGATAGATCAGGCTTTTAGATTTATAAATAGATCATTTGAATTTTATCTTACAATAATTGGATCTGGATTTCCATCAGGATCATTTTTCACAAATCCGTCAGTACTTGGATTTCCCCACATCAAAACTCCAGCAGCATGAGGTGCTGCCATAGATGTGCCACTGATAGCTCTATATCCACTGCTGATCCAAGTAGAATTGATACCTACACCAGGTGCACAATAATCAACTGGAGGATTTCCAAAGTTTGAGAATGATGCCCAAGTATCGGTATTGTTCATCGCAGAAATCGTGAAGATATTCGGACCATTAACTCTGGCTGGAGAAAAGTTGTTCGCATTAGCTCCGGAGTTACCTGCCGCAACCACAAATTTAATTCCATTGTTAGCCGCAGCTAAAACAGCATTATCCAAAGCTGTGGAAGCTCCACCTCCTAAACTCATATTAGCAACATCACCACTACTTGCATTTGCAGCAACGTAATCTACGCCTGCTATTACTCCAGCATTTGAGCCAGAACCTCTAGAATCCAATACTTTAATTGAAACAACAACAGCACCAGCAGCTACACCTACTACTCCAATATCATTATTGATCGCTGCAATTGTACCTGCTACGTGAGTACCATGGCCATTTCCATCATCAAGACTTGCATCCTTACCTTTTGTAAAAGCAGAAAAACCAATGGTTTGATCTACGTTTAGGTCAGGGTGATTCATTTGTATTCCTGTATCAATTACCCATGCTTTTTTAGAGCCTGTGAAAGTCTGGCCACCTCCTACTCTAGTAATTCCATAAGGAATGGTTTGAGATGGAGATGTACTTCCTCCCCCTCCTCCATTTCCTCCTCCAGGTCTACCCTGTGAAATAGTTACAATCTGGTCTGCTTCGATGTAAGCAATAGATGGATCTTGGGACAAAGCAGAAAATTCAGAATCCGATAGTTTAACTGCAAAACCATCAAGCGCAGATCCAAATGCATATTCTAATTTATCAGATGAAATTTTATACTTCATTAAAAGAGATTCTGCATTTTTCCTTGCAAAAGCATTTACTTCAGCATAACTGCCATCTTTTCTGAAATTAATAGAACTTGGATTTAAAACTACAATGTAGCTTCCGGGAATGATTGTTCCTCGTTGACTTTCGAGTAATTCAAAGTCATTTTCTAATAAAGGCTGTTCAATATTGTCCTGACAAGAAATTGCAACAACTGCCAAAGCTAATACTGCTGAACCAGTACTTTTCCCAATAAATCTGTAGAATCTTTTTAACATAATTAATTAAGGGTTATAGTTTATAATTTTGTCCAAACTATATTTTGAACGGCGTAATCAAATCAAAAAAATTAATTAAACAAAATAATGCTTTACTTTTTTATTCTAATTCCACTTTAAAATTTATATTCTATCAAATAAGAGATTTTTTAATTCTGTTTCTGGCATTTTATCACAATTTCATGTAACTCATTTTTTTATTTTTTACGATAAATTAAATGCAACTTTGTTTCATTTAATTAGTGTTTTTTAATTCATCTTAGTATTTTTGCAACACTGTTACATTTATGAAAACTTCGCTATTATTTCTATTTCTTCTATTCAATCAGTTGGTGTATTCGCAGCAGGAAGATTGTGTTATAACAATTAGAGGAAAGATCCTACACGAAGAAAATAACGAACCCATTGAGGCTGCATACATTTGGATCAAAGAATTAGAAAAAGGTGCAATTTCTGATGTAAATGGTAATTTCAGAATCAATAATCTTTGTCCGGGTTTTTATGAATTAAAAATATCTTACTTAGGGCATGCTGATGTTGTCGAAAAAATAGAAATTAAGGCAAATTCAAATTTCACATTTAGACTTCATGCCGAGGATATCAACCTGGAAGGTGTAGAAATTCATGGCCATCAAGACGCCATCATTACAACCACCTCAGTAAATTCACTTAGAGGTGAAGAACTCAAATATGCAAGAGGTGAAAGCTTAGGAAACTCATTAAGAAGAATTCCGGGAGTCAATACCTATTCCTCTGGATCAAATATCTCCAAACCAGTTATTCATGGATTGCATAGCAATAGAATTATGATTCTGAATAATGGAATTCGTCTGGAAGGGCAACAGTGGGGTTCAGAACATGCACCTGAATTGGATCCGTTTATTGCAAAAGAAATAGCAGTGGTAAAAGGTGCAGAAACGGTTCGATTTGGGCCAGAAGCTATGGGTGGAATCATCATTGTAAATCCTTCTCCCCTTCCAGTGAAAGCAGAGCAAAGTGGTGAAATTGATTTAATTGGCTCCACCAATGGAAGAGGAATTAATGGTGCGGCATCTTTTTCAGGAGGCTCAGAAAAAATTAAAGGACTAGGATATAGAGTCCAAGGATCTTCAAAATATCAAGGAAATATTCAAGCACCTGAATATATCCAAGGTAATACAGGTGTGAGAGAATTGAACTTCTCCGGAGCATTGGGTTACAGTACTCAGAAATTGGGAACCGAGCTGTATTTCAGTCACTACCAAACTACCATCGGAATTTTAAGAGATGCGCATACGGGTAATTTAAGTGATTTAGAAGCAATCATTCAGAATGGAAGACCATTTTCTGAGTCAGAATTTACTTATGAAATAAACAATCCTAAGCAAGTCGTTGCACATCAGCTGTTGAAGCTAAAGAGCCATTATCATTTAAATAATGGTGCAAAATTGAACCTCCAATATGGGTTTCAGCGAAACCAAAGACAGGAATTTGATCGAAGAAGAGGCGAGGCAAATACACGACCATCACTGGATTTGGAGCTTTTTACTAATACACTTGATTTCAGTTTTACTCACGTGACAAGAAAAAACTGGAATGGTTCGGTTGGTTTGAACTTGATTCAACAAGCAAATTCAAATATACCAGGAACAGGCGTGGTACCGCTTATTCCCAATTATGACATGGTCAATGCTGGAGTGTATGCTATAGAGAAATATACAAGTGGTCCACTAGAAATTGAGGGTGGTTTGCGCTATGATTACAGATATGTAGAAGCAGCACGATTCAATAACAGTGAATTAGAGGAGCGAAATTTTACATTCAAAAATTTCTCAGCCTTTCTTGGTGGTGTTTATGCTTTGAGCAGAACATTGAATTTTAATACAAATTTTGGAACAGCTTGGAGACCTCCAAATATCAATGAACAATTCAGTCAAGGATTGCACCACGGCGTCGCAGCAATTGAAATTGGAAATCCAGATTTCGTGAGTGAGCAATCTTATAAATGGATCAATACATTAAGTTATAATGGAAATAAACTGAATGTTGAATTGACCGGATATGCCAATAGAATTAATAATTACATTTATCTCAATCCAACAGAACAGCAGTTTGTATCATTGAGAGGTAGCTTCAATGTTTTTGAATATCAACAAACTGATGCCTTTCTATGGGGTATTGACTTGAGTTCAATTTATGAAATCAACTCTCACTTTGAGGTATTTTCAAGAGGTTCCATTGTCAGGGCAAAAAACCTTACAGACAATAATTATCTACCATTTATTCCGGCAGACAGATTAGAAACTGGCATTTCTTATAAATTCCTTCAAGGAAAAAGCAACTCGTTTTCAAAAATATTTATTTCTAATCTGATTGTTGCACAACAGAATAGAGAACCTGATTTCGATTTTGCATCAGCGCCTGAGGGATATAGTTTATGGAACATGGGTATCCAAACGCCCATAAAAACTGAGAAAAACAAACTTAACGTAGGTCTACATGTCAATAATTTATTCAATACTTCTTACAAAGACTACATGAATAGATTTAGATACTTTACACACGAAATGGGCAGGAATATCCTACTCAAACTCAATTACGAATTTTAACCAATTATTAATATTTAACAGTAAAAACAATGAAAATTAACAGCACAATCAAAACCACATTCAAAGCTTTCTTTTTTGTCGCCATCCTTGGATTCAATGCGGCTTGCAATAGCGAAGATCCTACTTTAGAAAATGAAGAAGAGTTGATTACAGACGTCACTTTGAAATTTACAGAAGTAGATGAAGCAGGTGTGGCTTTAGCTTCTACCTTTGAAGTAACTGCAATTGATAGTGAAGGTCTTGAAGTTGGTGGAAGTCCTACAATTGGTACAATCAATTTAACTGCCGGTACAAGGTATCTTGTTGAAATCGAATTGTTCAATAGTATTGAAAACGAAGATATCACAGAAGAAATCGTAGAGGAAGATGATGAGCATCAATTTTATTTTTTAGGTTCTGCTTTTGTTGATACTCCTATCCTTACTTACGTCTACGATGATGCGGATGGTAATGGAAATCCTATTGGACTAAGAGGATTTATTAGAGTAGCTGAAGCTCCAATCGTAAACAATGCTATGTTTAGGTTGGTCTTAAGACATGATCTTAATAAGGCATTTAATGGTGCAAATAATCCAAACTTCGTTGATTTTGTAAATGCAGGTGGAGAAACGGATTTAGATATTATGTTCCCAGTTTTTGTCAACTAATTAAAAACACATCTATACTAATTAAAAAGACTGCCTATTTACTAGCGCAGTCTTTTTTTATATATTTGACTTATAAATCAACCCGAAACAAAATATGTTTAAGCTTATTCAATATTCATTTCTCTCCGCTTTTATACTGTTTTCATGCAACAGTAAATCTTCTCATGAACATGAAGAGACTTCCGACGAGAACTTGATCTCAGCAAATGAAACACTTCAAAGTTCGCTCGATATTCGTGAAGAACTCCTAGAAGTTGAGAAGCAATTGAAAGAAGCGAATTTCGACTATGTGGAGATAAAAGAAGAGCTTAAAATTTGGGACAAGGATATCAGTGAAGTTCCAGGATTTGAGCATTCACATGATGATGAAGTACAACGAAAATATCATATTCATAATCCCATGAAGGAATTTTCACCAGAAGAGCATAAACTTTTTCAGCAGGTGATGCACGATGAAATTACAGAAATCTCTTCCAGAATGAAAAGATTACTAGCTCCTGAGGTGATGGATGAAGATGGTGTTTAGAATTTTTAATATAAAAAAGCCCTTTCAGACAGGGCTTTTCTATTTAACCTAATCACCGTTTGTTACTTAAAAACTTGGCAAACAAATCGAAATTTCATCTTTGTCAAACGCTGCATTTTCATCAGCATTCGCCCCAATATTTCCGACTGCAAGAATCACCAAATAATCTGGTCCACTTTCTGCTAAATGGACTTTAATATGACCATCAAAATTTTTAAATGCTTCAAATGTCAGTGTTTCACCATTGGAAAGAGTTCCTAAAACAGTACTGCTTTTTAAAGTTCGGATATCAACGGGCTCTAAAATAAAAGCCATCGGAGCATCCACTGTATCATAAGAACCAAAATGCAAATGTGCAGGAAAAAAGTAAGCTTCACTGTCTTTATCTCCTTTAAGCTCAATTTCCAAGATCAGTTCACCTCCAAAAGCTTCTTTGACTAATAGCTTACCTGAATAATTGAAATCTGATGCTTGAAAAAGATTGTATTCTAGCTGGTTACCTGTGTAAATTGGATCACCTTTATCGTCTTCACAAGACATCATAAAGAATAAAATGATCAAGGAATAAAGCAACTTTTTCATAGGATGTATGTTTCTATTTTCATAACGCAATATTTTATAGAAGAGTTAAATCAACTTCATAAATTTATAGAAATATTTTAAAATTGAATGTGAACAAAATCACATTGCTTACGCCTTTAAAAATTTAATAATCCCAATTTCTTCATGAAACTTTTCACAGAACTTTTTTCTAGTCTTGATCAAAGCAACAAAACTTCGGATAAGTTGAGGGCATTAGAACTGTATTTTCGAAAAACATCAGACAAAGATAAATTGTGGACTCTAGCACTTTTCACACATAAAAAGCCTAAGCGAGCAGTCACTACCAAAGAACTTCGTACTTGGTGTATAGAAATAGCCCAGATTCCTGAATGGCTTTTCGAAGAATCCTATCAGACTGTTGGCGATTTGGCAGAAACAATTGCACTCCTTCTACCCCATCCTGACACAAAATCAGACTTTAGTCTAGCCTATTGGATTGAATTTTTGAAGGACTTAAAAGAACAGCCCGAGGATGAAAAGAAATCCAATTTGTTGGCCGCTTGGTCAACATTAGACAAACAAGAACGCTTTGTTTTCAATAAAATCATCACAGGCGGTTTTCGTGTTGGTGTCAGTCAAAACTTGATCACACAGGCGATAGCCAATGTTTTTGAAATGGAAAAAACAGAAGTTGCCCATCGGCTAATGGGAAATTGGACACCTGAAAATACCAGCTTTGACAAGTTGATCTTGGCAAAAAATTTCGCTGATGACCTTTCTAGACCTTATCCTTTTTACTTAGCATATCCATTAGAAGAAGGATTAGAATCACTTGGAGAAATTGAGGATTGGCAAATCGAATGGAAATGGGACGGCATCAGAGGACAAATTATTCAAAGAGCAAAGGAAGTTTTTATTTGGTCTCGCGGTGAAGAGTTGGTGACTGAAAAGTTTCCAGAACTTGTTGAATTCAGTTCAAAACTACCTGATGGGACAGTTTTAGATGGTGAAATTATAGCATTTCAGGATGGATCACCACTTCCCTTTTCCCTTCTCCAAACTCGAATCGGTCGAAAAACAGTCAGTAAAAAATTACTTTTGGATGCTCCAGTGGGTTTTATTTGTTACGATGTTTTAGAATTTGAAGGCAGAGACCTGCGAGATCAATCCATGCTTGAAAGGCGAAAGATCCTTGAGCAAATTGACAAAGGAATAGCAGCAACAAATTTTCAAATCTCTCCTTTTGTAGAGGTTCAAAATTGGAAGGAAGCGGCGATTTTACAAAAGACATCAAGATCAATGCTTGCAGAAGGATTTATGCTTAAAAAGAAAACCTCGAGTTATGAAGTTGGAAGAAAGCGAGGAAACTGGTGGAAATGGAAAATAGAGCCCTTAACTATTGACGGTGTGGTTTTGTATGCCCAAAAAGGACATGGCAGACGTGCAAATCTATACTCTGACTACACACTTGCTGTATGGGAAGATGAAAAACTGATCCCTTTTGCCAAAGCATACTCAGGCTTGACTGATGCAGAAATGAAAGAAGTAGATCAATATGTGAAGAAAAACACCTTAGAAAGATTCGGTCCTGTTCGGACCGTCAAGCCTGGCTTGGTTTTCGAAATCGCATTTGAAGGAATTCAAGAAAGTCCGAGACATAAATCAGGGATTGCATTGCGATTTCCAAGAATTCAACGATGGAGGAAAGACAAGCCTATCGAAGAAGCCAATACTTTAAATGATTTAAAAGCCCTACTTTCAGTTTATGGTGGATAAAAAACTCGCTCCAGCTATTCAATTTTTCAACTCAAAGAATTGGAAACCATTTCCTTTTCAACTTGAGGCATGGCAAGATTATCTAGCGGGAAAATCTGGAATTCTTAATGCACCAACTGGAAGTGGGAAAACATTTGCACTTTGGATGCCAGTTCTACTAGAATACATCCACAACAATCCTACGAGCTGGAAAAAAGCCAAAAAAAATGGAATTCAGATTATTTGGGTAACTCCTCTGCGTGCTCTAGCTCAAGATATTTCTATGGCGATGCAGGAAGTTTGCGATCAAATAGGTTTGCGATGGAAAGTTGGGGTTCGTAATGGAGACACGAGCGCCAAACAGAAACAAGCGCAGCAAAGAAATCCTCCGGAATGCCTTGTGACCACACCGGAAACACTGCATATACTTCTTGCACAAAAAGATAATAGTAAGCTTTTTAAAGATTTAAAAGCCATTGTCATTGACGAATGGCATGAATTGATGGGCAATAAACGAGGCGTACAAGTTCAATTAGCCCTTGCTTATATCAGGAGTCTAAAACCTAAACCGATTAAAATTTGGGGGATATCAGCCACAATTGGTAATCTTGATGAAGCGCATAAGATATTATTAGGCGACAAATCTCCTGTGCATATTGTCAAAGCTGATATTGATAAAAAGATCGATATGCAGACCATCTATCCTGATGAATTGGAAAAATATCCCTGGTCCGGACATTTGGGTATTCAGTTGGTGGATAAGGTTATTCCAATTATTGAAGAGAAAACATCCGTTCTACTCTTTACAAATACTAGGGCTCAAACTGAGATTTGGTATCAAAAGATCATGGAAAAAAGACCAGATTGGGCTGGTTGGGTTGCAATTCACCATGGTTCGCTGGATCAATCAGTCAGAACATGGGTAGAAGAAGCTTTGCATTTGGGAAAGTTGAAACTGGTCGTATGCACTTCGAGTTTAGATCTTGGTGTTGATTTCAGACCTGTAGAAACAGTTATTCAAATCGGAAGTCCAAAGGGAGTTGCACGCTTTGTACAAAGGGCAGGTCGTGCAGGTCATCAACCCGGTTTACCCAGTCAAATATATTTTGTGCCAACCAATTCCTTGGAACTTGTCGAAGCAGCGGCTTTAAGAGATGCAATAGAAAATGGAGAGATGGAAAGCATTCATTGTCCCACGCTAACTTTTGATGTTTTAATCCAGTTTTTGATCACCCTTTCGGTTGGAGAAGGATTTTCTCCCGATGCAATTTTGCCAATCATCAAAAGCACTTACACTTTTGCAGATATCACTAATGAAGAATTTAATTGGATTCTTTCATTTATCACAAAAGGTGGCGAAAGCTTACAGAGCTATGACGAGTTTTCTAAGGTGGAAATCTTAGAAGGGAATTTCTATAAAGTGACAAATAAGCGTACGGCCATGCGTCATCGCTTATCTATGGGAACCATTGTCTCTGATCCGATGCTAAAAATCAAGCTTAGAAATGGGACTTTTTTAGGTATGATTGAGGAGTATTTTATCTCTAAACTTAAACCTGGCGATCGCTTCTTTTTCTCAGGCAGAGGATTGGAATTCATCAAAATAAAAGATCAAGTAGTACAAGTTCAACTTGCCAAAAAGAAAACCAATAATATTCCAGCTTACATGGGTGGCCGAATTTCCTTGACTTCCAAATTGTCAGGCAAAATCAGAGAGATTTTGGAAGAAGCATCAAATGGAATATATCAATCAGAGGAAGTTCAATTTATTGCTCCACTCCTACTTTTGCAACAAAAACTCTCAGCAATCCCAGATAATCAAACTTTATTGATTGAAAAAAACATTTCTAAAGAAGGACATCATGTATTTTTTTTTCCTTTTGAAGGTCGCATGATTCATGAGATTTTAGGAGCCTTGATAGCTTACCGTATTAGTGTGAGTTATCCGATTTCATTCAGTATTGCGATGAATGATTATGGTTTTGAATTACTATCAGATAGCCCAATTCCAATCGAAGAAATCCTAGAAGAAGATTTATTTACTATGGATGGCTTAGTCGATGACATCACAACCTGTATCAATGAAAGTGAAATGGCAAAACGGAAATTCCGAGATGTAGCTACCATTGCAGGTTTAGTTTTTCAAGGTTTCCCGGGCAAGCCCATGAAATTCAAACACCTGCAATCAACTTCAGGTATCCTTTATGGAGTTTTTGAGGAATATGATACGGAAAATTTACTTTTGAAACAGGCACATCGAGAAGTCTTAGAAATGCAGATGGAAAAAGATAAGATCGTTTCCGCGATTCAAAAAATCAATACGCAACAAATTATTCTAAAAAACCCAGGACAGTTCACCCCTTTTTCTTTCCCCATTATGGTGGATAGACTTCGGGCATCACTCTCTTCGGAGTCATTAGAAGATCGAATAGCAAAAATGAAAGCACAATTGATATCATAACTATTTCAAATTTTTTGTTAGAATTTTCAAAAAAAATCCATTCTTAAAAATTATATTTGGTTATACAATCTTTGCTTTAGTAGAATGATTCCAGAAAATACCCTAACAAACAAGTCTTATCGCTTATTTGTATTGTTTTTGTGTCTAATTTTTATAATTCCAACCCATTATTCTTACTCTAGACAGGAAGAGATTCATAAAGTCAAAGCGGATAGTTTGTATAAGTTATATAGACAAACTAAAACTGATTCAAGCAGACTTTATGTATTGTCTGAACTAGTACAAGAAATCCATTATTCCGATACTGCGCTTAAATATTATCAAGAAGCAATAGAACTTGCTAAGCTTCTGCAAAACAAACATTTGCAAGCCCAAAACATTAATAGATTGGGGGTTTACTACCGTAACATGAATTTGCACGAAGAAGCTCTAAAGCTCTATGAAGAAGCTTTGGAGTTAAGTTTGGAATCTGGTAATCAAACGCAGATTGGTCATTCTTTGAATAACATAGGTCAAATGTATTATTACAAAGAATATTTTGACGAAGCGCTCAGTTACTACGAACAGGCTAGAAAATATTTCGAAGAAGTCAATGACAAAAATGGCCTAGGATATAATTTCACAGGAATGAGTTTGGTTCTTGGTGAGCTTGGGAGATATAAGGATGCAATAGAACTAATCGACAAAGCTATAATCATAAGAGAAGAATTAAAGGAAATCAGACAAGTGATGGTTTCCAAATTCAATAGAGCTAATCTTTTAATTGATTTAGGAATTTATGATGAAGCAGAGAATGATATTTGGGCTCTTTATGAATATGGCATAGTCAATGATAACGTTCGAGCGATCAATGCCCTTTCAAAATTGGTTGAACTTATGGTAAAAACTGGCGAAAGAGAAGAAGCAATCAAATATGCAGAGCTAGCGCAAAAGCTACACGAGGAAAAGCCTGTTTCTCAATCCATGATTGAGATTTATCAAATAATGAATCAGGTTTATTTCAATATGGGAGACTTGGAAAAATCCAAGAAATATCAAAACTTACTCCAAATAGAAAGAAATATTATCAAAAATGAAAAAACTAAGATTTACCTAGCAGGTCTTACCATTAAAAATCAAAAAGAGCAAATAGATTTTTTGAACAGAGAAAAAGCCCTAGTTGAACAAAACGAGAGGTTCAAATTATACCTCACCCTTGGTTTAATTCTTTCATTACTGATCATAAGCATTGCCTACATTTTGGTTTTTAGGGCATTAAAAAGGGAGAAAATCAACTTGCTCCAACTTTCAGAATCTAAGAAAGAAATAGAACTCAATAAGGAAGAATTGCAAAGATTAAATCATGTAAAAGATAAAATTTTCTCCATTTTAGCTCATGATCTTAAAGGACCACTCAACTCATTAAGTGGCTTGGTAAACTTGATCCAAGAAGATAGTTTAACGAAAGAAGAGTTTGAATCCTATATCCCTATCATTGCTGAAAATCTTGGAAATAATAATATTCTTCTTGAAAACATCTTGATTTGGTCTAGAAGCCAAATGAATGGTTTGGAAGTGACAAATGTTGATATCGATGTGCGCGTAATCGTGCAAAAGAATATCGAATACCTGTATCACTCAGGTTACTTTAAAGGGCAAGTTATGATCAATGATATTCCTGAACACACATTTGCTAGAGCGGATAAGAATATGTTGGAAATCATAATTAGAAATTTATTGTCGAACGCTTTAAAATTCACCAAGAAAAATGATCAAATTGTAATCAGCTCATACAAAAAAGAAGATAATCTTGTCATCAAAATCAGTGATGAAGGGGTTGGAATCTTAAGAAAAAACCTCGAAAAATTATTTGGAAACGAGTTTTTCAGCACTCCTGGCACACATCAGGAAAGAGGTACAGGAATTGGTCTAATCTTAACCAAAGAACTTGTACAAATCAACAAAGGAACTATTTGGGTAGAAAGTGAATATGGGGCAGGTTCTACTTTTTATTTTGAAATTCCACTAGCCTAATTCGCTCTCCAAAAGAATGGAGTAAACACAATAAGAATAGTAAATAATTCTAGTCTTCCTAAAAGCATTAAAAAGCTTAGAAATATCTTAGCAGCAGGTCCAAAGAATGCGAAGTTATCTTCAGGACCCACAGATCCGATTCCCGGTCCTACATTTCCTAAACTCGTCGCGACAGCACCAAAGGAAGTTAAAATATCATACCCCATCAAAGTCATAATAATTGATCCTATCACAAAAATCATGAGATAAATAAGTAGGAAGTTCATGATGTGTGTAATGATTTTCCCTGTTACACGATCACCGTTTATTTTTAAAGGCACCACAGCCCTTGGATGTACTATTCTCTTAAATTCCAGCCATGTATTTTTGACAAAAGTCAAATGTCTTACAAATTTAATCCCACCTGCGGTAGATCCTGCTGAACCTCCTAAAAAAAGCATCATGAAAAAGATGAGCGTTAATCCTTGATGATAAGACGTGTAATCTGCTGTAATATAACCTGTTGTCGTGATCAATGAGACTATCTGAAATAGACCGTCTCTAAATGATTTCTCAAATTCTTGGCCACTATAATAGTAGATTGGAAACGCAAAACATAACGCAAGGAAAACTATGGTGAGTGCATAAGTTTTAAATTCATCTGATTTGAAAACACGATCAAACTTTCCTATTAATCCAAAATATATAATGGTGAAATTTGTTCCTGCCAAAAACATAAAAAGAATAGCCACATATTGAATAAAAGCAGAATCATAAAACGCCATACTCGCATTTTTGGTAGAAAATCCACCAGTAGCCATGGTAGTAAGTGCATGATTGACTGCATCAAAAATGGTCATTCCTCCTATATAGTAAAGAATTCCAACTAAAACAGTCAAGCCCATATAGACAAACCAAAGTCTTTTGGCTGTTTCGCGAATTCTAGGATGCAATTTATCTGAAGTAGGTCCAGGAGACTCGGCAACAAACAACTCGATCCCACCAATTCCTAAAAGCGGTAAAATGGCTACAGTTAGAACAATGATTCCTAATCCACCTATCCACTGCGTCATACTTCTCCAAAAAAGAATTCCTCTAGGAGTTGCTTCAATGTCGACCAGTATGGTGGCCCCAGTCGTAGTCAGACCAGAAACAGTTTCAAAAATTGCATCTGGAATGGTACTAATTGTTCCACTCAACAAATAAGGTAGCATTCCAAAAATTGACATAAAAAGCCAACTTAGAGAGACTATCAGATAACCCTCTCTTTTTCTAATATTCTGATCCTGCTTAGAAAAGGAAAAGTATAGCGTTGCCCCTACTGATAATGAAATGAATGCAGAACCCAAAAGTGCTACTTCATCATTGCTATTGAAATAAAGTGAAAAACCTACACCAGGAAGCATCAGCAATGCCAATAGCATTAATAAAGCTCCTAATATTTTTCCTATTGCCTTAAAATGAATCATTACTTAATGAAATAGCTTTTCTAAGGATGATTTGGCACTCGGTAGCGCAAATACAATGGTCTTGTCATCGATTTGTAATATAAAATCACCATCAGGGATATACACTTGATTTCCTCGAATCACACCAGCAACTATCGCTGTTTCTGGAAAATGTAAGTCTTTCAAAGATTTTCTTGTTACCCTGTTGTTTTTAGTGATGACATATTGGATAAACTCTGCATCAACTCCATAAATACCTGAAACAGCCTCGACATTTCCTTTTCTAAGAAATCGGGTAATCTGATTTGCTGCTACTAGCTTTTTGTTAATCAAAGAATCTACTCCGATACTGTGTGAAATATGGATATATTCTCTCGTATCCACATGTGCGATTGTTTTGTAAACTCCATGATTCTTAGCCGTCAAACTCGCAATTATGTTTGTTTCTGAGGACTCAGTCACAGAAATAAACGCCTCCATTTCTTCTAATCCCTCTTCAACCAATAGATCAATATTTTTATAGTCTCCATTGATAACCAGCGTATTATCAAGTCTTTCCGAAAGCCATTTACAACGTTCTTTATCCTTGTGGACCAAAGTCACTCTGTAGTCATTCTCGAGCTTCAATGCTGTCGCATAAGCCATATCATCACCACCGATAATCATTACATTTTTAATGGTTACTTTTTTCTGCCCAAGAAGCTCTAAAATAGACTCTACAGCTTTTTTGTTTGATATGAAAAATACGTGATCATTATTTCTTAAAACTGTATTTCCTCTTGGAATGATTGTAATTTGATCTCTTACGATTGCAATAATTCTAATATCTTTAAAAATCAAATCTTGGCTCATCTCCGAAATTGCCCGATTCACAAGCGTACTATATTGGTCCAAAGTAATTCCAACCACGTTCATTTTCCCTTCTTCAAATTCAAAAACATCAGTAAAAGAAGAGTTTTGAAGCATCCTTTTGATCTCCGTACTACAGAGCATCGTCGGCGAAATAATATTATCTATGCCAATTTGATTAAAATAGACTTCATGCTCAGGAGTTAGATAATCATGGGTTCTAACTCTAGCTATTACTCTTTTAGCGCCAAGTTGCTTCGCTAATGCAGCTGTTACAATATTGCTTTTTTCAGAAGTAGTGACGGCCATGACCATATGGGCTTCGTCAACACCAGCACTTTTAAGAATATCTAAAGAAGTCGCGTCACCCACAATAGTAAGCACATCTAAATGTGAAGCAACATTATCAAGAACATCCTTATCTGTATCGATCATTACGATGTCTTTGTTATCAAAACTCAATCGCTCTGCAAGATGGTATCCCATATCTCCAGCACCAGCAATGACTATTTTCATTCCCATAGGGGTGAATCTAATTGATTAGGGTGTAAATGTAAATACTTAGAATGAATTAATTAAGGTAAATGGAGTGGAAGATTTGAAAATTTAAAAATTATAAAATTTATTCTTCTTAGATGGCTAAAACAAACTCTCCCCCTTTAGCCAAAAAATAAATTTGGCTAAAGCCAATCCATAAAATTATAATCTCTTAAGGATGGGCTAATGCACCATCCCAATTGAAATAAATGCTTTTTGATATAATTTAATCAAATCAACTTCAAATCTGTTTACCAAGCCTTTTATTTACAAAAATTACTAAGATATTTATCTACAGACTTATTCCCTAATCTTCTTGCAGTATTCCAGTCTTCACATGCTTTACTTCCATTTTTTGCTTGATAATAACTTGTTCCACGATTAGTCAATACATCAGAGTTGTCAGGGCTGAGTTTCAAGGCATATGTATAATCCACAATAGCTTTGTCAAACTTTTTGATTTTCAAATGACAATTTCCCCTATTAAAATGGTACGCCCAAACAATTGGGAAATCTTCTCCATTAATTTTACTGTAGGCGATTGCAGCGGAATAAGCTTGGATTGCCTTATCAAATTGCTTCTGTTCTTGATAAATGTTTCCTAAATAATAGGCCAATTCATCGTCTTCTTCAAAAATTTCCAAAGCTGATGAAAGTGCCTGTATAAGCTTATTGGTCTTTTGTGGCAAATTTCTTATTGCATTATAATAATTGACATAAGCAGGGTGAAATGTCGGATCCTTTTCGAGTACTGACTCTAAAATTTTAGAAGCTCCTTCATAATTGCCAGCGGAAATCATTTTTTCAGCAGTCTTTGCAATCACAATAGAATTATTACGCTCTTCTGAGTCTACTTCAAAGATCTCTTGTCCTTGACCGACTAGCACTTGAAAGAATAAAATAGTGAAAAACAGGTACTTCATAACTATTAATTAAATTTATCAGCAAGAAATGAATTTTCCAGCTATTCCAAAAGCTTTTTGCCTTCTTCCTCAGGAATATCTTCTATTTCTCTTAGCTTTCTTTGAATCACTCTTGTCCTCGTTCCTACCAAAGTATCCAAGTCTGTACTTGCTTCGGTAATTTTCTTTTGGGCTTTGCTGATCAAATCTCCAAATTTTGCGAATTCAGTCTTCACAGCACCCAATACTTTCCAGACTTCACTACTACGCTGCTGTATCGCTAATGTTTTAAAACCCATCTGCAAACTATTCAGCATGGCTGCCAAAGTTGTAGGACCAACTAGAATAATTTTATAATCTCTTTGCAACTGTTGCGCCAAATCACCATCACGAATCACCTCTGCATAAAGACTTTCCATGGGAAGAAAGAGTACGGCAAAGTCTGTTGTGTAGGGAGGAATGATGTATTTGTTGCTGATGTCTTGGGCAGATTTTTTGACTGCTTTGAAGAGTTCTATCTTCGCAACATCTACCAATCCTTTCTCCCCCAATTCATAAGCATCTAATAACCTATAATAGGTTTCCTGAGGAAATTTGGCATCAATTGGAAGGTAAACAGGGCCATCATGTCCATTTCCCGGCATCTTGATGGCAAATTCCACTCTTTCACTATTACCCTTTTTCACTTGAACATTATATTCAAATTGATCTGGTGCCAAGACATTTTCTAAGATCGCTTGCAACTGATACTCACCCAATACTCCACGAGTTTTTACATTGTTCAAAACACGCTTCAAATCTCCAACTCCTGTGGCTAGCGTTTGCATTTCGCCAAGTCCTTTTTGAACAGCGAGAAGCTGATTACTTACTAGTTCAAATGATTGACCTAATCTAGTTTCCAGTGTTTTTTGAAGCTTTTCATCAACTGTCTCACGCATTTTTTCTAAGCGCTCTTCTGTTGACTGCAGCATTCTCTCCTGCTTATTGATTAGGTCTTGAAACTTCTCTCTTTGGAGTTCATTGAATTCCTTTACATTTTCCCTAAAGAGTACTCCAAAATCCTTCAAATCAGTCGATTGTTCTTTTGAATTTGATCTCAAGGACTCGAAAACCAAACTAAATTGATGCATCAAGCCATTATTAATCTCAGACCGGTTTGAGGCCATTTGCTGATTGATTTCACTTCTGAGTTCTTGGAATTCTTGCTTATTTCCGGAATCCGACTGACTCTTTTGATGCAACTT
Source organism: Belliella aquatica (assembly GCF_014637795.1). Taxonomy (GTDB): domain Bacteria; phylum Bacteroidota; class Bacteroidia; order Cytophagales; family Cyclobacteriaceae; genus Belliella; species Belliella aquatica. Next base: position 6,510 of record NZ_BMFD01000011.1, on the reverse strand, counting down.
ATAAACCAGATAAATCAGCAGAATAGATTGAAATAAAAGAATGATGTAAATGAGATTTTCTAAAAGCATGACTGTAATATTTTGGAGACGAAAAGTAATCGATATTTGACTGAATGCCTAGAAACGACAAATATTCTATGACAGTCTCTGTCGGCATTTCTTCCATCGGTACGTGGCCCACACGATCAAAAACTTTGAGTTTTGCCTCAGGAATCGCCGCAGCCAACCTTTCTCCATTAGCCAAAGGAATCCAAGTATCTTCCCTTCCCCAAGTAATCAAAACAGGCATCTTGATTTTTTCAAAATCTATATTTAAGGCTTTCCTAGTCGTCAATCGATCTAATGTTGCCCGTCTGTTGCCTTCCCTTCTCATCAATTCATAATAGCGCGTTACACTTTCATCCTTAATTTTTTCAGAATCAAAATAAACTTGATAAATATTCATTTTGAAAAGGAATTTTGGGGTGCACTTGAGAAGGATTTTTGAAAAAATAGGATGACTTGCTAACTGAAAAATAGGTGCTTTGGATGTATTTGTTCTTTTTGAATTGGTATTCACTACGGCTCTATTTGGAGCACCTGAGGAATTTACAAGGTTCAGGGTAAGGATACGTTCAGGCTTTTCTGATGCCATTCTCAGTGCTACGGCTCCACCCATCGAATTTCCTGCAATGTGAAATTCGTCAATTCCTAAGTTATCCGCCAAGCCAAAAAGCAAATCTGCATATTCCTCTACTCCATAGCGCTTTTCGGCATCAGGACCTGTCAATCCATGACCGGGCAAATCCATGGAAATGGTCATAAAATAAGGGGATAACTCCATCGCCCAAGCTTCCCAGGTATGCATGGATGAAAAACTCCCATGAATCAGAAATATCGGCTCGCCTTCTCCTTGGACATTCACATGCATATTGATCCCATCCACATTGATAAAATAAGATGATTCGTTAGCATATTTTTCTATTAAAACTTCTGGACTTATATCACTTCTGTAACTCAATACCAAGGAAAGTACTATAATAACAACGAGGATCAAGATAAATTTCAAAACAAAGACGAGGACTTTTTTCATTTTGTAGAATGGTTTCCACAAGTTTACAAAAATTAAAAATTAATTTTAACTTGACACTTTACAATTAAACTGATTATCAATTTCAGGATGACCATATGAAAAGAAATTTACCTTTATTGATCTCGCTATTTTTGATTTTTTCTGCCTGTGACAAGAACAACCCTCAAGATGAAATACCGACTCTTCAACTCACTTTGGAGGAAGCAAATAGATTAGCTGAATTACCGCTTCACTGCATGCAAGTCGAATATCCCAATAAGCTCAATCAAACCTTGGCCTCCGAAGATTATCTCAAAGGACCAAAAGCGCTTCATCCTGCATTCTATGGATGTTTTGACTGGCATTCAAGTGTTCATGGACATTGGATGTTAGTGAGTTTGCTCAGACAATTTCCCGAGCTAGAAAAGAAAGAGGAAATCAAAAAAATGCTGCTCGAAAACATCAGCTACACGAATATCTTAGCAGAGGTCAATTATTTTTTCCAACCTCAAAACTCAAGTTTCGAGCGAACATACGGCTGGGCATGGGTATTAAAATTAGCTGAGGAACTCTATCTCTGGGATGATCCTGTGGCAAAAGAATTGGAGAGAAACCTTCAGCCTTTGACAGACCTGATGGTGAAGAAATACCTTGATTTTCTACCCAAATTGAACTACCCAATTCGAGTTGGAGAGCACAGCAATATTGCTTTTGGGATGTCTCTGGCTTTTGATTATGCAGAGACGGTCAATGAAAAAGAGCTTTCAGAAATGATTCGCCAACGATCGAAAGATTGGTTTATGAATGATATCAATTGTCCTTTAGATTGGGAGCCTAGTGGCTTTGATTTCTTATCACCTTGCTTTCAAGAATTGGATATCATGCGAAAAGTGCTGGAGAAAGAAGAGTTTGATTTATGGATAGCTGACTTTATGCCTGAGTTGAAGAATAAGGATTTTGAACTAAAACCTGGAGAAGTCAGTGATCGAACAGATGGGAAATTAGTTCATTTGGATGGATTGAATTTCAGTCGTGCTTGGTGCATTTATGGTTTAGCGAAAGCTTATCCCTATCAATATGGACATTTGAATGCAATCGCAAATGCACATATCTCCTACTCTCTTCCTTCCATTGTTGATGACAATTACGAAGGAACACATTGGTTAGGGAGTTTTGCCGTATATGCATTACAGCAAGGTGCGAAATGAGTTGGAGAAAATACATCGGTCCAGGGCCCTTGGTTGCTGCTGCTTTTATTGGGCCGGGAACGGTCACAGTTTGCACCATTGCTGGAGTCAATTTTGGATATGAACTCCTTTGGGCATTGGCACTTTCTATTGTAGCTACTGTTGTTTTGCAAGAAATGGCTGCCAGAATCGGACTTCTTACACAAAAAGGACTAGCCGCAGTCATCTCAGAATTTATTCAAAAAGGAGTTGTCCGATATTTTTCCATTGCCTTAGTTCTTATGGCCATTGTTCTTGGGAATGCAGCTTATGAAGCAGGCAACATTTCCGGAGGCGCGATGGGGGCAGAACTATTCTTTCAGCTTCCTGATTTGAATTTCGGTCAATTAGAAATTAGTCTTATGAATTTCTTGATTGGGTCGATTGCTTTGCTGCTTTTACTTACTGGAAATTTCAAAACGATTACGCGCTACCTTACGATTCTTGTCATCTTAATGAGTTTAGCATTTTTGATTACAGCAATTCTTTTGAAGCCGAATTTCTATGCTTTGGTGAGTGGTTTTGCTCCAAATGTAAACTCTGAAAATATCCTCAACATCGTTGCCTTGATTGGTACTACAGTTGTGCCATACAACCTTTTCCTCCATTCAACTTTGGTCAGTAAAAAATGGAATGAAATTTCAGATATCAAGTACATTCGATTTGACACTGTTGTTTCAGTTGTGATTGGTGGATTGGTCTCGATGGCGATCGTGGTCACAGCTGCTTCGGGAAAAATTCTTGCTGTTGAATCCGCCGCTGATTTGGCCATTGGATTGGAAACGCTCTTAGGAAATTATGCCAAGTATTTTATGGCTTTTGGACTATTCTCGGCAGGAGTTACTTCTGCTATCACCGCACCTTTAGCGGGTGCTATGGTAGTTTGTGGTTGTTTTGGTTGGTCTACAGAAATCCAAAGCAGAGCCATGCGACTCAGTATCATTGTCATTTTGGGATTGGGTCTTATATTTTCATCCTTCGGAATCAAACCCATCCAATTGATCTCCTGGGCACAAATTTCGAATGGAATCCTCCTCCCCCTTTTGAGTGCCTATATTCTCTGGCTGGTTAATAAAAAATCTGTAATGAAGGACCATGTCAATACCTTATCGTTGAATATTATTGGAGGAGTGATCTGGTTAATCACCCTGACATTAGGAGTTTGGAGTGTGTACAAGGTATTATTATAACTAGCTTAAGATAGGTCCTGCTTTAAAAGAATTCTATTTTTTTAATTGAATACTATTAATTCAAAACCTAGAAAACTTCTATTTTCCTTCATTCAAATTCAATATTTTCCGCTAATAAATTTTCGACCTAAATCTAAAACATATTTACTAATTTGTTTCTTAGCTTAAGTGAAAATAAACCATAAATTAACCCTTTTTTCAAAAGATGAAACCCATTAAAAAAGAAGATATTAGCCAAGATGTATTTGATATTTATGATGAATATGTCCACAGCAAAATTGATAGAAGACAGTTTGTAGAACGACTTTCTTTGTACACAGCAGGAGGTTTTACAGTTTCAGCGTTGATGAGTTATTTGATGCCAAATTATGTAGAGGCCAAGAGATTTGATCTTGATGACAAACGTTTTGACGCAGCATATATCAAATACGATTCTCCAAAAGGTGCAGGAGAAATGAAAGCACTTTTGACCAAACCTGCTGGAATGTCTGGAAAATTACCTGGCATTGTGGTCGTCCATGAAAATAGAGGATTAAACCCCTACATAGAAGATGTAGCTCATCAATGTGCTTTGGATGGATTTATCGCCATTGCACCGGATGCCCTGACACCTTTTGGTGGTTATCCGGGTACAGATGAAGAAGGAAGAACCATGCAAGCAAAGAGAAATAGAGACGAGATGTTGGAAGATTTCATTGCAGCTTATGAAACCTTGAAAAATCACCCTGATTGTGATGGCAATATTGGTGTCGTTGGTTTTTGCTTTGGTGGCTGGATATCCAATATGATGGCTGTTCGTGTTCCTGGACTCAAAGCAGCCGTTCCCTATTATGGAGGACAGCCAACAGCCGAAGAAGTCCCTGCGATTAGCGCTCCTTTACAAATTCATTTTGCTGAATTGGATACAAGAGTTAATGCTGGTTGGGATGAGTATAAGGCAGCTTTGGATGCAAATGGAAAATCTTATGAAGTTCACTTTTATGAAGGTTTAAACCATGGTTTCCACAACCACTCCACCCCAAGATATGATGAAGCAGGAGCAAAATTAGCTTGGGAAAGAACGATGAAGTTTTTTAGAGAAAAGCTGGTGTAGGGAAAAGGATGAAATAGAAAGGATGAAGGATAAAAATTAGAAGATTATAAAAGGCAAATGATGATTTGCAAGATTAAAATCTAATATGATAAAATAAAATTTGAAGGATAAATCATAATCCTTTTTGAATGCAGACCTCCAAAATCTTTTGGAGGTCTTTTTATTGATACTTTTTTACCGTTTAGCGAAAAACACTTTCATAAGCGACGCATTTCCTAGAGAATGGTACGGGCAATCGTTATAATCAGTCATTATTAGGACACAAAAGCCCAAAAACGACTCGAATTTATACTCACATTTCAACTAGAGGGTTTGATAAAATAAAAAGTCCATTAGATGGTTTAAATTTATAAAAATTCTTTTAGTTTTATAATATATATTTCCCCAATATAGTGGAAAGCATACTAAAATGGAATGCTTTCCTCAGTATAGCGGAAAGCAAACCGTTGGACTCAATTCTAAAATGGCAAAGCAGAATCCTTGGATAATCGGAATATTAGGTTTTGGAGTTTTTCTATACCTAGCATGGAATAATTTTGAAATGCCATTTGCTCCATGGACAAAAACGGCAGAGATCAAAGCAGTAATTACAGAAAATGCACTTGGGTATGGACCCATGGGGAGAGGATATACTCAAATCATCACGATATCCTATCAGGTTGATGATTCGGTTTATGTTCAGAAGAAAAAACTTTCTCAGAGAATCGATAAAAAGAAAATGGGATCAAAGGTCTTAATAGAATATGCTGTTAAAGATCCTGGCAATTTTGAAATCAAAGGTTTTTTGAAACAATGAACTAATATTTTTATCAAAATACTTTATCTTCCTACATGGAAACAGTTGACTTTAATTCTGAAATAGTGGTTTTCAAACCCTCCCAAGGTAGTGATGAATTTGAAATCATTTTGGATGGGGAGCACGATACGGTTTGGGTCACCGAACAGCAGCTTGTTGAGTTATTTGGTAAAGCTAGAAGGACGGTTGGTGAGCATATCCGAAATATTTACAAAGAGGGAGAATTGGATAAAGAGTCAACTTGGCGGAATTTCCGCCAAGTTCAAAAAGAAGGAGAAAGAAAAGTAAAAAGGGCAGTTTCAGCTTACAATTTAGATGTTGTGATCTCAGTTGGATACCGGGTAAAATCACCTGTTGGGATTGAATTCAGAAAATGGGCAACCCAAAGATTGAAAGATTACTTAGTGAAAGGTTATGCCATCAATAACGAATTATTGAGTAAGCAAGGTCAAAAAATAATTCATTTAGAGAACCAGCTTGGAATTTTAAGGGAAAAAACGTTTGAGTCACAAAGAGTATTGACGGAAGGATTTTTGGATATTATTTCAAAGTATTCCAAATCTTTTGAATTACTCAATAGGTATGATTCAGAAGATCTTCAGCTCGATAACCTTTCAAAAGAAATCATTTATGTCATTAACTATGATGATGTCAAGAAAGCCATTCACCAATTAAAGAAAGAATTGATTCAGAAAGGAGAAGCCGGAGAGCTTTTCGGCAACGAGAAAGATGATTCATTCAGGGGAATATTGGGAAGTATCTCCCAAACGGTGTTTGGAGAATTGGCATATCCTACCATAGAAGAACAGGCAGCACAATTGTTATATTCTGTCATCAAAGGACATGCTTTTAGCGATGGAAACAAGAGAATCGGTTCTTTTCTATTTGTGTGGTTTCTTGAGCAGAACAGTTATCATTTAGATGAAAGGGGAATTAGGAAAATTAATGAAAATACTTTGGTGGCTCTGGCATTGGCAGTAGCCCAAAGTTTACCTGAGCAAAGGGAATTGATGATAAAACTGATAGTGAACCTAATAAAGAACTAAGTCCAATCGAGTAGACGGCCGTGAGCCATAAGCTCACGGTTCGCCTCTCACACCACCGTACGTACGGGTCTCGTATACGGCGGTTCACTGGATTGTAGGTTGCGATTT
>NZ_BMFD01000010.1 GCF_014637795.1 Belliella aquatica | reverse complement strand
CTGGTAAGTTGCTCCTCAGCAGAGCTTACGTCCTCTTCGAATCTGCATGGCATGTTAAGAAATTTTTCAACAAAAGTCACCAACTATTTTTGACCACATTACCAGTATTGAAAAACCGAGGGATTGAATCACTTCGGTTTTTTTATGACTTTATATTAGAACAATCTAAATCCAGCAGAAAGTACAAGTTGGTTTTGTCGTTGATCTGTTTGAAACCCTGCAACACTTTCTGCGATTTTCCCAAGTGAACTTTCATATTTGGCATCTAGGATAAGATTGCCCAAATCTAAGCCAATACCAGCTTGGTAACCTATTGTAGAGCTTCTGTAATCAATGTTTTGTGTTGCTGCAATTGGATCATCTCCAAATGACTGATCTAACAAAATACTTGCTATTGGACCTACTTGAACTCTAAAAAACTTAGCTAGTTTGATTCCAACCATCATTGGGATATCCAATCGATTGAAATTCGTCTCTATAGTGGCGTTATTATTTTCGTCAATGATAAAACCACCTGTACTTGTGTATAGGAATTCAGGTTGTACGAAAATAGAGGCTCCTCCCATTCTCACGAACATTCCGATATGATATCCCATCTTGTCGTCACCTGAGGAATAGCCATCGCCACTTACTTTTATATTTGCTTGCGAAACGCCGAATTTGGGACCAATTGAAAAATCCTGAGCCTTTGCATAGCTGGTTATTACAAAAGCAAAAATCAATAGAATGGCATTTTTCATAAATCAGAATTTAATGTTTCGTTAGGAATAAACTCAATTTCTTGAAGTAATTTAAATTACTTATCAAGTATAACGAAATAAAAAGCCCTAATTGTTTATCAATTAAGGCTCTTATTTACAAATCCATGTGCTATGTCATATAACTCATAGAAATCCATAGGTTTTGGTAATAATCTATCAAAAGCAATGGTGCTTATTTGTCGAAAGTAATCGATATCTCCAGCGGTAAAACCGATGATAGGGATTCTGTTAATTTTATCATTCAACTTTATCTCAGCTAAAAGCTGAATGCCATCCATTTCTGGCATCATGATATCTGTGATTACGATATTAAAATCACTTTCATCATTTAGAAGTTGCATAGCTTCACAGCCATTTTGGGCTGTTCTAACAGTGTTGTTTTCTTTCTCAAAAAGCTTTTGAAGTATTAGCCTATTTATAGCATCATCATCAACTACAAGAACTTTCATATGTATTGGTCGGGTGAACAGCACCAATATCATAATAAATTATTTAAAAAACATATATTTATATATAAAATTAAAAGATCACCTTAAATTTACTTTAAGGTGATCTTTTAATTCATTGGTAATTAATGTTTTATATTAACCTCCAGCTTCTGGTTCACCAAATACTCCAAAAAGATTTAAGAGTACAAGTCCTATGACAATCGGGCAAACGTAACGGATGAAGAATACCCAGATATTTCCAGCACTCAAGCCAAAGAATAATTTTTTCTTGAAACTTGGAGAACCGATAGCAATTTCATCTACCAATTCACTCGTCTTAAATGACCAGCCTGAGAATATAGCAAACAACAAACAGAGAACTGTAACTGCTAGAGTACCAAAAGTCCAATCCATGATATCAAACCAGCCAGTTTTAGAGATAGATCCGATTTTCATCGTTACTGTGTTGAAAACATTACCATCAATAGAACTTAATATTGCAGGAATAGAAATAACCATTGCCGCAATTCCAACTCCCCAAGCAGCTTTTTTTCTTGAAATTTTCTTTTCATCGATCAAGTATCCAACTGGAACTTCTAGCATAGAGATGGTAGAGGTCAATGCTGCAACCATCAATAGCAAGAAGAATGCTGCGCCAATAATTGACCCACCAGGAATTTGATCAAATACTTGTGGAAGAATTTTGAATACTAAAGAAGGACCTTCATCTGGTTTTAGACCTAAAGCAAATACAGCTGGGAATATCATCAATCCACCAAGAAGTGCTACGAAGCTATCGATAGCTCCAATCCAAAGGCCACTGCTAACTAAATTAGAACTTTTTGGAAGGTAAGAACCGTATGTTACCATCAAACCCCAGCCAACACTCATAGAGAAGAAAGCTTGTCCAAGGGCTGCGAGAATTACTCCACCATCTATTTTAGCAAAATCTGGCTGTAAATAATATTTTATCCCTTCACTAGCCCCTTCCAAAGTGACACTTCTGCCGGCTATTAAGATAATGAGCACGAAAAGTACAGGCATCAATAGTTTTGATGCTTTCTCAATTCCTCCCGAAACTCCTCCAAGGATTACCAAGATGGTAACCACCATAAAGAAAAATGTAAGCGGTATGATGTATTCAGGAGTTCTGATAAATACAGCAAAGTCAACTGGAATATTGATCAATTCAGTGATGATATAGCCCACCGTCCATCCAGCAATCACAGAGTAATAGGTGAGAACCATAAAACAAATCACGACGCTCATGATTCCAGGAATCATCCATAGTTTGTTTTTAGATGCTTTTTTCATAGCACCTATCGGGTTTTTGCCCGTAAGTCTTCCGATTGCTAATTCATTGAACAATAGGGGTATTCCAATTAATATTACACAAAGGATATAGACAAATACAAATGCTCCTCCACCATTCTCGCCAGTGATGTATGGAAATCTCCAAATGTTACCTAATCCAACCGCAGACCCTGCTGCGGCCATAATAAATCCTAGACTTGAGCCCCATTGACCTCTACTTTCAGTATCAGGTTTAACTGCCATACTTATCGATAATTAGTTTTTGATTGATTATTGAATTGTTAAGAATTGGCTAATTTAAGTTGTTTTGATAAAATACCAATTCCATCCATAAAACTTTTAGGGCAATAGTCCAATTCTTTAATGGCTTTGTCTATTATAAACCCAGTTTTCATTGGCCGTTTGGCATCTTGAGTAAATGCCTCAGAGTTTGTCTCTTTAATTTTTGATTTATCTAGCTGAAAAAAATCTGCTGTAGCGATGGCCATATCATAAGGGGTAAGTTGCTCTTTCCCCGAAATATTGAAAATGCCCTCAGCTTGTTTTTTGATTGTCAGAAGACACCCCTGAGCTAAATCTTCAGCTAAAGTTGGTGTTCTGAATTGATCATTAACCAATTGAAGTGTTTCCCCTTTTTCTAAGGACTCCTTTACCCAAAGAATGATGTTCGATCGGCTCATATCATTGGCGATGCCATAAACAAGCACAGTTCTGATTATAGTCCATTTAATTTTGGAGGCTTTTATTTTCTCTTCCGCCTTCATCTTTGTCCATCCGTAATAATTTATTGGATTAGGAGTATCATTCTCAGAGTAGGGACCAGCTTCTCCATCAAAAATAAAATCTGTCGAGAGGTGAACCAAGTGCGAATTAAATTTCTCAGCAGCTTGAATGAGGTTCATTACAGCGTGAATGTTTAATATTTCACAGGCTTTCTTCTCTTTTTCACAAATATCTACATTGGTCATTGCTGCGGTATTGATGACAAAGTCTGGCCTTGTCTTTTCAAAAACCTGCAACACATCATCTCTATCCGTTATATCTAATGATATCCACTTTGCAGCTTTAAGACTTGTCGGAAGCCTACTTTCTCCAATTCCTGTTGGAATCACCTCAAACTGTCCTTCATCCAAGATTTGTTGAACAAGCTTTTGACCTAAAAGACCATTTGCTCCAGTGATCAGGATGGATTTTTTGTTTGCGTTATTCATAAGTATAGCCAAATTCCTTTGTGATTTTCTTTTTGTTCATTTGTGAAACGCTTACTTTCATGTACACAGGTTCAAGGGGTTTGTCTTGCGCACCTGTTTTTTCTTTAGCGATGGTTTCCATGACGTCGAGGCCTTTGATAATCTTACCAAATACGGTGTATTCATTATCTAAATGTGGCGTACCACCCTCTGAGGTGTAGGTTTCTATTTGTTGTGGGGTCATTTTTTTCTCTAGGTTGATATTGTAAAAATTCTCTAGAGAAGCTTTGGCGCCTAACATAATTTGATTCATAGAATCTAACTCTCTTGCTTCATAGAGTCGATAATATTTTTCTCTCAACTCTTTATTGCTTTCAAGTCCTATGAATTGGTTGAATTTTTCTCCGAGCAAACGCATGTCAGTAACTAACTCAGGTTTGGTATAAACTTTTCCTTGTACGATATAGAACTGTGATCCACTTGATGCTCTTTCTGGGTTTACGTTGTTGCCCATTCGCGCAGCTGCGATCATTCCTTTTCCATGAATATACTTGGGGTTGATTTCTGCTGGAACTGTATACCATTCTTCTCGAGGAAGATTTTCTTTTCCAAATACATCTCCTCCCTGAACCATGAAGTTTTCTATGACGCGATGGAATTGGGTTGAGTCAAATCTGCCATTCTCAGCTAATTCTATAAAATTACTTTTATGTTTTGGTGTTTCATCGAAAAGTAATGCATACATATCTCCATGACGGGTTTCGATTTTGACCAAATAGTCTTTTTCAACAGAACAGCTAGAAAAAACTAGAATGATCAGTCCAATCAAAAATAAAGATTTGATTTTCATTTGTTTAGAGTAGATTTTATGTCGTTTAATATTTCTAGTCCTCCAGATTGGAAAACTTTTTCTGCTAATGATTTTCCGAGTTGCTCGGCATCCTTAGTCTCTCCAGATACTTGATGAATAATTCTTTTCGTACCGTCAAGACTTACAATTCCGCCTTTGAGCGTAAGTTTATTGTCCTCAAAATCAGCTAAAGCAAAAACAGGAATGCTACAACCACCTTCCAATACCCGAAGATATGCTCTTTCAGCGCGTAGTCTGTAGCTTGTTTCTTGATGATTTGTCGCAGCAATAATTTTTGCCTTCACTTCGGGATTCATTACGCTTGCGGCTTCGATCGCTACACTTCCTTGACCTACCGCTGGAGTGAATTCATCTAAGGACAATTCATATCTAATCAAGTCATCATAGCCCATTCTGTGAGCACCTGCATAGGCGAGCAATAGTGCATCACATACGCCTGATTCCATTTTGGCAATTCTCGTTTGGAGGTTACCACGAACTTCCACCGTTTGGATGTGTGGATAATAATGTTTCAATGTGGCCACTCTTCTTGTAGAAGAGGTGCCAAGAATCAAAGGTTTATTTGGGTTTTTGTAATCAATATCCGATCGGTGACTAAGAATGATATCATTTACTTTTTCACGTTCTGTAAAAGCTATGATTTCAAATCCATCAGGCAATGAAGATTGCATATCCTTGGCACTGTGCACGGCAATATCAATTTGCCCACTCGCTAGTTGATCTTCTAATTCTTCTGTAAATACCCCTTTACTTCCGATTTTGGCAATAGAAACATCTAGGATTTTATCTCCTTTGGTATCTATGATGACGATTTCGCTGTCCATACCATTAGCTTTCAATAGATCAGCCACATGATATGCTTGCCAAAGGGCTAATTTACTTCCTCTAGTCCCTATTTTAATATGTTGCATTATTCTTTGATTTTTCTTTTCGGTGATTTCCCAGTGACCGATTCCTCAATGAATTTCACGATTTCACCAGCGATATTGATTCCCGTAGCTTTTTCTATCCCTTCTAATCCTGGCGAACTGTTTACTTCCAAAATCAATGGTCCTCTAGAAGATTGAAGCATATCTACACCTGCAATGTCTAGGCCTAATACTTTTGCCGCATTCAGAGCGGCTTGCTTTTCTGCACGAGAAAGTTTTATAATTGTCGCTTTACCACCACGGTGAAGGTTAGATCTGAATTCACCCTCGGCTCCTTGTCTCTTCATAGCGCCGACCACTTTGCCATTGACAATAAATGCCCGGATATCAGCTCCCTTTGCTTCTTTGATAAATTCTTGGACAATGATTCTAGCTTTTAGTCCATGGAAAGCCTCAATTACGGATTGTCCTGCCTTTTTGGTTTCTGCTAAGACCACACCAAGTCCCTGAGTTCCTTCCAATAGTTTGACAATCAGCGGAGCACCACCCACATGTTCAATCAAAGTTTTTTCACCACCTTTTGAAAAGTTTGTAAAAGCAGTCTTTGGCATTCCTAAGCCAGCTTTGGAAAGAATTTGTAAGCTTCTCAGCTTATCTCTACTTCTTACAATCGCCTGAGACTCCACTGCGGAAAAAGTTCCCATCAATTCAAATTGTCTCACCACAGCGGTGCCATAGAATGTCACAGAGGCCCCAATTCTTGGGATGATTGCATCTACACCGATGACTTTTTCACCTTTGTAAATGATCGAAGGACCTTCTTGCTCAATAATGATATCACAAAGTGAGTGGTCAATAATTTTAGCCTCGTGCCCTGCGGCTTGTATTTCCTCTAGAAGCCTTCTAGTTGAGTATAAATGTGAATTTCTTGAAAGTATTACGATTTTCATGTTTTTGATTTTTGGGATAAATTGACTTCAGATACATCTACTAAAAATTTCCCTTGAATCATTTTTCTGCCCAAGAGTATGGCATTTCTCATTTTAGATCGATCAGTAAGTGTAAATTCAGCTTCGAATTCTTCATCAAACATAATCACTTTTGTTTTCACTTTGTATCGGACTTCTGCTTGACCAAAAGAATTCTTTACTTTTTTCTGAGTATAATCAGTTGTCTGATGGATGATGTCTTTATATTTTCTATCTGCAGGACCTAACACGCGGTATAAAAGAACCATCTCACCATCGATCTCTCTTTCTTCCACAAATGTACAATGAATCGAGCTTGTGTATGCACCAGTATCAACTTTTGCAGGTATCATTTTCAATTTCCAGTCAGGAAGTGTAATTCGCTCTCTCCTTCCGATAATTTTTTTCATGGTCTTGGTTTAATTTTTCTTTCGCATTATTCTAGCAATTTGAAAAGACAAATCCGTGAAAAGGATTTTTGGACTTGCGTTTCTTTCCAAATGATAGTGCGCCTCATTCATTAGGCGATACATATTAAAGACTTTTTCTTCATCAAGCACATGTACTCCGAGATTTTCTATAAATCCTCTGTCTTGTGGTACACTTCGCATCAGTCCTGTGAGCTGAGACTTACTCAAGATTACTTCTCTAAGTACATTTATTCCGCTCAGCAACAATGATTTTTGACCTTCTTTATCTCTTTTCGCAAAGTCCTCTGCATAGGCAATAATCTCACCAGTTTTCAGCGAAAAACAGAGTCTGTACCAATCTCGTACCTGAGTGGTATTTTCATCTACAACTTGATCTACGAGTCTGAAAGCTTCTCGCATATTGCCATCTGCTAAGGGTGCAATTTGTTCCGAAGCTTCCCGAGAACAAAGGTCTTCTTTCACCAAGTGATCCTTGATTTCCTCGTCAGTAAAAGCTCTGATCATTACCTTTTGAGTTCGGGAGAGAATTGTCGTCAGCAATTGCTCAGGCTGTGTAGTCAAAAGGAGAAAAAGTGTTTTTGGTGGTGGTTCTTCCAATACTTTCAAAAGGGAATTTGCAGATTGCATATTCATATATTCTACACCCCAGATCATCATGATCTTATATCCTCCCTCAAAAGATTTCAAAGAGATTGTGTTCAATATGGTTTTTGCGGCAGCTCTCGAAATATTCAATTGCTTCTTGTCAATATCATTGTGATAGATCCAATCAGAAATATTTCCATAAGGGGTATTTAAAGCAAAATTTCTAAAAGAGGCCGTGAAATCGATTTTGGTTTCTTTTTCTTCATCATCATCATCCTTTTTCTTGGTGACAGAAGGGATTGGAAGTGCAAAATTCAAGTCGGGATGAACCAACTTTGCCATTTTGAGACAAGAAGGACATTGGCCGCAAGCATCTTCTTCTTGAGGATTTTGGCAATGCAGATAGGTGGAAAGCGCCAAAGCCATCTTAAGATTAGCTGATCCTTCCGGACCATGAAAAAGCAAGGCATGTGCAAGGTGATTATTCTTGACTGCCTGTAAGATTTTTTCCTTTACATCTTGTAGCCCTGGAATAGACGAAAATAGCATAATGACGGATTAAAGCGTTTTGTCCCAAATACGGTAATGCTTGGTCAATTCAAAAACTTTTTGAATGATTTCTTTTTCTATTTCATCATATTCAAGTCCTCTTCTTTTCATAACGGCGGTAGCAACTTCTTCAAATTTATTTACTTGGAAAGTGCTAAACCCAGCAGCACCACCCCACGAAAAAGAGGGGATAAAATTCCTTGGGTAGCCGTCTCCAAACACATTTGCACCAACCCCTACAACAGTTCCTGTATTGAACATGGTGTTGATGCCAGATTTGGAATGATCTCCCATCATCAAGCCACAAAACTGGAGGCCTGTATTGGAAAATCCTCCTTTGATATAATCCCAGACTTTGACAGCAGCATAATTGTTTTTTAAATTGGAGGTATTCGTATCTGCTCCGAGATTACACCATTCACCAAGGACAGAATTGCCCATGAATCCATCATGACCTTTGTTGCTAAAACCAAAGATCACGGAATTGGAAACTTCTCCACCGATTTTGGAATGTGGGCCTACAGTTGTATCACCTCGCATTTTTGCTCCCATGTTCACTGTAGAGCCTTCGCAAAGTGCAAATGGTCCTCTGATCAAGGCGCCTTCTTGGATTTCTGCGTTTTTGCCAATGTAAATCGGTCCATTTTCAGCATTGAGCACAGCAGCTTTGATTTTTGCTCCTTCTTCTACGAAGATTTGATTTTCATTGTAGATTATTGTGTTGGGATCGCTAATGCCTGCTGATTTTCTACCTGAGGTAAGCAAATCAAAATCAGCTCTAATTTCTTTTGCATTGAATTCAAAGATGTTCCAAGTTTTCTGAATCAAGGTAAATTCTCCCTCGAAATCGATTCTTTCCTTTTCTTTGGCGATGTCTAGATCAAAATTAGTTGGGTCATCAGACTTTACTGCGATTAAGGTTTGATTGATCCAAAGTGCTTGCTTGGAATCTAATGCAGAGATGGCTTTCCACAAATCTGGGTTGGGACAAAAAGCTCCATTAATCAGAATAGCTGCACTTTTCTGGCAGGTGAATTTCCTACTCAGGTAATTTTGAGTCAAAAAACCGGGTTTTACCCCTGTATATTTTTCCCATTTTTCGCTGATTTTAAGAATTCCAACTCTGATATCTGCCACAGGTCGGGTAAAAGTAAAGGGTAATAATGATCCTCTGATCCCAGAGTCATCGAATAAAATTACATTGTCCATGTCACAAAAATAAAAAAGTCTCTCGGAAAACAACTTCCAAGAGACTTTTAAAAACTTTAATAAAATACTGAAGCTTATTTCTTCGCGTATCTTCTGTTGAATTTCTCAACTCTACCAGCAGTATCCAACATCATTTTCTTACCAGTGTAGAACGGGTGAGAGTTAGAACTAACTTCAATTTTGAAGAGAGGATACTCTTTTCCATCTTCCCACTGAATAGTTTCAGAAGTCTCGATAGTAGATTTTGTTATGAACTTATACTCGCTTGAAGTATCATAAAAGACCACTTCTCTGTAGTTTGGATGGATATCTTTTCTCATTGTATTGTTATTTATCTTAAATGCCTTTTCCGAAATAGTTTGCAAAGTTATCCTTTTTTGTAAAATATTCCAATATAACCCAAAAATTATTTGATTTAACCTTCATTCTATGTAGTCATTGGGATTGAGAGTATTGCTTCAATAGAAATAAGTACATAAATAAATGGTTTTTTAAACCTGAAAAGATTCAAAAAAAATGGCTTTAATCCTTTAAATAATGCCTTTAATTTTTGAAGTTAAAATCTTGTAAAGCTAAACGTGTTTTATTTCTTGCACTTCTTCTGATCATAGGACTTGAAATTGAAAGGCCAAAACTAGTTATTGCGAGTGGAACAAGAAAATTGCTTGGAGTAGATGATTGAAACCGTGGAGAGATTATGTAGGTAACAAATAGGATTTGCGTGGCTAAACTTACCGCATCTAGGGCAAGGCTTAATTTTTGTGCATTTTCAGCTTTTTTAAATGTATATTGAAAATCGGGATTTTCTATCTTTAGGTCATTTACTTGTTCCTTGGACAGTAGATTTGGGCCTTCATATAAATCGATTCTTTGGCCAAAGAAATTATTTCTAAAATCCGATCTAAGATAGCGCCCTGTTAATTGTTCCTGGCGGATCAAATAATTATGATTTTCTATTAATATATTTAATTTCCTTATTCCTGTTCTATTCATTTGGGTACCAACTCCAGACGTAATACGACTTAATGTGCTTACGATTAGAAAATTTCTAATCACTTCATTATTTAAATTTCCAATGTTATTCCCGATATACGCTACAGATCCAAGTTGCACCAGACTACTCGTTAATTGAAGAGCTTTACCTGTCTTGGTTTTTGAATGAGTTTGTGCGAAATCATTTGCATCCCCAGGCATGATTTCCATGTATTCTCGGACTTGAGAAGCCTTGATTTTCTTATCTTCAATCAGATATCTCGGATTTCCCCAAAAATTCTCTTTAAAAGTTATGATTGGATAGTTTACGTATTTTCCTTCGTCGAAATAGCTGTTACTTTGGGAAAATACGGATGTTACTTTTAATATTGAAAAGGTGAATAAGATAGACCAAACAAAAACGCTTTTTCCCAGCATAACTTTCATCATAAATTGTAAGATTTTTACATATTTAAACTTACCTAATTTTAATTTACTCTGCAATTACTTTCTGCTCTAAAAACGTACATTTTCAACTTTATATTTGGTTTATTGATAGAATAGAGGAATGGAACTTTAGCTATTTTGAATATATAGTTTGAATTTCGAAAGAAGTCATAAGCCAATTCAGTGAAAATTATTTGAGTTGGTGAGGATCGGTTTCGGAAAAAATATTACTCAACATTAAATTCTTTTGATAATTTTAGAGAATGTTCCATTGAATACATTTTCACGTATGAAAAAAATTATACTCTTGTTTATTTTTACAGCTTTAATTTTTGAGAAGTTGGTAGCTCAAGGTGCCTACGCTCCATTCAATAGGGATTATTATCACATCATAGAACGCTATGAGATATTAAAGGGAGAAATGAATCCTGTTTTTCAGACTGGGTTCAAGCCCTATCGAAGAGATAAAATTGCAAGCTATCTCGAGTCTTACCTGACAGATTCTACATCCGGTATTTTTCAAGGTTCTGCAGCTGATCAATTTAATATCAACTACCTCAGCAATGACAATTGGGAATTTGCTGAAAGTGAAACAGGAAATTCTAATCGGTCATTTCTCGGTAAATTGTATAGAAAACCATCGGATTTCTATCATTACAAAGATGAAACTTTTGACATTCACATCAATCCTGTCCTCTATCTCTCAGGTGGGAGGGAACAAGGAGAGGATGCATTTAGGTTTAGAAATTCTCGTGGTTTAGAATTGCGGGGGACTATTGATAAAAAAATTGGATTCTATACTTACTTGACTACGACACAGACCATCTTCCCATCTTGGGTGAGAGATTACACAGAGCAAAACGGAGCTGTCCCGGGAGAAGGCTTCTGGAAGGATTATGAATCTGAGGGCTATGGATACTTTTCAGCCATGGGGCATTTGAGTTTCAATGTCAGCAAAAATATCGAAGCACAATTTGGACATGATAGAAATTTTGTAGGGGAGGGCTATCGATCGATGATTCTGTCTGACTTTTCAAATCCCTATGTTTTTTTTAAGTTGAACACAAAAATTTGGAAATTTAACCTGACTAATCTTTGGTCTCAGATGACCGCTGATGTCATTTACAATGGTCGTCGACCGACAGATGGCCGCTATCCTCAAAAATGGTTTTCACATCACCGACTTGGAATCAACATAGGCAAAAATTTGAATATTGGTGTTTTTGAATCCGTTATGGCGAATCAATTTGATTGGAATTACTTGAATCCTGTGATTTTCTACAGATGGATAGAACATCAATTGGGCACACCAGATAAAGTGATGTTAGGATTTGATGGGAAATGGAATTTCACACCTGGCATGCAGCTTTATGGACAATTTGCGTTGGATGAATTTGTGTTTGGCGAGTTTTTTGGAATTGATGGGAAGAATTCAAGTAGAAATAAGCATGCCATTCAGGCAGGTTATAAATATATAGATGCCTTCAAAGTCTCCAATTTGGATTTGCAGCTGGAATATAATCAGGCTAGACCTTATACGTATCAAGAAAAGTTTGAAAACCAAGCGTTCACCAACTACAGAACGCCGCTGACGCACCCGAGAGGAGCAAATTTCAGAGAAGCGATTGCTATATTGAGGTATCAGCCTTTACCTAGACTAACCGTAAACGCAACTGGATTCTATCAGCTTTTTGGGACTGACCCAAGTGATGAAGTTAATTTTGGAGGAGACCTTTTGAAAAATAGGTTGGTGACAAATACTGGACTAGGTCTTTTCGGACACGAAATTGGTCAAGGAGTAGAGAATAAGGTCTTGATGGGGACATTGAATTTGAGTTACATGCTGAAGCATAATCTATTTGTTGATCTAAGTCAAAGCTACAGAAGGGGGACTGCTCAAAATCTAGACGCTCCTGATGTCGATAATTTCACGCAATTATCTTTAAGAATGAATATCGTAAGACAGGAATTTAATTATTGATCACTAGGGATAACTTTGTTTAGAATGCGAAGCTGGTTTTTGAATTCAAAGGATATATAAAATTAACTAACTTGCAGCTTCGAATTCAGAGCAGCTTACATGAATACCTATTTTAGAATACTATCTTACGCCCGTCCTTTTAGAAGATACATACCCATATATGTGGTCTACACGCTTCTAGCGATAGTTTTTGGATTATTGAATTTCACTTTACTCAAGCCACTTTTTGATGTGATATTTGAGCAAAGTGGACCAGTTGATGTTTCAAAATATCTTGAAAAGCCAGAATTTTCATTTTCGATAGATTATTTTCTTCATGTTTTCAATTATTATTTTTTACAGATTTCTGAGGAATTTGGGAAGTTTGGAACACTCGTCTATGTCTGTATCATCATCGTGATTTCTGTCTTTTTGGCAAATCTCTTCACCTACCTTTCAGGAGTAGTCTTAGCAAAAGTTAGAGCCGAGGTCATCAAAAAGATGCGAATGGATATTTTCAATCACGTGGCGCAGATGCATATGGGCTACTTTTCTACCGAAAGGAAGGGGGATTTGATGTCCAAAATGACCAATGACATCCAAGAGGTAGAAAACAGTATTGTACAGTCATTGCGTGTGGTTTTCAGAGAGCCTGCTACCATCATTTTATATTTTGCAGTACTCTTTTTCATGTCTGTCAAATTGACTTTGTTCACCATCTTAGTCATCCCGATTTCAGGAGCGATTATAGGAGGGATTACCAAAAGGTTGAAAAAGAAGGCGGTTGAAAGTCAAGAGTCACTGGGCCGTATAGTCAATATTCTGGATGAAACGATTGGCGGAATGCGTGTAATCAAAGCATTTGGAGCAAAGAAATACATTACAAAGAAATTTGACGAGGAGACCGCATACTACTCTGATGTGAATGTGTCCATGGCTAAGAAAAATGAATTGGCTTCCCCAATCTCTCAGTTTATGGGTGTATCTGTCGTTGCTGGGATTTTAGTCTATGGTGGAAGTCTGGTTTTGAACAATACCTCAGATTTGAGTGCCAGTGACTTTATCACCTATATCATCATCTTCACGCAAGTGCTCAATCCTGCGAAAGAAATATCAAGGGCAGCAAGTGTAATCCAGAGGGGTTTGGCATCAGCAGAGCGGATTTTCAAAGTAGTAGATACAGAAAGTGAGATCCAGAATATTTCCAATCCGAGATCTCTTACATCTTTTGAAAATCAGGTTTCTTTCGAAAATGTGTCTTTTGGCTATGAAAAGGAGGAGGTATTGAAAAATATCAATTTCAATCTTCAAAAGGGCAAAACGATTGCTTTGGTGGGGCCTTCAGGTGGAGGGAAATCAACTATTGCAGATCTTGTGCCTCGATTTTATGATCCTACAAAAGGTCAAATCAGCATAGATGGAATCAATTTAAAAGAATTAGAATTAACACAGTTGAGATCTTTGATGGGGATTGTAACCCAAGAATCCATCTTGTTCAATGACACCGTATTTAATAACATCGCCTTTGGTTTGGAAGGAATTTCGGAAACAAAGGTGATAGAAGCTGCCAAAATCGCCAATGCACACGATTTTATTGTTCAATTGGAAAATGGCTATCAGACCTCAATCGGGGAGCGAGGATCTAAGCTTTCAGGTGGTCAAAGACAAAGGCTCAGCATCGCGCGGGCAGTATTGAAGAATCCACCCATCCTGATCTTGGATGAAGCTACTTCAGCTTTAGATTCTGAGTCAGAATTATTGGTGCAGGAAGCGCTCACTAAGCTAATGACCAATCGAACGACTTTGGTGATCGCGCATAGATTGAGCACTATTCAGCATGCTGATGAGATATTAGTGATTCAAAGTGGTGAAATCGTCCAAAGAGGAACGCACCAAGAGCTGATGCTTGAAGAAGGTATTTACAAGAAACTTTCCACAATGCAGTCTGTTTAGTATATTTAAACGCTTAACCCAAAAAGAGAAATTTATGAAAAAGTTTAATAGTATCATGCAGTTGCTTTTGGCGCTGTTTTTTGCGCTCAGTTTGGTTTATTTCCTAGCATTTGAAAGTATCAAAGGCGTATTTGGAGTTTCAGAGTTGTATTCTGGCACAGTGGTAACCTTTCTACTCGTAGGGTTGATCTTATTTTTGGCTACCTGGGGCACAGGTTCAATGGCCATGAAAAGCTTGGAAAGCAACCTTTCTAAAAAGGAATTAGAAAAAAATGAATTGAAGGCAAAGCTCTATGATTTGGAGCAGGCTTTGAAATTGAAAAACATCGATAGAAAAATCGATCAAAGTGAAGATGATAAAGAAAGTTCTGTAATCAAGCCAAGGCAGAATTTTAAATAAGTAAATTTTCAAAATACTTTTGAATTTGGTTATATTAGGAAATCTTTTAGGTTTCCTTTTTTAATTTCATCGAATCAAATTATGGTAGCAAAGACTTTTGGAAGTGCAGTGTCAGGTGTTGACGCAAAGCTGATCACAATAGAAGTAAATGTGGGTCAGGGTACCAGTTTCTTTATGGTGGGCCTTCCCGACAGTGCTGTGAAGGAAAGTCAACAGCGCGTGGAGTCTGCTTTGAAATATTTTGGATACAGGATGCCACGCCAAAAAGTCGTGATCAACCTTGCCCCTGCAGATATCAGGAAAGAAGGCTCAAGCTATGATTTACCCATAGCATTGGGCATACTCAAAGCCTCAGAACAAGTGATGTTTCCTGAACTTGAAAGGTACGTCATCATGGGTGAATTGGCTTTAGATGGCAAGCTAAGACCAGTCAAGGGTGTGTTGCCGATTGCCATTGAAGCAAGAAAACAAGGTTTCAAAGGGTTTATCTTACCGAGAGAAAATGCAGCAGAAGCATCTATTGTCAACAGTTTGGATATCATAGGAGTAGATTCCTTGGAAGAGGCAATCAATTTCTTGGATGGAAATTTAGACATTGAACCCTTAGTGACCGACACGAGGGATATTTTTTATAGTTCGCTTGAGCATTATGAATTTGATTTTACGGATGTGCAAGGTCAGGAAAACATCAAAAGAGCCATGGAAATCGCTGCTACAGGTGGACATAATGTGATCATGATAGGCCCTCCCGGTGCAGGAAAGACCATGTTGGCCAAAAGACTTCCATCAATCTTGCCTCCACTTTCTCTGCAGGAAGCATTGGAAACCACAAAGATCCATTCTGTCGCTGGAAGATTAGGAAGAAATGCATCGCTGATTGCTCAGCGGCCATTCCGATCTCCACATCATACGATTTCTGATGTTGCCTTGGTTGGTGGTGGGGGGAATCCACAGCCAGGAGAAATCTCACTTTCGCATAATGGGGTATTGTTTTTAGATGAATTGCCTGAGTTCAAAAGAACAGTTCTTGAAGTGATGCGTCAGCCTTTAGAGGAACGGAAAGTGACGATTTCAAGAGCGAAAATCTCAGTTGATTATCCGGCGAATTTCATGCTGATAGCAAGTATGAACCCATGCCCTTGTGGCTACTACAACCACCCCGAAAAAGAGTGTGTTTGTGGTCCGGGAATCGTGCAGCGTTATTTGAATAAAGTCAGCGGACCACTTTTGGATAGGATTGACTTGCATGTGGAGGTGACACCTGTAAAATTTGATGAAATGACTTCTACCAGAAAAACAGAGACGAGTAAAGCTATTAGAGACAGGGTAATCAAAGGTAGAGAACTACAAGTAGAAAGATTCAAGAACTCTCCAGAAGTGTTTTGTAATGCTATGATGCCGTCCCATATGGTTAAAGAAATTTGTGAAATCAATGAAGCAGGAAAAGCACTCCTAAAAACAGCGATGGAAAGATTGGGATTGTCTGCGAGAGCTTATGATAGGATTTTGAAAGTAGCGCGAACGATAGCTGATCTTGCATTGAGTGAGAATATCAAAGTAGAACACCTGGCTGAAGCCATTCAATATCGAAGTTTGGATCGAGAGGGTTGGGCTGGATAAAAATAGGTGAATCAAAAAAGACGGTTTTTAAACCGCCTTTTTTGATTATTTCCTCTGTCTGATCGCTTCGTAGATGACTACTCCTGCGGCAACAGATACGTTTAAACTTTCGATATTTCCTGAAAGTGGGATTTTGACAAACTCGTCACTGATTCCCATGATCTCTGGAGAGATTCCATCTTCTTCTGATCCTAATACCAAAGCTGTTGGAACGGTGAAATTTTACAGAGTTTAGTTAATTTTAAATTTTATCACTTTATTTTCTGATTTTTCACTATCAACTATAAGACCATAACATAAGTCATCTTTTATACTCATCATTGAGATAGCTTCGTCAAGAATTAATTTTTTTATAGGCTTTCCATTTATATCAAAAACCATAATAATATTAGTTGTTTGTTTGTAAGTAGTATCTCCTTCCCAGTACAAAGCGTACATCTTATCACCTTCAATGCTTGGTGAGGTAAAATATTTTGCTGCTATAAAAAATTCTTCAGAAGGTAATTTATCTGAAATTCTAATTGCTTGATTTGTTTTGTTGTTTAAATCATAAATCTCAATTAATGGAATATAAGCATAAGTTAAAAGAACACGATTTTTCTCTTGAGCAAGATGAGCAAATTCCAAAGTGGGTTTTTGGTCGTAAGGATTGACATTTGGATAGTCTTTATTTAATCTAGGTAGACTGCCAAATTGTGAAGGTAGGCTTTGATTTTCTAAATCAAGAGTATAAAACCTTGCTTGATCCTCAATCGGTGAACTTGTTGTACTAAGATAAGTCAATTCATTGCCATTTAATATTATGCCATTCGTGTATGACAAACCTTTATTTAAAAATTCATCTGAGTGTGTGTTTTTATAAATTAGGGTATCTATATTGTAAGATACAACTTTGGCAAGCTCAGTGTCTAAAGCTAAAAACTCTTTTTCATTTTTTACATGGAATCGCCATAAAGAAAATGTTTCGCCTGGGCCAGCGCCTCTCTTACCAAATAAGCCAATGTATTTCTCTTCAACGAGATTATAAATATGCATAGTATTATCAGAGACGCTCTCAACAATTATGAGATAATCTCCTACGGTAAAAATTCTTGTAGGTAAAAAAAGGGTGTCTGACAATTCATTGATTTCAGTGCTAAATAAAGTGTCGCTTAATATTACGTTATCAAGATTTACTTTTTCAATAGGACCAACTAGATAGAATTCATCTTTTTTTGCACATCCAATGGTAATAATAATTAAAATCAAAAATTGGAATAAAATGCAGTTTTTCATATTATAAATATTCTTTTGGGCTGAAAAAAAGCTAGAACAAAAAACTTGTTCTAGCCTATAACTAAATTAATTAATTTCCACAGGCTCAATTGAACCACCATCTTTTTTCCTCCAATGAACGCAACTACCCCAAATAGGCTCACCTTCGGGATCTACTGTCCAAATAGAACATACTCCATCTAGATCTCTTTGACATTCACTTCTACAGGTTTGAGGTTTTGTATCATCAAAAGCATTAGCTTCAATAATGGAGAAGGCCAATGCAGCAAAGAAAACTGACATTAGTGAAAATGCGGTGCAATAATTCTTTAATTTTTTCATGATTTTATATGTTTAAAGTTATTCCGTAAACATATATATATATTAAATCGCAAATAGTTATAGAATTGTTTTTTAGTTTTTCAAAAAAATGTTTTCAATCTATTATTTCCTCTGTCTGATCGCTTCGTAGATGACTACTCCCGCGGCAACAGATACGTTTAAACTTTCGATATTTCCTGAAAGTGGGATTTTGACAAACTCGTCACTGATTCCCATGATCTCTGGAGAGATTCCATCTTCTTCTGATCCTAATACCAAAGCCGTAGGAACGGTGAAATCGGCCTCGTACATGGCTCTTTCTGTTTTTTCCGTTACACTTACTACGCTCAAACCCATTTTTTTCAAATCTTTCACTGTATAGTAAAGATTTTTCACTCTACAAACTGGAAGAAAATTCAAGGCTCCTGCTGAAGTTTTTACGGCATCAGAATTGATCTGAGCACTTCCTTTTTCAGGAATGACGATCGCATGAACGCCAGCACAGTCAGCAGTTCTTGCCATGGCACCAAAGTTTCTCACATCTGTGATTCTATCTAAGACCAAGATAAGTGGAGCAATGCCTTTGCTAAAGCATTCGTCAATTACATTGTCTAAAGAAGCATACTGAATCGCCGAAATATGGGCAAGTACACCTTGGTGATTTTTTCTTGTTGTTCTGTTAAGCTTTGCTTCTGGTACACGGACCACAGGAATTTTTTCTTCCTTGGCGAGTGAGAGCAATTCTTTGATAATCTCGTTGTTGAGATCCTTATTGACAAGGATTTTATCTATATCTTTTTGAGCATTTATGGCTTCCATTACCGCTCGTGTACCAAAAATAAAATCTTTATCCTGTTCGCCACGCTCAATTAGAAATCCATCTTTCCGCTTCTCCATAGTGTAATGCTTTTGAACCATTCAGGCTGCAAAGCTCTAGAACGGTTGAGTGTATAATAATTAGGAGTCAAAATATTTTTGACGCGTGCAAAGGTAAAGTTTATTTTGGAATTTGAGTTAAGATCGCCATAAGTCCATATTTCTGCATTCTGTCTGAAAGTGACACCATTTGGAGGACCCATGACCGTGTAGACCATTCCTTTGTCTGTTTTCCAGCCTTCTTTGAAGTCAGTAAAAAGGATATTAGCGAACTCGATTTGTCTGAAATATTCTCGAATCAATGTCTTGGCAGTTTCTTCATTTTTAGTCAAACCTATCCAATATTGATCTAAGGCGATTTTTTTATCTTCAGCCGCCAAAAGTGCCTCGTGCTCTCTTCGGGTAGAAATATACACGACCATATCTACCATTTCTTCCCAAGATTCTACTCTTGGAAATGCTTGCGGGACTGTTTTGATCATCAATCCTTCAGTAGAGTTGGTATCTGATTGGATGAAATAATACCCTTTTTTTTCAAAATCTTTTGGGATATTAGCCAAGAAATCACCTTCATTGATTACTTCAATCTCGCGAGGCACAGGTGAAGGCTTGATCTCCATAGGAGGATATGGTGCCTCAAAACTTGCTGGATAAAAATAACTATGCAAACTGACAGGCCCTTTTGTTTTGAAGAGCAAAGCTTCTTCTTGAATCAAAAATGACTGATCGAAAGGAATGTTGTTACCGAAATATGCGCCAAAATTTGGATGACCAAGTACAAAAGGACTGATCAAATCCATGTGGTAATAGTATTCATCACCTTGTCTTGTATCTACTACTTTTAAGAAAGCAATGGCAACTTGCTGCTCATCAGGAACCCTGATTCTTTGCTCAAAATAGAAATGATTTTGAGTATTCAACTTCAAATCCATCTCACTTAAAGTAGTCAGATTTTCATCTGTAAAAGGTTGATTGTAGGAAGATAAAATCGTGAATGAAAAGGTGTAATCAGAAAAAACTGCATTTTCTTCTAATTTCTCAATCGGTATTTGCAGAATAAAATTCCTTGGGCTTTCTTGAATAGGGATGATTTTCAAGGAAAGTCTTGAATATCTCGAGTACCGAAGTGCCTGATTGGTAGATTCTAACGTCTGCTGTCCTACTACTTCTATCGAAGAAAATACACTGAGCAAAAAGATACTCAGAAGGAACGGAAATTTTTTGGTGATTGCTTTTGTTATCATTTGGTTCAAAAATTAACCTTATTTTTGCTCAAATTAATAAAATTTTAAATGGCTACCTATACAACGGAAATTGCATCAGATAAGTTGGTAAGTGATAATCCTATTCATCAACGACTCCTCAAAGCGTATATTGCTGCTAAACCCATGGTGAGTGGCAATCTATTGGAAGTGGGTTGTGGCGAAGGGCGAGGGGTAGAGGTTTTGTTGGAGAAAGTAGAATCTTACCTCGGATTAGATAAAATCGAAGAAGTTATTACTTCTTTGAAAGCAAAATTCCCTAATGTAGCATTTCAGCAAGCTGTCATTCCACCTTTTCATAATATTGCTTCTGATACTTATGATACGGTGGTGAGTTTTCAAGTGATCGAGCAT
This sequence comes from Belliella aquatica, assembly GCF_014637795.1. Classification (GTDB taxonomy): domain Bacteria; phylum Bacteroidota; class Bacteroidia; order Cytophagales; family Cyclobacteriaceae; genus Belliella; species Belliella aquatica. Next base: position 110,082 of record NZ_BMFD01000010.1, on the reverse strand, counting down.
ATTGAGGATGATAAATTATTTTTAGAAGAAATCTATAGAGTGCTTAAACCTGGAGGAAAAGCAATCATCTCTACACCGAATATCCGACATACTTTATCTCGAAACCCATGGCATATCAGAGAATATACAGCAAAGGAATTAATCAAGCTTGGTGAGGGGATTTTTGATAAAGTGAATGCGATGGGAATAGGTGGAAACGATAAAGTATGGAGCTATCATGAAGAAAATCGTAAATCTGTCAATAAAATCATGCGATTTGATGTGATCAATTTACAGCACAAACTGCCTGCTGCAGTTTTGAGATGGCCTTATGAAGTACTGAATAGAATGAATAGGAATAAACTTCACAAGCAGCAAGGAAATGCCGTGACGGATATCAGTCATGAAGATTATCTTTTGGTAGATCATCCAGATCAAGGACTAGATTTGTTTTATGTGTTGGAGAAAAAGAGGTAAAATCATCATTTAATCAGCTTTTTCTCTATTTCAAAAATATTGTAAAACCTACCTTGATACCTATATTATTAAGTTTACTAGAGAAAGGGTTATCTTCATTTTCATTAATGGTGAATGAATTATAAGAAGCTAATATATCTAGTGCGCTTCTTTCTCCAATTAAGATTGCCATGCCCAAACCGCCACCAACATTTGTAATTGAATACTTATACCCGATTGTTGTTGCACCTACCTCACTTTCTTGATTTCTTACTCCAAATAAAGAATTCACTTCTAAAAATGGTTTGATTTTTTTGCCAGAAAAGTAGTATCTAGCAAATGGTCCAATTGCGAATTGATTCGTTTTGTTTTTTGAAGTATTTCCTATTTGATCATTCTCTCCTTTCGAAAAAAAAGCAGCAAAATCAAGCCCTGCAGCGAAGTTGTCAATAAAGAAATAACCAACTTTTGGAGCAAAATTTACGCTTGAGTTCTTTGTTCTTATGGTAGTGCCATCACTTAACACTATAGTGGAGGAAGAAGATCCAAGTGACATATAGCCATTAGACTCTCCAACCGAGAAGCTCGTGCCAGCACCTAATAAGAACTTCCCTTTTTCTGTTTGAGCATTTGAAATAAATCCAAGGCTCAAAAATGCGATCACTAAAAATAGTTTTTTCATAAAAATAAAATTAAAAAGTTTTTTCAAATATCCGAGTTTTTTCACTTGCCGATTGAAATGTTTTTTTAGTTTCTGGGATTTGTTAATTCTTGCCACGAGGGGTCCACTTAAGTCACAACGTTTTGTTAATCGAATCAAAAGTAAAGAGCTCCATGTTTATACACGGAGCTCTTCGTTTGAATTGTAGCATTCGCTTCGGCTATGAAGCTCTTTATTAGCTGATTACCTTCTGTCGAGGCTATTGCCTCCCGAAGTTCCCACGAATCTTTCTAGGTCTCGTTTCAGTTCAGCAGCCAAATCAGTATACCCTTTTTCTTCAAGAAGAGGGACAAAGTAGCGAAGCATTTCAAGAGATATCATTGCTTCACGATCATACTCACGATTTGTTTTGGCATAGAACTCTAGAAGTTGAATTGACTTTACAGTCATTTTCTCAACGATATCTAGCGCTTTTTCATCTTCACCAACTTCGAAGAGCAGAGGAACAGATTGTCCACTTGCTAGATCGTAGGCAATTGCTTCATTTGGCATCTTGGCGATACCAAAATTTAAGATTTCTGCAGCTTTTTCAATTTCATCTTCATCTAGAAGAGCAATAGCGATGCTATTCAACGCGCTTCTATGATTTGAAGTAAATCTTCTGAATTCATCATCAAAATAATTGTCCGGATTATCCATTCCTCGGAATGCAAAATCTTCCATGACATGCTTGTATGATTTTTCAGCATTGACTAATTCTGCTCTGAAATTCTGAGGCTTTCTCACTGGAAGGAGTCTATAAGTCAATCCTTCCATCACCACGTACTCTTCTAAATCTAATCCGATTGTGGCAAGCGAAGTGTTATTGAAGTAAATCGGTCTCTCCCAATTGTTGGAAGTGATCAAGTCAAGCAACATCATATTCCCTTTTGTCAAATACTCACCTTTTACTCTGAGGTTCATCTGATCAGTTACCAAAGCTTCCATACCTTCAGGAATCAATCCTTGATTATAGACTTTTTCTACATCAACATCTAAAATAATATTTCTAGCAGGAACCATGTTGATGGTTATCTTATTTGAACCCTGAAGTTTGAGTAAATCACTTTGGTTTTTGAGTAATCTCAAATATTCCTTAGCTGAGATAGCCTCAAGGCCTTCTCTTTCATATAAATAAAGAACATCATTAGTTCCTTTTCTATAGTTTTCATAAGTCAAAGAGAAAGGCAAAGCTTCAGATTCATATGCTTGACGAGTCATCTGATCTACATACCAATCGGTATCAAAATAACTCAAAACAACGACTCTTACATCTGTTCTGAAATTCTCTACGGCTTGTACGTACCAAAGTGGGAAAGTATCATTGTCACCTCCTGTGAAGAGAATGGCATTGGGTTCGCAGGAAGCCAAGAAATTCCTTGCAGAATCTACAGAGAAATATCTTCCTTGTCTATTGTGATCATCCCAATTTTGTACTGCCATCAGTACAGGAATTGGGAAAGCAATCAACGTGGCAATAATACCAGCAATTGGGAGGTTTTTATTGAGTTTGCCAATCCAATGGGACAAGGCCAAGACTCCAAACCCCACCCAAATGGCAAAAGCATAAAAGGATCCTACATAAATATAATCTCGCTCTCTAGGTTCAACAGGCGGAGAATTCAAGTAAAGAACCAGCACTACACCCATCATCAGGAACAAACCCAAGGTGACGTAGAAGGAATTTGGGTCTTTTTTCGCTTGGAAAAACATACCGATCAATCCCAGTATTAAAGGAAGCATCAGATAGTTATTATGCGCTTTATTTTCTTTGATGTAGTCAGGGAATTTGTCGCTGAATGCATCGGTGATTCCCAGCCATGGAGCATCGGAGTAATCACTTTCTCGGCCAGAGAAATTCCACATAAAATACCTCCAATACATGTGTCCCAACTGATGGGTCATCATAAAATAGATATTGTCACTAAATGTCGGTTCTTGCCCTGGACTCAGTCCAAGCTTTGCTCGATAGATTTGCTTGTGTCTCTCTTGGGTGGAGTAAATTCTTGGTAAAATTGTGGTTTTACTCTTTTCGTATTTGTTGACAGTATTGTAATCTACAATCTCGTATTTGTCTTTTCCTTTCAGATAGATTGGAGCTCCATCTTCTTGAGATTCTACTTTAGCAGTGAAATACTGTCCATGAAGGAGTGGTCTGTAGCCATATTGTTCTCTTTTCAGATAAGAAACGTAACTGATAATATCGCTTGGATTATTTTCATTAATCACTGGATCTTGATTTGCTCTGATGACAATCAGCGCATAAGAACTGTATCCAATCAATACAAAAGTCAATGAAAGCAAAATGGTATTGAGGATGACTTTCTCTTTTTTGATACTGTATAAAATTGCATAAATCAAGGAGCCTAAGAAAACCGCAGAGAAAAATACAATCCCTGATCCAAACGGCAATCCAATGCTGTTCACAAAGAAAATCTCAATCGATCCAGCGAGACTTGGTAGTCCTGGGATGATAAAATTATTGATGATAATCAAGGCAACTCCACCGCAAAGTAAAGCAATGGCACCCCCTTTGATATTTGGGTTTTTGTACTTTTTGAAATAATAAATCAAAGCCAATGCAGGCAGCGTAACCAAATTGAGCAAATGGACACCGATCGAAAGGCCAACCAAATAAGCGATAAAAATCAACCACTTGTTTTCTTCCCTTGGATCTTCGATGACATCCCATTTCAGAAACGCCCAAATGACGATGGCGGTAAAGAAGGAAGACATGGCGTACACTTCAGCTTCGACAGCTGAAAACCAGAAACTATCAGTGAAGGTATAAACCAAGGCGCCTACAATACCTGCACCCATTAAGCTAATGGTTTCGCCTTTGCTTTCTTGTCCTTTCTTCATCTTGAAAAGTTTCCTTCCAAGCAAGGTGATAGACCAGAATAAAAACAAAATGGTGAAGCCTGAAAACAGGGCACTTCCCACATTCATCCAATAGGCAACTTGTAGTCCATCTCCTAAAGCGAGAAACCCGAACATCTTGTAAATCAACAAGAAAAAGGGCGCTCCCGGAGGGTGTGGAACTTGCAGCTTGTAAGCTACTGCGATAAATTCTCCTGGATCCCAAAAGCTGGCAGTCTGTTCTACAGTCAAAACGTAAACTAAAGTGGCGACTAGTGCAACCAGCCATCCTGTCAGATTATTGACCTTTTTGTAATCAAGCATTGTTTTTGAAATAATAGTGTCGGGCGAAAATAAACAAATAATCACTAATGTCAGGAATTTTAACACGTTTTAAGCTTCTGTGATAAAAATTACTGTTTCGTCCTCAGCGAAATTCTAATTTTGAAACATGATTCAAACACAATAATTATGAGCACGCAACCAAAAACATTCAATGAATTGATATCAGGAGATCAGCCTGTCTTGGTTGATTTTTTTGCCACTTGGTGTGGCCCTTGTCAGATGATGCAACCCATTCTACAAGATACAGCGAAGCAAGTTGGTGACAAGGTGAAAATCATCAAAGTAGATGTGGACAAAAATCAGTTGGCAGCAAGCAATTTCCAAGTTAGGGGTGTTCCGACTTTGATCCTTTTCCATAAAGGAGAAGTACTTTGGAGACAATCTGGTGTAGTGCCTGCACATCAATTGGTCAATGTGATTAATCAAAATGTGCCCGAAACTGTCTAAATGTGACAAAAGTCATTCAGTAAGTAATCTTGCATCTTTAATTTTGCATCAGTTATAAAACCAAAAATAATTAGAAAGCGAATATGAAAATCGAACAAATCTATACAGGATGTCTTGCTCAAGGAGCGTACTATATTGAATCAAATGGTGAAGCTGCTATCATCGATCCTTTGAGAGAGGTGCAGCCTTATATCGATCAAGCAGAAAAAAATAATGTGAAGATCAAGTATGTTTTTGAAACGCACTTCCATGCGGATTTTGTCTCAGGTCACCAAGATTTGGCAGCTAAAACAGGAGCAGATATCGTATTTGGTCCTACAGGGATGAAATTGGGTTTTGATGCCATTGTTGCAGAAGATGGGCAGGAGTTTAAAGTAGGGGATTTGACAATCAAATTGATTCATACTCCTGGACATACCATGGAAAGTTCTTGCTATCTTCTTTATAATGAGGAAGGTAAAGAAGAGGCCATATTCACAGGAGACACCTTGTTTATAGGTGATGTAGGACGTCCAGATTTGGCTCAAAAGGTAATTGCTGACTTGACACAAGACAAGCTTGCGGCTCACCTTTATGATTCATTGAGAAATAAAATCATGCCTCTTTCAGATGATTTGATCGTCTATCCAGCTCACGGAGCAGGTTCTGCTTGTGGTAAGAACATGAGTAAGGAGACATCAGATACCCTAGGGAATCAAAAGAAGACAAACTATGCGCTTCAGGAGATGACCAAAGAAGAGTTTATCAAAGAAGTGATTACAGGACTTACACCTCCACCGGCATATTTTCCTCAAAATGTCATGATGAATATCCAAGGATATGACAGCATTGACGAAGTTTTGAAAAGAGGAGTGAATCCACTTTCTCCAGCAGCTTTTGAAGCAGCAGCAAACGAAACTGGTGCTGTGGTATTAGATACAAGAGATGCTCAGGTATTTACCAAAGGGTTTATCCCAAATGCAATCAACATCGGCATCGATGGAAGTTTTGCAGTCTGGGTGGGAGCTATGATTCCTGACTTGAAGCAAGAGATTCTCATAGTTGCCGAGAAGGGAATGGAAGAGGAAGTGATCACGAGACTTGCTCGAGTAGGATATGATTATTCGATCGGTTATTTAGATGGAGGATTTGACTCTTGGAAAGCTGATGGAAGAGAAATAGATACGATTACATCGATATCAGTGGAAGAATTTGCTGCGATTCAAAAAAGTCAAGGAGAAGTAAATATTCTTGATGTTAGAAAAAACAGTGAGTTCCAAAGTGAACATGTGATTGGTGCTGAAAATGCACCCCTTGATTATATCAATGACAGCATGCTACAAGTGAATAAAAATAAAACATACTATGTTCATTGTGCTGGTGGTTATAGATCGATGATTTTTACATCAATTCTTAAGGCGAGAGGCTATGACAACTTGATCGACATCAATGGTGGATTTAAAGCCTTGAAGGAATCAGAAAAATTCAAAGTGAGTGACTACGTATGTCCTTCTACATTGCTGTAAGAAATTAGCTTTATTAGAATAGATTAAAATCACCATTTGGCAAAGCTTCGGCTTTGCCATTTTTACTTTAATGAGGGATAAGTGATTTTTGTCACTTTTTTCCAAAATTGAAAAGAGCAATTTTGAATATGATTCGAGTTTTCATTATCATCCTTCTATTTACTCAGTCATGGAATTCCTTGGCAGGTTCAGTTAACGATGATTTGGATAGTCTGAAGGTCAAAAAGACTTCATTAAAAGAAGATTTGAAAAGTGGGAATTTTGACTTTCATTTTAGATCATACTTGATGTCTACGATCAATTCGGGTGAGGTGATCAATTACGCCACACTTGCAGCTGGTGCGGGGATAGGTTATACCAGTCCAGAGTGGAATGGTCTTCAGTTTAGATTCAATGGCTTCTTTACTTATCAGGTCTTTGAAAATAATATTCGAATAGCTGATCCAATCACCGGAGGAGGGAATAGATATGAAATATTGCTGTATGACATGAATGATGTCGGAAATAGCAATAAGCTGGATAGACTCGAGGAGCTGTACTTGGCATATCGGAAAAATCGGGTCAAGTTGGTTTTGGGTAGGCAAAAGGTCATGACTCCACTGCTCAATGATCAGGATAATCGGATGAGGCCAAATGTCTTTCAGGGTTTGTCGGTGACGTATTCTGGGCTCAAGCTCAAAACCACTGCCATGTGGATCAATCAGGTTACAATCAGGGGTACAGTGGATTGGTATAGCATTGACGACTCGTTTGGAGTGTATAGCTTTGGTAGGAATCCATTTGGGGAGCCATCAAATTATAAAGGAAATATCAGTTCAAAAGGAATTGGTTTGTTGGGTTTGCAATATCATGATCAAGGGTTAACGGTACAAACTTGGAATTATACTGCCGAAAATGTGTTTAACATGAGCTTCGGACAGGTAGATTACACGATCAACTTTCCTCAAAGTACACGATTGCACCTGGGAGTTCAAGGATTTCATCAATTTGCGATCAATGATGGCGGGAATGCAAATAATCAATTGACCTATATCCTTCCTGATGAGAGTGCCTCAGGTATTGGAGCGAAAATTGGCCTCTTCAGAGGGAGTCATAGTCTTTCATTCAATTACTTGGGCATCAACGACAAAGGGAGGTTTCTGTTTCCTAGAGAATGGGGAAGAGAACAGCTTTACGCCAGTATGCCAAGAGAGCGCTATGAAGGTGCAGGAGGGATGAGCGCGTATGTAATCAAATATGATTTGGTTACGCCTGTAGAAGGGCTATTTGCACAAACGGGCGCTGGGCTGGTCAATCATTCATCGATGACTTCGTTTACGACCAATAAATACGGAATCCCATCTTACTATCATTTCACAGGAATGTTAGAATATAGATTCAAAAATTATTTTGAAGGATTTAATCTTCAATTTTTAGCAGTCAATAAATCTGCTAAACAGAGAAGTGGTCTTTTGGATAGCAATAAGATTAATAGAGTAGATATGTGGAACTTGAACTTCATTGTAGATTATAAGTTTTGATATGAAGGATGAAGGATGAAGGATGAAGGATGAAGGATTAAAATCTAAATCCAAGTGATAAAAAAAGAAAAGTAAATAACTAAAATTAATAAAGAAAAATGGAACAATTTATTGAATGGATCAGTCAGCCTTGGCCATGGTATGTAGCGGGGCCTCTGATAGGGCTTACTGTACCGATATTGCTGCTAGTAGGTAATAAATCTTTTGGTATATCTTCATCATTGAGACATGTGTGTGCCATGTGTGTACCTGCCAATATCCCTTTTTTCAAATACGATTGGAAAAAGGAAATGTGGAATATCGTGTTTGTGGTGGGTGTTTTATTGGGTGGTTTTGTAGCCACTACCTTCTTCTCAAATCCTGATATCATTGTGGTCGCAGAATCAACACAGAGAGACTTAGCGGCATTGGGAATCACAGATTACTCAAAATTATTACCTGTCGAGATTTTCTCTTGGGAGAATTTATTGACTGGAAAAGGTCTCCTTTTCTTTGTGATTGGAGGTTTTTTGGTAGGTTTTGGGACGAGGTATGCGGGAGGCTGTACTTCAGGTCACGCAATTATGGGAATTTCTTCATTACAGTGGCCTTCTCTGGTAGCGACAATCTTCTTTATGATTGGTGGTTTCTTGATGACTCACGTTTTATTAGAGCCTTTGATGAAAATGGTAGGATTTTAATTTTGAAATAAGATGAAAGTAGAAGAAAAAGTAAAAAACATAGATCCTGTAGAGTGTGAAGCACCAAATATGCAGGCAAATAGTGATGGATTATTGAAGTACTTGATCATAGGTATTTTATTCGGAGCAGTCTTCGTCAAGGCAGAAATCATTTCTTGGTTTAGAATTCAGGAAATGTTCAGGTTACAATCCTTCTTTATGTACGGTGTAATCGGTTCTGCGATAGTGGTTGGATTGGTTTCTATTCAATTGATCAAAAAGTTCAACATCAAAACTATGAAAGGGGAGACAGTTAATATCCCTAAAAAAGAATTTAGAAAAGGTCAGATTATCGGAGGATTTATCTTCGGTTTGGGTTGGGCTTTGACTGGAGCATGCCCAGGACCATTATTCGCTCAAATCGGAAGTGGATTCAGTGTTATCCTAGTAACCCTCCTGAGTGCAATAGCAGGTACATGGGTATACGGTAGGTTCTCTGACAAACTACCAAACTAATTTTATTTTGACTGTATGCAAAAAGCCACTCTGATATTCGGAGTGGCTTTTTTTAGCCAAAAACTCTTTTGATCACTACTCTAATTAGTAATATGGCTGCTAAAACGATGCTTCCTGCGATTATAAATTCCATTTTTTATTAACCTTGGAGTTTAATTTTTGTTACAAAAACCTTCTAATCTACCTTCTATGAATTTTAATCGATTGAACTGCCAAGAGAAAATTTGCATTAGCCTTATCTATAATCTGTTAGGATAAAGTAGTAAATTTCGAGCTTATTCACCTATTGATACCTATGACCATATTGCAAAAGAGAAGAGCAGCGTTGGGCAGTTTATTTTTTTTGGCAGGCTTGTGCTTTGCTTCTTGGGCTTCGCGCATTCCTGATGTACAGGCCAAATTCGAACTTTCAGAATCCCAATTGGGTACTCTTTTACTAGGCCTGCCAATTGGTTCTTTGGTAGCATTACCCTTGGCAGGGTGGCTCGTGCATCGCTACGGGAGTAAAATGGTGATTGTATTTGGTAGTGTGGGTTATATGATTTTTCTTCCGCTGATCGGATTTAGTAGTACCATCTGGACTTTAATTCCTTCAGTTGTATTTTTTGGGATGGTAGGTAACTTGATGAATATCTCTCTCAATACCCAAGCATTGGCTTTAGAAGATATGTATGGGAGGAGTATTTTGGCTTCTTTTCATGGACTTTGGAGTCTTGCAGGATTTACAGGAGCTGGAATTGGAGCAGGGATGATCTATTTTGATGTTTTACCAAAATTTCATTACCTGCTGATTTCAGTTTTGGTGTTGCTGATTATCATTATTTCTCAAGGATTACTGGTCAAAGAAGAAAAGCCTAAAGCTGGTGGAGGAATGGTACTAAAAAGGCCTGATGATCTCCTTTTGAGAATTGGGGGAATTGCTTTTTTAGGGATGTTGGCAGAAGGGTGTATGTTTGACTGGAGTGGTGTTTATTTCAAAAAAGTGGTCGATATCAATCCGAGTTTTGTCGCGATTGGTTATGTGACTTTTATGGCAGCGATGGCGTCGGGAAGATTTATTTCTGATCGTTTAAACAATCGATTTGGTCGATTGGTCATCCTTCGAGGAAGCGGGATTTTGATTTTTTCGGGGTTGATTATTGCTGTAGCTTTGCCAACTGCTTATCCAGCGATTTTTGGTTTTCTTTTAGTTGGTTTTGGTGTAGCCTCGATCATTCCCGTAGCTTATAGCGTCGCGGGGAGGTCAAAATTATATTCTCCAGGGGTAGCTTTGGCTATAGTCTCTACCATTTCTTTTTTCGGATTTTTGATCGGACCTCCTTTGATTGGGTTTATTGCAGATTTATCAAGTTTGAAAGCTTCATTTATCTTAATCGCACTAGCAGGATTGGGTATTACCTTGTTGGCAAGTATTCGTTTCCGAGTTTTTGAGAATATATAAGGCTTGCTGCTTATTGATATTATCTTTTGGAGGTATGGTGATTCATTGACGCAATTAGATTTGGGGTTTGTGTTCTTAGCAAGTGAATATTTTTTATATTCATGGCTGTCATGTGAGAAATATCACATTTTTCGAATATTGAAAAATGCAATTTTGTAGGTGTAATTAACCCAAAATAATGAAAAACCCATTCGAACCCTTTATCAAGCTCGTATCATTGATGGTCGCTTTATTGGTCATTGTAGCGTCATTTACGGCTCTTACGATCACCGGGATTCTCTTTATATACCAAGGAGGATCACTTCCAAAGCTCAATCTTGCGACTGAGAATACCGCAGAACTAGTTACAGAGGATACTTCTATTTCTTTGGCATTGATGAGTAGTGAAGGAATGTGGGCCGCCCCAAATTGGGATCTCGTGGAAGAGCAGTCTAATGCTGACCTGATCAAATATGGAAAAGAGTTGGTTGCTAACACGTCCGAGTATCTAGGGCCAAATGGTAAAGTGATGAAAATTTCTAATGGGATGAATTGTCAAAACTGCCATCTTAACGCGGGAACAGCACCATTAGGCAACAACTATTCAGGAGTGGCTGCAAATTATCCAAAAGTCAGAGCTAGATCAGGCCAATCCGAAGATATTCCTAAGCGAATCAATGATTGTTTTGAGCGAAGTTTGAATGGGGAAGGGCTCCCTGTTGACAGTAAAGAAATGCAGGCGATGGTAGCATATATGGAATGGTTGGGAAAGGATGTTGCTAAAGGAGAATCTCCCAAAGGAGTGGGGATTTATGAAATGGCATTCCTAGACAGACCAGCAAATCCAGTCGCTGGAAAAAGAGTTTACGATAATCAATGTACATCCTGTCATATGGAAGATGGTCAAGGAATGCCAAGGTTTGATGGCTTAGGATATACCTATCCACCACTTTGGGGTGAGCATAGTTATAATGATGGAGCGGGACTTTACCGAATGTCAAGATTTGCAGGATACGTCAAGGCGAATATGCCTTTGGGAGCAACCTATGAGCGTCCGATGTTGACTGATGAGCAAGCTTGGGATGTAGCTGCTTATGTAAACTCTATGGCTAGACCAAAGAAAGATATTACAAATGATTGGCCGGATATCAGTAAAAAGCCTGTTGATCATCCATTTGGCCCATTTTCGGATGGATTCTCAGAAGAACAGCATAAGTTTGGACCATTTCAGCCTATCAAAGAAGCTAAAGCACTGGCTGGTTTGAAATGAAAAAGATCATATTTTTCTTGGGTTTAACTTGGAGCTCGACTGCTTTTGGTCATGTAGATTTAGATTCTGTTAATGTTAAGACTAAGCTCAATTGGACTTTAGGCACAAGGAGTTTTTTCATGTCAACAACCTATTATGATGACTTTAAAAATGATTTTTCTTGGGCCCAATCAGCCTTTGTAAAACTCGAAACACCAGCATATAAAGGTTTTTCTATTTCTGGAAGATATGCCATTTTTGGTAAAATCCTAAGTTCTGATTTAGTTGCTCGAGATCCGATCACTGGAGGGCGAAATAGGTATGAAGCGGGATTACTCGATGTGACAGATTTGGGTAATAATTATTTTGGTCGAGTGGAGGAATTTCAGCTCAAATTCAAAACAGAGCTATTGTCATTTGCTGCTGGGAGGATGCCGATTAATACCGCTTTGATCAACCCACAAGATGGGCGATTGTCCCCTACATTTGTAGAGGGATTATTTGTGAATTTCACTCCTGACAGATTCAATACAGCTACGCTAAATTACATTTCAAGTATTTCCCCTAGATCAACTTCCTCCTGGTTTGGAATAGGAGAATCAATGGGTTTGTACCCGATTGGTTTAGATACAGAGGGGAACCCATCGGCGTATATTGGAAATGTGAATAGCGATTTCATATCTGTTTTTGATTGGAAGCATGTAGTGGAGGAAGATGCTTTTTCCTTTGAATTTAATCATACCTATGTACAAAATATTTCTAGTACGTTTCTCACTCAATTCCAAAGAGACTGGAAATTGGCAAATTCAAAAAGATTGGTTTCAGGGCTTCAGATTATGTTCCAGCATGGAATCAAAGACGGAGGAAATGAAAACGCGTTATTACGCTACAAAGACCCGTACGACGAAAACTGGATTTTAGGTGTACGGATTGGGATGAAGTCTCCAAAATCTACTTGGCATCTTAATTTTACCCATATCGGAGGAAAGGGAAGATACCTTAGTCCTAGAGAGTGGGGCAGAGATCCATTTTTCACCTTTATCCCAAGAGAAAGAAACGAAGGTTTCAGTGAGGTGACAGCCGTGACTGCGTATTACGAGAGTAGGTTTAGCGAAAAAGGGCTAGTATTTTATGGGCATGCTGGTTTACATTTTCTACCTAAAGCGAATACCTTCAAGATCAATAAATATGCTTTTCCTTCCTATGCTCAAGGGAATCTGGGAGTTAAATACACTCCTGAAGCTTGGGGGCGAGGTTTAGATTTTCATGGATTGATTTTGACTAAATTGGCCTTAGAAAAAGAAGAATTGATGCCGGGATGGATTTACAATAAAGTCAATCTTGTCCATGTCAATTTGATTGCGAATTATACGATACAATGGAAATAACGAAAAAGATTACGTCAGCTGAATTTGAAAAACTACTTGAGGAAAACCCTGCAGTCTTGATTTATTTTTATCAGGAATCTTGTGGTGTATGTAAGATACTTTTCCCGAAAGTAAAGGAATTAATCGAGCAGGATTTTCCTAAAATGGAAATGCTCGTATTTGAAGCGATTCAAAATAAAGAGTTGGCTGCTCAGTTGAGGATGCTTTCTGTACCAGGAATCATGATATTTTTTGAGGGCAAAGAGTTCTTCCGATCAAACGGGCTTGTTACGACTGGGGAGTTGAGGGCGAAAATTGGAAGACTGTATGAGATGTTTTTCTAAGCTTATTTTGCGTCGGTTAGCTTGTGAAGTTCTTTATAGAATCCTCTTCTGATTGGGATTGTATATTCATCTATTTGAAGTTCTTTGGAATTGAAAGATGAAATATGCTGCACATTTACCATATATGACTTATGAACTCTCACGAATGTGGTATGAGGTAGATCTCCCAAAACATCTTTAAGGATATCTCGAATCAAATAGGTTTTTGATCGGGCAAAAACTTTTGTATATAGTCCATCTGCCTTTAAAAATAGAATATCATAGATAGGGACTGGTACTAAGAAACCTTTATCTCTGATTTTTAAGGTGTTTTTAGTAGATGAAATCTGCTTTGTGTTTTCGTTTTCCTTCAATTTTTCAAGTCCTAGAAAAATTGCTGATCTAAGGCTTTCGATTGTAAACGGTTTGAGGAGGTATCCATCATACATTATTTTTGAAATCCGCTCCAGAATTGATTTGTCTGAATAAGCCGTTAAAAATACAATTGGAATATTGAGTTTGTCTTTCAGCTTATAGCAAAGGTCAATGCCATCCAGGTCGCCTTGTATCAAGACATCCATCAAAATTAGATCGGCAGATCCATCAATGAAATAATCTAGAACGTCAATAGCATTATTAAAAATGCCTACAACATCATATTCAAGATTGATAAGGATCTCTTGGATATTCAATGCTAATTCGTGTTCATCTTCTACTATCAATATTTTTTTCATATCATTTCATTATAAATTCACTGCAATAAAGTCTTAAAAATGAAAGATTAAAATAATCGGTATTGAAAAGTAAATTAAATGAACACACAGCAAATTATTATGCATTTACTTTACATTCTCAAAAAAAATGTATGGAAAGAAGTTCAATTATACTCGAGGCAATAGGCAAAGCATACTTTACTTTACAAAGCCACAAAAAGTTAAAGGACTCCATTCCACAGATTTTAGAACATCTTGGAATCGCCACAGATGTAGATAGAGTGTATATTTTTAAGAACCATTATGATGTAAATGGAGACTTTTGCATGACCTACACCTATGAATGGAGTGCGCCTGGGGTAAGTCCACAAATTGAATTCGAGTATTTGCAAAATCTACCTTGGTCGGTTTTTTCTGAAATGGAAAAAGAACTTAGGAATAATCGAGTGATTAATGAATTAGTTCGCAATACTCAAAATGGAGATTTTTATGATGCCATGGTTGAGCAAGGGATATTGTCTTATTTATTTGTCCCCATATTTTCTGGAGGGGACTTTTGGGGTTACATAGGGTTTGATAATTGTAGGTCTGAAAAGCTGTATTCAGATCAGCAAGCATTAGCCTTGCATGCCTTTGCTTCCACATTAGGGACGACCATCCTTGCCAAAAAGCAAAAAAAGAAGCTCTTGAAAAGCAGAAAAAGTTATCTCAACTTAGTCAATAGTGTAAAAGATATCATCTTTAAAATAGATTTATCAGGGAATTGGTCTTTTTTAAACAAATCATGGGAGTCTATTTCAGGCTATCAGGTAGATGAATCAATAGGCAGAAAAGCCTTTGAATTTTTTGACCCCTCTTTGCAAGCTGAGATATGTAAAGATTTTGATTCTTTACTTTCTGGTAGCAAAACAGAGGCAGAAGGAGAGCTTAGGTTGCTTACCAAAGACAATAATCTTGTATGGGTGAAACTCCAAGTTAATACGCTTAAAGATTCTCAAGGTATGGTAACTGGTATTTCGGGGACTTTAGTTAATATCAATCATGAAAAATCAATTCAAGTTGACCTCCAAAAAAGTGAAGAGGATCTACAAAGGCTAAATGAACTTCTGCAAGCAGTAAATGAAACTCAGCTTAGTTTTTTCCTTGAGGAAGATTTTCAAAGCCCTCTCGATACCCTTCTATACAAGATTTTGAATATTACAGGAAGTAGTTTTGGGTTTATAGGTGAGGTTTTACATGATGAAAATGGCCTACCATATCTCAAAAGCCATACTATCTCAAACATTTCGTGGTCAGAAGAAATAAGTCAATTTTATCAGCAAAATTTCAGAGTTGGCATTGAGTTTAGGAACTTGGAAACGTTGTTTGGAGAATCTCTGAAAACAGGTGAATTAGTAATATCCAATGATGTACCAAATGATCCAAGGTCTGGTGGTACGCCAGCAGGTCATCCACCCTTACTGCGCTATATTGGGATTCCTGTTCATAAAGGAGATGAATTTCTAGGCTTGATGGGATTTGCCAATAAGGATTCGGATTATTCTATTGAAGATGCAAATTTCCTTCAGCCCCTAATATCTGGTTATGCTAATCTTATCAAGGCAATCCGAATCAATAGGCTTAAGAAAGAATCTGATCTGCTACGTCAAAAAGCTGATGAGAATTATAAGCTAGTATCCGAAAATACAGGAGATATAATAGCACTTCATAATTTAGATTTGAGTTTTAAGTTTATTTCTCCTTCTGTAGAAAAAGTCTTAGGCTATAAGCCTGAGGAATTGATTGGTAAAATTCCGAATCAAGTTTTTGGATTACAGGATGATTTGATCTCTAGGAAAATAGAAGAACAGTTTACTGTAGTTGTGCCTCACAAGAATAAGACTACTAACAACATTGTTTTTTTAGAAATATTGATGACTCCACTAAAGGATGAAACTGGCAATGTATATTCTATACTTGCTACATCCAGAGATGTCACTGAAAGAGAAAAAATGTTGGAAGAGCTAAAAGAGTCTCTCGTCAGAGAAAAAGAGCTCAATCAGCTTAAATCAAGATTTATTTCTATGACATCTCACGAATTTAGGACACCCTTAGCCACTATCATGAGCAGTACGGAGCTCTTAGGGATGATACTAGATCGAGGAGGAGATGATAGTATGCTAAAGGAAAGGTCTCAAACACATATTAGCAGGATCAATGCTCAAATAAAGCGATTAACTGCTATCATATCTGATCTTTTGGTTTTAGAAAAAAGTGCACAGGATAAAATAGTAATAACCCACCAGGAAGTAGCGATTAATAAATTTGTACGAAATGTAGTTGATAATCATGTCAATGATATGGGAAGTAAAATTGATGCAGATATCTCGGACGAAGACATTATCATCTATACCGACCCTACTTGGTTGTCTCATATCATCAATAATCTGATCGATAATGCAGTTAAATACTCCCTGCATGCAGGTCAGCATCCCAAAGTGACGGTAGAAAGATCTGGAAAAGATGTTTTGATCAAAGTCAAAGACTATGGGATTGGAATACCGAAAAATGATCACAAATATATTTTCGGTTCTTTTTTCAGAGCGAAAAATGTAACCAATATAAAAGGTACAGGGCTAGGGCTAAATATTGTAAAGGAGTTTATAAATAAACTTGGTGGTGAAGTTAGCTTCACTAGCCAAGAGGGAAAAGGCGCTACATTCATCTTAAAACTACCTTATGAAAATTAAAATATTGCTTGTTGAAGATGAGTTAGATTTAAGGGAAAACCTGAGAGATATCCTTGAAATAAATGAATTTGAAGTGATAGAAGCTGAGCATGGTCAAGAGGGACTAGAAAAACTCTTGGCCTTATCACCTGACCTGATTATCTCAGATGTCATGATGCCCGTGATGGACGGATATGAATTCTTAGAGAAGGTGAGGAGTATAGATCAATATGCGAATCTGCCATTTATTTTCTTAACAGCAAAAGTAGAAAAATGTGATTTAAGAAGAGGAATGGAAACTGGAGCAGAAGATTACCTCACAAAACCTATTCAAGCTAAAGATCTTCTAAGTGCAATTAATATAGCTCTTAATAAAAAATGGAATCGAGACTCTTGGCTTCAGCAAAAAGTGCAAGAAGTTCTTTTGGAAGAAAGAAATATCAAATATCACGAGTTGAGAACACCACTATTTGGCTTGATGTCATTATTACAAATATTGAAGGATTCACTTGGGATTTTAAGTGAAGAAGATTTGAAAGAGTTGCTGGATAAAGCAATTATTTCTGCTGATAGGCTAAATTTCAGCTTGTTGAATTTATCAAGATATCAAAATATCGAAAAAGCAGAACCTGAAAGGGTTTGGATACCATCTGTCAAATCAATGATTACAAAAAGGCTAGTTTCTAACGATAAAAAGATTCAACACAGTTTGATTGGACTAGACTTTGGATGTTGGTTTGATATCAAGCATTTTGACTTCATAGTTGAAGAACTGGTAAGCAACGCCAATAAATTTAAAGATGGAGATTTGATAAATATTGAATTATCTCCTTCAAAAATTAAAGTTTCAAATAACCAAATGATTCTTGATACCCCTCAACAAATAGTCCCGAAAGCATTTTCTCAAATAAGGCGAAAATACTTCGAGCAACAAGGTCTCGGCTTAGGCTTGTATTTAGCATCTGAATATGCTAAAAAAAATCAAGGGATTTTGAAAGCGAAAGCAGATACAGATTTGAGGTTTTGTGTAGAGCTGATTCTACCTCAAGAGTAGGGTCAAAATGATTAAGAAGGGAATAGCTGATTTTTCAACTTTTTACTTTCTACAATTAATTTTTCGGAAAGATCGAGTAAACTTTGGATATCTACCGGTTTTTGAAGTATCGAGTCGAAAACTGAAATATTGTTATTTGATATATCAATGAAACCTGCGGTGATAGCTATGATTGGAGTAAGTGACTTATTTGAAGCAAGTCTGATTTTTTCCGCCATTGCGTATCCGTCTAATTTAGGCATCATTAAATCTGTTATTACCAAATCAATGTCATGATTATTGGACTGAAATTTAGTAAGTCCATCTTGCCCGTTTTCTGCTAAAATTATTTCAAAACCTGCAGATATGAAATTATGAGACAAAACACATCTTATTACAGCATCATCTTCAACTATTAGAACTTTCACTCTTATATTTTTCTTTTACTAAACAAAAAAAGATGAAAAAACCTTAAGTAGTTTTAAAATGGATTGATTTGTAAATTAAAGGAAGTGAAATTTTTGAAAATGGAAAAACGCTCTGAAAAATGAATTGAAAAAGCCCGTAAAGTTAACTTTACGGGCTTTTAAAATATGTTTTTGGTATTATTTTGTTCTCTCCACTGTAACTTGATCTAAGCCACGTTTCTTCAAAAGTGCATCGATTTTCGGTTCTGCACCGCGGAAGTTAACGTACATTTTCATTGGTTCGTCAGTTCCGCCTTTTTCCAAGATTTCTTTTCTGAAAGCTTGGGCTTTTTCTTGATTGAATAGGTCTGTTTCTTTGAAAGCTTGGAATGCATCCATATCCAATACGCCTGACCAAATGTAACTGTAGTACCCAGAAGAATACCCACCTGCGAAAATATGCTGGAAGTAAGGACTTCTATATCTAGGAATAATCTCATCTATCAGTCCGATTTTTTCCATTGAAGCTTTTTCAAATGAATCAGCGTCTATCGTGATGTTTTCAGCTTGTGTGTGGTAATCCAAATCCATCAAGGAAGCAGCCAAGTATTCGGTTGTACCAAAGCCCTGTCCGAATGTACCACTGTTGGTCAATTTGGCGATCAACTCGTCAGGAATTACTTCGCCAGTTTCATAATGAAAAGCATATTGCTTCATTACAGTTGGCTCAGTGGCCCAGTTTTCCATCACCTGAGAAGGGAGTTCTACAAAGTCTCTTGGAACCGATGTGCCAGCTAAACTTTGGTATTGAACATTGGAGAGTAAGCCGTGAAGTGCGTGTCCAAATTCGTGGAAGAAGGTAGTCACTTCGTCAAATGTCAATAGTGCAGGAGTATCTCCTGAAGGTCTTGAGAAATTACAAACGATAGAGATAACGGGTGCTTTTCTTACACCATTTTCAGTTTTCTGAGATCTATATGAAGTCATCCATGCGCCACCTCTTTTGGAAGCTCTAGGATGGAAATCCATATAAATTACACCCACGTGCGTCCCGTCAGCTTCTTTGACTTCGTAAGCTTTTGCGTCAGGATGGTAAACAGGGATATCTTGAATTTCTTCAAAGGTCAAGCCCCAAAGATTTTTCACGACCATGAATACGCCTTCCTGAACTTTAGGAAGAGAGAAATATGGTTTGATTTCTTGCTCGTCAAGATCGAATTTTTGCTTACGCAGTTTTTCTTCATAATATCTCCAATCGTAAGGCTCGATTTGAAAATCTTTGCCTTCAGATTTTACGAGCATCTGCATTTCATCTCTTTCTACTTTAGCTTTAGCCAATGCGGGTGCCCAAAGTTGATTCAAGAGGTTGTATACATTGTCTGCAGTTTTTGCCATGGATTCTTCCAAGACATAATCCGCATGGGTGTTGTAGCCCAGTAATTGTGCTTTTTCTCTTCTTAAATTTGCTGTTTCGATCAATCCAGCTTTGTTGTCATATTCATTGCCTTGGTCAGCTCTGTTTTTGTACGCTTCCCAGATTTCTTTTCTCAGTTCTCTGTTTTCAGCATACTGAAGGAAAGGCATGATGCTTGGATTTTGTAAGGTGAAAACCCATTTTCCTTCTTCTCCAGCTGCTTTCGCATCTTCAGCGGCAGCATCTATCTGTCCTTGTGGGAGACCCGCTAGGTCTGCTTCATTGTCAATTACCAATTTGTAGGCATTGGTTTCTGCCAATAGATTTTGTCCAAATTGTAAAGTAAGAGATGACAATCTGCTGTTGATTTCTCTTAGTTTTTCTTTATCAGCTTCATTCAAATTTGCTCCATTTCTTACAAAAGATTTGTAAGTCTTCTCAAGAAGCATTTGCTGTTCTGCATTTAGTCCAAGTTCATCTTTTTTATCCCAAACTGCTTTCACACGCGCAAATAACTTTTCGTTCAAAGAAATATTGTCACTGTGGGCTGAAAGTTCAGGAGCCATTTCTTTGGCAATTGCCTGAATTTCTTCGTTGGTGTTGGCAGAATTAAGATTTCCAAACACGCGAGAAGCTTTCCCAAGGAGCTCTCCAGAATATTCCATCGCCTCGATGGTGTTTTGGAATGTTGGTTCTTCTGAATTATTGACAATTGCATCAATTTCAGCCTGCTGCTGCGTGATGCCTTCTCTCAAAGCAGGAGCGAAGTGCTCGTTTTTGATTTTGTCAAAAGGAGGGACTTCGAAAGGCGTATTATAAGCCTCAAAGAATGGATTCATAGATTCTGTTTTTTCGTCTGCTGAACCACAAGCATAAAGCATGGTGGCAGTTGCGGCTAGCGCAAGAATTGTTTTTTTCATAGGTGATGATATTTGGGTTACCTGCACAAATATATGAAAATTTAGCCTCCGATGAATTTAGAGCCCGAAGTAGTGGTCCAAATGTATTTTATACAAATAGATTGTCTTCGGTGATAGCAAACCCTACCTTTGTAATTCAAATTATGTTCTAAGAATGATAAGAATTAGCGTTGTCATTAGAATGATAGCAGGAGTCTTTTTCTTCTGTTTTCAAGCTTTGGCGCAAGAAAAGCAGCCTTATGTGATTCTCATCTCTTTAGATGGGTATAGGTATGATTATACAGAGCGATTTCAACCTGAAAATCTTGTGCGATTTATCGAAAAGGGTGCAGCAGCCGAATTTATGATTCCTTCTTTTCCTACAAAGACATTTCCAAACCATTACAGCATTGCGACAGGAATGAAGCCTGAAAATCATGGATTGGTCAACAATGCTTTTTATGACTCTAGAAAAGATAAGGTTTATAGTATCAGAGATAGAAGTATTGTGGAGGACGGTTATTGGTATGGAGGCATCCCACTTTGGGTGCTTGCTGAGCAAAATGGACTAAAAGCCGCGAGTTATTTTTTTGTAGGGTCAGAGGCAGATGTGCAAGGTGTTCGACCAAGTTTTTATCATAATTACGATGCGGGGATTTCTAATTTGACGAGAATTTCTAAGGTTTTTGAATGGCTGGATTTGCCAGAAGAAGAACGTCCTAGGATGATTACCTTATATTTCTCTGATATGGATGATGCCGGACATGCTTACGGCCCGAATAATGATGAACAAATATCCAAGAGATTAAAGAAATTGGATCACGAGCTTGGAGCTTTGTTTGAAGGCTTAGAAAGTTTTGATTTGGATATCCAAATCTTCATCGTTTCTGATCACGGAATGGTCAATGTGCCCAAGCAAAATCTGCTCAATTTGGATCATATTACTGAAGAAATAGCAGCTAAAGTTGTAAATAATGGTGCGATGGCACATTTGTACTTGGATAACCCACTAGAGATAGAAGAAGTCTATATCAAACTTTCGCAAAAAGAGGGGCCATTTAATGTTGTAAAGGTGAAGGATAAGCAATATTATAAAAATACTGAAACTTACGCAGATCGCCTTGGTCACATTTTGATTATGCCTGATTTAGGATTTTATCTCGGAACTACTCCTGATATAGTGAAATATCAAAATCGATCTGGACTCTTGAAAACAGACGTTTTTGGAGAGCATGGATTTAGTCCCGAGTACAAAGAAATGGGGGCTATATTTTACGCCAAAGGTTCAAAAATCAAAGAAGGAAAAACGATAAAGCCATTTCAAAATATCCATATTTACCCATTGATCGCACAGATTTTGGGTTTACCTATTCCGCATGAAATCGATGGGGATTTTGAAGTTTTAAAAGAGATATTGAAAGATGACAAGTGAGAAAAAAGAAATAGAGAGTAGGGAAGAGGTGTCTCTTTTGGTTAGGGGTTTTTATGCCAAAATCAGGGTACATGCTGAATTGGGTCCGATTTTCAATGGAATCGTGGAGGATTGGGAGCAGCATCTAGAGCGATTGACTGATTTTTGGGAGATGGTATTGTTACAAACTGGTCCGGGAGCAGGTAAGTTTAATCCCGTCCCCGTTCACAAGGAAGTGGACAACCGTGTGAACAATGAAATCGAACAGCGTCATTTTGGGAATTGGCTGGAGCTTTGGTTTGAGACGATAGATTCAAAATTCGAAGGAGTAGTTGCCGATTACGCAAAAAATCATGCGCGTAAAATGGCTCACATCTTATTTTTCAAAATATTGGAGGGTAGAGGGCATCAATAGTTTTTAAAATATTGAGCAAAAAAAAAGCGATCAAATGCCCTATTAAAGACACTTGATCGCAGGTAAGTAGTAGTTTGAGTCGGTTAATGTTTATACTGAAATCAACTTAAAGTGAAAATCAGTTTGTTCTCTTTTCGTAAATGAAATTTCTCTTCTTAGGTGATAAAAAGCTTCTAGAAGTAATGCACTTTCAATTTTACCAGCATCGATAGCTTTAAAACCAATAAGTTCAATTAGTTTTTTTACCCTCAACTTGTCTGTGCCTTCTTCTCCGCAATAGTAGGTTTCTTTGATCATCCCTAACATGTCTGATTTTGGGTAATCAAGTCCAAGGTTATTGAATGCTTTGTAGATCAAAGGTTCTCCGCCGATACTTTCTTGTATAAAAGTCGTGTTGCAATAGAAATATTTATTGTAAGCACTATTGGTGCAATCGATCAGTAATTTCCCTTTTAAATCCACTTTTTTTAATGCTTCACAGACATTGACAAGATTATCATTGTCACAACAAATCATGATAATGTCAGATTGCTCTATAGCTTCTTGATATCCAAAAACCTTGTCCATATACATGTTTAGGATTTTCCATTCTACATCTTTGGCCTCGAAGCCCTGACGGACTCCAAAGACTACTTTGGCACCGGTAGACAAATATTTATTGCCCAAAGTACTCGCCAGTTTCGTTCCTCCTATTATCCCTAGATTCATACACAGTAGTTTTTTCGTCAATTGACGAAGGTTCAATTTTAGCTGAATTTCAAACAAGTTTTGCATTACTTTTAATTGTTTAAAATTGGCAGATCTTGCTTGAAAGTGTTGAAAATTAGAAATTAAATGCTCGATTACAAAATAAAATACTGAAAAAAATAAATAAAATACATGAAATACGATTGTGACTATTTGAAATTCATAAAAACATACTTAAAATTTTGATTATTTATTATTGGTAAATGTGTAAATCATTGTTTTTAAGTATTTTGAGATTAAACATATCGTTATTTATTGAAAAAATATTTACAATTTTAGGCGTTTGCGAGAAGGACTTTCGTATATCCTTCTTAAATATTAATCATGAAATTTTACAAGCACTATTTACTTTTCACAATTCTTTCCATTGCTACTTTTTCCTGCTCTTTCAAAGGGATTAACAGAAGTAAGGAAATCACATACATGGAAAAAGGATTTTTGGAAAACTTGCCAGAGAAGCATTTGAATGTATTCTCGCCTAAAAAGGCAGATGGAACGAATCCGGTTTTAATTTTTATACATGGAGGAAGTTGGAATTCTGGCAGCAAGGATATCTATAATTTCTTTGGTTCAAGGTTGGCAAGGAAAGGAATAGTCGCTGTGATCATCGATTATCCTCTCAGTCCAGACTATCAAGTACATGAAATGGCCAAAGCATCTGCCCAAGCGGTGAACTGGACAAGTGAAAATATCCAAGCCTACGGAGGTGATCCTGATAGGATATTCGTCTCAGGACATTCTGCTGGTGGACATTTGGCGAGTTTGATTTCCGTGAGAGATGAATATTTTGATACTTTGGGTGTGGAAAATCCTATCAAAGGAACAGTCTTAATTGACGCTGCCGGATTGGATATGTATTGGTTTTTGAAAGAGATGGATTACGCACCAGGGACAAAATACCTTAAAACTTTCACTGATGATCCTCAGGTGTGGAAAGATACTTCTCCGGTTTACTTTTTGGACGATAAAGATCCGCCCATGCTGATCATGATGGGAGGGAAGACACTTACGAGTATTGAAAAGACCACAGAAAGGTTTTTGAAGGAATACAAAAAGATAAACCCTGAGCCCAACTTCCACCTTCAAAAAAACAAGAAACACGCCCCGATGATTATCCAATTTATTTATACTCCCAACAAGGCTTATAAATGGATTGAAGATTTTATGGAGGGGAAATGATTGGCTGAGAGTAGTATGGTTACATGTAGTAATTGTTCAAGTCTTCAGACCTGCCCGATGTAGGCGGGCTTGGACCAAATACATTACAGTCTTCAGACTGTGGAAAATGCAGTCTGAAGACTGTGATAATAGTAGTCCAAGACAAAGTCTTGAACTACTATTCCACCAATATCACTTCTATCAAACTATCTGGCAACCCGGCATAATTTGCAGCACTGCTGTATAGATATTCTTCGGGTGACAGTACGATTCCCGCTTCTACAGGATTTTGATGGATGTAATTTAAACATCTTGTCAATTTATCGTTTGTATTCAGCTCAATAGGATGGCTATGCTCTGCCAAACCTGAAAATTTCGGTTGTTGGGATTGAATTTTCCAGCTTTCTCAAAGTGCCATAGCAAAAAGTTTTTTCTACTTTCTTGAGGATTAATCTGTACCTCTTCAATTATCTTGACAGAAGTGAATTTCTTGATGTCTCGGATAATTCCTTCTATTGGTTGATCTGCGTTTCTACCTAAGATAAGATGTACATGGCTAGACATGATACAATATGCACCCAAATCCAATCCTTTGTTTTTTTGACAATATCTGATGGAGTCTAACAATATATCCCGATAAATCCTTCTGGTAAACAAGTCAATCCATTCAATGATGGTAAAGGTGACAAAATAAAGCTTGTCCTGATCTCGGATTTTATATTTTCTACTCATAGGGTAAAAAGTTTTGGTTTAAAAGTCTATTTAAATTTAGGCTTTTGGGTTGTTATTGTCAACAGGGGGTTGGTTAAATTCGGTGGGAATGGTTCAATTTATAAGACGAATGGTTCAAGACTTAGTCTTGGACCAATTTTGGTAGCAGTCTTCAGACTGCTTTCGCCACAGTCTGAAGACTGTGGATTTTATGGTCCAAGTCTGAAGACTTGAACCACTCCATCTCCCGTCCCTTCCTCTTCTGCACCCTGGCTCTTCGCTAAAAAGCTCCACCGGAGCTTTTTTTAACGCTCAGTCCTCCCCCGCATTCCAATATGCCATTCGTTCGCAGCTCGTTACTTCGATACTATAGAAATCAAATTCCTGCGTGACTTTGCCTTTGATCAGGTAGATGCCACGGCCTTTGAAAGGGTGCCTTTTGACCACAGGAGGGAAGTGTACCGTGTCAATCCAATCTCCTTCTCGATCTACAAAAGTCCCGAAGTTCATCACGTCTCCCTTTACAGTTCTGGTGTATTTGATCGTGACGAGATAGCCGATAATCTGCACAGATTTACCCAAATACTGTTTCATGTCTCGAGCCTTGATGCTGGAGACAGTTTGATCTTTGACAAGATGGAATGGAGAGTCTAGGGGGAATTCTAAGATTTCGATTTGATCTACAATTTCTTGCCTTACATCAGAATCCTCCAAATCAGGTACTTCTAATTCCCGAAAGCCTGTTTGCTTAAAGAGTTCATTGGCTGTATTTACAGTTTTACGCTTATTGAGAATAAAATGCGCTTCCCAGAGCAAAGCCTGTTTGCTTTTTCCAGTAAACCGAAAACACCCAATCCGAATCAAGATCAGCACCTGCTCCAAGCTGATGCCCACCCGAGCTACAAAATCTGCTAAACCTAAAAAGAAACCATTTTCATGCCTTTCGGTGAGTACTTTTTCGATGCTATTTTTCTCTATAAACTTCAGATGTACAAAGCCCAAATACACCGTCTTGCCCTTAATTTTGGTCAGGTAGTTACTTTCATTGATGTCGGGAGCTAGGATTTCGGCACCGTTCATGCGGAGTTCGTGGATGTAGAATTCTGTGTGATAGAATCCTCCGAAATTATTGATCACTCCGACCATAAATTCTAAGGGGAAGTAAGCTTTCAGGTATAAGCTTTGATAACTCTCCACAGCAAAGGAGGCTGAGTGCCCCTTAGCAAATGAATATCCCGCAAAACTCTCTATCTGATGCCAGACTTCTTTGGTGATTTTTGGATCTCTTTCTAATCTTTGACAGTTGCTAAAAAACTGATCTTTCACTCTCTCAAATTCATCTTTTGATCGTGATTTCCCACTCATACCACGACGGAGGACATCCGCTTCGGACAGACTAAGCGCTGCAAAGTAGTGAGCCACTTTGATCACATCTTCCTGATAGACCATGATTCCATAAGTTTCAGGCATAATTTCCTTCATGACTGGATGAGCCATTTCTCTTCGCTCTGGATTGACGTGACGGAGGATATATTCCCGCATCATCCCCGATCGCGCCACGCCAGGACGGATGATGGAACTGGCAGCGACGAGCTCCAAGTATTCATCGGCTTTCATCTTAGCCAACAGCATCCGCATGGCGGGAGATTCTACATAAAAGGCACCGATGGTATGCGCTGTTCGGAGGAGGTGTTTGATTTTCGGGTCTTTTTTGAATTGCTCTACTTGTCTGATATCCACTTCTACACCCTGATTTTGATAGATGATTTCTATTGCACTTTTGATATGTCCCAAGCCTCGCTGAGAGAGGATGTCAAACTTGTGCAAACCAATATCCTCTGCAATATGCATGTCGATGTGTGCAAGCGGGAATCCCTTAGGTGGCATCTCTGTTGCGGTGTAATAATGAATAGGTTTATGGGAAATCAAGACGCCACAGGCATGGATGGTCAGGTGTGAAGGCATGCCGTGGAGAACTTGACTGTATTTGATAATCAGCTTTCCATACTGATCTGGAATGTAATCGGACTTAGCGGCATGATAGATCAGTGATTCGATTTCTGTTTTTGGAAGCCCAAAGACTTTTCCAAGTTCCCGAAGCATGGAGTTGGCTTGGAAAGTGCTATAAGAGCCCAAGAGTGCGACATGTTCCTGCGTTCCTTTATTGTATTTGTCAAAAATATACTGCGTCACCTCATCCCGGTCTGTCCAGCTGAAGTCCAAATCAAAATCAGGAGGATTTTCCCTATAAAGATTGATAAATCGCTCAAAGTACAAATCCAGTTCAATTGGATCCACGTCGGTGATGTAGAGGCAATAAGCCACGATGCTATTGGCTCCACTACCTCTGCCGACATGGTAGAAGTTTTTGCTATAAGCAAATTTGATGATATCATAATTGATCAGGAAGTAAGAGACGAAGCCTTTTTGCTGAATCAGTTCCAGCTCTTTTTCTATCCTCGAATTGATAGTAGGATTCAGGTCTTTGTATCTACTCAGCGCACCTTTGAATGTCTCTCTCCTGAGGTAATCGTAGTCTTCCCAGTCGGAACCGAGGATGTCTCTTTTGTTTTTGACCGCTTGGAAATAGAAGGAAAACTGACATTGTTCCAGCAGCTTTTGGGCATTGTAGAGTAGGTAGCTGTGATTTTCGCAGCGTCTAACCATATCGGCGTAGCTGTAGAGCATGTCGCAGACATTTCCTTGTTCTTCTACATCTAGCTTACTCAATAGCGTATTGCCATCGATCGCTCGGAGGAGGCGGTGGGCATTGAATTCGATCTTGGAGCTAAAAGTGGCAGGTTGGAGTAAGACTAATTTTTCTTTCTGACGAAACCAGCCTGATTTGCCGATTTTATTGAGTTGATAAGGGTGAACGCCGATGAATTCATTTTCCCGCAGGGTAAAAACCTTCTCAGAAAAAGGGTAAACGATAAAGCTGTTTTGAAATGAAGGGGCTTTTTCTTTGAAAGGTATTCCTTTGGGTTGGTGTTGGGAAAGGTGGAGGTTGAGCTCGTAAAAGCCCTCTTGGTTTTTGGCCAAACCAATGTACTGCTGCCTCACTCCATTTCGAAAATCTATGCCGATTACAGGATGAATTCCATTTTTTTGTGCTTCCTTGATAAAGGGAAATACACCTGAGACTGAATTGATATCAGTCAGCGCTAGCGCATCTAGTTTTTTACTTTTGGCTTCGCTGACAAGTCCCTCAACAGATAAGGTGCCGTATTTGAAGCTATAATATGAATGGCAGTTGATGAACATTAGGGTTAATTGAATTTTTCTTCTTGAAAGATACCTCTGTGACATAAGCCTTCCTTTGGTTGACGAAATCAATGGATATATACCTTCGGCGATATATATACTGGCGCAGGTGTCATAATGTAAGATGTTAATTATTTAAACATTTGTATGTTTATAATTTAGTCATATTAATTTCATTGAAGCAAGTCTGTGAAGGAAATTGTCGATGAAAGTTTTTGGACTGCCAATAAAATGAGTGAAATTGTAAAACAGATAGTTAGCCTGTATAGAAAATCGTGTTTTTAGGACTATGGAAGAGTGGATCAATTACTTAGACAGCATTGTAGAGCAGCAATTGCGATGGGATATTTATAAGACAATCTTAATTATCATTGTCTTATGGGGGATAAAAAAAGCGGCTTTTAGAATCATAGGGTCAAAAAGAGAAGAGACAGAACTCAAAAAATTCTATCACTGGAGAAAAACCGTTCAATATACAATCGTATTCTTGGGCTTTTTATTGATTGGGAATATTTGGATCAGCAACTTTCAATCGATCACCACATTCTTGGGTTTACTTTCGGCGGGGATCGCTATTGCATTGAAGGATATTTTCATCAACATCGCTGGATGGATGTTTATTCTTTGGCGCAGGCCCTTTGACATAGGAGATAGAATTCAGATTGGTGATTTTAAGGGAGATGTAGTTGATACGCGAGTTTTTCAATTTAGTATTTTGGAAGTAGGAAATTGGGTAGATGCGGAGCAAGCTACCGGTAGGATAGTACATGTTCCCAATGGGATGGTTTTTTCATCTCCTCAGGCCAATTACAGTCAAGGCTTCGATTATATCTGGAACGAGCAGCAAATCAATATCAGTTTGGATTCTGATTACAAAAGGGCAAAGTTGATTTTGACTGAGATGCTTGATGAAATCTTCAAGAAAGAATATCGCGGAATTCAAATTGCACTAAAAAGAGCACAAAGGGAGCATTTCATTTCTTTTACTCAATATACTCCGGCTGTATATGCCAAAATTCATGAACGAGGAATACAGCTTTCACTACGTTACCTGTGTAATCCGCGGAAGCGTAGATTTTTTGAACATTTAATAACCGAAACGATTATCGACCGATTCCAAGAAGAAAAAGCAGTCAAAATTGTATATCCTACCACGTCAGTGATTTTGGAGCACGCAAAGAAGAGAGAAGATTGAAGCTTCTTATTTTGAGTTGAGAAATACTTTTCTAATTCCTATAAATACAAGAAGAAATACATTGTAGCCAATAAAAAATGGGATAATAAATTTAATTAGCCCAATTGAAAGAAGGACTGAAATAAGGAGAAGCTGGAAACCAAGTCCGTAGATGGAAATCATCGACATAAACCATTTTGGAAAAGCTGGGGCGTCACTTGCGTTTTTATCGAGTTTGAAAATCAGTTTGTCAAACGCTCCATAAAGAATGTTGTAAGTGTCATAAAGGAAATCCACTGTGCTCTGGTTTTCTATTGGAAAGGCCTTAGGACGTTCATTTTCAATAATTTTACTGGTTCGCTCTCCGCCTTCTGTATTATGTCTCAAAATGACATAGTAATAATTGTATAAAGTACCTTGGATTTGGATGCTGATAAACGCCAATAAAGTAATCCAAATAGAAGAATCAGTGACGTACCAAATCGCCGCGAGAAAGAGAAAGTTGAGGAAAATATCAAAAATAGAATCCAAATAGCGACCAGTGTAAGAGGGACGATTTTTTGTACGGGCTAATTCACCATCGGCTGCATCAAGAATAGATTTGATGATTAAAAAAAGCCCTGCGGTGAAGTAATGGCTATTCAAAATGCAATAGATAGCAATCAATCCACTAATTCCAAACAGATAAGTTACTTGAACAGGAGTAATGCTGGTATGCTGAACTCGGTTGACAAATGCTCTTGCGAAAGGTCTCCCATAGTCGGAGACATCGACAAACTTTTCATCAGAAGATAATTTGGACATGATTTATTTGCTGCACTCCACTTAAAATCTTGCATATTTTAAGCCCTGCCTGTTGATTAAATAATGTGTATAGCAATCAGAACCCACAAATTTCACTTATTGTTCAATAGTGCTTTTAATCAGTGCTGATAAGTTGATTCGATAAGCTGGTTTTCAATGCTTAAGATTTTTTTTTCAAAAATAATTTTGACTTATAAAAACAGATACCTATGTTAGTGTCATAATATACTATGACAGTAAAACAATAAGATATGATTTCAATAAAAAAGTTGAGTTTTTCTTATCCAAAAAAGCCCAGGCTTTGTGAGGAAATGGATCTGGAATTGGGAGAGGGTAAAATTATAGGACTCTTAGGGATGAATGGAGCAGGCAAATCCACCTTGATGCGCCTGATGGCAGGATTGCTCAAGCCAGTTTCAGGTGAAGTGAAGTTTCACGAGGTTTCTACATTTGACAGAGCAGTCTCATTTTTGAATCAAATGATTTTTGTTCCTGAGAAAGTTTCTGTACCGGAGTTTTTGAAAGTGAATGAATATGTAAGTATCTATAAAGATTTTTATACAGGATTTGATTCTGATCGATTTGAAAAGTTACTCTCAGAGTTTCAGATTATCGGGAATCAAAGAATTTCTAACCTATCATTTGGTCAGCAAAAGAAGCTGCAAATAGCAATTGGATTGAGCACTGGGGCGAAGTTGCTGCTATTCGATGAACCGACAAATGGCTTGGATATTCCTTCAAAAAGTACATTCAGGAGAGTGCTTTCCGGTAGCCTGCAAGAAGATCAGACCATGGTTATCTCCACGCATCAGGTCAAGGATATTGAGAACTTGGTAGATCAGATCATTGTCTTAGATGAAGGGAAAGTGAAGCTTCATGCAGATCTGGAAGCCTTAGAAAATCAATTTGTCTTCTCCCAAGGACCGCAAGCTCCTGAGCAAGCTGTTTTTGTAGAATCACACCTTCTTGGAGCTCAATATATAACAAGACAGCCTGAAGGAGAAGGTATTTCTGGTGGCAGCCCTGACTTAGAATTATTATTTAATGCAGTGATCGCAGGCAAATTGACCAGTGAATTTTTATCAACTCAAAATCAAGTAACACATGAATAGTTTATCCTTATCCAGAATTCTCAAGCTAATTAAGTTTGAATTTTTGCTTCATAGGAAGTTTTATTTGACGATGTTGGTGGGGGCTTTGATGTTGATCTCCTTGATTTTTCTCATTGTATGGGAACAGATAAGTTTTTCTTCTAAAGTTTGGAGGCAAGAAAATTATCAATATATGTATGTATGGTATCTTTTGGCTGTGGCAATATTTATTGTGGGGCAAAGTTTCAAAGATCTAAGAACCAAAGCCTCTTCCGAACGCTATCTTTTACTGCCAGCTTCACACATGGAAAAGTTATTGGCTCAAGTATTCACGATAGTTAGTTTAACAGTAATTGTAATGCCTATTGTGTTTTGGTTAGGGTCACTTTTAGCTAGGGGAATTGGGCTTAGCTTGATGCGAAGGTTATTAAAAATAAATTTTTCCGAAAAAATTGAGTTTTTGAGTTTTGAATCTTTATGGATATTGCCAGAAGGGCAGCTATGGTCTGCTTACGCATTATTCATAGGTATAATCTTTATTGTATTTTCTTCTATGTTTATGGGAGGAGTGTATTTTGGAAAATTGAGCGTGGTCTTCACACCATTGGCAAAAGTCCTTTTTGTATTAATTACTCTTCTTTCATCTATGGCTTTATTCAGTTGGCATAGAAATAATAATATCAATGTAGATGATCTGGAGGTTTTTGATGGAGTTCCTTTATTTGTTTTTGTACTTATTCTTTTACTTTTCTCGGGAAGTTTTTTGAGCTACGTGATTTCATATTACAAGCTAAAAGAAAGGGAGGTTTAATATGGAATTTAGCGATGGTAAAACCATATTCATCCAAATTAGGGACAGACTGGTCGATCAGATTCTCACAGGGAAATTACTTCCAGGAGACAAGATCCCTTCTGTCAGAGAATTGGCAGTGGACTTGGAAGTCAATAGAAACACGGTCATGCGAAGCTATGCTTTAATGGAAAATGAAGGAATAGTGGATAACAAACGGGGAATAGGCTTTTTTGTGTCGGAACAGGCTAGGGAACGCTTGATCAAGGATGAAAAAGAACTTTTCCTCAAAGAGGAACTCCCCAAGCTGGTGCATCAAGCAAAAGTCTTGAAAATGGTTCCCGCTGACTTTAAAATGCTTTTAGATCAACTTAATGAAAATCAAAATGAAAACAAGTAATAAAATTTTATTCTCTTTTTTGGGTTTTGCGTGGCTGAGTATCATGGTCTCTTTGATGGTTTCTTACAGATACTCAAATCCTACTGGAGTTGTTATAACCAACCAGACATTTGTAGATGAAAGTCCAATATCTGGAGACTTCTCCGTAGTTTTTATTCAGAATTCTGGGGTTATAATACTCGGAAATGATGGGGATAAAAGGGTTGACTATGTTAGATTAAAAAGTGATAAAAGAGGAACGAAGGAATATGGTGATCCAGCCCCTTACTTTTTAGAAGTAAGACAAGATACCTTGTTTATTCAAGGAATGCAGCAAAAACCAAATGGAGGATATTCTCTTTACATCGGAGATAGTATTAAGTCTTTGGTTTTGGAAAATGTCAGGGAGGTAATTGTACGAAAGGATCTTAAATTTGATAATTTAATTGTTCAAGCTATGAACTCAACCTTGAAGTTACAAAAAGGTCATGGACTAAGTGCTCTGAGTTACTCTGGTATTTCAGATTCTCGCTTGTCAGTAGAAGGGATGTCTTTTCTTTCCATTTATCTGCAAAATAGTAATGCGGATATTCAAGGTGACCTTGGTGAGATTTCTGGAGAGTTGATTGGAGCTGAGCTCTCTCTTCCGCTCAAAACGGGAGGAATGAATCTAAAAAAGGATGATTATTCTAAAATTAGAGTGGCTACTCGATAGATTTTTATTTAATAAATCAAATTCCATCGTTATATAGAGATCAAGGGTACTTAAGACCCTTGATTTTATTTTTCAATTTCTCTAATCGAAGAAATACATGCTTATTTTCGATCGTAATCGAAAAATCACATGTTTATTTTCGGTTATGATCGAAGAATTACATCAAATCCCCACTCCATTAAAAGGATTGAATCTCCGTCTGCCAACCTGCATGCCAATGGCACGGCAGACGGTTTTGTCTCCGTATTTGATATTCAATCGGTCCAAAGCTTGGTAAAGCCTGATTTGTTCTTCGGAATCTTCGAATAGATTGATCTGATAGTTGCCATGCACCAAGCTGCTGAATCGTACGCCGATCAGACGGATTAGCATGCGGCGGTTATAGAGTTTTTTGAAAAGACCTTTTACCACAGTGATCAGCGTATGGTCTGTGGAGGTATAAGGAACTCGCTGCTGTATGGTATGCGTATCAAAATCCGAATAACGAATCTTTACACTCACACAAGCGGTGAGTTGCTGCTTTTGGCGGAGCTTGGATGCTAGCTGCTCGGTCATGGCGATCATGTTGGCTTCGAGCATATTGACATCAATGGTGTCTTGTTCGAAAGTGTTTTCGGAAGAAATAGACTTCGCTTCTGAGTAAGGAGTCACTAGAGAGCGGTCTATGCCATTGGCTTTTTCCCAGATTATGCGTCCGTTTTTACCGAAGGTAGCTTCTAGAAGTTCAGAAGGCATGTTTTGTAAGGTCTGTACCTTTCTGACACCCATATTGTAGAGCGTATGGGAGGTTTTCTCTCCGATCATCGGGATTTTCCGCACAGACAGCGGTGCCAAAAATGGCTTCTCAAATCCAAAAGGAATCTCTTTGGCATTGTTTGGTTTGGCTTCTCCTGTGGCTACTTTAGAGACAGTTTTATTTTCCGATAGTCCTAGGGAGATAGGAAGGCCTGTCTCTTTGAGTATTCGTTCACGAAGTTCTTTTGCCATCTTGAAGCAGCCAAAAAATCTATCCATACCTGTATAATCTATATAAAATTCATCGATCGAGGATTTTTCGAAAAAGGGTACATCTTCTCGGATGATCTCTGTTACATCATGTGATTTTTGACTGTATTTCTCAAAATCTCCCCTAATAATCATGGCTTCTGGACAGAGTTGCCTCGCGGTACGCATGGGCATAGCCGAGTGTACGCCGAATTTTCTCGCTTCATAGCTACAGGAAGCGACTACGCCTCGGTCTCCTGATCCCCCGATGAGGATCGGTTTGCCATTGAGTTTGCTGTCATACAGCCGCTCCACGGACACAAAGAAAGAGTCGAGGTCCATGTGTACGATTTTTCTATTTTCTGGAGTCATTTTCTTTGGGATATAGGTTAAGAGCGCCGTGAAAATCATTTTCACCGATTCTTTTTGAGCAATTGTTAAATATTTTAACAATTTTGTGTCTATAATATAAACTGAATTTTTTAAATTTGAATCATTAAAAAATACCTTTGACAAGGAATGTCACGATTTGAAAAATGAACGGTTTTTCTTCAGAAACAAAGAGGGAAAAAATGTGATTCTCAAAAGCTTCTGATTCAAGTAATTCCTTATCAACATTTATAACATCCATTAATCCTATATCACTACCATGCCTTCTTTAAATTCAAACATCAAATTTCTCCGAAGAGCAAAATCGCTCACTCAGGAAACCTTAGCAAATGCCATAGGGATCAGCAGGTCCAAGTTGGCAGGTTATGAGCTAAACATCAATCCACCCTTAGATACTTTATTGGCGTTTTCGGATTATTTTGGGGTGTCGGTAGATTTATTGATCAGAAAAGATCTGAGCTCGCTTTCTGAGTACAAGTTGCGACAGGTCTTGGAGACAGATCAGTTTCTCAAAGGGAAAAATCTGCGAATTCTCACCACCACAGTTGATGTAGATGGTAGGGAACTGATAGAAGTGGTTTCCCAAAAAGCAAAAGCCTCCTATTTAGCAGGATTTTCTGATCCTGATTTTATTGAGGAGTTGCCTAGATTTTCTTTGCCATTTTTACCTACAGATAAGAAGCACAGAGTTTTTCAGCTTGATGGGGATTCCATGCTGCCGATTCCGGAAGGCGCTTGGATAGTGTGTGAATACATGGATGATTGGACTGCGCTAAAGGATGGGGAGAAATACGTAGTCGTCACAGAGCAAGATGGGGTGACTTTCAAAATCGCTTACAATCAGATTAAGGAAAAGGAGAGGTTATTGCTTTGCTCAAGCAATCCGATTTATAAGCCGTTCTATGTGAATATTTCAGAAGTAAGGGAACTGTGGAAGTATAGGTTGGTGATTTATTGAGATGTCCGATGTGAGGGTTTTGGAGTAGTTAATTCTTAAATTTTGTCAAAATCTGCAAATAACATGGGAGATTCTAAGACAAAACAGCTTATATTTCGTTACTACAATATTGGCGTGAAAGTATTTATTGATCATTGAGTTTTAACCTTAAAAAAGACAGTAGATATGAGAGAGTATGCAGTGATGGAGACGCCTTTGGGCAATGTCAAAGCAGAAGTCTTTGACGGTTATTTGATTTCTTTACAATTTACCGA
Source organism: Belliella aquatica (assembly GCF_014637795.1). Taxonomy (GTDB): domain Bacteria; phylum Bacteroidota; class Bacteroidia; order Cytophagales; family Cyclobacteriaceae; genus Belliella; species Belliella aquatica. Next base: position 74,318 of record NZ_BMFD01000010.1, on the reverse strand, counting down.
AGAACCTGAGACAGATACCTTCCTAGATGGGGTATTGATGGATGTCAGGATTCAGTTAGGCTTATACTTTCAGGGGAAGCAAAAAACATTTGATATCCCTGTGGCGCTTGGAGGTACTGATTTTCAAAGGAAAGTCTGGTTGGAGATCAACAAGATTCCCTTTGGGAACACAAAAACCTACGAGCAAATAGCCCTGAATCTTGGGAGTCCAAATGCTGTGAGAGCAGTAGGTTCAGCGATTGGTTCCAATCCTATTTTGATGATGCTACCCTGTCACAGGGTCGTGGGCAAACAGGGACAATTGACCGGTTATGCGGGAGGTGTATGGCGCAAGTCAGAACTTCTTGAATTAGAAAATAAAGATAAAGTGGGAATACAGTCTGTGTTGGGTTTCTCAAACTAGGCAAAAATACCACTTCCAAAAAGCTTCGTAAAGGGTGATTATTTCTTCTCTTTTTACGAAGCTTTTTTTATGTATAATTGCTAGAAAACCTTTATTTTTGATCTAATTCAGATCCTAATGCAGGCAGTTCAGATCATTCCATATTCCGAGCAATATCAAATTCATTTCCAAGAAATCAACTTGTCCTGGGTAGAGGAGCATTTTTCTGTTGAGCCTTTTGATTTGGAGCAATTGCAAAATCCTGAAACTTCCATCCTAAATTCAGGTGGAGCAATTCTGTTAGTAAAAGAAGGAGACAGGATTGTAGGAACTGTGGGTTTGAAGTTTGTGGATCATGGGCTTTTTGAAATGATCAAGATGGCCGTAATTCCAGAATATCAGGGAAGGGGAATTGGGAGGTTGCTTGCAGAAGCGATCATCCTTGAAGCAAGGAAAATAGGAGGAAAGAAACTTCAACTTTATAGCAATACCAAGCTGATTCCTGCCCTTGGGCTTTATCGGAGTTTAGGTTTTGCAGAATTGCTGCCTGAGTGTGGCAAATACCTCCGATGTGATATCAAAATGGAACTTAACTTATGAAAGACATGATCAAAATTAGGCAAGGTAGCATTGAAGAGGTAGTTGCATTAAGTCAGAGAGTCAGCGAATTCTATCAACCATATTCAGAAAAAATATATGAAGACCGTCTCAAACAGGTTACCCATTTAATATTGATTGCAGAGGTTGATGGTGTGCAGGTAGGCTTCAAAGTGGGTTATCAACGTGATTCGGCACATACTTTCTATTCATGGATGGGAGGAGTATTGGATTCTCACAGGAGAAAGGGCGTTGCTACGAAGCTGGCCGATGCGCAAGAGCTTTGGGCCAAAAACCAAGGTTATCTCAAAATCTATTTCAAGACTAGAAACAAGCTTTCTAAGATGATTCATTTTGGATTGAATAGAGGTTTTATGATTGTAGATTTAATTAAAAAAGGTAAAATTGAAGATTATAGAATTGTCATGGAAAAAGTGCTTTAGGTAAAGATCAAATCTAATTTTACTTATCATGAAATAAGTTCTACCTTTGCAGTCCGAAAATCGGAGTGAGTTTTACATAGCGGTTCGATTACCCGCTTTACCAAAAATTATGATGGATAAGAAAACAGCAGTAGCAGCAGGGACAATGCTTCCAGTCATGGAAGCTTTTTATACGATTCAGGGAGAAGGCACTTTTTCAGGTCATCCCGCATATTTTATCAGATTAGGTGGATGTGACGTAGGTTGCGTGTGGTGTGATGTCAAAGATTCTTGGGAAGCTGAGAAATGGCCTGTTTTGACTATCCAAGACATTGTCGCTGAGGCAAAGCAATATCCATGTCGAAAAGTGGTCATCACAGGTGGAGAGCCATTGATGTATGATATGAATCCACTTACGGCTTTATTGAAGCAAGAAGGATTTACCACACATATAGAAACATCTGGAGCACATCCTTTTTCAGGGGATTTCGATTGGGTTTGTTTTTCTCCGAAGAAATTCAAGGCGCCACATCCAAGTATTTATGAGGTAGCAAATGAACTGAAAGTTGTCATTTTTCATCAATCCGATTTTGAATTCGCTGAAAAACATGCTTCTCAGGTCAATGAGGCCTGTAATTTACTTTTACAGCCTGAGTGGAGCAAAGCAAAAATTTTCACTAATGAGATAATAACTTACGCAAAATTACATCCAAATTGGAATATATCCCTACAAACACATAAATTTATGAACATACCATAAATCTATGAAGCAAGGGCTCCTCTTTATATTCTTATTTTTAATTTCCTTTACAGGCTTTAGCCAAACCTATACGATTATAGATAGTAGGGCTATCAAACTGCATCAGGAAGGAGATGAATTGATCCAAAAGAGGATGTATAATGAGGCAATAGAGAAATTCAAAGCTTCTATCAACAGAGAAGCTAATTTTTTGGAATCTTATCTGAAGTGGGGCAGAATCCTATTGACACAGGGATTTCCTGATCAAGCGGTAGAAGTTGCCGACCGAGGCTTAGGCAGAAAAGTCAAGGCTCCAGCGAATTTACTAGGTGAGATTGCTTGGCTAAAAATGCATTCATATCTGAAGTTAGGAGATTTTGAAGCTGCGATTCTGGAATTTGAGCAAGCTCGAGGTTTAATTAATGCAAATTTTAAACTTACGCGTCCCTTTAAGGAAATGGAAGAGCAAATTCATTTTATTAAGTCGGAGCTTGAGCAATCTTATGATATAAAGAAGGAAAAACTCGCAGAACCATTGAATCAATTTGCTTTACAGTATTTTCCAGTGTTGACGGCTGATAGTAAGAAAATGCTTTTTACCAAGCGAGATGGACTTGCCAATTATGAGCATGAAGATATTTTTGTATCCTATTACAATGAAGATTCACTTGTGTGGGGATCACCTCGCAGTATTGCATCAAGTATCAATTCTGCTTACAATGAAGGTACCTGCACGATTTCTGCTGACGGGAAAATCTTGATTTTCACTTCCTGCCAAATGCCTGATTCCTTTGGGGATTGTGATTTGTACATTTCATATAAGGTTAATGACGAATGGCAACGTCCTGTTAATATGGGAAAGAATGTGAATTCGCGTGTATGGGATTCGCAACCGTCTTTGTCGGCAGATGGAAGGATTCTTTTCTTTTCTTCAAATAGAAGAGGAGGATTTGGAGGTAAAGACATTTGGTTTTCCTTGAGAATGCCAGATGGAAGTTGGGCAGAAGCTCAAAACCTAGGAGACAAAGTGAATACATCTAAAGATGAGGTTTCTCCATTTATTTATTTTAATAATGAAATTTTATTTTTCGCTTCTGAAGGACATACAGGTTTTGGAGGTCTTGATTTGTTTATTTCAAGAGTAAAGGCTGGTGAATTTGAGGATCCTGTCAATCTTGGTTTCCCCATCAATGACCATCAAGATCAGTTGGCTTTATTTATCACGGCGCAGCGAGACTACGCATATTATACGGAGACAGTCTTTAATAATGGAGTTCAAGAGCGGTCTTTTCTTTACAAGTTTGAGTTTCCGGATCAAATTGATTTAGGAGAGCGCTTGATGGTGACTGAAGGTAAGGTTTTGAATAAAAACACCGGAGAGCCAATTCAAGCGAAGCTATCTTTGGTTGATTTGGTTACAGATAGTACTTTGTATCAGTTTGAGTCCGATGGCAGGACGGGTGAGTTTACCATGCTTTATCCAGACAAGCCTGCTTCAGGCTTGTATGTGGAGAAGCAAGGCTATCTGCCAAAGATTTATAACGTGGATAGAGATAGTCTTCAGAACAAAAAGAATTTAGATGTAGAACTTACGCCTGTGGCAGCAGGAGAGGAGTTTATTTTCGAGAATATATTTTTTGATTTTGATAAGGATGACCTGAGGTCGGAATCCAGAAGTTCTCTAAGGCGTTTGATTTCATTCATGAATGACAATCCATCCATTAACATTTTGATCGCAGGTCATACGGATAATGTGGGTTCAGAGGCTTACAACAAAGACTTAAGTCTAAGAAGAGCTGAAAGCGTAAAGTCCTTTCTGATTTTGAATGGTATCCATCAGGAAAGGTTGAGGACGATGGGTTTTGGGTCGACTAAGCCAGTAGTTGGAAATGACAGTCCAGAAAACAGAGCTATTAATAGGAGAATTACAGTAAAAATTATTTAACTGGTTTTATTAAATACGGTATGGGGTTTTTAAAGAATTTTTGCGCTTTTCAAATAAATTTTTTTAAAAACTTTTTACCACTAAAATTAACTTTGATTTTTAAAAATTATAAATAAATTTTATCAATTAGGTTTCTTTCCCATCAGAAAAAGCAAATAAACTTATTATTAAGTTTTAAGAATGTAAAAGCGAATCTGTTAGACTGATACAACTGAGATTAGTAATGGAAATTTTGTCAGCTTCAATTGTCCGGTTTTTTACATTTTTATCTTCTTCACCAAAAAATAAATTTCTTAACGCTTTAGGTTTAAAAAAGTTTCATTTTTTTTTGAAAAAGTTTTCCCTGAAAAAATAAATTAATGTTTCCTCTAACCAGTTAAAATATGTTAAATACTCAATATTACCTTAATTAGTAAAATTTTATTCTGTTTAAGGTATTTTTATCAGAATTTTAACTAAAATATTTTTTTTGTTTTAATATTTTTATCGATTAAACTCGGTGATAAGTTTCACCTTAATTAAATATTATGAGAAAAAGTTTACTACTTCTTTCCTTGTTTATGTTATTTGGTTTTTATGCCAATGCACAATCTAGGGAAGTGAAAGGTACTGTCATTTCAGGAGAAGATGACCTACCAATTCCTGGTGTTAATATCCAGATTAAAGGTACTACGAAAGGAGTCGTTACAGACTTTGATGGTAACTATTCCATCATTGTTCCAGATAACGATGCAGTGGTTTTGATCTTTAGATTTATTGGATTAGAAACACAAGAAATTAGTGTTGGGAATCGTTCAATCGTGGACGTTACTTTGGGAACAGATTTAACAACACTCGGAGAGGTTGTTGTGACTGGGGTTGCAGCTGCTACTCCTATCAAAAAGCTTCCATTTACAGTAGCATCTGTAGGTGAAGATATCATCCAACAAGTACCTGCAGCAAATGCTGGTTCTGCTTTGGCTGGGAAACTTCCTGGTGTAAGAGTTAGACCAAGTAATGCTCCGGGAGGTGGTCCAGCAATTCAATTGAGAGGTTCTACATCAATCTTTGGTAGCTCAGCTCCACTTATTGTATTAGATGGTGTTTTGATTGAAGGAACATTAGCGGATATAAACATGCAAGACGTTGAGCGTTTTGAAGTATTGAAAGGTGCTTCTGCGGCTACACTTTACGGATCTCGTGCTGCTAATGGTGTAATCGCGATCACGACCAAAAGAGGGAAAGACCTTAAAGTAGGTACAACTCAAGTAATGGTTCGTAATGAAGTTGCTTTTGAGAATGCTTATATTTCAAGATCTCCAAACAAAACCTTGCACCATTCTTTTGAATTGAATGCTGACGGTTCTATTAGAGTAGATGGTACTGGACAAGGGGTTCCAAGAATTCCAAATATTTCTGACCAACCTTTCCCTTCTTACACGAATCACGTAGAAGATTTCTTCACTGGTACTACAGTTTTGACAAACTATGCTAGAATTCAGAGTAGAGGAGCAAATAGCAATACGATGGTATCTTTTGAGCATCAGAATGCATCAGGTGGTATTCCCCTGCATGATGGTAACAGAAGATATAACTTGAGATTCAATAATGATCAAAAATTAGGCACACGTTTTACATTATCTAACAGTGCGATCTTTATCAGAACTCAAAATGATAACAGAAGTAGATATATCCGTACTTTGATCATGATGGATCCTAGTGCCGATTTGAATGAATTGAATGAAAATGGAACACCATACAAATTCAATGTGAATAAATTCTCACCAACATCTGAATTTAATCCTTTCTATCAGATCTCTAATAACCAAGCTTCTCAAGTTAGACAAAGAATTATTGCAAACTCTACTTTGAAAGTTGAATTGACTGAAAGTTTATTCTTTGAAACAGCTTTTGGTGTTGATACTTGGGATACAAACTCAAGATCTTTCCAAGATATAGGTTACTTAGCCAATCAAGGTGAGCCAGGTCGTGGTTCATTAGCAAGAGGTTATTCTAATACATTAGCGATTACTACTTCTGCGAGACTTGCTTATGTAAAAAGAATAGGTGATTTGAACTTAAGGTCAAATCTCTTCTACCAATATGAAGATGCTAACGGAGAAAGTTTCTCTGTGTCTGGTAGAAACTTAGGTGTACAAGGAGGATTTGATTTCTTTGGTAATGTTACTTTGTCTCCGGAAGATGGACTTCCATTCTTATCTGCAGGAGCTTCAAATACCCAACAAGTAAGAGCGGATAACTTCTCATTCTCTGTAGGTGGTGATTATCAAGAAAGATATTTGTTTGACTTTGTGGTAAGAAGAGATGGTGTATCTCTATTTGGTGCTGAGGAAAGATGGCAAACGTTCTTTAGAGGTTCTTTAGGTTACAGAATTTCAGAGGCTGTGAAAATTAATGGTATTGACGAATTGAAAATTGGTGCTTCTTTAGGTACTGCCGGAGGTAGACCTGGATTTACAGATCGATTTGAAAGAGCAAACATTAATAATGGTGTGATCAGCAGACCAACTGTTCTTGCAAACCCATTCTTGAAACCAAATATCACTACAGAATTTGAAGGGATATTGAGCATGGAATTCTTGAAAAAGTGGTCGTTCAACGCTTCTTACTCTTTCCAAGATAATGCAGATCAAATCATGTCTGTTCCGATTTCAGCTGTAACAGGCCGTACAAGTCAGGTACAAAATGCGGGTACCTTGGAAACAAGTACTTTAGAAATTAGCTTAGGATATAAGGCAGTACAGACATCTACCTTTGGATTAGATTTCATATTGAACTTCGATAGAACTAGACAAGAGATCACATCTTTCAATAGACCTGATTTGCCTGTGAATGGTGGTTTAGGTTTATTCTCGAGAGGTGGTGGTATTTATACGCAACTTTATGGTGTTAAACTTGTTAGGTCTTTGGATGATTTGACTATCAGACCTGATGGAACTGTAGCTAACGTAGCAGGAGGCCTTACTCTAGAAGATTTTGAAATTAATAGAGAAGGATATGTGATTAGAAGAGGCACTGAATTTACTTCTGCTGAGAGTGCTATCATGGTTACAGACGAAAATGGTGTGTTTACACAGACCAACATTATTGGTAATGGTCAGCCTGATTTCTTTACTTCATTGATCACTAACTTTAGATACAAAAAATTAAATATTTTCATGCTTTGGGAATATCAAAACGGTGGAAATGTTTATAATCAAGGTGCTCAGTGGTTGGCAAGAGATCAGTTGCACCCAATGTTTGATCAAGCAGGTTTTGCTCCAGACGAAAGAAAGCATACAAGTTATTTCTTGAGTATTTACAATCAGAATAGATACACAGATGCTTGGGTAGAAGATGCTTCGCATGTTAGATTGAGAGAATTAGCTTTCAACTATGATTTAAACAATGCAGATATGACAAAATTAGGAGTAGGTTCAGTATTCAAATCAGCAAAGCTAAGTTTTGTTGCTAGAAACTTATTGTTGATTTCTAAGTACTCTGGTTTTGATCCTTCAACTGGAAGTTTTGTTCTTCCTGTCGATGATTTCAATTTGCCACTAGTAAGAAACTATGGTGCGTCTGTAACTTTGACATTCTAATAAATAGAAAATAATATGAAAAATAATAAATTAATCTTTTCATTTCTTTTAAGTTTAATCATGGTTTTCTCTAGTTGTGAGGACCTTGAGGTAGAAGATTTGAATGCGGCATCCTTAGCGGATGTTTATGCTAACCCATCTGACATTCTTTCCGTCGTAGAAGGGCAGTACACTCTTTGGTGGGATGGGATACAAAAAAATGAACCTAATATGGCCTTGTCAGTTACAGGTGAGGGGATCTCTGCCTCTTGGGGTAACTGGGGGATGTTTGATCTTGGCGCTAAGCCTAGATTGCCATTCAATAACACCTTAGCTTATGGTAACCGTTTTATTTTGACGCAGCCTTGGATTAGAAATAATCAGGTTCTTGGAGCAATAAGAGAAGCGTTATTTGTTTTAGAATCCGAATTCGGTGGTCAGTTGATCGATCCTGAGACGAATACAGACTTGACAGCGAATGTGCTTGCTAATTCTAAAGTATTGCAAGGCCTTGCATTGGGTTGGAATGCACTTTTGTTTGACCAATCTTATGTAGCTGATGAAACTCTTTCTGAAGATGAGCTTGCAAATATTGAGTTTGTCCCCTATCCTGAGGTAGCTGCAGCAGCTGTACAGAAATTTGAAGAAGCAGCAGCGATTTTCGAATCAAATCCATCTGCAGAGATTTCTCAAATACCTGGTCAGGTTATGTCAGGTGCTGAAGCAGCTGCTTTTTGTAGAAACTATGCTGCGATGATCTTGGCATATTCTGCTAGAACTTCGGCAGAGACTGAGGCTTTGGATTGGGCAAAGATAGTTTCTTTGACTAATACTCCAATGGTTAAGGATTTCTCTCCAAATGGTGATGGTGGTTTCTCTTGGTGGTCAAGATTGTTGATTCAAGGTCAGCTATCTCTTTGGTCAAGAATGAGTCAAAGAATTGTGAATATGATGGAAGGTGGTACAGGTGGACCAACAACTGTTGATACACAAACTACAACGGCTCCTTACCCATGGCCAGAAAATACAAATACGCTTCCTGCGATCACTAATCCTGTGGACAAAAGGTTGAATATTTATACTGTACACGTTGCTGGTAACACATTCCAGCCGGCGAGAGGGTATCATTTCTTCAGTAATAGAAGGTCTATTAGATATGTAGACTACTTGTTACAATATACTGGTCCTATTGCACACTTGACCAAAAATGAAATGGGTCTGATTAGAGCTGAGGCTTTGGTAAGAACTGGCGGAGATAAATCAGCTGCTGTTGGGTTTATCAATGACAGAAGAGTATCTGTAGGAGAACTTGCTGCCGTAGCTGCGAGTGCTTCCAATGATCAGATCTTGGACGCGATTTATTATGAGCATTTTGTTGAGCATTACTTAGATGGTGTTGCTAAGCCTTGGATGAATAGAAGAAGAACTACTGTTGAGAGACATGGTTTGATTCCAGGAACTGTAAGACAGCTACCAGTTCCTGCGTCAGAGTTGGATTTGAGAGGTTTACCTGTCTATACATTTGGAGGAGATAATTAATATCTTTCAATATTCACTAATTAAAAAAAAGCCTTAAGATTTTTCTTAAGGCTTTTTTTTAATGCTTCAAAGAAATTTAGTCCATATTTTTGTTTCATTTACGGTCATTTTTTAAAATTTCTTGAAAAAAAATTTTGTTTGGTTAATGTTTTTAAAACCAAAGAAGTAAGTGTTCATTCGATAGGAAATTTTTAATAACAAGAATTAAGATTGGTGTTATCCTAAAAATAAATAATTGTTAATTTTTTACATCAATGGTTCTAGTGTCGTTTTATCTAACACTTTTGGATTGTATTTAGTTAATAATTACAATTGCATATTATTTACATCAAATAAATACAAATATGAGGAAAGTTTTACTCTTAGGATTCACGCTCCTTTTCATAAGTGCTATGGCATTTGGACAAAGTCGTGTTATTACTGGAACCGTTATTTCGGGAGAAGATAATTTACCTATACCGGGAGCATCGGTGTTGGTAAAAGGTACTACAGTCGGTGTAGCAACTGATCTTGATGGAAAATTTTCAATCAATGTTCCATCTGATAAAAATGTATTAGTAGTTAGTTTCGTTGGATTAGAGACTCAGGAATTAACTATTGGGAATCAGTCCATCATTTCAGTTACATTAAGACCAGATATGAAATCACTTCAAGAGGTGATTGTAGTTGGTTATGGTGAAATGACTAAAAGAGAAGTAACAGGCGCTATTTCTTCTGTTAGTTCTGAGGATATCAAAAACTTACCTGTTGCGGGTATTGACCAAGCTATTCAAGGTAGAGCAGCGGGTGTTTTGGTAAGTTCTGCATCAGGAACACCAGGAGGTGCAATCAGCATTAATGTAAGAGGTACAGCTTCAATTTCTGCAAGTAATGAACCTTTATACGTTGTCGATGGTATGCCTGTTTACAGTGGTAACACTTCAAGTGTCGGCCGTGGAGGTCAGACTACAAACGTGCTTTCTCAAATTAACCCAAATGATATTGAATCAATTGAGGTATTGAAGGATGCTGCATCAGCTGCGATCTACGGGTCAAGAGGAGCAAATGGTGTTGTACTTATCACAACTAAAAGAGGTAAGGCAGGAAAAGCTCAAGTTGATCTTTCAATTTACAGAGGTATACAAGAACCAACTAATCGAGTGGAGAATGTTACAGGTTCTCAATGGAGAGAATTGATGAACGAATCAAGAACGAATGATGGTAGACCAGCTTTATTCACAGATGCTCAGGTTGCGGAAGCACCTGATGCAGACTGGTATGGTTTAATCTTTCAGCAGGGATCTATCGAAGATTATAACGTTTCGGTTAGAGGTGGATCTGATAACACACAATTTTTCGTTTCTGGAGGAATGTTCAAAAATGAAGGATTCATGGGAGGGTTTGATTTCACTAGATATTCTACAAGTATATCTGTAGATCACAAGTTCAGTGAGAGAGTTGATTTGAAATCAAATCTAAGATTGGTAAATACTAGACAGAATCTAAGAGGTAATGATAACAACATCTTCGGTGTATTTAGTGCAGCAACCTTGGCAAGACCAGATTTTGAGCCTTTCTTGGAAGACGGAAGTTACAACCATGCTTTCAGTACATTGATTGCGCATCCTCAAGCATTGATTCGGGAAGTTAAGAATGAACTGAATGAATATAGACTTCAACCAAATATTTCAGTTGGATATAAAATCATACCTGGTTTGAGATTTGAAACATCTTTTAGAGCAGATATCATCTACGGTAGACAGGATGTGTATAATCCTAATACAGTAAGAAGTGGTTTTGCAACAAACGGTACAGGTACCCAAGCCAACAACTTATTTACAACTTATTTGAATGAAAATATAGTGTCATACTCTAAGACTTTTGGGGATGATCACTATTTTGATGCTATTTTAGGTCAATCTTATCAGAGATATGTCTCTGAAACTGGATCTGTTACAGGTATTAATTTCCCAGGAGCGGATTTTAAATATATCACTTCAGCAGCTGAAGTGAATGCAGGTAGTTCTTTTAGAACTGAATATGCGCTTTTATCATATTTTGGTAGAGCAAATTACCGTTGGAAAGACAAATTATTGGTATCTGCAAGTTTAAGATCTGATGGTTCATCAAGATTCGGTGAAGAAAACAGATACGGTATATTCCCAGCAGGTTCTGTAGGTTATATCTTGTCAGAAGAAAGTTTCTTAAAGAATTCAGCTGTTATCAGTTTATTAAAAGGTAGAGTGAGTTACGGTGTGACTGGAAACCAAGACGGTATAGGTAATTTCCAAGCATTGAATTTGTATTCAGCTGGAGCTAATTATCTTGCTTCTCCAGGTTTTGCACCATCGCAATTACCAAATGGTAGATTGAGTTGGGAAGAAAGTAGTACATTGAACTTTGGTTTAGATATGGGTTTCTTGAATGATAGATTCCAAGTGTCTGCTGAATATTTCGTTCAAAATACAACAAACCTTCTTTTGAATAAGCCAATACCAAATACTTCAGGTTTTGGATCCATTACAGAGAATATTGGTTCAATGAGAAACAATGGTGTTGAACTTTCCCTATCAGGAAATATCATCAACAAGGGAGGATTCAATTGGAATTCACAGTTCAACATTTCATTTATTAAGAATGAAGTAACTGCGATTGTTGATGAAAATACACCAATCAACTCACTACAAAGTAGAGCAGCAGTTGGTCAGCCTTTAGGAGCATTCTTTATGATCAAATCCAATGGTGTAGATCCAGAAACAGGCGATTTGATGTTTGTAGATTTAAATGAAGATGGAGCAATTACACCAGATGACAGACAATACGTAGGTAAGCCAAATCCTGATTTCTTTGGTGGTTTGAATAACACATTTACTTACAAAGGTTTTGATTTGAATGTCTTTTTACAGTTTACTTATGGATTTGATGTAATCAATAGATCTGCACAATTCAATCAACACTTAGGATTTTCTGCATGGGGGATGTCTGAATTAGCGTTACAGAGATGGCAGCAGCCAGGTGATATCACTGATATCCCTAGAGCAACTTCTCTAGACCCAAATAGAAACAATAGAGTAGATTCTGACAGATGGTTAGAAGATGCTTCTTTCTTAAGATTGAAGAACTTATCATTAGGTTACACTTTACCGGGTAATGTATTGCAAAGTATTGGAGTAAGACAATTCAGAATCTATGCAATGGCTCAAAACTTAATCACTTGGACCAAATACACAGGTTGGGATCCTGAATTGAACTCTCAGCCAGGGGCTAATATTGCGAGAAATTATGATTTCTTGACTTTCCCACAGGCGAAAACGTTTACACTTGGTCTTAATCTAGGATTTTAAAGTTAAGAATGATGAAAAATATATTTAATACAAAAATTATAGGCTCTTTACTGGGTGCTGCGATGCTTCTGTCATCTTGTTCGGACGAGTTATTAGAGCTAGAACCAGTAGATTCATTGTCTTCAAACCTTGTGTTTGTTAATCAACAAGGTGCTAATGCAGCTGTTTTAGGATTATACGGCGGCCTTGCTGGTGGTAATAATCTTGGGTTCAGAATGAATGTGGTAGGTGATATTGCTTCTAATGATGTATCACACACAGGTTCGTTTAATACCTGGAGAGATTTAGATCTAAAAAATTGGGATGCCGTAAATGGTGAGATTGGTGCTATTTGGGCTTCTGCCTACAATAATATCAATAGAGCTAATAATATTATTACTCAAGTTGATGGTATTGATATGGCTCAATCGTTAAAAGATCAATACAAAGGCGAGGCATTGTTCGTGAGAGCATTAAATCACTTTAATCTTGCGAATTATTTTGGTGATGTTCCTTTGGTTTTGAGAGCTACAGCAGCTCCTATCGACGAAAGTTATTTCGTTGCTAGAGATCCTAGAGCCACAGTTTATGCAGGTGTTTTGAAAGATTTGACTGATGCAATTCCTTTGCTGCCTGTTTCTTACACATCTAATAATAACACTAGACACAGAGCCACTAGAGGTGCTGCTCAAGCTTTATTAGCTAGATTATATCTTTATACAGGAGATTATCCTAATGCAGAAACTGCTGCTACTACTGTAATTAGTAACAGTACGTATGCCTTAGTTCCTTTTGAAAATCAGGTAGCTGGTAAAGGAACAACTGAAGCTATATTTGAAATTTTCTTTGATGCAAACAATCAAAATCCAGTTACTTTCTGGTATGGAAGAGACAATGGAGGTAGATTTGAATTTGGAGCAACAGAGAGTCTTTGGAATTCTTATTCAACAGGTGATTTAAGAAGAGCTGCATCTATCAGAGAAGAAGCTCCTGGAGTATTTGTGAATTTCAAATACAGAGACAATACTACTGGTACTGATGGAGTTCACGTACTAAGGCTTGCAGAGATGTATCTTATAAGAGCTGAAGCTAGAGTTAGAAATAGCGATTTTGTTGGTGCTGCTGCTGATTTACAAGTAATCAGAAGGAGAGCATTCAATGATCAGTCTCTTGTAGTTACTTTACCAGCTAACATAGAACAAGCAATTGATGTGATTTTAGCTGAAAGGAGATTAGAATTTGCTTTTGAAGGTCATAGATGGCATGACATGGTAAGAACAGGTAGAGCAGTAGATGCTTTTGAAATCCCTGTTTGGAGAACATTGATGCCAATTCCTCTAAATGCAAGAGATGTCAATCCTAACCTTACTCAGAATCCAAATTATTAATTAAGTAATTAATCTAGAGCCAAAGGTATATCCTTTGGCTCTTTTATTTTAAAGACTATGCGCATCCTAATTTCTTTGTTTTTTATAGCATTAAGTATTCCATCATTTTCGCAAACAGCTGTAGGAAATTCTGATGGAAGTCAAACCTTTATAGATCTCAAGGATAATTTTGCTACTTATATTGGTCTTCAGCCTAAAAGTGAAGGGGTGATTGGTTCACCATTTCTTTTTGAAGACTTGAAAAAAGCTAAAGTTACGATGATCACAGGTAAGACTCATGATAATGTGCTAGCTAATATTCTACCAAGTCAATCTGAACTTTATGTACAAATCAAGCCTAATAACATAGTAGTTCCAGAAGCTTCATATATTGAATCTATTCTTTTCATTGAAGATAGCATACTTTTCAAACCAATACGATTAAATGATAGGTTGATGTATGCTCAATCAGTATTTGAGACAAACGATAAGCAGTTTTTTGCTTTAGTTGAAAAAAAGTTTGTTAAGGCGAATGTGGGAGGTGCTTATAATTCAGGTCCGAAGTTTGACGAGTATAAAGAAGTGATTTCTTATTACCTATTGGAAAACAGTGAAATAACTGAAATTAAAAAGAATAATTCTGGTATAAAATTCCTTGCTGGGGAAAAATGGAAGGAAGCTAGAGAATTTGTAAATAAACAAAACATTGATTTCAATAATGTCAGTGACATGCAGAAAGTATTTGTTTTTATAGAAAAACTATAGGTTGTAAATTAGGATATTTTTTTGTAAATCTTCTTAATTCTTATTTCACAATCTTTTCCTTAGATTTGCAACCCAAATCAGATTAGTAATGATACACGTTTGCAGAAAAGAGCATTTCAATGCAGCGCATAAGCTGTGGAACCCCAAATGGTCAGAGGAAAAAAATCTAGAGGTCTTTGGACCTTGTGCGAATGCCAACTGGCATGGACACAACTTTGAGTTGATCGTGACTGTAAAAGGAATGCCTGACGCAGATACTGGATTTGTTGTAGATCTTAAACAACTCAGCAATGTGATCCGTGAGCTAGTTATTGATAAGGTAGATCATAAAAATCTTAACCTTGATGTAGATTTTATGTTGGGGAAAATGGCAAGTTGTGAAATCTTAATTATGGAATTTTGGAAAATTCTCGAGCCTGCAGTAAGCGAAATTACTCCTCATGGAAGTTTGTACAAGCTTACACTTTATGAAACACCCCGAAATTTTGTTGAATATTATGGAGAGTAAATCTCAGAAATTATAAACAGAAAAACCCTTTCAAATCTAGAATTTGAAAGGGTTTTTCTGTTTAATTTTAAATATCCACTTTCTTACTAGTGGCCATATATAATGATGTATGATGTTCATTTCAATCAGCTGTGGTCAGATGACTGTTGACTGAGGCCGATTTGTGGTATTTTAGATTTCTTAATAGCTTAACGAGATCATTGCGGATAATTCATAATTATTTCAGTGCTTGGTCCAAGTCTTCTAAAAGATCATCTAGATGTTCTAAACCTACAGATACTCTTATTAGATTTTGGGGTGTTTTGGTGTCAGGTCCCTCTGATGCTGCTCTTCTTTCAATTAAACTTTCGACTCCTCCAAGACTGGTAGCATTTGTAAAGTATTTTAACTTAGAGATAACAAGATCTGCTTTTTCAGCCCCTCCTTTTACCAAAAATGAAAGCATGCCACCAAATCCTGACATTTGACTTGTAGCAGTCGCGTGCCCTTGGTGGTCTTTTAGTCCGGGATAGTAGACCTTCTCCACATCAGCATGATTCTGCAGAAATGTGGCAATAATTCCTGCATGTTCAGCATGACCTTTCATTCTGTAAGGAAGCGTTTTAATGCTTCTTGTCAGCATATAGCAATCAAATGGTGAAGGAATGGCCCCTCCTGAGATTTGTACATTTCTTATCTTTTCCCAGAACATATCGTCTGACTTTCCGATTAATGCCCCACCCATGATATCACTATGCCCACCAAGGTATTTGGTTGTACTGTGCATGACTATATCTGCTCCTAGCAAGAGTGGGTTTTGAAAAACAGGCGTCGCAAAAGTATTGTCACAGACTACCTTGATACTGTTTCTTTGTGCTATTTCGCAGATTTCTTTGATATTCGATATTTTCAGTAGTGGATTCGAAGGCGTTTCTATCCAAATCAAAGCGGTTTCCTTCTTGATGGCCTTGCTTACGTTTTCAGACTGGGTCATGTCCACAAAGTCCACTGTAAGTATTCCTTGAAATATTCCCGTTAATTGATTCCTGAGACCATGATACATGTCATCAGGAGCAATGATGTGATCGCCTGGACTTAACGCTTGAAAAACAGACATTCCTGCGGCATTTCCTGATGAAAAAGCAGCTGCAACTTCCCCATGCTCCAACTTTGCCAATACATTTTCTAAAGCATTTCGGTTTGGATTAGCTGCTCTTGCATAGATTAGAGATTCTTCATGATGTTCAAAAGTAGTCGCTAATGTAATCGGCTGGACAGCTGGTTTGTGTGAATCCGTAATTTTTGTACCTGCGTGTATTGCAATTGTTTCTAATTTCATATCAGGAAAGTCAATGCGTTCTAATGCTTTTATTAATCTTTAAAGGTAAATAAAAAGTGTGAAGTGACAAGGTCGGGTAAGAGACGCAAGACGCAAGATGTAAGACCGCTAAAATTTAGAAATAGCAGATTTGACAATAAATTGAAGGCCTTTCTACTTATTGAATTGTAGCTCAGCCAACTTTTAAACTTTCTAACATTCAAATCTGCCAATCCTTATTACCTAATCCTATCTACTGATCTAACCAGCATTTCGTCTTTTCTGATGAATCTGTTGGCAAGGAGATTCATGATCATTCCTCCAAATATTGCCCAAAAGCCGACCACAAAAGCACCATTTACCTCAGGATTGAAACTTGCATTGGCTTGGTGACTTGTCCAAATAATAAGAGCAAGAGTGACAACCATTACTATTGAATTGATCATGTTGATAAACATCTGCTTAGTTCTATTCTTGTATTGAGTCAAACTAAATAGCGCCAATACAGCTGCTACAAGTGCCAGTACTCCTA
Organism: Belliella aquatica; assembly: GCF_014637795.1. Taxonomy (GTDB): domain Bacteria; phylum Bacteroidota; class Bacteroidia; order Cytophagales; family Cyclobacteriaceae; genus Belliella; species Belliella aquatica. The sequence goes on along the minus strand of NZ_BMFD01000010.1, from coordinate 57,363 downwards.
AGTATATGTTACCATCTGATTGGATAACTTCTTGAGTTTGGGTGTCAATTTTATCTAAACTCCAGGCAGTAAGTGTTAGCATCTGGCTTTGGTCAGGATTTACTTGCTGCCAAATAGGGAAGGTTACTACCAAAATCATTGCCACTGCAACTAGAAACAGAAATACGGTTTGAATTCTTTGTATCATGTCATTTTTAAATTTTGACAAAGAAACAGGGTAATTTCATGAATCGCAAGGATTAGTCATTTTGGCATTTAATTTTGAATGGGAATGGTATCTTTGCAACCGTGACAAAAGATATGAAAAGATACTTTCTAGAGATAGCCTACAAGGGCACAAACTACCACGGCTGGCAGACACAAAAAAATGCGGTTTCTGTCCAAGGAGAGATTGAAAAAGCGATTTCAATCTTACTAAAAACGCCGATTATTATTATGGGATCGGGTAGGACAGATACCGGCGTTCATGCTTCACAGCAGTTTGCGCATTTTGATTTTGAAGGAGTATTAAATCAATTTGACTTTCTGAAGAAAATAAATTCTCTACTTGCCAAAGATATAGCTGTATATTCAATACGGGAAGTCAAGCCTGAGGCACATGCACGATTTTCCGCTACCATTAGAAGCTACGTTTATAAGATCACAACAAGAAAAACTCCTTTTGAGGAAGAGCTATCTTGGCATTATTTCAGAGATTTGGATGTGCAAAAAATGAATGAAGTAGCGCGTTTGCTTGTAGAACAAGAGGATTTTCAGTGTTTCTCTAGGATCAAAACAGACGTTAGTCATTTTGGTTGCAAAATAAAAGAAGCATATTGGGAACAAAATGGACAGGAATTGTTATTTCATATAACGTCCAATAGGTTTTTGAGGGGAATGGTAAGAGCTATCGTTGGTACTTTGACTGATGTAGGTGAAGGAAAGCTGTCAGAGGCGCAATTCAAAGCTATTTTAGAAAGTAAAGACAGAAATCAAGCAAGCTCTTCAGCACCTGCTAGAGGTTTGTTTTTGTGTGAAGTACACTACCCTCAGGATATTTTCATTTAAATAAATTTCAACTTGAGTCTTGAACAAGAAAATATAAAAAGCGGTGAAATCCTTGATACAAAGGTGTTGAAAAAGCTCTATGAGTTTATTCAACCTTACAAGGGGAAGTTTTACCTGTTGATCTTTTTGACATTGGCCTTGGCAATACTTGCGCCGACTAGGCCCTATTTCATTCAAATAGCGATAGATGATTATGTGGCTCTAGGGGATAAGGCTGGTTTAGTTCAAATTATCTATCTTTTAGTCGGCTTGATGATTCTCCAAGCTTTCGTTCAGTTTGTCCACACCTATTTGTCTGGTTGGATTGGACAGGTGATTATTAGAGATATTAGAATCAAACTTTACAGACATTTATTAAAAATGAGGCTGAAATTTTTTGATAATACACCAATAGGTAGGTTGGTAACAAGAAATGTTTCAGATATTGAAACGCTTGCTGATGTCTTCAGTGAAGGCTTAGCGGCGATTATTGGTGATTTATTGCAGCTGGTGACGATTTCGGCTGTAATGTTTTATATTGATTGGCAGCTGACCTTAGTGAGTTTGTGTACGCTTCCTTTTTTGATTATTTCGACCTATGTTTTCAAGGAAAAAATCAAAGTTGCCTTCAATGATGTTCGAAATGCAGTGTCTAATCTTAATTCGTTTCTGCAAGAGCATATCACAGGGATGAACATTGTTCAGATATTCAATCGCGAAAAGAGAGAGTATGAAAAATTTAAAGACATCAATATTGACCATAAAAAAGCACACGTAAGATCTGTTCTTTATTATTCAATTTATTTCCCTGTAGCAGAGATTATTCAAGCTTTTGGAATAGGATTGGTTGTGTGGTATGGAGCAACGGGTGTTTTTGATTTGGATATTCAGGTGGGTGTCTTGATTTCATTTATCATGTATCTGCAGCTTTTCTTTCGTCCCATTAGAATGATTGCAGATAGATTCAATACGCTTCAGCTTGGCGTAGTAAGTTCATCTCGTATTTTCAAACTACTCGATAGCGATGAAAATATTGCTAATGAGGGTAATTTTAAACCTGAAAAACTAAAAGGAGACATCGCGCTGAAAGATGTCTGGTTCGCCTATAATGATGAAGAATACGTATTGAAAAATATCAATTTTGAAGTAAAACATGGAGAAACCATTGCATTAGTGGGAGCAACAGGGGCTGGGAAATCTTCAATTATCAACTTGATCAGCAGATTTTACGAAATCAATAAGGGCTCTATTAAAATCGATGGAACCGACGTCAAAGATTTTGAGTTGGGCACGCTGAGGAAGCATATTGGGGTAGTCTTACAAGATGTGTTTCTGTTTTCTGACACAATCTATTACAATATCACGCTAGGCAATCCTGATATAAGTAGAGAACAGGTGATGCACGCAGCTAAATTGGTTGGGGCGAAGAAGTTTATCGAACGTCTTCCTGGAGGATTGGATTACAATGTGATGGAACGTGGTGCCACCTTATCTGTTGGTCAAAGGCAACTGATTTCCTTTGTTCGGGCGATGGTTTATAATCCTGAGATTATCATTTTGGATGAAGCTACTTCATCAGTTGATACGGAGACAGAGGGCTTAATTCAGAAAGCGATTGATAAAATGATGACAGGTAGGACCTCGATCGTCATAGCACACAGGTTGTCCACTATTCAAAAAGCAAATAAAATCATAGTCCTTCATCAAGGAGAGATTAAAGAGGTTGGTACGCACGATTCTTTATTAGAACTCGATGGTTACTATGCTAACCTTCATAAAATGCAAATGAAATCCATGGTCATTTGATCTGTTGGTTGATTATTACGAAGTCGTTTCAGTTTCTTTAGGAAATCCTTGGGATTTTGTTTTTTAGGAATAAAATCAAAATAAATAGGCAACAGGTCATCCTTTGTCGACGTTTAAAATTCAATTACTAAACCAATAAATAAATATAAAGTGAAAAAGTTACTGATTTTCGCCATCTTATTGGCCCCTATTTTTGCAAATGCACAAGAAGATGGAATTGGATTGAGATTGGGAGAACCCTTATCAATCACCTACAAAAAGTTTCTAGATGATAATATTGCCATCGAGGGAATGTTTGGAAGAGCTGGGATCAATAGTAATCAATACTATCAAAGGTCTTTTGACAATAACAGGCCAAGCCCAAATGCTTTTTATACTAGTCACAGTACAGGGAGTTCTTTTGCTTTTAATTTAAGAGCGGCATATCATGAAGATATTACAGATGATTTGAATATTGAAGTAGGTTATTTTCTAGCCTACGCGGGAGTTGGTGTTCAATTGAGATCAACGAGAGTAGATTATGCTTACACGGATGGATCAGCTGGAATACTTTTGAGAGACAGCAGAAGAAATATTGACTTCGGCCCTGAGATTTTCGGAGGTGGGGAATACTATTTTGATGATTTGCCAATTAGTGTATTTGCTGAAATAGGAATGTTTGTGGAGTTCTTGGATAGATTTGGTCATTTAAAATTGCAAGGTGGCCTAGGTGTGAGATATTTATTCTAACATGAAAAAGTGGATAATTGGCGTTACTAGCTTACTTGTATTGGTAGCAGTGGGACTTTTTCAGTTCGATAGATTGGGAGGTTTTAACGAGATTGAAGTTGAATCACTGGAATCTTTTGAACTGAAGTTGCAAGGCTTAGCATATAGAGGTACACCACAAGATGAAAAATTGGGTCAAACTTTTGAGCAAGTAATAAAATTGGCAAAAGAAGAAAGTATTCCCTTTTATACAATTTACGTTACCGAGCCTGCAGGAAAATTAGATACGATGGAAGTTTTTGTCGGGGTAGAATTTGATAGAATTTTATCTGAATTCGAAAAAAAATCATTTCAATCCAGTCAAGCTGTCTTAGCAAAAATAAATGCACATAGATTTGTAATGCCAGGTCCAAATAAAGTGAAAAATAAGATATTTGAATTCTCAAAAGAGAATAATCTTAAGTCACCAACTATTTTTATCGATAAAATTGTTGCAAAAGAAGAGGTACATGTGATTGGAATTATTGAAAATTAAATTCACTTTGTTAAAATTATTGGTACAGTTTTAGCAATTCGATTTCTTAAAGACAGGAATAGCAACCCTATCTCTTTAGATTCGTCCTTAACTTATATTTCACCTTAAATCACATTCCTATGAAAAATCTAATCAAAGTAATAATGGTCTTAGGCTTAAGTGCCTTTTTTGCATGTGAAGGCCCTCCAGGCCCTCCAGGATTTGATGGAAGAGATGGTTTAGATGGTATAACTATTCTTGGCGAAGTTTTCGAAGTCGAAAATGTTAACTTTAATTCAGTCAATGGTTTTAAGTCAGACATCTTTGAATTTAATCCACCTATAGAGCCTAGTGATAAATTGCTTGCGTTTATTTTATGGGATGTGGAGAATAATACAGATGTTTGGAGAGCGCTGCCACAGGTTAACTTTGAGTTTTCTAATGGGGTTTTCTCTTATAATTATGACTTCACAAGGTTCGATTTTACCTTCTTTATGGAGGGTAATTTTAATCTAAGTACGCTTCCTTCTGAATTTACAACAAATCAGGTCTTTAGGGTTGTCATCATACCGGCAGACTTTGCATCAGCTAACTCTAGAGTAAACTTTGATGATTATGATGCTGTCATGGACATGCTTGGGAAAACAGATGCTGATGTTATCAAACTTCAGCCGAAAAATTAACTTTTGAAAAGCCTCCTAGCGAGGCTTTTTATTTTTGGTCTATTTTGATTTTTTCTCCGTATATCACGAAATAAAATTTCCTATCTTATCTTTGCACGATGAATTTAAAAAACGACCTCCTATTAAGAGCCGCCAAAGGCGAAACTGTAGAAAGAACTCCTGTTTGGCTGATGAGACAAGCAGGTAGAATTTTGCCTGAGTATAGAGCTGTACGAAATAGTGTTAGTGGATTTATAGAATTAGCGCAGACACCTGAATTGGCTGCTGAAGTGACTATTCAGCCAGTAGATTTACTTGGAGTGGATGCAGCGATTATTTTTTCTGATATTTTGGTTATTCCCGAAGCCATGGGCTTGCCTTACGAAATGGTCGAAAAGCGTGGGCCTTGGTTTCCAAATGTGGTGAGTTCAGCTGCAGATTTGAAAAAACTAAGAATTGCAGATGGTGTTGATGATCTCAGCTATGTAATCGAAGCCATCAAAATCACTAAAAAAGCATTGAATGGCAGAGTGCCATTGATTGGTTTTGCTGGAGCACCTTGGACGATATTTGCTTACATGATCGAAGGTTCTGGAAGCAAGACTTTTTCAAAAGCGAGAGCGATGCTTTATACTGAGCCAGCATTATCTCATCAATTGCTCCAAATGATTACAGACAGTACGATAAATTATCTCAAAGCACAAATAGCCGCTGGAGTTAATCTCGTACAGTTATTTGATAGCTGGGCTGGAATACTTCCTCCAAACCATTATGAGGAGTTTTCTTTAAAATATATCTCCCAGATCTGTGATGCGGTCACAGAAGTCCCCAAAACTGTTTTTGCTAAAGGTGCCTTCTTCGCAAGAGAACAAATGGGAAAATTGAATTGCGAGACGATTGGGTTGGATTGGAATATGGGAATCGCCGAGTCTAGGAAGATGATTGGAGCAAACAAGACGCTACAAGGTAATCTAGATCCTGCCGCACTCTATGGATCACCAAAAGAAGTAGAGGCTGCCACGGTCTTGATGCTTGATCAGTTCAAAGGAACGAGACATATTGCTAATCTTGGTCATGGTGTTTATCCTGATATCAATCCTGAAATGGTGAAAGTATTTATTGAAACTGTAAAAGCTTATAGATAACCTTGAATACGGTGTTGATCCGTTTCAGACATTGCCACTGAGTAAATAATCAAGTAGATTTTCATTAAAAAGCATAATCTCATTTGAGAAAATAAGAAAGCTCCAAGTTACCCTTGGGGCTTTTTTTTATTTCCCATTGTGTACTAGCATTTCTTTCGCGGCGTAATATTCAATCGATTTTATTAAAAAATCTGTAATAATTGATTGAATTGGTTGAAATTTAGATCATAAAAATTAAAAAATATTGTATTTTATGAAATAGTGGTTAAATTTAAAACCATAAATCATTAATAATACATTATAAATGTTTTTTGATGGTTTATTTCAAACCTATTTCTAACAAAACCTATTAAACAAATGAAAAACAGATTTACAAAAATGGCTGCAAAGGTATTTACCTTGACCATGCTTTGCGCAGCGATTGCTTACTCTCCATCATATGCTCAAGAAGCCGATGATAAATTCAGTATGAGTGTTACGCTCAACTCAGATCAGTTCTTTGGATTCTATCCATTCTTCTCTGGTTCTTACAGTGTCAATGAAAAAGTTGACTTTACTTTTTACGGCATACTTTGGTCAGGTGGTACAGGAGGTAATCAAGGTTCCGGTGGAGGTTGGGGAAACTGGACTGAATTCGGAGTTGGAGTAGGTTTTGAACCTGCCGAAGGTATCAGTGTGAGCCCTCAAATCGGAATTACAGGTGGTAATTTGCTTTCCTCAGGGACAGCAGGACCTTCAATCTTTGGTGATGGTATTGTCCCAAACTTGACTATTGGTTTGGATAAAGCTAAAACTGAAGGAGAGATTTATTTAGGGTTTTATGCGCCTTTAAGGAATGAAGCGCCAACAGGTGGAACCACACTGTCCTATTTGCATTATTGGGCAAACTTCGGTTTTAAGGCTTCTGAATTCTTATCTATCGGAGCACATTACGAACACTTGATCAACACAGGTGGATCGGAAGTGACTAGTTCTACAGATGTGTATCAATGGTTGGGTCCATATGTCCAATTTAGTAAGCCATCAGGTGGTGCTTTCGCGAGGTTGTCTTTTGGTACTGACTTAGTTGAGGGAAATGATTCTTTCTTCAAGGTGACCACAGGATTTAGCTTCTAAGAAAATCATACGATCTAATCTAAAGCTCACTCTGTATAAAGAGTGGGCTTTTTTATTGAAAATGGATATCCGCTTTCAAATCAATAGTTAATGAAAATTCTATAAGTGTAATATTTTTTATGCTGTGGACCGTTAGTCGCTGACTGTTGACAAAATGCCCTTACCTGAATTTGATTTAAATATTTGTGTCAAATGTCAATACAGCAAATTATATTAATTTTTTATTGGCCCTATTTGATCACCAATTTTCACTTTTTGACCACTTAGCAATAGCATATTTTGACCAAACATTACGTTTCCATTTACTGTTCTGTAGCTCGCTAAAGTTCTAAGTGGCTCTTTGCTTTTACTTGCGTCATCTTGGTTTACTGTGGTCATGACGCAGCGTGCACAAGGCTTTGTGATTTTGAAAACTGCATCCCCAATTTGGATTTCTTTCCAAGAGTCTTCAATAAAATCTTCACCTCCTTCAAAGATAAAATTCGGCCTAAATCTATCCATCGGAACTGGATTTTCTAGCTTCTCATTCAAATCATCTAATGAGGACTGCCCGATTACAAGGTATGGCATACCATCTGCAAAGCTGACTGACTCACCATTGACAGCATATTTTTCTTTTAGCCTTCTCTGTGTACTATCAGGCATGATTACCAAGTCACAGGTCATACCAAGTTGCTCAGAAAACCATTGGCTGACCTTATCGTCCACCAATTGAGCTTCGACGGTATCTTCCCAAATAGTTACTGATTTTTTTAAGGTGCTTTTTGGTTCAAAGGGAATTGAAATGCTGATTTCACTGTTTTTTTTGTCTGTTATCAAAAGTCCATCAGCAATAAGATTGACTTGAAGAAGGGCCATTTTTGGAAAAGTTCTTTGGGATAAAAACATCCCTGATTCATCCACCAGCATCCATCTTCGGTCATGTTGAATTCCTCTTTCTTCTAAAATTGCTTCAGACAAACTGATGCCTCCCAAAGATTTGATTGGGTAAATATAAATGCCGCTTAAATGCATGTTGACAGGATAAAGTGAATAAAGCTAAAATTACAATCTTTTAAATCTTTCAGGGATTTCTGGAGTGAAGAATTTGGTGAATATTTTCTGGAACTGATTTTCTTGTTCCATTTTCAAAAATTCTATGGGGTTGATTATTCTCCCTAAAAAATTGCTTTGTGAAGGCTCGTAAGAAAAAAATAGTGCCGTAGCCAAACAGATAAGAAAAGCCATGCTCCATCTTAATCTCTCTTTTTCCCGTTTCTTTAAATTATTGCTAACCACAACACTAAGATACAGAATTTAATAAAATGGTTGCATGTGATGTCAAATTAAGTTCAAATATGAAGGAGTTTTTGTCATGTACTTTTTATGATTTTGGAAAATCATGTCAGGCTTCTTCTTTTATTTTGACAATTCAAACTGACAATCTGACGTGATTTTTGACCACAAGTCCCTTGGCACAACCCTTGTCAATAGGTGATTTGTAGTTTAAATTCTGTAATCAAAAAATAAAAATATAAAATCATGGGAAAAATCATAGGTATAGACTTGGGTACTACGAACTCTTGTGTTGCTGTAATGGAAGGTAACGAGCCAGTGGTCATCCAAAATAGTGAGGGTAGAAGAACAACACCTTCTATCGTGGCATTCTTGGATAATGGAAACGGTGAAAGAAAAGTAGGTGATCCTGCAAAACGTCAGGCAATCACAAACCCAGCAAATACAATTTCCTCCGTAAAAAGATTTATGGGTAAGAAGTTTTCTGAAGTATCAGAAGACAAGAAACACGCTTCTTATAAAGTAGAGCAGGGATCTAACGACACTGTTGTAGTAAAAATAGGCGATAGATCTTATACTCCTCAGGAGCTTTCTGCAATGATTCTTCAAAAAATGAAGAGTACAGCGGAAGATTTCTTGGGACAAGAAGTTACTGAAGCAGTGATCACTGTTCCAGCATACTTCAATGATGCTGAGCGTCAAGCGACTAAAGAAGCTGGGCAAATTGCAGGTCTTGAAGTAAAACGAATCATCAACGAGCCAACTGCTGCGGCATTGGCATACGGAATGGATAAGAAAAATCAGGATATGAAAATCGCAGTGTATGACCTTGGTGGTGGTACATTTGACGTGTCTATCTTGGAATTGGGTGATGGTGTATTCGAAGTAAAATCTACCAACGGTGATGTTCACCTAGGTGGCGATGACTTTGACCAAGTAATCATTAACTGGCTTGCTGACGAGTTCAAATCAGAGGAGCAAATTGATCTAAAGCAAGATCCAATGGCACTTCAGAGACTGAAAGAGGCAGCGGAAAAAGCTAAAATTGAGTTGTCAAGTTCTTCTTCTACTGAAATCAACTTGCCTTATATCACTGCGACACAAACAGGCCCAAAGCACTTAGTAAGGACATTGAGTAGAGCGAAATTTGAGCAACTTTCTGAGTCGTTGGTAAAGAGATCTATGGATCCATGTATCAAAGCTTTGAAAGATGCTGGAATGACAGCTTCTGATATAGATGAAGTCATCTTAGTAGGTGGTTCTACAAGGATTCCTAAAATTCAGGAAGAAGTTGAAAAATTCTTTGGAAAGAAGCCTTCAAAAGGTGTAAATCCTGATGAAGTAGTAGCTATTGGTGCTGCAATTCAAGGTGGTGTTTTGACTGGAGAGGTTAAGGATGTGTTGTTGCTAGACGTAACTCCTCTATCTCTTGGTATCGAAACCATGGGTGGAGTATTCACTAAATTGATTGAGTCAAATACGACTATTCCATCTAAAAAGTCTGAGGTATTCTCTACCGCTGCTGACAATCAGCCTGCTGTAGATATCCACGTATTGCAAGGAGAAAGACCAATGGCAAAAGACAACAGATCTATTGGTAGATTCCAATTGAGCGATATTCCACCAGCACAAAGAGGAGTTCCTCAAATCGAAGTAACTTTCGATATTGATGCAAATGGTATCCTTAATGTATCTGCGAAAGATAAAGGAACTGGAAAAGAGCAAAAAATCAAAATCGAAGCTTCTTCAGGATTGTCTCAGGATGATATCGAAAGAATGAAAAAAGAGGCAGAAGCAAATGCTGCTGGCGATAAAGCTGAGAAAGAGAAAATCGAAAAACTCAATGGAGCTGATAGCTTAATCTTCCAAACTGAGAAACAGTTGAAAGAATATGGTGATAAGTTATCCGATGGTAATAAAGCGAATATCTCTTCTGCATTGGAGACATTGAAAACTGCACATCAGTCTCAAGACTTGGCAGGGATTGATTCGGCAATGGAAGGACTAAACAAGGCTTGGGAAGCAGCTTCTCAGGAAATGTATAGTGCGGCTGGGGCTGAAGGTGCACAGCCGGGAGCTGAAGCAAATGCTGGAGGTTCAGCAGAAGCTGGTGATGGTGTTTCTGATGTAGATTACGAAGAAGTATCAGAAGATAAAAAGTAAGTTAATTTAGCTTCTAATTAATAGAAAAGGCACCTGTATCTGATACGGGTGCCTTTTTTTTTTTTCGATATGAGAATCATGATGCAAGACATAAGATATAAGACACAAGAATTACTAGCTCGAGAGAGCCTATAGTATTTTATGGATTGCGTCACCTCGACGCTAGGAGAGGTCTCGTTCTAACGAGGTATGTTTGAGATATAAGAAACAAGATGTAAGATATGAGATTCAAGGGTTCTGGGAAACCGAGTATATGTTTTTCAATTTCCTCCTTTTTTAGCTAAAGGAAAAGAAGATATAAATTGAGAGAAGGTTTTAGCCAAAAGATCACTAAAAAGGAAAAATATTTGGCTAAAGCCTTTTGATTCATATCAATATTTCAAATGGATGGGCTAAAGCACCATCCCAATTGATATTCTCAAAAATTTTCAAATCGCTAGTAACAAGGGTGAATTCCTTTTGAATTGCCTCCTGCTTTAGCTGGAGGAAAATAAGATATAAATTGGGAAAGGGCTTTAGCCAAAAAATATTCCCAGAATGCACATTCTGAAATAATAGGGTTTGGCTAAAGCCTTAAATATATGGAGATGCTTGGTAAGGATGGGCTAAAGCACCATTCCAATTGATAATCTCAAAATTTTTAAATCTTCCAATCCGACTCTGCGGACAAGTTCTTCTATCCTTTATTTAGAAGAGCAAACTCCTTTGCGAAATAACTCAAAATCACATTTGCTCCGGCGCGTTTGATGCTGAGGAGGGACTCTAACATGGCGCGTTCTCCATCCAGCCAACCTCTTTCTGCAGAAGCTTTGATCATGGCGTATTCTCCACTTACATTGTATGCAGCGATGGGTAAATTGGAGTTGTCTTTCAAAAGTCGGATCACATCTAAATATGCTAGGGCAGGTTTTACCATTAAGAAATCAGCCCCTTCTTCCGTATCCAAATCTGCCTCAATCATGGCTTCATGATAGTTGGCAGAATCCATTTGATAAGTTTTTTTATCTCCAGATTTTGGTGCAGAATCAAGTGCATCTCTAAATGGACCATAAAAAGCAGATGCGTACTTGGCGGTATAGGACATGATTGACACATCTGTGTAGCCATTTTCGTCCAAGACATTTCTGATGAATCCAACCCTTCCATCCATCATGTCAGAGGGACCAAGGATGTCTGCTCCGGCCTGGGCCTGTGCAAGTGACATTTTCCCTAAGATCTCCAAAGTTTCATCATTGAGGATTTTGCCATTCTCTACCAAGCCATCATGTCCATCAGAACTATAGGGATCCATGGCAACATCAGTCATGACAACAATTTCTGGAAATGTGGTTTTGATTTTATGAATTGCTTTGAGGTAAAAAGTGTCAGATTGATAGCTTTCTGTAGCAAATTTATCCTTTTTAGATTCGGGATAGGCAGGGAAAATATCAAAAGCCATGATACCTAAATTGACACATTCCTCTATTTCCTTCAACATCAAATCCAAAGAATATCTATAAATTCCTGGCATGGAAGCCACTTCTATTTTTTGATTGATCCCGTCGATTAGGAACATGGGAAATATAAAGTCTTTGACAGAAAGCCGCGTTTCTTCTACCATATTTCTAATGGCTTGAGACTTTCTATTTCTTCTTGGTCTTCTTTGCATAGTTGGTTGATTTTGACACAAAGTTAACACTATTCAGCAGAAGCGTGTTCATTTAGAAAGCGCTTAATCTTTTGAATATTTGCAGAAGATGCTCCAATAAACACGTCTACTACTTGGCCCTCTTTATCAATCAAAATATGAATTGGAATCGCTGAACCTCCTCTTTGCTTTTCTAATGATTTGAGAAGGTTGATTGCTTTTTGATTTCCAAAACTGACTTCGTAGGCGAATTCAAAATCGGGTCTTTTTTTCTGAAAAGCCTTGAATGTACTCATAGGTTCATCTGAAAATGCCAAAAACCTTACACTTTTGCCTTCGTATTCTTTGACAATTTTATTCATCTCAGGAATTTCACGAATACAAGGTCCGCACCACGTTGCCCAGATATTGATGACAGCAACTTCTCCAGCTAAAAGCTCAGGGATTTCGGAGTTTTTGCCAAATGTTTTATTCATTTCTTCCTTGTAATTGACATGCTCTTTTTCATTTCCAGAAAAAAGAAGGAAGGAGCAAATTGTAAGTATTGAAACAAGAATTTTCATAGTGTGTGTGTTAAGTGTTTTTAAATATATAATCTTTAGTTTAAAAAACAAAAAAAAGCAAGCGATACAACCGCTTGCTTTAATAGATAAATATACTAAACTTAATTTCTTAGAAATTGACTTGTGCTTGTAACCTCAGCAAGGAGCCGTTTTGCCTGTTATTAGGGTTAAGAGAATTCTCAAATGTTCTATCCGATATGGTGTACATAGCTACCAATTCAAAGTTTCTATGTGGTTGCCATTCTACACCAATTTCAAGTTCTTTTACGCGATGTTTGGTCGCATCTAATTCATGTTTCTTGCCACCTTTGTAGTAGTGATATCTGGTGAATGGGATAAATACATCTCCGCCTTTTTTAAGGAAATATGAAGCTAAAACGTAGCCGCCTTCCAAGGGTGCATCATTTACGGTATTTGTTTCTGGGTCATATTCAGGACCTCTTCCCCAATTGAATTCAGCTTGAATACCAAAAGGTTGGGGGTAGAGAATGAAACTTGGGCCGTATCGAAATTCCCTGAATTCTGTTTGATCAAAATCTGTTTGCGGATTTCTGTTTATGACAAACTTCCCAGTGTATCCTTGAAGTGAGGTTTCGATGATTTGGCCTGATGGTAATTCAAAAGGATAAGTTAACCTGGAGACAACATGTAGGGAATTGTTCTTATCTGGCTGGTTTGCGGTTTGCCCATTGTACAGGCCTAATCCAAAGACCCCGTAGTCTCCTGACCCTTTAAGTCCTGAGGATACCAAATGGCGGAACCGTTCTCTTGCTACAGTTGGTGCGTAGTAAAACATTACTCCAATATCACGTTCATTGGCGACTGCGGAGTTAAGGCCATCATGTCTGTCAAGTGGGATTCTATTTTGACTAGATTGCAGGTTTTCGAAGCCAAAAGGAACTTTACTTTGTCCAATTCTTAATCTGAATTCTTGTTTTGCATCAAGGCCAAGATCAAAATAAGCATCTCGGATTTGAGCAAAATTATTTCCTCCGGAAGCTAAATCTGGCTGGATATAGAAATAAACTCTTTCATGGATTTGACCAAAAAAGATAAGTCTAATTCGACGAAAGAAAAATCCCCCATTGTCACCCCATGACTTGTCACATTGATCACATGATAAGTTGGGGTTGGTTTCAAATAATCTGTTATACCGCAACTGGGCATAGCCACGCAATTGAATAGTTTCAAACCAACCTTTTTTCAAAGGGGCTAGGACCTCTTCCACTGCGGTAGAATCTCTTTGGATGTCCCTTGCAAAAACATCCTTGGAGAAGACTATCAATCCTAAGACGATAGCCATAGCGATTTTGATTCGCATACCGGAAAGTATTTTTAAATAAGAAGTATTGTACAGCGCCACAAAGGTGAGGAGCTAATATTTCTTTATGATGATGTAGAGATTAATTATTTGTTATGTAGAGCAAGCTTCAAAAAATGTTATTAGCTCCATACTTTATTCAAATCATTATAAATCAATCGAAAAAGTAATATTAGACTTTTTTTCATCATTATCGAATTGTTAAGAAAATTGGAATGTTAAGTTTAGGGCAAAAAATTGTTAAGCCCAAAATCGTTTCTGATGATCAATCTATTTGTTTTTAATATACGATTTGATTTGAAAAATTTCATAAAGACACTTACTTCAAAGAAGAAGGATCTACAAAACTCAAAAAATAAACGCTGTCAAATGTTTCATAACATTTAGACAGCGTAGAGTGTCAAGCTTAGACTAAAATAGTCTTAATACTGTCTCTAGTTTGAGGTTTTTATAATCATCAATGTACAAATCACAAGGAGGCAGTTCTTCTTTGGTGTGTGAAGAGAGTACTCCGACTACCTTCATACCTGCATTCAAAGCAGCTGAAACTCCAGAAAAAGAGTCTTCAAAGACAAGGCAGTTTTTTGGAGAAACCTTGAGATTATCGGCGGATTTCAAATAGACTTCGGGGTCCGGTTTATGTTTGCTGACATGCTCACTTGCTAATGTAGACTCCATTTTGTCTAATAGGTTAAGTTTGCTAGCTATCATTTCCAAGTTTGCTAAAGGTGCTGATGTTGCGACTCCAGTAAGTAGTTTGTTGGATTTAATGCTCTCTAGGAATTGCATGTAGCCTGCGATAGGGTCGACTTTATCAACATAGATTTCTCTGAACAAGCTCTCTTTCTCGTTTTCAAGTCTCAAGAGTTCTTCACCTTCGATTTGTCGCTCAAAGAAGTGGCTCATGATATATGAGTTACTTTTGCCATACATGTGTTTGACAAATTCATCTTCTGTGGGGTGCATATTTCTTTTCGCAAAAAATGACTTGAATGCCATGGAATGAAATGGATTTGTATGGCAGATCACTCCGTCCATATCGAAAATAATTGCTTTTAGCATAGGGAAATAGGTTTTGTTATTATTTACGGGCAAAGGTAAAGCTTACAATTGGAATGTCACAGGATGTTATTGTATTAAGGTTTTTGAATACAAGTGCCATCAAGTATTATAAATGAAGGGCAAGCTTTTGAAAAATTTCAATCCAAGAAATTAAACCATTAAAAAAAGGAATGCTATGGATTTAAATTCCATAAACATTCCCTTTCAAATTATCTCTAAGATATTTCGATGTTATTTCAACCTTTCTACTCTATTGCGACGAAGTGATAATTCAATTATCAAATTGCTTAACAACCCTCTCGATAATATCACAGCACTCGTGCAATTGATCCTCAGTCATGACTAAAGGTGGAGCAAAGCGGATGATGTTACCATGTGTTGGTTTGGCTAAGAGACCATTGTCTTTCAAGGCTACACACATATCCCAAGCGGTAGAGCTTTCTTCAGAATCGTTGACAACTACTGCGTTGAGTAGGCCTTTTCCTCTTACTAATTTCAAAATGTTATGCTTATCTACAAGTATTTGCATTCTTTCTCGGAAGATATTTCCAAGTTTTCTAGCATTCACAGCTAAGTTTTCGTCTCTCACTACTTCCAATGCAGCCATTGCAACTTTCGCCCCTAGTGGATTTCCTCCAAAAGTAGAACCATGTTGCCCGGGCTTAATTACATTCATGATATCATCATTGGCGAGCACTGCTGAAACAGGATAGAATCCACCAGAAATTGCTTTTCCTAAAATCAGCATGTCAGGTTGTGTGTAAGTTTCTTGTTTCTCACAATGCGCTTCACAGGTACAATTTCCACAGACTGCAAGTAAAGAACCTGTTCTTGCAATTCCAGTTTGGATTTCATCTGCGATGAAAAGAACATTCTTAGCCTTACAAGCTTCAGCAGCTTTTCTAACATAATCATCAGCAGGCGTAAACACACCGGCCTCACCTTGGATGGGTTCTACAAGAAAAGCCACTACATTTTTATCTTCCAATGCTTTTTCTAAGGCTGAGATATCGTCGTAAGGAATTTTGACAAATCCTGGTGTGTATGGGCCGAAGTTTTTTCTAGCATTCTCATCATTGGAGAATGAGATGATTGTAGTCGTTCTACCATGAAAGTTATTCTCCGCAACTATGATCACTGCTTCATTCTCAGCAACGCCTTTTTTCTCGTAACCCCATTTTCTTGCGATTTTCAGGGCAGTTTCTACTCCTTCAGCACCAGTATTCATAGGCAGAACCTTGTCAAACCCAAAGTATGAAGTAATATACTTTTCAAATGGACCAAGCACATCGTTGAAAAAAGCTCTGGAAGTCAATGTAAGAGTTCCAGCTTGTTCAATCAAAGCATCTTTGATTCTTGGGTGGCAGTGACCCTGGTTGACAGCAGAATAGGCTGATAGAAAGTCAAAGTATTTTTTACCTTCCACATCCCAAAGAAATACACCTTCACCTTTGGCAAGGACTACAGGTAGCGGATGGTAATTATGCGCACCATATTTATCTTCCAATTCAATGGCTTGTTTGCTTGAGTTTATTGTTTCCATCATAATATTTGTAATTTTACTTTGTATTAAGTTTAATGCGGAGTGCACATTAAACTGTAATCACACAAATATAGTAAAAGCAAGAGAGGATATAGAATGAATTCAAAAAAGAAGCCGACAGAACCAATGAAGCTGATTCCTGGAGATTATTATATAAATTCAAATGGTTTGATGGTCTTCACGGCACAATATCACCTTAGAAGAGGGTATTGTTGTAATAGTGGCTGCAAGCATTGTCCATACAAAGATGAACTGAAAGGTTAAAAATTTTAAAGTTAGCTTACATCACTACCATAAAAGTTTTCCTGCTAAAGAGGTGTTTCATCTCCTGAATGTTCTCAACTCTAGCATCTATTTTCTAAACTATCAATTTGTACAGTCTCTCATCTTACGTCTCATATCTCTTATCTACCCGAATCCCCCACATTTTTAAAACTTTACGGAATTATTTTGTTGAGGTCTTTTGGTAATTCACCAAAAACTCCGATATTTGCAGACTCAATTATAAAAACGTCTTAAATAATACGATCATATATCATGGCAAGAGTTTGTGACATCACCGGTAAAAGACCTCAAGTAGGTAACAATGTATCGCACGCGAACAACAAGACCAAGCGTAAATTCCTTCCAAACTTGCATAAGAAATCATTCTATGTGCCTGAGGAAGATGCTTGGATCACTTTGAAAGTTTGTTCAAAGGCTTTGAGAACCATTAATAAAAATGGTATCAGCTCAGTTTTGAAAAAAGCTCAGAACGAAGGTTTCATTATCATTAAATAATTAGAATTACTCTTTATAAAGAATCAGAGCTATGGCTAAGAAAGGTAACAGAGTACAAGTGATTATGGAATGTACAGAGCATAAGGCTTCTGGTGTTCCAGGTACTTCAAGATACATCACAACAAAAAACCGTAAGAATACAACTGAGAGATTGGAATTGAAAAAATTCAACCCTATCTTGAAGAAAGTAACGGTTCACAAAGAAATTAAATAATCAAGGCATACTGTCGAAAGACATTATATAAACCTCAAAGATATGGCTAAGAAAGTAGTAGCAACCCTAAAGAAAGAAGGTGGTGTAACTTACGCTAAAGTTATCAAGGCTGTTAAGTCTGAAAAAACTGGTGCTTACACCTTCAGAGAAGAAATGGTTCCAACCACTATGGTACAGGATACATTGAATAAATAATATTTTGCACTTCGATGCAAACATAAAGTCCCTCTGAGTAAGACTCAAGAGGGACTTTTTTATTATATTCGGGATCAAATTGTAAAAATTATGGGAATTTTCGGATTTTTCTCCAAAGAGAAAAAGGAAAGTCTTGACCAAGGGCTTCAAAAATCTAGTGAAAATATTTTTTCAAAACTCGGTAAGGCCGTTGTTGGTAAATCTAAAGTCGATGAAGAAATTCTAGATGAACTCGAAGAGATTCTGATTACTTCGGATGTAGGGGTAGACACTACTATTAAGATCATAAGAAGAATAGAAGAACGAGTCTCCCGAGATAAATATATCAATACTGCCGAGTTGGATCTCATTCTCAGACAAGAGGTGATTGGTTTATTAGAAGAAAATCAAAGTGTAGATTTAGCAGATTTTGATCTTCCAGCCGATAAAAAGCCCTACGTGATTATGGTAGTCGGTGTTAACGGAGTAGGTAAGACAACAACTATTGGGAAATTGGCTCATCAATTTAAGCAAGCTGGGAAATCAGTGGTGCTCGGTGCTGCTGATACTTTTAGGGCTGCTGCTGTAGATCAATTGATTCTTTGGGGAAAAAGAGTAGATGTCCCTGTGATTTCACATGGTATGAATACCGATCCTGCATCTGTTGCCTTTGATACGGTGAAGAAAGCTGTGGAAATGAATGCTGATGTTGTAATAGTAGATACTGCTGGTAGGTTGCACACTAAAATAAACTTGATGAATGAGCTTACCAAAATTAAAAAGGTGATGCAAAAGTTTATCGATGATGCTCCCCACGAGATTCTCCTTGTGCTTGATGGTTCGACGGGCCAAAATGCCTTTTTACAAGCTAAAGAATTTACTAAAGCTACGGATATCAATGCATTGGCAATCACCAAGCTTGATGGTACCGCTAAAGGAGGTGTTGTAATTGGTATTTCAGATCAATTTAAAATACCAGTAAAGTACATTGGTGTAGGCGAAAAGATGACTGACCTTCAGGTTTTTAACAGAAAGGAATTTGTTGATTCATTGTTTAAAAAGAAAAAATAAAGTCTCTCAATTTTTGTAAGATTATGTGATTAAAATTTAGGTTCTAATCACATAATCTTTACTGTTGATCTTTATATCAATAGTTTCTTAGCTTCAATAGCTTCTCTTTAAATCTCTCTAGAGGAAGAAAGTTTTTCTCCAAATTAGGTGCAAATGGAACAGGAGTATCCAAACTTCCTTCGCGCATCACAGGAGCATCGAGCAACTCGAAGCAATGTTCAGAAATCCAGGCACAAATCTCCCCTCCAATACCACCAGTCAGACAATCTTCTTGAAGGAAAATTACTTTTCCCGTCTTTTGAACAGTCGCTTTGACAGCTTCTTCATCCCAAGGAAGTAATGTCCTCAAATCCAGAATATCTGCATCAATTCCCATTTCTAATACAGCAGTTTTCGCCCAATGTACTCCCATGCCGTAAGTGATGATGGAAAGCTCGTGGCCTACTGCTACAAGATTTGCTTTCCCCACTTCCACTGTGTAATAATCATCAGGGATTTCCGCTGTCAAGGAGCGATAAAGTGCTTTATGCTCAAAATATAAGTATGGATTCGGATCTTCCAATGCTGCATTGAGCAATCCTTTGGCATCGTAAGGGTTGGAAGGATAGACGATTTTCAATCCCGGTGTATGGAAAAACCATGCTTCATTGGATTGGGAATGAAATGGGCCTGCCGCAACTCCCGCACCTGTTGGCATACGAACGACTACGTCGGCATTTTGTCCCCAGCGGTAGTGGATTTTGGCAAGATTGTTCACAATCTGATTGAATCCCACAGAGACAAAATCCGCAAATTGCATCTCAACCATGGCCTTGTAACCTTTGATGGAAAGGCCTAAGCCTGCACCGATGATTGCACTTTCGCAAAGTGGTGTGTTGCGAACTCGATCTGCACCGAATTTGGACTTAAAGCCATCGGTGATCTTGAAAGCTCCTCCATATTCTCCAATATCCTGTCCCATCAAGATCAAATTGGGATACCTTTCCATGGACTGACTTAGTGCATCTGAAATCGCATCAATAAATCGCTTTTCGGATTTTTGATCAGTTTTGGGAGCGATAGCATTTTGTTTAAATGGGAAAAATAAATCAGCTATTTCTTCCTTAGTATTGGGTTTTGCAGCTTCTTCTGCAAAAGCAATATCTAATCCTTGGTTGATCGCTGATTTGATTTTAGCATGGATCTTTTCTTTTTCTTCTGAACTTAATACATCTGATTCCAACAAAAACTTCTCGTAATTATCAACAGGATCTTTGAGCGACCAGGTTTCCATCAGTTCTTTGGGAACATACTTGGTTCCCGAAGCTTCCTCATGTCCTCGCATTCTAAAAGTGATGGCTTCTACGAGAACAGGTCTTGGGTTTTTTCTGATATCTTCTGCTAGATTTTTGATGCAATCGTACATTTCAATCACATTGTTGCCATCTACTCTTATCGTCTCCATGCCATAGCCAGGACCTTTTTCAGTGAAATAGCGGAAAGCAAATTGCTCTTCACTTGGTGTGCTTAACCCATAGCCATTGTGCTCTACAACGAAAATTACAGGAAGTTTCCAAACAGCAGCTACATTCAAACCTTCATGAAAATCTCCCTCCGAACTTGCTCCATCTCCTGTGAAGACAAGGGTGACTTTTTCTTCTTTGGATAATTTATGTGCCAAGCCGATTCCATCAGCAATGGCCAACTGTGGCCCTAAATGCGAAATCATCCCCACAATATGATGCTCCCTACTTCCAAAGTGAAAGGAACGATCACGACCTTTCGTGAAACCTGATCTTTTACCCTGAAACTGCGCAAATAGCTTTTCTAAAGGAATATCTCTTCCTGTGAAAATCCCTAAATTCCTATGCATAGGGAGAATGAACTCGTCTTTTTCCAACGCATTGACAGCTCCAATGGAAATTGCTTCCTGCCCCCAACCACTAAACCATTTTGATATTTTCCCTTGTCTAAGAAGAATTAACATTTTTTCCTCAATTTTTCTCGGGACTAACAAGGATTTGTAGAGTTTTAGTAAGGTTTCATCACTGTATCCTTTCCTTTCAAAAGTCACTGGTGTGGTAGCGGTAATATCTCTATTCATTGTGGGTTTATTTTACGATACCAAAATAGAGTTAATTATGCAATTTTCTGATGATTCGGGTCAGGATATCTCAAGATTGACAATCTTTCAGTAAATTAGATAGATGGAAGAGCTTCAAATCAAAAATATGGTTTGCCCGAGATGCATTATGGCTGTCGAAAATCTGCTTTTTGACAAGCAAATTGCTTTCGAAAAGGTGGTTTTGGGAAAAGCGATTCTCCTGCAAAAGCCGAGTAAAAAACTGATGGTTGAATTGGAAGCTGATCTCATACGAATGGGTTTCGAGATCCTCCAAGACAAGGATGTGCAAAGGATTGAAAAAATTAAGTCTAGCCTTCACCAAGTATTGCAATCGGGTGAGATTCCTTCGGGTTTTAATCTTATGGAGTATATCAAATCAAATCTCAATGAAGATTATTGCAAATTGAGTCACCTTTTTAGCAGTATGGAAGGTGTGACGATTGAGAAATTTTTTATCAGTCTGAAAATCGATAAAGTCAAGGAATGGCTGTTTTATGAAGAAATGAATCTGAGTGAAATTTCCTACAAACTCGATTACAGCTCTGTCCAACACCTTTCTTCCCAATTCAAAAAAGTTACGGGAATGACTCCATCGGATTACAAGAAGATGATTAAAAAAAGTCCTGAAGGATGGAGGTGAGAATTGGGGATGGTTTAAAAGTTGAAAAGTTGTAAGGTTTGAAAGTTCGGGGATCGAGAGACCTTTCTGATTTAGTTTTTTTTTGGATTGGAAGGAAATTTAAAAGTTTGAGGATCGATCGGATTGGTTGACTTTTTTCTTTATACATCCTACTTGGTACTTGGGACATTTTTAAGATAAAAAGCAAAAGCGTCGATTCACATCGACGCTAAAAAGTAATGCAAGGAGTTGAAAAAATGTTCGTTTGCTGTACGAATTCAAAAGTAGAAAGAATCTATCCATCAAATGCAAACAAATCATTAAGGAAGTTTTAATTAAAAGGCTACTCTTTCTAGGATTGTTAATATTTTGGTAATACTACTTTTTACTCAAAAGACAGGTTGCCTTATTTCGTAAATCTCCGGTCAATTTTGAGCAACAAATCTTGGGTGGATTTCATCTATATATCATGAATTAAGTTATACTGAAATTGAACTTTCTGTTGCTTTAAAATCCTTACCTTTGCATCAAAGTAAGAAATCAGTGAAAGCGAGAACATTAAAAAAAGACAAGGTCAATATCATCACCATGGGATGCTCCAAGAATTTGGTAGATTCCGAGGTGCTTTTGACCCAACTCAAAGGAAATGGCATCAATGCCAGCCACGAATCCGATAGGGACGATAATAATATCATCATCATCAATACATGCGGGTTTATCGACAATGCAAAACAAGAATCTATAGATACCATCCTCCAATATGTAGATGCCAAGGAGCAAGGCTTGGTAGATAAAGTCTATGTGACAGGCTGCCTTTCTCAGCGTTACAAGGATGATTTGGAAAAGGAAATCCCTCAAGTAGATGCATTTTTTGGTACTAGAGATTTACCTGCGATTTTGAAAAAATTCAAAGCAGACTATAAACATGAATTGGTAGGAGAGCGCTTATTGACGCATGCTTCTCACTATGCCTACATGAAGATTTCCGAGGGTTGTGACAGGCCGTGTTCTTTCTGTGCGATTCCACTGATGCGTGGAGGTCATATTTCCCGCTCCATCGACGATCTAGTCAAAGAAGCTGAGCATAAAGCCGCTAATGGAACGAAGGAACTCCTTTTAATTGCTCAAGATTCGACTTACTATGGACTTGACTTGTATAAAAAAAGGAGATTGGCTGATTTGATGCGTGCTTTGTCAGATGTGAATGGCATCGATTGGATTCGCTTGCACTATGCCTATCCTACGGGTTTCCCAATGGATGTTATAGATGTGATGAAGGAAAGACCGAATATTTGTAATTACCTCGATATTCCTTTGCAGCATGGATCCACTTCTGTATTGAAAACCATGCGTCGTGGAACGACAAGAGAAAAGCAGGAAGAGCTGATTCACTCTATCAGAGATATTATGCCTGATATTGCTATTCGAACCACCTTGATCGCTGGACATCCGGGTGAAGGAGAAGCTGAGTTTCAAGAAATGGTAGAGTTTGTGGAGAAAATGAAGTTTGAGCGCTTAGGAGTCTTTACGTATTCGCATGAGGAAAATACCCATGCAGGTACGATGGAAGACACGATCCCGCAAGAGGAAAAACAAGCGAGAGCCAATCATTTGATGGGTATTCAGGAGCAGATTTCTTACGATCTCAATCAAGAGAAAATCGGAAAGACTTTCAAGGTTTTGATTGATAAAAAAGAAGGAGGGCACTTTGTCGGGCGAACAGAATACGACTCAGTCGAAGTCGATAATGAAGTGCTCATTGATGCAGCCAAACATTATTGCAGAGTTGGAGATTTTGTTAATGTCAAAATCACAGACGCTACAGAGTTTGACCTATATGGAGATGTGCAAGACACTCAATAATCCAAGGTTAAAAAATCATCACAATTAATTCATATTGTGGTGATTTTTTGTTTTCAGACAAAGTGTAATTTGCAAACAAAAAAACATGAAAAAGATTCTCCTTTTAGTTTTAGCGATGCTGCCAATGATCACACAAGCACAGTTTTCTTATGATCTTCAAGGCCACCGAGGTGCGCGTGGTCTGATGCCTGAAAATACTATTCCAGGAATGATTAAAGCCTTGGACTTGGGAGTGACCACACTTGAATTGGATTTGGCAGTGACCAAAGATGGAGAGGTCATCATTTCGCATGAACCTTATATGAATCCATTGATTTGTCTAACACCTGAGGGGAAAGAAATTCCTGAAGGAGATAGAAGTCATAATATTTATCAAATGACATTCGAAGAGGTGAAGCAATACGATTCAGGCTCGAAATATCATTCAGGATTTCCACAGCAAGTCAAGTTTCATGTGACCAAACCAAGACTGAAAGACCTTTTTGAAGTGGTAGAGAAATATGTGACGGATCATAATTTACCGAAGCCAAATTACAATATCGAGATCAAAAGTAGCCCTGAAGGTGATGGTGTTTATCATCCTAGTCCGGCTGAGTTTTCGGATATGGTTTACAAATTAATAGATTCCAGTATTTCTTGGGATCGAGTGAATATTCAATCTTTCGATTTCCGTGTTTTGAAATATTACAATCAAAAATATCCTGAGGTGACTTTGGCGATGCTCATTACTGACTCAAGGAAATCACAGGAGCAATTGAAGGAACTTGGTTTTCAGCCAGAGATTTATTCTCCTTATTTCGTGGCTTTGACAAAGGATGTGGTTAGTGATTTGAAGGGAAAAGGTATGAAAGTAATTCCTTGGACTGTGAATACCACTGAACAAATGCAAAACTTGCTAGATATGGGTGTAGATGGAATCATCACAGATTTTCCTAATTTGGCACCAAAGAAATAGTTTGAGAATTCTATTACACAGAGTGGCACTGAGAAGTCACAGAGTTTCACTGAGGAGATTTAGTCAGAATGAAAAAACCAAAGTGTTTCTTTGTTTATTGAGTGCTTAAAAAGTGAGATGTGTTTGATTTTTCAGAACCTACTCTGAGAAAAATTTACTGTAGCTATCAAAAAAAATCCTATGCATGCAAGTATAGATCTGAAGGGGGAGATTGCCATCTAACACATATAACCAATTGTCCTTAAAATTTATTAGGGGAGAGGGTAATCTTTCCCCAATTTTATTTATGTTAAAAAAATTCTTAATTATCTGCCTTTTAGCGGCACTTTCATGTCAGTCAAAAAAAGAAAAATCATTTAATTATTCTCTAGAAACAATCAGTCATAATTTGGGAGGCTCTAGCGATTTGATTTTTGACAAGCCCTATCATATTTTTAATGACACTTTGTTTAGTTTTGATTCGTATCAGAGTAAAATTATAAAAACTCCTCTAAATGGCGAGGAAGGCAATGAGCTTATTCTCTCTTTTAGTTTTGATGAACAACCTAGTACATTTTATTATGTCAATTCGGATTCTATAATTTTTTCAACTGGAAATACATTGTTTATATCTGATCAAAAAGGTAGTCAGTACCACTCCGTTAGACTTTTTAGTAAACTTGACAAAATCAAAAATGAAGTGTATTCTGAATACCCGTTTGATGGGTTTTCTCAACATTTATTTTATGATAGGAACTCTAAATCAGTCTTATTTTATTTTGCGAAAAAAAGTGAGTTTAAGCAAAAAAAAGTCTTTGCTAGAATCAATTTAAAAAATGGGGAATGGGAAAGCCTTCCTTCTTACCATCCAGAAGAGTATAATAATGTTCCGTTAAATTATACAACTTACCCAAGTGTCACATGGAGCCCAAATGGATTTAGTTATATTTATTCTATTTCACCTACAATTGTAAATATAGATACAGTTTCAGAAATTCAGAAGGAGTTTCGCATTACAAGCTTTGACGGAAAACAGTCAGCAGAACCACAAACTAACAGGGATGAATGGACATCAAATTATTTTGAAAACTGGGTTCTATCATCTCCTAACTACTTCAAGATAATTTACGATCCATTTAGGAAATTATATTATAGATTTTCACAGTCTTCTTTGAATAAATTCCCAAATAGCGATGATTATTACTATGATTTCTTAATTAAAAATAGAGAACTGTACCTCACAATTTTAGACGATGAATTTAATGTGGTTTTTAATCAGTCACTCCCTAAAGGGAAATATGATCCATCAAGAAGTTTTGTGTTTTCAAAAGGGTTGTGGATACCGCATGAAATATCTACTCTTAAGGATGAAAATAAACTTTACGGTGATTTATTTCAAGTAATCAAATAAAACTCTCTTATTTTTGTCCTAGCCTCTTCCTAGCCTCTCCGTGAAATAAAAATATTTATCTCTTTTTCCTAAAAAACCTCAAACTTCGGACTTTCAGATTATATGCTTATTTTTGGCTTTTCTTAATCAAAAGCAAAGCATGAAGATTGTAGAAGTAAGCAGCCCTGCGCATCAAAAGGAATTTATAGAAATGGCAGTTCAGCTTTATAAAAATGAACCTAACTGGATTCGTCCTTTGGATAAAGATATTGAGGGTTTATTTCATGCTGATACCAACAAATTATTCAAGCTGGGTGGTAAAGCTAAGAGGTGGCTGCTTCAAGATGAAAAAGGAAAAACAATAGGTAGAGTTGCTGCATTTGTGAATCCAAAATGGAAAGAGAAACAGCCAACAGGTGGTTTGGGATTTTTTGAATGTGTAGAAAATCAAGAAGTTGCATTTCTGTTGATGGATACTGCCAAAAATTGGCTCGAAGAGCAAGGCATGGAAGCGATGGACGGCCCAGTCAATTTTGGTGAAAGAGACAAATGGTGGGGTTTGTTAGTTCAGGGCTTTTCGCCTCCTAATTACAATATGCCTTGGAACTTTCCATACTATAAAGATTTCTTCGAAGCTTATGGCTTCCAAATCTATTTCAAGCAATTCACCTACATGCGTCCTGTTCAGGGAGTTGGTTTTGATCCGAAGATGATCGAAAGAGCAAACAAAATCATTGGTGATCCTGATTTTGAATTCAAGCACATGACTGGAAAAGAGCTTTCTGAAAAAGCTCCTGAGTACTTTATGACTGTTTACAATAAAGCATGGGCGAGACACATGGGGAAAAGTTTGACACTTCGGGAAACTCAGTTGATGTTTGGAAAAATGAAGCCTATCATGGATGGGAGGTTGATTTATTTCGGATTTCATAAAGGCGAGCCAGTATCTTTTTTTATAAACATTCCAGAGATCAATCAGCTTTTCAAATTTGTAAATGGAAAAATGGATTTGATTGGGAAATTGAAATTTGTTTGGAATAAAATTTTCAATCCACCAAATAAGATGTTAGGGTTGGTTTTCGGAGTTGTTCCTGAATTTCAAGGAAAAGGTGTAGAAAGTGCGATGATCATGGCTTATAATGAGAAATTCGCGAAGCATGATTCCTTTCCATATAAGACGATAGAGATGAACTGGATCGGAGATTTTAATCCGAAAATGATGCGTGTCTGTGAGCAACTCAATGCAGAGATTTATAAAACACACCATACATACAGGTATCTTTTTGACAGAGAAAAAACATTTGAAAGACACCCGATTTTCGAATAATTAAGTCCAGATTAAACAATTGAAATCAAATTACCGAACAGTGTGTTTCGGAGAGACAATTAAATAGAAAAAATAATAGAATGAAGAAGTACGACGTAACAGGCATTGGAAATGCACTTGTAGATATTGAGTTTAAAGTTAAAGATCAGTTTTTTATCGACAATCAAGTTGAAAAGGGCTTGATGACTTTGGTAGATGAAGACAGGCAGAATGCCTTGATGAATGTTATCGATACAGCTGAAGCTAAAAAACAATGTGGAGGTTCTGCTGCTAACACTGTAATTGCAGTGAGTCAATTCGGTGGAAAGTCATATTATTCTTGCAAAGTAGCCAATGATGAATTGGGTAAATTTTTCGTAGCAGATATGAAAGAATCAGGTGTGGAAAATAACCTGAATCCTGAAAAACTGGAAGAAGGAATCACTGGAAAATGTCTGGTGATGGTCACAGAAGATGCGGAGCGTACGATGAATACTTTCTTGGGAATCACTCAAACCTATTCTGTTGCGGATGTCAATGAAGCAGCTATAAAAGATTCAAAATATCTATACATCGAAGGCTACTTGGTGACTTCCGAAAATGGTAAAGCAGCTATGCGATACGCCAAGAAATTAGCGGAAGACAATGGAGTAAAAGTAGCCATGACTTTCTCTGATCCTGCTATGGTGAAGTATTTCAAAGAGGCATTTGATGACGTTATTGGTCATAGTGTTGACATGCTTTTTGCCAATGAAGAAGAAGCTATGCTTTACACTGGTAAGGATAATTTGAAAGAAGCGAGAGAAGAATTGAAGAAAGTAGCTAAGCATTTTGTGATTACGCAAGGGAAAAACGGAGCGATGATTTATGATGGGGATACTTTTATCGATATTGAGCCGTATTCAACAACTGCTATTGACAGTAATGGAGCAGGAGATATGTTTGCAGGAGCATTTATGTATGGGATCACTAATGGGCATTCGTATGCTTCAAGTGGGAAGTTAGCATCCATGGCAAGTTCAAAAATCGTAAGCCAATTTGGTCCGCGATTACAATGGCACGAAGCCAAAGATATTTTAGCAAGGTTAAATCCTTAAATTAGAAAGCCCTTCTGAATTGATTCAGAAGGGCTTTCTAATTTATAAAATGTATTATTTCAAGAGATTTTTAATGCTCGTGACCATGTTCTCCATGAACATGACCGTGTTCTAATTCCTCTGTAGTAGCCTCTCTTACTTCAAACACTTCTCCATCGAAGTGAAGGTCAAATCCTACTAAAGGATGATTAAAATCCAACAAGATTTCTTCACCAAGATCTTTGATTACTTTTGCTTGCATTGGGAAGCCATTTTCATCTACTAAAGGAAGGAAATTACCTTCTTCAAGCATGTTTGGCTCAAATCCATTTTGAGAAGTAAACTGACTTTTTGGCAAAGTCATGATCATTTCTTCATCTGCTTCTCCATAAGCATCTTCTGAAGTGATGATGAAATTGAAGCTGTCTCCTTTTCCTTTTCCAGCTAGCAATTCTTCGAATTTTTCAGGTAAACCACTATTTCCAAAAAGGAAATAAAATGGATCTTCCCCGTCTCTTACTTCTACACTAAATGGTGCAGACTCCACTTCTTCCTCGTCCTTGCTTACTTTGAGTTCATAGGTAAGCCCTACTACTGAGTTGTTTGTAATTTTCATATTGATTTTTTCAGATTGCAAAGGTACATTTATTTTGATAAATGGCCTGAGAATCATCTGATTTCCTTATTTGATTGCGCCATTGAGCATGATGACGAACATTCCGAGCATGCTTAATACAAAGGCTAAAAAGATTAAGCCACTTTTTTTCTTCCAAGTACCATAAACAGCCAAACCGAAAATGGATAAGAAAAGCAATCCGAAAACAAGGATATTCAAGACGTACAAGTCCTCTGAGGCATGGAAATAAGGCGCTTCAGGATTATCAACTTGAAGGTGGAGCTTTTCACTAAAGAATTTTATCCCAATCCATTCTCTAAGATATGCATAAGTAAAAATCCCGGAAGCCGACAATGCTGCAAATGTGATAAAAAATCTATTCATAATATTCCTATGGTCAATATTAGGGAAATTGATTGGGTTTTTGGATATTTATAAGTGAAAATTATAGAAAAATGGCATCAATAGAAAAAATAAGAAGCGGTTTAATCGATAAAATATCATGTATAACTAATCGAGAATTTTTAGAAGCACTAGATAAACTTATAACTTCAAGTTCATCTCAATCTGATATTGTTGTTTTAACAAAAGAACAAAAAGCTGTTTTAGAACTTAGTGAGAAGAACATCAAAAATGGAGAATTGATCTCACAAGAGTTAATGGATAAGAGGAACCTAGAATGGCTAAACGAAATGTAGTTTGGACTAAAACGGCAGATTTACAATTTGTGGAGATTTAAGAATATTGTCCAAAATTCAAATGTTTCAAAAAGTTGAATTGCTCTTCAGAACAATCCAACTTTTATTTTATTTATAATATGTATATCCGCTTTCAAACCAATAGCCACTTAAAAATAATGTAAATACTATATTTAGAGTGCTACGCCACGGCGCACAAGTGTGGACTGAAAGCCGTTGACTGTTGACAATTATCCGCAAGATTATTTGTGATAAAATTGTATACTGCTGTCATTGCGGATAATCATTATTTTTAAATAACAATATTAACAATCTTTCCAGGTACAACAATCATCTTCTTAGGAGTATTGCCTTCCAACCATTTCTGTACGATTTCGTCTTCCAAAGCTGCTTTTTCTATTTCCTCTTTTGTCAAACTCAAAGAAAGTGAAAGTTTTGTCCTCATTTTTCCATTGATGGAAACTGGATATTCATGGCTGTTCTCTACCAAAAACTCTTCCTTGAATTCTGGGAAACTTGCATAAATGATAGATTTTTCATTGCCCAAGATTGCCCATAATTCTTCTGCAATATGTGGTGCATAGGGAGAAATCAAAATTGCAAGTGGCTCTAAAATTTCTATTTTATTGCATTTGAGTGCAGTCAGTTCATTCACACAAATCATAAAAGAAGCTACTGAAGTATTGAATGAATAATTCTCTAAATCTTCCTCAGTTTTTTTGATAGTTTTATGCAATGTTTTTAATTCTTCCTTGCTTGGAGCTTCATTGGAAATAGATACTTCACCATTACTGTCATGGTAAAGTTTCCAAAGCTTCTTTAAGAATTTCGATACGCCGTCTATTCCATTGGTGTTCCAAGGTTTGAATTGCTCCAAAGGTCCCAAGAACATTTCATAAAGTCTCAAAGTATCCGCGCCATATCGTTCTATGATATCGTCTGGATTGACGACATTATATTTCGATTTGGACATTTTTTCTACTTCAGCTCCACAGATGTATTTTCCGTCCTCGAGAATAAATTCAGCATCTGCTAAATCCGGTCTCCAAGCTTTGAATTTATCTAAGTTCAACTGATCATTGTGGACAATATTCACATCCACATGCATAGCAGAAGTTTCATAATCATCCTTCAATCCCAAGCTGACAAACTTGTTGCTTCCTTTAATTCTGTACACAAAATTTGACCTTCCTTGGATCATCCCTTGGTTGATCATTTTTTGGAATGGCTCTTCGATATTGACTACGCCGATATCAAATAGGAACTTCGTCCAAAATCTTGAATACAAAAGATGTCCGGTAGCATGTTCAGCTCCACCGATATATAAATCAACTGCTCCCCAGTATTTAGCGATTTCTTGATCTACAAATTGAGTTTCATTTTTTGGATCCATGTAGCGGAAGAAATACCAACTCGAACCTGCCCAGCCTGGCATGGTGCTTCTTTCCAATTGAAATTCACCTTCAGCTGTTTTGTAATTCCAGTTTTTTGCTCTAGCCAAAGGAGGTTCACCATCTTCGGTTGGAAGATATTTATCTACTTCAGGAAGCACCAAAGGCAAATCTTTTTCTTCGATCAAATAAGGAAGTCCATCTTTGAAATAAACTGGAAGTGGCTCACCC
This sequence comes from Belliella aquatica, assembly GCF_014637795.1. GTDB lineage: Bacteria > Bacteroidota > Bacteroidia > Cytophagales > Cyclobacteriaceae > Belliella > Belliella aquatica. Next base: position 26,365 of record NZ_BMFD01000010.1, on the reverse strand, counting down.
CAATAGCGCTGACGTGTGAAAATCGCATCACGCATTCTGAATTGAATTTTACCTTTCCCGATTTTTCTTTCTTCTACGAATTCAATGGCTTTGTCCATTGCTGCCTGCATTTCCATGCCAGACAAAATATCTGAATTGATGATAGTTCCGCCTTTTCCAGGAAAAGACCCTTCTTCCATGCTGCCCTCGATCACCTGACGGATTTCAAGTCCAAAGTGCTTGGCGAAGTTATAATCTCTTTCGTCATGTGCGGGAACAGCCATCACAGCACCTGTCCCATATCCTGCTAAGACATAATCAGCGATCCATATCTGAATTTCTTCTCCATTGAATGGATTGATGGCATAAGAACCTGTAAATGCTCCCGAAATGGTCTTGACATCTGTCATCCTATCTCTTTCTGAGCGGTTTTTGGCAACTTCTACATAAGCTTCTGCCTTGGTTCTCTGATCTTCTGTGATCAAGTCTTCTACATAATCATGTTCAGGAGCCAATGCCAAATAGGTTACACCATAAATAGTATCTATTCTCGTTGTAAAAACCTTGATTTGCTTGTCATGTCCTTTGACTTGGAAAACTATCTCCGCACCTTTGGATTTTCCAATCCAGTTGCGCTGCATTTCTTTAATTGGTTCTGTCCACTCTACTGTGTCCAAACCTCTTAGTAATCTATCTGCATAAGCAGTGATTCGCATGGACCACTGCATCATCTTTTTTCTTTCTACAAGATGTCCTCCTCTTTCAGAAAAGCCATCTTTGACTTCGTCATTGGAGAGTACAGTTCCTAAGACAGCGCACCAGTTTACCGTGGTTTCTGCCAAAAAAGTCAATCTATACTTTAGAAGTATTTCTTGCTGCTTTTCTTTAGAAAAACTAATCCAATCCTCAGCTGAAAACTCGGTTGTATCTTCATCACACACAGCATTGACTCCGGCGTTTCCATTCTTTTCAAACTTAGCAATCAAAGAATCAATGCTTTTGGCTTTGTCTTCGTCCTTGTCATAATAGCTATTGAAAAGCTGCATAAAAATCCACTGTGTCCAGCGGTAATAGGCTGGGTCGGAAGTTCTCACTTCTTTGTCCCAGTCAAAGGCAAAGCCGATATTTTTTAATTGCTCAGCATATCTTCTGATATTTTCTTCGGTAGTTACAGCAGGGTGCTGACCTGTCTGAATAGCGTACTGTTCTGCAGGAAGTCCAAAAGAATCATAACCCATTGGATGGAGGACATTGAAACCTTGAAGTCTTTTGTATCGAGTAATGATATCTGAGGCAATGTAACCTAGTGGATGACCGACATGTAATCCTGCTCCGGAGGGATAAGGAAACATATCCAAAGAATAGAATTTAGGTTTGCTTACATCAACTTTGGCATTGAAAATCTGGTTCTTTTCCCAGTATGCCTGCCATTTTTTCTCTATTACCTGCGAGTTATAATCAGCCATTTTTGAATTTGCGCTTTATTATTTGTGAATTGCTTGCAAAAATAGAAAAATATGCGGGAAAAGAGGGTAGGATCATCAATACTTCAAGGAGTATTTTGTCTAAAGCTAAATTGTATATGAAGTTGAAAAAATAGATTTGGCTAAATTTTACCAGAATCTGAAACGTTTTTCGTAAAGTCTGTTTCTGAAAATCCAGTTGTCCCAGATGTCAGGTGAAAGATAGATTTCTATACCCAAATTCAAGCTCATGTAGCCGTCAAATCTTTCTGTAAGACCTGAACCACGACGAATTCTGCCTCTATTGCTAATGATTCTATCAACATCAGGTATTGTGAGTTCGTCATCTATGTAAAAATCAGGATTTCTGATAGCGAAAAGTAATCTGTCAGGATTTGGACCAGTTCCATTGACACCGTAATCAGCTAATAAATCTTGATAAAACTCACTGATATTGAAAGCACTAATATCATCCATGTAGTCTGTCAAAGTCCATCTGTAGTTTAACTCTAAAATTAGATCAGCATAGACACTGAGTTTGTATTTTGCTCCAATTCCTGTTGGGAAAACTACAATGTATTTGTTGTAAGGATTATTTTCAATTTGTAATGGTCTTAAGGGAACCCACAGATCCTCGTTTCTTAAAGCAGCTCTAGGATCAAGCGCTTTTGGATCATTGGAAGAAACTCCCACTCCTGCAAAAGCATAGAGATTGAAATAACTTCTGGTAATATTATAAACCTTTACAGGCTTCCAATGAAACTCACCAATCATTGAAGCTTCCATATTTCTTGCTCTGAAATGAAGATTTCTTGGATATCTAAAAGCCCGAGGATCAGATGGGGGGTCTTGACCAGATATTTGGTAATAAGAAAATTCAGCTCTAGCACGAATTCTTGTTCCAAGAGTTCTTCTTAAAGCAATATTCGCATTCCAATCTGGTTGAATCCCTTCATTATATTTCCAAAGAGAATAAAGTTCTCCAAAATATTGAGTAGGTCCCGTCGAAACGGAAATTGACCAAGGTTCTTCAAACCTATAGCGGTATAAACTTTGAGTATAAGCCTGCTCAGCTACTATAAATAGTATGAAAAATAGAATGATATTTCTGAGCATTTTTAGCATTTGTAAACTTTTACCTCACATTATTAAAGGTGCGATTGTAATTTTAACATGTAAATAAAGTAATAATCTTTAGCTTTTCAATTTTTCTCCACCCGTGATTACGTGAATATCTCTTTGAGGGAAAGGAATTTCTACTCCTTCTTCAGCGAATCTTTTGAAGATTTCATAATAAAGTTCGCTTTTCAGGACTTTCGGTTTATTGATATAATCAGACGACCAAACTCTCAAAGTAAAGTTTAGACTACTGTCTGCAAATTCATCGAAAAGAACGTCGGCCTTTGGACTCTTTAAAACACCTTCATTTCGTGCTGCTACATCTAATAAAATAGACTTTATTTTTTCGGGGTCTTCTTTATAAGAAACCCCTACAGGGAAATTAAATCTTATATTTCTATCGTTGTGAGACCAATTGATCACTTGGCTATCAATAAATTGAGAATTAGGTACAATAACTGAGATGTTATCATTGGTTACAATAGTTGTTGACCGTGCTGAAATCACAATGACATCTCCTGAAATATCTCCAACTTCTATTCGATCACCTACTTTGATGGGCTGCTCAAAAAGAATAATAAGCCCACTAATAAAGTTATTTGTAATGTTTTGAAGACCAAAACCAATACCCACACCTAACGCACCTGCTAAAATCCCAAAGGCACTTAAATCAATTCCACTTGTTTGTAAAATTGAAAACATCCCTGCGAAGATGATGAGGTATTTGACAATAGTTCCAGCAGATTGTCTTGTCCCTTGAGTGATTTGGTATCTAATCAAAACTTTTTTTACTAAAAACTTTCTGACTAGCTCTGATACAATCAATAGTAAGATTATTGATACTAGAAGTGTCAAGATTATGCTTACGGTGATACTGGATTCACCGACTTTAAATAGCTTCAAGTCGAGAAAACCATTGAAAAACTCTAAAAAATCATCCATTGTATTTTCTTTTATATCTGTTAGTTTTTCTTCCATCTTCCCTATCATTTTGACTAAACAGAATAAGCTAAGTGAAATTAGACGTGATGGCTTATCCTAGTTTATCGTTGATACAGTCCATTTAGATTGCATCGACAGCTAACGACTGACTGCTGTGTAAATTATTTAAAATTTATTTTGTGTGAAGAATTGAGTTAGGTATCGCTATAGTAAACAAATCCAAACTGCTTATGGTTTTTTAGCTTAAATCATTTTTAGTTCTTTTTGATTTTACTGTTCTCTTGATAGCTGTTGTCTTAATCTTTCTTCTTGAATCATTCTTGTGTTTAGCGATCGAGCATATGTTCGTCCTTGCTTTAATCCATAGTCAGTATATGCTTTCCCTGCCCAATATTTTGCAGACTCCAGATCTCCAAGTACTTCATATCCGACGGCAATGTTATGACAGATTCTTCCTCCTGTTTTGTCTTTATGTGGAAAGTTAAGTCCATTTTCCCATACTTCTACAGCTTCTTCCCATCTATTGACCTCACCCAGTCTTGCACCTCTTGCTAAAGCGGGATTGTCATTTGGTTTTTGGTACATCATCCTATTTAATCTGAGGTACATTGGAGCAATTCTTCTAGCATAGCTGGCGCCAGCTAACTGACCTACGTATTGAGTCGCCTTTACTTTGTCTATTAGAAGTGCCAAAGCTTGGGTTTTTGTCTCAGCTTCTGCTGACCACAAATTAGTCTTTTCAAAATCTCTTTGATCAGTTATATTTTTGCTGATAGGGTCGTATAACCTGAAACCTACCTGAACAGAAGCTACTCCCTCGGCATATATACCTTGAACTTCTACCGTTCTAGAATTTCTTCCCTCTCCTTCTGTTTTTTTGATAATCTGTCGCTTATCAGTGACGATAAAATCAGAGCTGAATTTCTCTAATGCCAAAACTGCATCTGCATCGTATTCTCTACAAAGCGCCTCAATTTGAGGCCAGGTCAGTGGAGTAGGGAAAGTCTGTGCAAATAAACCTCCGCGCAACCTTTCTCTGGCTCGAATTATTTCATAACGAGGAGAGGAATTTAATTCTTGTTGGACCGTGGCGATGGTGGCTTCGACAGCATTTCTTACTTCGAAAGGAGCTTCTCCAGAAATCAGACCTTCCAAAACAGCAAGGTTTTCATTTTGAGGAGCCGTTCTGTCAACTATTAAGAGCCTTTGAACATGGTTCGGGACGTCAATTTCTGCAGGCATGAGTCTTGACATGCTGATATTTTTCGTGCAAGAGCCAAGAAAGATAGGCAGCACGCAAAAGAGAATAAAAACAATGGGAAACTGTATATTTTTCATAATCACATTAAAATTCAGTCAAAATTAAAAAAGCCCCTGATATGCAGTGGCTTTTTATTGAAATATTTTAAACTTTTCTAAGTATGTTCCCTTCATCATCCCATTGGGCAAGTTCTCCCCTTTCCTCTGGTTTGAGGTAAGTGTCAAGATACTTTTTAGGTAATTCAAATCCATGTCTTTTCATCACTTCTTCTGGAACTCCATCCCAAACATTAGGTCGGTTTCCTACATAACCCAAATATTTAAACCCAGCTTCGGTCGTAAAATATCCTGTTGAAGTGAGATTTCTCAACATGTTGAAAAATTTGACACCACCCTCCATTTCCGATTTGGCTTTTTCAGGCCAAGCTATTTGGTCTATGATTTCTAGTTTTTCAGATTGATCCAATGCTAAAAATATTTTACCATAATTGTCTTCACTGTAATGATCAAGCCACATCAATCCACCTCGCATCGGTGTTTGATAGCCTGGGTAATCTTTGACCATAAACTCTATAAAATCAACAACACCCACTTCAGTAGCGCTAGGGGAATCTGTATCTGCTGGCATAATGATATCTACCAACACATTTAATTTTTTTCTTTCGTCTTCTGTCAAAAAGGTCTCTGAAAGTAGCTTTTGATCGTATAGTTTTTCTTCCTCTGTTCTACCCCCAGCAGTTCCGCCTTCTATCCGAGGTGAATAATCAAGTTTTTTATCCTCTGGAGCACAATTTGTCAATAAGAATCCTGATGCCAACGTACCAGTGAATAGGAGCTTTAAATTTTCTCTTCTGTTCATATTCTTAAAATTATATATTTTTCTTTTTTAATTCTGACACGATGAAATCAGATGTTCTCCAGCTGAGAGCCAAGATAGTCCAAGTTGGGTTTTTATCCGCTTGGGATACAAATGGGCCTGCATCTACTACAAATAAATTGTCGCAATCATGAGCCTGACAATTGCTGTTCAATACAGATGTAGCGGGATCATTTCCCATTCTCGTTGTACCTACTTCGTGAATAATTCTTCCTGGAGTTGCCAAGCCATATTTGGATTCTGGACCAGGTTTATTGCCAAGTAATACTGCACCTGCATTCGTTAGAATTTCCTCGAATGTATCATGCATGTGTTTGGCTTGTTTGATTTCATGGTCTGTCCATTGATAATGGAATTTCAAAACAGGGATGCCATACTTGTCCACCACATTTGGATCTATTTCACAATAATTGCTGTATTGAGGAATACTTTCTCCTCTTCCTGACATTCCTAGAGTAGATCCTCGCATTCTGCGGATGTCTTTTTTCAACCCTTCACCATAACCGCCATTTGGACTTGGGTTACCAAATTCGTCTTTGACATACTTGCGCATGGTGTCCATCGAAAAGCCCACGCCGTAGGAAGGCATCCCCATTCCTCCCCAATATTCTATATGATAACCTCTAGCAAAATCTAGTTTTTTATTATCCAACCACCATGGAGTATACACATGCATACCCCCAACTCCATCTTCATTGTATTTTTCTCGATCGATCAAATCTGGCAAAATCCCCATACGGTCAGCGCCGGTTGAATCATGCAGATATCGACCAACCATTCCACTGCTATTTCCAATGCCATCAGGATGAGATTTTGATTTGGAGTTGAGCATAATTCTGGACGATTCGCAAGCGGAAGCGCCGAGTACAACTACACGTGCTTTGAGCTTATATTCTTTCATATCCATTTTACTTATAAAGGAAACTCCGGTAGCTTTTCCTGAATCGTCAGTGGTTACCTTCCGCACCATGGAGTTGGTATAAAGATCAACTTTCCCTTTTTTCATGGCAGGATGAAGAAGACATGTTCCTGATGAAAAATCTGCATAAGCCTGGCATGCTCTGTTACATTGTGCACAGAAAAAGCAAACACCTCTTTCGTTATTTATTGGTTTTGTAAGAACGGATAGTCTAGATGGGATTACTGGAATATTAGCCTTATTTGCCCCTTTCATCATAAAAAGTTCGTGCAAGCGAGGCTTGGGAGGAGGGAGGAAAAAACCATCTGGTTCATTATAAATCCCCTCTTTTGACCCAAATACGCCAATCAGTTTATCTACTTTGTCGTAATATGGCTTTAGTTCATCATAACCAATAGGCCAATCGTGTCCTAATCCATCTATACTTGCTCTTTTGAAATCGTTAGGGCCAAATCTCAACGAGATTCTTCCCCAATGATTGGTTCTACCTCCTACCATTCTCGACCGGAACCAATCGAATTCAGTGTCTTTTCCACGCGTATAGGGCTCTCCTTCTATATCCCATCCACCGATTGCAGCATCGAAGTCACCAAAAGGTCTTATTCTAGTTCCACTTCCACGACGTGGAGATTCCCATGGATAGCGCATTTGTGTGCGATCTTCCTCTTTAGCAGGATCAAAATCACCACCTGCTTCAATTACTGCTACTGCCAATCCAGCTTCTGATAAAATTTTAGAGGCCATTCCGCCTCCAGCTCCTGAACCTACAATGATCACATCATAAGGCTCAGATGAAGATTTGATTTGAAAACTCATTTATTAGGATATTATTTGTTGGGTTTGACAGGTAAGATTGTCAAAAAAAATGAAAAATGGAAATTACGGAATATGCTACTCAAAGAATCCAACAATAGAACACAGATAACGCGGATTACTACAGATGATTCCAATAGAACACAGATAACGCGGATGATGCGGATTTTCACGGATAATTGGTTGTAATAATTGAAACCACGATTTTATAACGTCAAATGCCAAAAGGGAAATAATAAAATATTAAAAAAGTCAAAAATTGTACTGGTTAGGGTCTAAGATTAAGTCTAGAACCCAATTCATTTTGTGGCTTCTTTGTACATTGTACTTGGTACCTGGTACAATAAAAATCAGCGACCATCCGCTCAATCAGCATCATCCGCGTGCCACTTACCTCTCTAGCATCGTCTCAATAAATGGCCAAATATTTTCAAATACAATTTGATGTCCTTCTTCCGTCGGATGAATTCTGTCGGGAAGGTTGAGGTCTGGATCGCCTGCAACTCCTTCCAAAAGAAAAGGAATTAATTCTACATCTTCTTCTTGGGCAATTTGTGGATAGAGCTTTTGAAAATCACTTGTGTATTCTTGACCCATATTTGGTGGGATCTGCATTCCTGCGAGCAATATTTTTGTCTCAGGATATTTACTTTTCACAAGCTGTATGATTGCCTTGAGATTCTTTTTGGTTTCAGCTAAATCAATACCTCTCAAACCATCATTTCCTCCCAATTCTAAAACAAATATCGATGGCTCTTCCTCCAAAAACCAATCGAGACGGCTGAGTCCACTTGCAGTAGTTTCTCCACTCAAGCCACCATTAATGACACGATAATTGAGATTAAGACTATCAATTCTAGCTGCAACCAATCCTGGAAAAGCATCTTCAGCCTCTATTCCATATCCAGCAGAAAGACTATTCCCGAAAAAAAGGATTAGTTTTTTGGTAGGGACGGGGGTTATAGTTTCTGTTTCCTGCACCTCCTTGGTTTTTTCTTCTTTGGGAGAAGAGCAAGAAAAGAAAATGACACCTAAAATTATATAAAAGCTATTGAATGATAATTTCATTTTGATCCTGTTTTTATAAATAGAACTCTAGCAAAAGTACAACTTATGAAATTAATCCTTATCCAGATCAATTGTTTTATATGGTTATACAATTCTTTGCTAATAATCTCAATTTACATCATGAATAGTTGAATCGGATCAACATCAATAAACATCTACTGTACAGTCATTTTGGGATTGAATTAAAAACCGAGCTTTTATTTTATTACTTCCACCATACTGGTAATGCATATTTTTTTACAACTATCTGATATACTTCATCCGTTCAACTTTTATAATATTCTTTATGTTCCAAACCTTTTGTAAGTTGCATATTGTAATCCTCAAAATCTAACGACTCCAAATTTATGAGCATTCTTAGTGTGAAAGATGTTTCCAAAACCTATCAAAGTGGAAACAGAAAATTAACCGTCCTCGATCAAGTGAATTTTGATATTCAATCAGGCGAAAGTATTGCCATCGTCGGCCCTTCGGGCTCAGGAAAAACAACCTTATTGGGACTTTGTGCCGGATTGGACTCCTCAACCACAGGATCAGTTGTGCTCAACGGAAACGCTTTCGAGCAGTTAACAGAAGATCAGCGTGCAGCAGCGAGGAGCAGGGATGTTGGATTTATTTTTCAAAATTTCCAATTGCTTCCTACACTTACAGCTTTGGAAAATGTGATGGTTCCTTTGGAGTTGAAAAAGAGAAAAGATGCAAAAGAAAAAGCGCTGGAACTTTTGGATAAAGTTGGCTTGAAGGATAGAGTGACCCATTACCCGACACAGTTGTCGGGAGGTGAGCAGCAGCGAGTTTCCATTGCGAGAGCGTTTGCCAACGAGCCAAAGATACTTTTTGCAGATGAACCCACAGGGAATTTGGATACTGAAACGGGCGAAATGATCGAAGACTTGATTTTCAATATGAATAAAGAAAAAGGCACAACCTTGATTTTGGTAACTCACGATCCTGAATTGGCTAAAAGAACAGATAGAATAATCAATATAAAGGGCGGTAAAATTCAGGAGGAAGTTCATGGGTAATTTAGCTTGGGTTTTTAAGATGGCCCTTCGGGATTTCAGGAAGAATTTTTCCCGTTTGTTGCTTTTTGTTTCTTCCATGGTAATCGGGATAGCAGCATTAGTAGGTATTAGTTCTTTTGGGGATAATCTAAAAAGTGACATAGAAAATCAGTCTAAAGAATTAGTTGGGGCTGATTTGGTTTTGGATAATAGTAAGCCACTCGGAAGTCAACCGATCGATTCTATAGCAATTGCACAAGCAGATGAAATCAATTTCGCCAGTATGGTGGCTTTTCCGGCTACAGATGAAAGTAGATTGACCCAAGTTAGAGTTTTGGAAGGTAATTTTCCTTTTTATGGGAAATTAGAAACTATTCCAGCTGAAGCGGAAGCAACGTTTAGAGCTGGTGGTCGGAAGGCCTTGGTAGAAAAAATCCTTATGGCTCAATTTAATGCTGTGATAGGAGACAGCATTAAAGTCGGAAATGTGACTTTCGTAATCGAAGGGGAATTACAGAAAGTCCCTGGTCAAACAGGGATCACAGCTACTGTAGCCCCAGCAGTTTATATTCCCATGGCTTATGCAGAGGAAACTGGGTTGATTCAATTTGGGAGTAGATTACAATACATTAGATATTACGAATTAGCAGATGATATTAATCCCGATGAATTGGTAAAGAAATATGAGGCGCAATGGGATGAAGAAAGAGTAGACGCTGATACAGTTGAAGACAAAAGAAGACAAACGGGACGTTCGTTTGATAACTTGACCAACTTTTTGAGTTTGGTTGCATTTATTGCGCTTTTGTTAGGGTGCGTGGGAGTAGCAAGTGCCGTAAATGTATTTGTAAAAGAGAAATTGGCATCCGTTGCAGTTTTGAGATGTTTGGGCGTTTCTGCTTGGGATGCGATGAGAATTTATCTTTTTCAGATTTTATTGATGGGATTTGTAGGCTCTGTTCTGGGAGCTTTATTGGGTACAGGATTACAATTTGCACTACCTGCGGTTTTCAAGGATTTTCTTCCCGTAGAAGTCAGCATGGCTGTTTCTTGGTCAAGTGTTGGATTTGGAATTCTCACAGGTTTGATTGTGGCATTTCTTTTTGCCCTCCTCCCTTTATTGAAAATGCGGAAAGTATCTCCAATGGCCACTTTGAGACCTGAAGAAGGAGAGAATACCTTGAAAAAAGATCCTTTGAGATGGGCAGTGATAGCAGGCATCCTTTTATTTATTTTTGGTTTTAGCTTTGCCCTTTTGGATGGCTGGAAGTCAGCTCTTGGATTTACTGGATTTGTCGTTTTTGCTTTTGCGGTACTTTGGGCAGTGGCTCTAGGAATCATGTGGCTAATCAAAAGATTTCTCCCAATCAATTTGACTTACACGATAAGACAAGCTTTGGCTAATTTGTATAGGCCAAATAATCAGACAATTTCTTTGATTGCGACGATTGGTTTGGGGACAGCGATGATCAGTACACTTTTCTTTATCCAAGGTCAATTGTTAGATGAAGCAAAGTTTGCTGATAAAGAAGATCAGCCGAATATGTTGTTATTTGATATTCAAGATTATCAAATAGAAGAAGTTGTAGCAAGTGTGAAAGCGCGTGATATTCCAATTCTTCAGCAAGTCCCGATTATTACGATGGGCTTAGAATCCATTAATGGCCTTACTAAGCTGGTCAATGATACACTTCCTGAGGATGATAGAAGATCAAGAGGCTTGTATAATCGTGAGTTTAGAGTGACTTATAGAGATACTTTAATTTCTTCAGAGCGCTTGCTCAAAGGCAAATTGAGGAAAGTCGAAAATGAAGGAGATTCGATTTTTGTTTCTTTTGATCAAGGCTATGCTTTGAGAACAGGTTTGAAATTGGGCGATGAAATCATTTTCAACGTTCAGGGTCGTCCCATCAAAACCTATATTGGAAGTTTCAGAGATGTGAAATTCAATCAGGTTTCTACAAATTTTCTAGTTTTATTTCCTGAGGGAGTGCTTGACAAAGCCCCGAAATTTCATGTAATCATCACCAAAACCAAAAATGATCGGCAAGCCGCTGATGTTCAATCTGAGATTGTTCGGAAATTTCCGAATATTTCTGTCATCAATTTAGGTGCTATTGTAGAAACTTTAGAAGAGATATTGGGTAAAATCAGCTTTGTGATTCAATTTATGGCATTCTTTAGTATTGCTACTGGAATATTGGTTTTGATCAGCTCGCTGATTATCAGTAAATATCAAAGAATGCGAGAAAGTATTTTATTGAGAACGCTTGGTGCAGATAGTTCTGTTGTTGGAAAGATCAATACACTGGAATATTTCTTCTTGGGTTCATTGGCATCTTTAAGTGGAATTGTTTTGTCATTTTTAGCTACTTATCTGCTCAGTGAGTTTGTCTTTAATTTGCCATTTAGAGGGGCTTATTTTGAAGCATTTATCGTTTATATCAGCATCACAGTTTTGACTATCATACTGGGATGGCTCAATGGCAGAAAGATTATCAAGAAACCACCGATGGAAATATTAAGAGGATAAAACTTGGAATTCTAATAATATAGTTGTCTTTTTAGGTTTCATTTGAAAAATTAGAATAAAAATTATGATTAAAAAAACAGTAATTTTCGCTTTCCTTATTTTTGCTTTGAGTTATTCTAGTACTTATGCTCAGAGTGCGTTGAGACCGACATTTGCTGGAGTTTATCAAAGTGGGCTAGTGGGGCAGGTAGGAATAGGGACTGATATAGAAAAGAAGCATTTTGGTGAGCTTCGCTTCGGAGCAAATGACGTTCTTGAAAGTAGATTTGGAATAGAAGGACATTTTAATAGAAATATTCATCAAAGTGATTGGTTTAATTTTCATGCAGGTTTGATGCTGGGTTACTATTTTTATGATGAAGTTCGTTTTGGAATTCCTTTGGGTTTCACCATCAAACCAATAGAAAATCACCGAAATTTTGCGATTTTGATGGAAGCAACACCCAATGTCTTTACGTTGAGTTCTTATTTCAATCTGCGAGCAAATTTAGGAATTCGCTACACATTTAGAGGAAGGGAATAATTCGTGATTAAGTTTTGTTCGAAAAATGCGACCTTTGGCCTTCCATTTAATTCGAAATAAATGAAATATTACCTTATTTCAGGGGAAAGATCCGGAGATCTTCATGCTTCAAATCTGATCAAGTCTTTGAATAAGCTTGATCCAAATGCCAATTTCAGAGGTATGGGAGGAGATTATTCAAAGGCTCAAGGTCAGTATCTTCATGTGCATTATGATGAAGTCGCATTAATGGGGTTTTTGGAAGTAGTTCTCGGTTTTAGAAAAGTCCTGAAATATCTATCTCTAGTAAAAAAGGATATTCTTACATATAAACCTGATGTTTTGATTTTGGTCGATTACGGAGGTTTCAACATGAAAATCGCCAAATTTGCTAAAGCACACGATATCAAAGTTCATTATTACATTCCCCCAAAAGTTTGGGCTTGGAATCAGAAACGAGCACTAAATCTCAAAGCATATACGGATCAGATTTATTGTATTCTACCCTTCGAGACCGATTTTTTCAAGAAGTTTGAGATGCAAACGCACTATGTTGGGAATCCTTTGCTTGACGAGCTAAAGGCCTTTGAGCCGCATTCATTTTTTCATCAGAAAAACGAATTGAGCTATCAACCCATCATTGCTTTATTGCCAGGAAGCCGTAAACAGGAATTACAGAATATGCTTGCAATCTTGCTTCAAGTGGTAGGGAAATTCCCGAATGCACAGTTTATCATAGCAGGAGTAAAGAACCTTTCAGATGAGCTTTACCAACCTGCTATCAAAGCAGGAATCAAGGTAATTTATGACCAAACTTACGATCTCCTTCACCATGCCAATGCGGCAATTGTAACTTCAGGAACGGCCACTTTGGAAACAGCCTTGCTACGTGTGCCTCAGGTAGTGGTTTATAAAACTAGCGGATTGAGTTATACGATTGCGAAAAATCTGATTCGTGTTCCTTTCATTTCTCTAGTCAATTTAATTGCTGATAGGGAAGTGGTAAAAGAGTTGATCCAAGATGATTTTAGTGTCTACAATGTCGCAGAAGAATTGAATAAGATTTTGTCGAATACTGTTTATCGAGGAATGATGCTGCAGGGTTATGATGAAATCAAAGAAAAAATCGGAGAACAGCGCGCTTCAGATACGACAGCCCAATTGATGTGGGAAAGTTTGAACAAGACTTAAAAGTAAAAAAGTCAGACTGGAAAGTCTGACTTTTTTGATATTATGCAACTTGCAACTTTTTGAATTTCGACTTATCAAACTGTTCATGCGCATATTTTGCATCAATTATCAGTTCTTTTATCGTATCATTAGAAGGCATTTCATACATGGCATCTGTAATGATTGCTTCGCAGATGGATCTCAATCCACGAGCACCTAGATTGTACTCCATCGCTTTCTCCACAATATAGTCTATTCCACTTTCTTCAAAGATCAAATTCACGCCTTCCATATCCATCAATTTTTGATATTGCTTGATAAGGGCATTCTTTGGTTCTGTTAAGATGCTTTTTAGAGCTACCTTATCCAAAGGATCTAAGTGAGTAACTACTGGCAATCTACCGATCAACTCAGGAATCAAGCCAAATGACTTCAAATCTTGGGCTGTGACATACTGCAATAAGTTGTCTCTGTCAGCATGTGCTTTATCTTCTGCTTTTCCAAAACCTAGAGGCTGCGTATTCAACCTCCTTGCAATGTGTCTACTAATTCCATCAAAAGCACCACCACAAACAAACAAGATGTTTTCTGTATTTACTGCGATCATTTTTTGATCAGGATGTTTTCTACCTCCCTGAGGTGGCACATTGACAACAGTTCCTTCTAGCAATTTGAGTAATGCTTGCTGAACACCTTCTCCACTTACATCTCTAGTGATAGATGGATTATCTGATTTTCTAGCGATTTTATCAAGTTCATCAATGTATACGATGCCTTTTTCTGCTGCTTCTACATTATAATCAGCAGCTTGGAGAAGTCTAGTTAGGATGCTTTCTACATCTTCACCTACGTATCCTGCTTCAGTTAAAACAGTCGCATCAGCAATACAGAATGGTACTTCCAGAACTTTTGCAAGTGTTTTTGCTAAGTATGTTTTTCCAGTACCTGTTTCTCCTACCATGATGATATTAGATTTTTCAATCTTGATTTCATCATCATTGGTTTTTTGTTGTAGCCTCTTATAGTGATTGTAAACAGCTACTGTCAAAACCTTTTTTGCCTCAAGTTGTCCAATGACATATTCATTGAGAAACTCAGTAAGCTCTTTTGGTTTTTTTAATTTAAATTTTTGATTTTTCTCAGGCTTTTTTGTCTTCTGCTCTTCACCTAAGATCTGATAGGCTTGGTCTATACAGAAATTACAGATGTGTGCAGAGATTCCCGACACCATCAGATCTACGTCTTTTTTATTCCTTCCACAAAAGGAGCATGTAATTTGAGCCATTATTTTGCTTTTCTTATCAAAACTTCATCAATTAAGCCATATTCTTTGGCTTCGGGCGCTTTCATCCAATAATCTCTGTCAGAATCTCTCTCGATATCTTCATAAGATTTACCTGAGTGCATCGCCAAAATATCATAAAGTTCTTTTTTCATTGACATGATCAATTTAAGAGAAATTTCCATGTCTCTAGATTGACCTTGCATTCCTCCTGAAGGCTGATGAATCATGACTCTTGAATGCTGAAGCGCAGATCTTTTGTCTTTTGCTCCACCTGCCAATAGCACTGCCCCCATAGAAGCTGCAATACCTGTACAGATCGTTGCTACATCAGGATTGATGTATTGCATTGTATCATAAATCCCCAATCCTGCAGTAACAGATCCACCCGGACTATTTACATAAAGCAATACGTCTTTCTTAGGATCTGTTGATTCCAAGAAAAGTAATTGTGCAGTAATGATATTGGCAATAAAATCATCCACTTGAGTACCCAAGAAAATGATTCTATCCATGATTAATCTCGAAAACACATCAATTTCACGGAAGTTTGTCGGTCTTTCTTCAATTACCGAGCGAGTCATTCCGTTGATAAAGGTATCGTACTGATCAAAAGCATTGCCGCTAATTCCTTGATTGTGAACTGCGTATTTTCTGAATTCGTCTTTATTGAACATGTTATTATTTTTTAGTCGTTTACAAAAATAAAAAAAGCCCTTAAAGAAGGACTTTTTGATAACGATTTTGTTCGAAGATTAGTTTTCTAAAAGCTCTTTGAACTTTTCGATAGTGATGACTTCTTCGGTCAAATCTATATTTTCCTTGACGAAAGCTAAGACTTTTTCATTCTGAACAGAAGTCATCATCTGCATATAATTTTGACCTTCGTTTCCTTGGAGGTAATTGTCAACAAACATATCCATGCTGTCTTCCAATTGTGCCCCTAATCCAGAAGATGCAAATTGCTCGCGAACCATTTCTTTGGTTTTTTCTATCACATCAGCATGTTCTGCTTTGATGTCATTGTCTTTAGCGATTTCATTGGAAATAATGGTCCAAGACAATTGCTTAGCATAAATTGGATACTCTTGATCAACTTGCTCCTGAGTAACTTTTCCTTCGTTTGCTTTAAACAACCATTCTTTTAAGAATGCTTCAGGAAGATCAATCTTTGCTTTTGCTACCAAAGCATCTTTGATTTTCTCATCACTGAATACTTTGATTTCTTTGTTATAATTGTCAGCCATGATTGCATTTACTTTTTCCATAAATGCTTCTTCTGAGTCCACTTGGTTTGGACCAAATACTTTATCGAAAAATTCTTGGTTCAACTCAGCTAACTCAGTTCTATTGATATTTTGGACCACAAAAGTGAATTTGCCAGCTAATTTCTCAACTTCAGACTCTTCGATTCCAACTGTTTCTGCCAAATCTTCTTTAATAGCTCTAGAAGGATCAAATTCGATGATGTCACCTTTTTTCAATCCTACAAATTTCTTTAAAGATCTGCCATCTACTTTAGAAAGAGGAAGGGAGAATGTTTTTTCAAATGAACCATCAACAGCCTTAATATCACCATAAAGGAAATCACCTTCTTGGCTTTCTTCAGGATTTGTCATTTTTCCATATTGACTTCTCAAATTTGAAACAGCATCGTTGATCGTTGCTTTATCCACTTCTACAGAATAGTTTGTTGCATTAATTTTTTTATCAATGGCAACCTTCACATCTTCTACGAAACCAATTTTGTATTCAAAATCAAATTCTTTCTGATTGTTCCAATCAATTTTATCAGCATCTTCGATTACTGGAAGCGGATCTCCTAGGATTCTAAAAGTTTGGGCTTTCAAATAATCATTTAAAGAAGTAGAAAGAACATTGTTAATTTCATCTACCAATACAGAGGTTCCATAAAGCTTTTTTACCATGGTAATAGGCGCTTTTCCTGGTCTGAAGCCTTTTATATTGGCTTTCCTTGCGTATTCTTTAACTTTAGCATCAACCTTTGGTTGATAATCTGCTTCGTTTAGTTTAATTTTAACTGAAGCTTGATTTGCTGAATGCTTGTCTAATGTGATTTCCAAGGTATTATTGATTTTGATTTGTCTTTAACTAAAAACCCTCAATCTCTTTTCTTCATTCGAATTGCTTTTAGCTTCTTCGAAATCGGAACCGTGATTGAGGGTTTGAAAACGTGCGGATAGAGGGACTCGAACCCCCATGCCTTACGGCGCTAGATCCTAAGTCTAGTGCGTCTACCAATTTCGCCACATCCGCTTATCTAATGTGGACGCAAAGGTAATCATGATTTTGAAACTTGCAAAAGTTGTCATGAAAAAAAATGAAAAAATTCTTGAGTAAAATATTAGATATTGATTTAAATTAAATTCAGAATTGTTTTTACCTTCGAATATATGATACAAGTTGATCTGGAAGAAGAAAGAAAAGAGATTCTAAAGAGATATAGGAAGTTGTTGAAGCTAGCAAAACCCTTGTTAAAGGGGAATGATGCGAAAACTATTAAAAAAGCATTCAATGTTTCTAATGAGGCTCATAAGGAGATGAGAAGAAAATCCGGTGAGCCTTATATTTATCATCCCCTAGAAGTTGCTCTTGTTTGTGTTGAAGAGATAGGTTTAGGTCCTACGAGCATTGTGGCAGCACTATTACATGATGTGGTAGAAGATACTGACTGGGAGCTTGAGGATATTGAGAGGGAATTTGGACATAAAGTCATGCAGATTATTGACGGATTGACCAAAATCTCAGGTGTTTTTGATTATGGTTCCTCTCAACAAGCAGAGAATTTCAGGAAAATGTTATTGACACTCTCAGATGATGTGAGAGTGATATTGATCAAAATAGCTGATAGACTTAATAACATGAGGACTTTGAGTAGCATGCCAAGGCATAAGCAGCTCAAAATTGCCTCTGAAACTATGTATTTATATGCGCCTTTAGCGCATAGACTTGGTCTTTATACGATTAAGTCTGAATTAGAAGATTTATATCTTAAATATACAGATACAGATACTTACAATTTTATTGTAGAAAAAATCAATGAGACAAGGCTCTCTAGAAATAAGTTTATTAAAAGCTTTATAGCTCCCTTAGAGGAAGAACTAACTGAGCAAGGTTTTAATTTCACTATCAAAGGAAGGCCTAAATCAGTTTATTCTATTTACAATAAAATGAAGAAGCAGAACATTCCCTTTGAGGAGGTTTATGATCTTTTTGCTGTGAGAATTATTATTGATACGGAAGTAGAAAATGAAAAAGCAGATTGCTGGCAAGTTTATTCCGTAGTTACTGATTTTTATAGACCTAATCCAGATCGACTGAGAGATTGGATTAGCACACCAAGATCCAATGGGTATGAATCTTTGCATACCACGGCTATGAGTAATACAGGTCAGTGGGTGGAGGTTCAGATACGAAGTCAGCGGATGGATGATATTGCTGAAAGAGGATATGCAGCTCACTGGAAATATAAGGACAAAGAAGTAGCATCGACCAAATCAACTACAGGACTCGATGATTGGATCACTCAAGTTAGGACACTATTGGAGTCAAATGATGGGTCTGCAATTGAGTTTATGGATGATTTCAGGGGCAATTTGTTCCATGATGAAGTATTTGTTTTTACACCAAAAGGAGATTTGAAAGTAATGCCAATTGGTGCCACAGCACTTGATTTTGCTTTTGAAATCCATACTGAGGTAGGAGCAAAATGTATCGGTGCCAAGGTCAATCAAAAATTGGTATCTATCAGCCACAAATTAAAAAATGGTGATCAAGTAGAAATTCTTACATCAAGTAAGCAAAAACCAACAGAAGACTGGCTAAATCAAGTCGTCACCTCAAGAGCGAAAGCCAAGATCAAAGATGCGCTTAGAGAAGAGAAAAAATCTTCGATTTTGGATGGGAGAGAGATTGTCCAGCGCAAGCTGAAGCAGATGAAGTTGGATTTTAATTCTGAGACAGTAGAACAACTTCGCGCTTATTTCGAGACAAAAACTGCCAATGAGTTTTATTATAAGGTTGGTAAAGGAATCATTGAATCGACTTCAATCAAAGGATTTAAAGATTTTAAAGAAGAAAAGAGACAAAAAGGGAAGGCTTCATTTGAAGTTGTAAAAGACGAGTCAAGTTTTACCAAAGAAATTAAGAACCTGAAAGGCCCAGACCATGATCAATTGTTGATCGGTGAAGACATGGACCTGGTGGATTATGTACTTGCCAAATGTTGTAATCCAATTCCAGGAGATGATGTCTTCGGTTTTGTGACCATCAACGAAGGAATCAAAATTCACAGGACATCTTGCCCAAATGCACTGGAACTTTTGTCGAATCATGGGAATAGAGTTATTAAGGCAAAATGGACTAGTCAACAAGAAATCGCATTCCTAGCAGGATTAAGAATAGTAGGAACCGATCGTGTTGGATTGATCAATGATGTTACGAAAGTAATCTCTAACGAACTTAAAGTTAATATGCGCTCCATCACTGTTGATTCAGATGCTGGAATATTTGAGGGGACTATCAAATTGTATGTGCACAGTACACAGCATCTAGAAAAACTGATGGATAACTTAGCACAAGTAGAAGGGATCATCAAAATCACTCGTTTTGACTATTAATTCTTCACCACGGTTTTTGATTAGGTTTATTTGAATTATTTCTAAATAAGAACAGTTATATTTGAAACAAAAATCTTGACGATGGCCCTGAATGAAACTCTATTTGAAGAGGTAAAGAAAATATTTACAGCATACCTGGAAAATAAAAAACTTAGAAAAACACCTGAGCGATATGCAATCTTGGAAGAGATTTATGGTCGTGGAGGTCATTTTGATGTGGAATCTCTCTACATCAGTATGAAAAACAAAAACTATCGAGTAAGCCGTGCAACTGTTTACAATACGCTTGATTTGTTAGTTGAATGTGATTTAGTGACCAAGCATCAGTTTGGAAAAAATCTAGCTCAATATGAAAAATCATATGGCTACAAGCAACACGATCACCTGATTTGCGTTGATTGCAATCAAGTAAAAGAATTCTGTGATCCGAGAATACAAAATATTCAAAATACAGTTGGAGAGATCTTAGATTTCAAGGTGCTTCATCACTCGTTGATTCTTTACGGAAATTGTACAAAAGAAAAATGCGAAAATAGACCTACACTATGAAACTGACTTATCAATTAGAGAAAAAAGAGAAAGCGCAATTTTTACATATTCAAGGAGACTTGATTGGAGATGATGTAGGTCCAAAATTGGTCGAAATTGTGACTAATGCTGTAAATGATAAAGTGAAGAATTTTGTCATAGATTTGAAGGAAGTCAGATATATTTCCTCAAGTGGAATTGGTGTTTTAATCACGATGCTGACAAAAATGAGAAATTCTGGAGGTGAAGTCTACCTTACCTCTCCTTCAGAGCATGTCAAAAAGCTGTTGATTATTACGAAGTTGAATAATATTTTTACAGTATTTGACACACTTGACGAAGCAAAAGAAAAAGTATGTTGATTTGAAATGTTTCATTTTCAAATATTTCCAATTATTCTTAACTGTAGGATTAATTTCTTTTTCCTGTTCCGAGTCGAAACAGTATTCTGGAAAAGAAATACAAGTTAAAGTCGGTCCTAAAATCACAACTTATTATGCTGATACCGACTTAAGCTCTGTTCACCCTTTTCCTCGTTTTACTTTTGTTGATTCTAACAGGCTTCTAGCTCATAACATGGTTAGAAGCTCACTAGACACACTTTTTTTTGAATCGGATAGCTTAAGAATCAAGGAAGGACCTTATTATGATAGTGATGGTCCGAGAAAAATTGAAAACTTCAATAATCTAGTATCTACCACCCAAGGTTTGGGAATTGTTATCAGAATGGGATGGCGATGTGTCATTTGGGAATTTTGAAAAGTTACCGAATGGAAAAGGCTTCTGCAGAATTGTAAAGTCTCCAAATAGAGGACTCCAAAATTCAGATCAAATTAACCTTGAAGTTTTCGACTCTTTTCTAGAAAAAGTTGGAGAAGTAAACCTTACAGAACTTGAACCAGATCTCAGTACTTTTTATTTTTCTGTTGAAAACAAATTGTTTTTTAAAGCTAAAAATCAAGAGAACGAGAATTATTTGAATTACTATTTTGTGGAGATAGATTTTTGAAAACATTAGATTGATATATCTTTTAAATATAAACAGCAGAGTGCTATAATAAATTAGCTGTTTTTCTTGCAATTATTTAAGCTTATTCCAAACTTCGCTGCTCAAAAAGAAATAAAAAAATCAGACTAATTTAAACCAAATGAAAATGGATGTGCTTTTGGGCCTACAATGGGGCGACGAAGGAAAAGGTAAAGTTGTAGATGTACTTGCTCCCCAATATGATGTAGTTGCCAGATTTCAAGGAGGACCGAATGCAGGTCATACATTGGAATTTGATGGGATAAAGCATGTTTTACACCAAATTCCTTCTGGAATTTTTAGATCTAATCTAACCAATATTATAGGAAATGGGGTAGTACTTGACCCAGTAGTATTGAGAAAAGAAATTGAAGGCTTAAAGAAGTTTAATATTGATTTTAATAAGAATCTTTTCATTTCGAAAAAGGCAACTATCATTATCCCTACCCACAAGCTTCTTGATGCAGCTTACGAAAAGTCGAAAGGAGATAAGAAGATCGGCTCTACACTGAAGGGAATAGGGCCTACTTACCAAGATAAAATTGGAAGAGTAGCGCTTCGTGTTGGAGACATTTTAGCAGAGGATTTTGAAGATAAGTATAATGCTTTAGTCGAAAGACATAAAACAACACTTTCTTTTTACAATTTTCCCTTAGAGGAATTGCCGGAATTAGAAAAGGTTTTCTTTGATTCTGTTGAGTTTTTTAAGACTTTGAATCTTGTTGATAGTGAGTATCAAGTAAATGATCATCTTGTAAAAGGAGATAGAATACTTGCAGAAGGAGCGCAAGGTTCTCTTTTAGATATAGATTTTGGAAGTTATCCTTTTGTCACAAGTAGCAGTACTATGGCTGCAGGAGCGTGCACAGGTTTGGGCGTATCGCCTTCTAAAATCGGAGAGGTTTATGGTATATTCAAGGCATATTGTACGCGAGTAGGAAGTGGGCCTTTTCCAACTGAACTGTTCGATCAAGATGGAGAAGACATGCGAAAAGAAGGGAATGAATTTGGATCTACTACAGGCCGGCCAAGACGCTGTGGATGGATTGATCTACCTGCTTTGAAATATTCCATTATGATCAATGGTGTCACGCAACTTTTCATGATGAAAGGTGATGTGTTGAATATTTTTGAAGAAATCAAGATTTGTACACATTACGAGCTTCCTGATGGAACAAGAGTAGACAAATTGACTTACGAGCATAACGATCAAAATGTAAAGCCGATTTACAGGACCGTTAAAGGATGGAACCAATCACTCCAAGGTGTGACGAATTATGATGGTTTTCCTCAAGAGTTAAAAGATTATGTTACAATCTTGGAAGAAGAACTTCAAGTCCCAATCAAAATGGTCTCTATAGGACCTGATAGAAATCAAACAATTTTAAGATAATATCTTACTTGCATTAAAGGCTTTTGAAATTCTCAGAAGCCTTTTTTTATTTTTCGGACAGTTTTCATTAGATTACGATTCATTTAACTGTCAATATTTCCCCCAAGCCAGATGGCAAATCTATTAAAACCTAGATTTTTTATACTGTTCTTACATTTCCTTTTAATTTTCGATAGCTCTATTTCGATAGCTCAAGTAGGATTTCCATATTGTGAAAATTTCGATGGGGGCAGTACACAATCTTCTACAGTTTTTGGAGGAAATGCTAGCCTTACCTCTGGAGTTTTGAGATTGACAAGCAATCAAAATGATCAAAGTGGCTTTGTTTATATTGATATCCCATTTTCATCTACATTCGGCATAAAGTCATCATTTGAATATTTCTGTTATGGTGGAACTGGAGCTGATGGCTTGACGGCTTTTCTTTTTGATGGGGCTGTGACTAATTTTAATCCAGGAGGTTTTGGAGGGTCATTAGGATATGCAAGAAGAAATAATGAGCCTGGGTTATCCGGAGCCTATTTGGGGATTGGTTTCGATACGTTTGGTAATTTTGGAAATAATACAGAATCAAGAGTCGGTGGTTTTCCAGGTAATGTAGGTGGGTCGCATCCCAACGCAATAGTTGTTAGAGGTCCGGGACAAGGTTTTTCTGGATATCAATATATCGTAGGAAAAAAGGTAAATGAAGGAGGAGTTCTTGGTTTGCCTGCAGCGCAGCAATTTCCTTTAAGTTCAGGTGGTCAAGGTACCAATCGAGTGACCAATCCACAAAACGTTGGCTATCGTCAGGTTTTTTTAAACTTGGAACCCAATCCTGAGGATATTGGCTATTTATTAACTGTTGAAATGCTGGTCACTACAGAAGCAGGGAATCCAAGAATGGTTTCGATTTTCAATCAGGAGCCGTATCCGTTTATAGCCCCTGATCAATTGAAGATTGGTTTTGCAGCCTCTACTGGTGGAGAAAATAATTTTCATGAAATCCGGAATGTAATAGTGGAAGTTTCTAATGATGATGGATTAGTTGATCCTATGGGGATTGATATTGATGACATTGCGTCTTGCGCAGGACAGGAAAATACCTATAACTTATTTAATACGAATATTAATTTGCCGAATGAAAATTCTTCTTTGAGATGTATTCAGTTCTATGAATCATTAGAAGATATTATTTCGGAAGATGAAGATATTTGCAGTCAGGGGAATTGTAGACCTGAGAATCGAGAATTGATATTACCACAAGGAGTTTTCAAAGCAGATACAGAAGGTGGAGGCTTCACTTTTTTCCCAAGCCCTGAATTCATTGATGAAACCGTGGAAGTCTTTTATACTATTACAGATAACTATGGGAAATCATCTTCAGGTAACTCTATCAAATTATTGGTTCAAGAATCTCCTGCTCCTGTTGCTATTGAAAGTGAACTAATCAATCTTGATAAAAATGAAATCAGACTTTGTGAAGGTGATTTTGTAATGCTTAATGCCGTTGGGGGAGAAGCGTATGTAAAATACCAATGGTTTCTTGGAGAGGAATTGATAGCCGAATCCGAAAACGCACAAATAGAAGTTACTGCAGCAGGTGATTATAAAGTTTTAGCGTTTAATTCAAAAAGTTGCCCGGTCGAGTCAGAAGTTATCAGTCTCGTAAATCCAGATTTTCCAACCGTAGAAATTGAAAACCCTGTGATAGGTTGTGAGATAGGTGTGCCTGTTGATATTCGGGATTTTATAGTAGAGTATGATGTTTTAAATTATGATTATCAATTACTTTCTTCTGAAGGAATAATTTTTATGAATGAAGAAATGTCCGAAATCAATAGATCTGGAATTTATTTCTTAAGCATTAAAGACAAAGACCTTTCTTGTTGGTCAGACCCAATTGAATTTGAAGTACAGCTTGTTGAAGAGGAATTACTTGTTGCTTTTGATTACGAGATAGACGGAACGGGGATTAAATCAGATGCAGATGGAGGAGTTTTTATTGATGACCCAATTAGATTTTTTAGTGAATCCTCAGGTGGTGCAGTAGGTTGGTTCTGGGATTTTGGAGACGGGAATACAAGTGAAGAAGAAAGTCCTATTCATGTTTTTGGTAAAAAAGGGACTTTCTTAGTTAGTCTGACTGTATTTAATAGTATTGGATGTGAAAGTGTTTTTGAAGCGGAAGTTGCAATTACACAATCTTTTCGAATCATGTATCCAACTGGTTTTACCCCAAATCAATCAGAAAATAATTATTTCAGGCCAAAGTTTAAGGGCATTGCAAAGATGGAACTACGTATTTTCAATATTTGGGGAAATTTGATTTTTGAAACCAAAGATGTCAATTCACCAGGTTGGGATGGTCGAGTCAATGATGAATTGATGCCAGGTGGAAGTTATGTATATAAAGTGATAACGGAATCCATTGATGGTGATAGGATAGAAGAAAATGGGAGGTTTCTATTGATTAGATGATGAGAAATGTTTTAACGATTATATTCATGTTCTTGAGTTTTATGGCAAAATCTCAGGATGTTCAGTTTTCTCAGTTTTATGCAGCCTCGATGTATTTGAATCCTGCATTCACGGGAAGTTCCGAAATGACACGAGTTGGGTTTAATTTTAGAAATCAATGGCCCTCCTTAAATCAGACTTTTGTTGTATTTTCCGCTTATGCAGATCATTTCATTGATAGCAAAAATTCAGGTATAGGGATTATCGTTAATGGGAGTAAGGAAAGTCTAACTGGGTTTCAAAATAATGAAATAGGACTATTGTATTCATACAGATTAAGAGTTGGTGAAAATGGCTTCTTGCATATGGGAGCCCAAGGTTCATACGCGACGAGATCTGCAAGTTTCGATGAAGTAATTTTAAGTACTCAACTTGATATAGATAGAGGTGTGATAAATCCTGGGAACGGAATAAATAATATGGACGACAGAAATCAGACCTTTGCTGATTTGCACACAGGATTACTATACTATAATAATAAGTATTGGTTTGGTATTTCAGGACACCATCTTCTCAGGCCTGAATTATCATTCTTAACAGACGACCAAGATCGACTTGCTATTAAGTATGCGGCACATGGTGGAGTAAAATTTGATTTATTAGCAGGGAGCATCAACGATTATTTTAATAATACCCAACAAGAAAGAACATTGTCATTTGCATTCAATTACAAAAAACAAGGTGTTTACGATCAGTTGGATATTGGAACTGAGTTGTATTTGGAACCTTTGATCCTTGGACTTTGGTATCGGGGATTGCCCACTAATTTTGGTTTACCAAACAATGAAGCTTTGATTACGATGGTTGGTATTACATTAGATAGTGGCTTAGATATTGGCTACAGTTATGATTTTACTTTGTCTAAGCTGGGTTGGAGAAATTCTGGTGGAGCTCATGAGATATCGATCCGGTATTCTTTCGTCAATCAGTATTATTTGAAAAATAGTCAAAAAAGGCTTCCTACATTTAAGTATTAACAATTAAGATCCCTTCGTTAAAACTTTTTAGGGTTGATAATCAGTGCAGTTTGTTTAGGGAGTAAAAAACTTTGTTGATGATGTCTTGTAAATCGGGAAATATGTTGCAGTTTTGCAATCCCAAACGAGGGCAAAGCGATTGAAAAGAGGGATTAGCGAAAAGAATTTTAAGATTTTTATCACTTCTTTTTTGTGGGATAAAAAAACATTCTTACCTTTGCAAACCCAAGAGTAAAACGGCGACAGAAGAGTTGTTGACAAGACATCGGAATGACGGTGTACAAGTTCATTGAAGTATTGTAAGACGAAACGACAATTGGATACATTTAGGTGTATTGAAATAGATTAAGAATAAAGATATCCAAGACGT
>NZ_BMFD01000009.1 GCF_014637795.1 Belliella aquatica | reverse complement strand
AAACAAAAAAACCTTATTGAAACTGATTTCAATAAGGTTTTTGTAAATAATTTTAAATCAATACGTTACAGGGTTTTTACCAACTATTTTTGACCATTAGATCTAATTAGCGGATTTTACAGTTTACTATTTAACTTATCAATCTTATTTTTCAAATCCAAGATAGCAGCAGCATAGCGCTCGTCCCATTCTTGAAGTCTATCTGAGGATTTCATTTCTATCTCATATTGAATGCCTGGCAGAATCCATGATGCATAACCGCTAAATGGATCATTGGAAGCATAAAGTGATCTATACCAAGCTCCAAAATACATTCCTTTGGTATCAATAAATGACTTTTCGAGTGATAATAAATCTTTGTTGATCCCTTTTAGGGCTTTTGAATCCATCGATGAATTACTGAGTTTATTTGAGATGTTTTCATCTAAATTATTGCTGCTTTCTTGAAGCATAGTAATAGCCTCTTCGGATTTAGAAAATCCAGAAAATCCTAAGTCAAACCTCTTCACCTGATTGACAGCGTTGGTAAAATGTCCTGCAAGGTCTTTGGCATAGCGACTTGTCTGATAGGGAATGACTTCTGCATTAGCAAGTCTCAAGCTGATGATTCCAACTAGTTGCTCTACAGCCCCACCCATTTTAAAAGAAGGGTCAGCAAATTTTTCGTAGAAATGCAAGTTGTCATAATTGGTATGATAAAGTGTTGGGCCACTCGCTCCACCACTCATCGACGGGATGCCTGCATGCATATAGAATGCAATGTGGTCCGAGCCGCCACCAAGATTGCCGATAGTTGGCTCGGGCTGGTTTTTTGCCCAAACATCAAAAACAGTCTTAGCTGAATCTGGAAATGCTACCGCTTTGGCAGATTCCATGATGATTTTCTTCAAAGTAGGAGAAGACGATGCTCCAAAGTTTCTCCCAGATACAGCCGCATCTAAGTTGATGTAAGCCACTGTTTTGGCTTGTAATTCCTCACGGTAATGCTCCACCCACTCAGTAGAACCAATCACACCATGCTCCTCAGCATCCCAATGAGCAATGAGGATGGACCTTTTTGGGCTTTTACCTTCTTTGGCTAATTTCCCGAGCGTTTCACTTAAGCTCAAAAGCATGGCTGTTCCGCTGTTAGGATCAGTTGAGCCAAAAGACCAAGCATCAAAGTGACAGCCTAAGATTACCCATTCATCAGGATTTTCACTTCCTCTGAGTGTTCCGACCACATTATTTGCTCGGACATACTCTCTTTTTTGATCTACTTTCACTCTGACCTGAAGCTCACTTCCCCCTTCCAAACGATAAGTAAATGGCAATCCGCCTTGCCAACCATTAGGTACAGGTTTTCCTTTCATCAAAACCATAATTTCTTTGGCTGAGCCATAAGGGATTGGAGTTACTGGAATGGTATGTAATCCTACACTCTCTGGGTCAAGACGCTTGATTTTTTCTTTTCCATCCAGAGGCAAAGCCGGCTCGAAGGGTGTCAGAGCATCACCAGTCCAATCCACTGTCAGCAGAGAACCTCTTTGAATAGATGACTCATTGTAAAAAATCCCATCGGGATAAGTCAATCCACGCATGTAGCCAGAATCTCCAGGATCGGTATAAATAAGCAAACCAATCGCTCCAGCTGCTTCAGCAAATTTTGCTTTGAAACCTCTGAAGTTACCTCCATATCTTGCCAAAACCACTTTTCCTTTGACATCGATACCCATTTCTTCCAATTTATCAAAGTCTGCTTTGGTCCCATAGTTGGCATAGACTACTTCAGCGGTTACATCGCCGCTACCAGAAAAAGCATTCCAGCCTTTCCATAAGTCTGGATGATTTGAATATGGATCTTCACTTTCTATATTTTCTTGCTGATTGAGTGGTTGTCTAAAGGGTCTAACGATTTCTACCAATGACTCCCCTGGTTCTTTGGAGAGATATACGTCATAAGGATGCACTTTTACGTCCAATCCAGCATCTTTCATTGTTTTCACAATGTAATCTTTGACTTTTTCATTCGCCAATGATCCAGCAGGGTGTGGGTCTGAGGTAATTGCAGTCAGGTGTTTCTTAAATCTTGAAAAGTCGACAGTATTCAAAAAGTCCTTTTCTAAAGTCAATTGATTTGACTGTGAAGACTTTTGAAAACCATCTAGTTGCTGTGCTTCAAGGCTACCCATGAGACCTGCACAGATGAATAATTTGAGTAAGAGTATTTTATTCTTCATCATTATTTTGTTTGGATCGTAAGTAAACAAATATATCTATCCTATCTTTATGTTAATGTAATAATTCTTTAATCGGAAAATAGTAAATATAAAAGACATGAAAAAATTACTTGTTTGTACTGGAGGTGGAGATTGTCCAGGATTGAATGCTGTGATCAGAGGGATTTTTAAAACTGCAAAAAAAACCAAAGAATGGGAAGTTTATGGAAGCATTGAAGCATTCAATGGAGTGATGGCAGAGCCCACTCAAATCATTAAACTCACTAAAGCTAAAGTTGGAGGAATTCATGTAAAAGGCGGTACGATTTTAAAAACCACAAATCGAGGAAATCCTCTTCAGTTTCCTGTTCAGGATGAAAATGGCAATATTATTTTTGAAGACAGAACAGACGTGTTGGCAAAAAAAATCAAGGAACTTGGTTTCGATGCAGTGATCAACATTGGAGGAGATGGTTCTCAAAAAATCTCTAAAGCCCTTTTTGATCTAGGCGTTCCAATCATTGGCGTTCCAAAAACTATTGACAACGACCTTTCAGCAACCGATACAACTTTTGGATTTCAGACTGCTGTTCAGATTGCATCAGATAGTTTCGATAAACTCGTCACGACAGCAGAAAGTCATCATCGTGTGATGATCATGGAGGTCATGGGACGTGACGCAGGATGGATAGCTCTGCATACAGCAATAGCTGGAGGGGCAGAAATCTGTTTGATTCCAGAGATCCCTTATGATATCAAAAAAGTAAAAGAGAAGATAGATAGCCGATATGAAAAAGGTAGAGGCTTTGTCAATATCGTGATCGCAGAAGGAGCTAAAGCAAAAGGTGGCAATGTGGTAGGATCGGAAAGAGAAACAGTGTCCGAACATCTCCGCCTTGGAGGTGTTGCTTATCAGTTATCATATGAACTTAAAGCTGCTGGTTGTAAGCCTGAAATCAGAGAAACTGTCTTAGGTCATATTCAGCGAGGAGGCACACCTGTAAGTTATGATAGAGTTTTAGCAACTATGTTTGGGGTGAAGGCTTTTGAACTGGTTCAAAATGAGCAGTTTGGACAGATGGTTTCTTTCAAAAACAATGATTATTGTTCGGTAAGTTTAGAAGAAGCGGTGAAAGACTATAATGTTGTAAATCCAGAAAGCTTTTTAGTAAAAGGAGCTAAGGCAATGGGAATGTCATTTGGAGATTAATAACAGTCTTTTTACTATTTACTTCGTAAAATTTACTGCCATTTTAATTAGAGCTGCTGCGGATTACTTTGTCTTTATTGAGTATCCATTGACTTAAGTTTCGATTAATTTTCTTGAAAGATTAAAAAAGGCTAAGATTACTGAAACCATTTGCACTATTTTTGACATTTAGTATTGAAGAGAAAATTAGCGTATGTCAAGAAAAAAAATCATCTATCTATCCCTATTTTTATTGTTACCAGTACTCTTTTTTGTTGGTTCTGCTGCGATAATTTATTCTAAACAGAAAGTTATTACACAAGATGCTTTATTGAAAATCAATGAAGAGTTTATTGGTGCTCTTACGATAGAAGATTCATACATTTCTCCATTTGCAAATTTTCCATATATCTCCATAGATTTGAAAAATATCAAATTCTATGAGTCTAAAACTATGGACTCAAAACCAATATACGAGGCCGAGGATTTTTACTTGGGGTTCAATATTTGGGATATTCTAAATGGAAGGTATAATGTTAAGAAGCTAAAAATTAATAATGGTCATTTGGATTTGATTCAATATGAGAATGGAGATATTAATTTACTTTTGGCTAAAGGGATATCTGATGATGAAAAAGAAGAAGATGCTGAAGAATTTAAGTTTGAATTAGCAGGAGTTGAATTAAACAAATTTGATATAACCTATTCAGATTTATCAAAGTCGAGAGATTTAGTTTTTCATATTGACCAATTAAAGACAGCTCTAAAGTTTTCAGACGATCATGTTTTTTTGGATGTGATTTCAGATATGGTCTTTGATTTAGATCAGGATGGAGAAAATACATTTTTTGCAGATAAGAAAGTTTTTCTTGATCTAACTCTTGATTACTTTGAGTCCGAGCAGAATTTAAAAATTTCCCCATCTAAAGTCGGATTAGAAGACGCTTTATTAGCACTATCAGGACAAGTAGAAATTTTAGAGGAAGGTTTTGATTTAGATCTTAAGTTTAATGGCGAAAAACCAGATTTCAACATATTTGCAGCTTTTCTTCCAAAAGAGGTTGGAGAAACCTTGAAGAGGTACAAAAATGAAGGGGAAATATATTTTATTGGATCCATAAATGGTAAAACAGGCGATGGAATAAGTCCAGCTGTCTCTGTAGAGTTTGGTGCGGATAATGCATACTTCTTGAATACAGGGATACAGAAGAAAGTAGATGAACTGCGGTTCTCAGGTTTTTATACAAATGGTTCGGAAAGAAGTCTGAAAACATCGGAGATACAATTACAACGGTTTCATGCCAAACCGGAAGAGGGAATTTTTCAAGGTCAAATGACGATCAGAAATTTTGAAGATCCATTTATCAAAATAAATCTAAATGCAGATTTAGATTTGGAATTCTTAGGAGAATTTTTTGAAATTGAAGGCCTTCGAGGTATTCAAGGTCAGGTGATTTTGGACATGGATTTTGATGAATTGATTGACATGGACTTGACTACTTCTTCTATAGGTGGTGCACAAAGTAGTCTTCAGACAGAGTTATTTTTAAAAGATTTAAGTTTACAAATCCCAGGTTATCATCTGCCTGTCACCAAAGCAAATGCTTATGCTTATATGCGTAGGGGCAAAATAGTTCTAGAATCTTTAGACTTTAGATTAGGAGTATCTGATTTTTCATTTTCTGGCGAGTTGAATGATTTTCCAGTTTTGCTTCATCAAAATGATAGACCGCTAATTGCTAAAATTAAATCGAATTCTAAATTATTGAATTTAAGTGAGTTGATTCAATCTGATTCAAGTAGTTTTGCAATTGATGAAGTGATTACCGACTTTGAAATTAAGCTAGCTTTTGAAACTACAGGTAAGGAAATTTATGACTTCGAACATTTGCCTAAAGGAGAGTTTTTCATTGAGGATTTTTATGCACAATTCAAAAACTACCCACACCGATTGCATGATTTTCATGCAGATATTTTTATTGAAAAAGAGCATTTGATCGTGAAGGATTTCAAGGGTGAGATTGATGAGAGTGATTTTTTATTTACTGGCCGAGTTGATAATTATCGAAAATGGTTTGAAGATGTCAAAAGTGGTGATTCAAGTTTTGAATTTGATTTACTATCCAAGAGGCTTCAGCTGAGTGATTTATTGAGTTATAATGGTGTGAACTATCTTCCTGAAGATTACAGCAAGGAGACGATTACCGATTTGAAACTACATGGGAAAGTTGACCTACATTACGAGAAGGTGTTCAAATCAGCAGATTTTTATCTTACCGAATTAGACGGAAAGTTGAAAGTTCACCCACTGAAACTAGAAGATTTCAAGGGTAGAGTTCATTATGAGAATGATTATCTCACGATGGAGAAATTTTCAGGAAAAATGGGAGTTTCAGATTTCAATATAGATTTAGGCTATTTTCTTGGCAGCAAAGATTCACTAAAAGGGGTAAAGCCAAAAAGGAATTATTTCAATATCAAATCAAAGGTATTAGACTTAGATGCTTTGATGGGTTTTGAAAGTATAGAAGTCGAGACCAATCATCAAGATTCGTTTAATGTGTTTCAATTGCCTTTTTCAGATATGGATTTCAAAGCTGAAATAGGACGAATGAATTATCATAAATTTTGGCTTGAAGATATTCAAGGAAAACTGAGAACTACCACAAATCATTATTTGTACGTGGATACACTAGGTCTGCGTGCGGCGGATGGCAAACTTGGTATCAAAGGCTACTTCAATGGTTCAAATCCTGAAGAAATATATTTTCATAGCGAAATGAAAGCAGATAAGCTTGATTTGGATAAACTCTTATTCAAATTTGAGAATTTTGGTCAGGATTATATGATCAATGAAAACCTTCATGGAAAAGTCAGTGGAACGATCACTAGTAAATTTCTAGTTCATCAAGATCTCACACCTATTATAGAAAAATCAGAAGCCAAGATGGATTTGACTGTTTTTCAGGGTAGTTTGGTCAATTTTGCACCTTTGGATGCAATGTCCTCCTATTTTGGAGATAGAAATCTTAAGAATGTCCGCTTTGATACACTGAGCAATACTTTTGAACTGAAAGGGGGAGTACTTAACATTCCAAAAATGAATATCAACTCAAGTTTGGGCTTTATTGAACTTTCAGGAAAGCAAAGTTTGGATCTGAATATGGATTATTTTATTCGTGTACCTCTTGCGATGGTAACTCAAGTAGGATTTAGATCACTTTTTGGAGGGAAAAATCAAAACGAAATCGACCCAGATCAAGAAGATGCAATCGTCTTCAGAGATCAAGATCGAAGGATCAGATTTGTGAATATCAATATGAAAGGTACTCCTGAAGATTATAAAATCAGCCTAAAACGCGATAAGAATTGATGTGCACATGTTTTCCTTAGTTAGAAACACATTAGAATAGTGTGTTTCCAATTGGTGTAAAAAATGTTTTAGTACTTGAAATCAAAGTTCTTTATTCATTTTTTAGGCTGATTTTTTGGTTAACTCTTATACGCTATGAATAGACACTCTTCGTTTTTCTTTTAATGCTTTGAAATAGGAGGGAGTCAGGCCTGTTACCTTTTTGAATTGGGTAGAAAGATGAGCAACACTACTATAATGAAGTATGTCTGCAATCTCAGAGAGTGTATACTCTCCAAAAACAATATACTCTTTTACTTTTTCGACTCTAATAGATATCATGTATTGTTCGATTGTTGTGGCTTCTACCTCCGAAAAGAAATTCGCCAGATAGGAATAGCTGTTGTTCATGTTTTGGCTGAGGTAAACAGAAAAGGTTATGTTTGGCTTTTTTTCTGACTTACATGCATACTCGATCATGAGTTTTTTGATTTGCTCCACCAAAATTCCCTGCTTCTTTTCCAAAAGCTCTAGGCCGACAGTTTTAATCTTAGTATTTAGCGCTTTCTTTTTTTCCAAGGTAATATCCTCTTTGGTTTCAATTTCACCCAATTCGACCTTCACGGTTGAAATGTCAAGTTCCTCAAGGGTATTAATTACAAAAACTTTACAGCTTTCACATGCCATATTCTTTACATAGATCTTCATATACTCGTAAAATTATTAGTGGGTACTGATTTGCCACAATGGTTAAATTGATAAGCATCTTAAATAATTCTAACCTTTATAAAGTAGGTACTCTTAGACTAAAAAGAGGCGCAGCAGAACCAGTCTGCTGCACCAAAAAAATTGAGATTAGATTATAAAAAAATTACTCCTTTTCTTTTGTTCCTTCTGAAATTAGTCGTTGGAATAGATCTACTTTATACTAGTCTGATAGATTAAGAATTCAAATTATCATTCTTATCCTTGAATTGTTTTGCACGCTCAAGATGTGTCCTTAAGGTTGCAAGTTTCTTCGTTGCCCAAGCCTTGATTTTAGGATCTTCTGTATCTTCGATGGCATCTTCATATAAATCAATAGCATCTTCATGTTGATCAACCATCATTTTGCTGTAAGATTTCCCAAAATCGTTGTCAGTTTCTTCGTTAAGATCATCATAGTGATCTTTTGAATCTTCTGATACAGTCGTTGGAATTGATATAGATTTAGATTGAGCAAGAGTTCTGATTTCAGTCAGAGATGCATTGTGTTCATCTTCCATCATCTTTCCAAATGCTTTCACTTCAGCTGAGTTTCCTTTCTGTTGTGCTAATTTTCCTAAGCTGATTTTTTCTAATTGCATTTCGGTAGCTTTCATTAGAAATTTCGCATCATTTTCATTATCTATTACTATTGCGGTATTTTCATTGGAAGTCATTCGCTGAATGTTCTCCTGTTTTGCTACTTCTGTAGAATCCATTCTTTTATTTTCTGAGCAAGATGATGCGAAAAACATTGGGCCCGCCAGACAAAAAGAATAGACAAAAATTGAATTTAGATTCATGATAGTTTTCATAGTATTGTTTATTAGTTGGTTTAATTGAATCAATATGCAGGGGATAATTTCTATCCCCTGCTGAAAAAAATACTGGGATTTTACCAGTGAACTTCCTCTCCGCGATTGGTTCTCCAGTTTTCTTCTAGATATTTGGCATCCTCTTCATTTTTTGGTGTGACAGAGATGACTACATTACCTTCTTTTATTCCATTTTCGTATAATTCAGCTCTCGCCTCAGGTATACCAGCACCGACTAGGGCACCAATAAGACCTCCAGTGATACCACCTGCACCCGCACCAACCAATCCTGCTGCTAATGGTCCTGCGACCAAAATCCCAAGCCCAGGAATGATTACGCTTGTGCCAATTGCTGCAATAACTCCAGCGATTGCACCAATGGATCCTCCAATTGCAGACCCTTTACCGGCATGTTCTGCAGCCTTAGTACCTATTTCTGTTTTTTCGGTACCAGTTTCATCATAGTCTTTTTTTCTTGTTTCCTTAGACATGATGAGGTTGATTTCCTCGTCAGAATAGCCTCTTTCGTGAAGCGTATTATATGCTTTTTCTGTACTCTCACGGTCATTGAACATACCTGTCAAGACCCTTTTGTCAGAATTCCTACCATCACTTAAGTTCTGGCTTTGATTATCATTGCGTACATTTTCCATTTTATTGTGGTTAAGTATTGGTTAGTTTGATTTTTAAAAATTGCACATTTTTAGCTACATTGGCCTAAAAGAAGGAATATGATGATGAAGACAACGATTGTCCCAAAGCATCCACCTCCTAATTTTTTTGCACCATAGCCTGCTATAAGACCTTTAAATATTGTGTTCATCTTATTTTATTCATGCAGCCTCCTCAGCCGCTTCTATGTTGATCGCATCCATTGCTACTTCCGATAATTTTAGATCGGATTCCTTCTCTTCTTGAAGAGTTTTTTCTAAAATCTCTACTACTTGCGTCAATTTTAGCGTTTGAGCAAATTGTCTTAAAGTGCCATAAGTAGCGATTTCGTAATGTTCAATTTTCTGTGCTGCAGCTATGATTGCTGCATCTCGCATTGATCCTTCTTCACATGATTCCATGATGTCTACCGATTCAGAGATTAACCCTTCCATTGCATCACATTTTTTTGCGGTTGCTTTCACTTCTATCATTGAAAAAACTTTTTCCAAACGGTCTACTTGTACTTCGGTCTCTTCAAGGTGTGAAGACAGCGCTTTACTCAGTGCTTTAGAAGTAGCATTTTGAATCATTTTAGGAAGTGCTTTCAATAATGCTTTTTCAGCCCAATAAATATCTTTTAGACTATCTTCAAATAGCTGCATCAATTGAGAGGCTTTCATTGCTACTTTTTTTTCGGAGTCTTTAGAAAATGTTTGAGAATTGTTTTTTGTATTTTCCACAGTGGTATGGGTTAAAGTTGAAATTCAAGTGTTGTAGAACTAAAAATCTGCTTTACTATTAAAGTCTGGTTGAATCTTTCTCTTCCATGCTTTATAAGCAGCCCTTAACCATTTGCCTTGTTTTGAACATCGGCACAAATACATTTATCTTTCAGAAATCGTATTTCCAAAAAGCAAGAGCTTGAAAAAGCTTCTTTTCATTTTGTAGTTTCTGATGATACAAAGGTGGGAAGCAATGAGTAGGATTGTGTTATGAAATTTTTTAAAAAAATTACATGATTCCCATATTTCTGTATGCAAAAGGGTTTTTCGTATATATGAAAAAATTTAAAGGTGAATATCTTAAGTCCTATCTATCAAGGATTAACAGCGTAAAAACAGACTTTTTGATCAAGAATCAAATTCAGTTTTTTGGCTAAAAAGCAATTGATGAACTGATTAAAATCGACTAATAATCTTGGTGACGTGACGTAAACAACGATTATCCGCAAGACTATTTGTGATAAAATCAGGTATTGGTGTCATTGCGGATAATCGTGTAATAAAATGTTAAAGAATTTAGATTCAGAAATAGTGAGTCTAGCTAAAATTTATTGAACAGGTACCAACTCTTGATTGCGCTTAACGTTGGCTACAGTTTCTAAAAAATCAATCGTACTTTTCAATACACCTTCCCAATCTTTAGAAGTTATAGCAGAAGCAATTACATGATCTCCTGATTCAGGGAAAGGATTTTTGTCTTTATACTGGGTTGGTGTGTTTACCTTATCATACATTTCCAGCATTTTCGGTACTGATACTACGAAATCTTGTTCCTTATCACTTTTATAAAAATAGCCCAGAAATAGAGGTTGTTTGATTTTAGTAAATGTTGAATCATTCATGGTACTTTTGATCAATACAGCTAGACTCTCGTAGCTATTGACATGATATTGTTCGGACCAATATTTTGCTTTTTCACCTTCTCTAGGGTTCATTCTCATGCCATTGTCAAGCATGAAGTTCTGAAATATAAACTTTCTCCAGGGTTGAAAAAATTGATCTAGCATATCACCATTGACACCTACAGCTGGAGAATAGAGTACCAATGCTTTCATATCGGGTCTCTCTGAAGCCAAGTTGATAGACAATGCACCACCCATAGAAGTACCGACTACAATTACACTATCTCCTAAGCTTTTACCAATCATATAAGCTTCTCTAGCGCCTTGCATCAATTTTTCTGCACTCATATATTTCATAGCGTCACTTCTGTCAATCCCATGTTCGGGGAGTCTAGCAAGGTAAAGGTTGGATCCAAAATGCTCTGCCAAAAGACGGTTAACTGGACTTCCTTCCATTTCGCTAGCACCAAAACCATGGATATAGACGATACTGTATGGGGTTTTACTTTTATTAACTGAGTCTGCCCAAATGATTTTTGCTTCATTGCCAGGTTTAAGACCTTTGACAGTATCCTCTTTTTGTGCGATGTAATTCTCTAAAGCTGAAAAATCTGAGGGTACGGAAGGGTATTCACCCGATAGATTCTGAACTGTAGCTTTAGGACCAAGAATCCAAGTAAAGGCAAGAATAATGGCGATTGCCATGATCGCGGGAAGTATTTTTTTTAGCATGGTACGAGGACTTTGTTTTTCTTTATTTGGCTAAGATATTTGACTTTTTTTTCTTCAAAGATAGATCGTTCAATTTTAATTTCTTTTCGATCATATTTAATGATTCCATCACGCTTGAGGACGTTAAGACAAGAAGTGATATTTTGCCTACAAGTCCTCAACATATTGGACAAATCATCATGGGTAAAATAGTTGGGCATTGTAATGTGACTTCCACTCTGTTTGCCGAAGATCAAACAAAAATCAAAAAGAAGATAGAAAATACGTTCTTGAAGGTCTAAATCATAATTTCGAACTTTTTGCTGATGAATTCTTTTGAGCCTTTCATTGAAGCATTTCATAAGAATTTCAGGTAAAAATTCCATTTCATAAGATGACAGTTGTTCGGTTTCAATATAGATCAGTCGTGAGTATTTCAATCCTTCTAAATAAAAATTGTCTCTTGAAAGATAATTTCCATTTTGAACTCTAAATATCTCCCCCTCAAATATTAGGTCCGTATTTATTTTGATTCCTTTTTCATTTATCCCATAGATCTTCGCTATTCCTGATTCCACAAAAACTATCCCTTCTTTGATTTCATTCTGCTGGTTGAGATGTATGGATTTGATTTGATGACCAATTTCAACAATAGTTCTGACAAGTAATTGAAATTTGAATTGCTCTGGCATAATTAATCGGATTAAACCATAAAATTAGCATTGGTTCATTACCTTATGATTATCCCAATGTGACCATTCTATTTTATATCAAAAAAAGCCTATGAATTTCATAGACCTTTTTTGATACAAATAAGCAGAAGCAATTAAAATGTATAGCGCAAACCAAGTTGTACTTGGTAAGGAGGATTAGCTTTGACAGTTTCTCCAAAAGTAGGATTCACTCTGTAAGCATATTGTGGTCTTCCTTGCTGTGTTGCTATTGGATCTAAACCTAGTGTTTGAAGTAAGACTTGGTTTCCTCCAGGGACCACGGCAGCACCACCCCAGTCGCTATTGAGTAAGTTGGTGAAGTTGAAAACTTCAGCAATGAACTCTACATTACTTTTACCTAGACCTTTTATCACAGAATTATCTAACCTGTAAGTAAATCTGATGTCGACGTTATGCCAGAAAGGATTATAAATTTCATTCCTTGGTGCTACTTCACCCAGATTATCTATTAATAACCCTCTTGCAATATTATCCGGATTGCTTAGGACAACATCCATACCGTCCGCAATTAGGGTTTCAAATGGAGTGATTCCAGCTGTATTTCTGATCGCTTCTGGGTCGAAAATAAAAGCTCTCTTGTTTGCATTGATCAAGAGTCCTGCTCCATCACCTACGATATCCCCAAAAACTAGCGGTGACCATGGTGTACCTGATTGACCAACGTATCTCGCTGATATAGTCATGTTCTTATAAGAAGGAGAGGTACCAAAAAGCACTATTTTATGTCTAAAATCTGTGTTTGCACCGCCTCGATTGTTTTGTAAATCTCTTGGATCATCAAAAATAGCAGTCGTAACAGACGTTCTTGCAATACAGCAGTTATATGAATTATTGTCTTCTGTTCTGTTTATAGTAAATGATCCACTGATTGAACCACCTCTTCGGAAGATGTATCCAGATTCAAATACAATACCTCTTTGCCAAATGTCTGAATCACCATTCAACTCCAATACTCTTCCCAAGTTTGGATTAGCATTGACTACTGACGGATTGATTGGATATACGACTACTCCAGGAGAGGCAAGATTTACGTTTCTAATTTGACTTGGATCTGCGTATACACCTCTATTTCCTTCATTTTGAAGTCTAAAAGCAAATTCATTTCTCAAGTTTAGATCCTGATATCTATAATTATTCACCGTTCTTGCAAAATATGCATTGGCACCAAAATAAAGTTCATTTGTCAAGAATCTTCTGTAAGCAATATTACCTTTCCAAGTATATGGTGCTTCAAAATTTTCACCGATCAGATTGATATAGGGTGATCTTCCTTCGCCACCCACAGGAACACCAGGAACAGATTCAGGATTTTGAATGTAGTTTGGATAATTTGGAGTTGGGACTGATGCACCGGTTAACAATAAATCTGTCAGTTGTGTACCTGATTGTAGAATGTTACTCAATTGAGCCCAGTGTACAATGTTGGCAGAGTATCCACCAAACCCAACTTTTAATACGTTCTTCTGATCTTCATTGAAATCATAAGTGAACTGCAATCTTGGCTGAATATTATTGTAGTCTTTGGCAACTACATCTGTTCTTCTGCCTAACTCAGCTTCTATCAGAGGATTGTACTCTGGAGCTGTCATGAATACTGTAGCGTCCCAGCGTAAACCTAAAGAACCACTGAATTTATTAGTGAAATT
The DNA here is from genome assembly GCF_014637795.1 of Belliella aquatica. Lineage (GTDB taxonomy): Bacteria > Bacteroidota > Bacteroidia > Cytophagales > Cyclobacteriaceae > Belliella > Belliella aquatica. The sequence goes on along the minus strand of NZ_BMFD01000009.1, from coordinate 143,710 downwards.
CAATTCTGCTTGTACAAATGCGGATAGATCCAGTGCGGTTTGTTTCAATTTTGGGGTGTATCTTCCTTCTGGATTGTTAGGAACTAACCTGCTGTATTGAAATGGCGTACGGGCTTCCAAAGCATCTAAACTTGCAAACTGGAAAAGTCCACCTTGCTCGTTGGTATTAAGTGTATTTGTGAAAGTGATTAAATTATCAGTTCCAAAAGTCCAAAAAACCTTTCCAGTTTGAAGATAAGTTGTGTTTACGAGTTGAAACTGCTTTTCGCCTTGTTCTTCTGGAGCAATTCTATTTCCACCAAACTGAAATTGTCTAAATAGTCTTGTTCCGTCTTCTTGGAATGATTCAATCCCTACGAAACCTCTAGGAGCAAATGATCTTGCCACAAAATCACGCTGTGCTCTCAAATATTGAATTTTAAATTCATTTGTCAATTTTGGAGAGAAAGTAGACCTTAAGCCCAATTGACTATTGAGTCCAAAAATCTCGATATCACCTCTTGAATCTGCTAATGCCGTTTGATCACCTCCAATTACAAATTCATTACCACCCCAAAATATGTTATTTCTGAAAGTAAGTTTATGAATTTTATTAATCTGCCAATCCAATTTTGCAAAGATTGTTCTGTTGGTTGGTTTTCTAGTAAACAAACCTGTTTGCTGTCTATTAGGATCTAGTCCGTATTGATCCTCTAGAATATTTATAAATCTATCCAGGTTTTGCTGTGTGATTTGTTCCAATCGCTCTGTCTGTGAATCTCTGACATCTATAATGGCAAATGGCTCACTTCTATCTTCAAAATCCAAAGCAGTGAAAAAATGAAGTTTGTCCTTGATAATAGGACCTCCGAGTGAAAAACCATATTGATTGATATTGAAGTCATTTATTGGTCTTCCAATATAATCTTGGTCAGCTGTCAATGCTTTATTTCTATTGTAAAAAAATGCAGATCCCGTTAATTCGTTTGTTCCAGATTTGGTAACCACGTTGATTGCCCCACCTCCTTGACGGCCTTCTCTGACGCTGTATTCGTTTGTGGTGACTTCATATTCTCTGATCGCTTCCATGGACACAGTGTATTGAGAGATCAATCCACCATTCATCATAAATCTTTGATTTCCACCATCAAGGGTGATGGAAGTTGAACTTTCTCTTGTTCCGCCGATTGCTAATGATGTGCCTGGAGCAGTAGTAGGAGCGAGGTTCGCCAAATCTTGGAAACTTCTTCCGCTTGTTGGCATATTTTTTATTTCATTGATACCAAGCCTTGTAGCACCTCCGATAGGAGAAACTCTGTTTGGTGCATAATCTGAAGCGGTTACAGTGATTGTTTCTAATTCACCATCTCCGTCTCTTAAATCAAAATCAACTCTAATTTGATCTCCCAAATTGAGCATATAGCCTTTTTTGATTACACTACCTTCACCAACAAATGATGCTGCGATAGTGTAAGGTCCACCTAACGGAAGTTGGTTGAGCTGATATCTTCCTTCTAAATTAGCAACGGTTCCAGTAGTGAAGCCTGTAGCTTCATTTTTTACTTGGATATTGGCTCCCGGTAAAGTTTCACCACTTTCACCCCGTATTACCCCGAAAAGCGAGCCTGATGAATTTTGAGCAATTGCAATGGAACTATACAGCCAAATAATGCTGAAAACTCCGATCTTTAAGAATTGTAATCCTTTTTTCATAATAGAAGATTTGTGTTTTGATGCTCAAATCTACTAGCAGCACAGAGCTTGGAATTGTCGTAATACGACAATTATATAATGTTAATCTATTCTTAACTTTTAGAAAATATTAGCTTTATGATTGCTTTTCAAAAGCATTTTGACTTCTTATCTTTCGAGAATGAAAAAATTCATATTAATCACCTTAACACTTATTTTATTTTGCACTCATTCATATTCTCAGGATTATGTGCCTTATAGATCAGTATATGTGGAGCTAGGGGGAGCAGGACTTCCCTATTCGTTCAATTATGATTTTCGATTTGACCAAACTAATATAAATAGTTGGGGAATGAGATTAGGTGTTGGTGGTTATGCTTTTTTTGAAGGAGACAAGTTTTTCTCCATGCCAATTCTGATTAATAGGTTGTATGGAAAAGGCCCTGGATATTTCGAAATGGGAGGCGGTATGACTTTTTTAGCTTTTGGAAGTTCAAAACCTAATTCGAGAAGTGATTTTACACAATTTATCTTGCCCTTCAATGGTTCCCCAAATGCTATTGGGGTATTGAATTTTGGCTATAGGTTATTGCCAAGAGAAGGTGGTTTGACATGGAAAATGAATCTAAATCCAGTTTTTAACACGAAGGGATTTTGGCCTTTGTGGGTCGGAATAGGTGTAGGGTATGCTTTTCAATAAGTCAGAATTTGCTTTGAAATAAATTTTTGTTTGTATTACAAACAAAAAAGCTATAAATCTAAACTTTTTTAAAATTGGCACCGTTAAGGATATGTTTTTAAATGAAATTATGGAAAAAATCCTTAAGAACTTGCGAGTAGATATCAATGAAAATATCTACTTAAAAGATCCGTTTAGTTCAGATTTAGGTAAGGAAATTGTCACGTGCAGTCTTCATTTGATACCAGAGCTTGGTTTGGAGCATTTTACTTTTAAGAAATTATCACTCAAAATAGGTTGTACTGAAACTGCGGTCTATCGCTATTTTGAAAATAAGCATAAGTTAATGTTGTTTTTAACCTTATGGTATTGGGGATTCTTAGAGCAAAATTTGGTTTTAGGTGCTTTGAATCTAAAAGATCCGAAGGAGCGATTATTGCTTGCAATAAAGATCCTAGTTCAGGGACCCATTTATAAGGTGAATAATTACATTGACCCAATTTGTCTCAAAAGAGTATTGATAGATGAATCTACAAAAGCTTACCTTACCAAAGAAGTTGACGAAGATTATAAAAACGGTTTCTTTAATCTATACAATAGATTTGGAGAGCGGATCGCTGCGATTATATTAGAGATAAACCCAAATTACGAATACCCAAAAACGCTTGTTTCTACTATCATGGAATCAAGTTTATTGCAATCTTATTATTCAGAACACATACCAAGTCTCACTGAAATTCATCCTTTGGATAATAAAAGAGTGGATTTTTTTCAAAAACTGGTCTTTAAAGCAATAGAAAATGAAAATTGAATTAGCACTCACACCTTTAAAGAGATTTGCTAGATTTCTAAATGAAGAGCGTAAAGAGGTGTATGCCATCTACTTTTATGCAATTTTGAATGGTTTAGTTTCTTTGAGTTTGCCTTTGGGAATCCAAGCCATCCTAAATTTTATCTTAGGTGGTAGAATAAGTACTTCTTGGGTCCTTTTAGTTGTCGTGGTCGGTGCGGGTATTTCTTTTGGGGGGTACTTGCAGATCAGTCAATTATATTTGACGGAAAAACTCCAACAGCGTATTTTCACAAAGGCAGGTTTTGGGTTTGCCTACAGGCTACCAAGGTTGAAACTTGATTCCCTTCAAAATAAGCATACTCCTGATTTAGTAAATAGATTCTTCGATGCCATAAACCTTCAAAAAGGGATGGCGAAGATTTTAATTGACTTTTCGGCAGCGTCTATACAAGTATTCTTTGGTCTTATTTTGTTGGCTTTTTACCATCCATTCTTTATCATATTCGGATTTATTTTGATTTCCTTATTGATATTAATCTTCTACTTTACGAGTCCCCGAGGGATGGAAACATCTCTTAATGAATCTACCTCAAAGTATCAGGTTGCGTATTGGCTTGAAGAAATCGGCAGAACGATGGCTACATTTAAGTTGGCAGGAACATCAAAACTCCCTTTTATGAGAGTTGACAAATTGCTGCAGTCTTATGTTGAGTTTAGAAATAAGCATTTTGCGATTTTGATTTTTCAATACAAAGTCCTTATTGCTTTTAAGGTTTTAATTGTTTGTTCTCTTCTAGTTGCAGGTAGTTTGTTATTGATCAATAATGAAATCAGTATTGGCCAATTTGTTGCCGCTGAGATCATTATTATTTTGGTAGTAAACTCAGTAGAAAAACTCATTTTGACCTTGGAGACAGTTTATGATACACTTACAGCTACAGAAAAAATTGGTCAAATTTTAGATTTGCCGGTTGAGAACCAAGACGGAACTGACAAATCATTATCAGAGGAATTCAAAGGTTTAGAATTCAAAATGAAAAATGTCATCTATCAATCTAGAGACACACAATTCAACATTTTGGATAACGTTTCTTTAGAATTAAAGACAGGTGAAAAGGTCATATTAACAGGATCAAGTGGCAGCGGGAAAAGTACTTTAATGTACCTACTTGCTGGATTGTATTCGGATTATAAAGGGAAAATTTTGGTAAATGGACTTCCGATCGAGACGATGAATTTAGATAAATTTAGAAGTTTCATTGGGGATAGTTTGACACATCAATCTATTTTCCATGGTACGATCTATGAAAATATTACTTTAGGTAAAGATGTCGATAATCAACAAATCAGGAGTATTATTGAGTTGGTTGGTTTGAAGGACTATATCTATGCATTGAAAGATGATATGGATACTGAATTGATGCCTGAAGGAAAAGGACTCAGCAAGAAAATCATAAGTAAAATCATTATGGCAAGATGTCTCGCCGGTGCTCCAAAGGCGCTTATTTTAGAGGAGTTATTTAGCTATTTTGATGAAAAAGTGAAACAAAGAGTATCTGATTATATTCTTGATGGGCCCTGGACGACGATTATGGTATCAGATGATATCAGTCTATTGAAAAAAGCACCAAGAATTATTGAGTTGAGCAATGGGAAAATCGCCTTTGATGGTCCAAGTCAAGCTTACTTCGAATATAAAAATCTTTAATCTTTAGGAGTTATGTTGAACATTTCAAAAAACAATATTGAAAAAGGAGTTTCTTTTGAAGGCTTCAAGAGTTTTTCGATGACTAAGCCTACAGATGAAAGCAAACAGAGGATTAGAGTTCTTCTGTGGTTTATGCTAGGAATGATATTATTCATATTTCTACCATGGACTCAGAATGTAAGATCCAATGGTTATGTGACAGCTTTGAGGCCAGATCAAAGACCGCAAACAGTTCATTCAGTACTTGCTGGAAGGATTGAAAAATGGTATGTGTCCGAAGGAGATTATGTGACAAAGGGAGATACTATTCTTTTGATATCGGAAATTAAAGATGAGTATTTTGATCCTCAACTTTTAGAGCGGACTCAGCTTCAGGTAGATGCGAAAATACTTTCCGCAAAATCTTATGAACAAAAAGTATTAGCTCAGGAAATTCAGGTATCGGCCCTTTTAGCAAACAATGCACTTAGAAAAGAGCAAGCTGAAAATCGATTGAGGATGGCAGAACTGAAGGTTCAATCTGATAGTATTCGATTCGAACAATCAAAGGTTAATTTTCAAGTAGGACAGCAGCAACTGGATAGAGCAGAAAAGCTTTTTGAAGATGGATTAAGATCTTTGACGGATTTTGAAAGTAGAAAATTAAGGTTTCAGGAAGTAAAAGCCGGTTTGATTTCTGCTGAAAACAGTCTATTGAGTTCTAAAAATGAATTAATAGCAGCACAAATTGAATTGAACGCTATTGATAATGATTTTAGAGACAGAATGGCCAAAGCAGAGTCTGAGAAATATTCAGCTTTATCGGCTCAATATGATGCTGAAGCTACTGCTACAAAATTGGAAAATCAATTTACCAATTATCAATTCCGAACAGGATACAGGCATATTTTAGCTCCTCAAGATGGATATATTACCCAAGCTATTCAAGTAGGTATTGGGGAAACAATCAAAGAAGGAGCAGAGATCATCAGTATTTTGCCGGCAGATGCTCAACTGGCCGTAGAAATGTATGTTGAACCAGTAGATTTACCTCTATTAAGACCAGGAAATAAGGTTCGCTTTATATTTGATGGTTGGCCTGCCATTGTATTCTCAGGTTGGCCACAGTTCTCAAATGGTACATTTGGTGGCAAAGTGAAAGCAATCGATAATTTTGCAGGAGAAAACAATAAATATCGAGTAATCGTAGTAGAAGATCCTGAGGAAGATCCATGGCCTTATGCATTGAAAATTGGGTCTGGAGCAGATGGTATCGCTTTATTGAATGATGTGCCTATATGGTATGAAATATGGCGACAACTTAATGGATTCCCAGCAGATTACTATACTAGAAAAGAGAAGAAGGCCAATAAAGAAAAAATATAATGAAGTATTTAATACTGGCTTGTTTAGGTTTATTGTTTGCTTTCCCTACGTTAGGTCAAGAGGAGTTGCGCTATGAGCAGTTTTTGGATTGGGTTAGATATTATCATCCTGTAGCCAAGCAAGCTGATATAAATTTGCAGTTTGGTGAGCAAGAAATGCGTATTGCGAGAGGAGGTTTTGACCCCATGCTGTTCGGTAACTATGACAATAAACAGTTTAGCGATACTGAATATTATGACAAAAGAGAGGGAGGTCTATTAATACCGACTATAGCAGGGGTAGAGCTGAAGGGAGTTTTTGAGCAAAACTCAGGTACATACCTCAATCCTGAGCGAACTGTACCAAATAATGGTTTGATAGCAGCCGGAGCATCAGTAAATCTGGGTCAAGGTCTATTAATAGATAAAAGAAGAGTGGCTCTGCGACAAGCAGAGATTTATCTTGAAGTAACCCAAACGGAAAGACAACAGATTCTAAATGATCTGTACCTTGATGCATCAGCTGCATATTGGTTTTGGGGTGCTGCTTATCAAAACATGAAGATTCTTGAAGAAAGTGTTGAACTAGCAGAAATTCGATTTGAAGGGGTTAAAACTAGTTTTATCCAAGGAGATTTACCAGCCATTGATACAATAGAAGCATATACTCAAGTTCTGAATCGAGTATATAGGTTTCAGTCGGCTCAGATTGCTTACTTTAAAGCGTCACAAGAGCTAGAAACATTCCTTTGGGATGAGGAAGATAATCCTATGAACATCGCAATGACCACTTTTCCTCAAAATGTGTTGGAAGAGACTACTTTGGATTATGATCAGAATTCATTGAGAGGTCTTGTTGGGGATCATCCCTTGCTTAGATTAACTGATTTTGAGTTAGCCTCTTTAGATATCGAACGAAGGTGGAAAGCAGAGCAGCTTAAGCCGATAGTAAAAGTGAATTATAATTTCTTAACAGAGTCAATTGGTCAATTTAATGAGTCTCCTTTTTTTGAGAACAACTATAAATGGGGATTTACTATCAAGACCCCCCTTCTATTAAGGAAAGAAAGAGGAGGGTTAGGGTTGACAAAAGCAAAAATTGATTTCAAACAGAATGATAGAGATTTGAAATTTGTTCAACTTCGAGCCAAACTTGAAGCAGAAATCAACCAATTTCAAACACTGCAACAACAATTAGCAGTTTATAATGCGAATATTTCAGGGTTGGAACGCTTACTAGAAGGAGAACAAACAAGATTTCAAATTGGAGAAAGCTCATTGTTCTTGATCAATGCCCGTGAAGTGAGTGTTCTCGATGGAAGACTGATCCTCAATGACCTTGCAGCAAAAAGAAAAATCGCCTATGTCCAAATGCTTAATGCTGCAGGATTGGGCTTTGATCAGTAATGCTGGAAAAATAATTTTTGGGCTAATAGTTTGTTCAAATACAGAGGTATAAAGATTTTCAGGTAATTCAGAACTGAATATACTTTTAGGAGGTATATAGAAATTTTTTTTGTAGCAATTGAAGGTTTAAAGGAAGTCGGTTAAGGTATAAGGCTATCAGCATATTTACACTGATAGCCTCTTTTTTATTTTTGAAAGATGTATTTATTTTTGAAATCATCTGTGGGAACACCTGCATAATTGATAATTGGCGCATTAGTTTCAATCAGAGAGTACCAACTAACAATATTTTGAATAACATTTTTTAAGTTTTCTTGAGTCTCCTCTTTACTTTCATTAGGGTAAGCACTCAGTAAATGAATATTGGTAATTAGTTCAATATAAAGATCTTTTAGTAATGATTTATTTTGGCTTTTTGCTATGTGAACAATTAAAGATTTTAGAGAAGCAAATTTATACTTGACTACAAAATCTTTTATTACTTTTGAATAAGCGCTGCAATGCTTAGTGCTTTCAGTTATTGTTTCAGCAAATCCTATTTCATCAGTTTTTAGTCGGGATTCGTACAGTTTTGCAATTTCATCTCTGAAACCTTCAAAAGTATACCAATCTAAAGTATAACCATAGATCCAGAATTCGGATACGATTAAATCCACCAAGATGCCGTCTACAATCTGATTATTATCTGCTGATGATGAAAGGTGAGCTATAGATGCAGTAATTGGAATATCACACTGATTTTTCAGCATAGCTTCCACTTTAGGCAGATCCCATGCAGCTTCATGTTTTATTATATCAAGAACTCTATTCACAAAATTTCCTTGAGCCTCTCTATTATTGTTTGGTTCGACAAAAGTGCCTCCGTGGCAGATATCTGTAAGGACAAAAACACGGACACCTGGTTTGAAAGCTTTCAATAAGAAATAGAATTCATCTTCTGAAATTTTCACATTTGGAGTAATAGTAAAGGAATTGATACCTTGTTTGATTTCTCCATGAGTGGCTATTGTAATAGCGACTACATCTCCTGATTTTGCTAAATTGGCGAGTTGCCAAATTGCTGCAATAAACAGTTGGTATCGTGTTTCATTTTCAGTCAATGTAATAACTAAGTCATATTTGAATCTCCTCAAAAACTCTCTTTCCCAATATTTAGCATCCCTTACAGCTTTTCTTAAACTTTTATCAAAAATAAATTCGTTTTTACCTACACAAAGTGCATAGGCCTTTGGTTTTCTATTTGTTGATTCTAGAGCCATTTTTACTAAGTTTAAATTATTTAAGTTTTGAACTTGCTTCTGAAATAAAATAATAACTGTAGATACCAAATATCCACTGTGCTTTGAAAGCGTCGACAGGAACTCCTGCAAAGTTTACGAATGGAGCTCCAAGGTGAGTTGCTTCATAGAAATCACGCCATCCTTTAAGGAATTTATCAAACTTAATTTTGTTTTTTTTATCATTGTAGCTATCAGACAAAGTTTCCAACTTTTTGAAGAAGTGAAACATGAAATTTGGGGAATTCCTATTTCTAGCTATCAGCTCATTTAGGTCTTCTTTTTGGTACTTCTCAAGCTGTTGTAACAAGTACTCCTTAATCAAGGGGTTGGTGGCACCATAGGTAGCTAGTTGGAAAGCATAAGACTGAACTTGTGATTTGTTGTGTTTTCTAAATTGGTTGTTGATCTCGCTAGTGAATTCTGTGATGTTGTGAAATGTAAAAGTGTATTTTTTGAATCTTTCTTCAATCTGATCCACGAGTATACCATCGTACACTACGTGCCTATCTGCACCTGAGGCGATATGTCCTACACATGAAGTGAGTTTAGTTTTGTTGAATTCAGTCAAAAGTTTATCCAACCGATCTTTCATTTGAGTAGGCCAATTGGTCATATAACCCTTGATCGTTTTTAATTCTGGATCGCTAATGGATGGATATCCTTTTGGTTCTACAAAAGTCCCTGAATGACAAGTATCAGATACGACTACAATTCTCACTAAGGGCTTGAAGGCCTTGAGGAGAACGTAGAAGACTTTTTCATTGAAGATTTTACAGTCACTACTGAAAATACTTGTTATATTTTTTTTATCAAGGGAAACCGCTCCATGTGTAGAAAATGTAATTGTGACGATATCTCCTGAGATAGCGAGATCGGCCAATAGGAAGATTGATGATATAATCCGCTCTAGGGTTGCATCTTTTGACTTTAAGACTATGGAGGTTTTGTAACCCATTTTTTTCAAGCCTTTGGACCAGTAGTCAGCATCTCTCTCACACTTGAATAGTGAGTCTAAGGATTTGAAATCATTGATTCCAATGAATAGCCCGAATCCTTTCGGGCTATTCAATCCATTTCTTTTCACAACTGCCATAATTAATCATTTGAGTCGTTTGGATCAATACTTTGGCCAGGACCTGTGCTGCTGTCCTGCTGTTCTGTAATGAACGGACTAAGGAAACTATGAAGGAATGGACTAATCTGACTTAAATTTGAATCTATTTCCTCTCTTGCTTCAATAATCTTTGGATCATTAAGATTGACATCCTCTGTATTGTCTGTTACTGCTGATTTTTTTTGGTTTGCTGAATCAGGGCTTCCCTCTGATTCCTCTTTCGGTTTTGAAGGTTTCTTAGCATCATGAGTAGGAAATTCGGCAGATACTGATGATCCATCAGGGTTTTTGATATTTATTTTACCTCCATTTTCACTACCGAGAAGTCTATCTACAATCCTTTTTGGAATGTCATTATTACCTTTGCTATCTTTTCCCTTTTGCTCGCCGATGAGATTTTTGTAATAATCTTCTACTAGCTTTTCTGCCTTTTCAGGATCTTTCACATTTCGTCTTATAGATTCTGCGACTAGATCGGCATTTTTAGGAATTTCAGCTGATTTGGCTAGATCAGCGGCGGTTTTCGCATACTCTACAGCTGCATTTGTTTGTAGCTTGAGCGCTTCTATTGCATTTTTCTGATTTTGATCTAAGCCTGTAAGGTTGTTAAATACGTCTTTTGATGTAACATTCTTCAAAGCTTCTGCAAGCGCATTAGGCAAAGCATAGTTTTGAGGAGTCATTTGCGAAATCATTGATTCTGACATGCCGCTTGGCTTGAGAATATCCCAATTTTCTGATTTCCTTGAATCCATAGACACAGGTTGTATAGCTGTAGGGCTATTTGGAATTGGCTTGTCCCATTCCCAATATCTGGTATTGTCTATTTTTTCACAAGAGTTACATGCACCCATGACAGCTTCCGCAAATACCCCTTTTGTAGGAATAGAAATTCTGAATGGAGTCTCTTTGAATCCTTTTTCAGGCATATAGTGAAGCATAAGTCTAGATACTTTTTTACCGTCGATTTCTACTTCATCATTAATATTTCTGAAATATGGATTGAGGTTATGGCCTTTTGCTACTGGCATAATAAGTGAGTTTCCAGCTATTCCTATAAGTCTGTTTTCAATGACTGAGGCTAGGCTGATCATATTTTTCTGGTTGGGATCGTCTCCAAATAGATACTGTGGCTCACCATTTCCAGGTCTGTAGGCTGGGTTTTCCCGTGGTGGTACTTCCACTTTGAACCCTTCCAATAGCATGAGTCTTCTGTCGGGATCCATTTGTACCCAGATAGCTTTGTGATAATATTCAATATTGCTATTGATATGGTCAAGAAGTTCATTTCTATTTCTCAGATCTTCAGCTCTTGGGGAGACCATTTCGCTTTCTGTCATTGGTGTTCTTACAGATACCGAACCCAAGGTCAAATCTGCTGAAGGTCTTGCATCACAAAGCTGAGCACTTAGATAGTCAGATTCATAATTTGCTTTGATATGATCCACGATTAGTCTGCTGCCATCTGGCAATGTGTCTGCATGGTCAGCGGTGATGCCAAATGAAAGAATATCTACTCTCTTAGCAATGCTGACATTAGATACACTGGTAAAAGTAAAATCAAAGATAGGTGGCTCACCATTTCTTACCCCTGTGCGGACATTACTTCTCCTTGTTAATGATATTCTCGCAGGAATTTCCTCGTGATTTGGCGTGCTAATGAATATTTTTATGCTAGCGGCAAACTGGCCAATGGCATTTACCTTTTGGATTTCTTCAAAAAATACACGCTCACGATCTTGGTCAAAAGCATTGTTGACTTTTATTCTGATGTCTTCGATTTCTGAAATGAAACCTAATTTGGCTCTCCAGTTTGCTCTATCTACATCTTGGTCTATGAATAAACTAGGAGGAATATTGACTAAACCCATGCTATTGTTTCCATTAGCAATCCGCTCGTATCTCTGAGCTAGGGCATCGTCCATTGGAACTAGAGCCTTGGTAGGGCAGGTGAATTGAATCTTTATTCTAAAGTTTCCCGATATCTTGACGATATCTTCATCACAGTATCTTGCCGAAGGCCGATTGTAGTAAACTTCAGAAGAGGGTCTTCCTAGGGAATTTATTTCATAGAATCTCCTGACAGAGTCAAATCCCTCTAGAAGCTTGCCGTATTGATATGCAGGAGCGCGAAGTGCAGGCTTGAGTAAATCTGCCCAACGCACTATTTTCGCATCATCAAATAAAGTGATAGTAAGTGGAATAAATAAGCATTCTTGTACATCCACTAGCTCGTTATACACAGCAAGGTGTCTCAATACCTCAAAATACTGAATCGTGATGGCGTGACAATGGTTGTAATTGCCAACGCTTTCAGTAGTGACTGTTGTAGTTTCACTTTGAGATACAGTAGTGATGACCGTGCTTCTTTGTGACCTGAGGGAAGAGGCATTTTGCATCGTTTTTTCACGTATGCTTTGCATATTGCTTGCTGAGAGGTTTCGGCTAGATGTCTGGGAAGCATCAGAGCTCGCAGAGCTTCTCCCGCCGCTTACACCACCACTGAAACCTACCTTTAGATTCACAGGTATACCGCCAATAGGGACGGCTGCGGCAGCACTCGTTGCGGAGCCACCACCAGCAGAAAATCCTTTTGTTTTGGCAGAGCTACTTGCCTCAATGTTTTCTTGTAAATTTGATCTTACAATTTCATTGATGTCTCTATCTTGGGAAAAGCTATTTGATAATGATTCTTTTACACTTTGGATTTCACTTCGGCTAGCGGTGTCCCTTCTATCCCAATCATGAATGGCGATTTGCTTCTGCTGACCAGGTGCAAGCGGTAATGAATAGAGCAAATCCCCCATACTGTACCCATGTGCTTTCCAAACCTGCCTAAAATGAAGCAAATGGCCATGTGCAATGCTAGCAGGCTGTACCAACGGAAGGGGAGAGTCCCATTGAATCTGATTTTCAATTGATATCTCGGATCTTGATAGTCCAAGGTGGTTTCTACTCAAAGCTCTTTCCCTAGTTTGACGAAGTCTTTGAAGTTCTGCCTGCATCCATTCAAGATTCATAATCGAATGGTCTGTCGCCGGACTTATAGGGTCATTCGCCGTAGGAGTGGGGGTGGGAGTAGAAGTTGATGAACTACTTCTGAAATTGGTTTGTAATGTGATAAAATGATTTAATTTTGCTTGGACACAAAGCCAAGATTGTGTGTTTGTGAAATTAAAATAATCAATAAGTTGACTTTCTCTTAATTTTCCGCTTGATGCCTCAGGGAAGCAGCTTGAAAAATGATTGGTGACAGAAGTTCTGATTTGAGGACTCAATGGCTCTCGTGATTGAGCATTGTTTATAATAGAAGCAAATACGTCTTCCAGTAATTGATATCTTGTTTTGTTTTGGGTGTTTCTGAAATTAGGGAAATTACCCGTGTTGATAAGATTCAATAAATTGGTGATTTCTGTAATAAAATAACTTGGTAAAGTTACATTCCTGCCAGAACCACCTGTGCTTTTGAGCTGGCTACCTGTATCACCTTGCAAATTGTCATTTTTTTGAGCTTCTTCAATGGCTCTTTCTAATTGTCTGATTTTGCCTTCTAGACTTTCAATGTATCCTGGAGCATTCATTACTTCTGGATCTGAAAGTCTCACGACAGAATGATAGGTAAATTCCTCTAGAGCGCGGTTAGGTGTTGTGAAATTGACACAAGATCCACCTATATCTTGTTGATACTGTGATTCACCACTCACCAAGTCTTCCATGTCTGGAAGTGTATTGGTTGGCGTGGATGCACTACCATGACATTCACAATCGTCATCATCTTGATGAGATACAGGATCATCATTATGAAGGATGCTAGACATCAAAAGCGTAAAAAGAGGAAATCTGCCTTCTTCAAGGATGATCTCTAGAAAATCATTTACTGCATTTCCAACCGTTGCAAATGCTGCCTGATAAACTTTATTAGGTACCTTTACATTGAATGTTCCCAATTGATCTGTTGTACCTGAGAGCAGTGGCTGGAGCTTAATGTCTTTGGTTCCAGTATCGTTCTTTTCTTCAACATAAATGACAAATGGTATATTTTTCAGTGAAGTACCATTTGATTCAATAACTTTTCCTTTTAACTGTCTATCCACAGAAGCTGGTAGTTTGACTACATGATCTGTATTTTCTTTTTCAACTCTTCTATCTTGAATTGCTTCCATTGAAACAGGTGCTACTTGTAAACTTTCGAGATTTCTTGCAGGTTTTATAGGAGCTAATTCGACAGGTTGATTGACTTCGTTGACTCTGGTGTCTTTTTCGAAATCTATATGCGTATGATTATTTTTAAGATCTACATTGAATCTAAGAATAGGTGAGAAATTAGACGTTTTATCCTTTCCTAAACATTTTTCAAACGTATCTTTTGATGGAATTAGAACTGATACAATATTGGCATTGCCACGCTTAACTAAAAGGGGGTAAGGAAAATAGCTGATCAATCTGATAAACTCTTCATTGATAGTCAGAAAGCCGTTTTGATCTATCAATTGACCATTTCCAGTAATTAGTTTTCTGTTTTCATCATAAAAGTAAACTTTTAGATTTTCAGTTAGAATTTCAGGTTCAGAAAAAACAAACCTCATTTTTAATAAAAGATTCATATGTAGTATTTGGTTTAAAATGATATTTGGCACCTAAAATAGGTAAATTAATAGATAAAATAAATAAAAAATATGCTTTTTAAGTAAAAATTTAAGTCAGAGAATCGGTTATTAAAAATTCAATTAATTATCTGTCAAATAATTGGTTTTGGGCTTAGATCCTTTTGCTGCCCTGAGATCGGATCACACTTTTTGAATGTTAAAATGTTATCATCCTTTGAGCCTATTTTAAGAAAATATCTAAACCGTAAAAAATTTTAAAAATTTTTGAATAAACTGATCTTTTTATATAAAAATGGTATTATAATGAGTTAAATATTGCGAGTTTGTTATTTTTTATTTAGATTAATTTTTATTAGTTTTTAACCTATTAAACGATACTTTATGGATATTAATGCTTACCAAATAAATGGTAACTATGATGAGATGTTCAAAGATGATGGAACTTGTCGAACACATTACAACTCGTTTTTGAGTTTAGTCAAAAAGACCAGTGCAAAGAAAATGGCTCAGCTCCAATTTACGGCAAACAAGACACAAGTTGCCATGGGGATGACTTTCAATGTCTATCATGACAATCAAGGAACTGAAAAGATTCTGCATTTAGATATCTTGCCACGAATTATTCCTAATTCAGAATGGAAACTCCTTGAGGCTGGTTTGAAGCAGCGTATTCATGCGCTTAATCTTTTCCTTCAAGACATTTATAATGAAAGGAAAATCCTTAAAGATGGTGTTGTTCCAGAGGATTTAATTTTAAATAGCAAAGACTACCTTAAACCTTGTATTGGACTCACTCCTCCAAAAGGCATTTGGTGCCATATTACTGGAACAGACTTGGTTCGTGACAAAAATGGGGAATACTATATTTTAGAGGATAATTTGAGATGTCCATCGGGTGTTTCTTATATGCTGGAAAGTAGAGAGATTATCAAAAGAGCCTATCCAGAACTTTTTAATTCGCTCGGTGTCATGCCAGTTTCTGATTATCCAGCGAAATTGCTCAAAATGCTTCAATATTTGTCTAATAAAGAAAAGCCTGTGGTGGGTGTTTTGACACCGGGGATATATAATTCAGCTTATTTTGAGCACTCTTACTTGGCATTGCAAATGGGAGTAGAGCTTGTTTCTGGAGTAGATTTGGTAGTGAAGAATAAAAAAGTATTTATGCAAACCACAAAAGGGTTAGAACAAATAGATGTGTTGTATAGAAGAATAGATGATACATTTTTAGATCCTTTGGCCTTCAATCCTGATTCTATGTTAGGGATACCGGGTGTTTTTGAAGCTTATAAAGCTGGTAATATTGCTTTTGCAAACGCGCCAGGAACAGGAGTTGCAGACGACAAGGCAGTTTATGCCTACGTGCCGAGAATTATTAAGTATTATTTAGACGAAGAACCTATTCTCAATAATGTGCCTACATATCTATGTAGAGAGAAAAAGGATAGGGACTATGTGCTAGAAAACATAGAGAAGCTTGTTGTCAAAGAAACCAATGCTGCGGGTGGTTACGGGATGCTTATCGGTCCCAAAGCAGATGCCGAAGAGCATGCGAAATTCAGAGAATTGATTAAAAATAACCCAACGAATTACATAGCTCAACCGACGCTTTCACTTTCCACAGTACCTACTTTGACCGATGAGGGGATGGAAGGACGTCATGTTGATCTTAGACCATACATTTTGTATGGAGAAGAGATTGAGGTGATTCCTGGTGCACTGACACGTGTGGCTTTGAAAAAAGGCTCACTGGTAGTCAATAGCTCTCAAGGTGGGGGCAGTAAGGATACATGGGTTTTATATAATTAAGAAGATATGTTAAGTAGAGTAGCGAATTCGATATATTGGTTGGGAAGGTATTTGGAAAGAGCCGAAAATTATGCCCGATTTATAGATGTCAATATCAATTTATCCATGGATTTGCCGCCTGACATGAGCGAGCAGTGGGAGCCTTTGGTATTGGCGACAGGAGATCACGAACAGTTCAAAACAAAAAATGTAGATTTCGACCGCGTCAATGTGATTCAATTCTTAGCCTTTGATTCAGAAAACTCAAACTCAATCATCTCCTCCATTAAATTTGCGAGAGAAAATGCGAGGATTATTCGGGAAAACTTGACTAAAGAAACCTGGGAGAAACTGAATGAACTCTACCATTTTGTAAATAAGAAAGCCACAAAAAAAGAATGGAAAACCGAAGACTTGAGGATTTTCTTTGAATCGGTTAAAAACCAGATTTTATTGCTTTATGGATTGGCAGAAAGTACCGTTGCTCGAACAGAAGGCTGGTATTTCCGGCAGCTAGGAATGTATTTGGAGCGCGCTGACAAAACTAGCAGAATCCTGGATGTCAAATATCACATTATTTTACCGTCATCAAGTATGATTGGCACACCTTTGGACTTCTTACATTGGACGGCTTTGCTCAAGTCAGTTACAGCATTCAATACCTATAGAAGAATTTATGGTAACATCGACTCTTCCAATGTTGTGGAGTTTTTGGTCTTGAATAAATATTTTCCTAGATCGATGTTTTACTGTCTGGTAGAAGCGGAAAAATGTCTTCATAAGATTTCGGGTGGAACATCTTCAGGATATTCCAATAGTGCTGAAAAATCCATAGGAGAGATCAGATCGAAGCTGGAATTTGCGGATGTATCTGATGTGATCAACTCAGGATTGCATGAATATTTGGATGATATGCAGCTTAGGATTAATAAAATATCAAATGAGATAGAAGGCAATTTCTTTCGAATAAAGGATAACTTTGTATCTCAAATCAACGAACAAGAATGACATTTTGCTTAGGTATTAAAACAAAATATGGAATTGTAGGTCTCTCAGACACTAGGATTACATCTGGAAGCGAGACCACCACTTCCAAAAAAGTATATACAGTAAATAAGGAAAAGCATTCTTTCTTTATCATGACATCTGGCCTGCGCTCTGTAAGAGACAAAGCAATAACATATTTTTCAGAGACTATAGAAGAGAGAGACGATCAATTCAATAAGCTTTACAAAGCTGTTAATGAATTTGGGGATCAAATCAAGCGAGTAGCTAAAGAAGACAAAGAGCATCTTGAGGAAGCGGGACTTTCTTTTAATTTATTTTCGATTATCGGGGGACAATTGGAACATGATAAATCTCCTAAGTTATACTTGCTTTATCCTCAGGGTAATTGGATTGAAATTAGGAGAGGAACACCATTTGTCATTATTGGCAATTCTGGAGGAGGAAACCCTGTTTTAAAAAGGTCTTTGTCTTACGATGAAACGTTAGACTATGCCTTGAAATGTGCCTTCCTTTCTTTTGATGCAACAAGGATTTCTGCCAATGATGTTGATTTTCCAATCGATACCGTCATTTTGGAAAATGATACTTACAATATCATTGAAAAGAGGTTCAATCAACAAGAATTGGAACATATTTCAGAATTTTGGAATGGAAGACTGAGAGAAGCCATCAGAGAACTTCCTGCTGAGGTCTTAAAAAAAGCCTTTGAAAAGGATACTCCTACAGAAAAAGCACTTTTATGAAATTGAAGATAGATCACTTATCACGATATACTTATCAAGAAAAAGTGAGTCTGAATCCTCATGATTTGTATTTGATTCCGCAGCAAAGAAGCTATATCAAAATCCTCGATTCTCAGCTTAATATTTCCCCAAATCCACTTGGAAAAAATGAACGGATCAATGCAGAAGGAAATCCTTTTTATCAAGTTTGGTTTGATGAGGAGACTTCGGAGCTTGTTGTGAAGTCAAGTTTGGAGCTTGAAATATCAAATTATAATCCTTACGATTTTATTCTTCAAAAAGAGGTTGTTTTCCCTTTTGATTTTTTTGTTTATCCAGATGCTTTCGAAGAATCATTGCGTTTGTTTATCAAAACGGAAGAGCGAAATGAACAGCTAAAACCTTACGTCCAAGGTAGCATAAATCAAAGCTCAGATTTCATTTCTTTTTTAACTCTTCTTGTAGCCAACATTCACAGAGATTGGAAGCATATCATCAGGATGGAGGAAGGCTTGATGACAGTAGAGGAGATGTTTGAAAAAAAGGAAGGTTCTTGCAGGGATTTGTCTTGGTTATTGATTCAGATGCTGAGAAGTGTTGGTCTTGCGTCACGTTTTGTCAGCGGCTATGCTTTCAATCCTGAATTGGAAGAGGGACACGAGTTGCATGCATGGGTTGAAGTATTTCTTCCCGGTGCAGGTTGGATCGGACTTGACCCAAGTTTAGGTCTTTTTGCAGATCAGAATTACATTCCTTTAGCATGTAGTTTTCATCCCCTAAATACACTCCCTATTTACGGAACCTATGGTGGAGGAGGAAGTTCCCATTTAACTTCAGAGGTGATTATCAAAGAAGTGAAAGAATAAAGCCAAGAGATTAATCTTTTCCGAACTATTCCTTAGTGATTCATGTATAATCAAAGCATTAATTGATAAACTGACATGAATCAAATCGGTGGGATAATTTTCCTTATTGTTATATTTCTATTTTCAACTTTTCTTAATTGGTATGTTTTTCAGGCCTTAAAAACCTTATTAGCAGATATTGAATCAGTGAAAATTAGAAATTATTCATTTGTTCTTTATTGGGTGATTTTTATAGGAATCACACTTTGGGTAGTATTTACATTTTACCAGATTTTTCAAGAGCGAGAGATAAGTACCGAAAATCAACAAGTACTCAATGTATTCCTCACAGTATTGGTTACTCAATTGGTTTGCGTGGTTTTTTTATTTGGAGAAGACCTGGTGAGAAATGCTCAAGCAGGATTTTCTTACATTTTCAATGGTAAAGAAGCAACTACATTTCCTTCAAGAGTAAAGTGGCTAAGTGTTTTGGCATTGACTGTCTCCATAATTCCCTTTACAAGCTTTGTGTATGGCATCACCAAAGGAAAATATAATTTCAAAGTACAGAAAGAAATTATCTACTTTGAAGATTTACCCGAAGCTTTTGATGGGTTTACTATCACACAGATTTCAGATATCCATTCAGGAAGTTTTACCAACTATGAGGCAGTTCAAAAGGGTGTGGACCTAGCCATTGCGCAAAATTCAGATTTATTTGTTTTTACAGGTGACTTGGTCAATCATCATGCGGATGAAATAGAACCAATGATTGATATATTCAATCAAATAAAAGCTCCTTATGGTCAGTTTTCTATCATTGGGAACCATGATTATGGGGATTATGTGAGTTGGAACTCAGCTGCAGATAAGGAAGCGAATTTCAAAAAATTCAAAGATCAGCATCGGAAATTGGGCTATAGACTGCTACTTGATGAGCATATTAAGATAGAAAAAGATGGTCAAGAGATCACATTGATAGGAGTGGAGAATTGGGGGGTAGGTTTCCAATCCAAGGGAGATCTTAAAAAGGCTATTGATGGAACTGCAAAGGATGATTTTAAAATATTGCTTTCTCATGACCCATCACATTGGGATAAAGAGGTGAAAAATAATCCGAATAAAATTCATTTGACATTATCAGGTCATACTCATGGAATGCAGTTTGGCATAGATACGCCACTTTTCAAATGGAGTCCTGTACAATATCGATATCCAAATTGGGCAGGATTAGTAGAAGAAGCGGGTAGGTTTCTCTATGTCAATAAAGGATTCGGATTTCATGCTTTTTCGGGAAGAGTTGGGATTTGGCCTGAAATTACTGTGATAGAATTGAGAAAGAAAGTGAATTAGTACATGTTTTCCTTTTGATTATTGATCATGAATATTCTTCTGATTAGCTTATTATTTAATTCACTAAACATGCAGGATACAGTGGGGAAACTTGACGACTTCAAGTGGAAAAATCGTTTAGTTTTATATTTTCCTCAAGATGAAAAAAGTGAATTCGAATTTGCTGATAGTTTGTTGGCTGAGTTGAAAGACAGGAAAGTCGCTTATTTCATTATCAAAGAAAAAAGCGTTGATTCTAATATTCCGATTAGGTTCTCAGAGAGTTATCAAAAAGCGCTTTTAAAAAGATATAAGATGGGCTCCAAAACAGATTGTTTTGTTTTACTAGGTTTGGATGGAGGAGTAAAATTAAAAAGAGAAGGAGAGTTGAATTGGACTTTGATTATGAAGACAATCGATTCCATGCCAATGCGGATTTCAGAAAAGAAAAATAATTAATTTTTATATAATTTTAGCAGTAATAAATATTGTCTATCCATTAATTAGTCAAAAAATACCTACAAGTAGGTATTTTTTTTGATCGATTATGAACATACTTTTAGCTTCTAATTATAAAATTACCATATGAAATTCTTTTATCTTAGTTCAGTGAGTAATGCTGATGGTTTTTACCAAATACACGAAAGAGATTGTTCAAACATTCCCGACCCTTTAGAAAGAGATTATCTAGGACCATTCAATAATGGCGAAGAAGCTCTCAGAAAAGCCAAAAAAATGAATCCCGATGCTATTACCTGTTCCAATTGTTGTGTGAAAAATGGTATTCCTCGAAGTAGTGAAATAAAAGAGAAAAAGTAATTTGATTTACTATTAAATAAAACTAACCCACATCCTTGAAAGACGTGGGTTGGTTTTTTTGATATTCTTAAAAGGTCAGATTAAAGTTGATAATCGGCGTTGAAAGCTGTGAGTATGAACTCATGATTGTAGCTTTGGATTGTAGCTGCTGATTGAGAATATAATTCTCTGGGTGGAACTTTAAAGAATATTTAATGTCCCCGCTTAAGCTTTGTCGGGAAAGATTGAAGTTTAAATTTTCTTTCTTATACTTTGCAAATAGATATTCTTGGGTGATCAAAGCAAAGCCTGAGGCTACACCCAATACTACTACTGGGGAATCACTTTGGGCTAAAGCAGTAACCCCAAGACCTAGAAGCGCCGCGCCACCAGAAGCATAATTAATTGTACTGCCTTGTCTTGCTGTAAGATTAACTCCTTGTGTATTTTTTTGACCTATATATGTTCCTAAAATTCCCATACCAGCTGGGACTAAAAGTAAGACTTGATCACCACCATTTTGAGCAATTTGAGTCGAGATGGCGAAACCGAAACCGACACCGACAGAACTCATATTAGTAGCATACCTGCTATCGCCTCTAGTATAGGGATATTTCTTTGAGGCCATGTTTCCTAAGGCAAGTCCAGCTGTTGTACCAAGTATTGATGCAATACCAAATGGCCTTCCAGTATCACCATCGGCAGCAGCGGCTATAGACAATCCTGAAAACGCTCCTAAAACACCATGATGCCGCATAATTTCAATGTGACCATCTGAGTATCTTCTGTTTTTTTGCATTTGAAAAGCTACCTCTCCTAAGGCTATACTTCCAACTGAAGACATAATGAATGCTGCTTTCCCTTCATTGTTAGGATAGTTTCCTCCAGCCACTACCAAACCCAGAGAACCACCATATATCAAACCTAGAAATTTACCAGCATTACCCGCCCTAACAACAGAGCGATCAATATTTTCATATTTTTTTGGATTAATAATTGGACCTAATGCCCACAAACCACCTGTTATTAAAGGAATCCCTACTATTCCTGCATTGTCTATCTCGAATAATGATACCAGACTTGCCCCATAATATAAACCATAGCCAACGCTTACGGCTCGATCAATTCCTCTCCATTCAAATTCCTCAGGCTGTGTTTCGATTCTTTTAGGAGCAGTTAATTCTCTATCCCACTGAACTTTCATTTTTTGATAAATTTCTTTTTCATACTCAGAAAGCTTTGCGTAGTAATTATTGAGATAATCCTCGAAGTCTAATAGATAAGAGATCTCTTCATCAGAAATAGAATCGCCCACAGCTTGCTTGAGCTTGATGGTCTTATAAGTTTGCTTATTAGACTCTTCCCAATATCCTCGAGCGGTATAGATTCCCTGAGCTGAGGATTGAATTTGAAATCCAAAGACCAATAAAAATAAGCTTAGGAAGAAAGTGCTTTGTAAAGTTTTTGTCATTACTAAAATGTTTATTATGATTGAATTAGGATTAAAGCTACAAATTAAATCTGTTGAAATTCACCTGATAATTAAAATTTTAACTACAAATTTTTACGAATTCATTTGATTTTAGTTTTTGGAGAAATGATATTTAAAAAATTGTCAGTCAAAAGAAAATGAAACGGTTCATCACAAAAGAGATAGTAATTCAAGAAAATCATTTCTATTTTCCCTTCATACAAAATGTTTATTATGAAAAAACGCTACACCTTTAGTTTTATATTCTTGCTGCTTATATCTATTCAAGTGGATGTATTTGCACAAAAAACACGCTTCACGATAGCTGATGCCATTAAGGTAAAGTCTATCAGCAGTCAAAATCTATCAGATGATGGGAAATACCTAGCAGGCTTAATCGCTGATGGCAGTGCCCGATTCGATGTGGATCATTTTAGATTTCAAGATCCAAGTTATGTCAATGTCTCGGCAGGAGATTTTGTCATTATCCATACAGCAACTTTAGAAGAAATAAGGCCTTATAAAGATGCAGCCAAAGTAACTTCAATTTCTTGGGCGCCAAATAGCAAGGAGCTGGTGTTTTTAGAACAAAAAGGGGAGTCTTTGCACTTGATGCACTTCGATGTGGAAAGAAAGAGATTGAAGGAAATCAAGATTTCTGGAACGCCACTTTTAGCAAACTCGTCTTTGACTTGGACTCCAGATAGTGAGGCAGTGATTGTTAATGCAAGAGAAGCTTCATGGATGGAACGTGCCATGACGCTATACAATGAAGCGACAAAAGGACCAATTGTCGTTTATGATGGAAACAAACCGTTTTTGAAGTGGGATGAAATCAGGAATACAAACAGTCTGACTACTATCCTCAAAGTGAATAAGAACAATGGTGCTGCTGTAAAGCTATTGGAAGAGTCTAATTACTCTGGGATAAATATTTCAGAAGATGGCCAAAATCTAATTTTCAGCGAAACTCTCCCTACCAAAACTGCCTACGTTCGGAATGAAGGAGCGGATTACCAAGTCGCTTACAAGATGCTTTCAAATCCTGATTCCACTTATTTGTTGTATAAAAAGAACAAGCAGAGAAGGAATTTCAATTGGTCTGATTCGAAATCTAAGTATGCCTGGGTTGATTCGGGTCAGGTGTACATCCAAACACTAGGAACTGATGATGTTAAGAATTTGACAAAAGGAAAAGCTTATTCCGATGAAGAAAAGAAAAAGGAAGTGAAGTTTTCAATCATGACCTGGAGTCCACAGGAAGGAAAATTATTATTAAGTTCTGATAAAGGATATTGGTTGGTAGATACTAATGGTGAGGACTTAAAAATGGTTTATGAATTTCCAAAAGACAAAGAAAGTGCTCCTAGCTTAAATTTTGAAAATTGGTCAAAGGACGAACGCTACCTGTATTTCAGCTACAGTGATAAAAATGAATGGAAAAGAGGCTTTGTGAAATTTGACCTAGCCGAGCAGAAAATGGAAGACATTCGAATAGATAAAAATCTTTATTCAGGTGTTCAGTTTGCCAAAAATTCTGAGGTAGTGGTTTTGAATCTTTCAGATGGGAATATGCCTTCAGACGTGGTTGTGACAGATTGGAGTTTCAATGAAATGCAAACGCTGACTAATTTGAATCCATGGATGAACGAAAAGAAATTAACCCGTTCAGAGTTAATAACTTATAGAAATGTAGATGGAAAAGAGTTGAAGGGGATTTTATATTACCCTGTAGATTATGAAGAGGGAAAGAAATACCCTTTGGTATGTGAAGTTTACGAAGGTTTTTTTGCGAATGGTTACAATAGAAATATGAATTTATTTGCCAATCAAGGTTATTTCGCTTTGCGTCCTTCGGTGGATTTAGAGATGGGTTATCCCGGTGAAGCTTGGGTAAAAGGCATTACTGCAGCGATCAACAAACTGGTAGACGAAGGAAAAGTAGACAACGATAAAGTGGGTGTTCAAGGTGGAAGTTACGGTGGTTATGCAACTTCATTATTGATCACACAGACAGACAGGTTTGCAGCAGCGATCAATATTTCTGGAAAGGTAAACATCATGAGTTTCTTGGGAGATAGTCCTAAGATTGGAACGAGAAATTATACTGCTGCCGAATATGGACAGGATAGGATAGGAGGAACACTTTGGGATGAACCTTTGAAGTATTTGGCGACAACAGCTGTGCTTTATGCTGATCGGATCAAAACTCCACACATGATCATGACAGGTGAAGGTGATTGGAACGTACCTGGAACTAACTCGAGAGAGCTTTATTACGCCATGAGACGATTAGGAAAAGACGTGGTATGGGTTAACTACCTCAATGGCGGTCATGGTGCAGGAGCTGCTTCAAACGAAAGCGATTTTCACGATCACTGGAACAGAGTCTTTGAATTTTATGAAAAACATTTTAATAAAGAGAAAAAGGACGGAGATGATAAATAATTTCTAATATGATTATTCGCAATGAAACCTGTATGCATATTTATCACAAATGATCTTGCGAATAACCTTATTTCCGCCACAGGGCACGAGCGTTATTAGTCGATTAGTAATTAGTGAATCAATTACTTTAAAATAAACTACTTTGTATGGCTACTGCTGTGAAAGCGGATATACGTATACTTATATTTAAAAAATGAAAAACCTGCTTCTTAGTTAAATGAAGCAGGTTTTTTTGTGTTCGGGTTGGATTTAACACCTTGCTATTGGAGCGGCGATACAACTTTCAGGAATATCAAAAGCATCTGTCAGTGCCAAAGCATTTTTCCGCACTTCCCAGCAGAGTTGATTGACTTCCTTTCTTATTGCTTTGGTTTTGACTCCTTCCATATATCCTTGCTCGAGGTACCAACCTCGATTTTTTTCGATTGTATGAAGTGCGTATAGTTGACAAAGTTGTAATAGCGCATCTCTGCATTCAACATCATTGGTATCCATGACCTCTTTTTGAAACTCTTCTAAAATTACCCTTTCAATATAGGCCTGACCAACATTGACCAAATGATGCTGCACCACATTGAAGGCATCAAAAGAATCCATTCCATCGTCAATATGCTTCTTGATCCTTTGTGCCGCACTTGACAAAATCGCCCTTTCGCGGTATTTGAAAGCACTAAGATGAAAATCCATATCAAGCAAATGGGTTTGATCGGTACTTCTGATGATAAGTGGGTTCTTTTCCGTAATGGATGTTTTCGCCTGATTGGTGATATAATTGAAAATGGTGAACATATTCATGTCGCCAAACTCCTGTCTAAATTCTGTTAATCGATTCTTAGCAACAAGCTGCATCAAGACCACATTGTCGCCCTCAAAAGTGGTGTAAACATCAGTATCGTTTTTGAGTGCATCGATTCTATTTTCAGACAAGTAGCCTTTTCCTCCGCAAGCTTCCCGACACTCTTGAAGAGTAGTAGTGGTGAAACTGGTAGCGTATGCTTTCAACCCAGCTGCCAATGCTTCGATTTCCTGAGCTTCTTCTTCTGTTCTTTTGAGAAAACGCTGAGTAAGATACCGGAGAGCAAAATGAAGCGCATAAGAAGTAGCCAAAGGTGGCATCAACCTTCTTTGATGCATTCTATAATTCATGATAGGCACTTCTTCTCCACCCTCAGGACCAAATTGTTTTCTTTTTTCGGCATGTCTGATGGCTATGGTAAGTCCTGTTTTAGTTGCTGACACAGCCGATCTAGGAATACCAATTCGCCCACCAACAAGCGTTCCAAGCATAGTAAAAAATCTTCTGTTATCTGAATTGATCGGGCTTTCAAATTCACCTGCTTCGTTTACAGAAGCAAATTTATCCAACATATTTTCCTTTGGGATTTCCACATTGTCGAAGTAAATCACGCCATTATCGACGCCATTTAGACCCATCTTCCTCCCGCAATCTTCGATTTTCACACCGTGCACCATTTCACCTTCTACATTTCGTAAGGGCACAACAAAGGCATTGACACCATAATCCTCTCCATCGATGATCAATTTTGCAAACACGGTAGCCATCTGTCCATGCAAGGCAGCATTTCCTATATACTCTTTTCTGGCATCAGGATTTGGTGTGTGGATGATGAAAGTTTTCTTATCGTGATCATAAGTTGCTGTAGTTTCCAGCCCTCTTACGTTTGACCCGTGACCTGTTTCAGTCATAGCGAAGCAACCAGGAAGTTTAAGACTTCCGATATCCTTGAGGTATTTTTGATGATGCTTGTCTGTTCCCAAGAAAAAAACACTCATTCCCCAAAGGCCAAACTGCACACCAAACTTAATCACCATACTCAAATCATGGTAAGAGAGTGTTTCCATGATGGTGAAATACCCTTCCATGTCGTCCTTTCCATTTGCATATTTTGGAAAAGCCCATGCCCCAAAACCTTGATCAGCTAAATCTTTGCACCACTGCAATACCTGCTCTCTTTGCTCCAGTAAGCTATCATATTCTTTGTAAGCAAATGATGGATCAGTAATGACAGCTTTTACTTTCTTGATCAAATCAGCTTGATTACCATCTAAAAGTGCCGTCATCTTGCCAATATCAAAATTATAGGCTTTTTTATGCGCTGTGGTGATAGTTTGATGTCCTGATTTGAAAGCGTATCCTGCTTCTCTGCTTAATAAACCTAAGGCTAATTCTGCTTCCTTGAAATCATCGATTATAGCTTTTTCGATTTGTATTGAAGAGTCATGCTTTTTTGCCAAAGCAATTCCAATCTGAGAAAGGTCTTCTAAATTCTCCAGTTTTAGTTCTTTGATTTTATTCTTCCAAGATTTCAATTCCTTGGATTTTGGAGGTTTAGCAGGATTGATGTTTTTTAGAAGCCATTCTTTCTCGTGATTTTGAAGCCATTTCTGACTGTCAATCAATTTTTGCATTTCCAAAACCTCCGTTGGCGTCAAAACACTATCTGCCCAAAGGGTGTAATATAAAGGAAGAAAAATATACAATTTTGGGTTCTTTTGAAGTTCTTCTGCGTTAATCATAAGTTTAAAATTGATTTACTTAAATATACTCAGTTTAAACGAATAGGTTCTCATTTCATTGAGATAGTACATGATACAAAGTTTGATATTGCTTAAGAATTATGAATTTTTAGAAGAAACCAATTTATCATCCTACATTTGTTTTCCAATAGAAATTATATTCAGTGTCCGATAGATTTATCCCTTTTCACAAACCCATTGCAGGAATAGAGATTCCAATAAAATTCACTTATCCTTTTTACTATGAAGCACATCCTTTGGCTATCCAAGCAGCCGAACAGCTTCAAGTATATCTTCAAAATCAGAGTGACTGGAAACATAATTTTGGTTTAAATCCAGCTGATTCGGGTTTGGTGATTGGGAAGATGTTTGGTGTTTTGGTCGTTCAAAATGAGCATTCAGAATTTGGCTTTTTAGCTGCATTTTCGGGGAAACTTGCGGATAGCAATGAGCATGATTATTTTGTCCCACCTGTATTTGATATCCTCAAAAAGGATGGATTTTTCAAAAAAGGAGAGTTGATAGTAAATGGAATCAATCAAGAGATTGAAGTAATTGAAGCAGATCAGGAATACATTTCTTTGAAAGAAGAATGGATGAAGACTGAAAGAATAGCTTCTGAAGAGCTTGCTTTGAAGAAGGAGGAACTCAATGCTGCGAGAAGATTGAGGAAAGCCAAAAAGAAAGACCTTGCTCAAACTTTGACTGCGATCGAATATGAAAAGCTACTTGCTGAGCAAGTTGAAGAGAGTCTGAAAAACAAATACTTTTTTAATCTTTTGGTAAAAGAATGGGATGAAAAGCTGGAAGAGTTGAAGTCTAAGCTGAATGTTTACGAAGAAAAGTTACCACAGCTCAAGCAAGAAAGGAAAGATTTGTCAAATAAGCTTCAGCAACAGATTTTCGATCAGTATCAGTTTTTGAATATCAGTCAAAAATGGAAAAGTTTGAGAGAAATATTTGCAGAGGAACTTCAACTACCCATCCCGGCAGGTGCTGGTGAGTGTGCTGCTCCTAAATTATTGCATTATGCATTTTTGAATAATTTGAAGCCTGTGACGATGGCGGAATTCTGGTGGGGACAATCCCCAAAATCTGAGATTCGGAAACATGGAGAATTTTATCCCGCCTGTCGTAGTAAGTGTTTACCGATCTTGGGACACATGCTTTCCGATATCGATGTAGAGGACAATCCACTCTTGAAGAATCCTGCTGAAGGGAAGAAACTCGAAATTATCTTTGAAGATGATGTATTGATGATTGTCCATAAACCTGCGGAATTCCTGTCTGTTCCCGGAAAGAACGTAACAGATTCGGTCCAAAATAGAATTTTGGAACAGCATCCTGAGGCGATATTGGTTCATCGCTTAGATCAAAGCACCTCGGGAATTATGCTTATTGCCAAAAACAAAATCACCCATCAGCAACTTCAAGCTCAATTTATCAAGCGAACTGTTGAAAAGCGCTATGTGGCCGTATTGGATGGTAAAATTAAGGAGAAAGAAGGGATTATAGACTTGCCTATTCGTGTTGACCTAGACAATAGACCACAGCAGATGGTCTGTTATCAATATGGGAAACCTTCACAAACCAAATTCAGAGTTTTGAGTGAGTCGGACGGCTTGACTAGAATTCAATTTATTCCTATTACAGGAAGAACACATCAATTGAGAATGCATGCTGCCCACCCAAGTGGATTGGGAGCTTCGATTTTGGGTGATGATTTGTATGGAAAAAAAGCAGATCGTTTGCATTTGCATGCAGAGTTTTTGGCTTTTACGCATCCTGACAGTAAAGAACGAATGGAGTTTGAAGTTCAGGCGGAGTTTTAAGATTTAGCGATGTTTGACTCTATGATTATCCGCTCCTGAACAGCCATCATCTAGCGGACAATATCAGCTCATTGATAGCTGATCAATTGATAACTTTTCAATATTATCTGTAATTGTTGAAATGATTTTTTTACATACCTGATATTTTGTGGATGATCATTTCCCCATTAATGTAAAAATCTCTTTTCACTGGCGTTAAATTCACTATTTTTAGATTCTAATTATAAACGATATATATGAAATTCATAAAAATTTACTTGAGTTTATTGCTCAGTGGAGTCGTAGGATTAGCATCTGCACAGGATGCACCTAATTGGCTCAGACATTCGGCTATTTCACCAGATGCTTCTAAGATTGCATTTACCTACAAGGGTGATCTGTACACTGTACCGACATCGGGAGGAAAAGCAACCCAATTGACTTTCCATGAGGCGCATGATTTTATGCCTGTATGGAGTAAAGACAGTCAGAAAATCGCTTTTGCATCTGACCGCTATGGTAATTTTGATGTCTTTATTATGGATGCTGAAGGTGGTGCCGCTACTAGATTGACTTATCATTCTAGCGATGAAATGCCCTACACTTTCTCAGCGGATGGTCAAACGGTAATTTTTGGTGGTGTTCGTCAGGATTTGGCAGAGCATAGACAGTACCCAACAGGTTCTCAGCCAGAATTGTATCAAGTGCCGGTGAAAGGTGGTAGAATAGATCAAGTTTGGACATTGCCAGCTGAATATGTGAAAGTTAGTGCTGATGGAAAAAAGATGATCTATCATGACAAGAAGGGTGGAGAAAACGAGTGGAGAAAAAGACATCAATCTGCGATCACCAGAGACATCTGGGTGTACGATGTAGCTAGTAAAAGTCATAAGATGCTGACAAGCTTCGGTGGTGAAGATAGAAATCCAGTTTTCGCACCAGGGGAAAAGGATATTTATTACCTATCTGAAGAGAATGGAAGTTTCAATGTTTTCAAAATGAATTTGGAAAACCCATCTCAAAAGAAAGCCTTAACGGAGTTGAAAGATTTCCCGGTGAGATTTTTATCCATCGCTGAAAATGGAACCATGTCATTTTCTTATGATGGAGAGCTTTATACATTGAAAGAAGGAGAAAGCCCGAAAAAAGTTCAAGTGTCTATCAAGACTCAGCCAATAAGTAACACCGATAGTTATATTTCCATTAATGGAGGAGTAAGAGAAATGTCGATTTCACCTGATGGGAAAGAAATTGCATTTATAGCAAGAGGGGAAGTGTTTGTGACATCTGTGGATGGCTCCTTAACAAAAAGAATTACCAATACACCAGAACAAGAGCAATTTGTACAGTTTGCTCCCGATGGGAAGTCGATTGTCTATGCGAGTGAAAGAGATGGGAAGTGGAGAATCTATCAAGCAAAAAAGATAAGAGATAAAGAAGAGCCATTTTTCTATGCGAGTACATTGATTCAGGAAGAGCCTTTGGTTTCTAATGAATTTGACAATTACCAACCGATCATTTCTCCTGATGGAAAGAAATTAGCCTATATCGAGGCAAGGAGAAAGTTGATCGTGATGGATTTAGCATCTAAAACTTCGGTAACATTGATGGGGCCTGAGCATTTGATGCACATGCGTGATGGAGATCAATATTTCAATTGGAGTCCTGATAGCAAGTGGCTTTTGGCATCTTACAGACCTACGATGGCCAATGGTGAGATTGTATTGCTTGATGCAACTGGCAAAAAACCTATGGAAAATCTTACTCAAAGTGGTTATGGAGACAGAAGTGCCAAATGGGTCAATGGAGGCAAACAAATGCTTTGGTTCTCGAATAGAGATGGCTTGAAGGGTTTTGCCACAAGTGGTGGAGCGCAAAATGATGTTTACACGCTTTTCTTTACCAAAGATGCCTTTGAAAAATTCAACTTAAGCAAAGATGACTACGACTTGATGAAAGAAGTAGAGAAAGCTAACAAAGGTGGAGAAGAGAAAAAGGATGAAAAGAAAGACGAGAAGAAAGATGATAAAAAAGTCGAGGAGCTTAAGTTCGATTGGGAAGACTTGAAAGAGCGCAAAGCTAGATTAACAATTCATTCTTCTTCTTTAGGTGATGCAGTCTTGGATAAGGAAGGGGAGAAACTTTATTATCTAGCCAGATTCGAAAAGGGAATGAACCTTTGGAGCACTGATCTGAGAACCAAGGAAACCAAAATGGAATTGAAGCTTGATGCTGGAAGTGGAAGTTTGGAATGGGATAAGGAAATGAAAAATCTTTATCTCTTGAGTGGTGGTAGCATTGCCAAAATTACAAACATTGGAACAAAGCGCGAAGCTATTAAGATTTCTGGTGAAATGAGTATGGATACTGAAGCGGAAAGAGCGCATCTTTTTGAACATATCAAAATCAGAACACAAGGTGCATTCTACACTCCTGATATGCATGGGGTAGATTGGGAAGCTTTGGCTACATCCTACGAAAAACATTTGCCACATATTGGTAATGGCTATGAGTTTGCAGAAATGCTTTCAGAACTGATAGGTGAATTGAATGTCTCTCATGCTGGAGCGAGATACAACAGAAGTATTCCTCAGGCTGACGCAACAGCATCTTTAGGGATATTTATGGATTATACACATAAAGGTCCTGGAATTAAGATCAGTGAAATCATCAAAGGTTCACCTTTAGATAAATCTAGCATCAATGTGAAAGCTGGAATGATCATCGAAAAAGTGGATGGAGAATTGATCGCCTCTGATCGAGATGTCGCACAGTATTTCAATAGAAAAGCAGATAAGTTTACACTTCTAGAAGTAGTAGACCCAAGTAATGGAAGCCGTCAACAGATCACTGTGAAACCAATTTCTATTGGCGAAGAGAACAGATTGCTTTACACCCGTTGGGTAAAAAAGAATCAAGAAGAAGTTGAGAAATTATCTGATGGAAAATTAGGCTATGTCCATATTCCAGGCATGTCTGATGGACCTTACAGAAATACCTACGAAGAAATGATGGGTAAATTCCATGACAAAGAAGGTGTGATTGTAGATACCCGCTTCAATGGTGGAGGAGATTTGGTTGCAGATTTGGCAATGTTCTTTACAGGTGAAAAATTCATCACCTACGCTACTGAAGATAGAGATTTGGGTTATGAACCAACTTTCAGATGGACTAAGCCAACTTTGGCGATGTTCAATGAAGCAAATTACTCTGATGGACATTGTTTCGCTTGTGGTTATACTGACTTGAATATTGGAAAAACAGTAGGAATGCCTACTCCAGGAACATGTTCCTTTGCAGGATGGGAATCTTTACCTGACGGAACCAGATGGGGTGTAGTGCCAGTCTCTGCTAAAAATAAAGCAGGAGAGTGGATGGAAAACAATGAAACAGCACCTCAGTTTCAAGTGAAAAATATGCCAGGTAAAATTGACAAAGGCGTAGATCAGCAGTTGGAAAAAGCCGTTGAGGAATTACTGAAGGATGTAAAATAGGTGATGTTCTTTATAAAAAATCCTTCATCTAAGTGAAGGAATTCAAACCAAAAAGAGACCCGGTCGCAAGATCGGGTCTTTTTACTCGAAGAGATATTGAATATGAAACTAACAAAGAATCTTTCTTTTATTCTTTTCTAAGCTCATATTTTGATGCCAAATCTCCTGATATTCTATTCCCATCGATATCTAAGTGAAAGAGTACATTTTCACCAACAAAATATTGATTTGGGGCAGTTTCTTCATTTAAGGTAATGGTATTCCCAGCATCGTTCCAAGTGAATGTACCGCCTGTCTCTACGACCTGTTGGTCATCTTTACCCAAATAAATTACTTTTTTAACGTAAGAATTTCCACTTCCTAATTCTATAGAGGTTTGAATTCCTTCGCAGTCAGCACAAGGAAGTACTCCTGAATAAATCCCCATGTAGTCTAACGAATTAATTGCTGTATGCTCATTCTTAAATTCCTCAGAAAATTCATCAGCTTCAAAGATGGCATCATCAACAATAATTTCATCCGATTGATTTGATTTTTGACAACTAAGAATGAGAAAGATGCAAGAAAGTGTGAGACATAAATTCAATGTTTTTTTCATAGTTTTTGTGATTTTATAGGGTTAAAATGTGCATTTATTACAATCGGTAAATTTATGAATTAAACCTATTGATTTAACACGATTATTGGTCGTGATATTTAATTAATAGTGTTTGTTAGCGACATTATTTGACCTTTTATCTTGTTTTAAAGACCAGTAAAATAAACAATTCATTTCAAATATTGGTATTTGACTAGTGGTTTGCCTACTCTTAAAAGCAAACCTAAATTTGTATATCTGTTTTAAGAGAAATATTATTTCTTTTAAAAGATTCAAACCTAATATAATCAAAATAATGATTCGAGTAAGTATAATTCTTTTCACCTTCTTTTTCAGTGTCAATCTCACTTTTGGTCAATCTACAATTTCTGGAAGAGTAGTAGATAAAGTAACTAAAGAGACGCTACCAGGCGCTTATGTCTTTGTCAAATCGGAATTTGGGGAAACCATTTCTTCCACCTTTACGGATGGTGCTGGTAAATTTTCATTTCAAAGACCGACAATCAATACTTACAATGTAGAAGTGTCTTTCGTGGGATATTCAAAATTCACCAAAACAATAGAGAATTTTGATGGAGTAGATATCGGAGATATTGAGATTTCTGAGGATGGTGAGCTTCTCGAAACTTTTGAAATCAAAGCACAAGTGCTTACGGGAGAGGTTAGAGGTGATACCGTTGCTTTCAATGCCAATGCGTTCAAAACAAGACCTCAAGCAAATGCCGATGAATTGATCGGCAAAATGCCTGGAGTGCTGATTAGAAATGGAACGATTGAAGTTCAAGGTGAAATTGTCGGTCGGGTTCTAGTCGATGGGGAACCATTTTTCGGAGAAAATCCAGCCGTTGCGATGGCTAATATTCCTGTTGAAATTATAGATAAAATTGAGTTTTTGGATCAAAGAAGTGATCAAGCAGTCCTTACTGGATTTGACGATGGTAATACCACCAAAACTATCAACATTATCACTAAGAAAGAAGTGAAATCAGGTTTGTTTGGTAGGCTTTCAGGAGGATATGGAACGGATAACAATTACATAGCAACTGGCTCGTTGAACTTCTTCAATGGTACGCGAAGAACTACAGTCCTTGGCTTGACTAATAATATAAATCAACAAAACTTCTCCTCTGACGACTTGTCTGGTGCTTTGGGTGAAAACGGAGGTCAAGCAGGTGGTGGCGGTCGTGGTGGACGAGGTGGTGGAAATGCGCTTCAAACTCGTGAGCGTGATGGAATTACAGTTACCAATGCTGTAGGTGTCAATTTCTCAGATAAATTTGATGATGGAAAAGCCAAATTCACAGGTTCATACTTTTTTAATGACAATAGCAATGTCTTGAGTAGAACCTCTTCGAGAACTTACATATTACCTAGTGACAGTTTACAGCTTTACAACCAAGACACGAGAAATACCAACGAATCTCAAAGACATCGTCTGGAATTTAGGCTGGATTATGATATATCTGAGCGATCAGCCATTATTTGGAGGCCGAGACTGAGTTATGCTGTGAGTCAGTCTAGAAGTGAAACTACTGCTCAAAATTTATTTGATACGGAGAATCCTATCAATCAGATCAATAACGTCACACTCGGAGATAATAAATGGATGAGTTTTGACAACGACTTTACCTACCGCTATAAATTCGCCAAGGAAGGAAGAGTTTTATCTACAAACGTTACTTCAAGAATGAACGAGTCAGAACGAAATTCTCGTTTGACCTCAGTGAATACAGATTTTGGCACTTCGCAAGTAGATAGCTTAATTCAAAATTCAATCAGTAATTCTAATAGTTTAAATTATAGAGTTAGTCTAGATTATAGTGAGCCTTTGAGCAAGAGTTCTCAGTTGAGATTACAATACAGAATTGGAAATGATATCGGGAAAACGGATCAGGATGTTTTACAAAGACAAGCAGAATCTACATTCTTTGAACTAGACAGTGCACTTTCAAATCAATTTGAAAACAGGTATCTACAACAGCAAAGTGGAATTGGATATCGATTTAACAATGAAAAGTGGAGGATTTTCACTTCATTGGATTATGAAGTATCAAAGTTGAATAGTGATCGATTATTTCCTGGGTTTGAAAATACACAAAGAACCTTCCAAAACTTAATTCCGAGAGCTGTCATAAATTACAACATTTCAGAGCAAACAAATATCAGGTTAGATTATAGAGCGAGTACTGATGCTCCGTCAATTAGACAATTACAGTCTTTGATTGACAATAGAAATCCAATTCAGATTTTTGCAGGAAATCCAGATCTTGTTCAAGAATATGAACAAAGATTATTTGCTAGAATTAGAAGAGTGGATACAGAATCTTCTAGATCTTTCTTTATGTTCGTATCTGGATCAAAAAGAAATAACTACTTAGGTAACTCGACATTCATCGCTGCTAGGGATACATTGATTGATGGCGATGTATTACTAAGACAGGGAGGGCAGTTCAATAGACCGATCAACCTTGACGGTTTCTGGGATGCAAGATCTTATTTATCATTTGGCTTTCCAGTATCTTTAATTAAAAGTAACATCAATCTAAGTACTAGAGCAAATTATTCCAATAGACCCGGTATAATTAACGAAAGACTCAATGTCAATAAAAACACATCTTTTGGTCAAGGAATAGGCTTGAGTAGTAATATCAGTGAACGTGTAGATTTTAATTTCAATACAGAAGGAAATTATACAATGGTCAGAAGTAGTCTTCAAGAATCTTTGAACAACAATTTCTACACTCAAAACACGAGAATTGATTTCTATTGGCAATTTCTAGGAGGACTATTTATTAGCACCAATATCAATAATCAGATCTACAGTGGCTTAGGCGAAGCGTTTGATCGGTCTATTTGGTTGGTAAATGCAGATTTAGGCTATAGATTTGGATCGAACGAAAAGCTAGAAGTGAAACTCTCCATCTTTGATTTACTCAATCAAAACACGAGTATATCGAGAAACGTGACGGATGTCTTCATTCAAGATGAAAGAACACAAGTATTGACGCAATTCTTTATGTTAAGCTTAACATATAATTTAAGAAGCTTTGCCGGAGCAAGACCACAAGCGCAAGATTAATTTGATTCCAATGAAAACAAAGCCATTCCTATCTCACTGGGAATGGCTTTGTTATTTTTTCTCGAATCATTTCTTTGAGAGATTCACCAGCTAAGATAATTGCAGCAAAAGTGAGCATGATATCCTTGATGACATGAAGGAAGACCAAGGAAATAGGTATTCCTGAGCTGATTTCAAGATAGGAGAGATAAATTACGGTGATTAAGAAAAGTAATGCAGCAAGAAATCCCCCAATAGCACCTAGTTTTGGTTTTTTGAAATGCATCAATAGCAAAACTGCCGTAACAAGCACAATAGTGAATAATATTGTGCTTTGAATCCAGTCATTATTTGAAATTAGGGTATTATTAAAATTGAGTGTTCCAATAAATAGGAGGTATGCAACCATCCCAAACCGAAGTAACTTTTTCCCTATTTTTTCAATTTTAAGAATATGATCTATCATTTTGGATTTGTTTTACCACTCGTTTTCTCTTTTGATATGATTCCACTCTGATTTTAATATACTATAATAGATGGTGTCTCTTCTTCTACTTTTTGCCATCAAGGTGTGACTTCTCAATACACCTTCTTCTATAGCGCCAATATTCTTAAGCGAGGCTCTAGCTTGAGCATTCAGAACATCAGTTTTGAACTCAACTCTTTCTATGTAAAGTTTCTCAAAAGCATATTCCAACATCAGCTGCTTTACTTGACTATTTATTCCTGTCCCTTGATGTTTTTTAGCAAACCAAGTCCATCCAATTTCAATTCTTCTGTCCCTTACCGAAAAATTACCGAAGGCAGAAGATCCCACGATTTCGTTATTTTCTTTGAGCAGAATGACAAATTGAAATCTATCTTTCTTCAAAGCAGGTTTTACCCAATCCTTAAATTCTTCAAAATCAGATAAGTCATGTGTATAGAATTTCCAAGCGTTGGAATCTGCTGTCAATTGGTGCAAATTTTCTAAATCCGAATCTTTAATTGGGCGGAGAATAATTGTCTTGTTCTGTAAAATCAGATTAAAATCGATTTGCATAATATTAAGTATAAAGTTCTGTGATTGCCTTGTTGAAAAATGCAACTTCTTCAAGTGTTCCGGTGCTAATTCGACACCAATCTGTGTATGGAGGAAAAGGACGACCTACTATTATGCCTTTTTTTAGCATTTGTTCTCCCAATTCGATCACATTTCGCTTTGCATCAAAAAACACAAAATTTGCTTGTGAAGGAAGGTAAGAAAGGCCTAGGTTGTCTAAAGTGATTTCAATGGATTTTCTAGCTTCGAGATTTTTCTTTAAGCTAAAATTATAGAATTCCTCATCTAGCAACGCCGCTTTTCCAGCTTCTATTGCCATCATATTGGTATTTGCTACAATTCTTTCTGAAAGCTTTTCAGCAATTTCAGGCTTTGCAATCAAATACCCAATTCTTATTCCTGCGAGCCCATAGACTTTTGAAAGCGTTTTGGACACAATAACGTTTTTCCCTTTTTTTACTAATTCTACCATCGAAGGGTAATTAGGTTCTTCTATATAATCATAGTAAGCTTCATCGCTAAACACGATTGTTTTATTGCTAACAGATTCACAAAAATCCATAACTTCTTTTGCGGGCAGGAGCTTTCCTGTTGGGTTATTTGGATTGCATAGGAAGACTAACTTGGTGTTTGAGTTGATTCTTTTTTCTATTTCTGGCAGGTCAAAGTTCATCTCTGTGTCAAGAGGAACCCAATTTATCTTGGCACCAAAAACTTCAGAGTAAGTCATCATGGATAAAAAGGTGGGTAAGCCTGAAATGATTTCTCCGCCATTACTAGCGTAAGTAATTCCCGCAATTTTCAAACCCTCTGTTGACCCAGCTGTCAGAACAATATGGTCAGTTGGAACCCCTTCTTTTTTGGCTATTAATTCCTGAAGGCTTGAATTGTAGGCCCATGGATATCTACAAGAGAGGTCAAAACTATTTTCCATCGCTTTTCTCATTTTTAGAGAAGGTCCGTATGGATTTTCATTGCTACCAAGACGAATGAGATCGGCGAGTGGACGGGGATTAAAATGCTCCTCTTCATAAGAAGTTAAGGCAGCTATGGCTCCAGACCCACCCAATAGTGCCAATCCACTTGTCAAACTTGCATTTTTAAGCCATTGTCTTCGGGATAGTTTCATATTGTTTTAGAAATATTTTTTAAAAGTTAAGGATATCAAAATTTTATTCCTATGAATTTTTTGAAGGATTTTTCTAAAACATTAATTTTTTGATTTTCATAAGTTTTGAATAAATAGTATTGTACATTAAAAAAAGACTGATAAAATTATTTTTATCAAAATTATATTCTTAAATTTTATGATATTCAGATATATTGATAATAACCCTAAATAATAAATATTATGAAAAAGTCAGTTTTATCATTGATTGTAGGAATAATCCTAATCGGGAGAGTATATGCTCAGGAGACAAAATATTTGGTATTTGAATTTATCAAGGTTGAAACTTCTCAAATGTATGACTTCATTGAGCATAAAGACTTTATGGAAAAAGTATATCAATCAGCAGTCAACGATAACAAAATTCTAGGCTGGGATTTTTGGTCTTTGCAATCTGGTGCCGACGAAGGAGAGTTTCAATACATCACCATTACATATTTCAAGGATCCTGTGACGATGATGAAAGGATTGACAAATGAAGATATCATCAAATATTATATGATTGCAAATCCACATTTGACTGAAAAGCAAGTAAGTGACAAACTTGAAGCAGCTTCATCAACACACGACCTAGCACAGAGGTCTTACATGCAGCAAGTTTCTAGTACAAAAGATAATTTTAAAATGAAGAAAGGTGTGTTGGCTTCATTCGACTTGATGAAGGCAGTTGAAGGAAAATTTCTAGACTATGAAAATGCTGAAAAAGAAGTTTTTATGCCTATTCATCAAAATAGAATCGAAAAAGGATTGATGGGAAGTTGGACTTTGTTAAGAACAGCATTACCATTTGGCAGCGAAGCCAAATCTACCCATCTGACGATGAATATGTATGCAGATTATGTGCAGTTTTTCAATGCCTTAGAATATGATGAAATGGAATCTACAGTCGAACAAAGAACAGCAGTAGAAAAAGGCTTAAAATCAAGAGATCAAAAGTGGGTCTATCTTGCAACCCTCCAAAGCCTAATTAGATAATATGTATATCCGCTTTTGCACCAGTAGCCATTTATTATATTGTATGAAGTTCATTTCAATCAGCTGTGGTCAGTTGACTATTGACTGTAAGCGATTATTCGCATAATTATAAGTGAAATATTCACATACTGGTGTCATTGCGGATAATCATATTAGATAATCGGAAGGATGACTTTAAATAATTAGCCCCTCAAAATTTGAGAGGCTATTTTTTTAATGGTTCATTTTTCAAGAATCTTATCAATTGCTTGAATCTCCTCACTCGAAAAATTAGTATTTAACAAGGCTCCCACATTGTCTTTAAGTTGGCTTGCTTTGCTGACCCCCACTAGGACAGAAGTAATTCTCGTATCTTTGAGGAGCCAAGAAATTGCCATCTGGGCTAATGATTGATCTCTTTTTAAAGCGAGATTATTTAAAGCCTCGATTTTACTGATGAGCTTTGGGGTAATTTTGTCTTCTTGTATATACCTTCCATCTTTAGCAATTCTGCTATCTTCGGGAATTCCTTTCAGGTATTTATTTGTCAAAATCCCCTGTTCTAGAGGAGAGAAAGCAATTGCGCCAATCCCTTCATTTTCTAAAGTGTCTAAAAGGCCACCTTCAGCCCATCGATCCATCATGCTGTATCTCGGCTGATGAATCAAACAAGGTGTTCCCAGACTTCGCAAAATCTTGGAAGCCTTAAGTGTATCTTCAGCACTATATTGGGATATTCCGACGTAGAGTGCTTTTCCTTGTTTCACAATCTGGTCTAGCGCACCCATTGTTTCCTCCAATGGAGTGTCTGGATCAGGACGGTGATGATAAAAAATATCTACATAGTCTAAACCCATTCTTTTTAAACTTTGATCGAGTGAGGCAATAAGATATTTTTTGGAGCCAAAATTCCCATAAGGACCAGGCCACATATCCCAACCTGCTTTGGTAGAAATAATTAATTCATCTCGATACATTTCAAAATCCTTTTTCATAATTCTGCCAAAAGTCTCTTCTGCAGAACCATAAGGAGGTCCATAATTATTAGCTAGATCAAAATGGGTAATTCCTAAATCAAATGCTTGACGAAGTATTTTTCTGGCACTGGTGAAATCAGCATTGTGCCCAAAGTTATGCCAAAGACCAAGGGAAATCTCAGGAAGTAATAGACCACTATTTCCAGTTCTTCTGTATGACATATTTTCATATCTTGAGTTGGCTGGATGGTATGGGATTAAAGGTTCAAGATCATTGATCTTCATAAGATTGATTTTTGATAAGTTTATCTACAAGATTATTGATTTTCATGGAATTATCTTTGACATATCGGATAGCATCTTCTCTCAGCGCTTTCATATTTGATTTGCTAGCGTCATCCATGGTAGGTTTTGCGTGAATCAGTTCAGGTTCAATTCGGATGAATCCTTCATTATTATTACCTGCATCAAAAAGCCATTCTAGTTGATGCGAAACCGTCTCAGAATTCCCAGACATCATGACGTCAATAAGAGGTTTTATCCATTGTGCTAGTCCAAAATTCTTTGCTTTGCTGTATGGGATTTCTTCTTTGACAGAACCAGTTCCAAGAGACAGCATCAACATATTTTTAGATGTTGGATTAACAATATCTCCAAAAGTACATTTTCTAGCTTCTGCATAAGCACACATTGCAGGATTATTCGCAAAAACACCGCCGTCTATCAATGGATATTTTGAGCCAAATCTGGATTGGATTAATGCTGCTTCAAAATAAGTAGGAGCAGCAGCTGTGGCCAAGGCAAGATCCTTGACATAAAAATCATGTGTTTCATCTTGGCATGCGTATCCATGTTTGAAAAACTTTGCTTTCCTACTTTCTATGTCATATGAAGTAAAAAGACACGGCTTCATCAATTCACTTAAATACACATCACCAAAATAAGTTTGTAAAGCTTTTTTCAAATTTGTATTTGGATATTTTTCTTCTCGAATTCCAAAAACAGATTTTAATTTGTGCCCAAGTGATTTGCTGAAGATAGATTGACCATTTTCAAGGTAAAGGTTGACTACTTCTTTCATGGTAAATTTGGGCCTTGTCGGATCAATTTCATCAGGCATAAGCATTCCACAACCCAAAATTCCTCCCGTGCTGGTACCAGCGACAAAATCAATGTAATCCACAACTCGAGCTTGTGGATTTTGGGTTTTTTCTTGGATTTTTTCTTCAATCAATTCTAAAATTGTTCCTGGGATTATCCCTCTGATTCCACCTCCATCGATGGATAGTATGGCTACTTGTTTCATTTCTTAAAAATTTATTTAGGTTAGAAAATATAATTAGAACCTCCTTAAAGTTAGTAAAAACAAATATAAATACTAAATATTCAAGTACTTATAAGAGGTAAATACCGAGGATGACTGACGTCGAGGCGATAATAAAAAGTACCAAGATTGGCTTCCAAGCATATTGAATCCACTCCTTGTAAGAAATCCCTGCTGCTGCCAAAATCGCCATCAAGCCTCCATTACTCGGGGTGACCATATCCATGATTCCAGCGCCGTATTGATATGCTAATACAACGACCTGTCTCGATATTCCGATCAAATCTGCAATGGGGGTCAACAGTGGCATAGTCAAAACTGCTTGTCCCGAAGTACTTGGAACAGGTATATGTAAAATAGCTTGAGCGAGCATCATACCAAATGCTGAAAGTGCGAGTGGTAAATTTTCTAATGGATTAAATAAACCATAGATAACCGTGTCAATGATTTGACCCTCTTGAAGGACGAGATAAATACTCCTAGCAAGTCCCACAATAATCCCTGCAAAAACCAACTCTGCAAATCCCTCGGAATAGGCACGAGCTGTCCCATTGATTCCTAATTTACCAATAATACCTGCGGCTAAACCCATTGCGAAGAAGATTGCAGACATTTCATTGTAGTCCCATTCCCAATTGGTCAAGCCATAGATCATAACTGTAAATGTCAAAGCAACAAGTAAAAGTATAATGCTATGAGAATTCGATAATTTTGCTGGCTTATCACTTTTTATTGGTTCAAGGTTGTTTTGATCTTTTCCTGTTCGGATGATGTAGATGATCCAAAAACTCAATGCTAAATTTAGGAAAACCATTCTATACATACCTCCAGAGAAAACAGGTACTTCAGCAACTTTTTGTGCAATGATTACTGAAAATGGATTGGAGGGTCCAAAAGATCCGCCTATCAAAGCTGCCCCTAAACTAATTGCAACTCCAGCAATTTTGGTATAGCCAATTCTTTTTGTCAAGATCATCAAAACGGGCACCATAGCAATGATCTCTTCTTGTAGTCCATTAAGTGCTCCTGCAGTACCGAAGAGAACTCCCACAATCGCAAGGAGTCCAGCCTTGGCTTTATCGAAACGAAAGATTAAGCTTTCCAATCCAGCTTGAAATGCCCCTGTTTTATCCACTACATAAAATGCTCCGCCAATAATCAGAATCAATACCACCACTTCGGCACCTTCTATAATTCCTTCAGGTACATTTAAAAAAGCCTTTCCTATACTTACGGGAGATTTTTCAACATATTTGAAACTTCCTTCCACGACGATCTCCCTATCCGTCCCCTCATCCAATATCCTATCAAAAGAGCCAGCAGGGATGATATAGGTAAGTATAGTTGCCAAACCAACAAAGGCCAGCATAATAATCATAGGGTGTGGAAATGAAAGTTTCATAGCTTGGGAAAGGAACAAATGATCCTTAAAATTAATTGTTTTAATGTCTTATGGTCTCAAATTATAAATTAAATGACTAATTTTATTCAAAATTAAATTTGTTATAATCCCCAAGATTATGGTAAATGAAAATAAACCCTATTATTACAATATTTTTCCAGCAAACGATTCACCATCTGTAAGCAAAACATCCGACTCTGACATTTGGGATGCTTTTAGAATGGGAAATGAATCTGCTTTTATTTCTATTTATCAGATGCATTTTGATAATCTATTTGCATATGGATTCAAAATTTGCAATTCTGAAGCTATGGTGAAAGATGCAATTCAAGATTTATTTATTGAACTGAGAAAAAACAGATTAAAATTAGGACAAACCACTTCTATAAAGTTCTACCTTTTTAAGTGTATTAAAAGAAAGTTGATTAAAGAGGAAAAAAAGTGGTATTCAAATTTGGAACATATTGATTCTAATTATTTTTTCGATTTTAGTTTTTCTCCAGAGGAGTTGTTGATCAACAGACAAATTGATGAGGAAAAGTCAAAAAAACTAACAAAAGCGATTCAACAGCTAAGTCCACGGAAAAAAGAGGTTGTCTATTATTATTTTTATGAAGGGATGACCTATAAAGAAATCCAAGAGATTATGAACTTAGACAATATCAAATCAGTAAGAAATTTGATTTATAGATCCTTAGCTTTTTTGAGGAATATTTTGTGAAAAAGGTTAATCCTATTTGAAATTTTAAGCATATTATTTTTTATCAGAACCCATTTAATTTAACTAAGTACTCTCTTTGGAGCTGAGGATGCTTTTGTATTTCTATACTTAATCATTTTAAACGCATCTCTGAGAACATGAATTTTCATAACTGCGTCATTACTGTAACCCTGTTATAAATTTTTTTTTCAAAAACGATGGTGTCATTTCATACATTTTTGTCTTTACACTTAAAAGGGGCTTTTTTAAAGTAATTAACACACATCATACATGTATACAAGAGAGTTTTTTTTAATGAATCCGGAATTTATCCGCTGGGTAAAATCATCAGATGAAGACCTAGAGATTTATTGGAAAAATTGGTTGGAAGCAAACCCAGAGTCTTTGCAGGCTTTGACAGAGGCAAGAGAGTTGGTAAGGGGGATCAAGTTTGAAAACAAAGCTCCGAGT
Source organism: Belliella aquatica (assembly GCF_014637795.1). GTDB lineage: Bacteria > Bacteroidota > Bacteroidia > Cytophagales > Cyclobacteriaceae > Belliella > Belliella aquatica. The sequence goes on along the minus strand of NZ_BMFD01000009.1, from coordinate 99,159 downwards.
AAAGAATTGGAAAATCAAATCTTGTCTGAGATTTTGAAAGAAACTGCTTATTCGGACAAGAATCAAATAGTCATCAAGGAGAAATCCCTATTTGACGTCCGCATATTATTTAAAGTAGCGGCAGTTTTTGTTCTTGGGATTTTGTTGTCTTGGTATTTCTATCCTAGGAATGAAGAGATACCAGTAAAAAGCAACATTGCCTATCTTGAAAAAGCTGCAGGCCTTGGAGAGAAGCTTAGTTTTGCACTGCCTGATGGGACGCGAGTTTGGTTGAATTCAAACAGCAAATTAGCTTTTCCTTCGCTTTTTGATGATTCGACAAGAACAGTGGAGTTGATCGGAGAAGGCTATTTTGAAGTTGCAAAAGATGAAAATAAGCCATTTAAAGTCATAACGAATAATAGTATAACCACAGCTATAGGGACATCATTTAATATCAACAGTAAATCAAAAGACAAACTAAAAATATCTTTAATAACTGGAATTGTAGCTATTGAAGACATGGAATTAAACATAGAAAATAAAATTCTTCAACCGACCGAGCAAATCTTAATTAACAAGACTTCTAAAAATTTTGAAATTAGAAATTTCGAAATAGAAAGTGAGATTGCTTGGAAAGAGGGCAAGCTTGTTTTTGAGAATAATACTTTCGATGAAGTCATCCAGAAATTGATAGAGTGGTATGGCGTTGAATTTTCCTTTGAAAACACGAAGAATGTGAAATGGAATTTTTCAGGAGAGTACAAAAATCAATCACTAGAGTTGGTGCTTAAAAGCATGTCGTATGTTGAGGATTTTGAGTTTGAAATAAAAGAAAAACAAGTGAAAATTAAATTTTAGAACTATGATAAAGATACACCAAGAGTAAAAAGAAGGCCAATAGATAATGAATATCTACCGGCCTAGTTTAGGTTTTGATGACAAAAAACATTGGGGAATGGAATCATCATCAGACCTAGCTATCGAATCGTTCAATTCAATAAACCATGAAAAATATGAAAAAAAATTTAACTAATGTCATTTATATGTTTTCCAAATATTTCATATATGGATTTGCATTTCAGTTATTGACGTTCAATTTTGTTTTTGCAAGCGCCGCAAATGGTCAATACAAGCCAATTGATCAAGTAAACGTTGAGGTAAACAAAGGGAGTCAAAGTCTAGGTCAATTCTTCAATCAAGTAGAACTTCTTACTCCATACTCTTTTTCTTTTGATAGGAAAAATATAAATCTTGATTCAGAAATTTTGATTTCAAAGAATTCAGGAACCGTTGAGTCATTTTTGATTGAAGTAGCGAGACAGACTTCTTTGTCATTTCGCCAAATCAACAATAGTATTGATGTCAAAAGAGATAGAAAAAGTCTTAACAAGGCGGTTACTATCGCAGAAGAAATCACTATTTCAGGCACTGTAGTTGACCCTTTGGGGGAACCTTTAGCTGGAGTAACTGTAGTGATAGAAGGAACAACAAGAGGAGCAGTCACCGATATGGATGGTAAATATTCCATTACGGTAGAAGAAGGGCAAACGCTAGTTTTTTCTTTTGTTGGCTTTGAAAAGCAGAGTTTTGTAGTTGGCAATTCCAATATTATAAATGTTCAAATGCGAGAAGACCAAAGCTCTTTGGATGAAGTGGTCGTCATCGGATATGGTACACAGAGGGAGAGAGATTTAACATCTTCAATTTCAACCGTCAAAACGGAGGACATTGTCAAGACACCTAATGCTCAAGCTATGCAATCATTACAAGGTCGGGTAGCAGGGGTCCAAATTGTTTCTAACGGTGCACCAGGCGCATCACCAACTGTAAGAGTTAGGGGTGTTGGATCATTTGAAGGAGGAGGAGCGCCGCTTTACGTGGTTGATGGGATGTTTTTTGATAATATAGATTTCCTCAACCCTGGAGACATCGAAAATATTTCAATCCTTAAGGATGCCTCTGCTGCCGCAATTTATGGTGTGAGAGCAGCCAATGGAGTAGTTTTGATAGAAACTAGATCGGGTGAATACAATCAAAAAGCTGAAATTATATATGATGGTTATGTGGGAATTCAAAATCCACAAAACGTCCTAAGAATGGCTAATGCCCAGCAATTTGTGGGATATATAAATGAAACAGGAAGTGCACCTGACATTGCTTTTGTAAACAATGCTATACAACGTTATGGAAGAAGTAGAATTGATCCAAGTTTACCAAATGTCAATACAGATTGGTATTCACAAATCATGAGTCCTGCATCTATTCAGAATCACTCACTTACTTTCAATGGGGGAGGTGATAGAACACGTTATTCTATAGGTGGGAGCTACTTCGAACAACAAGGTCTATTGAATGACACAAGAAATGAATATAAGAGGTTAAATTTTAGAGTTAAATTGGATTCTGATTTAAGAGATTGGCTTTCTGTAGGAGGAAATATCAACCTCAGTACAGCGAGACAATATAATGCAGACAACGGAGCTTGGTTTAGATCATATTTTGCTGTTCCGATCCTTCCTGTTTATGATCAGTTGAATACAGCCGCTGAGCCTTTTGGTCTTTCAAATGCCCAGCAGCTTGGCTATAGAGGAAACCAAAATCCTTTCTATAGCTTGCTTTATTCGGACAACAGAAACAACGTAGCGAAGGTGATGGGTAATTTCTATGCAGATTTTGAAATTATTCCTAACAAATTGAAATTCAGAACGGCATATAATTACAGTATCGATGTAATCAATTCCAGAAGTGTGAATTTCTCCTATAACGATGGTGTGACTGAAAATCAGTCAGGAATGAGTAGAAGGAATTTTGCTGCTTACAATCAAATAGTAGATAATTTCTTTACCTACACAGACGGATTTGGCAAGCATAGCTTTACAGCTGTTTTAGGTCAATCTTTCAGAAGTGAATACAACGAGGTACTTTTTGCAGCTGGACAAGGTTTGAATCCAGACCCAAATAGAGACCAAGAGCAATTTTGGTATTTGTCGAATTCTACAAATTTCAATTTAAACGGAATCGGAGATGGTGGAGCCAAATTAAACTTCCTTTCTTATTTTGGTAGAGTTGCCTATAACTATGATGACAGATATTTACTTTACGCTACTTTAAGAAGAGATGGGAATAATAAATTTCAGGAGAAGTGGGGTAATTTCGCAACTTTTGGAGCAGGTTGGGTAGTGACATCTGAGAAATTCTTTAACGTTAGTGGTGTTGATTTCTTGAAATTTAGAGCTTCTTGGGGTCAATTGGGGAATGATGCAATAAACCCATCAGTTGGAAGACCTACTTTCCAAGAAAACAGTGTTGCAATCAATAATGCTTTGTTGTTTGGGAGAAGACTAAACCCAACTTTTGATTTGATAGACAGATGGGAAACAACTGTTGAGACGAATATTGGTGTGAATGCAAGATTTTTAAATGACAGATTGTCTTTAGATGCAGATTACTTTATTCGAGATACAAGAAATCTAGCAGTCCAAATTATACCTCCTGTATTCAGAGCATTGGAAAGAAGAAGTGTGGGACAGATTAGAAATCAAGGTTTAGAAATTACCTTAGGATGGGATGATCAAGTCACTGAAAATTTCTCTTATTATGTTTCTGGTAACCTCGCTACTTTGAAAAATTCTGTTTTAAGCTTGGGAGGACCGGAGTATTTGGATGGAGGCTCTGCTGAGTTTCGTCAGAGGTCTATTGTAGGACAGCCATTTAGAGCTTTCTTCGGATATGAAGTTGACGGAGTTTTCCAAAATCAAGCTGATATTGATAACAGCGGTTATTCTCCAGAATTTATAGCAGAAAATAATTTTCAACCAGGTGATTTCAAATTTAGAGATTTGAACGGAGATGGTATTGTCAATGATTTAGATAGAACTGTTTTAGGATCATTCTTACCTGAGCTTACTTATGGTTTGAATGCTGGATTTAGATATAAGAACTGGGATTTTTCAGCGCTATTTCAAGGACAATCTGGATTCAGTATCCTCAATAGAAAAAGAGGTGAAATCATTTTTACCAATGATACTAACATCGATGCGGAGCTTGCAGATAACTTATGGCGTGGAGAAGGAACTTCCAATAAATACCCTTCTGCAGCAGGTTTGAGAAAAGGATGGAATCAGAATATGAGCTCCTACTTTGTGGAAGATGGTTCTTATTTTAGAATTCAAAACGTACGAGTTGCTTATTCGGTAATTGACAAATTACTTTTTGGGCTACCTATGCCGGAAACAAGAATCTCTTTCACAGCAGAAAGACCATTGACAATGTTTAGTTACAATGGTTTCAATCCTGAAGTAGCTGATGGAATAGATAGACAAACCTATCCAATTCCTGCAGTTTACACAGTTGGGTTAAATGTTAAATTTTAAAAAGGAGACCTATCATGAAAAATAATAAATTTATAAAAAGTGGATTAGCATTGATCCTAGCAGCAATGTTTAGTATCTCTTCATGTTCAGATTTGCTTGACGAACCACTTCAAAATCAGATCATAGCTGACGGAACAAATTATTCTCAATCTGAGAATATGATTTTGCTTTTGTATGGAGCATATGCAGAACTTTATAGTCTACAATGGGAGTCATTTCCTATCATCTCTGTACGTGGAGATGATGTGACACCTGCTGGAGATCAGTTTCCTTTGACAGAGACAGATCTTTTTAGATATGACCGAAGCTTTTGGATGTACAACTCTACCTGGTTGAATCTGTACACAGACATTCTTTATTGGAATGGTGCGATGGAGGAGATCAGGAAGTATCAAGAAGCTGGTGCGAGAGCCGAAACAGCTGAGCAATATATTGCAGAAGTTAAGGTAATGAAGTCTTTCGAGCTACTTCAATTGGCTAGATTATGGGGAACAATTTTGATCCCAAATAGCTCACAGCCAAGTGACTTGTTTAATGTGGAATTATCGAGTTTTGATGAGGTTATGGAATATATATCATCTCAAATGGATGAAGCAATTCCTAATTTACCTAACGTTCATCCAAATCAAAGATCTGATATAAGAGGTGGAATGACTAGAGCAACAGCCCTTGCGATCAAAGCGCAAGCAAATCTCGAATTGAAAAACTGGCAAGAAGTAGCTGAAGCTACAAGTGAAATCATCAGTTCAAATCAATTTGCTTTAGAACCCGATTATTATCAATTATTCAAAGTTCCAGGAAAGTTAAATAGAGAAAATGTATTTGAATTTCAATACTCAGATTTTGGAACCGCTACAGGTACTGTGACAAGATATCTTTGGGATTTCTTTGGTCCTGCAAGTTGGACACCTACTGTTGCAGGTGCTTCTCAAGGATGGGGTTTTTGGTCTCCAACGACCAAATACATAAAGTTTATGTTAGACAGAAATGAAAGAACGCGTCTAGAAACGACTGTAATATTTACTCCTGATGGGATTGCTGAGATAGAGTCAGATCCAAACTATTCTAACCTGCCTAATTGGATATCTAATGTAACTCCAGATGGTGACGTGTTCAACAATCATCCTCGATATAATTTCATGAGTGGAAAGCATTATTTACCTTCCACACAGCTGACTCCAGGTAGATTCTCTTATGGAGAAAACAAGAATCTAACAGTAATACGATACTCAGAAATATTATTGATGCATGCAGAGGCGATTGTAAATGGCGCCAATACTTCCTCAATCTCGGCAACCGCTGCTGTGAATTTGGTTAGAAATAGAGCGGGTTTAGGGCCTGTCAGCATGGTTACGCTTGAAACAGTGCTTGATGAGAAATTTGCAGAATTTGGAATGGAATGGGGTATTAGGTTTTACGACCTAATGAGATACAACAGAGGGAGTGAGTTGAATTTTGGAGGAAGAAATTTCCAACAAGAATTTAACAAATACTTACCATATCCTTTAGAACAACAAGATATTCTTCCTCAATTAACGGCTAATACGCCGCAAGGATAATATTTTGATTCCATCACATTTAAATAAATAAAAATGAAAAAGTTAAATATTTATATCATCGCAATTGCTCTTTTTGCTTTCGGATGCGATGCCACATATATAGATGATATTGTCCCTGTTGCTGTAGGTCCTGACGAGGAAGCTCCCGAAGTAGTCATCAATTTTCCGTTGGATGGGACGCAAATTAGAGTTCCTGAAGCAGTCACAAACCTAAATATTAATTTTGAAGTGTCTGATGACATCGAAATTGAGTCTGTAATTGTAAGACTGAATGGAACTGAATTACTACAAGTGACAGATTTTCTTGATTACAGAAGGTTAGTCCGAACGTTCAACTATGATCAATTAGGGAATGGAGAACATATACTTTCTATTGAAGCAAAGGATCTTTCAGGTAAGACCACAACCGAAACGGTAATTTTTGAAAAAATAGAGCCTTATGATCCTGTTTATGATGGGGAAATCTTTTATTTACCTTTCGACGGGGATTATTTAGAGTTAGTCAGTGTAGAAGAAGCGGCGATCAATGGTTCGCCAGGCTTTGCTACAGGAATAAAAGGAAGAGCTTATCAAGGTAGTAGCAGTGGTTACCTCACATTCCCAACAGAGGGTTTGAGAAATCAAGAGTTTTCAGCAGCGTTTTGGTATAAAGTAAATCCAAGCCCAGATAGAGCGGGAATATTGGTTATGGGTCCACCTGATCCAAATAATCCCACAAATCAAAATTTCAGGAATCATGGCTTTAGATTATTCCGAGAAGCAGCTGGATCCATGCAAAGAGTCAAATTGAACGTAGGAAATGGATCAGGTGACAACTGGTTTGATGGTGGTGCAGCAGCTGATATTGACCCAAGTAAAAATGAATGGGTGCATATTGCCATTTCAATTTCAGGATCAAGAGCGGCTGTTTATTTAGACGGTCAAGTTGTCAGTCAAGGAACATTTCCAGGTATCGATTGGACGGGATGTGATCTTTTATCAATTGGATCAGGAGCTCCTCGTTTTTCAGAGTGGGGGCATTTGTCTACGCAAAGCTTGATAGATGAATTGAGGATTTTCAGTAAGGCTTTAACCCAAGCTGAAATTCAAGCAATTATTGATACTGATAGACTTTAATTACAATAGTTCAGTAGTTTAAATTTTATTAAACAGAGAGGGTTGGGACATATCCTAACCCTCCCTTTTTTATACAGCCAATCAATAATGCTCAATAAAATCTCCTTTATTCTAATTTTATCTATTGCTCTTTTCTCGTGTAAAGAGGAAGATAGCTTCCCTGATATTTCTTTGGAAAAATTTGAATCGGGTGCTGAAGAACTTACCCAAGAAGATGGGTATTATATCAATGTCCCATTAGATAGAGCGCTATCTTTTAGTTTTTCTGGTCCGTTAGATCTCAGGTCAATTTCCAGTGGAATTACATTTACAAATGAAAATGGGCAAAACGTAGGTTTCACAACATCTTTAATTTCAAATAACCGTAACCTTGTTATTTTTCCAGCTGGAGTACTGTCAGCATTTTCGAGATACAAAATTGAGTTTTCCAATCTGAAAGGAGCTAATGGTGAAAATGTACTTAATTCAACCATTAATTTCAGGACACTTCAAAACCGAGTTTCTTTTATAAAATTTACTTCAGAGGATGCTTTGGTGACAAATTTTGGCAGAATTATCAATGTACCTCTTGATTTCAGTGTAGAAATGGAATTATCACATAAGATATTGACAGATCAAGTGCTTTCCGATAAAATCACTTTAGTCGGTCCTACTGCCACCCAACTTGATTTTGAAATAGTAGAAAACAAAATAAAAATAAATTCAAATATTAGACTTAAAGATTTTTCTAAATATGAACTTAGGATTGCCCAAGGCATTGAAAGTGTTGCAGGAACATTAGAAGCGCTTACACCAACAAATGTTTTCACAAAACCGATTGCCGAAGGAAGTAAATTCCCACAGATACCAATTGATCAGCTTTTGACTAAAGTTCAAGAACAAACCTTTAGATATTTTTGGGATTTTGGGCATCCAGCTAGTGGAATGGCCCGAGAGCGAAATACTTCAGGAAACCTTGTGACTGTTGGTGGTTCTGGATTTGGTGTAATGGCCATCTTGGTAGGCATTGAAAGAGGTTTTATTAATCGGACTGAAGGAGTTGAGAGATTAAAAAAGATTGTTGATTTTTTGGAAGCAGCAGATAGATTTCATGGTGCTTGGCCACATTGGTTTGACGGAAATACTGGAAGGGTTTTACCATTTTCTCAGTTTGACAACGGAGGAGATTTGGTAGAAACTGCTTTTATGATTCAAGGTTTGCTAACAGTCAGACAATATTTGGATGCATCACACCCCATTGAAAAATCCATCATCGATCAGATTACGAAGCTTTGGGAAGAAGTAGAATGGTCATGGTATACAAGAGGTGGTCAGGACGTTTTGTACTGGCATTGGTCGCCCCAACACGAATGGGCGATGAATTTACCAATCAGAGGATACAATGAATCACTACTTGTTTATGTACTTGCTGCTGCTTCACCCACTCACCCAATTACAAAAACAGTATACGATAATGGTTGGGCAAGAAATGGATCGATGAGAAATGGGGGGACTTTTTATACACACCTTTTGCCACTTGGAGAGAGTTTTGGTGGTCCTTTGTTTTACTCTCATTATTCTTTTTTGGGTCTAGACCCAAGAAATCTTTCTGATCAATATGCCAATTATTGGACCCAGGGAAGGAATCATACTTTAATAAATAGAGCCTATTGTGTTCAAAACCCTCAAGGCTTTGCAGGGATTTCAAATTTTTCGTGGGGACTGACTGCAAGTGATAATCATTTGGGATATTCTGCACATTCACCCACCAATGATTTGGGTGTAATTACTCCAACAGCAGCACTTTCATCCATGCCTTACACTCCTGAAGAGTCCATTCAGGCTTTGGAATTTTTTTATTATAAAATAGGAGATAAGCTATGGGGAGAGTATGGTTTTTATGATGCTTATAATCAAACCGAAGATTGGGTTGCAGACTCTTATCTCGCGATTGATCAGGGCCCCATTATTATCATGATAGAAAATCACCGGACTGCATTGCTTTGGGACTTGTTTATGCAAGATGAACAAGTGAAAGCAGGTTTAGATAAATTAAATTTCAACTATTAAACCCCAAATTATGAAGCGTTTACTTGGAGGATATTTCCTTCTAGCACTATTTGTTTTTTCTTGTAATCAAAAAAATCAAAATGAGGTAGAGGGTACGTCTTTAGAAACAAGAATCTCAGATGATTCATTAATGACATTAGTTCAATACAGAACCTTCCAATATTTTTGGGAAGGAGCGGAGCCTACCTCAGGATTAGCACGCGAAAGGATTCATTTAGATGGAGATTATCCCGAAAATGATCAGAATGTGGTCACTACAGGTGGATCAGGATTTGGAATAATGTCCATATTGGTTGGTATTGAAAGAGGTTTTATCTCTCGACAAGAGGGATTTGAGCGATTGAGGAAAATCGTAAATTATCTTGAAAAAGCAGACCGATTTCATGGAATTTGGTCGCATTGGATTCATGGTGAAACAGGAAAGGTCAAGCCTTTTGGATCGGATGATGATGGGGGAGATTTGGTAGAGTCTGCATTCTTAATGCAAGGTTTATTAACTGTTAGACAATATTTTAGAGATGGAACAGAGGAAGAAAAAGAACTTGCGACTAGAATAACGAAGCTTTATGAAGAGATGGAGTGGTCATGGTACAAGAGAAAGAACGAGAATGTTTTGTTATGGCATTGGTCACCAAATATAGACTTTCAAAAGAATCATGCGCTCATGGGCTATGATGAAACGCTGATAACTTATATCCTTGCAGCTTCATCACCAACTCATGCAATTGATCCAATTCTTTATCAAGAAGGTTGGGCAAGAAGTGGAGAAATTAAGAATGATTCTGAACCTTATGGGCATCTTTTAGAACTCAAACACAATGGAGCAGCGGAATTGGGTGGACCACTTTTTTGGGCACATTATTCATTTGTTGGCCTAGATCCACGAGGTCTGCAAGATCAATATGCAGATTATTGGAGACAAAATGTCAATCATACACTCGCCAATAGAGCTTGGTGTGTTGAAAATCCAAATGGTTTTGAAGGTTATGGAGAAAACTCTTGGGGATTGACTGCGAGCTACTCAGTAAATGGATACGCTGCACATGCTCCTGGAGTGGACAAGGATAAAGGCGTGATTTCACCCACTGCCGCATTATCTTCATTTCCATACACTCCAGAATACTCCATGGAGGCCATGCGATATTGGTTTGAAGAATATGGTGAAAAGCTTTTTGGAAAATATGGATTCTATGATGCTTTCAGTGCAAGTGAAAATTGGTTTCCACAGCGATATTTGGCAATTGACCAAGGTCCAATTGTGGTAATGATCGAAAATCACAGGACAGGATTGCTTTGGGATCTATTTATGTCATCGCCCGAGGTACAAGAGGGTTTATCAAAATTAGAATTCCAAAGTCCTCATTTAAAATAAAATTCTCAGAAAGAAAATAGATTTGAAGCTTAACTATAATTCAAGCTAACTGATTTTAGGTGATTTGTACTTCTCTAGGGAAATTTCCCTTCAGAAGTTTGTAACTTGTCATCAATTAGAAGATTGACTTTATAAACCTATTTCCTTTATTGAAAACTTAAATGTTATGTTAAATAAATATATCCTATATATTTTGCTTTTGGGATGGATCTCGAGCTCTTGTTCCACGTCAGTAAGCAATAATTCCTCAGATAATTTGGAAGCTCGAGCCGATTCTGTCTTAGCATTAATGACCCTCGAAGAGAAGTTGGGACAATTAAATTTACCTGTTGGCGGAGATATTACTACAGGGGAAGCGGGGAGTTCAGATATTGCAGTCAGCATTAAAGCAGGAAAAGTTGGTGGTCTTTTTAACTTGAAGTCTGCCGAAAAAATAAGAGAAATTCAACGTGTAGCTGTAGAAGAGAGCCGATTGAAGATTCCTTTGCTTTTTGGAATGGATGTTATACATGGCTATGAAACCTTATTCCCGATTCCTTTAGGCTTGTCAAGCACGTGGGACATGAAATTGATCGAGCAATCGGCTCGCATTGCAGCCATCGAAGCTAGTGCAGACGGGATTAATTGGACATTTTCACCAATGGTGGATGTCTCTCGTGACCCTAGATGGGGGAGAGTTTCGGAAGGAAATGGCGAAGATCCATATTTAGGAGCTAAAATCGCCAAGGCGATGATTCAAGGCTATCAAGGAGATGATTTAACACTCGCCAATACAATTATGGCTTGTGTCAAGCACTTTGCCTTGTATGGTGCTCCTGAAGCTGGTCGAGATTACAATTCTGTTGATATGAGTCGTCAACGCATGTTCAACGAGTATTTTTTACCTTACCAAGCAGCTGTTGAAGCTGGCGTGGGTTCTGTTATGACTTCTTTCAATGATATTGATGGAATTCCTGCTTCTGGAAATAAATGGTTGATGACTGATCTTTTGAGAGATCAATGGGGATTTGATGGTTTTGTAGTTACGGATTACACAGCTATTAACGAGATGATTGCTCATGGTATGGGAGATCTGCAGCAAGTATCTGCTCTTGCGCTTAACGCAGGAGTTGATATGGATATGGTTGGAGAAGGTTTCTTGACAACTTTGGCTAAGTCATTGGAAGAAGGAAAAATCACTAAAAAACAAATTGATGTTGCAGTAAAAAGAATGCTAATTGCAAAATTCAGATTAGGGTTGTTTGATGATCCTTATAAATATGCTGATCCAGAAAGATCGAAAAACGAAATCTTCAATGCAGAGCATAGAGCGATTGCAAGAAATATTGCGGCTCAATCTTTAGTTTTATTGAAAAATGAAGGAGATATTCTTCCACTTCAAAAGAAAGGTACGATAGCTCTAATAGGTCCAATGGCTGACAATAGAGAAAACATGGCAGGAACATGGAGTGTGGCTGGTCGATTTGCCGAATCTGTGTCCTTAAAAGATGGACTTGAAAAGGCTTTGGGAGATCAAGCAAATATCATTCTTGCGCGTGGCGCTAATGTCGTTCCTGATGCAGAATATGAAGCAAGAGTAAGTATTTTTGGAAAGCCAACTTATAGAGATGAAAGATCAGAGGATCTTTTGATCAAAGAAGCTGTAGCAGCTGCTAATAAATCAGATGTGGTTCTAATGGCTATGGGAGAATCTGCTGAGATGAGTGGTGAAGCGGCTAGTAGATCAGATATTGAAATGCCCGAAAATCAGAGAAAACTGATGCAAGCGCTTTTGGACACGGGTAAGCCTGTTGTCTTGGTTCTCTTCACTGGCAGACCATTGGCGATCAAATGGGAGTCAGAGAATGTTCCTGCGATTTTAAATGTATGGTTTGCTGGAAGTGAAGCGGGAGATGCTATAGCTGATGTGCTTTTTGGAGATGTGAATCCTTCAGGGAAACTCACGGCTACTTTTCCACAAAATGTGGGACAAGTTCCAATTTTCTACAATCAAAAGAATACTGGAAGACCGCTTCCAGATGGTGAGTGGTTCCAGAAGTTTAGGTCTAATTACCTAGACGTATCTAATGATCCTTTATATCCATTTGGGTATGGATTGAGCTACACCCAATTCGAATATGGAGATATTCAAATCAGCAATAAATCACTTGAAGGAGATAGGAAGCTGGAAGTTTCTATTCAAATTAAAAATACTGGTGAAAGAGATGGTTTGGAAGTGGTTCAGCTTTACATAAGAGATTTGGTCGCTTCAATTACACGTCCGGTGAAAGAGCTAAAAGGATTTGAAAAGGTACCTCTGAAAGCTGGAGAGACAAAAACTGTTAAATTTGAACTGACTAAAGAAAATTTAAAATTCTATAATTTCGATATTGATTTTGTCTTTGAGCCTGGTGAGTTTGATATCATGGTTGGCCCAAATTCAAGGGATTTGAAAACTGCAAGAATTGAATGGAAATAGTAGATTGAAATTCCCATTGAATTTTTACCTGACAAGCTTTAGGAACTTGTCAGGTATTTTTTTGTCTGATTAAAAATTATACGGCCCAATAACTAATACACCCAATCATTAATCTCCAAATAACCAATCCCCCTAATAACGAATTCACTGATAAACATACTTATCAATAAGTTCTCTTGCCATGATTTGTGTTCCTTCTGAAGCAGTCGCTTCTATTGCTTTCAAATTATTGATATAGCCAGTTTGTGGGATTTTTACATCGATGATATACTTCAAACTTTCGCTAGGTGGGTATTGGATCAATCCTGCCGCAGGATAAACCTGAAGTGAAGTACCTATGACCGCAAAGACATCTGCTTGCTGTGCTGCAACTATAGCAGGTTCCATCATGGGGACCATTTCACCAAACCATACTATAAATGGTCTCAGTTGACTTCCCTTTTCACATTTATTACCAATATTCAATTGCCATTGATCCATTTCATAAATTAAACTCGGATCAAATGTACTTTGGGATTTAAAAAGTTCGCCATGCAAGTGAATGATATTGCTAGAACCAGCTTTTTCGTGAAGATTGTCTACATTTTGTGTGATGATGGTGACATCAAAGTGCTTTTCCAATTCAGCTAATGCAAGATGGGCAGGATTGGGATGAACAGATAGCGCTTGCTTTCTTCGTTGATTATAAAACTCAAGGACTACTTCTTTATTTTTTCTCCAGCCTTCTGGTGAGGCTACGTCCATGACATTATGCCCTTCCCAAAGGCCATTGCTGTCTCGAAAAGTGGCAATCCCACTTTCTGCTGAAATTCCAGCACCAGTTAATACGATGAGCTTTTTTTTCATTTATAGTGGATTATAATCTAATGGAAGTAAATCACCTGTTTTCAGCCAACCCATATACCCTTCAAATAACAGATCAAATGGAGGAGAGAAACTTCCATTTTCATAAATTTCTATTTTCCCATTGAGAAAATGAATCAAACTCTCCTGATTTTCTGCTTTGTGTGGTAGAACATAATTTGGATCAGGCTTAGCTTTCGTATAAATAACTTGAAGGTAATCTTCAAAATGAAGTGTGATTTTCCCACCATCTTCTTTTGTTATATATTGGCTGAGGTCTACAGGCTTTTTCTCAAGTTGATCTATAGTTTTGGGAAGTTTTTTTAACCTAGCAAATTCCTCGAACGTGTATGGTGTCGGTCTGCCCAACCTCAGGTTCCGTGCAATGCTATCCAAATGCTCCTCCGACGGGCGGTTAATATTAGGGATTTTCTTTAGCCTTCTTACAATAAATCCTTCCTCTGCTACAGAATTATTATAAATCGCCCGTAATAGATGCATAGAACTTCCTTCGTAGGCTCTTTTTCTATTGGTTTCTACTTGCTTCACTTTTCTTTTTGAAAGGCCATCATGCTCGGTGAAGTAGGAGTAACCACCATAAAAAATCTTCTTTTCAGCCATATTATATTCAAATGTCTGGAGTAAATAACGGATCGTATAACCTAGATTGGTATTTTCAATGATTAAATCCTGACTCGCTTTTGCTAAAAGAGTTCTTTGAACACTCTGATCATCCAATATTAAGATGTTGGGATTTACCAATTTACTTTTCATTGAATTAGTGCTATTGCCGATAAAATAACTTTTGAAAACCTCGAGATTATTATACCAAACACGATCTCTTTTAGAATCAACCTCTATTTCTGTAAGTTCTAAATCGTTTGAAGCAAGCTTGAACTTATAAAGTCTATTCTGAATATTAGAGTGATCAAATTCATAATTGAGTGTTGTAAAGCCCATTGATTTTATAATCAATTCATGCTTGCCTTCTTCAATTATCATGGTGAAGTTCCCCAAGGAATCACTCAATGTCCCATTGCTCGTATTACTTAGGAAAATCATAGCATAGGGGATTGGAGCATTGTTGTTTTCATTTTCAACAACACCTCTTAGTGTCACCTGAGAAAAGGATTTACTAACATGAAATAAGAGAAAAAATATCACTAAGCTAATACCTAACTTCATCATGCAATTTAACTTCATAATTTTAAGGAATAAAGCATATTCACTTGGAATATTTCATGAAAAACCCGTTCCAATCAAAATGATAGGCAAGTGCAAAAAAAAGAGCAGGACTTTCGACCTGCTCTTTAATTACTTTTTCTTGGTAAATCTACCTTTCTTCTTTTCAGGTTGATTTTCTATGATTTCAATGGTTTCCGCATAACTCAATTCGGTTGCTTTTTTGTCTTTAGGGATTTTGAAGTTGTTTTTACCAAACTTGATGTAAGGACCCCATCGACCATTGAGGATTTGAATTTCTTCATTTTCCTCAAAGGTTTTGATATGCTTCTCTGCATCTGCTTTTCTCTTGTCTTTGATAAGTTGAATAGCTTCATCCTCAGTTATACTCAATGGATCATATTCTTTCCCTAAAGAGACAAATTTGCTATCATGTCTTAAGTAAGGCCCAAATCTTCCTATGGCAGCGACTATTTTCTTGTCTTCAAAATTACCAACATCTCTTGGAAGCTTAAATAATTCTAAAGCATCTTCGAGTGTAATGTTTTCTATAAATTGACCCTTTTTGAGACTGGCAAATTGTTTCTCTTCATCTTCTTGATCACCGATTTGAACCAATGGCCCGAATTTCCCTAATCTAGCTATAATCATTTTCCCTGTTTTGGGATCAATTCCGATTTCTCTAGAAGTATTGATGTCTTCTCTAGCTACATTGGAAGTTTCCTCTACTCGGGTATGAAATGCTCCATAAAAATTCTGGATCATATCTTCCCAATTTTGGTTTCCATGAGCAATTTCATCAAATTCTTTTTCTACTCTTGCTGTAAAGGTAAAGTCAATGACATTTGGAAAGTGCTCGACCAAAAAGTCATTCACCACCATGGCAATGTTGGTAGGAAATAACTTGTTTTTGTCTGCACCTGTTATTTCTGTCTTGGTTTCTTTTTTGAATTCGCCTTTGGCGATCTTCATTTCTACATATTTTCTTTCATTTCCATCACGTGATTCCTTGATCACATAATTTCTTTTTTGGACAGTAGAAATAGTAGGAGCATAGGTAGAAGGTCTACCGATTCCCATTTCTTCAAGTTTCTTGACCAAAGACGCTTCCGTGTATCTTGGAGCAGGTCTGGTGAATGTTTCTCTTCCTTTCATTTCAGTCAAATTCAAAATTTGACCTACTGTCAATGGAGGAAGTAAACCTTTTTCTGTGCTTTCATCATCCTCATCTTCATCATCGGTACTTTCTAGATAAACTTTCAAAAAGCCCTCAAACTTGATGACTTCGCCACTCGCAGAAAGTGTCTGTGGTAAGGTCGAAATAGCGATACTTACATTAGTTTTTTCAAGTTCAGCATCTGCCATTTGCGAGGCAATTGCCCTTTTCCAAATCAACTCGTAAAGGCGCTGCTCATTTCTATCTCCAGAAGTAACATGTTGTGAAAAATCTGTAGGACGGATGGCTTCGTGAGCTTCTTGAGCTCCTTCTGACTTAGTTGTATATTTTCTTGATTTATGAAACTCAGCACCATAAGCTGAGGTGATTTCATTTTTTGCAGCTGTCATCGCATCGTCAGACAAGTTCGTGCTGTCTGTCCTCATGTAAGTAATCTTACCAGCTTCATATAATTTCTGCGCAACTGACATTGTTTGTGCTACAGAGAAATAGAGCTTTCTACTGGCTTCTTGTTGCAATGTAGAAGTGGTAAATGGCGCTGCAGGTGACTTTTTACCTGGCTTTTTCTCTAAACTTTTAATACTAAAATCAGCCCCTAGACATTTTTTTAGGAAGTCTTCAGCTTCTTCTTGGGTTTCAAATTTCTTTGGTAGCTCAGCAGAAAGTGTCTTGCCTTCTACATCAAAAAGTGCTGTAATTCTGTACGAAGGTTTGGTATTGAATTTTTCTACTTCTCTCTCGCGTTCTACTACTAGTCTGACAGCTACAGACTGAACTCTACCCGCTGATAGTCCTGCTTTAATTTTTTTCCAAAGAATTGGAGAAAGCTCAAAACCAACCAAACGATCTAAAATTCGTCTTGCTTGTTGTGCATTGACAAGGTCGTAATCTATTGTTCTTGGATTTTCTATTGCTTTAGTAATTGCATTTTTTGTGATTTCTCTGAATACAATTCTTTTGCTGTTTTCATCTTTGAGTTTCAAAACCTCTTTTAAATGCCAGCTGATAGCTTCTCCCTCGCGGTCATCATCACTTGCTAGGTAAACCATGTCAGCATCTTTGACAAGACTTTTGAGTTGTTTGATCACTTCCTTTTTATCAGCAGTTACCTCGTAAGTTGGTTTGAATTTATTCTGAATGTCAATGGCTTTGTCACCTTTTGGCAGATCCCGCACATGACCGTAACTTGACGCTACTTTAAAATCCTTTCCTAAATATCCTTCTATGGTCTTTGCTTTGGCAGGGGACTCTACTATGACTAAATTTTTTGGCATACTTCCTTAAGGTTAAAACAATGGGCATTTATTAAAAATGCCATTTAAATCCTAAAAATAGATGCGATTACATTGTATTCCAAATTATGAAAGACACTATCTTAGAATTGGCATGATTATTTCAAACAATTGCTAGCTGTAAATGGTAATTATAAAATGAAAAAGAATAAAATTTTAGTGGTTCTGAGACATGGAGAGGCGGATTTTAACTCTGGTGGTGGAACAGATTTTGAAAGGGAATTAACAAAAAATGGAAAAAATCAATTATTGAGATTAAAAGAACTTTTTGTAAAATCTGAAATCGTAGTTGATAAAATACTTTCAAGCTCTTCAAAAAGAACTAAACAGACTACAGAATTAATAGGGTCTTCAATGGACCCTTCAATCATGGAGTTTAGCGATGAAGTTTATGAAGCTGAAACATCAGTTATTCTAGATCTTCTTTCAAAAATGAATAATGAACATAGCTGTGTTTTGTTAGTTGGACACAATCCTGGCGTGAGTGCATTGGTTTCTCACATTGCAGATCAAGGCTATTTGAGTATTCAACCTGGAATGATGGTTGTCATTGAATTAGCAGTGGATAATTGGAGTCATTTGGGAATGGGAACTGGTATAGTAAGAGAAGTTTTACAATAGGTTATCTCTTTGTTTTATATTAAAGGAATTTATATTCACTCAATCTGTTTAAACTTTAGCTTGGATTTTGTTTTTTTACAAGAAGATAGTGAATAGTTAAATTTAATTCGAATTTAAAATTTTATAAATATGTCTTTGAAACACCAAATTATAGATGGTTTTGATCCAAATGGAGTAAGTACTTACGAAAGTCTTTTTGGTCTGCCATTTGATGAAAATACTGCCGAAATGATTATTATCCCAGTGCCATGGGAAGTTACAGTTTCTTATTCTCCAGGTACAGCTGATGGACCCGATGCAGTTTTGAATGCTTCGATGCAGGTTGATCTTTTTCAGGATGACATTAAAGATGCTTGGAAGATGGGGATTTATATGTTACCCATCCCAGATGATTTGGCTAACAAAAGTTCTAATTTTAGAATTTTGGCACGAAACTATATCGATTGGTTAGAGAAGGGTTCACCAGAAGCTGAATTAGAGCGTTTCGCTGCAGTTCCAGATTTAATCAATAAGGCCGCTGCAGAGATGAACGAGTGGGTTTACGAACAAGCGAAATTGTATCGAGGACAAGGTAAGATGGTTGCTCTTCTTGGAGGAGATCATAGTACTCCTTTAGGATTGATCAAAGCTGTAGCTGATGATCATGATAACTTTGGAATTCTTCAGATAGATGCCCATGCAGATTTAAGAGTTGCTTACGAGAACTTTGAATATTCACATGCTTCTATTGCCTACAACGCATTGAAGTTTCCACAAATCAGCAAGCTTGTTCAGGTTGGAATTAGAGATTATTGCGAAGCAGAGGCGATCATGGCCAAAGAAAATAATAGGATTACTACTTTCTATGATAAAGACATTAAGAAAGATTCCTATGAAGGAAAAGCCTGGAAGATCATTTGTGATGAAATTGTAGAACAATTACCTCAAGAAGTTTATGTTACCATTGACATTGATGGTTTTGATCCAAAACTTTGTCCAAACACAGGAACACCCGTAGCTGGTGGTTTTGAGTTGGATCAAATTATGTATTTAGTGCGCGAAGTAGTAAAGTCAGGTAGAAGATTGATTGGATTTGATTTGGTAGAGGTAGCTCCAGGTCCCGAAGGTGATGAGTGGGATGGGAATGTAGGTGCTCGAATTCTATATAGAATGGCGAATCTCTATGGTGCTTCACAAGGAAGATTGAATTTGAAATAAATCTTGAATAGACCTAAAAAAAAATCCCCACTAAAACTGATAGTGGGGATTTTACTTTTAGAGTATAGTACTGTGTTTAAGTTATTTATTATTTTTTTCTATGTAAACTATTCCTTTTTTCGCTCCATCACCAAACTTTTCAATTTCCATTTTGGAAGGATTTTGGACTCTTGTAAATATTGTTTTTGTCTCTGTAGTGAGTTTGACTATGTCATCAAAGTCTATAACCTTGCCTTCATATATATAAATTGGGATTTTTGTAGTAGGAGATGCGTGAGTTTGAAAGACTTCAGGCATATAAAAACCAACTCGCATATTGCTTTTCACATTAGAATCAGATTTCTCTTTTTGTTGGCTTGTTTGAGAATCATATCCAACTACAACAATCTCGTTTGGTAGACTATTTTTTATTTCTGGTGCAGCGTTATTCATTCTAAAGGTAACAGGAATAAGGACTTCATATTTCCAACCCTTTTTATTTACCTCCCATGCTGGTGCATTAGCCAATACTCTCAAGACCTCTGCATCTAATTCTTTACTTAAACTTTCTTTGATAGATGATTTTTTGATTTCTCCATTTTCATCTAGTGTAAGTTTTGCAATTACGGTACCAACATGACCATTTGATCTAGACTCAATTGGGTATTTGAGATTTCTTGAGAGGTACTTGTTGAAATTTTCACTTGGTTTGGCTGGAGTGGAAGTTTGAACCAACTTATCCAAGTCAAATACAATTGGTAATCTCATTCTTGATTTTCTTACTTCACCATCCTTTTTACTTGGGATCCATTTTGGACCTTCCTTTACCAAGCGCAGTGCTTCTTCATCGATTCCATAACCTATGCCTCTAAGCAGTTCTACATTTTCAACGCTTCCATCCTCTGCTACTAAAAAAGTTAAGTAAATTGTACCCTCTTGTTTAGCTGAAATGGCTTGTTTCGGGTAATTAAGATTGTCTGATAAATAGCGAATCCAGCCATCCATTCCTCCTTTCGGAGATGGAGAAGACCAGCCATCTGCATCATTTGGAGTTTGATTACCGGGAGTAACATTGAAAATATTTTCATTTGCAGCACTGCTATTGGTTTTGAAACGAATTGGCAAACGCATTCTCACATTGACTTCTTTTCCAGCTTGTTTTCCCGGAGTCCAATTTGGTGCCGCTTGTACCACCCTTATTGCTTCTGCATCGATGTCAGGGCTAACCCCACGAATTGTTTTGACATCATCTATAGCACCCGATTTATCTACTACAAATGACACATATACTGTCCCTGAAATATTCTTTTCTTTGGATTCCTCAGGATAGGTCAAATTATTTTTTAAATACTCGTTCCATCCTTCCATTCCTCCCATAGGAATAGGTGCAGTTTGAACTACATCAAAAACCGTGTCTTCATTGATAACAGTATTTGTACTCTTACCAATAGGAATATCCATCAATTGTGGAAAAAACTCTAAAGACTCTCTATCATAATTATTGGAAATCATTCCTGATAGCTGCAAATAAGCACTGTGGATGACGTCGACTTTTTCGCCGTTGATCTCTCCAGGATTCCATCTTGGTGCAGAAGTGCTTACTAACTCTTGAAGAATAATCTCGTCGACCCCTCCTCCATAGCTTCTTTTGATAATAGGATTAGTGATTTTCCCTTCTTTGGAGATCATGAATTCTATTTCAATTTCTGAAGCTATACCAAGTTCTTTTTCTTTTTCAGGTAAATTTTCACTTAAAGTTTTTGTCAAATATTTATACCAGTTGTCATTTCCATCTACTGGAGTTGGTTTTTTTGTTGCCTGACTGTAGGATTTTACCGCTCCATAATTCTTTACAATTCTAGAGTTACTTCTAAGCGTATTGATCAAACTTCTTACTTTAAGGTACTCATTGTCAGAGGAAATCTCTGAAAATTCGTAAACCAATTCTCCGAGCTGCGCAGTTAACTTATCGCCTTCTAGTGGACCTATAAGTTCATAGTGTTTTGGATTATTCGTTTTCTTTACCTTGATGGCAACTTCCAAAGAGTCTTGAGAAGCAATGAGTTGTTCTTTAATGAGTTCAATTTTTTCAGTACTAAAACTGAATAAGTTCCCTATTCTTTCACTTGTTTTCATGGAAACCAATGCTAGAAGCATAAAGGTTAATGGCACAATCATGGCCATTTTGAACCAATTTGGTTTTGCTGACTTTTTCATCATTAAAATTCGTTTAAGCGTGGTTGATCTAATAAAATAGTTGCCAATAGGTAGATCCATTCCCTTAAATGCGATTTTGACGATTAATTTTGGATAGCTTTCTTTATTTGTAGTTTGATTTAATACAGATTCATCTGCTAGGTATTCATGTACATCGACGAGGGCTACTCGCATAAGATGAATTGCGGGGTTGAACCAGAATAGAATACTTAATATTTGATAATACAACACATCCCAAGAATGACCTTGTCGGATATGTTCAATTTCGTGTTTGATAATTTGTTCTTTTTCTTCAGAACTCAAATCATGGGTTTCATCCCAAAATAACTGATTGAAAAACGAAAATATTGGAGCTAATCCAAATGTTGGAATTAGAAAATAATTTTCTTTTAACTTAAAAATGGTTTGATACCAACCTTTTTCTTTGATTAACCTTATTTGTAAAAACTGCCAAAATAATCTTAATGTAAGCAGCGCAATGACGACAATATAAAAAATCAAGATATAATCTTTGAATTCTAAGAGCATTGGAAGCTTTGTACTTTGTACAGTCACTTCCGGTAAACCATAAAATCCGGCAACATCTTCGGGCGCTTGCTCTATGGTAAGCGCCCGAAAGAGTTGTGATTGTTCTAATGATATATCTGGTTTGCTGAAGTTTACTGGAATTTTCAATATTGGGAAAAGTAACGCTAGAATAGGTGTGATTAATATGTAAACTCTAGTGAAACCAAATACTTTCTCGTTTCTTAGAAAGACCCAATATATACCATAGAAAAACAGTAAACAGAATGTACTTTGCCAGATATAATCAATTAGAAAAGCCATAAGCAGATTATTTTACATCTTCTTTGACTTCATTCATGATTTTTTCTAGTTCCTTGATATCTAAATTTTCATCTTTTGCGAAGAAAGATGCCATTTTAGTAAACGAACCTCCGAAATACCCCGAAAGTAAATTCTTTATCGAGTGACTTCTGTAAGCATCTTTAGATACGATTGGATAGTACTCGTGAGATTTTCCATAGGCTTTGTGCTGAACAAATCCCTTTCTTTCAAGAATTCTTATGATTGTTGAAACGGTGTTGTAAGCCGGCTTTGGCTCTGTCATTTTTTCTAAAAGGTCCTTTACGAATCCTTTTTCAGCTTCCCACAGGATTTGCATTACCTGCTCTTCTGCTCTTGTTAGATTTCTCATAATGATGTTTAAGTTTAAATTACACCCTTAAATTATTCAGTTAGTTTCATAATAACAAATTTTAGAACGAATCTTTTCTATTGGCAGCTATAAATGTAGTAATTAAAAATTAGTTAGTAAAATATTTTTTAGTTTATTATTAAAAAATTTTTAAAAACAAAAAAGCCACTCCGTAAAGAATGGCTTTGTAATTTTCTATTTATAATTGTTAGGTAGTTTTCAACTTAATAATACCACTTGCATGTAAAATCTTGACAATAGGGTAGGTAGGATCAAACTCATACCACTTAACCGCAAAATTTGGTCTGTTAGGAAGTTTGTGGTGATTGTTTTGAAATAATTCTCCTAACATGAGAACGTCAAGAAGTAAGCTGTTTTTTGATTTGTCATTGTTATCAAAATTAGCATATCCATATTTATGACCACTCCAGTTGACAATTGCTCCATGTACTGGACCCATCATTAAATGTATTGGAAGTAAGAAATACATCCACCAATGTGTACCTGCAAATTCAAAAACAGAAATTGACAATACATAAATTAATATATAGAATAATGCCCATCCTACACGTGCCATCATGGAATCTGCAAAAAGATCGAACTTATTCCAATCCGGAACATCTTTGCTAAATCGTTCTTCAGGCTTTAATTTGAAACTGAAATAATCATTATAAATATTTTTTGTCTTCCACATCATAGTAAAAAGATTTTCTGTGTGATGTGGACTGTGCGGGTCTTTTGGAGTGTCACTGTAAGCATGATGCATGCGGTGTAATACTGCATAGGCTCTTGGTGATAAGTAACTACTACCTTGGGTAATCCAAGTGAATATATAGAAGAATTTTTCCCAATATTTTGACATGGAAAACATTTGATGCGCTGCGTATCGGTGAAGGAAGAAACTCTGACAGAACAAAGAGAAATACCAATGAAGAAGAAAGAAAGCTATTAAAATCACAATCGTTTATTAAGTTATAATTTATTGTCACAAAGATAAACTGATATTTTTACATTGATGTTTTGAAGAATTTTTTTTTAATACTTAGGAGAAGAAAAATCAATTTTATATTAACTTAGATTATCTTCTTAAACGGAAACTAACCAAAGCACTAAAAAATCATGAGCAAAGCATCAGACACTTGGGGAATAATCGTACAATTAATATTTGGCGGGGTCGCTGTTCTTATTACAAGTTATCTTTTGCCAGGGGTAATCGTTGAGAGTTTTTTTACGGGAATTGTGATTGCAGCTTTGATTGCACTTTTGAATATAACTGTAAAACCAATACTTATAATTCTGACTATACCAATCACTATTGTAACACTCGGGTTATTTCTGATTGTAATCAATGCTTTATTGATTTTATTAGCTGCGAATATTGTTCCAGGATTTAGTGTCGATGGATTTTGGTGGGCCTTGTTGTTTGGTTTAATTCTAGGATTGATTAATTCTCTTTTAGGAGTATCTTTAGGAGGTTCTAGACGTCAATAAGAATTAATCAATTTATTGAGGAATATTTTTATCTCCGACCCTTAGATATCTTAATCGATTATTTCCTTTTGAAAGTAAGAGATGTTCATTTTCAGATTTTGGAACATTTATAACTAAGATTAAAAGTTCTTCTTCTAGTTTTTCATCATCAAGATATTCTATCTCGTAAACTTGACTATCATATAGCACTGGAGGAATACAATATTCCTCCGCAGCTTTTTTGATCATAAACAATTCCTCCTCGGGATCTATTCCAATTATTTTTTTATGATCATTGATTCCAATGGCTATTGTTCCACCTTTGGTATTTGCAAAAGCTACGAGCGTTCTTGCAATTTTTGAACTATTTGAAATACTTAATTTGAAATCTAATTCTATATTTTCCTCTTTTTTGAGTAGTTCTTTTACAAAATTATCATTTCTTTGAGGCAGATACATTTTTTTTTACTTAATTGATTGGAATTTAATTACTTAAAATTATATTGAGTTAGAGTTCAAAATTTTATCTTTTAAAATTACGCATTCAGTAGTAAGTTGTCCATGTAAACCTAATATTTTTGCAAATATGAAGTATAAAAACGAAGGATTTGACCCAGAAATCATTGATGCCCTTAAAGAGGAGCTTAAGTCTTTAAATAAAGCATTTAAAGTAATAGAAGGTGACGAGGAAAACTCTGAGGAGTTTGTTAATTTTCTGTTTGTGGGAATGTTTGAAGGCAAGGAAGTCATCTATGATGCTGCTCTTTATACCCTAAGATTACATCACGCTTCGGAAGTTTTCGAATTGGCAGAACACGAGGCAGCAAAAAAATTCCCTAATTATAAAGGAATAAAATATGAAGAGGATGATGATGGAAATCTCAAGCCACTTTCTAGTGAAGAAGAAGAAATTGGATGGTTCATCACAGAAATCATCATGGATATCGAAGAAGAAGAAACTGTAAAGGTTCAAGAATTCATCGATCTAGATACCCATCATGATTATGGAATTGGATTAGATGCTGCATTAAACGTTGATTTCATTGATGATTCAGTGATTGAGAAGTTCATCAAGGAATTTAATGATGATTCTATTAAATTGGATGATACTATGTATGCTTTCCAATCGGAGGAAGAAGAAGACTTCGATGAAGATTAATTTCAAATAGTTTTAACAATATTGTATAGCGCTTGTTAATTAACAAGCGTTTTTTTTAGGATGTTAAAGATTGCCTATTCACCCCTGTATAAATTAGACTTGCCAGAAGGTCATCGCTTTCCGATGGAAAAATATGAGCTACTTCCTGAGCAATTGTTGTACGAAGGTACAGTGACTTCGTCTAACTTTTTTGAACCAACAGATTTGGATAAAAAGTGGGTTCTCAATACGCATGATTCTGAATATTTTGAAAAGCTCATTCGTTTAGATTTATCAAAATCCGAAATTAGAAAGACAGGCTTTCCATTGACTAGAGCATTGATCGAACGAGAAATTCACATCATGCAAGGATCTATCGAAGCCTCTATATTCGCCTTAGAAAATGGTATAGCGATGAATATTGCAGGAGGTACACATCATGCTTTTACAGATAGGGGAGAAGGTTTCTGTCTTTTGAATGATATTGCGATTTCTGCGAATTACCTTCTTGAAAATCAACTTGCAAAAAAAGTTCTTGTAGTAGATTTAGATGTGCATCAGGGAAATGGTACAGCCCAAATATTTGAAAATAAGAAACAAGTATTTACTTTTAGCATGCATGGCGCGTCAAATTATCCAATGCATAAAGAAAAATCAGATTTAGATATAGGTCTTCCAGATAAAATACAAGATGAAGAGTATTTAGGTTTACTGAAAAAGAATTTGATCCCATTGATTGATAAATTTCAACCTGATTTCATCATTTATCAATGTGGGGTAGATGTCTTAGAATCTGATAAATTAGGTAGACTTGGAATGACGATTCAAGGATGTAAAGAGCGAGATAGAATTGTATTGGAATTAGCCAAAATTAATCAAATCCCTATCATGTGCTGCATGGGTGGTGGCTACTCACCAAAAATCAGTAACATCATCGAGGCGCATGCCAATACCTATAGATTAGCACAAGAAATTTTCTTCTAAATTATGTCAAAAATAAGCAGACTCAAGAAAAAATGGCTTTACAATGCTGTTGGTGGAATTCTATTGATGGGATTTGGATTGAGCTTATTGGGTGATTCAGTAATATCAAAGTCTGAAAATGAAGACTTCTATGATTGGTTTTTTCTTGGTACACTTGCCTTAATCGTATTTTTTGCGGGATTATCCCTTTTTGGTAACGCTGTTAACCTGCGAACCCAAATTGATTTTTATAAAAATCGGAAGATTAAAAAAGGTGATAAAAATAAATAATAGTTTGATTGTCAAATAATTGAAAATGATTTTTTGATTTTTATACTTCTGAATTTAACTGAAATTAACAAATCGAATTTCGATAATAATTTGAACAAACAATACTTTGTTTATATTTGCGGCAAGTAAAAAACAAGCAAACTAACGTGAAAAAATTATCTAAAGTATTGGGTGTTCTAGGATTTGCAACACTTCTATTTTCTGCCTGCAACAATTCAGGCACTACTTCAACAACTTCAACTGACGGAGAGACCACTGCTGAGGTAAGTATTTCAGATCTTAAAATTGCCTATATCCTTACGGATAGTGTTATTGCCAATTTTGATCTTTTCAAAGAACAATCTGAGTTGATCACTGAAAAAGGTAAAAAATTCGAAAATGAATTAGGTTCTAGATCAAGAGGTTTTCAGCAAGAAGTATCAAACTTTGAGCAGACTGCTAATTCTATGACTCCAAATCAAGCAAGAGCAAAGCAAGAAGACTTGATGCAAAAAGAAAGAAATTTGGTTACTTACAGAGATAACTTGATGCAAGAATTGCAAGCTGATGAATCAAAATTATACAGCGATGTAATTGATCAGATCCAAGAGTATTTGACTGAATATGCTGAAGAGAATAATCTTGAGATGATTCTTTCTTACACAAGGGGTGGCGCTGTTTGGTATTCTAAAAAATCATTAGATATCACTGATAAAGTTACTGCTGGATTGAATGCTAAATTCGCAACTAAGAAGTCTGAGCCAGCGAAATAATTATAATAATATTCTTATCAAAAAAAGCCCGGATTTCCGGGCTTTTTTCGTGAAGGATATTTTGGTACTTTTGTATTATTAAAACAAACATAGGATTCATGAAAATTACTGAATTTTTAAAACATAATTACAGACACTTTAATGCTGCAGCACTCATAGACGCAGCTGAAGGGTATAAAACTCACCTTGACAACAATGGTAAAATGATGATCACGCTTGCTGGAGCGATGTCGACAGCTGAGCTAGGGATTTCCTTAGCAGAGATGATCCGTCAAGATAAAGTTCAAATAATCACTTGTACTGGTGCTAACTTGGAGGAAGATGTATTCAACCTTGTTGCTCACGATTATTATGAAAGAATCCCTAACTATAGAGATCTTTCGCCAGAACAAGAAAATGATCTTCTTTCTCGTCATATGAATAGAGTGACTGATACTTGTATTCCAGAAATGGAAGCCATGAGAAGAATTGAAAATGTGATTTTAGAAGAATGGGTAAAAGCAGATCAAGCAGGAGAGGCGTTTTTCCCACACGAATTTTTCTATAAAATTTTACTTTCAGGAAAATTGGATAAATCATTCCAAATCGATCCGAAAGACAGTTGGTTGCTAGAAGCAGCTAAGAAAAACCTTCCTATCATTGTCCCAGGATGGGAAGATTCTACACTTGGAAACATGTATGCAGGTCACGTAATTTCAGGTGACATTAAAGATGTTCATACTGTCAAAGGCGGAATCCAATACATGATGTTCTTAGCAGATTGGTACACAAAAAATGCAACAGAAGACAGCACAGTCGGTTTCTTCCAAATTGGTGGTGGAATCGCAGGTGATTTCCCAATTTGCGTGGTACCTATGCTACATCAAGATTTGCAAAGAGATAGCATTCCGCTTTGGGGATATTTCTGTCAAATCTCAGATTCTACAACCTCTTATGGATCTTATTCAGGTGCAGTTCCTAACGAGAAGATCACTTGGGGCAAACTTGGTATCAATACGCCAAAATATATCATAGAATCAGATGCAACTATTGTTGCTCCATTAGTATTTGCGATTGTTTTGGATCAATAATTGATGAAGATCAGAAATGATTAAAAATGACCTTATCAATATTATAAAGAAAGCAAGCAGCTTAATTCTGCTTGCTTTTTCATTATCAGGAAATGTTTTTTCACAGGAAATATCATCCTTGAAGAGCTTAAACTCTTCTTATGATGAACAACATCCTGTTGTCTCACTTAGAGGAGAAATTTTTTATTCAGTCGGCTTTAATCCCGAAAATCTTGGTGGTCCTACTGACTTTGGAGACATTTGGATGGCTAAGAAGTCTAATCTTGGAGAATGGGAAGAGCCAATTCATATAAAAAGTCTTTCAACATCAGGAAATGATGTTCTTTTGGGTTTTCCTGATGCTTTGACTGCTTACGTCTATCATAGTGGGACTTTGAATGGACTGAAACAAGGAATTCATCAATACTCAAGGTTTGGATTGGAGTGGAATTATGTCAGAGTATTGGAAATGGGGAATTTCAGAAATCAAGGAAATCATTTCAGTGGGAGGCTGAGTTCGGATAATTCTGTTATCATTATGTCAATGACTTCTTATGGATCTTATGGCAATGAAGATATTTATATTTCTGAGCTCATAAGAGAAGGGACTTGGTCTTCTCCACAAAATCTCGGGCCTGATATCAATACCGATCTACAAGAACAAACACCATCTTTGTCAGCTGATCTTTCGACAATTTATTTTTCTTCAAATTCTGATAAGATTGGAAGTGGTAGAGATGTTTTTATGGCAAAAAGGACTGGTGATTCTTGGGATAGTTGGTCAAAGCCAACACCTTTGGAACAAGTCAACACACAAGGAGCAGAACTTAGTTACGTGGTTTTTGATAAAGAGAAAAACTTAGCCCTTTTTACTTCCACACAAAATTCAGAAGGCTTTGGAGACTTGATGATGATTACCCATCAGATCGATGCACAGGAATCAGTAGAAGAGATTCTGGTGTCTCAAGTAATATCAGATACAATTCAAATCAAAGAAAAAATTGAAATATCGAAGATTGATTCAACCAAGAAAGAAACTACAATTGCAACAATAGCTGATGCTTCTGTTTTGATCTTAGAAGAAAAGATTGATACTGTGTCTACAACAAAATCGCAAATACCTGTAGTGACATCTAATCTTATTTTCACTGTTTTGGACGCAAATACCAAAGATGTGATTCCTTTTGAGATAGCTTATACCAATAAACAAGGTTTTAAAAAGTCAACAAACAATCCACAAGATCTAAAAGATGCATTTGAAAATAATGCTTTAGAAAGATTTGTAGTTGCTTCAAATGGATATATTCCGAAAAATTTTGTGGCCTCAGATTGGATTGCTAAGGGAGTTGATACGATTGAGTTGCTTCCAATCAAAACCGGAGCAAGTATTGTTTTGGATAATATTCAATTCAATAGAGGAACATCTGATTTTGCAGATGCTAATTCTATACAGCTTTTGGATGACTTGGTTGATTTTATGAAAGTTAATCCAACAGTTCGCATCAGACTTGAGGGTCATACAGATAATGCAGGTGATCCACAATTAAATAAGGAGTTATCTATGAATAGAGCTTCTAAGATTAGAGGCTACATGACTTTAAAAGGAGTAGATTTTGAAAGGGTCAGAATTGCTGGTTGGGGAGGTTCTAGACCAATAGCCGATAATAATACGGAGGAAGGTAAAACCCGAAACCGACGAGTTGAAATGATTATTGAAAGAATCCAATAAAGAAATTGATATGTTTGAATATAATAAAGATAAGCATTACCCAAAGGAAACAGAAAGTAGAGTAGTCATCCGATTTCAAGATTGTGATCCTTTACAGCACTTGAATAATGCCAAGTATTTTGATTACTTCTTCAATGCCAGAGAAGATCAAGTACCAAAGTTATACGGAGTTGAGATGATTGATTTCATTCACAAATATAAAGCTGCTTGGGTAGTTTATAATCATAATATCGCCTACGTTAAGCCTGCAAAAGTAGGAGAGTGGGTTAGGATCAAAAGTAGGCTACTTTGGTATAATCAAAATACGGTCGTATTGGAATATTATATGACTGATGATTCTAGCAAAGAGTTGAAAACGTTACTTTGGACGACCATGCGTTATGTGACCATTAAAGAAGGATTATCAACCGACCATTCGGGTGCAGTGGATGAGTTTTTACAAGCTACATCTGAGAATGTTGATATTTCCGATATGACTATAGCTCAGCGTGTTAAGTATTTGAAGAATAAGCTTAAGGAAAGTTAATCATTTCATATTTCCTACAGGTTTCTAAGAAGTTAAAATATATCTCGTTCAAGTGCTTTTTAGGTACATTTTCTTTGAATAGCTTCAAGATCTAACTGCAATTAAATGATATAAAATCTGGTCTCTGCAAATGCTGAGGCCTTTTTTATTTCCTGAAATTACACTGACGGTTATTTTTGATAACTATTTTTTAACATTTTTGATAGGTAAAACAACATTATCAATTTTATTAAAGATAAAAACAAAAACCAGACGTATATGAAGCTAAAAGTACAATTTTCATTTATTCTTTTTGTCGCTTTCTTATGGACATCATCCTCCTTTGCACAGGAGAATGTCGATTTGGAAATGATGTATAAAATCAAAACCGAAGGAACAAGAAATTCTCAAATTCAAGATTTGGCATTTCATCTGACAGATTTGATGGGACCAAGATTATCAGGATCGACGAACTTAAGAAGAGCGAGACAATGGACTGCTGAGAAATTTGAAGAATGGGGATTACAAAATGTAAAAATTGATTCCTATGGTGAGTTTGGAAGAGGCTGGGATGTAAAGAAATCTTACATCGCGATGAAGACACCTTACTATGCACCATTGATTGGTTATCCAAAAGCATGGACAGAAGGCACAAATGGCCTTGTCAGTAGTGAAGTCGTTTTGGTTGATATTCAATCTGAAGCAGACTTTGAAAAATATAAAGGAAAGCTTTCTGGTAAAGTAATCATGCTTCCAACAACTTTATCTACAACTCCTGCTTTCACAGCAGAAGCAAGAAGATTGACAGATGAAGATCTAGAGAATAGAAAAGAAGTTACAATCAATGCTGCTACAGGTGCTAGATATACACCTGCACAGATTCAGCAAATGAGAGATCAAAGAGTTTTGGATCAAAAAGTAAATGAATTCTTGATGAATGAAGGTATTGCGATGAAACTTTCTGGTACCAGAGGAAATTTCGGGACAGTTTTTCATACCCGTGCGGGATCTTATAGCACAGCTAAGAACAAAACACTTCCAGAAATGGAAATTGCTTTGGAACATTTTGGTAGAATCGAAAGATTGTTGAAGAATGGACAAACAGTCAATCTTGATGCTGAAATAGAAGTAGAATGGTTGGACGATGACTATAAAGGATACAATGTGCTTGCAGAAATACCTGGAACAGACAAGACTTTGAAGCCTGAGCTTGTTTTGCTTGGTGCGCATTTAGATAGCTGGCACGCTGGGACAGGTGCTAATGACAACGCTGCTGGTGTAGTTGTCATGATGGAAGCTATAAGAATTTTGAAAACACTTGGTGTTCAGCCAAGAAGGACAATCAGAATTGCACTTTGGGGAGAAGAGGAGCAGGGTCTATTTGGCTCTAGAGGTTATGTGCAGAAGTATGTGGGAGATAGACAAACTCAAGAGAAAAAAGGAGAGTGGGATAAGATATCAGCATACTATAATGTAGACAACGGTTCTGGGAAAATCAGAGGGATTTACTTAGAAGGAAACGATCAACTTGTACCTGTTTTTGAAAAATGGTTTGAACCTTTCCATGAAATGGGAGCAAAAACGATTACTAGAAGAAATACAGGGTCTACAGATCATGTGGCATTTGATGCTGTTGGGGTTCCTGGATTTCAGTTTATCCAAGACCCTATTGATTACGGAAAAGGCTACCACACCAATATGGATCTTTACGAAAGGATGCAACAAGGTGATATGACTCAAGCCGCAATCATTGTCGCTGCGATGGTGTACAACACTGCTCAGCGGGATCTCAAACTCCCAAGAAAACCTTGGGGAAAATAAAGAGTTAATAAAAGAGCTGATTATCAATCAGCTCTTTTTTGGTTCTAGAAATAACTCAGTTTTAAATATACTAAATTATCAACACATGGAACCAAATATTGATTGGAATTAATTTAAAATACAGTTATATTTCGCTGTTGTATTCAAAGTGAATCTGATAATACTTATTGAAAATTCTGAAAAATTATATAAACCCAAATAAAAATATGTACGGAATACCAAGAACAATCTTTACAGAAGAGCATGAGATGTTTAGACTTTCTGTGAAAGATTACATTGCAAAAGAAATCAGTCCAAAGAATGCCGAATGGGAAAAGAATAAAATGGTTTCTAGAGAATCATGGACTGATCTCGGCTATAATGGATTTTTGTGTCTTCAAGCACCCGAGCAATACGGAGGAATGGGAATCGAAGACTTTAGATACAATGCACTTTTTATCGAAGAATTAGGATTAAGTGGCTGTTCGGGACCTGCTATTGGCTACCCTTTGCATAGTGATATTGTGTTCCCTTATGTTTTGCATTATGGAACCGAAGCCGCCAAATCAAAATATATTCCTGGAATGGTTTCAGGTGAATTGATTTCAGCCGTAGCCATGACAGAACCTGGAGCTGGTAGTGATTTACAAAATATCAAAGCTACTGCTCAGGATATGGGAGATCATTACCTGATTAATGGCTCAAAAACATTTATCACCAATGGATACCTCTGCAATATCGTTGTAGTAGCTGCCAAAACTGATCCATCATTAGGAGCAAAGGGAATCAGTCTTTTTCTCGTTGATACAAATATGGAAGGTTTTTCCAAAGGTGTTCCATTCGAAAAAGTAGGTTTACATGCGCAGGATACTTGCGAATTATTCTTTGAAGATGTAAAAGTTCCTAAAGAGAATTTGTTGGGAAATGAAGGTGAAGGATTCAAATATCTGATGACAGAACTTGCTCAAGAGAGATTGGTAGTTGCTTTGGCAGCTTTGGCATTAGCTGAAGGGACATTCCTTTCTACCGTGGATTATGTCAAAGGGCGTCCAGCTTTTGGTAAGACTGTTTCTGATTTCCAAAATACAAGATTCAAAATTGCAGAAATGTCGGCTAAGCTAGAGATGGCAAGAATCTACTGTGATCAGTTAGTAGTGATGCACAATAATAAATTAGTGGATCCTGCTATGGCATCAGCGGCCAAATACAGCATGACAGAGCTACAATGTGAAGTTGCTGATGAATGTGTGCAGTTGCACGGTGGCTATGGTTATATGTGGGAGTATCCTGTAGCTCGAGCTTATGCTGACGCTAGAGTTCAGAGGATCTATGCAGGGACAAATGAAATAATGAAAGAATTGATTGCTAGAAAAATTCTTAAAAAGGATTAAAAATTCAATTTCTTGAACTACAAAGCCACTTTATTTTATAGTAAAGTGGCTTTATTTTTTATAAAGCTCATATTTCTTTTATATTTAGAAGGTAAAATATTTAAATCAATTCATAACCCAAAATATTAAAGCGTTTATGCAAGATTATCCTTGGTATAAATTTTATCCTCAATCTGTAGATAAAAACATTGATGTGGAAGCGTATTCTTCTGTTGTCGCACTTTTTGAAGAAAGTGTTCGAAAATATGGCGATGCCGTGGCTTACGAGTGCATGGGCAAGACGCTATCTTTCAATGATGTTGATAAATATTCCAAAATCTTTGCCTCTTACCTTCAGAATAATCTAAAAATGAAGAAAGGCGACAGAGTGGCTATACAAATGCCTAACTGTCTTCAGTATCCTGTTGCCATGTTTGGTGTGCTTCGTGCAGGAATGATCGTTGTCAATACCAACCCGCTTTATACTTCAAGTGAAATGAAGCATCAATTTGCAGATGCTGGAGCCGATGCGATTGTCATCTTGGCAAATTTTGCTTTTAACCTTGAAAAAATACAGAGAGATATTCCTGCCAAGCATATCATTGTCACAGAACTTGGCGATATGTTGGGTGGATTAAAAGGTGGAATAGTCAATTTGCTTGTCAAGCACATCAAAAAGATGGTTCCTTCATTCAATATACCTAATGCCATCAAATGGAAGCAATTGATGGCTGCCGGCAATGCAACAAGTTTCAAAAGAGAAGAAATGGTCTTAGCTGATGCAGCTTACCTCCAATACACTGGCGGAACTACGGGTGTATCCAAAGGTGCTGAACTGTCACATGGAAACATCGTTGCCAACATGCAGCAGATCTCTGCATGGATGAAACCTAAGCTGAAAGAAAAGGAAGAGATTGTCATCACAGCCTTACCGCTCTATCATATTTTTGCATTGACGGTAAATTGTCTTGCCATGATGAAAATAGGGGCACATAACGTCCTGATCACGAATCCAAGGGATATGCCAGGATTTATCAAGGAGCTTTCTAAGCATAAATTCACGGTATTTACTGGTGTCAACACCCTTTTCAATGGACTTTTGAATCAAGAAGCATTTTTGAAATTGGATTTTACATCTCTGAAGATTGCAGTGGGTGGTGGCATGGCTGTTCAAAAAGCAACAGCTGAAAATTGGCAAAGAGTGACGGGTACTCCCTTGGCAGAAGGATATGGATTGACAGAAACATCGCCTGTAGCAACTTGTAATCCAATCGATGGAACAGAAAGAATAGGCACCATTGGTGTACCGCTTCCACATACCGATATTAAAGTTATAGATGACGATGGGAATGAACTGGGAACAGGAGAGAAAGGAGAGCTTTGTATCAAAGGGCCACAAGTGATGAAGCGCTATTGGAACAGACCTGACGAAACAGAGAAAGTCATGATGGGCGATTGGTTCAAAACAGGCGATATTGCAGTGATTGATGAGGATGGTTTTGCAAAGATTGTAGATCGTAAAAAGGAAATGATTCTAGTATCCGGATTCAATGTATATCCAAATGAAGTAGAAAATGTCATTTCTTCCCATCCAAAAGTACTGGAAGTTGGTGTAATCGGAATGCCTGATGATAAATCTACCGAAAAAGTAGTTGCTTATGTAGTGGCTAAGGACAAATCCGTCACTGAAGAGGAGATCATTGCTTATACCAAAGAAAATCTGACAAATTATAAAGTGCCTCGTGAGGTGTATTTTACAGATGAATTACCTAAATCTAATGTAGGGAAAATTCTAAGAAGAATCATCAAAGAGAATCACGAGAAGACGTTGAAGTGAAATCGTCAACTGTCCGCGGTCAACGGACAACAGCAGCTCAAATATAATACTTACACTATTTTATCTGGCTAATGGTATAAAAGCGGATATAGAGACTAAATAATATTTTCCGCTTGTAGATTGGATTTTCGGATTCATGAAAATAAAAAAAGGCCCAGCTGGAAATTCCAACTGGGCTTTTGAATGATTATTTGATTTTTATTCTGTTGGAAAACACGATAAATCTGGAAATAAAACCCTATCTATAAAATGAGTCACACTATTTGTTGCTTTGAAATCCATACCAATAATGTTTGCATTTTCTCCACAGAAACCATTCAAAACAAGTTGACCATTTGAGTTAGTGACCGTTAAAGAAGTTGGTGCACCCGCTAAGGCTGAGAATAAATTTGCCTCTTCTTTAATATCCAGTAATTGATCTCCTGAAAATTTCTTTCCAGAAATAACTTGGTTTCCAATTGCAGCCATTACAAAATCAATGTTTTCTGCAAGATTTTTTGTTGTAATATTAAGCTCAGCATAAGCTTCGTCAGTTGCCATAAATACTGTTGCTCTGTCTTTTACAGCAGGAACCCAATTGTCAGTCATCCTTAATGCGGCAAGAGTTACTTGCAAGGAAGGTACTTTTCCATTTCTTGCATTTGGATTTGAGGTAAAATTAAGGTTTTCCAGTTCTTCCAAGAATGCTTTTTTGAACATTGCATTCTCGTCAAGCGTTGGCTGCTCTTCGATCGAAGTGCACGAAAAGGAAACTGCCATCAATAACAAGGCAGTGAAGATCATAGACATCTTAGTCTTGAATCTTGTTGTTAGGTTTTTTTTCATTTTTCAAATGGATTTGTATGGGTAATTTTGTATTAAGATAATGTAAAAATGTATTTCAAATCATTATTGCACCCACTCTTTATAAAATTTTTTTCTAAATCTTTGAAATTATCTAATTTTTAATAAAATAAGTATATTATTTATGTTGTAGGTTGATAAAGCATGATTTAAGGTCTTGTAAACTGACCTATATTTTGGAATCACTCATCATATTCAATACCTTCGTATTTTAAATTAAAAACGAAATCAATCAATGGATTTAAAGAAACTAGATCAAGAACTAACGGCAATTGTAGAGAAGAGAATTGCACTAAGTAAAATCACTTATGCTGACGAACGCTATGACGATATTGAGGAAGAACTGCACGATCTGGAAGATGATTTCAATGATGAATATGGCGATGAATTGGAAGCAGAATTAGAAAAAATTTATGCAAAGCTCAAGTCAGACAATGACGTTCTGTTGCCTTCTGCCTATTTGGCGAATGCCTATACGCCCATGTTACCCGATGCAAACGGCATTGTCTCTTATGAAGTAAAGGGAGCCGAAGGTGTACCAATAGAATCTGAGCAATTTGATAAGCAGGATGTGAGAATTGTTCTTATTCCAAACCCCACTAGATTTGTAATGCAAATCAATGGACTTTCCCTTAAGGATCTTTGGAGATCAAGGTAGTCAATTAGTGCTTGGGTTAATTGGTGATAAGGAAACAGAAAAAAGTGAATAATTGAATTAATTTATAAAGTGAAAAAATTACTATCTAAATCTATTTTAGAATTGTGATAAAAAAAAATGCCTGAAGTGATTCACTTCAGGCATTTTTGTTTAAAATCCTAATTTTTCTCGGATGCGGTTCAGCATTTCTCGAGCTACCACTCTGGCCTTAGCTTCACCTTCTGATAACTTTAGTTCCAATTCCTCAGGATGGGTCATGAAATAATCGAAAGTAATTCTTTCCTCTTTGTATTTTTCTAAAATCAAATTCAAAAACTCTTTCTTGGCATGTCCATATCCAAAATTTCCTCCTAAGTATTTTGCTCTCAATTCAGCAGTTTCTGACGCTGTAGCAATAAGTGAATAGAGTTTAAACACATTGCAAGTATCAGGATCTTTGGGTTCTTCCAACGGAGTACTATCAGTTACAATGCTGTTGATGTTTTTTTTCAATTCTTTCTCAGGGAGAAAGATATCAATGTAATTGTTGTAAGACTTACTCATTTTCTGACCATCAGTACCAGGAATGATCATTACAGATTCATTGATTCTTGCTTCAGGAAGTGTCAGGATCTCTTCATCAATCCTATGATTGAAAGTAGAAGCGATATCTCTTGAAATCTCTAAGTGCTGTAATTGATCTTTTCCCACAGGAACCAAATCAGCACTATACAACAAAATATCAGCCGCCATCAAGACTGGGTAGGTAAACAATCCAGCATTTACATCTGCTAGTCGGTCAGACTTATCTTTAAAGCTATGTGCGTTAGCCAACATCGGAAACGGAGTGAAGCAACTCAAATACCAAGTCAATTCCGATACTTCAGGAATCTGAGATTGTCTGTAAAAAACCGTTTTAGAAATATCCATTCCAAAGGCTAACCATGCTGCTGCTACAGCTAAAGTGTTTTCTCTTCGAATGTCGCCATCTTTGATCGTTGTGAGCGAATGCATATCCGCTATAAAAATAAAAGACTCATTTTGATCTTTTTTTGTCAATTCAATCGCTGGGACAATCGCACCTAATATATTACCTAAATGCGGACGTCCTGAACTTTGAATACCTGTTAATACTCTTGCCATTATTCATAAATTTGACGCAAATTAAATAAATATGGGTACAAATCGTTTGAATTTTATCGTTATTTGGTGGTATGATTAAAATGAAAACCCAGCTGTTATTAATTCTATTTGTAGTTCTCTCCATTGGAGTTGCTGACGCTCAGGAAATTGAACGGAAATTGTTGTTTTGGGAAAACAGAACGATTGATATCGGAACGGTATTGGAAGAAAATGGATTGGTGGAAGTTGAATTTCTAGGCTTGAATCAGACAGACTCTTCCATTGTCATTTCTGACATCTTGACGGATTGTGGTTGCACCACTGCAGCATATAGCAAAGACACTATATATCAGAGCAAAATCGGAAGTGTTAAGGTAAATTTCAATCCTGACCACAGAGGTGGAGCATTTACCAAGATGATTGTTGTTCGTACTAATCAGGACATTTATGGAGATACACTATATCTTCAAGGTTTTAATATTCCTTTTCCTAATGATCTAGAAGAGGCGTACCCAGTGAGAAATCAAGAGATTGGAATGCGTCTTTCTGCCATCAATATGGGGAATGTCTACACCCATGAGCCGAGAAGGAAACTTTTAGAACTTTATAATTTTGGAAATGATAGCCTTACCATTTCTTCGATATCAGATTCTTTTCCTGAATATTTGAAAATTAATATGGTTCCGAATTCAATTCCACCAAATCGACGTGGTTTACTTGTTCTTGACTATGACGGACAGGTTAAAAATGACTTGGGATTAGTTGAAGAACAATTGGTTCTAAATTTTGAAGGTAAGGAGAATCCAGTTGAGTTTAAATTACTTGCAAACATATTTGAATATTTTGATCCTGTATTGAAAAGTATGGAAAGTGTTGTTCCACGCTTAGGAATCAATGAAATTGATATTGACTTGAAAAACATTTCTAGTGATCAAATAATCAATAGAGAGCTTAAATTGACTAATCAGGGTCAAGAAGTTTTAGAAATTCGAAAAGTGATTGCTAACTGTGAATGTATGTCGGTAAACTTGGAAGGGAAAAGTTTGCTAGGAGGTGAGTCCATGCAATTGAGCTATACTTTTGACCCCAAGGGTAGAAGGGGAATAGACCACAAACATATCACACTTTTTACAAACGATCCGATTCAGCCTGTTAGAACGATTGTCATCAGAAGTATGATCAAGTAATTTAATGATCTTGATGGATTTATTAAGATTACTAGAATCTTGGCAAAAGATTGTGAAATAATCACAAGGAGAAAAAATCCATTGAGCTGAAGAAGAAAAATCAAAATAAATATCAAATAAATAAATTAATCGATAATTAGGAACTTTGTGGCACAGTATTCGTTGTTTTTAGTGTAGTTTAGATAAAAGATAGATTTTATTTTAAGCTAATTTTAATTTTATTTTCACTCAAAATTTATAAAAATATGAGTTCTACAAAGTTTCTTTTAGGTGCATTATTAGGTGCAGTAGTTGGTGTTCAGGTAGGTATTTTAATCGCTCCCGATAAAGGCGAGAATACAAGGAAAAAATTAGGTAAAAAAGGAAACGAGTATTTAGACGAGGTCAATGGAAAAGTAAATTCTTTTCTAGATGGTCTAAATAAAAAAGTTTCTGAAGCATCAAGCGAAGTAGACAAATTGACTAAAAAAGCGAAAGCTGAAGCAGAAAAGTTTACTAAGTAAGAAAAGTAATCACAACATTATTGATAAGGTGATCCGAAAGGTTCACCTTATTTTTTATGTAAAAGAAAAAAACCGCCAAGGTACAAAACCTCAGCGGTCAAAATCATCTTTCACGATGGACAAGTCATCTTCCTTCTTAAGTCTTACGTCTCCTATCTACTTAAAAGCCGGTATCCCCGTAATCTCGTGACCTAAGATCAGTAAATGGATGTCGTGAGTTCCTTCGTAGGTAACTACAGACTCTAGATTCATCATGTGTCGCATCAAGGAATATTCTCCAGTGATTCCCATACCTCCATGAATTTGTCTTGCTTCTCGAGCAATATCGAGTGCCATGGCTACATTGTTTCTTTTGGCTAATGAAATATGGGCTGTAGTTGCTTTTCCTTCATCCATCATTTTACCCAATCTCCAAACGAGCAATTGTGCCTTGGTTATTTCTGAAAGCATTTCTGCAAGCTTTTTTTGAACTAATTGAAAAGACCCAATAGGTTTGTCAAACTGAATTCTTTCCATTGCATATCTTCTAGCAGAATCATAACAATCCATTGCTGCGCCTAGTGTTCCCCAAGCGATACCATATCGAGCTGAGTCCAAACACATCATCGGTGCGCCCAAACCTGATTTTCCTGGAAGTAAATTCTCTTTTGGAACTTTGACATTATCAAAAACTAACTCACCTGTGCAAGATGCTCTCAAAGACCATTTATTATGTGTTTCTGGAGTCGAGAAGCCTTCCATGCCGCGCTCTACGATTAACCCATGAATTCTTCCCTCTTCATTTTTTGCCCAGACTACAGCGATGTCAGCTTTTGGAGAATTAGAAATCCACATTTTAGCACCATTCAAAAGATAATGATCTCCCATATCTTTGAAGTTAGTGGTCATTCCGCTTGGATTTGAACCATGGTCAGGTTCGGTCAAACCAAAACAACCGAGCATTTCACCAGAAGCTAATTTTGGAAGAAATTTGTGCTTTTGCTCTTCTGAGCCAAACTTATATATCGGATACATCACTAGGGATCCTTGAACAGATGCAGT
Source organism: Belliella aquatica (assembly GCF_014637795.1). Classification (GTDB taxonomy): domain Bacteria; phylum Bacteroidota; class Bacteroidia; order Cytophagales; family Cyclobacteriaceae; genus Belliella; species Belliella aquatica. The sequence continues at coordinate 58,307 of NZ_BMFD01000009.1, read as the reverse complement.
GCTTCGCATCCCTGAATCTCCTCTTTCAATTTCTTGCATGATCAGACCATAAGAAATATAGTCTAATCCGCCACCACCATATTCCGATGGAATTTGAGGACCAAAGGCTCCTACATCACCAAATTTCTTTACAATTTCATAAGGGAAATGTGCATTTTGAGCCCAATCTTCAATGTAAGGACTGATCTCTTTTTTTACAAAATCACGGACAGATGACCTGACGAGCTTATGTTCCTCTGTGAGCAAGTCATCAATTTGATAAAAGTCAACGCCTTCAAACATGTCCTTTTTGGTGCTTTTGCTAGCTGTATTATCTGGATTCATTTCTGTTTTGGTTTATTGCTAATTATAATGGATTTTTGTACCCGAATGTTTTTTCAATATCGCCTTGAAATAAACAAGAAGCAGGTAAAAAAACTATCTATTTCATATAAATTTACTCCATGACCCCGGAAGAAACCCAAAAAGACATCACTGATAAAATCGAGCTTCTTCAAAAGAAATTTAAAGCTTCTGGTCAAGATTTATCCTCGTATTTGGAAGGATTGCTTTATGCCGATTACCTGAATTACTGGGATTATATCAACTTGGATATCTTGCTTTCCCTTCAGCAGCCAAAGACATCCTTTAAAGATGAAAAGATTTTTATCATTTACCATCAAATAACAGAACTCTATTTCAAATTAATCATTTGGGAACTTGAGCAAATTTCTGAAAAGCATGGAATCAAGGCTGATTTCTTCAAAGAAAGATTAGAAAGAGTCATTATGTATTTTGATCACTTGATTTCATCTTTTGCAGTGATGTGGAAAGGCATGGAAAGAGAACAATTCCTGAAATTCAGAATGTCACTGCTGCCATCTAGTGGTTTCCAGAGCGCACAATATAGAGTGATCGAAATACTTTCATCTGATGTGGTCAATCTTGTCCATATTGATAAAAGGGACTCCATATCAAATAACATGACTACCGACGACTTGTTCAATAATCTCTACTGGCAACAAGGAGCGATAGAACTTGCAACTGGCGAAAAAACTTTGACTTTAAAGACTTTCGAAATCAAATATGGCAAGGAATTGAAGGAGCTAATTGACTCAAATAAAACCAAAAATATTTGGAAACAATACCAATCTTGCACTGATAAAGACGAAGAACTCAAGAAATTGATGCAGACTTTAGATTTGAAAGCAAATGTATTTTGGCCACTAGCTCATTACAAATCTGCAGTAAGATATCTGCAAAGAGATCCTGTTGATATCGCTGCTACAGGAGGGACAAACTGGCAAAAATACTTGCCTCCGCGCTTTCAAAAAGTTATTTTCTACCCACAACTCTGGACCGATCAAGAAAAAGCAGAATGGGGAAAAGGCTGGGTTGTGAAGGAGATCTTTGGAGAAGAGTGAGACGTGATATGTGAGACGCAAGATTTGAGACAAGAGTGTGACAGGTGAGTTAAACAAGAGTCAAGAGTCAAGAACCAAGAAACAAGAGACTTTCCAATACAAATCCACATAGCAAATCATCCAAACTCCCATAACCTTTCAACCTTCCAACTTTAAAGCATTATAACCATCAGAAACCACAATCTTCCAATCCGCCACGACTAACAAGTTCTTAAAATCTTATAATCTTTCAATCTGAAAAAACCTTCTAACTTTCCAACTTTAAAACATTCCAACCATTACCTCTCAATTTTCAAATATTTTAATTCACAAACCTTTAAGGATAAATACCTTACATAAAAATGAAAAAAGAAATTCAATTACAACTCACACCTCAGGAAGCTTATGATGAGGTAATATTTCAGGAGACGGTCGCTAAGAGACTAGGAATCTCTCTGCGTCAGGCTGATATTCATGCAAGACAGACAAAGCGATCTATCGATGCTAGAGGAAGACAAGTCAAGGTAAATGTGACTGCTGAAGTTTTTATTGATGAGCAAGTTCCTCCCATGTTGGATGCTTCCAAGCCCTACAAGAACGTGAGTAATGCAGAGCAAATCATCATCGTTGGTGCAGGTCCCGCGGGTATGTTTGCGGCTTTGAGGGCGATAGAACTTGGGGTGAAACCTATTTTGATTGAAAGAGGAAGTGATGTCCGCGCCAGAAGAAGAGACTTGGCAGCGATCAACAAAGATCACATCGTCAATCCTGAATCTAATTATTGTTTCGGAGAAGGAGGTGCAGGTACCTATTCTGATGGTAAACTCTATACCCGATCTAAGAAAAGAGGAGATATTCGTAGAATTATGGAGATTTTTGTTTCCCATGGTGCCACAGAAGAAATCCTCGTCGATGCCCATCCACATATTGGGACGAATAAACTCCCTAAAATTGTAACCGAGCTAAGGGAATCAATCCTACAAGCAGGTGGTCAAGTGCTATTTAATACCAAGGTCGTAGATTTCATCCTAGAAAATAATGAAATGAAAGGTGTGGTTACCAAAGAAGAGGAGAAAATCACAGGACTTGGAGTGATTCTGGCAACAGGACATTCGGCAAGAGACATTTTCCATTTATTACATCAGAAAAAAATCTTGATCGAGGCCAAACCCTTTGCCTTAGGAGTAAGAATAGAACATAGTCAAAACCTAATCGACAAAATTCAATATCACTGCCAAACAGATCGTGGACCGTATCTACCTGCTTCAAGTTATTCTTTGGTGCATCAAGCAAAATTCAATGGCAAGCAACGCGGTGTTTTTTCGTTCTGCATGTGTCCAGGTGGCTTTATTGTTCCATCTGCAACTGCCCCAGGTGAATTGGTTGTTAATGGCATGAGTCCAAGTAGAAGGGATAGCAAATTTGCTAACTCTGGAATTGTGGTGGCTGTGGAGTTAGAAGACCTTCCACAATATGAAAAATATGGTCCTTTGGCAGCGATGATGTTCCAAGCCGAAATAGAAAGATCGGCATGGAAAGCAGGAGGAGAAACACAAACTGCGCCTGCACAGCGTATGATTGATTTTGTCAATCGAAAGGAAAGTTCCTCTCTTCTAGATACGTCTTATCAACCTGGATTGAATTCTGTCAACATGCATGAAGTGCTACCAGATTTCATTTCGTCTAGACTTGCAGATGGATTCAAGGCTTTTGGGAATAAAATGAAAGGCTATTATACCAATGAATCTCAATTGATAGGAGTGGAGAGTCGAACTTCTTCGCCTGTGAGAATTCCTAGAGATAAAGAGTCTTTCGAGCATCCAATAATCAAGCGATTGTATCCTTGTGCTGAAGGAGCTGGGTATGCAGGAGGAATAGTTTCTGCTGCTATGGATGGTGAAAGATGCGCTGAAAAGTTGATTGAAACTTATATTAGAAAATAAATGTAAAATATACACTTAATAAATTTTACTTGCTTATATTTAAGTCATCAAGCAGGTTGAATATATTGAGTTAACCAAAATTCAAGAAAATGAAAATCATTGCCATAGGTAGAAATTATGCGGAGCATATTGAGGAGCTCAACAATGAAAGGCCGTCCGCTCCAGTTGTTTTTATGAAGCCTGATACAGCTGTTTTAAAGAATAACATGCCCTTTTTCCATCCTGACTTTTCTCAAAATATCCATCATGAAGTAGAATTGGTATTGAAGATCAATAAAGAAGGCAAATACATCAAAAAGAAATTTGCCCATCGATATTTTGACGAAATAGGGATTGGGATTGACTTTACGGCTAGAGATTTGCAAGATCAGTGCAAATCAAAAGGACTTCCTTGGGAAATTGCCAAAGGATTTAATGGATCGGCGCCCGTAGGACAGTTTTTATCCGTTTCTGAATTTAAAGACTTCAATGACATTAATTTTCATCTTTTGATCAACGGCGAACAGCGGCAAAAGGGAAATACGTCTATGATGCTCTTTGACTTTGGGGTGATTATAGAATATGTTTCTCAATTTTTCACTTTGAAAAAAGGTGACCTGATATTTACAGGAACGCCCGCAGGAGTAGGGAAAGTGAATATTGGGGATCGCTTGGAAGCATTTATAGAAGATCAAAAATTGTTGGATTTTGAAATTAAATAAGCCGCTATTTCTATTTATTTATTTTTTGAGTCTGAATTTATCTGCTCAAGATTATCTCTTTCCAGTCAAACCCGGACAGCGAAATTTCTTGTCAGGGAATTTTTCAGAAATCAGACCCAATCACTTCCATAGCGGAATAGATGTCAAAATCGGTGGTGTAGATGGTGAACCGATCAGAGTGATTGCAGATGGCTATGTTTACAGAGCAAAAATTTCTACCTACGGTTATGGCAATGTGCTTTATGTAAAGCATTACAATGGACAGTCTTCAGTTTATGCCCATTTACAAAAGTTTTCAGATAAGATTGCTGAGCGCACGCGTCAGGAAATGTATACCGAGCGCAAGAATGATTTGGAAGTTTATTTTGATGAAACTTCGCTTCCTGTTACTCGAGGAGAAATTATTGGTAATGGTGGAAATACAGGTGGGTCGGGTGGACCACATTTGCATTTTGAGATTAGAGATAGCCTAGATCGTGCGATTGATCCTTTTGCTTTTGATTTTGAAAAAGAGATTGTGGACAATACGCCACCAATACTTTATAAAGTCGCATTAAGTCCTCTAGATTATGAATCTCGTGTGGATGGGAAATTCGAAAGACAGGAATATACACCGATTCTCGAAGGTGGGAGATATGTTCTTCCGAGAGATATAAAAATTTCGGGTAGAGTAGGTCTAGAAGTGTATGCTGTAGACAAGCAAGATGGAGTTGGAAATATTTTTGGGGTTCCTGTTTATGAACTTCTTGAAAACGGCAGGCCCATATTTAGGATCAATGTCGATCATATTGATTTCAATCAAGGGCGATTTTTGCTGACGCATACTTATCTTAATCGTTTTATCCGTTTGTATCCGCATCCCAACAACCCCTTAGATTTATATGAAATAGACTCTTTATCTCAAGGAAAGATCTCTGCGATGAATGGAGAACAAAAGTCTCTTCAAGTCAATTTGAAGGATTTTTTCGGAAATACGAGAGTTTTAACTTTAGGAGTAGTAGGGGAAAGCGTTGATTTTCAATTCACTACAATCCAGTCCGATCATGCTCCTACACGCATTAAGTATGAAAGAGAAGTAGTGGTAATCAATACAAAACTTTCTGAGGTGGGAAACTTAGCTAAAGTATTTGTTGGCGATAAGATCATGGAAATCCCTCCTGCTTATGAAGAAAAAGGGAGGAGAATTTACCTTTGGGACATGACTTATGGAGTTCCTGACTCTTTAGATGTTTGCACAGAGATGATTTATCCTGAAGTTCTCTCCAAGATTCCATTTGGAGAAAAGCTTTATTTCACCGACGGAAATGTTAGCTTAGACTTTGAAGAAAATACGCTATTGGACGATTTGTTTTTGAGAATGAATCGAAAGCAAAGCGGAAACACTGTTAGCCTAAGTCTCAATCCATCAGGTGACTATCTCCAGCAAAATCTTGGAGTAAAAATTCACCAAACAAACTATCAAGGAAACAAGAGTAAAGCTCACATTTATTCTGTTGCGCCTAATGGCAGGAAAAGTTTTGTAGGTGGCACTTGGGAAGGTGATGACATACAGTTTAAAACAAGAAATTTTGGTACTTTTGTAATCGAGAGCGATGAAGTGTCACCAAAAATTCTTCCTATACGCATCAATTCAAACGAAATAAGGTTCAAAATATCAGATGAGAAATCTGGAATTAAGGATTTTGAAGCTTTCGTAAATGGAGAATGGGTATTGATGCGGTATGAACACAAGCAGGCTGTAATCTGGTCTGAAAAAAATGATAAACAACCTTTCAAGGGAGAGGTTTTATTAAAAGTTCGTGACATGGCTGGAAATGAATCCACTTGGTCAGGGATGATAAAATAAACTTAACCTTAAAAACAAAATAAGATGTCATTAGAAGTTGGAAATTTAGCACCACAATTTGAATCAAAAGATCAAAATGGAAATGTGATCATGCTTTCAGATTTCAAAGGAAAAAAAGTAGTCCTTTATTTTTATCCAAAGGACAATACTCCGGGTTGTACTGCCCAAGCATGTAACCTCAGAGACAATTATGAAGCTTTACAAAAAGCGGGATATGTTGTCTTGGGCATAAGTTCAGATTCTCAAAAATCCCACCAGAAATTTATCGAAAAGCAAGAATTGCCTTTTTCACTGATTGCCGATGAAGATAAAACTGTTCATGAAGCCTTTGGTACTTGGGTAGAAAAGTCCATGTATGGAAGAAAATACATGGGAACAGCAAGAACAACATTTATTATTGATGAGGAAGGGAAAATTGAGGAGATTATCGAGAAAGTAAAGACCAAAGAACACACGAATCAAATTCTTAAATAACAATATTCCAAACCAATGGAGAAACAACCTTTAGCACAACTCACAAAAATTTCAAGCCAAGTCAGACGTGACATCCTTCGCATGGTTCATGCAGTTCAATCTGGCCATCCTGGAGCCTCTTTAGGCTGTACGGAATTCTTCGTAGCACTTTATTTCAACCAAATGAAGCACGACAGCAATTTCAATATGAATGGCAGCAATGAAGATCTATTCTTTCTGTCAAATGGTCACATTTCACCCGTATGGTATTCCGTATTGGCAAGAAGTGGCTATTTTTCAGCAGATGAATTGAAAACATTCAGAAAACTGAATAGCCGTCTACAAGGACACCCAGCTACAGAAGAAAACCTTCCAGGAATCAGAATCGCTTCAGGTTCACTCGGTCAGGGACTTTCTGCAGCAATCGGAGCAGCTCAAGTGAAGAAAATCAATCAAGATGATCGCTTAGTCTATGTTTTGATGGGAGATGGAGAGCAGCAAGAAGGTCAAGTTTGGGAAGCATGTATGTATGCAGCGCACCACAAAGTGGACAACTTGATCGCGACGATTGATTTCAACAGACAGCAGATCGACGGCCCAACGAAAGATGTGATGGATCTGAAAGACTTGAAAGTAAAGTGGGAAGCATTTGGCTGGGAAGTGATCGAAACCTTGAAAGGTAACGACATGGAAGCTGTGCTTGAAGGATTGGAAAAAGCAAAATCCTTGACTGGAAAAGGTAAGCCTGTATTGAATCTTTTACACACCGAAATGGGATATGGAGTTGATTTTATGGTAGGTACGCACAAGTGGCACGGAATCGCACCAAGCGACGAGCAACTTGAAAATGCACTAGGTCAATTAGAAGAAACTTTAGGGGATTATTAATAACAGGAACAATGGATAAGACATTAGATTTAAAATATACATATACAGAGAAAAAAGATACGCGTTCTGGGTTTGGAGATGGATTGCTGGAAGCAGGTAGAAGAAATCCTAACGTAGTCGGTCTTTGCGCAGATTTGATTGGTTCTTTGAAAATGGGAGCTTTTCAGAAAGAATTTCCGGAAAGATTCTTCCAAGTGGGTATTGCTGAGGCAAACATGATCGGTTTGGCAGCAGGGATGACGATTGGAGGAAAGATTCCTTTCACAGGGACTTTCGCTAACTTTTCTACTGGTAGAGTGTATGATCAAATCAGACAATCAGTAGCCTATTCTGACAAAAATGTTAAGATATGTGCTTCTCACGCAGGATTGACATTGGGTGAAGATGGTGCTACGCATCAGATCTTGGAAGATGTGGGTATGATGAAAATGCTTCCTCACATGACTGTGATCAACCCATGTGATTACAACCAAACAAAAGCAGCTACGATGGCTATCGCTGAGTTCGAAGGTCCAGTTTATCTAAGATTCGGACGTCCTAGCTGGCCGATATTTACACCGGCTGATCAGAAGTTCGAAATCGGAAAAGCTTGGCACATGATCGAAGGAACAGATGTGACCATCTTTGCTACCGGCCACTTGGTATGGGAAGCGGTAGTTGCTGAGGCAATGCTTAGAGAAGAAGGCATCTCTGCTGAAGTGATCAATATCCATACGATCAAGCCATTGGATGAAGCAGCGATCTTGGCTTCTGTGAAGAAAACAGGTTGTGCAGTTTCAGCCGAGGAGCACCAATTGAATGGTGGACTTGGTGATAGCATCGCACAAACTTTAATTAGAAACAATCCAGCTCCATTGGAATATGTAGGTGTAAATGATTCCTTCGGAGAATCAGGAACTCCTACAGAATTGATGGAGAAATACGGCTTGAACGCTGAAAATATAGTAAAAGCAGCTAAAAAAGCGATCGCAAGAAAGTAAGGTTTAAATTTCAGATTCAGGTTTTAAACCTAAAACCTTAAATCTAAAATCAAAAAAAAGCCACAGTTTAGAGATAAGCTGTGGTTTTTATGTTTTCTGGAGTGAGGAAGGAGTTTAGAGATTTATTATCTTGTTAAGATAAATTCTAATCAAATGAGAAAATTTTGAATAAATTCATCCCCATCCATATCAAATTAACTTATCCATCCGAAATAAACCTTGGCTTTTCTTTTGCTTCGTTTATGTGTAAATTGAACCTTAAAGCTTTATACTTATGAAATCATTTCTTCCTTTTTTGTTTATCATAGTTTTTGCGATTCATATTTTTAATGCCTGTAATGTGAAACAAATCCCAGAAGATAATACAGAATTAAACTCAGGTGTAGGAGTTAATCAAATAAATTCAGAAGATACTCAGAGTTTGGGTTTAAGAACACTTTTGAATTCTGATAAAACTCTAGTTGGCGTATATTTTATGCCTTCTTGGAATGTATCCACAGATCCCAATAGGGATATTGATAGCTTTTGGCCTTGTTTGTATAAGCCTGAAGACTGTGGTTTTACTAAAAATACTGGAATGTGGGGGCCTAGAGGTCGCGTTTACAACAAAAATTATCCTTATGAAGGTCCTTTTTTGGAAAGAAAGCCACATAGCAGTTTGGGTGGATTTTATAAAAGAGATGATCCTAAGGTAGCCAGAAAGCAATTGGAATATATGAAAAGCTACGGGATAGACTTTTTTGCTTACAATTGGTTTTTTGGTAGGCACTATTATTACCATTTAGGCTTTGCCCCGCAGGCTAATACATATTATCCAAAGGGATGGAAAGTTGATAATTCGAATTACAAGAGAGTAGCAGTACCAGGGATTGAGCAGTGGGAGGATCAGTTGTCAGTATTGTTGCGTGAAAATGAAAAACTTCCCGAGTCTAAGCAAATGAAGTGGGCAATCAATTGGTGTGATGACGATGATGCCAAATGGATGCTTTGGTTGGATGTTGGCTCACCTGAAAGTATAGCAGCCAAAAGAAATGTAGCTGGTGAAAAAGCAGACAGAGCTACTTATCTGCAAGTTCATGACAAAATCACTATGCTTTGGATTGATAAATATTTTAAAAGAAAAGACTATCTCAAAGATCCGATTGGAAGACCTATTGTATATTTTTATTTCCCACACGATACAGAAGCGAGGGCCGCTTTTTACGGGATTAGTATGAAAGAACTGCTAGATAGGTCAAAGGCCTTGGCTAGAAAGGCAGGATTTCCAGGAATCAAATTTATAGCAACGACCTCTGGTGCAATGACACAGGCAGAAATGCCCTATGCCATGCATACAAATTGGGTTGCCAATAACTCCAGACAACCATGGAAAGGTGGTAGATACACTGACAAGCTGCTCTTTCAAGATTATGCTAAAAGGCTAAAGGGAATGGGATTTGAAGGAATGACGGCTTACATTTATCACACTTATGGTAATCAGGCAAATTGGAGCTATGATGATATGAGAAAGAATTATAGAAGTCATTGGGAAAAATGGACTCAAGAATTTAGAAATGACCCTAGTTTTGAATATCAGCCTCCAGTAGCGATGGGTTGGGATATGAGACCAATGGGAGGGACTTGGCCGCAGCAGTCTGGCGTACCAAGTGAGCCCGGCAAAGACAAAGTTCATAGCAACAAATCTACTTTTAAAGCCAAGCTAGAAGAAGCAAGATTGATTGCTGACCAGAATAATGCTACGAATGGCAATACGGTAATGGTGTGTTGTTGGAATGAATATTTGGAAGGCAATTACATTGAGCCTACTGAAGGTCATAAATTTGATTATTTGGAAGCTATTAGGGAGGTTTTTTCTAGAAAATAGCCGTAGTCATCTCGAACGAAGTGAGAGATATCGAATTGGTTTTCTGAGGGTTTTCTGAATTTCAGGATGTCGCGTTGATACGGGAATGAGATTTCTCCCGATGGTCTAAATGACTTCCACTAAGTCATCTCGATCGAAGAGAGAGATCTCATCTTGATATAATTAAGGTTGCCAGAAACACGACTTGTTTTTACTATATCAGTTCTAGATTTCTCCCGATGGTCGAAATGACTGCTTCTAAGTCATCTCGAACGAAGAGAGAGATTTCGTCTTGATGTAATTAAGGTTGCCTCAAAAACGACTTGTTTTTACTATATCAGTTCGAGATTTCTCCCGATGGTCGAAATGACTGCTACTAAGTCATCTCGAACAAAGTGAGAGATCTCGTCTTGATATAATTAAGTTTGCTCGAAATACGACCTGTTTTTACTATATCAGTTCTAGATTTCTCCTGATGGTCGAAATAACTGCTACTAAGTCATCTCGAACGAAGATAGAGATCTCGTCTTGATGTAATTAAGGTTGCCCGAAATACGACTTGTATTTACAATGTCAGTACGAGATTTCTCCCGATGGTCGAAATGACTGCTTCTAAGTCATCTCGAACAAAGTGAGAGATCTCGTCTTGATGTAATTAAGGTTGCCTGAAATACGACCTGTTTTTACTATATCAGTTCGAGATTTCTCCCGATGGTCGAAATGACTGCTACTAAGTCATCTCGATCGAAGAGAGAGATTTCGTCTTGATGTAATTAAGGTTGCCCGAAATACGACTTGTATTTACAATGTCAGTTCGAGATTTCTCCCGATGGTCGAAATGACTGCTTCTAAGTCATCTCGAACAAAGAGAGAGATCTGGTCTTGATGTAATTAAGGTTGCCTGAAATACGACCTGTTTTTACTATATCAGTTCGAGATTTCTCCCGATGGTCGAAATGACTGCTGCTAAGTCATCTCGAACGAAGAGAGAGATCTCGTCTTGATATAATTAAGGTTGCCTGCAATTCGACTTGTTTTTACTATATCAGTTCGAGATTTCTCCCGGTGGTCGAAATGACTACCGCTAAGTCATCTCGAACGAAGAGAGAGATCTCTTCTTGATATAATTAAGATTACCTGAGAAACGATTTGTTTTTACTATATCAGTTCGAGATTTCTCCCGATGGTCGAAATAACTGCTACTAAGTCATCTCGAACGAAGATAGAGATCTCGTCTTGATATAATTAAGGTTGCCTGCAATTCGACTTGCTTTTACTATATCAGTTCGAGATTTCTCCCGATGGTCGAAATGACAGAAATCTATCGTTTTCTTGAAATCCATCGTTCATCGACCAATATTTTTTCCATCAATGGTTTTTTGCTGATGAAGCTATTCCTTATTTTTAAAGAAGACGAAACACAGAATCAAGAATATGAAAAAACTATATTTATCAGTGCTGTTGTTAGTAACAGTACAATTCACATTTGCGCAAGGAACGCGCTTGCTACGAGAACCAGCCATCAGCAAGGATCACATTGTTTTTGTTTATGCCAATGATCTTTGGCGGGTGAATAAAGCAGGTGGTGATGCAATCCGTTTGACGAGTAATGACGGTGCTGAAAATAATCCTCACTTTTCCCCAGATGGAAAGCATATAGCTTTTACAGCACAGTATGATGGGAATACTGATATTTATGTTCTTCCTATTGAAGGAGGGGAACCAAGACGACTGACTTGGCACCCAGGTGCAGATGTAGCTTCGGGTTGGACTCCTGACGGAAAGCATATTTTGTTTACCTCTGCCAGGGAAAATGTTCCAACCAAAGAATCGAAATTTTACAAAATTCCTTTTGAGGGTGGGATGGAAGAAGCACTTCCTATTCCAAGGGCTGTTAATGGCAGACTTTCAGCTGATGCTAGACATATCGCTTATCAACAGATTGCATTTTGGGATCCTGAGTGGAGAAATTATCGAGGTGGTCAAGCCAAGCCAATTTGGATCGTGGATATGAAGGATTATTCCTTGAAGATGACTCCACAAACAGACATGGAAAGGCACACACAGCCTATTTGGCATGGAAAACGAGTCTTTTTTCTTTCAGAAAGAGATTATGCAAATAATATCTGGTCTTTTGACCCTAATTCAAATGACCTAAAGCAAGAGACTTTCCACGTTGATTTTGACATCAAAAATTTGGATTCAAATGGAGAAGAAGTGGTCTATGAACAAGGTGGATTTTTACATATCCTCACTCCATCCAATGGTCAGACTAGACAATTGGAAATCAATGTTAAAGGAGATTTTCATTGGGCGAGGGAAAGATGGGAATCTGTAAGTGCCGGAAGGTTGACGAATCCTTCGATTTCTCCAACAGGTCAGCGTGCTTTGTTTGAATACCGCGGGGAGGTGATCACCGTACCAAAGGATAAGGGAGATGCAAGAAATATCACGCAGACTTCCGGTGTAGCCGATCGATCACCTGTTTGGTCTCCAAATGGACAACAAATAGCATGGTTTTCTGATGAATCTGGAGAATATCACTTGATGATTGGTGATCAAGAAGGATTGACCACCCCCAAGAAAATCCAACTTCCTACAAAGACTTTCTACTTTAAACCAGAATGGTCTCCTGATGGAAAATTCATTGCTTATACAGACACGGATTACAACTTATGGTTTATCGATGTCAGCACTGGATCAGCAAAAGTTGCCGATACTGAAAGATATGCGCATCCAAATAGATCTTTGAATCCAATTTGGTCACCTGATAGCAAATGGCTTGCTTACGCAAAATTGCTCGATAGTCAGTTTAAGGCGATTTTTGTTTACAATATTGAAATGGGTAAGAAAATCCAAGTTACAGACGGAATGGCTGATGCGATTTCACCTGTTTGGGATGCAAAAGGAGAATATTTATACTTCTTAGCGAGTACCAATTTTGGATTGAATACAGGTTGGCTGGATATGAGTTCTTATGATCGACCAACCACAAGAGGCCTATATGCAGCTGTTTTGAGTAAAACTGGTATTTCTCCATTTTTGCCTGAAAGTGACGAAGAAAAAGCCAAATCTACAGAAGCAAAATCTGATGATAAGAAATCAGAGACTAAGACTGTTGTGATTGATGAAGATGGATTGTGGGGAAGAATAGTTGCTGTCGATATTCCGATTAGAGATTATTCAGGGCTAATTATGGGTCCTGAAAACCATGTTTTCTATCTAGAAAGTATACCAAACGAAAGAGGTCAGACGCTTCATAGATATAATTTTAAAGATAAAAAGTCTGAAGTGTTTATGACAGGGGTAAGCGCTGGAGTAGTGTCTATGGATAGAAAATCCATTCTTTACCAAGCAAATGGAAACTGGGGAATAGTAGATACCAACGGAGGTCCAAAAAAAGCTGGTGATGGATCACTGAAAGCGCTTTCTTCTTTGAAAGTTAAAGTTACGCCAAAGCAAGAATGGAATCAGATTTACACTGAAGCTTGGAGATATCAGCGTGATTTTCTTTATGTTGACAATGTACACGGAGCGCCTTGGGATAAAATCTACGATTGGTACAAGCCTTGGGTTGACCATGTGAGACACCGCTCAGACATGAATTACATTGTGGATATTTTGGGCGGTGAGGTTGCTGTAGGTCACAGTTATACATCAGGAGGTGATTTTCCAAATGTAACTTCTATTCCTATAGGACTTTTGGGAGCAGATTATGAAATCGAGCAAGGAAAAGTTAGGATTAAGAAAATTTATACAGGAGAAAGCTGGAATCCAAACTTGACTGCACCTTTGGCACAACCTGGAATTCAAGTCAAAGAGGGAGATTATATCCTTGAGGTGAATGGAAAAGGCGTAGAGTCAGGAGTTAACTTTTACAGTTATTTTGAAGGCTTAGCCAATAAGCAAGTGAAATTGAAAGTCAATTCAACTCCTTCTCAGATTGGCGCAAAGACAATAACGGTGGTTCCAATCTCTAATGAAAGTGGATTGAGAAACATCGATTGGGTGGAAGGGAACAGAAGAAAAGTGAATGAGCTTTCTGATGGGAAACTGGCTTATGTCTATATTCCAAATACAGGTCAACCTGGCTACACATCATTCAATCGTTATTATTTTGCGCAGCAGGATAAAAAAGGCGCTGTGATAGATGAAAGAAATAATGGAGGCGGCTCAGCGGCTGATTACATTGTAGATATCATGACAAGAGATCTTCATGGTTATTTCAACAGCAGAGCAAATGATAGAAAGCCATTTACAACACCAATGGCGGGAATTTGGGGTCCAAAAGTTATGCTAATCAATGAAAGAGCAGGCTCAGGAGGTGATTTATTACCTTATTTGTTTAGTAAAATGAAAATCGGACCTATGATCGGAACACAGACATGGGGCGGATTAGTGGGTACTTGGGATACACCTCCGTTTGTAGATGGTGGTAGAATGGTTGCACCCCGTGGTGGATTCTTCGACGTAGATGGAGAATGGGCAGTAGAAGGAGTGGGGATCAAGCCTGATATTCAGGTGGAGCAAACGCCTAAGGATGTGATCGAAGGACGTGACCCGCAGCTGGAAAGAGCTGTTCAGGAAGCTTTAAGACTCTTAGAAACAGAAGGAGTGGAGCTCAAGCCAGAACCAAAAGCGCCGATCAGATATTTTAGACCAGAGAAGAAGAATTAAAATGGTTGTCAGATAATGGTCAATTGATAACTGGTGAATGAAATGATTTGATCAGACTATCGCTGAATTTCGATAATATGATTAATTATATGAATTAAATGAAAAGCCTCCAAGATGCATAAGCATTTTGGAGGCTTTTTAATATTTCATTGATTTTTGATACTCGTCAAAAAACCTAAGCTCCTCTACCAGTTTTATTCAGTTCTATATCTGTTAGATCTGCAATTTTTACCGGTAAATTAGTTTCAATACTATTCCGGGCCGCTATACCCACTAATATAGAAAGTGCTCCGTCTCTAGTTCCAGCAGATTGGCGATATGGATCTGACATGCTCGGATCTTTGAATAATTTATCTTTCAGTCTGATATCGCCACCTCCATGTCCACCTTTTCCATGAGGAATGCTGATGATTTCAGTTTCACCAAAATTCTTGGTAAGTCTGATTTCATCCACATTGGGTTCTTCCCAAGGTTGAGATTCTTTGATCCAAGCATCTAATCTGCCTTTGGTACCATTGAATGCTATTCTATAGCCTTCATAAGGAGAATAAGAAGTCAAAGAGTAACTCACTTGAACACCATTCATATATCGAATTTGGACAGCCATTTTATCATAAATATCCAATTCTTCCCTAAACACACAACCATCTCTCAAGTAACCGTCATGCTTTTCGTTTTTGACATAGAGGTCCACCATATGTTGATCTTTGGTGATGTCCCAATAAAAATCACATTTGGATTTATGCGGGCATGGTCGGCAATTGGTATGACGGAAAGGTCCATTTTTTCCGTAAAATTCTTGAGAACCATATGCGAAAACTTCTTCAGGATCTGAATTCAGCCACCAATTCAATAAATCAAAATGATGGGTCGATTTATGTACCAAAAGAGTCCCGCCTTTTTCTTTAAATCCATGCCATCTTCTGAAGTAATCTGCACCATGTGAAGTGTCTAAGTACCAATGAAAATCAACAGAAGTCACATCTCCAATTTCTCCATTGCGGAGAATTTCATATATGCGTTGTCTGTGGGGTGAATACCTATAATTGAAAGTAACAATGACACTTTTTCCAGTTTTTTTCTCAGCATCTAGTATCTGCTGACACTTGTCTTCATCGGTGGTCATTGGTTTTTCGGTAATGACATTTGCCCCAAACTCCAAAGCTTTTACGATAAAAGTATGATGTGTATTGTCTACTGTAGTAACGATAACTAAATCAGGCTTGGTAGCCGTAAGCATCTTGTCAAAATCAGCAAATGTAGGACAGTCAGCTCCAATGTACTCTTTTCCAAATTCTAATCTTCCTGGATTGCTATCACAAAATCCTACAAACTCAATTTTATCATCATAATCTTGCTGCACTTGCCTACCAAACATATTTACCCCTCTTACTCCTAATCCCACGAGTGCGATCCGCATTTTTTTGTTTGGGTTGTTGTGAAGTGTCAGAGCTTCAGCGATTCCATTGAGAAAAACTGATCCCGTTAAAAAGGTGGAAGACTTCAGTAGAAAATCTCTTCTTGAGGTATCTGTTTGTTTTGATTTCATATGATTTTGGGTTTAATGGTTTTTCCAAAATATCAATTTATTCAAAATAAACTATCCTGTACCTAGAGAATTTTTATCTAATATAAAAAAGTAAAAAGGGGTAAATCCTGATTTATTGTAGTTAATCTGTTTGTCAAATATCTATAAATGAATTGTTTATCTTACTAATACAATGTTTTTGAAATTTAATTTAGGAAGGAAGCTTCTTAAGATATACTTACTTTCTTGGTAAGGTTTGATTTTTGTTATTTGATCTAAAAGAGTCTCTGTGCTAGTTAGTTCTTCTTCCTTATTGATAAAACTGTATCCAATAAACATCCCCTTTTCAAAAAGTAAAGCTGTTTCTTCTGAGGTATTTCTACCTTTTTCTTTGATGATCAGTGTCCCGTCTTCGCCTTTTATTTTGTCTAAAAAATCGGAAACCCGAAGATTATATTCCGCACTATTTTCTTGCCCACAGCAGCCTCCTTTACATTGTTTGGTAGCATAATCAAAACAGGCCTCATTAGATTTTTGAATACCGCAAAGCTTTGGACAGAGATCATATTTCTCGACTGCGTCAAGCATGAATTTCCATGCTTCACCATGACTTTCAAACTGCCTTATACAAAGTTGGCTTGGTTTTACTTTGGAAACCTGAAATCTGACATAACCGAGATTATCTTCATACTGCACGATTCCCCAAGTGTTGCTAACAAATTTTTGGGACTTGTTATATTTTGGCCAAAGTCTTTTGATTTCATGTAATTCAATCAAATATGCCAAAAGTTCGCTTCCCGTTAGTTCCCAACTTACATCATGGATTTCATATTTGAGATCGAGTTTGGCTTTGCCTTTCGAATCGCCAGAAAAATGTCCTTTGAATCTACTTTTGATATTCAAAGCCTTGCCTACATAGATGACCTGACCATTGGCATCGTGAAAATAATAAACACCAGTAGCCTCAGGTAATTCGGTGAATTTTTCTTTGGCAATATTTGGAGGTAAAAAAGCCTCACCATTATTTTTCTTGAGCATGCCTTGTACGGCAGCAAAATCTTTTTGATAGATCTTTCCGAAAAGAATAGCTGTTGCTTCTGCATCACCAAATGCCCTATGTCTTGCAGAAATTGGAATAGATAGGTGTTCACAAATTCTTCCCAAGCTATAGGATTTGTATCCTGGAAAAACCTTTCTGCTGAGTTTCACGGTACAAAGTTTTGGAGCTTTGTAGTTGATATTTGCTTTTTCTAAAGCTTTTTGGATAAAAGTATAATCAAAATTGACATTGTGGGCGATAAAAACACGATTTTCTAAGATCGCATATATCTCCTCTGCCACTTCTGAGAAAGTAGGCGCATTAACCACCATGCTGCTGTCAATTCCAGTCAAACCGGTAATAAATCCAGGAATAAATCGCTCAGGGTTGATGAGCGTTTGGTAGCTATCGATAATTTCATTTCCATCATGAATGACAATGGCGACTTCTGTGATTCCACCACCATCCCCTGGGTTTCCTCCAGTTGTTTCGATATCAACAATTGCAAATTCCTGTTTCACTTAAAAATATCCGATTTATATACGCTGTAAATATATGTTCCTTCATCTTATAAATCAGGAAATAGAAGAATGGTTTCAATAAATACTAAGAGATTGAAGCAAGCTGTCTCAGATCGTTGAAAATAGATTCTTTTTATTGAAATGATTAGCTGATACCAAGGACGATGACTCCGATCAAAATGGCAACACCAAAGCTGAGCAGGGTACCGATTAGAATATATTCAGTTAGCTTTCTGTCTTTGGATTCTTTAAGATCTCCAAATCTGAAAACAGATTTTGCAGCCAATAAAAACCCTATTGCCTCCCACTTCCCTAATATCACAAATGTAAAAACGAAGAGTCTTTCCAAGATCCCAATGTATTTACCAGCATTGTCCAAAGATTGATTTTTGCCATCATTGATTGATTTGGACCATTTTGTCAAGAGTACTTGAATCAGTATTCCTGACACTGATGTTAAGAAAAGCAATGCCGTAACATAGATCCAAAGTGAGGTATTCTCGAACCACAAGCTGATTTCCAAATTTGTATCTGTCCAAATTAGCCACAAAATAGAAATACTGATCAGGTGCAGTGCCTGATCGATCACAAACCAGCTTGTCTTGTTGTGTTTTTTTTGAAAATACAGTTTAGCTATATCGATCAACCCATGAATAAGCAAGACACTTAAGGCTAAAAGCCAATATTGAAGATTCCAAAACACCAAGAGGACCAGCAAGCCATGAATCAAAAAGTGAAGATATAATTTCAAGGATTTAGCTTTCTTCTTCTCCTTTTCTTTGACCCATGATTTGGGTTGAAGGACGAAGTCTCCGATTAAATGGGCGAGTATAAGTTTGATAAGAATGATCATGGAATTAGTTTTTGAAGTTTTTGACGAAACACTTCCTCGATTTTAAGCACTTCGTCAATATTGGATCTGTTCCACCTTCCACTTACCGAATTTTGCTTGATATCCAATAACTCTCCGATTTCTTCTTGGGTGATTTTAGGATCTTTTAATACGATCTCAACCAATTGAGCAGATGAAACAGACCAACTATCCATAAATTTACCTGCAAGTCGGAGATACATGTTTATTTCCTTATCAAAATCTTCCCATGGACTTTGTATGGCAATGTTTGTCTTTTCTTTTTTGAGTTTCTCGAATTTCTCGCCCGCATAGATAAATGCAGGTCCATTACTTTCTGAGATTCTTTTTCCTGAAAAAGTTTTATCACCAATTCCAATAGACATTCTTACATCAAGTGTGCTGAGTTGCTTATTTGCTTCTTTCGGCTCTATTTTTTTGATTAGTGCCTTTATTTCCAAAGCTTTTTGAATCGCTTCTTTTGGATCATTTATTTCTAATTGGAAAAAATCCCCCCAAACTAGTTCCCATTGTTCGGGAGTGTTTCCCCATTGAGAAAAGAGGGATTTGAGTGGCTGTAACCATTTTTCTTGATCCAGCAGCTTTCTTGAAGCTATTATATCACCTTTAATTATTGCTACCATATTTTAAATATCGTCGAAATAAACGATAATTCAAAATATCGTCGATTTAAGCGATAATTTAAACTATCATGTGAATCAACGATAATGCTAAATATCTCTGGAATCAACGATAAAAATTCAATATGAAAGCTGAAGGAGAAAAAAATAGCCAATAAAGCTTCAAAAAGCAATATTGGCTAAGTTCAATAGGTAAGAGATAAATTTTTTATAAATATTTGCTTTCTAAACAGTCCCCAGATATTTATTTAAAGTAATTGGAGTTACAAGTTACTAATCGACTGTAACCAATAACTGATTAATAAAGAACTCTGAAACGGATCGTCCCTGGGATTTCTTTCATATCGTCGATAACATCAGGAGAATAGGCTTTATCAATATCCGTGATTACATAACCGATTTTTTCATTGGTTTTGAGATATTGACCTACGATATTGATTTCATGCTTAGCGAGGCAATTGTTGATTTTTGCAAGTACACCAGGTTCATTTTGGTGGATATGAATCAGTCTATGCGCATCTTTCAAGAAAGGTAATTGAATATTTGGGAAGTTTACAGAGTTATAAGTATTTCCTGTATTGATATATTCCATGATTTTGCCAGGAACAAATCGAGCGATATTTTGCTGAGCTTCCAGTGTAGATCCTCCAATATGTGGCGTGAGAATAGTATTTTTCATTCCTAGCAACTCAGAAACCAAGGGTTCGGAATTGTTTTTTGGTTCCTCAGGAAACACATCAATTGCTGCTCCAGCAATATGTCCAGACTCTAAAGCCTCTTTCAATGCATTGATATCGACTACATGACCTCTGCTAAGGTTGAGAAGGTAGGAGCCAGGCTTCATCTTTGCGATTTTAGCTTTGTCAAGGATGTTTTCATTGTCTTTTCTACCATCCACATGCAAGGAAATTACATCACAAGTTTCTAGGAGTTCGTCAAGTGAATCTATTTTAGTGGCGTTTCCAAGAGCAAGTTTCTCAATGACATCATAGTAGTAGACGTCAAGTCCCATATTTTCTGCTAAGACAGAAAGTTGAGCACCTATATTTCCATAACCGATGATTCCGAGTTTCTTCCCTCTGATTTCAAAACTACCCGTTGCAGATTTGTCCCAAATACCTTGATGCATTCCATGGCTTTTATCATGAAATCCACGCATCAAAAATATAATCTCAGCAATGGCCATTTCCACCACAGAACGCGTATTGCTAAAAGGAGCATTGAAAACAGCGATTCCCTTTTCTGTGCAGGTTTCAAGATCAATCTGATTAGTACCAATACAAAAAGCGCCAATCGAAATTAGCCTATTGGCATTTTCCAATACTTTTTTAGTCACATTGGTTTTCGAGCGAATCCCTAGCACACTTACGTTTTTGATTTTTTCTGCTAGTTCATCTTCGGAAAGGGCAGAAGCAATTACTTCTACATTATAACCTTCTTGCTTCATTAGTTCCACCCCAATAGGATGCACATTTTCTAGAAGCAAAACATTAATTCGGCTTTTTGGGTAGGAAAATTTCTTATTCATTTTATTAACATAAAGAATTTCATCAAGACTAGGAGCGATGTGATCAGCTTTTGAAGTTACTTTTGGTCTGTTTATATTTTCGGTAAAGGCATAGAATTTATTAGCCATTCCGGAAGCTTTGATTTCATAGTCAGTATATCCATCGCCAATCACATAAATCTCACCTTCTAAGTTAAGGTTTTTGATGGTTTCTGGTTTGCCACCATTCTTAGAAAGGATATTTTCTCTATCGAAATCTACAATTTTCCCAGAATCATCGTAGACAAATTCATTCGCAAAGATGTTTTCAGGTTTGATTCCAAATTCACCTACAATTGGTGTGATGAAATCCTTAAATCCATTTGAAATGATGATGATATTTTCAGCATTGTCACTTAAAAATTCCTTGTTGCGCTGAAATGACTTCGAAACTTTGCTCTTCAATTCAACAATCAACTCCGATATCTGTGGTTTGGTTGCTTCAAGAATAGCTAATCTTCGCTCTAAACTTTCCCGAAAATTAAGTGTGCCTTCCATACCCATATCCGTGATATCTTTGATGGCTTTCAACTTCTCCGCCTTCTTAGGATCTTGTGCAAGGCTGATTTCACCAAGAACGTCTAGGGCTTCTACTTGTGTAAATGTACTATCAAAGTCAATGATGAATTTTGTGCTATTGGGCATTATTGTAATGAAGTTTGAATGAATTGATGTTCAAAATTAGAATATTATTAAAAAATAAACACTTTTATTAACAAAAATACTTTTAGCAAATTCCTATAATTTTCTCGAAATCGATTGTATTGAACATCTAGGCAGAATTTTGCTAATTTTAATTTAGATTAATTTATCTTCTGTCAATTCATTAATCATCAGTTGAAGTTCTAGGTCTTCATTATATTCTGCATTGAAGATGAACTTAGAACCTTTTATTAGAGATTTGTAAATATAAAGATCGGTTTTGGGTGTTGGGATTTTGAGAAGATCATCCACATGCATCCATTCTAAAGAACCTTCATCACTTTCCACGGTAGTCTGTTTTTCTATCTCTGCCAAATACACATAACTGATCCAATTGTAGTCAACTGGGGAAGTTTCTGTCAGAATACCCCTAAATTCCATGTTATTGACTTTGATTCCTGACTCTTCCCAAGTTTCACGAATAGCAGCATTTAAAGGAGTCTCGAAAGGATCTAATTTTCCCCCTAGAGGAGTGTAAAGTCCCTTATTTGGTTCTTTTGCTCTTTTTAATAGGAGAAAATGATCTCCATTTCTTAAGACGCAGATTGTAGCTACTTTCTTGATTCCTGGGCTG
This sequence comes from Belliella aquatica, assembly GCF_014637795.1. Lineage (GTDB taxonomy): Bacteria > Bacteroidota > Bacteroidia > Cytophagales > Cyclobacteriaceae > Belliella > Belliella aquatica. The sequence goes on along the minus strand of NZ_BMFD01000009.1, from coordinate 36,193 downwards.
ATTTTTGACATGGGTGATGTGGGTTTTTAAGAATTCAAAGAAAGATAAAAAAATAGCCTCTGATTTCGATATCTCAGAGGCTAAAAATTATTACTTAATGGATTTGATAAGCCTTTCATTTAAGCCTACATAATCCGGATTTTTTGCATCTCTTGCCATTTCCATCGATTTATTAGCACTTTCGATCGCTTCTTTTTTCTTGCCCAAAGCAAGTTCGATTTTTGCTTTAAGATGCATGGTCCAATATTTTGGGTCTGAGTCAACTGATTTATTGATCCAATCTAGAGCAATAGGCAAATCTTTATTGGTTGTAAAATAATAGTTCGCCGCTTGGTAATACAATCCTGGGTTAGTAGGTTCTTGGTCTATAACCAAAGCTTTGATCTGACTCATTACAATTCCATCCACTTCTGTTTCGATTCTGAATTTGACTCTCACTTGTTCCCACTTGATCGCAACGGAAGCGCCTGTATCAGTCATATCTACAAAATTGATTTCCATTGTTTCGTATTTCTGACCTGTTTTTCCCGGCTTTACTTTGAACCTCAGAAGGTCATCCTCCTGATTATATCCAACAGCTCCCCAAAGACCTGTATTCTTGGATAAGATCATTGTCCATTCACTTTTGCCTGGAATTGCATAAAGTGCATATGAACCCGCAGGTACTTTACGGCCTTCGATCATCACTTCAGTTGAGAAAGTAATGATCGTCGCTGCATTAGCACCTGTTCTCCACACATCTCCATAAGGAACTAATTCGCCAAATATTTTTCTACCTTTTGCACTAGGTCTACTGTATTCAATTTTGACATCTGTCAGACCGATTTTTTGAGCAATACTAGAAGCGGGACTTGCCTGAGGCATTTCGATTTGCTGCGCTGTAGAGTAGCTTAAGGAAACCATCAAAAGACATACGAGCAATAAATAAGATTTGAAGTTCATTTTAATCTTGTTTTTTGGTAAAATTCATCTAAAATTCATTTTTGTGTGGTTAAATTGAAATTGTATAATATAAAAGAAAAAAAAATCAATTAATCGATCATGTTCTTTTACTTAAGGTTTCAATTTAACAACCTAAAATTGATCAATCTTTGGTTATCCTACAAACGATCGATTGGTTTAAAGTTTTATTTATTAATATTTTATTTTAGAAATAGATTTAATGGGAATTGCAATTATTTCACCTGGGCGAAATCCCAGTGTTTGGATTGAAAATATGAAAGAAATTGACAAGGAAATAGATATTCAAGTGTTTCCTGATATTGTCAATAAAGAAAAAATTTCCACTGTGATGCTTTGGCAACATCCGAGAGGGGTTTTAAGTGAATTCCCTAATTTGAAGCTTATTTGCTCTATGGGGGCTGGAGTAGATCATATTTTGTCAGATGATTCAATTGATCCAAGCCTGCCTATCACCCGAATAGTAGATGAAAAGTTGACTTTTTCAATGACTAATTATTGTATAATGGGCATTTTAAACCATCATCGTCGCACGTCTAGATTTACCCAACTTCAGAAGTCAAAGGTCTGGGATATGAGTAGTCCTGAAATTGATATTCAAGTGGGCGTATTGGGAGTAGGTGAGTTGGGTGGTGACGTTATAGAGAAATTACAATTGATGAATTTCGATGTTTTTGGTTATGGAAACTCTCCGAAAGGAAAATTGACTTATCCATATTTCTATGGGGAGCAGCTGAATGATTTTCTACAAAATGTGAATGTCTTGGTTTGTTTACTACCCTTAACAACTCAAACAGAAAATTTCCTGAATTTAGATTTCTTTAAAAAATGTAAAAAAGGGACATACCTAATTAATGTAGCAAGAGGCAATCATCTCGTAGAAGAAGATCTGTTGACTGCAATTCAAGAAGGCTTTATTTCAGGCGCCATGTTGGATGTTTTCAGAAAAGAACCGCTTCCAGAAGATCATCCTTTTTGGGAGGAAGAAAAAATAACTATCACTCCACATATTGCTAGCGTAACCAACCCTAAGGCAGCTGCTCCGCAAATTGTAGAGAATTATAAAAAAATGCTCAATAATCAACCCCTAGTCAATCTTGTCGACAGACAAAAAGGCTACTGAAAACCCAAAGAACTATGAAAGAGAACTTCAAAATTGTTTGCCCCACTGATTTTTCCGAATGTTCATTGAATGCAATTGAATACGCTTCTAAACTTGGAGAAAAATATCAAGCTGACCTTTATTTGGTACACGTGCCAGATAAAGAGGATTATCAAAAACTATCATCCAATGACTTTCATTCGGGAGATCAATATAGTTTCATTAAAAAGAAGCTAAATAGTCTCGTTTCAACTGTAAATGAAGAAAGTATCAGTAAAGGTTTGAAATCCTGCCAAGCAGAAATTAAAGAAGGTAAGATTGTTACTTCGATTTTAGAATATGCAGAAAACCTGAAAGCCGATCTAATTGTGATGGGAACTGAGGGAGTCAATGATTTTAAGACAAACTTTATTGGGACAAGATCCTCTAACCTTGTAGATAACTCGGAGATAGATGTAATGCTGATTCCAAGGAAAGTATATTTCAAAACTCCACGGAAATTTGTCTATGCGACTGATTATGTAGAGGAAGATAAAATCGCAATTCAGAAAGTTGTTGAGTTGGCTGGTTTTTTTGATTCCGAAATTGACTTAGTTCACGTGAGCTCAAGATCCAAAACTATAGATAAATCTCTTCATCAAACCATGGTTCAAGAAATTGAGCCATTTATCAAGTATGAAAAAAAGACTTTTGTTTTAAAATCATACCGCGATGAACCGGGGCTAGGATTGGAGAATTATCTTATTACTGCCAAAGGAGATATGCTTGTTACTTTAAGCAAAAAAAAGAGCTGGTTTGACCAACTCTTTGCTAAAAACCTTTCAAGAAAGATGTCTTATTTCATTAACAAGCCGCTTTATGTAATTAAGAATCTTTAGGAGTTTTGGACTTGAATCCAGAACCGATAAAATCTACAAATTCACTCCAGGTAGATTTGTCTGTAAAGATTTTCTTAAAGACATTGAAATAGCTTTCAAAACTCACCTTAGAAGCAGCATTTTCTTGCTTAGGCATAGAAAATGTTGCTTTATTTTTTTCAGAATTATCAATGCTTTCCGGTTTTGCCTGCTGACTTGATTTATAACCTACCAAGTCGTCAGCAATTTCGAAACTCTTTTTTGCTCGAGACAAGTATCCCATTTTTTCTTCTACCATTCCTCGGTTATTGTAAGCCACAGCATCTTCAGGATCCATTTCAATGGCTTTGGTATAATCGTCTATGGCACCTTGAAAATCACCAATTCTATCCTTGAAATAAGCTCTGCTTGAATAGCGATATGGGTTTGAAGGTTCTAAATTTAATGCTCGATCAAACTCAACTGCTGCTTCTTCATTCCGCTTCAAAAGATGTAAGACAACAGCCCTATCACTGATATAGCTTGGATTATATGGCTCCGATGCTGTCAAGTAATCAAAATCCTCTAGCGCTAATTCAAATTTCCCTAGTCTCGAATACACTCTAGCTCTGAAAAAATAGAGCTCGGAGTTTTTATTGTCATTTGTAATGCAGGCGTTTATTTCTTCTAACGCAAGATCAAATTTTCCTTCCTTAAAGTACCCTACACCAATGTCAAAATTTCCCACTTGTATTTTATTTTGTCTTATAGATATACAAAAGTAAGGCCTATAAAGTTTAGAATAAATTAAGTTTTGACTTAATATTGGACTTTTTAAAAGGTTAAATATTTCTATCTTTGAATTGAAAATTTCAACTATGCCAAGTAAACCAGAAGACGTAATCAAAGACCTCAAGGCAGGCAAATATGCACCCATCTATTTTTTGCAAGGCGAAGAACCACATTTTATTGATGTCATCAGTGATTTTATTGAAAAAAACGCTATTGCGGAGCATGAAAAAGGTTTTAACCAAACCATTATGTACGGAAAAGATGCTCCAATGACTGCCATATTGGGAAATGCGAGACGATTTCCGATGATGGCAGATCGACAAGTGGTGATTGTCAAAGAAGCTCAAAATATATGGGGTATCGGTCGTGAAGAGATAGATACTTTACTGATCAATTATATTCAAAATCCACTTCCAAGTACGATTTTGGTTTTTGCTTTTAAGTACAAAAACCTAGATGGTAGAAAAGCACTTGCCAAAGAACTTGATAAAAAAGCCATTCTCGTAAAATCAGACAAAATCCCTGAATATAAACTTGCTCCATGGATTGAAGGATATATTCAGTCACAAGGGCATAAAATAGATAACCGAACAGCTGTTTTGCTTGCCGAGAGTATTGGAAATAATCTTGAAGTGATGACCAATGAAATTGGCAAAATGTTGATCAATTTTACAGAATCTACCCAAATCACAGCAGATCATATTCATAAGTATATTGGAATCAACAAGGATTACAATAATTTTGAATTGACCAAAGCAATCGGAGTCAAGGATGTATTGAAAGCCAATAAAATCATCCATTACTTTTTGCAAAATCCGAAAGCAAACCCATTGATCCCAACGATCATAGTGATATATAATTATTTCAGCAAATTGGCGTTGTATCATGACCTTAAAGGTGCTACCGATGCAGATTTGGCGAGAAAATTAGCGGTTAATCCCTTCTTTATCAAAGAATATCACATAGCAGCTAAAAATTACAATTTGGGCAAGGTTATTGAAGCTTTTGCTTTCATAAAAGAGGCTGATTTACGTTCAAAAGGCGTAAATATCAGTAAAATGGATGAATCCTTGATCCTTAAAGAATTGATTTTCAAAATCATGCATTAATTAGCGTTTTGACTTATATGAAGAAAATTCTCGTGTTATTTTGGATGGTTCTATCCATTCAGCTGTCTTTTGCTCAATCGAGCTTATACCAAAGAAGTTCACAAAAAATTTTAAATGATAATTTCGAACTTTTCGACAAGCAACTTTTTAGTGCTTCCAAGTACGAGTTTGAAGATCTTAAAACCGCTGATCTTTCTAAAAATGATGAAGTCTTTGTTGATTTTCATCATGCGATATCAGCATTGAAAATAGATAATCCCGCTGCCTCTGACTTGGTTTATGATTTTATTAGAAACCACCCCAATCACCCAAAAGTTAATGAAGCTGCTCACATTTTGGGTAACTTTTTTTTTGATAGAAGAAATTATAGAGAAGCGATACCTGCTTTTCAAAGAGTAGATACCAATAAGATTTGGCCAGAGCAACGCGCTGAAGTACTTTTTAAAATGGGCTACGCTCAATTTCAATTAGAAGATTATGCAAATGCCTTGATCAATTTCAATTTGGTCAAAAGAGAGCGATCTGCTTATACACCTGATGCGAATTATTATGCGGGTTTTATCCATATGGAAAACAGACGTTATGATCAAGCTATTGCAGATTTCAAAGAAGCAGATAAGTCAAATTTTTATGCCAATAAAGTTCCGTATATGCTTTCAGGGGTTTATTACAGACAAGGACTTTATGATGAACTGATCGCCTATGCAGAACCAGTTTTGGCAAATAGAAGAAATTTAGATAGAAAAGAAGAAATCCATTTGTATTTGGCAGAGGCTTATTTTGACAAGAGAGATTTTCAAAAAGCTGCTAATCAGTATGATGAATTTGTCAATACAAGAAAAGGGACTTTAGAAAGGCCTCAAATTTATAAAGCAGGTATTGCTCAGTACGAAATTCAAAACTACCAAAGAGCAACTGATTATTTTAAAGTTTCCGCCGGCGAAAATGATAAAATAGGTCAAGTATCAAGCTATTATCTTGGTCATTCATATTTGAAATTAAACAATCCGCAATTCGCTTCCACAAGCTTCAATGCAGCTTACAAAAGTGATGCAGATCCTGAAATCAAAGAAGAAGCCCTATTCAATTATGCCAAAGTCAATTTGGAAAGGGGTAGCTTCCAAGATGCAGTGACTGGGTTAGACACCTATTTGGAAAATTATCCAAGAGGTCAATATGCGCGAGAAGCAGAAGACTTATTGGCTGATGCTTTGATTAATACAAGCAATTATCTGAGAGCAATCGAGCAAATTGAGAAAATGCCGAAAAAGTCTGATCGGATCAATGCTGCCTATCAAAAGGTTTCTTTCTATCAAGGAATTGTATATTACAGAGACAAGAAAAATGATTTGGCAACTCAATATTTCGATAAAGCAATCAGTACACCGATTGATAAAGACTTGGTCAATCAGGCACATTTTTGGAAAGGTGAAAATTATGCCGCAAGAGAGAATTTACCTGATGCCATCAAATCTTACGAAAGATTACAAGCTCTTAGGCCACGTGCAAATGATCCCTTCCTAATCAAATCACACTATGGCTTAGGATACGCTTATTTCAATTCCCAACAGTATGTCAAAGCAGAAGGACAATTTAAATCCTACGTTGACAAGATGCAAAGAGCGGAGGATAAGGAAAATTATGATGATGCAGTTATCCGTTTGGGGGATACATATTATGTTCAAAAGAAATTTTCAGATGCTCTTAGTGTTTTCCAGCGAGCGGTTAGAGAAGGAAGCGCTTATACAGACTACGCTCACTTTAGATCAGGGGTAATTCATAATTTCCAAAGTAATAACTCACAAGCAATTGATCAATTGAATCGAGTGATTGATAATTTTCCGTCTAGTCTATATTTAGAAGATGCGATTTTTCAAAAAGCGCAAATCAATATGGAAATGACCCAATACAGTGATGCTAAAAATGGATTTACTAGATTGATTTCGAGCAGACCGAATAGTCAATTTATTCCATTTGCCTTGGAAGGAAGAGCTATTGCAAGTTATTCACTTCAGCAATATGACGAAACTATCAATGACTATAAAAAGATTTTAGAAAGTCACCCAAACTCTTCCAATGCTGAATCTGCTCTGATTGGTCTTCAGGAGGCATTGGCTTTGGAGAATAGGACCGGGGAATTTTCGACTTACTTATCACGGTACAGAAATGCTAATCCTGACAATCAAAGTTTACAAAATGTAGAGTTTGAAGCAGCAAAAAATCTTTTCTTTTCAAATTCGCATCAGCAGGCCATCAAAGCTTTTCAGGATTATTTGAAAAACTATCCTCAATCTGCCAATAAAGCTGAGGTAACTTATTTTATTGGAGATTCTTATTCTAAGCTTGGAAATCAAGCAGAAGCGCTTAATTATTTCTACCAGATAGATGCCTTGAGGGACTCTCCGCAGAGATTGAGGGCTGTTCAGAGAATTGCTGCCATAGAAGTAGAAAATAAGAATTATGCGAAGGCCATGCTCTATTTAAGAGAATCTGTGAAAGGGGCGAGAAACAAATTAGAAGAGTACGAAGCTTTCAAAGGCTTGATGGATTCCCATTACTACACTAATAAATTTGATTCTGCGATCTTTTATGCAGACAAGGTGATTAACTTGGGCAATGTGATGGCAGATGCTATTCCTTCATCTATGTTGCTAAAGGCGAAAGCCAATTTCCAAATCGGAAAGGTGAATGAAGCAGAAGATGCTCTGATTACACTAATTAATGAATATAAAACTGTGCATGGGGCCGAGGGCTTATATTTATTGGCAGAGAGTTATAATAAAAAGGGAAATTACGCACAATCGAATGATGCCATTTTTGATTTCTCAGGACCATTCTCAGCACATGCCTATTGGTATGGAAGATGTTTCATTTTGCTATCTGATAATTATCTTGCTCTTGGTGAAACCTTCCAAGCAAAGGCTACACTAGAGTCAGTGGTAGAACAAGCACAGGATGCAGAAATCAAAAAAATGGCACAAGCTAAATTAGCTCAAATTAAATAATCAATCCCTGATTTATATTTAGACAATGATAAATAAACAATTGATTTTCAGATATATATTTATTCTAATTTGCACTGGGCTAACTTTTGATTCCTTTGCTCAGCAAAGGGGAGAGGTACAAGACCAAGAGTTCGTAATTAGGAAAGATAGGGTACTCACATTACCGATACAGCCTAGAAATTTCGAAAGAATTCCAGTTCTTCCAACACCAAAAAGCACAGCAAATTTCAACTATTTGGTAAAGCCATTTTTCTTCGCACTGCCACCTTTAGAGATTGCGCCAGAAGCTTCACAAAAACAGTTTCCTAGAAATAGAGAGGAGTTGTTTCCTGGATTTGTAAGATTGGGTTTTGGAAATTACACATCACCTATAGTTGAGGCGAGATATAATTTGTGGGAAGAAGGAGATTATAATATTGGTGCAAAAGTAAAGCACGAGGGTTTTTATACTGGACCGGTTGGAGCTGAAAACTCAGCCGAAACACATACACTTGTAGGACTTGATGGAACACTTTTTAAGGATTATTTTCAGCTTTATGGTCATGTGGATTACAGCAGAGACATGTACAATTTCTATGGCTATGATCCTGAAAACATCCTCTTAGAAGATTATGTCACCTCTCAGAATATTTTCAACACCTTCAAACTTAGAGGAGGAATCTCCAATCTAGAAAAGATGTCTGACCTCAATTATGATGCAAACCTGAATGTGAGATTGTTTGGGGATAGCTTTATGGCAGTGGAAAACGAACTAGGAATCAATGGGGAAGTTGATTTTTGGTTTAATGAAAAGCTCAGAGCAGCAGTCGACGCAAAACTATCTTTAACTACCCCGTCTGACGAGTTTTATCGAGATATAAATCGGAATTATTTTAGATTGAACCCATTTGTAGAATACAGAAAGGAAGGACTAGGAGTCAAAGCGGGTGCAAACATCATCTTTGAAAATGATATTACCACCAATAAAAAGTCTGATTTTCATGTTTATCCTGATATTCAAGCGAGCTATATGTTGGATGATGCATTTGGGATTTATGCAGGTTTCGAAGGAGATGTATTGAGAAAAACCTATTATGATTTTGTGATGGAAAATCAGTTTTTAGGTCCGAGTGACCAATTATTGAATACTATTCAAAATTTTGTGGCTAAAGTTGGGTTGAAAGGAACGGTTAATGGAGAGTTGACCTATGAAGCTGGAGTGAATGTTGGCAAATTTGCGAATATGCATTTCTTCAATACATCACCAACAGACAGCTTGAAATTCAATCTTGCTTATGATTCGGATACTAGGTTGATAAACTATGTTGCAAAAGTTGGATGGGAGTATCAGGATTGGTACAAGTTAAACGCTTCAATAAATTATTATCAATATACTTTAAATGAGCTTGCAGCTGCATTTCACAGACCTGAATGGGAGTTGAATTTAGGGAACACTTTTAAGCCTATGGAAAAGTTGTTGATTCATGCAAATTTGAATGCGATGGGAGGAATTGTATCATTCAATCGTGGCCTTGATACAACTGAGGTTTTGCCCACGATCTTGGATTTACATTTGAAAATAGATTATAAAATAACCGATCAATTTTCTGTTTTTGCAGTAGGAAATAACCTTTTGAATCAATCTAATCAAAGGTTTCTAAACTACCCGGTAAGAGGAATTCAGGGGATTGGTGGATTAACTTTCAAATTTTAATGAAAATCAACCGTCTAACCCACGTACAATTTGCGAATTGCTGCAATTGTCTTAGTTTCGTAGGCTGATTCAGAATAAAAATATGGCAGATAGGAAAAACAGTAATAACAACGACTTTCAAGAAGACCAAGAGTATGGTTTTCCTTTTGTAGAGGTAGTTCCTTTGGCACTCAATTCGGAGTCATTGACAGAAGAATTTCCAAAAGAAGAATTAGAAGAATTGGAGTCGTCAGCTAAAATAGCTGAGGATGAAATTATAAATCCTACTGATGATGTCAAGCCAGAAGTTGTAGTTGAAATTGAACCTGCTGTCGTTGAAATTCCTAAACCAGAAAGTGTTGAAATTAAGCCTATTGAAATCAAAAAAACTGAGAGAACTTTTCAAAGCACTACAGCAAAGAAAAAGTCAAATGGTCCGCTGATCATGATACTTACTTTGTTAATACTTGTCGTGTTGGGAGCTATGGCTTACTTTTTATACTATTTGCCAGAAGTTGAAAATGGTCCACAAACAGCAAATGTTGAAATCAAAGAAGATGATTCGGATTCTCAGAATGAATCAGCAATTTCAACCAATGAAGAACCTTTAGCTGATGCGGAAGAAATGGGAGAGGAAATTGATGTAGAAGTGATTCCAGAAGTTCAACAACCCATTGTTGCTCAGTCTACCCCAGAATTGACTTTGATACAAAGCAGAGAATCAAATCCTCGCTATTTTGTTGTCGTTGCAAGTGTGACTTCTGAGAGGTTGGCAAGGAGTGAGGCAGAGAAATTTATGGGAATGGATAAAAATACTTGGATCATTTTCCCTTATGGGGATATCAGAAACTACCGAATTGCCGTTGGTAAGTTTGACAATATAGAGACGGCCACCGAAGCATGGGAAACTGCAAAAGGTGAATTTGGAGACGCTATTTGGATTTTGAAATATTAATATGATTCTACTACAAACCCTTTCTACCGACAATACAATGGCGGTCGACAGCCTAGCAATTATGGATGCTGGAAATGGAGACATTGGTCTTCTCGATTTATTGATCAAAGGCGGATATATGATGATTCCTCTGTATGCCTTGTTCGTATTGGCAATATTCATTTTTGTAGAGCGAATTATTACGCTTCGCAAAGCAGAAAAATCACCCAAGCATTTGATGGATCAAATCAAAATATTGGTACAAGGTGGTCAGGTAGATAAAGCAAGGATCTTATGTCAGGGAGAAACTACTCCTGTTGCCAATATGATTGCGAAAGGATTGGAGAGAATAGGGAGTCCTTTGAAAAATATAGAAGTTGCCATAGAGAACGTAGGTAAAATCGAGATTTACAAGCTTGAGAAAAACCTCAACCTGCTTGCTACCGTATCAGGTGCAGCGCCAATGATTGGATTCTTAGGAACTGTTGCTGGCATGATTCGTGCATTTATTGGCGTAGCCCAAGAAGAGGGAATGGTTTCTCCAAAACTCCTTTCAACAGGAATCTATGAAGCCATGATTACTACTGCCGCTGGCTTAGTAGTTGGGATTATCGCTTATTTGGGATACAATTACCTCGTGTCACAAGTATCGAAATTGGTTCACAATATGGAATATACTTCGATTGAGTTTATGGATATTTTACAAGAGAAATAAAGATGGCATTACAATCCAAACATAAAGTCGAGTCCTCATTTAGTATGTCATCAATGACAGATATTATATTTCTTTTATTGATCTTTTTCATGTTGACTTCTTCTTTTATCACCCCTTCAGGATTACCAGTTAACTTACCTTCTAGTGAGGCATCTGACATTGTGATGCAGGAAGTAACTGTTACTATTACAAAAGATCTTAGATTTTCTGTAAACGATAGAATTGTTGACAGAGAAGCTGTAAAAGGAGAACTGACGACATTATTGAAAGAAAAGAAAGGTCAAGTCGTTCTCCACATAGATAAAGAAGTTCCCGTAGAATACTTAGTAGAAATCGGAGGTATTGCAGCAGGCTTGGAGGCAAATGTTTCCATAGCAACTAAACCCTATAAATAGAAATGGAAATTTGGCAATCAAATAATGAAGAAGCAGAGAATAAGCGCAAAGCTTGGATCATTACCATCGTTGTAAACGTTCTGGTATTGCTTTTCATTTATTTTATGGTTGTTTGGAAACAACCTATTCCTCCTTTGCCACAATATGGTCTGGAATTGAATTTGGGTTTTTCTGACTTTGGAAGTGGAAATACACAAACTCTTTCTGCACCAAATGACATCCAATCAGAAGTAACAACTCCCGCAGCTCCTGGAGAGGTTTCATCAAAACCAACTGAGGCTGCTACTCCTGCTTCAACACCAGCAGCACAAGCAAGACCAACTTCTACACCAACAAAATCTAGTTTGGAGGCAGTATCCAAAACCCCAAGTATCATAAAAGGTGCTGAAAAGACTACGCCTGTCGTTAAAGAAGTAGTCCCAGAGAAAAGGGCAACTACACCGGTTACACAACCTGCGAAAGCTGAGGCAGAGAAAACCACACCGAAAGCAGCAGAGCAACCCAAAGTAGATCAACGTGCCTTAATGGGTGCAGGAGGAACTACAGGAACAGGAACTCAAGCTGCTAAAGGAAGTGCTCAAGGGTCATCAACACAAAAAGGAGACGAAGGCAAACCCACTGGGACTGTCGATGGAAGATCTTTGATGGGTTCAGGAACAGGCGCCGGAGTGGCCGGTCCTGGTGCAGGATATAATTTGGATTTGGCTGGATGGGATTTTGCTTCCAAGCCTAATATTCGAGATAATGTTTCTACCCGAAATGGGAGAATAGTTTTTAAAATCACAGTAAATGATTCTGGTAAGATTGTCCAAGCGATTCCGTTGGAATATAATGTATCCAATGAAGTGCTGGCTTACTACAGAACTGTAGTCAATCAAGTTTCCTTCAAACGCCAAAGTGGAAACCCTACTGCAGATTATTCTTCTGGAAAAATAACTTTTATCATCAAAGTAGATTAATTTACACGATGAATTATGAACAAACATTGGACTACATGTTCAATGCACTCCCCATGTTTCAGAGAGTTGGTGCATCTGCCTTCAAAAAGGATCTGAGTAATACAATTGCACTTTGTAAACAACTTGGGAATCCTGAAAACCAATTTAAAAGTATTCATGTAGCAGGAACAAATGGGAAAGGAAGTACTTCCCATGCAATTTGTTCTGTTTTGATGGAAGCTGGTTATAAGGTTGGGCTTTACACTTCTCCACACCTCAAATCATTTACAGAAAGAATCAAAATCAATGGGGAAGAAATCCCTCAGAACGAAGTGGTTGATTTTGTGGTGAATCAGAAGGACTTTCTAGATGAACTCAAGCCCAGTTTTTTTGAAATGACTGTTGGTCTTGCTTTCTGGTATTTTGCCAAAGAAAAAGTCGATATCGCAGTGATTGAAGTAGGAATGGGAGGGAGATTTGATAGTACAAATGTGATTATACCTGAGCTTTCGGTCATTACCAATATTGGTTACGACCACATGCAATTTCTAGGTGACACACTCCCAAAAATCGCAGGAGAAAAGGCCGGAATCATCAAGGAGAATATTCCTGTAGTGATCAGTCAAAGGCAAGAGGAAACCTCGTCTATTTTCGAAGAAATAGCAAAGGAAAAGAATGCTCCTATTTATTATGCTGAGGAACTTTTCGCAGTTCTAAAAATTGAAAATTCACTTGCTGGAGTTTTTCAAATTAATACCAATTCAGAGCAGTTTTCTATCGAACTCGATTTGAAAGGGAATTATCAGCAGAAGAATTTAGCTGGAATATTACAAGCTCTTAAGGTTCTTCAAAGCTTAGGATACCAAATTACTCAAAATCATATCGAGAAAGGTCTATTTCAAGTTATAAAAAATACGGGCTTAAAGGGCAGATGGCAACAATTGGGAAGTAATCCGATGATGATTTGTGATACTGGACACAATGAAGACGGAATAAAGTATATCCTTGATCAGATCCATGAATATGTTTACAATCAGCTTTTTATCGTTATTGGAATGGTCAATGACAAGGATGTATCCAAAGTTTTGTCTATGCTTCCAAAAGATGCCTATTACTTTTTTGTACAAGCTAATATCCCAAGAGCGATGACAGCTAATGACCTGTATTCCAAAGGGAATGAAGCAGGATTAAAAGGAGAAGTGGTTGAAGATGTGAATCTAGCAATAACCGAAGCTAAGAAAAAGGCAACAAAAGATGATTTAATATTTATCGGAGGGAGTACCTTTGTAGTCGCCGAAATTAATGAATTGTAAAAATGGGTAGGAATAAGCTACAGAGATTTAAAGAAAATGAAGAAAATAGAAATGTCGTTCAGGATGGTAAAGACATTTTTAAGAATATAAAGGGTAACTGGAATCAACTTCAGTTTGAAAATGAAAAGCCTTTGGTAGTAGAGTTGGCTTGTGGAAGAGGCGAGTTTACTGTTGGATTGGCAAGAGAATATCCTGAGCAAAATTTCATTGGTGTAGACATCAAAGGCTCAAGAATTTGGAAAGGGAGTAAAATCGCTCTTGCTGAAGGTTTGGAAAATGTGGCTTTTTTGAGAACTCAAATTCAGTTATTAGAAGATTTCTTCTCGCATGGAGAGATTTCTGAATTGTGGATTACCTTCCCTGATCCGTTTCCGAGAGATGGGGATGAAAAAAGAAGACTCACCAGTCCGAGATATTTGGATATGTACAAGCCAATGATCAAATCGGGAGGTATTGTCAATTTCAAGACGGATAATACTGGACTATTTGAGTATACTTTGGAAGTTATTTCTGAGCGAGAAGATTGTGAGATTTTGGCCTTTACGCATGATTTTTATCAATCTGAATTCAAAGATGACCATCATGGTATAAAAACTAGGTACGAGGGAATTTTCAGCGAAAAGGGAGAAAAAATTAAATATTTAAAATTTAAGTTTAATGATTGATCAAAAATATATCTAGAATAAAAGAACAAAAGGCATTGGAAAAACTCCAATGCCTTTTGTTCTTTTATATGAATCTGAAACTTTCCCTACAAGACTTCTGATAAATCAACTGTTTGCAGATAGAAGCACTTCATCACTTTTCCATATAATTCATCTGAATCAACGGGTTTGGTCATGTAATCATCCATACCAATACTTTTCACTTTATTCTTTGCCTTGTCTGTCGCATCTGCGGTTACTGCTATGATTGGAATATTTTCATATTGCTTTCCGCAAACGCCGTTTCTGATTGCTTCAGTTGCTTCATAACCATCCATTTCAGGCATTTGCAGATCCATTAAGATCAAATCAAATTGTTTTACATTCAATTTATCCAAAGCTTCCAAACCATGGTTAGCAATGTCAAATGTGGTATTTTTCCATTTTCTAAGGATGGATTTCATCACCATTTGATTTACAGGATTGTCTTCTACGATCAAGATGTTTTTTCCATTAAGGTCATAAACGCCCTTTTCATGTGTTGGTGATTGTATTTCTTTTGTGTTTTTTTCTGGAAGGTTCAAGGTCAAACTAACATCAACAGTAGTTCCCTCACCATGCTCACTTTGAATAGTAACTTTTCCGTTATGCAATTCCACTAAAGCTTTTACTATACACAATCCCAATCCAAAACCACCAAATTTTCTTTTATCATCAATTTGTTCTTGGATGAAAGATTCAAAAATTCGATCTAATTTTTCTTTCCTTATTCCCAGACCAGTATCTGAAATTTTGATCTTAAGATCGAGTACATTGTTAGGCAACATTTCTGTTTTGATACTTAGCTTTACATCACCCGAATTCGTGAATTTGATGGCATTATTCAACAGGTTTAGGATTATTTGTCTCAACCTTGACCGATCTCCTAAAGCGAATTTTGGAAGTTGATTGATCTCTTCATAGACAAAATTCAGGTTTTTATCTTTAGCTTGATTTTCTGTTAATGACCTCAGTTCTTTGATCATTTTAATTAAGTCAAACTGCCTTTCTTCCAGCTTAAGCTCTTTTTTCTCAATTTTAGAATAATCTAAAATATCATCGATGGCAGACAAAAGGCCTAAAGAAGAATACTGAATTACCTCCAAATCACTTTTGGTTTTTTCGTCTGTTGTTGATTCCTGAATGGATTTTGATAGACCAATTACAGCATTCAATGGCGTTCTAAGTTCGTGACTGATGTTAGATAAGAAGAATGATTTTATCTCGTTGGATTCTTGTGATTGCGCCAAAGCAATACCTTGCATTTTTTCTTTTTCAGACTTCAGAATCCTAATTCTGTTTGCCATAGAGAGGGATAGGAAAATGATTTCTAAACCTGTTCCCAATTTGGAAGAGTTTTCTGTGAGAAATGAATTTGGTATCACACCAAAATTATTCAACAAAAAGAAAATAAATCCTCCAAAGAATGAAAGAATACCGAGTGTGAAGAAGATATCCTGCGCAGCATTTTTAAAATGTGAAGTGGTAGCAGTGATTACAATGAGGAAAAGTAAAAATATACCCAATACATTTACCAGTGGGTAATATAAATGCTGTCCAGCATGGATAAAGCAAATTGCAGCAATTAAAGTCAAAACAGCAAGATGAAGTCCATTATATATTTTATGAAGTATAGGACTGAAAGTCTTAACTTTCATATAAATCTGTGTATATCTACCAAAAGCTAGGGTTGAGAATGCGGCTGCAATAAGTACTGCATTATTTGAAAACCAACCTCCATTTGGAGTAATGTATTGGAAGAAATATCCATCTAGTGATAAATGCAAGAAAGCTATGGAGAATACATAGGCGAAATAAAGGATAAAACTTCTTTCTCTTATTCCAAAATAGAAGAACAAATAAATAGCTCCTGCGAGCAATAATATTCCATAAAAAACACCGTAAATCAGTTGATCTCGGTAGGAGCTTAGTATTAAAGATGATGCACTGTGAATGTCTAGAGGAAGATTGATGACTTCACCGTCACTTTGATATTGAACATAAAAATCCTGAGTAGTATTTGCTTCCAGTTCAATAGGGAAAATAATCTTTCTATGGCTTGTTGGTCTTTCATCAAAAGGAATCAAATCACCACTGACTTGAGAAAGAATATTACCATTTGCAATGACTTGATGCAATTCTACAATATCAGTAATCGGTCTTCCAGTCTCAAAATACAGACTAATCGGTCTTTCAGATGTATTAGTCAGAGAAAACTTTAGCCAATAATTATCTTTAGTGAATCCTAAATTAGTATTTGCACCTTCAATTGAGTTAAAAGCTAGCTCTTCTTCTACCTTTACAAATTCTTCTATACTGTAAAATGTAGAACCAACATTTGTGATTTTTGCATGCTCAAATACTGAAATTGGCTGAATGAAATTTTCTCCTGAAAGTAGCTTTTGTGCTTGAGATTGAAATACATCTCCAATCATGATAATAATCACGATGAATATGAAATTACGTACTTTATTTCCCATAACCGTAAATCAAATTAATAACTTGGCTAAATACGTAAATAAAACGCACTTTAGATTTACTTTAGAAAAGTAATTTCTCTATATCGGGGGTTAGGATATTTATAAAAGCCCTCTCCAGCCTTCTCACCCAATTTTCCTGCTGCTATATATTTTTCTAAAAGTTGTGCAAAAGCTTGAGAAGCTCTATCTGGCATCTTGTGCGTGACATGCCAAGCCGTGTCTAACCCAATGCTGTCTAAGATTCCAAAAGGACCCATGGGCATGTGGAAATTCACCATCCAAGATTTGTCAATATCTTCTATGCTTGCTACTTCGCCAGTAAGCAATTTACCCGCAGCACCAATAAACGCCATCAACATGGAATTGAAAATATAACCATGATTTTCTTTTCTGACGATGACAGGAACTTGCTTCAAAGATTTTCCTAAAGTTTCCAAAATTGAAATAATTTCAGCATCGGTATTTGGATGAGGCATGATGTCCACAATTTTGCTGTAAAAAACATCGTGAAAATGAAATGCACAAAATCTTTCAGGCCTGCCCGAAATATCAGCAAACATCGAAGGTAATAGAAATGATGTATTGGTTGTGAAAATCGTTTTTTCAGGGGCTAACTCACCAAATTGCTTCCAGACTTTCTCTTTCACATCAATTTCTTCGATGACGCTTTCATTGATGAGGTCAGCATCTTCTACGGCAATCTTGGGATCAAGTGTAAAATGGATTTTGTTAAGTGCTTGATTACCTTCATCAGCTTTTAATTCAGAGGTTTTTTCTAGCTGGTACAGAATTTTCTTCATCACTTTTAGAGAACTGTCAAGAGCTTCTTGCTTGATATCATAAACAGTCACTTGATAACCTGAAAGTGCCGCTTGTAAAGCAACTCTACTACCTAAAGTTCCTGCTCCGAGAATACATATTTTTTCAATTTTCATAGCTTATATTTTTCCTGTTTCTATACTATTCTTGGCTGTTTTACCACAAGCTTTCACAACATGTATTAATCCTGCAAATCTCGGATCAGGTGCAAATCCTTGCATATGTCTTTGGTAGATTTGCTGAGCGATGACACCCACTTTGAAAACGCCAAAAACATAGTAGAAAAGCATATTGGACATATCTAAACCGGATTTTTTTCCATAATAATTGATGACTTCTGATCTTGTCATATTTCCATCTGGATGGGTGAGGTTGAACATTTTGAGGATTTCTGCATCTTCTTTTTCTGCCCAATAAGCCAAACTAGTCCCCAAATCCATCAAAGGATCTCCGACAGTGGCCATTTCCCAATCTAAAATAGCCTTGATCTCTGGGTTTGATTCGTCTCTTAAGACAATGTTGTCATACTTGAAGTCATTGTTTAGAAAGCTTACTGCTTTGCTTGTTGGACAATTACTTTTGAGCCATTCGATGGCGAATTCCATCGCTGGAATTTCATCTGTTTTAGCTTTCAAATACCTTTCCGACCAACCACTGACTTGTCTTTCTACATAACCATCGGGTTTGCCAAGATTCAACAAACCTGAATCTTTCAATTCCAATTGATGCAATTCAAGCATGGCATCGATGGTGTTTTTGGATAAATCTTGAAAAAAGCGCGAACTTAGGTTTATTCCTTCGGGAATCTGATTTCTTAAAATCAATCCATCAACTTTTTCCATGATGAAAAATGGAGAGCCGATAACAGCTTCATCCTCACAGGATAAAATTGGCTTTGGGATTTTCTTATATCCAGCTTTCTGGAGTGCCTCGAGAACTTTAAACTCCCGAATCATATCATGGGCCTTACTGATTTTTTTTCCTAGCGGTGGTCTTCTCAGGATAAACTCTTTATCTTCAGCTTTGATCAGATAGGTGAGGTTTGAATATCCACCCTTGAACTGGGAAATGCTGATATTCTCGGTGTTGATAGCAAGTTTGTCCTCTAAAAATGGAGCAATTTTTATTTTTAGGTCTTCTAATGTCATATTTTTCCTCTGGTAATATTGAACTTTCACTAAACTTTAGTTAACCAGTCAACCATTAACTTAATTAACCTATGATTCCAGATAATTAGGCTTTAATTTCTAAATCTTAAACTTGGTAAGATTTGATGATTTTTCTTGCCAACACAGATTTATGCACTTCATCAGGACCATCATAAATCCGCGCTCCACGTTCGTGTCGATACCAAAATGACAACATTGTATCGTCTGTGATTCCCAAAGCACCATGAACTTGAATGGCCCTATCAATCACGTTCATCAACACCTTAGAAACATAAAATTTGATCGTGGAAATATCTTCTTTGGCAGCTTTTGCTCCATGATGCTGAATTTTAAAAGCCGTGTCCAAGACCATCAATCTTGAGGCTTTGATTTCGGCATAACTTTCTGCAATCCAATTTTGGATCGTCTGTTGGGAGGCAAGAGGTCTTCCGGGATCTAATTCACGTTCAATCGCTCTTCGGCACATCATCTCCATGGCTCTTTCACAAATCCCAATCCAACGCATACAATGATGAATCCGTCCAGGCCCTAATCTCTCTTGTGCCAGAGCGAATCCAGCGCCTTCTCTTCCGATCAAATTGGTCACAGGCACTTTACAATCTGTAAACTTCACTTCGCCATGCGAAATGTAATCTTCTCCAGCATCACCCATGATTGGAATATTTCTCAGCAATTGATAACCCGGATTATCCAGGGGAACCAAAATCATACTGGCTTTTTGATATGGGTTTTCATTTTCAGGATCAGTGACAGCCATCACGATCGTGAATGATGCCCCATCTGCTGAGGAAGTGAACCACTTATGACCATTGATGATATAGTGATCACCCTCTTTTACTGCTCTTGTAGATAAATGAACAGGATTACTGCCTGCATGCTGAGGTTCAGTCATGGCGAAGCAACTTCTGATTTTACCTTCTTGCAAAGGTTTGAGATATTTGTTTTTGAGTTCTTCGCTAGCGAATTGATGCATCAATTCCATATTACCGATGTCAGGTGCTTGGCAATTGAAAATGTAATGTCCTAGTGGACTTCTTCCAAGAAGCTCAGAAATGTATGCAAACTCAAACAAATCTAAGCCCAATCCACCTTCAGAAGTTGACAAATGAGGAGCGAATAGGCCTTCTTTTTTTGCCAAGTTTCTTAATTCATTCAGCTTGGGCAAAAAGGCTTTGAATGATCCATAGATCACTTCCAACTCGATTGGGAAGATATGTTCTTTTAAAAAATGTTCGTATCGTTGAAGTAGCTCGGCTACTTTTGGTGAAGCTTCAAAAACTGAAGTTTGCATAAGTGTATATTTTGGGTTTGTTGTTTTATTATATCGTAAATCCACCGTCAGCTGTCAATACAGCGCCAGTTGTGTAGGATGCACTGCTACTGGCTAAAAATAAAGCCATCATACCGATTTCCTCTGGTTCCCCAACTCGTTTGATTGGAAGCATTTTCATCATGCTCGTCATGATTTTTTCATTGCTCCATAGTGCTTCAGAGAATTTGGTTTTAATCAATCCTGGGCAGATGACATTGACTCGGATTTTGTAATCACCCCATTCTTTAGCAAAAACTTTAGACATAGAAATTAAAGCCGCTTTGCTTACAGAATAAATTCCCAAACCAACCTCTGGAGATATTCCGCCAACGGAACTGATGTTAATCACTGAAGCATTTGAAGAATTTCTTAGATATGGGAGGCATAATTTCATCAACTCAAAAGGTGCTTTCAAGTTGACATTCATGATTTTATCAAAAGCATCAGAACTTGTTTCGTGAACAGGTCCAAAAACAGGATTGGCAGCGGCATTATTGACGAGAATATCAATAGTTCCGTATTTAGCTACTGTTTTTTCCACTAGATTATGGAGTTCTTCAAGCTTTCCAACGTTGCACGCTACACCAGTCACTTCGTATCCTTTGTTCTGGAGAGCTGATGCTAACTCGTCCAAATCATCTTGTTTTCTACTTGAGATTACGACTTTTGCGCCAGCAGCGGCAAAAACTTCCGCAATGCTGTATCCAATTCCTTTACTTGCTCCAGTAATTAAAGCAACTTTATTTTCCAATGAAAAGACATTTGAGAGATCCATAGTAATTGCTGATTTATGGTTTTGATGATTTTATATTTCTAAAAACTAAGTCTCTTCAAGTTAATTAAATCCATTTTATAATCTAAGCATATTTTAAAAAATGTTATGCATACCGAGTATTTTTTGTAAATTGTAATTAAGATTTTCGAAA
The DNA here is from genome assembly GCF_014637795.1 of Belliella aquatica. GTDB lineage: Bacteria > Bacteroidota > Bacteroidia > Cytophagales > Cyclobacteriaceae > Belliella > Belliella aquatica. The sequence goes on along the minus strand of NZ_BMFD01000009.1, from coordinate 15,033 downwards.
AAAATTAAAAAAGACAATAGATGAAACAAGTAGTATTTCACACCACGGGCTTTCCAGAAGAAGTTTTAAAATTAGAAGAAGCAGAAATGCCAAAGGCTGGTCCTAAGGAAGTTTTGATTAAAGTTACCGCAAGAAATATCAATCCTTCAGACATCATGTTTGTGAGAGGAATGTATGGAATCACCCCAAAACTACCTAGTTCAGCTGGTTTTGAAGCTGCCGGAATCGTAGAGGAGGAAGACGAAGCTGGTACTTTCAAAAAGGGTACAAAAGTAATATTTACTGCAATTGGTACATGGAAAGAATACGTAACCGTGCCAGCGCATTTATTGATTCCGGTTCCAAATGGAATGTCTGATGAAGTCGCTTGTCAAGCTTTCGTCAATCCTCTGACAGCTTACGGGATGATAGAAGCGAGTGGTTTGAAATCCGGAGATTGGTTACTTATCACAGCTGGAGCCTCTGCTTTCGGGAAATTGGCGATTCAAATGGCCAGCCAAAAAGGAATCAAAGTAGCATGTACTGTTCGCAGAGATGATCAAAAAGTCTTGTTACAAGAATTGGGTGCTGATGTAGTGATCAATACCGAGAATGAAAAATTACCAAAGGTTATCGCCGAACATACAGGTGAAGGAGCACATGTTGTCTTCGATGCAGTAGGAGGGGTGCTTGGCGCAAGAGCATTGTCTTGCCTGAGAACAAATGGAAAAATGTTTGTTTTCGGCTTATTAAGCCTTGAAAATATCCCATTGAATTCTGGGTTGTTAATTTTTAAGAATTTGAAAGTTGAAGGATTTTGGTTGTCAACATGGATGGAAAGTTTGACTGCTGAATCCAGACAGATGGCCTTCAAAACGATTTTTACACATTTACTTTCAGAAAAGGTAAAAGTAGATATTGAAGCGACCTATCCTTTGGAGGAATTTCAGGAAGCACTAAAGGCCTATGAAAAAGCGGGGAGGAACGGGAAGATCATTTTGGTTAGTTAGGAGTTGATTGGGGGAATTGTGATTAGGAGAGTAGTGATTGGGGGATTAGTTATTAGTAAATTGAGAATTGATATATTTATTAAAGTTGCAAGGGAGCGGAGCTCTCAAATCTTCGTAGAAAAATGTGGATATTGAAAGGTTTTCAGGGGCGTAGCCCTGTAATCTAGAAGGTGTTTGATCAAATCAAACTTGTTTGGAATTAGATGGATTCTTGAGATGTCAGGGCTACGCCCCTCTAGAGACATTGTCTTGATTTTTTTATGAAGATATCAGGGCTAAAGCCCCTGTGGAAAAAAAATACCTTTGACCTCATATTACGAAGTTGCCAGTGTTAAAACCTTATTCTTCTAAATTTTGATTTGATTATTTTTCTCGGGAGCGGAGCTCTCAAATCTTCTTAGAAAAATGTGGCAATAGTAGTGTTTCAGTGGCGTAGCCCTGTAATATAAAATGCGTTTGATCAAATCAAGCTTGTTTGGAATTAGATGGATTCTTGAGATGTCAGGGCTAAAGGTCCCTTAGAAAAATATATCAAGGATATCATTCTACCATAATCTCAGGGTAAAAAAGATCCTTTTCATATGATCGATTTGCTAATTGTATAACAAAAAAAACCGACCTAATTGGTCGGTTTTTTTTGTTAAGAGTTCATTTATTAGTGGTTGTATTTTAATTACTTAGTCATGGCTTTTTCTCGCTGAACTTCTATCATATCTGTTGGTGGGGGAGTATTGTCACCCAATAGGTGCTGAACAAAATAATCACCCATTCTCCAGAAGAAATACTCTGTCATATCTCCAAAACCATGTCTCTGGCCTGGAAGGATAATAAAATCAAATCTCTTGTTTGCTTTGATCAAGGCATTTGCCATTCTAATGGTGTTGGCTGGATGGACATTATTATCCACATCACCTGTTACCAAAAGCAACTTACCTTTAAGATTCTTCGCTAAATCTGGATTCCTCTCGATTTTGTATACAAAAGAGGTATCACCTTTAGGAGAAATTAATTCTTTCACACCATGGTGCTTTTCTGACCACCATCTGTTGTAGATGTTGTTTTCATGATTTCCTGCTGAAGAAACTGCCACTTTGAAGAAATCTGGATAAACGAGCATCGCAGCTGTAGACATAAATCCACCTCCTGAATGTCCATGAATACCAACTCTATTTCTATCAATGAAAGGATGACGGTCAGCTAATTGCTCAACAGCAGCTTTTTTATCAGCCAAACCATAATCTCTCAGGTTACCATAACCATAATTATGATACCATTTTGATCTGCCTGGATGGCCACCTCTGTTTCCTATTGTGACTACGACGAAGCCAAATTGTGCCAATCGATCTGTTCTGTCAAAACCTCTTCCAAAAGACTTATTTACCGCCTCTGTTTGTGGTCCTGGATAAACATACTCGATAATTGGATAGACTTTAGTAGAATCAAAATCAAATGGCTTGTACATTACACCATAAAGATCTGTGATTCCATCGTCAGCTTTAAATTTGAATGTCTCTGGGAACTGGTATCCAGCTGCAAATAAATTTGACAAGTCAGCTTCTTCCAAATCCATGATTTTTCTTCCTGTGTTGTCATGTAGTGTTGACGCAGGAACGGTGTTGACTCTGCTGTAATTATTCACAAAGTAAGTTCCTCTGTCATTTGGAGATGGGCTGTGATTATAATCACCTGGGTTAAGAAGTGTGATAGCTCCACCATTTAAGCTCACTTTATACATGTGCTCGTAATATGGATCTTCGCCTTTTTCTCTTCCATTGGCAATAAAATAAAGGAATCTTCCTTTTTCATCAATCGTACCAATTCTGTCTGTGTGGAATGGTCCAGATGTTAATTGACGTTTAAGGCTACCATCTTTTCCATAAAGGTAAAAATGTCCCCAACCATCTCTCTCTGACCAATGTACAATCTCAGAGCCATTGTTGATGAGCTCAGGCTTGATGATGTCTATGTAAGTATTGCTTCTTTCTTCAATAACAACTTCCTTTTTACCTTCTGCAATATTCCATCTTACAATATCTATTTTCTTCAAATCTCTAGAAGTGATTGAGAAATAAAAACTGCTATTATCCCCCAACCAAACAACAGGAGTAAAGTCATCATCTCTAGTTACAACAGGTCTTGTGGCCGTCCAAAGTCCTATTGATTGATCTTTGAAAGTTGCAACATCCAGTTTGGACATCTCTTTAGAATCAAATGAATAATGCAATAAGTCAGTGATCGGTTGTTCCTTTTCCCCTGGCATGGCATATTTATAAGTCTCAAGAGTTGGTCTTGGGTCCTTTACATTTTGGATTACCCAAAGATCTTTTACTTCACGAACATCCGAACGAGTTAATATAAACTGCTTAGAATCCTCTGACCAAATCACGCCAGCTCTTTTTCTATTGTCTTTATTTTTCTCCTCTTCCACATTGTCACCACCACGACCACCGCCATAGCTGTAGTCTTTCTCACCATCTTCAGTGATTCGATTTTCTACAATAGTGCTGTCTTTGTCGTCTTTTACAGCTTTCAGGAAATTTTCCTTATCCATCCAAAATAGATTGTCATGCTTAGCAAAGACAATTTTAGAAGAATCTGGTGCGATATTGGCCCAAGATAGACGTTTTGCATCTTCCTCAGGATCTTCCACTTCGATCAATTGATTGTTTTGTAAATTGTAGCGAAAAACAAACGTCTTTTTTTCCAAAGAGTCTTTCGAGCTCTTGTTTTTTTCTTTGATCTCTGCCCAGTCTTTTTTGACTACGTCCTGTGTACTTCTGATTTTGAACTGGATGGTGTTCTCATCTTCAAGAAACTTCAAGCTAGTGATAGGTAAATTTTGTCCATCGAATGGATCTTTTACGATTTTGGTGATTTCAGCTGCTAACTTGTCCTTATCAAAGAATGATTTTTTTGTTCTTGCAGCAGGATCGACAATGTACCATTCCTTACCATTTGTAGTTTCGTAAGTGTACCAAAATCGATCTGATCTCTTTAACCAATGCGGATCAACACTGGTGGAAAAAATCATTTTTCTGACTTTTTCGGGTGAAAAGCGAGAAGCTAATTCATAATTCCCCTTAGTTGGAGTGTCCTGTGCTTGTACAAATCCGATAGAAATGAACAAGACAAGGATTGCGTATATTTTCTTCATAAATCTTGATTTATTGATTTGTAAAAATATCAAATCCTTGAACTACGTTCACACCGCTGATGTAAAACTGAATGATTTAGAAGAGACTTCCTTGAACCACATTTGGTCGTGAGGCTTGGATGCTACCTTTTAGCATATCTTGCATCAAACGAATAAATCCTGGCTTCCAATTGTCAATGTGGATCTTGATTTCTTTGTTTTCATAATTCACAGGTCCACTCAGTCTTTCATAGCCGATAAGCATACTCCAAATGGTATAAAAAGTAATTTCTGGCTGTAATTCAGGTCTGATACTGCCATCTTTGATACCCAAGGAAACCATCTGAATTCCAAATTTCCCACAATCATGATGAATGTCAAGTAGTTTTTGAAAATGTTCGCTTTCTAATATTAATGGATCAATAGATTTTCTTAATTCATGATTGTTGTACAAATTTAACATACCCATAAAATTCAAGATGGCTTGATAATACATTCTGTTTTCCTGACTGTAGTCCAAGTACTTCTGGACCAAATCAACAAGCATTTGAAGTCCATTTTTATTCTTTGTTCTAAACACATCCCGAAATACATCCTTCAATCCTTCAAAAGCTTTTCGGGTAACAGCCATGTAGAGATCTTCTTTATTTTTGAAGTAAAAATAGGTCAGTCCCTTTGAAATTTTAGCGCCCTTAGCGACTTCATCCATTTTGGTAGCATGATAACCTTTTTCATTAAAAAGTTTGATTGCAGACTCTAAAATCGCTTTTTCTCTCTGTGTTCTCTCTTGTGCACCCATGATTTACTCATTTTTGAATTATATTCAAATATATTAAACAAAATTCAATGATTTGATCAAAAAACTGACCTTGGATCCTAAACCGATGGAAATGAGGAGTAAAAAATTTGAAAGATTTTTAATGCAAAAATCAGAACTTGGAATAAAAATAAAACAGGCAAAAAGGAAAGATCCTAATTGCCTGTTTTGTTTTTTTAATCCATGAAAGAAATCATTGAATTCTATTTATTAATTTACTTCGATGATGTAGTAGTTTTTCTTTCCTTTTTGGATCAGTAGGTATTTATTCTGTAAAAGCGAAGCTTCCACAGCAGCGTTTGGATCCATGATTTTCTCCTTATTGATGCTTACACCTCCACCTTGGATCATTTTTCTACCTTCACCTTTGGAAGGGAAAATTGCATTGCCAGCTTTTTCAGCCAACAAATCCAAAACATTTCCTGTAGCATCATATTCAGCTTTTGAAATCTGAACTTGAGGTACTCCATCGAAAACTTGCAAGAATGTTCTTTCATCCAAAGAAGCTAAATCTTCAGTCGATGATTTACCAAATAGGATGGAAGAGGCCTTCAATGCCATTTCATAATCCTGCTCACTGTGAACCATTATAGTCACTTGCTTGGCTATTTCCTTTTGTAGCGCTCTCAAATGTGGCGCTTCTTGATGCTCTTTTTCCAATTGCTCTACCGTATTCTGATCTAGCGTCGTGAAAATTCTGATATATTTTGAAGCATCTTCATCTGATACATTCAGCCAGAACTGATAGAAAGCATAAGGAGATGTTTTCTCAGGGTCAAGCCAAACAGAACCTCCTTCGGTTTTGCCGAATTTTGTTCCATCAGCTTTGGTAATCAAAGGAACGGTCAATGCAAATGCAGAACCGCTGCCCATTCTTCGGATCATTTCTGTTCCTGTGACGATATTTCCCCACTGATCAGAACCTCCCAGTTGAATGCTTACATTGTTATTTTTCCAAAGATGGTAAAAGTCATATCCTTGGATCAATTGATAAGTGAATTCTGTAAATGATAAACCATTTCCATCTTCAAGTCTTCTTTTTACAGAATCCTTCGCCATCATGTAATTTACCGTGATGTGCTTTCCAACGTCTCTGATAAAGTCCAAGAAAGAGAATTCAGCCATCCAATCATGGTTATTGACCAGTTCAGCTTTATTTTCAGAACCTTGATTGAAATCCAAAAATTTACCCAATTGGGTTTTGATTGAAGCGATATTGTGATCGAGTGTGGCTTTGTCCAAAAGATTTCTTTCAGCAGATTTGAAGCTAGGATCACCAATCATTCCTGTAGCTCCACCAACAAGTGCAAAAGGTTTGTGACCAGCTCTTTGGAAGTGTAGAAGTGTCATTACACCCACCAAATGCCCAATATGCAAAGAATCCGCAGTAGGATCGAAACCCAGATATGCAGAAGCCATTCCTTTATTGAGGTGTTCTTCGATTTCCGGTGTCATGTCCTGAAGCATTCCTCTCCAGCGCAATTCTTCGATAAAGTTGTTCATTGTAATCGTTTTGGTTTTTTGAATTTGCAAATATAGAAGATTGTTTCGGATGCCCGAAGAGGGGAGCACGCAGATTTATAAGTGATTTTAGATTTCCGATGGTAGATTTTAGATTTATGAGGAGTATAATTGATACTTTGAAGTCATATCGACAGAAAGGTTATATCTCACTTTGTTCGATATGACCAATGATGAATTTTTCAATTTTAGAATCTTATAATTTTGTAATCTTATAATTCTCAGATCCAAAAAAAGAATTGAAAGACGCCATCCCCCAAGCGTCTCCCAAACCTTCCAATCCGCCACGTCGGACAAGCTTTTTAAACCTTCCAACCTAATTAACCAATTCCCTAATCACTTTATCACCTAAAACCTTACCATGCAATCCCATAATCTTCCCCGTGATTGCTGGAGCCGCCCCAGAAGGTGCCGTGTTTCCAGTCAAACCAAATGGCATTGAGTGGACCAGATGTTCTGTTCTGGAAGTCCATTTTGTAACCTCTCTTTTTCAAATTGTTGCGTACCCAAGAGGGGACTTCGGTGTTGAGGGTGATGGAGCCGGGTTTGATTTCATGGGCGCCGAAGGAAGATTGCATCTGATAACTGTGGATATTTGCAGCTTCAGCAGCTTCTTGAACAGTCATATCAAATTCAACGATATTCAAGAACATTTGTAAAAGATCTTGATCTTGAGTATCTCCTCCTTGTACTGCAAAGGAAAGAAATGGTTTTCCGTCTTTCAATGCCATGCTTGGCGTCAGCGTTACCCGAGGTCTTTTATTGGGTTCAAGGACATTGAAAGGGTTCAGTTTCTCGTCCAAAACAAAGCTTTGCATCCTTTGGCTCAACCCAACACCTGTGTTTCCTGCAATCACAGCAGGAATCCATCCACCCGAAGGCGTTATAGAAACCACCCAACCTTCTTCGTCAGCTGCTTGGATCGTGGTGGTACCTTTTAGGAAATGCTCCAAAAAAGGATCGTCAAGTCCTTGGATGGGTAACTCAGGTCTGTCATAAGCCAAAACATCATTTCTTGATTTGAGCAAATTAATAAAAGGATTGCTTTCACCTTGGAATGGATACGGGTCACCTGGACCGATTTTGGGATCATTATTCTCTGTGATCAATTTTGCTCTTTCTTTGGCATAAGCTTTTGAAAGTAGTCCTTTCATTGGGCTTTTAGGTCCAAAATCTGGATCTCCATAATAAAAATCCCTATCAGAAAATGCTAAGCTCATAGCTTGATAAACTGTATTGATATAATTGGCCGAATTATAGCCCATTGACTTTAAGTCAAAGTTTTCTAAGATATTCAATGACTGAAGTAATGCGGGTCCTTGGGTCCATTCCTGCAACTTGTATACATCTATTCCCTTGTAATTAATAGACAGAGGTTCTTCAATTTTTACTTTCCAATTGGCCAAATCCTGCTCGGTGAATAAGCCACCCTGTTCTCTGGTACCTCGCACGATTTCTTTTGCTATATCACCCTTATAAAATCTCTCGTAAGCAGCATAAATTGCTTCTTTTCTACTTTTTCCATCAGCTAAGGCTTGTTTTTCTGTTTCTACCAACTTGAATAAAGTCTGATATAAATCTTCCTGAACAAACACTTCTCCCGGATAGGGTGCTTCTCTTTCTTCTCCTAAATGAGGTAAAAACACTTTCTTTGAATAAGGCCATTCTTTGATTCTTCTTTTTTGCGCTTCGATGCTATTAGCAGCTTGGGCTTCGATAGGGTAGCCTTTTGCCATTTCCATAGCAGGAGCCAAAACTTCCGCCAATGACATCGTTCCATATTCTGCCAACATGGTCATCAAACCTCCTGGTGTGCCAGGCGTGGTTGCTGCAAGGGGACCGAATTCTGGTGGGTAATTCATGTCTTTTTCTCGGAAAAATTCAGGAGTAGCGCCTGTTGGTGCATAGCCCATGGCATTGATAGCAATGACTTTTCCTGTATTTGGATTGTAGATGAGTGCTTGTGTTTCTCCGCCCCAACTCAGTACATCCCACATCGTGCAGACAGCACCGAGCATGGCACAAGCTGCATCTACGGCATTTCCGCCTTTCGCGAAGGTTGTAGCACCTGCTGTTGCTCCAAGGGGTTTGCCTGTTATCGCCATCCAATGTTTACCATGCAATTGTGGCTTTTGGGTTTGCGAAAAGGAGTTTGAAAAAATGCTAAAGCAGAGCAGGAGTGTAAATATTTTTTTCATATAAGCTTATTTGTAGGGTTTTAGGACTGATAATTGTTAATGTGGGAGTATTGTGATACATTTATTGTCAATATAAACATTGATTATCATTTACAAGCGCAATTCTACATGTATTCATTTTTTCTTTATTTAATGAGTGGATTATATGTTTTCGCTGGAGTAATGCACTTTCTTAAACCGAAAATGTACCTCCGCATCATTCCCCCTTACATACCCAATCCTAAATTGATGAATTTGTTGGCAGGAGCCTTCGAAATTCTTTTTGGTTTAGGTTTGTTGTTTTCTGAAACAAGGGCTTATGCGGCTTTTGGGATAATCATTTTATTGATAGCAGTATTTCCTGCAAATCTTTATATGTATCAAAAAGGAGCAAGAGGCATCCCAAAATGGGCTTTGCTGCTCCGACTTCCATTGCAATTTGGATTGATTGCATGGGCTTATTTATATACTTAAATCATCACAATTTTGAATTTCAATAGCTTTAATTTTGAAGCGTCATTACAAGAAGGTCTTGACGCCATGGGTTTCGAAAAGCCAACCCCCGTACAGGAAATGGCTATTCCAATAATTTTAGACGGAAAAGATATCATTGCTTGTGCCCAAACAGGTACAGGTAAAACGGCTGCTTTTATACTGCCTGTTTTGAATAAAATTGCTAAATCAGGTAATAACAAACTCAATACTTTAGTATTAGCTCCCACGCGTGAGTTAGCAATTCAAATTGATCAGCAGATTCAAGGATTTGCTTATTTCTTAGGAATTAGCTCAATCTCGATCTATGGAGGTGGAGATGGTCTGGTTTGGGAGCAGCAGAAGCGTGCGCTTGAGCAAGGAGCTGAAATTGTCGTTGCCACACCGGGAAGACTTATTGCTCTATTGGCAGGTGGAAAAATCAACTTGGACAGCTTACAACACCTGATCCTTGACGAAGCAGACAGAATGCTCGATATGGGATTCTCAGATGACTTGTTGACGATCGTGAATTACTTACCAAAGGACAGACAGACGATTCTTTTCTCGGCGACGATGCCACCGAAAATCAGACAGTTTTCCAAGAAGCTTTTGAACAATCCTGAAGAGGTGAGTTTGTCATTAGGGAAGACAGCGGAAGGAGTAACTCAGTCTGCGTACTTGGCTTATGATACGCAAAAAGAAGATCTTGTAAAGCATATCCTAAGACAAAAAGATTATGAAGCTGTGATCATTTTTGCATCTACAAAAGATAAAGTGAAGAGTCTATATAAAGTCTTGAAAAAGGAATTTGAAGTCGAGGCATTTCATTCTGATTTAGAGCAGGTTGAAAGAGAGCAGATCATGTCAAGGTTTAAGAATAGAAACTTAAGGATCTTGGTCGGAACGGATATCATTTCTCGTGGAATTGATGTGGTAGGAATCGAGTTGGTGATCAATTTTGATACACCAAATGATCCCGAGGATTACGTGCACAGAGTCGGTAGAACTGCTCGAGCGGATAGTAAAGGTACTGCGATCACATTTGTCAATGACAAGGATAAATTCAAATTCAATAACATTGAAAAGTTGATTGGAATGGAGATAGAAAAAGTCCCTTTACCAGAAGGATTCGAATCAGGACCGAGCTATTCTTCAGCTGGAAATACCAAGCCAAAAGCCGATTTTAGTAAAGGTAAAAAGCCCGCTTCATCTGGAAACAAGTCTTCCAATCACCCGAAGTCAGAGCATAAGCCACATAGAAAGCCAAGGGAAAATACTTCTCAAGCACATGTGGTGCAAGATCAAGAAAATCCAGAGACTCAAGGTGGATTCAAACCTAGACAAAATCCAAAGGTGGACAAAAGCCCTGAATTTCAAGAAAAACCAAATACATCAAAGTACGGTTCTAGAAAAAATGTGATTGATTGATCATTGAGCTACATTCCAGAAAAATTTGTTAACAGTTAATTTAGATTGATTGAAATTTAAGCTGACTTTTTTTACCATTTATAAATACTTAACGAGCTTGAACTGATGGTTCAAGCTTTTTTTATTCCAAAAAATGAGAGATTAATATTTTTTTTGAATCACTTGTCCCGTATCTTAATATAAAGTTATAATCCAATACAATATGGGCTCAACTGACATCAAGTTTCTGCAAAAGACAGTTTATTCCTTTTTGTTTTTTATATTAATTATCATCATTATGAAAGAGGGGTCCGTGATCCTTTTGCCACTCGTTTGGGGAGCATTTTTTGCATTTGCACTTTATCCTATTTCGAATTGGCTTGAAGAGAAAAGACTCCCAAGAGCAGTAGCAATCGTGCTCACTTTGATTTTTATTACTGTAACTGCGGTTGCACTTTTATATTTTTTGACTGATCAGGTTGTTGGCTTGATTAAAGATATACCAGAAATACGAGCTTCTTTTGAGACAAAAATAAATACTTATCTCAAAGAAATTGAAGGAGCTATTGGCTTAGGCTCGGATATTCCGCTTGAGTTTTCTTTTTTAAACCAAAAAAACTTAGAATCAGCGCTTTTTGGAGCTGGTAGGTCATTGATATTGGTAGGGATAATACCTCTATTCATTTTTTTAATGCTCTATTACAGAGACTTTTTCGTTGAGTTTTTAAAAAAGCGTTCAACCACAGAAAGTCCTTCTATTTTAAATTTCATCAAAGATTCTGGAAAAGTGATTCAAAATTACCTCTTTGGAATGTTGATCGTGACAATAATCGTAAGCTTGATGGCAGGAGTGGTCTTATATTTTCTTGGTGTCAAGTACTTCATACTTTTTGCAGTTTTTGTAGCTGTGATGAATTTGATTCCTTTTGTTGGGGTATTCTTGAGTTCTTTGTTGCTGATCATCTATGTTTTGTTAACGACAGATAGCCTTTTTTATCCTCTTGCGACCATGTTGCTTTTGTGGATGATTCAGCTGATTGAAAATAATTTGATCACACCAGTTGTAGTTGGAGCAAGAGTGAAGGTCAATGCTTTTGCAGTCATCTTGGCGATTTTACTCGGTGGCTATATTTGGGGGATCTCAGGAATGATTTTGTTTATTCCAATGGTCGGTCTATTGAAAATCATCTTCGAAAGAGTCCCAAGTTTGGAGGCTTATGGCTATTTATTGGGAGATGATTATCCTGTAATTGAAAAGAAGGAAAACTATCTCAGGAAAATTCTGAGGAAAGTTAGCTCAAAAAGCGAATCATAGCATAGTCTAATAATTGTTTAAGATTTGTTCAGCTTGCTCAACAAATCATCATAAAACCCATTGCTTACGGGTGCAGTTTTGCCTTGTAAGGAAACCTGATGTCTTTCTACTTTTTCTATTTTCTGGGTATTAACCAGATAAGAGCGATGCGTTTTGATAAAGTGGGAGGGAAGCAGCAATTCAGTTTCTGAAAGCGTCATTCTGCTGAGGATTTTCTTGTCTTTTAGGTGGAAGTTCACATAGTTTCCATTTGCTTCACAGATCAATAATTCTTCAAAATTTATTTTCACCTGCTCTGAACCTGTTTTGATGAAAATTGAGTCGGAAGAAGGTTTTTGACCATTTTTCAAATCAAACAATTCCTGAGCTTTTTGACAGGATTTAAGGAATCGACTGAGATTGAAAGGCTTCAATAAATAATCTATAGCATCCAACTCAAAGCTTTTGACAGCGTGCTCGGAATAAGCAGTAGTGAATACGATCATGGTGTCCTTTGGAATCAAGGTGGCCAATTCTAAGCCTGAGATATCAGGCATTTTGATATCCAAAAAAATCAAGTTTACCTGATTGCTTTTGAGATATTCCAAAGCCTTGATCGCATCTGTAAATACTTCCTTTAACTCAAGAAATGGCACCTTAGAAGCATGGGCTTTCACCACTTCCAAAGCCATGGGTTCGTCGTCTATTGCGATTGCTGTTAGCATTAAATTTTAGATTTTAGAATTCAGATTTTAGATTAGGGTATTGTTTTAAAGTTTTAATGTTGGAAAGTTCAAAGGTTGTTGAAGTCTGCCAGATTTGTTGTGTGGATTTGGCTTGGAAATTCTCTTGTTTCTTGATTCTTGACTCTTAATTCTTGTATCTATCATCTCCCGTCTATTTCAAAGCTTCACACTCAAATGTACAAAATACTCCAATTCATTTTCTCTGATGATAAGTTCATGCTTATTCGGGTAGAGGAGTTTGAGTCTTTGTTTGACGTTTTCTAAGCCAATTCCGGATGATTTGCGTTCTGGGTCCTCTTCATTGCTGCGGTGGATGCTATTATTCACATCAAGGTGTACAGAGCCATCTAGGCAGCGTAAACTGATTTTTATCCATGACTTTTTCTGAAAACTGATACCATGTTTGAAAGCATTTTCTACAAAAGGAATCAAAAGCATGGGAGCGATTTCTCCCGGACAGTTTTCTTCCGATTGGCTAAAGAGGATTTCAATATTCTCTTGTTCTTTGATTCTCAAATTCTGAAGATCTACATAGTTGACAAGGTATTCTTTTTCACGGATAACAGGGATTTTGTCCTGATTATTTTCATGGAGCATAAAACGCATCATATCTCCCAGTTTTTGAATGCCTTCTGCTGTTTTATCAGCATTTTCATGCAAGGCATTTCCATAAAGGGTATTCAGTGCATTAAATAGGAAGTGAGGATTAATCTGGGAGCGCAAGAAAGAAAGATCAGCTAAACTTCGGTCAACTTTCACAGAAAGCGTATTCAATTGACCAAGGTAGTTTTCATATTTTCTGAAGAAGAAGTTGGAGATAGGAAAAATTATTACCATTACACTTATTATGGCAACAAAGCCAAGAAGAATAAAATAACCATTGATTTTTATCACGATAAATGGAATAGAAGTAATGGCAATTATCAAAACATAAAATGCCGTTGCTTCTCCTTTTCTTCCTTGCTTATTAAGTCCATAGATAAAGAAAAAATTGTACAAGATCAATCCGATAATACAAGGAATAATTATTACAAATAGAATTAAAATGGGTTCACCCGCTATTTTTTGAAACTGTAAGAGAAAGATGACTATGAAAATATAAATCAGAATTAATCTGATGGAATTATACAATCGGAAGTCTTGGTCATCATTCCTAAGCATTATTTGCTTTAGGATGTATACAATAGCTCCGTAACCTGCATAGACTGCCAAAGAATTGAAATAATAAGGCATCAAAAAATCAGAGGTGAAATTGGCATTTATAGAGAATGCACCTATCAATATAAAAGAACCAAAGAAAATTAAAATGGTATAAATTATAAATTTTGCTGTTTTTCCATCTTTCAAATATGTGGGAAATACTTTCATATGAAACAAATAAAAGGTTGCAAGGAAAATCAAAGGGATGAAAATCTTTGCAAAATAGATGGTTCCTTGCTCGTAATTAAGACTGAATGTGGGCGAGGATAAAACATTGGAAAGTATGATACTTACAAAAAGGAAAGTGACTACCCACCACTCGATTTGTCTAAAGGCTAAAATTTTGTCTTTCATAGTTTGCTGAAATTAGTATTTGTAACTGGAATTGAGGGAATATCTACTTATAAACTTTCTGAGGACTTTTGGGAAGTTGGTTTTTCACTCCTAGCAAGCAGGATAAAATTATAAAGTACACCTACCAAAATGATCCAATAATAGATTCGCTTATTCTTTTTCATGTCCCTCCATTTAAACATGACACAACAATAGACATCAGGGTATATCTAGGCAAAAAAATGTGATGAAATAGGGGGATTTAGGGATGGAAATGCTAAGTACTACCGAAATTTAATTTTCACCAATTTTCAAATCATCAGTCTTTCAATTCTTATCCAGCAACAACCGAAGTTGATCGATAGAGGAGACTTCTTGAGCAAATATTGGATTGGAAAACGCGATAAGTACAAATGATAGGAGGGTGATTTTCATGGCAGTTTATTTAAATCCTTAATGTATTAGAAAATATTAGGTTTTTGGAAACAAGAGTGAAAAATACAGACATTATCAATAGGCTTTTGAAAAATGTAGATTTGGCTAAAGCCTACAATCATAAATATTACCTATTAGTGGATGGGCTAAAGCACCATCCCAATTGAATTAATATCTTATTTGGAAAAATGCCAATTTTTTAGTGATAATGCTCTTTAATTGCCTCCTGCTTCAGTTGGGGGAAATGAAGGAGCAATTAAAAAGAAAGCATTAGCCAAAATAATAACGTTTAGTATATGAAAAGTAGGCGATTTCGAAGCACGGAACTTTCGGTTAAGCACAAAGTTTGATGCGAGCTAAAAGCCTTGAATTTGTTACTGTTTCGCCTATTTTTTATATACATTGTGTGTGCCTTGAATGGTGAATATAGGTCAAAAAGTTGACCGTTCCAACGGGTGAAAGTCCCTTAAGCGCGGGGGTAACGTCCCGAAGCCAAGCAAGTGGCAA
>NZ_BMFD01000008.1 GCF_014637795.1 Belliella aquatica | reverse complement strand
CATAAACAAAAAGACCTTTATCAACTTCTGCCTTCAAACTGGAAAGAATACAGGCCTAAATAAAAATCCTTCCCATACCAGATGGGGTTGGTCGGACGGATACAATTAATTGCTTTCAAAACGTCCCTCTGTGGTTCCATTTTTTTTTAGCCGTAGAGAAACACAAAGTGACGCCAAGAAAAAAATTATGAAACGAAATCCCTTAAGTCCCATCGGGACGACCGATATCCTAACGGTAGGTTTCAACCTACCGACAAAAATCGCTACCACCACTCCAAAGTCCCATCGGGACGGGCGATATAGATGCAGAAAACTAAACTGCTCTCAAATCGAACCTTCAATCAACGTGAAAATCCAAAAATTTTTAACTTTTCTCAAACTAAAAATATCAAGTACAGACAAATATAATAGAGATATAAATAGGTATAATATGTAAATAACCTGTAATTTAGAGTAAAAAGTACTTTAAATTACCTAAAATATTTTAAACTAAAAATTTGCTTCTTTCTTTCTTTATTTATGGCGGCTTTATTAGTATTCAAACTTTTACAGTCAATGAAAATCATATTTTAACCAAAACAAAAATTATTATGAGAAAATTATTTGTAGGACTAGCAATTGTTTCATTGTGGTCTTTTTCGTTTGTCAATTTGGTTTCTGGTCAAGAAACAATGGAGGAGAAGCCCTGTTATAATTGCATAAAAACCAAAACAGGTAGTCAAATTAGATTTTGTGGGACTTGTGATTGGGTTGAAGATGCGACAGATTGTGTTTGGACTTTAAAAGATAAGTGTACTGTATTACCAAATTAATACAAAGTCTAATTTTTGGGTTGCTTTTAATTATATAGCAACCCAATTTTTCATTTACAAATAAAAATTATGAATAATCTAATTAGTAATGCTGGATATTTTTTAACATTCATTTTGATAATTCTTATCGGTTGCACTGATAGTAGCTCAAAGGAAGGGGTTCATATGTCCTTTGAAGATGTTGAATTTATCACGGGATTTCCTTTAGAGTTCAATTTAAATGAAAGATTTGTTCCGACAGTTAATAATGTCGGATTAAGAGAAATTAAAATTTTAGACAATTACTTGATTTTAGAAAAAATGGGTGGTTCCTGGGCTATTTATAGTTTGCCAGACCTTACGATCTTAGGCAGTTTTTTAAAAAGAGGGGATGGCCCACTTGAGTTTATGCAGGGTCCAAGCTTAAATAAGGTTTCTTTTGAAAAAGAAAATGATGATTTGATTGCATATTTATATGATTTTCAAAAAGGAAGAGCAATGAAATTTAATGTGTCTCAATCACTTTCTTCCAAAGAGCAAGTTTTATCAGAATATGAATCAAAACTCCCACCTTTTTCTTTTTCATTTGCCAAATTGGATAGTAATACTTTTTTTGTCAAAGAGCTTGGCACTAGAGATACACAACAATTACGTTATATCATTAAGAATGGTCAGAAAGAATCTTTAGATATTGCTGATGAATTAAATCAAACCTCGATTAGAGAGGGAGAAGACTTTAATATTTTATCGACATTGATGGGATATAGTGGAATAAATGATAGGATTGTTGAAGCGCCAATAGGACTTAATAATATTAATATTTATTCAATAGATGGATCTTTTGCAAAGACGATTTGTTTGGGAGAGGGTCTTTCGGATATAACTAAAATTCAATCACAATTTAGATGGAATAGACTATATACCTTCGCGAATTTGACCTTATTTAAAGATTTTTTTGGAGTTGTTTTTATTAATGAAGATGATAATACTTATCAATTGATGAGAAAAAAATTGCCTTGCATTCTATTATTTGATTATAATGGAAAACCACTTACCAAGATCCAGACAGGCAAACATTTTACATCATTTGATATTGATTTTGTAAATCAAGAATTATACACATTTGACGTTCATTCAGATGAATTCTTTAAATATGATTTTAAAGAGGTGATTTCCAAACTGTAGTTTACTTAATAAATCCAACATCTGTATTTATAAAAAATTATTAGGGTTTAGCCTACATCACCCCTCTCCCAACAATCCATTCACCAAACTTTCATGTTCTTCAATCCATCTGTCATAGAGTCCTCCTGTACCTGGTCCATTGAAGCCGGTGTGGATGTGGCGAACTTTGCCTTGGCGATCGATGTAGATCAGGGTTGGGAAGGCTACTACGCTATTCAGAGCAGGGAGTGCTTGAGAGGCTTTTTCTTTGTTACTCACTCCCGCGATTAGGAAAGTATAGTTGGCTCCCAATCGCTCAGCAGCATTTTTTACCCGCTTACTTGCATAGTCAAAGTCAGGCTTGCTCTCAAAGGCCAAGCCGATGATTTCTATTCCTCGGTCTTTATTTTGTTCATACCAAGGAGCAAGGTATTTGGTTTCATCCATACAGTTGGGACACCAAGTACCAAATAGCTGTACCAAGACTACTTTGTCTTTGAATTGCTCGTCTTGAATGCTCACCTTTTCCCCATCGGTATCTGGAAAAGTAAAATCCAAGGTTTCAAATCCTTCTTTCAAATAGGTTAAACTTCCAGCAACAGGGAGTTCAAACTCCTCGTCTCGTACTGCAATAAATGTCTCTTTATATCTTGGACCACTTCTAAACCTACCTTGGAGGGAGCCATCATCTAGCACATCTCCTTGGAAAAAGAAGGCATGACTTCCATCAAAAGCACTCAGGTAAAAGGTGTCTCCACTGACATTGCCTTCCAGATATCTATAATCTCCCAAAGCTGTCAAAAATGTCCCAGTCAGCTGATCGCCATTTTGCTCCAAAACGGCAATGGCATCATAAGTTTTTCCATTATCATCCTGAAAAACAGTCTTCCATCTACCCGAAAAATCAAGATTTGGTTTTGCTGAAGTTGTAAAACGCTGAGTTGCACCCTTGGTAGCGTAAAAAGGCATTTTGTAATCCGCAGCATAGTTTCTGACATAGCTTCCTTCCAAGTCTCCTCTTTCATTAATCTTAGCTTTGATGTCTGAATCAAAAATCCCCAAAGGAATCCACACTGAATCCGTACTCACTTGAATCCCTTCGATTTCCAACCTTTCTTCTGCGTTGATCAAGACAGCACTCCACTTTTCCCCACTTTGGATCAACTCCAGTCCGAAGGGCAACACATCAGGAGACATCTCCAATTCTGCATGCCAAATTCCTTCCAAAGTAACATTTGAATTATCTTCTTTTTGACAGCTTAATAAACCAGAAACCAAGACAACAAGAGACCAATATATTTTTTTCATAAAGGGGGGGGTGATTTTATAAGCAACAAATTTATATCATAATTCTTATTAACCTACAAATATTATAGGGTTTATTTTTTGAGCTGTCCACAGACAACGGTTTTCGGTCAACTGCAAATGGAATTGGCTTGATTAGCTTGTTTTTAGTGGTTAATTGGATGAAAGTGATTAAACCAATGCTGTCTATCCCCTTTCTTACGTGTAGCCATTCCAAATAATAAACTCATTATATTTTAATCATCTGTTGTCCATCGACCGTCGACCGTTGACATTATCTTGGGATTTTCCCCCACTCTTATCCATTATTTTTTTTCTACATAAGAAAGAAGAATTCCCATTAGGTCATATTCACTATAAAAACATAATTTTATGACTGTTTTCCTATATTTTTTGTGAGATGCCCTCCTGCCTCAAAGCCTTGAAGATCAAGCAAAAAAACCTTTAATTTTTTCGATAAATATTGTGATAATTAAAACTTTTAGATACTTTTAAGAAAAAGTGGTGAAAAGTGGGAAGAAGTGGTGGGATGTGTAAAAGCTTTTATTACTTTTGTGTTTGAAGTAAACTCAAGATAAGTCCATGGGAATGTTTAACAGTCGGTATGAATGCAAGGTTGACGCCAAAGGTCGTCTGGCATTGCCCGCCAAGATCAAGGCGGCAATTCCGGAGTCCAATGGGAGTGAACTGTATCTCCGATATGGGGACGATGGCTGTCTTGCGCTTTACACAGAAGTGGAATTCAAAAAACTTTATAATCAAATCAACTCGCTTTCTGATCGTGATCCTGTTTTGAGAAAAATCAAAAGGAGTTTTTTTGATGGGTTGGTGACTGTGGAGTTGGACAATGCGGGAAGATTTTTGATTCCCAAAAATTTTATGGCCTTCGCAAGCATCGACAAAGATGCCTACGTGATCGGGCTAGGCTCCTATGTAGAAATATGGAGTCCTGAAAAATATGAAAATAATGTAGTGTCGGATCAAGCTGAGCTTTCCGAGTTGATGGACAAATATCTCTCTTAGGTTATGGCTGATCAAGTGTACCATATTCCTGTGATGCTTTCTGAATGCATTGAAGGATTGGCTATCAATCCCAATGGGATCTATGTAGATCTCACATTTGGCGGCGGCGGTCATTCTCGGGAAATACTGAAGCATCTGGACAAAGGCCATCTCTATGGCTTTGATCAAGATGTGGATGCGGAAGCAAATATTCCTGATAGTAAGAATTTTACTTTCGTATCTGCGAATTTCAGGGATTTGAAAAAATACCTGCGTTTATACGGTGTGACGCAAGTAGATGGGATTTTGGCGGATTTGGGAATTTCTTCCCACCAAATAGACGAGCCGAGTCGAGGTTTCTCGACAAGGTTTGAAGGCGATTTGGATATGAGGATGAGTAATTCCATGGAACTGTCTGCCAAAGACGTCCTCAACACTTACGAAGAGGGAAAGCTTCATAAAATCTTTGGGATTTATGGAGAAATCAAAAATGCCAAAACACTCGCACAAGCGGTCGTCTCTCACAGAGCTGCAGAGCCATTTGTGACGATAGAAGGCTTCAAGGCTGTATTACAAAAATTCGCCCCGAGAGGAAGGGAATTCAAATATTTCGCGCAGGTTTTTCAAGCACTACGCATAGAAGTCAACGATGAGTTGGGAGCGCTAGAAGAGATGCTTTTGCAAACCATCGAAGTGTTGAAGCCGGAAGGTAGATTGGTGGTCATGAGTTATCACTCGCTTGAAGACCGTTTGGTGAAGAATTTCATTGCCAAGGGAAAATTTCAGGGAGAGGTAGAAAAAGACTTCTACGGAAATCTGATTAGGCCCCTAGAACCGATCACGAGGAAGGCGGTCACAGCTTCTGCGGAAGAGTTGGTTTTAAACAACAGATCGAGGAGTGCCAAATTGAGGATTGCCAAAAAGGTATAAAAAAAATGAGTCAGAACACTTTCAAAAAGAAAATCAAGCAAGGATCTAATCCGGGAGGTAAGAAGAAAACTCTTTTTACACTGATCGAGGAGAAGCTCAATGTGACTGGAATTCTTGGAGAAGGGATACCAGTCAAATTCGGCCCTCCGTTTTTCTTCGCTGCATTCTTGGCCATGATCTACATCTGGAGCAATCACCGCGCAGACAACATGATCCGCAAAATCGAAAAGATGCAGCAGGAAGTCGAAGACCTTCGCGCTGACGTAACGACACTCGAAGCTGAATACATGTTGAGCAGCAAGCAGTCAGAAGTAGCCAAGAAAATACAGCCTTTGGGCATTTATGAAATTGACGAGCCACCGATAAAAATTAAAAATAAGAAGTGAATATAAAACGTTCCATAGTACTGAGAGTAAGAATCGCCTTTATCCTGGTGTTCTTATTTGCTGGGTTGATCTTTTACAGGATCGCCCATTTGCAGTTTGTGGAGGGTGACAAATGGCAGGCGAAATCCGAGAGCCTAAATTTTCAATTTAGACAGGTAAGCGCCACGCGTGGAAATATCTATGCCGCAGATGGAAGCTTGCTTTCTACCAGTTTACCATTTTATAGAGTAGTCATTGACCCCGTTGTGGCCAAAGAGGAGATTTTCAACAAGGGGATAGACTCACTTGCTTACATGTTATCGTCTTTTTACAAAGACAAATCGACTGACTCTTACAAAAGAGCGATCAAGGATGCGCGAGCCAATGGTAAACGTTATTTGATCTTGAACAGACGTCAGGTTGGGTATCAGGATATGCAAGCCATGAGTAAATGGCCTATTTTCCGCAATGGAAGAAATTCTGGCGGAGTCATTTTTGAAAAAGTAGAAAAGCGCTACCGACCATTCAACAACTTGGCGAATCGTACTGTCGGCTACATCAATGAAGATAAATATGGAGCAGGTATCGAATACAGCTTCAACGAGTACTTGGAGGGTCAAAACGGGAAAGCTTTATTTCAAAGAATTGCTGGAGGAAGCTGGAAGCCAGTTTTTGATGCAGAAGATGTAAAGCCTGACGATGGATTTGATGTATTGACCACGCTGGATGTAAATATTCAAGATGTGGCAGAATCTGCTCTGCTTAAGCAATTGATTGCTAAAGATGCAGCCTTTGGTTCTGTGATTGTCATGGAAGTGGCCACTGGAAAAATCAAAGCAATTGCTAATCTTGAAAAGAATGCTGGAGGAAGAGGTTATGGTGAAAATTACAATTATGCCATTGGAGATCAAGGATTGACCGAACCGGGATCTACTTTCAAGCTCTTGTCTATGTTGGCGCTTTTGGAAGAGGGAAAAATCAATTTGAATGACTCCATCGAAACTGGAAATGGCACTTTCAGATTTTATGACCGTATTATGCGCGACGCCAAAAATGGCGGTTACGGAACGATCACGATCAAAGATGCCTTTGAAAAATCTTCCAACGTTGCAATCTCCAAACTGGTAGAGGAAAACTTCGGACATCAGCCAAAGAAATTTATTAGCTACATCGAGAAGGCGGGTTTAGACCAACCAATCGGATTCCAACTCAAAGGCGAGGGTGCACCCTATTTCAAAAACCCTGAAGATAAATATTGGTACGGAACCACTTTGCCGTGGATGTCTATCGGCTATGAAACCAAACTCACGCCGCTTCACACCTTGATGTTTTACAATGCTGTTGCCAATGGAGGAAAAATGGTCAAGCCGATGATCGTCCAAGCAATTGCAAGAGGCAATAAATTGGAGAAAAATTTTGAGACAGAAGTGATTAGAAAAAGCATCGCTTCTGAAAAGACCATCAAGCAACTTCAAATGCTATTGCAAGGGGTAGTTGATAATGGTACTGCCAAAAATATACACAATGCAGATTATAAAATCGCAGGTAAAACAGGAACAGCTCAGAAATTGATTGACGGAAGATATACGCAATTGTATTACACTTCTTTTGCAGGTTATTTTCCTGCTGATAATCCAAAGTATTCTGCCATCGTAGTGATCGACAGTCCCAAGGGCTTTGCGGCATATGGAGGAGATATTTCTGCGCCGGTTTTCAAGGAAATAGCGGACAAGATCTATGCACAAGATTTAGAAATCAATGTGAAAAGTCAGCCAAAGTTTCAGTTTGCTGATATGAAAACAGACGAATTTCCATTTATCCAAGCGGGTAAAGTGGATGAATTACAATTGCTCTGCAACAAGTTTGGTATTTCCAATCACTACAACAATGAAGGAGATGAAAGTTGGGTGAAATCTACGGTGAGCAATAAGTCTATACAGTGGAAAGCGAATAAGGTAGAAGCACCGACTGTCCCGGATGTGAGTGGCTTGTCTTTGAGAGATGCCCTTTATGTATTGGAAAATAAGGGTCTGAGAGTGGTTTACGAAGGAAAAGGAAGAGTAAGAAATCAGTCTATGTCTCCGGGCATGACAATCTATGAAAATATAGTAATCAAATTAGTATTAGGGTAAATGAAGATATTAAAAGACATATTATACAGAGTTTCGCTCAATTCTACCATAGGAAATATGGATAGGAAAATCAGTGAGCTTGTTTTTGATAGCCGAAAGGTGGTCGAGGACAGTGTCTTTGTTGCCATCAGCGGAACACAAGTTGATGGTCATGTCTTTATCGATGCAGCCTTGGACAAGGGAGCAAAAGTGATCGTTTGCGAGACTTTGCCGGAAGTTCTACATGAAGAAATTACCTACGTTCAAGTGGTGAATTCAGCCCGAGCATTGGGCATCATGGCTGCTAATTATTATGAAAATCCATCTGAAAAGTTGAAGATCGTGGCGGTGACGGGTACCAATGGTAAAACCACAACCGCCACACTTCTCTATCAGCTGTTTATAGAAATGGGCTATGTCGTTGGTCTTTTGTCCACTGTGGAGAATAAGATCAGTGGTAAAGTTATTCCATCTACACATACCACGCCCGATTCCTTGAGCATGCAAAGTCTGCTTAAGGAAATGGTGGATGAAGGTTGTACGCATTGTTTTATGGAAGCAAGTTCGCATGCAATCGTTCAGGAAAGAACGGCAGGGATCAAATTGACTGGAGCTGTTTTTACCAACATCACGCATGATCATTTGGACTACCATGGGACTTTTGACGAGTATATCAAAGCGAAGAAAAAGTTATTTGATGAATTGCCGAAAGATGCCTTTGCTCTCATCAATGCGGATGACAAAAGAGCTATGGTGATGCTTCAAAATACCAAAGCAACACGTCAGTCTTTTGGATTAAAATATCCTGCAGATTTCAAGGCAAAGATCCTCACTAATGCCCTTGAAGGCTTGGAATTGGACATCAATGGAAAGCAAGTTTGGTTTCGCATGATTGGCGAATTCAATGCTTACAACCTTCTTGGTGTCTTGGCAACCGCCGTTTTACTTGGAGAGGATGAAGAAGAAATCCTGATGCAACTCTCTAAAGTGGAAGGTGCGCAAGGAAGGTTTGACAAAATCTCTATCGCTGGGATAACTGCCATCGTGGACTACGCACATACGCCAGATGCATTGGAAAATGTACTCAAGACCATTCAGGGTGTTCGTTCTGGAGGTGAGCAAGTGATCACCATTGTTGGATGTGGTGGAAATCGAGATAAAACCAAACGCCCGATCATGGCGAAAATCGCAACACAATTGAGCGATAAGGTCATCTTGACTTCTGACAATCCACGTGACGAGGACCCGATGACAATCCTAAAGGAAATGGAAGCAGGAATCAATCCTGTGAATTTCAAGAAAACCATGATTATCGAGGATAGACGAGAGGCTATCAAGACGGCAGGAATCATGGCAAATAAAGGAGATATTATTCTAATTGCCGGGAAAGGGCATGAAACTTATCAAGAGATCAAAGGTGTCAAGCACCCATTTGATGACAGAGCTGTAGTGAAGGAATTATTAAACCTATTGAATCAATAAAAAGATGTTATACCCAATTTTCGAATATTTCGACCAAGTATTGGATATCCCAGGAACGGGTGTGTTTCGCTATATCTCTTTCAGAGCGGGTATGGCAGCGCTTGTTTCTTTGATCATCACGATCACTTTTGGGAAGAATATTATCAATTGGATCCGAAATAAGCAGATTGGTGAGACGGTAAGAGACTTGGGTCTTGAAGGTCAAAATGAGAAAAAAGGCACACCAACCATGGGTGGCTTGATGATCATGGCAGGGATTATTATCCCGACTTTACTCTTCGCTAATATTAATAATATATACATCATTCTATTGCTGATCACTACCGTCTGGTTAGGAGGAATTGGCTTTTTGGATGATTATATCAAGGTTTTCAGAAAAAATAAGGAAGGTTTAGCTGGAAGATTCAAGATCATCGGTCAGATTGTCATTGGGGTTGTAGTAGGTGCTACGCTTTATTTCCACGAAGGAGTGGTCGTTCGTGAATTTACCAATCCTGTTTCTATTGAAGAAGGGGTTGTAGAAACTCCAGCTTTCAAAGATGTAAAGACCATGAAGACAACCATTCCTTTTTTGAAGGATAATGAGTTGAATTACGAAAGGATTTTCGGGTTCTTGGGAGAAGCTGCCACGCCGATTTTCTACATTCTTATCGTGATTTTCATCGTGACAGCAGTATCAAATGGAGCAAACATCACGGATGGAATAGACGGACTCGCAGCAGGGACCTCAGCCATTATTGGATTGACGATTGCTATTTTCGCCTACATTTCCGGCAACGCGATATTTTCCCAATACCTGAATGTTTTCTTCATTCCTAATTCTGGTGAGTTGGTGATTTTCTGTGCTGCGTTTGTCGGCGCTTGTGTTGGTTTCTTGTGGTACAATTCCTACCCAGCACAGGTTTTTATGGGAGATACTGGAAGTTTGATGTTGGGTGGAGTGATTGCTGTTTTGTCTTTTGCTTTAAGAAAAGAATTATTGATCCCTGTGCTTTGCGGGATTTTCGTGATTGAAAATGCATCTGTAATCATTCAGGTGTCTTATTTCAAATACACCAAGAAAAAATACGGTGAAGGAAGGAGAGTCTTCTTGATGTCTCCATTGCACCACCATTATCAAAAGAAAAATATTCACGAAGCGAAGATTGTGACGAGGTTTTGGATTCTAGGAATCCTCCTTGCCATCATCACCCTTGCAACATTGAAATTAAGATAATATGAATAAGAAGATAGCCATACTAGGAGCCGGAGAAAGTGGTTTGGGAGCAGCATTGCTCGCAAAGCAGCAGGGCTATGCCGTATGGGTATCGGATATGGCATTGATAAGTGATGCCAGAAAAGCCATTTTGGTCGAAGCTGAGATTTCTTTTGAAGAAGGAAAACACACAGAGGAAGAGATTCTCTCCGCAGACGAAGTGATCAAAAGTCCGGGTATTCCTTCCAAAGCACCTATTGTGAAAGCAATCGTGGAAAAAGGAATTCCTGTGATTGATGAATTGGAGTTTGCCTTCAGATTTTCAAAAGGGAAAGTAATCGCAATCACCGGAACTAATGGAAAAACGACCACAACCTTATTGACCTACCATTTGCTTCAAAAAGCTGGTTTGGATGTGGGTTTGGCAGGAAATGTTGGAAAAAGTTGGGCGGGTCAGTTGGTGGAGCAAGACAGAGCATGGTGGGTGATTGAGGTGAGCAGTTTTCAGATTGATGGCTTTGTAGATTTCAAGCCAGCTATCGCGATTTTGACCAATATCACTCCTGATCATTTGGATCGATATGATTACAAATTAGAAAATTACATCGCATCGAAAGTGTCCTTATTCAAAAACATGGAAGCGGATGATTTAGCGATCTATTATGCTGATGATTTGAATATTCATAATGGATTGGTAAAAGCGCCAATTTCAGCAAGTATAGCCACCATCTCAACTTCAAAGCCTAGTGAAAAAGGAGGTTATTTCAATGGAAATACGATTTTCCTTAAGCATGCAGGGAGTTCGATGAAAATTGAAAGTGCAGAAGTAGTGCTCAAAGGAGCGCACAACATGCAAAATGTGATGTGTGCAACATTGGCAGCATTGGCAGTAAGCGCTGAGGAAAAGCAAATTCTTGCTGGATTGAAAGATTTCAAAAATGCACCTCACAGAATGGAGTTTGTGGAAGAAATCAAAGGAATCACCTTTATCAATGACAGCAAAGGCACCAATGTAGATGCGACAGCTTATGCCTTGGAGAGTTTTGAGGAGTCTTTGGTTTGGATAGCAGGAGGTGTGGACAAAGGCAATGATTATTCAGTCCTTTTTCCTGTAGTAGAAGATCAGGTGAAAGCCTTGATTTGCTTGGGAGTTGACAATGAAAAATTGAAATCAGCTTTTGCTGGAAAAGTACAAAAGATAAAAGAAACAGAAGATATCGCTCAAGCAGTGGCTTGGGGATTGGAATATGGTGAAAGGGGAGATGTCGTATTGCTGTCACCGGCATGTGCGAGTTTTGACCTTTTTAAAAATTACGAAGACAGAGGAGATCAGTTCAAATCTGCTGTGAAAGCATTAAAAAGTAAGCAATCATGATGAACGCAGCGAAGAAATTTGTAGATGAAAATTTGAAAGGCGACCCAATTATTTGGGGTATCGTCATCATTTTGTCTATTATCAGTATGCTGGTCGTGTATTCAGCTACAGGTTCTCTTGCGTACAAATACCGTGGTGGAAATACCGAAAGCTACATCATCAAACATGGCTTTTTGATTTTTATCAGTTTCGCAGTGATGTGGGCAGTGCATAAGATTCCTTACAAGACTTTCGGTCTTATTGGAAGGATGCTTCTGTTGGCCTCCATTCCCTTGTTGATTTTCACCTACTTCTTCGGCTCCAACATCAATGAAGCGAATAGATGGTTGACAATTCCTGTGATCGATCAGGCATTTCAGCCTTCAGATTTAGCAAAACTGGCTTTGATCGCTACGCTAGCAAGTTTGTTGGCAAGAAAGCAACAAAATATCAGAGATTTCCAAAGAACATTTTTACCAATGATGATTGCGATCGGCATAGTCTGTGGACTAATCGGAATGGCGAATATGTCTACAGCAGTATTGCTTTTGGCAACTTGCTTATTGCTGATGTTTATCGGTCGAGTTCCGATGAGATTTATTGTCATGGTGCTTTTGATAGGTGGTCTGGCATTGACGACATCGCTTTTGTTGGGTCAGCGTGGAGGAACATTTTTCTCCAGAATAGAAAATTTTGTCTCTGGAGACGAAATCCCTTACCAAGCAGAACAATCCTACATCGCCATTTCTACAGGTGGAATTACTGGTAAAGGGCCAGGAAATTCTGAGCAAAGAAATTCACTTCCTCACCCGTATTCGGATTTCATCTATGCCATCATCATTGAAGAATATGGATTGGTAGGTGGAGCTACAGTATTGTTCCTCTACCTCGCCTTATTATATAGAGGAATGCGTATCGTCGCTTCTTCGACCAAGCCTTTTGGAGGATTACTTTCCGCAGGTTTGAGTTTTGCACTAGTCTTACAAGCCATGGTCAATATGGCTGTAGCAGTAGGACTAGGACCGATCACAGGTTTGCCGCTTCCATTGCTGAGCATGGGGGGGACATCTTTGATTTTCACTGGATTTTCACTTGGAATTATTCTGAGTGTCAGTCGTGGAGATCATGAAGATGCAGTGGAACCAATTGTAGAAGGAAATAACAGACCAAGAAAAGCATTTCAACCAGCTTAAATAAAGAGATTATCGCACAGAAAGCAACATATAGAATCATGATTAGCGGCGGCGGAACCGGAGGACATATTTATCCTGCGATCGCAATTGCTAATGCCTGGAAGGAAAAATATCCTGACACAGAATTTCTATTTGTTGGTGCGGAAGGGAAAATGGAAATGCAAAAAGTCCCTGAAGCTGGCTATAAAATCGAAGGATTGAAAGTAGCTGGACTGCAGAGAAGTTTGACTTTTGCAAATTTGAGTTTTCCATTTAAGTTGTTGAGAAGCTTACAAAAAGCAAAAGACTTAGTCAAAAACTTTAAGCCGGATGCGGTAGTGGGTGTTGGCGGATACGCAAGTGGTCCCTTGTTATATGCAGCCCAAAACAAAGGGATTCCGACGCTCCTTCAAGAGCAGAATTCTTATGCAGGTTTGACAAACAAGTTGCTCTCAAAGCGAGCAAAAAGGATTTGCGTAGCCTATCCAAATATGGGGGAATTTTTCCCTGTGGATCGATTGATATACACGGGGAATCCTGTAAGGAAAGACATCATAGAATTGGCTGGAAAGAAAGAAACTGCTACGCAGCATTTCGGGCTAGAGTCAAGCAAAAAGACGCTTTTGGTATTGGGCGGAAGTTTAGGGGCTAGAACAATCAACCAAGCCATGCTTGCAGATATGAAAGCTCTTGAAGAGGGAGGTTACCAAGTGCTTTGGCAGTGTGGCCGTTTCTATTTTTCTGAAATGGAAATGCAGGTAAAAACTTCTGAATTGAAGCATATCCATGTTTTGGAATTTATTCGGGAAATGGATTTGGCTTATGCAGCTGCAGATGTAGTCGTTTCTAGAGCTGGAGCATTGTCAGTATCTGAATTGAGTTTGGTAGGAAAGCCGGTGGTTTTCATTCCTTCGCCGAATGTGGCAGAAGATCATCAGACTAAAAATGCGATAGCTTATGTCAGTCAAAATGCAGCGATTTTGCTGAAGGATTCAGAGGCAATCGGAAAATTGAAAATGACGGTGGATGCCATTATGGAAGATGAAAATAAAGCCGAGCAATTGGCTTCAAATATTAAAAAACTAGCAAAACCTAATGCGGCAAATGAAATCATTCAAGCATTGGAGCAAATTATAGTATGAATGTAAGAAAGCTACATAGCGTCCATTTTCTTGGTATCGGTGGTATTGGCATGAGTGCTTTGGCTCGATGGTTCAACCATCTTGGGATCAAAGTTTCTGGATACGACAAGACACCTTCTCCACTGACTCAAAAGTTGGAAGAGGAAGGAATGGCTATTTCTTATGTGGATGCAATAGAAGAAATCCCATCTCAGGTCAAGGATTTCAAATCTGATTCGCTGATTGTATGGACTCCTGCGATGCCAAAGGATTCTGCGGAGTTGAATTTCTTCATGTCTGAAGGATACAATTTGAAAAAGCGAGCGGCTGTATTAGGATTGATTACTTCCGATATGCCGACCATCGCTGTGGCGGGTACCCATGGAAAGACTACAACATCTTCTATGGTTGCGCATTTGCTCAAGTTTGGGGGTAAAAATATAGCGGCATTTCTGGGTGGAATTACTCAAAACTATCAGAGCAATTTAATCCTTCATGACGAGTCCGAGGAAGATGCAACTGTTGTTGTGGAGGCGGATGAATTTGATCGCTCTTTCTTGCATTTGCATCCTAATGTAGCTGTTTTGACTAGCGTAGATCCAGATCACTTGGATATTTATGGCGATGACAAAGTGATGTTGGAAGGATTCAGTGCATTTATTGATTTGGTTGCGCCAAGTGGGAAGGTGTTTATTCATTCCAAAGCTTTTGCGAAGCTAGCCAAGCAAGAATACAAGGTAAGTTCAGTAACTGCATACGGAATCAACTCAGGAGCAATTCAAGCTACGAATGTAAAAGCTTTGCCAGGTCATTTTACATTTGATTTTATCCGTGAGAATGTAAGGATAGAAAATCTAGAATTGAGAATGCCGGGCTTTCATAATGTAGAAAATGCGATTCCAGCTATTGCTATTGCGATGGATTTTGGGATTGAAGAAGATAAAATAAGAGAAGGACTGAAGAGTTTCAAAGGTGTCAAAAGAAGATTTGAAATTCACGTCCAAGAGGATGATAAAGTATATATCGATGATTATGCCCATCATCCTGAGGAGATCAAAGCTTTCTTGAATTCAGTGAAGGCGATGTATCCTAGCAAGAGATTAACGGCGATCTTTCAGCCACATTTATTCAGCCGAACTAGAGATTTTGCTGAAGGATTTTCTGAAAGTTTGTCGATAGCAGATGAGGTGGTCTTATTGGATATCTACCCTGCAAGAGAGCAGCCGATTGAGGGTGTGACTTCGGGGATGTTGATACCAAATATCACATCAGGGATGAAGTCGATTCAAGGTAAAGAAAATATCCTGACCTATTTGAATGTAAACAAGCCTGAGGTTTTGGTGACACTAGGAGCAGGAGATATAGACAGATTGGTAGAACCGATTGCTAAATGGATGCGAGATGAAAACTAGTACGAAAAAATATATCGTCTTCACCATCATCATGATGGTTTTGGTAGTCTTCATCGGATTTGTGGAAAAAAAGCATGCAGAGAAGAGATTGGCAAACATCCAAGTGAAAGTCAACCCAATAGCGGATGTGTACTTCGTGGACGAAAAGGAAATTTTAGCGAAGCTAAAAACAGAATTTCCACTTCTAAAAACAGGGATATCAATGACTGAATTGAATTTCAACAAAATTGAGAAGAAAGTTGAAAATCATCCATTTGTGAAGAATTCTGAAGTGTTTGCCGATTTGAAAGGGAATGTTTGGATTGAAATAGATCAGTACAAGCCAATGGCGAGAATCGTGCGTCCAATGGCGGCTGATGGCTATATTTCTTCGGAGGGAATCATCCTTCCAACTTCTCCAAAATACACCACAAGGGTGCTTACTTTGGAAGGAGCCTATGCTGAGCGATTGCTACAGGAAGAGGATTTGACTGAGAAACATTCTGATATTTTGGATTTGATCAGATTTATCGAAAGCGATGAATTCTGGAAAGCCCAGATTACCGGTTTAGAAATTACTAAAAAAGGAGATATCAAATTATTCCAACAAGTGGGTAAGCAGGTCATCGAATTTGGAGATGCTCAGGATATCGAAGAGAAATTTAAAAAAATCATGCTTTTCTATGATGAAATCCTTCCGGCAAAGGGATGGAATACATACAGTAGAGTAAGTGTAAAATATAAGGATCAAATTATTTGTGAATAATTGAATGGCTATGGAAAATGACAAATTAATCGTAGGACTCGACATCGGGACGACCAAAATCTGCGCAATCATCGGGCGCAAAAATGAATTTGGGAAACTGGAAGTACTTGGTATGGGCAAAGCTGTTTCGGATGGTGTCATCCGAGGTATCGTGACCAATATTGACAAGACCGTAAATGCAATTCAGAAAGCAGTTTCAGATGCTTCTGACATGGCAGATGTGGATATCGCAGAAGTGATAGTCGGTATTGCTGGTCAGCATATCAAAAGTACAGTTCACCATGGAGTGACGATTAGGCGTCAGAATCAGGACGAAATCACGATCGAAGATGTCAGAGGGCTTTCCAATGACATGGAGAATATTGTGGTTCCTCCGGGGAATTCTATCATTCATGTGATGCCACAGGATTACACGGTAGATTATGAAGATGGGATCAAAGATCCTGTTGGTATGTCAGGCTCCAGATTAGAAGCCGATTTCCACATCATCACTGCACAGACCACAGCCATCAACAACATCAACAGGTGTGTGAAAAGAGCTAATCTGATTTCTCAAGATTTGATTCTTGAGCCATTAGCAAGTTCACTTTCTGTATTGGGAGATGTAGACAAGGAAGCGGGAGTTTGCTTGGTAGATATCGGTGGAGGTACTACAGACATTGCCATTTTCTATGATAATATTATTCGCCATACTGCTGTCATTCCTTTGGGCGGAAATATCATCACAACAGATATCAAAGAAGGATGCATGGTCCTGCATCATCAAGCGGAATTATTGAAAACAAAATTTGGAAAAGCCATAGCCGAAGAAGCCAATCCAAATGAAATCGTGTCAATTCCAGGACTAAGAAACAGACCTCCAAAAGAGATTTCGATTAGAAATCTTGCTGCCATTATTCAGGCAAGAATGGAGGAAATCATTGAGTATGTCCAAAATGAATTGGTTGCTAGTGGTCACTATAAAAAGCTTGCTGGTGGGATTGTTCTCACCGGTGGAGGTGCACAATTACAAGGTGTTGCTCAGCTTTTCGAATACATGACTGGTCTAGATACCAGAATTGGATATCCAAATGAACATTTAGGAAAATGCAAAATTGAAGAAGTGAAAAGTCCAATGTTTGCAACGACTGTAGGACTTGTTTTGGCTGGCTTTAAGTCACTTGATGACAGAGAAACGGTCTATAATGAAAGATCACTAGCAGTAGGAGCGAAGGTTGCTGCGCCAGTAGGGAAAGCAGAAAGATTCCCAATATCAGGAGATAATTTGTTCTCAAAAATCGGAAGCCGGATCAAAGATATCATCGGTGGAGATGTAGGAGACGAAGGAGGTAATTACTAGGGCTTATCGATAATAGGGGAGTTGAGAGATGCTGTCTTTCATTTCCCCTTCCTTTAAGCGCTTAAAAATATATGAAAAACTAGTTCACCAAAATAAATTTAAAATGTCAGATAACATGAAAGATTACAAATTTGATCTTCCAAAAAATCACAAATCTATCATCAAGGTGATAGGTGTTGGAGGAGGTGGTTCTAATGCGGTGAACCACATGTACAGTCAAGGAATCAAGGATGTGGAGTTTGTTGTAGTCAATACCGACGCACAAGCTTTAAAAAGTAGCCCGGTTCCTTTGAGACTTCAGTTGGGTGCTAACCTTACCGAAGGACTTGGAGCAGGAGCAAATCCTGAAAAAGGCAGAAATGCTGCCTTGGAAAGTAAAGAAGAGATTAGAGAACTTTTATCGGACAATACCAAAATGGTATTCATCACAGCCGGTATGGGTGGAGGTACGGGAACAGGAGCAGCTCCCGTGATTGCCAAAATCGCCAAAGATCTTGACATTCTTACAGTTGGTATTGTTACAGCACCTTTTATTTTCGAAGGGAAAAAGAAAATGAATTCCGCTCAGCTTGGTATAGAAGCTTTGAGAGACAATTGTGATACTGTATTGGTCATTCTAAATGACAAGCTAAGAGAAATCTATGGCAACTTAGCCATCAGATCCGCTTTTGCAAAAGCAGATAATATCCTTTCTACAGCTGCAAAATCTATCGCTGAAATCATCACTGTTCACCAGGATGTCAACGTGGACTTTGAAGATGTGAAAACAGTGATGAAAAATGCTGGAGCAGCAGTAATGGGTTCAGCGACGGAAGAGGGTGAAGGTAGAGCTATCAAAGCAGCTGAAAAAGCAATTGCTTCACCATTGTTGAATAATGTGGATATCAAGGGAGCACAGAAAATTTTGCTTTCAATCATGTCTGGTGAAGACGATGAATTGTCTATGGACGAATTGAGTGAAATCACTGAATACATCCAAGAGAGAGCAGGCGATGAGGCAGAAGTAATCTTCGGTCAAGGCATCGATCCTGACTTGGGCAAAGGTATTCGTGTGACGGTTATCGCCACAGGTTTTGAAATGGACAGGTTGACTACCCTTGTTTCAGGAGAAGCATCAGAAGTGAAATCTGAGAAAAAGGCGATTGAAGTAACAGAAGAAGCTGAGCCTGTGAAAAAAGTGATTCACTTAGAGTCAGGAAAAACTTCACAAGTAGAGGAAGAGGCAGCAGCTGAATCTGGTCAGACTTATACATTCACTTTCCAAAAGCCACTTTTTCCTACGGCGACAGAAAGCAAAACTTCTGTAGAAGCTTCTAAAGCACAAGAGCCAAAAAGAGAAGAGGCTCCAAAGCAAGTGGAAGTTGATCAGAAGGAAGAAGTTGAATTCGAGTTTGAAATTGCAAATGGTTCTGAATCAAATAAAAAGGTGTTCACCTTAGAAGATGAAGAAGAGATACCTACTGCTAAAGCACCTGTTGAGGAAAAGCAAGTTGAAAATCCAACATATAGCAATGATTATTACGAGCAATTGAAGCAAAAGGCAATACAAAGAGCGCACGAGCGATTTGAAAAGCTAAAAAGCATCAAGAGCTACAATCAGAATCCAGAGGAATTCAAGGATAAATTGGAGACTCCTGCTTATGTCAGAAAGCAAATCAAGTTAAATGATGTGCAGCATAGTTCTGAAAGAAGCATTTCAAGATTCAATTTGACTGATGACAATGAATTCTTGAAAAACAATAGATTTCTGCATGACAATGTTGATTAAGTTTTAAAACTTAATCAACATTTCAGCCTGGGAACGAAGCAATTCCATGTACAGCCTGTTGGTGAGCAGGTTATCTGACATATTCTCCTCGATCTTTGCATACTTAAGTTTGAGGGCGAGTACATGCATTCCTAGGTAGTGGAAGATGTCGGTAAGGTGGCTCAATGCGATGCCACCACCGCCTATTCCTGATGAAATACCGACAAGCGCACATTTTTTATCCCTAAAGCCATTAGGGTAGGACATTCCGTCAATAAATGATTTTAGAATACCTGGGAATGATCCATTGTACTCAGGGACTACAAAGACAAACTTTTCGCCTGATTTTACCCTTTCATGAAATTCGTTGTATTCCGGATTTTTGCCATTGTTATTGTATAGGGCAGAAAATAAAAAATCATTTGGCAGGTCTTCAAGCTCCAAGATTTCAGATGTTTCTCCAAGCTCCTGAAGAACTCCTTGATAGATAATTGCAATCTTTTTGGAAATTGAATTTTGACGATTAGTACCTACTATAATTTTTATCATATCAAGAATTTTACTTTTAACTGCAATACTACAAGGAAGAGACCTATTAAGTTTCGAGAAATTGAATAATTCCTTTTTCCTCGATTTTCAAAAGTACTTGCAATACATCTAAATTTAAATGATTTCCGTAATTTGGACCAAAATTTAAAATCATGCGCCAAGAACCAGAAATTGACTATCTAGAGCAAATCAAACATGCAAAAGAACACATTCAAAATATATTCAATGGAGAAATTCAAATAGGAATAATACTTGGAACCGGACTAGGGCAATTGATCAATCAGATTGAAATTAAACATGAAATCTCTTATGAAGGTATTCCATTTTTCCCTGTTTCTACAGTAGAGAGTCATAGTGGGAAACTGATCATTGGTACACTTTCTGGTAAAACCGTGATTGCCATGCAAGGGAGATTTCATTACTATGAAGGATACTCTATGAAGGAAGTGACTTTTCCTGTTCGTGTTTTGAAATCTTTAGGAGTCCAAAATCTTTTTGTTTCAAATGCAGGTGGAGGCCTTCATCCTGATTATAAAATCGGTGGTTTGATGATCCTTAATGATCATATTGATTTGTTTCCAGAGAATCCTTTGAGAGGTAAAAATTTGGATTCTATGGGTGTAAGATTCCCAGATATGAGCGAACCGTATGCCCTAGATTTGGTCGCCGAAGCTTGTGAAATAGCGGAAAATAATAATATTGAAATCAATCAAGGGATTTACGCAGGTGTACAAGGTCCAAATTTAGAGACCAAAGCCGAATATGGCTATCTTAGAACGATTGGTGCAGATGCGGTTGGGATGAGTACCATTCCTGAAGTGATTGTAGCCCGACACATGGATATGAAAGTCTTTGCAATTTCTGCCATTACGGATCTTTGCTCCCCAGGAAATATTAAAAAAATCAGTATTGCTGAAGTACTTGCCGCCGCCGCCATCGCCGAACCAAAAATGTCGCTAATCATTAAGGAATTGATTGGGAAGATGTGAGGGGCTAGACGTTAGAAATGAGACGTAAGATACGAGATGAAAGAACCAAGAAGCAAGAATTTAGCCTTTCTGATCTTGTTAGGTTGGAGGGCATAAATCCAAAAAAAATATATATCAGAGCATGCTTTGATTTGGAAAAAAAGAACTCTTTATCCGATTTTACTCATTGATGATTTTATATTCAAGGTGTCTTGAATCTTATTTCTTATCTCTTGCTTCTTTTTTTGTCTAATCCGCCACCACGGCCAAGAGAACTTTTTCCTGACAATTTGCCCCACTAATTTGTCTGCATCCTCAGATGTTTGTTAATTTAGACTCCCCAAATTCAAGGAGTATTTATGTACATTATTTTTGATACAGAGACCACAGGATTACCAAGGAGTTATGATGCTCCAATGTCTGCTGATGACAACTGGCCCCGACTGGTCCAACTTGCTTGGCAGCTTCATGATGCCAAGGGTAAGCTGATTTCCAATAACAATTTTATCGTCAAGCCAGAAGGTTTTACCATTCCTTACAATGCGGAGAAAGTCCATGGGATTTCCACTGATAGGGCATTGAAGGAAGGGCATGACTTAGTGAAGGTTTTGGAGATTTTTCACCAAGACGTAGTCAAAGCGAAGTATCTGGTTGGTCATAATATTGGTTTTGATATCAATGTAGTAGGCTCGGAGTTTTTGAGAAAAGATGTTCCAATGCAGCTTCAGCAAATGAAGGAGTTGGATACCAAGGACATTTCAACTGAATTCTGTGCACTACCAGGGGGACGAGGAGGGAAATTTAAATGGCCTACACTTACCGAATTGCATAAGAAACTTTTTGGAGTTGGATTTGAAGATGCCCATGATGCAGCTTATGATGTGGCGGCAACAGCCAAATGTTTCTTTGGGTTGATTACACAGAAGGTTCAACCTCCTGTATCAGGTGTGGATGTTTCTGAAGTGATTTATGAAGAGCCTCAATTAGAAGAGGCTAATTTTGTTGTTGCAAAAGACGATCAGAAGGCAGCTGCGAAAGATGTGCTGAGAGCTGCTGGGAGTGCAGATATTTCTGATATGGTGGGAGTTCCTTTTTCTCATCTTCATGTACACACCCAATATTCCGTCCTTCAGGCCACGTCAGAAATTCCAGCGATGATTGCCCTTGCTAAAGAAATGGGGATGCCGGCTATAGCGATGACCGATCATGGTAATATGATGGCCGCATTCAACTTTGTAAAGGAAGCGTTAGCCAAAGAAATCAAGCCGATCATCGGGTGTGAATTCAATTTGACCAAGGACAGAAAGAATAAGAGTCAAAAAGATGATGGTTACCAAACTGTACTTTTAGCAAAAAATAAGGCAGGCTATCATAATCTTGCAAAATTAGCTTCCTATGCCAACATTGAAGGTTTCTATTATTTACCGAGAATAGATAGAGATATTTTGGTAGAATATAAAAGTGATCTAATTGCCACGACAGGAGGTCTTTGGGGAGAGATTCCTTTTTTGATCCTGAATGTGGGAGAGACACAAGCCGAAGAAGCCTTTATCTGGTGGAAAGAACAGTTTGGAGAGGATTTTTATGTAGAGCTGAGCCGTCATGGTATTCCTGAGGAAGAGAAAGTCAATGAAGTCCTCTTGAAATTGGCCAAGAAATATGGTGTTAAATATTTTGCGGCGAACAATACCTATTACAATCAAAAATCTGATGCCAAAGCACATGATATTTTGCTTTGTGTGAAAGATGGGGAGTTGGTAGAGAAACCAAAGAAATATATAGGCAAGCGCGGAAGAGAATTTCGCTATGGATTTCCAAATGATGAATTCTACATCAAGAGCCCTGAGGAGATGAAGAAGCTTTTTGCTGACCTTCCAGAAGCCATTGCTTGTACTAACGAGATTGTAGAGAAAATCGAAACCTATAAACTCGCAAGAGAAGTACTGCTTCCAAAATTCGATATTCCAGAAGAGTTCAAAGACCCTCGAGACGAAGAAGATGGTAAAAAGAGGGGAGAGAATGCTTACCTGAGACATTTGACCTACGAGGGAGCCAAAAAAAGATATCCCGAACTTACGGATGAAATCAGAGAACGACTAGATTTTGAATTGGCGACAATTGAAAATACGGGTTATCCTGGTTACTTTTTGATTGTTCAAGATTTCATCAGAGCTGCAAGAGACATGGGCGTTTCTGTTGGTCCAGGTAGGGGTTCGGCAGCGGGTTCAGCAGTGGCTTATTGCACCGGTATTACCAATGTAGATCCGATCGCTTACAACCTCCTTTTTGAGAGATTCCTAAATCCTGATCGCGTTTCACTTCCCGATATTGATATTGACTTTGATGACGAAGGTCGTCAAAGTGTGATAGATTATGTAATCAAGAAATACGGTTCAAAGCAAGTAGCGCAAATCATTACTTATGGTACGATGGCTGCCAAATCTGCCATCCGAGATACAGCGAGAGTCTTGAACCTGCCGCTTTCAGAAGCGGATAGACTTGCGAAGCTCGTTCCAGATATCAAATTGAAAGCACTTTTTGCGCTCGCAAAAGACAGGGCAAAGCTCTCTGATAAGCTGAAAAATAATAATGAAGATATTGGAAAGGCAGACGAGCTAATCCGAATCTCCAAAGGTCAAGACGAAACCTCAAAGACAATCAATCAAGCGACTATGCTTGAAGGTTCTGTGAGAAACCTTGGTATTCATGCTTGTGGGGTGATTATCACACCAGATGATATTACCAATTTTGTACCAGTGGCTTTGGCCAAAGATTCGGATTTGGTTTGTACCCAATTTGACAATTCCGTGGTAGAAAGTGCAGGTCTACTCAAGATGGATTTCTTGGGTTTAAAGACCCTGACTTTGATCAAAGATGCTGTGAAGATTGTCAAAGAAAGACATGGGATTCTTCTTGATCCAGATAATTTCCCGATCGATGATGTGAAGACTTACGAGCTTTTCCAAAGAGGTGAAACAGTCGGGATATTTCAATATGAATCTGCTGGAATGCAGAAATACATGCGGGAATTGAAACCAACTGTTTTTGCTGATTTGATTGCCATGAATGCGCTTTATAGACCAGGACCTTTGGCCTATATCCCGTCATTTATCAAGAGAAAGCATGGGACAGAGCAGATTTCCTATGACTTGGATGATATGAAGGAATTCCTCGAGGAGACTTATGGGATTACCGTGTATCAGGAGCAAGTGATGCTCCTTTCTCAAAAATTAGCAGATTTCACCAAAGGTGAGGCTGATGTTTTGAGAAAGGCCATGGGTAAAAAGCAGAAGGACGTTTTGGATAAAATGAAACCAAAATTTGTCGAGCAAGCAGCCGCAAAAGGTCACGATGCAAAAAAACTTGCTAAAATCTGGACTGACTGGGAAGCTTTCGCCTCCTATGCATTCAACAAATCCCACTCGACTTGCTATGCCTGGATTGCTTATCAGACGGCGTATCTCAAGGCGCATTATCCTGCAGAATACATGGCTTCTGTGTTGAGTAACAACATGAATGATATTTCGCAGGTGACTTTCTTTATGGAGGAATGCAAGCGAATGGGAATAGCTGTTTTGGGTCCTGATGTCAATGAATCCAAAAGTGGCTTTACTGTAAATCAAGAAGGAAAAATTCGCTTTGGATTGGCTGCTGTCAAAGGATCAGGTGCTGCCGCTGTGCAGTCTATCATTGAAGAAAGAGAAAAGGCGGGACCTTATCAAAATATTTTTGATTTCACAAAAAGGGTGAATTCCAAGGCTGTTAATAAGAAGACGCTAGAATCTCTTGCTATGGCGGGAGGATTTGACTGCTTTCCTGAGCATCACAGAAGGCAGTATTTGGAGTCAGTGGATAATGATGGTACAGTACTTGAAAAGGCGGTGAAGTACGCGCAGAAAGTACAGCAAGAAGCAGACAGCTCACAGGTAAGTTTGTTTGGCGGAGGGACAGGTATGGAAGTACCTTTGCCAAGTTTTACTCCAATAGAGCCGTTCAGTCAATTGCAGCAACTGAATATTGAAAAGGAAGTAGTAGGACTTTATATCTCAGGGCATCCTTTGGATCAATTTAGGGTGGAAATTGAATCGTTTACCAATACGCCCCTGCCAGAATTTTCAAATATGGATGTTCTCAAAACGAAGAGTGATATCAAAACAGCAGGTTCTGTATCAAGCTTTGCACATCGGACAACCAAAACGGGTAAGCCTTTTGGGACCTTGACTTTAGAAGATTATCATGGGGCACACACTTTCTTTATTTTTGGTGATGATTATGTGAGGTTCAAGGAATATTTCATGACGGGTTGGTTCTTGTATATCACAGGCTCAGTGAATCCAAATAAGTGGAAGGAAAATGAATTTGAGTTCAAAATCAATAACATCACCTTGTTGGATGAGATTCGAGGTAAAATGATCAAAGGTCTTCGGGTAAATATTGATCTAGATGACTTGAGTTTGGATCTGATGGAAAAATTAGAGAAGATCACTGCTAAGTATAAAGGTGAAGCGAAGTTGTATATCAATGTAATTGACAGTAAAGAAAATATCACCCTTGATTTGATGTCCACAAAATTCAAAGTTGATCCGTCAAACGAAATGATTCAAGAATTGGGACAGCTGCCGGAGGTGGTGTATCAGATTATTTAATAATGGGTTGGAAGAACTTGGTCGCTGTGGCGGATTGTAAGATTGAAAAATTGTAAGATTTGGAAAAGGTAGAAATATTAGTGGATTTCCAATTTGGTGGGTGCTTTAGCCCATCAATGAAAATATTGATTAATGTATAGAGGCTTTAGCCAAATCTTTTTCTTTTAAAATTGGAAATATGATTGACGCATGGATTCTCAACCATTTCAAGAGAATTTAGATTAAACACTTTCTTAATAGAATCTGGGTTCTGCAAACAAATTTTGGCTAAAGCCCCATTCGAAATGGACAATTATTAATCCTCCAGCTAAAGCAGGAGGTAATTTCTGATCAAATTTCAAAAGAAACATTAATTTCAAATGGGAAAGCACTTGAGATTGTGAGATTAAAAGATTTTAAAATTTATGAGAGGTCAAGCTATTGTAAGATTTTCAATTGGGATAGTGCTTTAGCCCATCTATGAAAATGTAGAGTCAAGTTCAGAGTCTTTAGCCAAATATCTTAAACTCTTTCGAATCTTGAGTCTTGTTTCTTGATTCTAATTTTCTCTTATTTCATTT
The DNA here is from genome assembly GCF_014637795.1 of Belliella aquatica. Lineage (GTDB taxonomy): Bacteria > Bacteroidota > Bacteroidia > Cytophagales > Cyclobacteriaceae > Belliella > Belliella aquatica. Next base: position 155,344 of record NZ_BMFD01000008.1, on the reverse strand, counting down.
CTATCCACAAAAATGAACTTATTACAAATGAATTAACTTAAGTATTATATTTGAAAATTAAGAAACATTAAAATTTGTATAGAAATGGCAAAAGCAATTGAAATTACTGACTCTAACTTTGAAGAGATCATGAAATCTGAGCAGCCGATCCTAGTGGATTTTTGGGCTGAGTGGTGTGGACCTTGTAAAATGATCGGTCCTGTAGTTGAAGAACTAGCAGGAGATTATGAAGGTAAAGCTGTAATTGGCAAAGTAGATGTGGATTCCAACCCTGCGGTAGCAGCACAGTTTGGTATCAGAAGCATCCCAACCCTTTTGTTTTTCAAAGGAGGTCAGATTGTAGATAAGCAAGTAGGTGCAGTTCCAAAGTCAGTTTTGGCTCAGAAACTAGACGCACAGATTTGATATCATATCAAAATGTAGCCACAGGATATTTACTGTGGCTTTTTTTATTTTTAGCCATGTAGGATAAATGAAAGAAGAGATTCTAGAGTTAGATGAGTTTTTGACTTTGAGAAAAAAAATTCCCCTGTTGGATGCTAGAAGTGAAGGTGAATTTTTACAGAGTCATATCCCAGGTGCAATCAATGTCCCAATTTTAAATGATGCAGAGAGACAATCCGTCGGAACGATCTACAAACAGGAGGGAAGTGACAATGCCGTTTTAAAGGGATTTGAGCTTGTTGGCCCAAGATTTCATTCCATCATAAAAAAAGCTCTTGAGCTCTTTCCGGATAAAAAAATACTTGTTTACTGCTGGAGAGGTGGTATGCGAAGTGAGATAATGTCATGGTTATTGAGTCTATCAGGATTTAAAGTTTATCGGCTAAAAGGAGGTTATAAAGCTTATAGAACTAAGACGTTTGTTACGGTAAGGCAAAATCATAAATACCTAGTATTGGGTGGGAAAACTGGTGTAGGAAAAACAAGACTTTTAAAAAGACTAAGGGAAAGAGAGGAACATATCATAGACCTAGAAGGATTGGCAAATCATAAAGGATCATCTTTTGGTGGAATAGGAATGGAATCTCAACCATCTGTCGAGCAATTTGAAAATCTTATCGCAGAAGAACTTTTTCAAATCCCATCTGAGGATATTATTTGGATAGAAAATGAAAGCAGAAGAATCGGTAAGGTTATTCTTCCCAAAGAGCTTTATGATACGTTATCAAATGCACCCATGATAGAAATTGAAAGGTCCAAGGACCAAAGAATTGAACTCATCATAGATGAATATGGGGCTTTACCTAAAGAAGAATTGCTTTCAGCGGTAAATCGATTGAGAAAAAAGTTGGGAGGATTAAATACGTCTCAATGTATTCAAGCAATTGAAAACAATCAGCCGACCATATGGATTACTCTTTTACTTTATTATTATGATAAAGCATACGAGTTTGATCTAGAAAAGAATCATACTTCTCAAAGAATTAGATTCGATATGAGTACTAGCTTATTGGAAACCGAAATAGATCAGCTTTTAGAGTTTAAAACTAACTTTCAATGGAAAATTTAAAAATAAAATTAACTCAATTTAGCGAAGGGTCTGGTTGTGGATGTAAAATAGCTCCCGCAGTATTGGACAGTATCCTGGCTAATAGAAAATCCATTGATCTGCTCGATTCTAATCTCTTAGTGGGTAATACTTCGAAAGATGATGCAGCTGTATACCAAGTCAGTGAAGATTTAGCCATGATCAACACAGTAGATTTTTTTACTCCAATTGTGGATGATGCTTATGATTTTGGGAGAATAGCTGCTGCTAACGCACTATCTGATGTTTATGCCATGGGAGGAAAGCCACTTTTTGCCAATGCAATTTTAAGCTGGCCTGTTGAAAAAATAGATCCTTTATTAGCCGGAGAAGTATTGGAGGGTGGTAGAGCGATGTGTCATCAAGTGGGGATCCCTTTAGCTGGAGGTCATAGTATCGCTGCCAAAGACCCGATTTTTGGATTGTCTGTATCGGGATTGATATCTCCAAAATTGATCAAAACAAATAAGGGAGCAGAGGAAGGTGATCTGATTTATATTACAAAACCCATTGGTATTGGGGTTTTAGCCACTGCGCTAAAAAGAGATAAATTATTACTTGGCGATTATGAGATAATGATTAAATATGCGACTGAAATAAATTTGATAGGACAGGAATTTGGCAAGTTGCAGTATGTACACGCGATGACCGATGTAACAGGTTTTGGATTGATGGGGCATTTGATTGAAATGGCTGAAGGAGCAAACCTATCTGCTGCTGTTCAAAGTGCAGATATTCCCCTGATAGATGGTGTTCAAGGCTATATAGACCAATTTATCTTCCCAGACAATACTTACAGAAATTGGAATGCTAATAGTAAAAATTCAGAAGGTATTGTAGGAATGGAACTGGTGAAATTTTGTGATCCACAAACCAATGGAGGCCTACTAGTGGCTGTGGATCCTAAATTTCAAAATGACTTTGAAAGCGGATTGGAAAGAAATAATACTCAAGCTTGGATTATTGGTGAATTCAAATCAAAGTCAGCTGTTCGGTTAAGTGTTATTTAAATCTTTGATCGCTTTATAAAACTATTATCAAACCTGCTCCAAATTAGACACCCCACCAGATACAATAAACTTCATGATGTCCGAACTTTTGACATTATTGAGAATTCTCACATTATGTCTTGGTACAAGGTACAGGTTACCAGAGAAGTTATAGCTATGGGGAAAGTAGATAGCTACAAGGTTTTCTTCTTCCAAAATACTCAAATCATCTTGTGTAATAAATCCCAATCTTGACATGCCTTCTGAGAGTTTGACGATTACAGGGATGTTGAATTTTTTCTTATCACCTACAAAAGCTGACATCAAATCTTTGATACTTGTATAGACGATATTAATCAGGGGGATTTTAAAAATCCATTTTTCAAAGATCTCAAAGAGGGGCTTTGTTATAAACAAGCCTGCCAGATATCCTACAAAAGTAATGAAGCCCAACATGATCAAAATCCCCAAACCAGGTACAGGAATTGGAATAATGCCATCAAGGAAATTGATCGTCAATATGATAATATAGATTGTAAGGGCTAGTGGGATGACAAATAGAATGCCTCTGAAGAAGTAAGTAATGAATCTTTTGTATGTAAATGACATGTTGAAATTATTATAATTCAAAACTACAAAAAAAAAGCCTCAGATTTCTCCGAGGCTTTTTTTAAAGAACTTTGTTAGGTTGATTATAAATCAATACCCATAAATGACATAAATGCAATTCCCATCAATCCGGTAATTAGCATTGTGATGCCTAGACCTTTTAGACCATTTGGGACATTTGAGTATTTTAATTTTTCTCTGATAGCTGCCAAAGCAATGATAGCCAAGAAGAACCCAGTACCTGAACCGAAACCATATACTGCTGATTCGGCCAAAGTGTAATCTCTCTGTGCCATGAATAGTGAACCACCCAGAATCGCGCAGTTTACTGCGATCAAAGGAAGGAAGATACCCAAAGCGCCATAAAGAGCAGGTGCAAACTTCTCTACTACCATCTCTACCAATTGTACCATGGCAGCAATGATGGCAATGAACATGATAAATCTCAAGAAAGACAGATCAATTGTGGCAAAAGTTGCTCCTGCCCATGTCAAAGCCCCTTCTTTCAATACATATTCATTCAAAAGCCAGTTAACTGGAACTGTTACTGTCAATACGAAGATAACAGCTGCACCAAGACCCAAAGCTGTACTTACCTTTTTGGAAACTGCCAAGAATGAACACATTCCCAAGAAGTAGGCAAATACCATGTTGTCAATAAATATTGATCGTATAGCTAAATTAAATAATTCCATGTCTCTTTATTTATTAATGTTCAACATATCCTGTTTTGGTACGCTGTACCCAAATGATCAATCCTAGGATGATAAATGCACCTACAGGAGATACCATCAAGCCATTGGTTGCTAAGCTGAATTCACCACCGAATAGACCGCTGATACCATCATATACTTGAACTCCAAATACTGAACCTGAACCCAATAACTCTCTGAAGAAAGCTACTGCCAAGATAATCCAAGAATATCCTAAAGCACTACCAAATCCATCAAGGATTGCATCATAAGGCTTATTTCCCAAAGCAAAAGCTTCTAAACGACCCATTACGATACAGTTGGTAATAATCAAACCAACGAATACGGAAAGTTCTTTATACATGTCATAAGCAAATGCTTTCAGGACTTCATTTACCAAAGTAACCAAAGTAGCAACCACTGCTAGCTGAACAATAATCCTGACCCTAGAAGGGATTGTGTTTCTCAATAATGAAATGGTCAAGTTGGCCATTACAATAACGAAAATTACGGAGATGGCCATGACCAATGTTGGTTGCATCTGCGTAGTGACTGCAAGTGCTGAACAAATTCCTAATACCTGAATGGTAATTGGGTTATCGTCAACGAGAGGGTCAGATACTAATTTTTTTCTTCTTTTAGAAAGAAGTGCCTCTGTTGGCTTTTTTACTTCTTCTACTTGTGCTGTTTCTGTACTCATTATAGAAAGATTGAAACGTTCAAAATCAATTTAATACCGCTACTCCGGTGGAAGATCCAGATTTTCTCTTTTCTAGATAGGGTTTGTAGTGACCAATGTAGTTTTTCAACATATCATTTACACCATTTGCTGTAATGGTTGCTCCTGATAGACCGTCAACTTTATGTTCTTCACCATCATAATCCTTGCCCTCACCTTTTTGCATGATTACAGCTTGTAATTCGCCATTGTCATCAAAAATCTTTTTGCCTTGATATCTCGCTTGTACTCCATTTTCAGTGATTCTTGCTCCAAGTCCAGGAGTTTCTCCTTTGTGTGAAAATGTAACCCCTTCTATGGTGTTCAAATCAGTTTGTAAAGCAACGTAGCCCCAGATTTCATCCCAAAGACCTGCACCATAAACTGGTAAGATATAAGATATTGCCGCATCTTCATTACCCTCTTCGTGATAAATGAAAACTGGATATAATCTGTCTGCAGGTGCTTTTTTGTAGTTTTTCCCTACATTAACTGTCTCAGCAACGATAGGATTACCCTCTGTATCTTGTTCAACTTCTTTACCTTCAATATCAACAACCTTAGAAGCGATTCTTGACTCATAATAAGCGAGAACTTCTTCTGGTTTCAAAGCCTTCAATTCTTCAGGAGCCATCACAGCACCTAAGATTTGCTTTTTGTTGTCCAAATCTTCAGCTTTCTTCTGAATAGGTCCTAAAACTTGAGAAGTACCTGATAATAACAATCCCAATACTACTGTAAGGATAATTGAGAAAGTGATGATATAACCGTTAGACTGTTGCACGTTGTAACCTCCTTTTCTTGTTTGCTTTTACTACATAATAATCGATCAAAGGTGCAAAGACGTTCAAGAAAAGAACGGCAAGCATGATTCCTTCTGGATAAGCTGGATTAGTTACTCTGATGATGACTGTCAAGGCACCAATGAGAAGACCATAAATCCACTTTCCTGTTTCTGTCTGTGCTGCTGATACTGGATCAGTTGCCATAAATACGATACCGAATGCTAATCCACCCATTACCCAGTGGTATTCAGGTCCCATGGCCATGTATTCATTCACTGCAAATAGGTTCATGATAAAGCCCATTATATAAGCTCCTGCAAAACCACTTACAATAATTTTCCAACTTGCTACTCCTGTACCTATTAGTATAGCCGCTCCTACAAGTGCCATCAGTGTCGATGTTTCACCAATTGAACCTGGAATCCAACCCATAAATAAATTAGCGAATTCATAAATGCCTGAACCCAACACACTGTTGTGGGAAGATAGAGCTGTATTGACAGCTTCTCCTTCTACACCAGCATTGTAGGCTACTGCAAGCGCTGTTGCGCCAGAGAATCCATCAACCGCAGTTTTATCTCCTAGATAAGTCCAAACTTGATCACCTGAAATTTGAGCAGGATAAGCGAAGTATAAAAATGCTCTAGCAGTCATGGCTACGTTCAAGATATTCATTCCTGTGCCACCAAAAACTTCTTTTGCAATCACAACAGCAAAGATTGTTGCTAACGCAACTTGCCATAATGGTAAAGTAGCTGGTACAACCAAAGGAATCAACATACCTGTTACCAAAAAGCCTTCGTTAATAGGGTGTTTCCTAATTACAGCAAAAGCTGCTTCAACCAATCCACCGGCAGCATATGCTACGATAACTATTGGTAAAACTAGGGTTAAACCTAAAATTGCTTTATCAGCAAAATTATCCCACAAACCAGCACCCTGGCCTGTAGCCAAGAAATGTTGATGACCTGTATTATAAATACCAAACAATAAAGCTGGAATCATGGCAATCACCACCGTGATCATCATTCTCTTCAAGTCTATTGCATCTTTTACTTGAGCACCTTTAATACCATTCGTATGCTTTGGTGAAAACAAAAATGTCTCACCTGCTTCGAATGCATAGTAAAGAGGCTCCAATTTACCTCCCTTTTGGAAAAGGGGTTTCTGCTTGTCTAACAGATCTCTTAGAAACTTCATATTTATTAACTGTATTGAATTAAGTCTATACCTTTTCTAACTATTTCCTGAACTGGGTGTTTGGAAACGTCTACAAATTCACATAGTGCAAGGTCTTCTTCTACGATTTCATAGATTCCTAGTTCCTCCATCTCGTCAAAATCTTCAGCCATTATGGCCTTCAATAAATAAACTGGAAGAATATCCATTGGTGTTACACTTTCAAAAACACCCGTCTGTACGAATGCTCTTTCTTCACCTCTTACGTTGGTGTCCAAAACAAATTCTTTGCTTGGCTTTAAGAATGAAAGTAATCCTAATGCTCTGTGGAAACTCAATTTATCTGCGGTTGGCTTCATCCAGCCTAAGAATTCATGGTATTCTCCTTCAGGAAGTAGGGTGATTTGATTGCTGTAGTAACCTAGGTACCCATCTTTGTTGATTTTTTCACCTGTAAGTACATTTCCTGAAACTACTCTTGTCTCAGGTGCAATATCTGATTTTTCATCTTCTTGAATGTTGCCATTCACCATAGTGTCAACGCACGCACCGATAAAGGTCTTGGTGTAAGCAGCATTTTTAGCTCTAGAGCCAGTGATAGCGATCACTTTTGATGCATCATACCTGCCTTCTAGGAGTAATTTCCCCATTTGTGCTACGCCAAATGGAGTAATTGTCCAAGCAATTTCGCCTTTGTTGATTGCATCGATGTGATGTATCTGAATTCCTACGTTTCCAGCTGGGTGTGGACCTGAAAATTTATTGATTTGTGCGTTCTGTACATTTGCAAAAACAGCAGGAACTTCAGCGTCAGCATTCAAATTTAAATGAACAATTCCGTCTGTTAGTTTTTTCAAAACATCTATGCCAGCTTGGAAATATTTTTCTTCTCCCTTGAGCGTCACTGCAAAATCAGGTGCTAATGGATGAGAATCAAAGCCCGAAATAAATATTGCTTTTGGATTGTCAGCTGGATTTGCTACGATGCCAAAAGGTCTTTGGATGATTTGTGGCCACACTCCACCTTTGGTAAGGTTGGCGATGGCGTCTTCTCTAGACAGATTTTTGATGGAGGATTCTGAGAATTTTTCGAAACTTTCATAGCTGATTTCTGAATCTGCCAAGATTTTGATTTCCAATAACTTTCTCTTTTCACCTCTTTTGATCTCAACGATTTCGCCAGAGACTGGCGCGACATACTGAACTTGATCCAGCGCTTTGTCGATTAAAATCGGAGTTCCAGCCTTTACTGTATCACCTTCGTTTACAGTAACTTTTGGTCTTTGTAAACCAATAAAGTCCGTAGGTTTGATTGCAAAGGTTTTTGCTGGCTGGAATTCTACAAGCTTCTTTTCAGCTTTTCCAACGAGCTTAATGTCGAATCCCTTCTTAAGCTTAACTAGTTTTGACATATTATTTTGAACTGTATGGTCTTTTGAAAAACGCCTCAAATCTAATAAAATACATCAGTTATTAGAAGATAATTCTGTTATTATTTGTCAGCGTGTTGCTAACTTAACATACTTATTTGGCGACCTTTCGATTAATTGTTTTCTAATGCTAGATTATGTTCAAGCGATGTGATATGTGATTTGATTTGCTCCATGAGCCACATTGGCGTCGAAGTTGCACCACATATACCTATTTTGTCTTCTGGTCTAAACCAACTTGGATCTATCTCAGATTCATTTTCCACAAAATAACTTTTCTCATTTTGGCTTTTACATACTTGATAAAGTGCCTTTCCGTTGGAGCTTTTTTTGCCAGAAACGAAGATGATCACATCATTTTCTTTCGAGAAGTTCAATAACTGAGGCTCTCGATTTGATACTTGTCGGCAAATGGAGTCATTGGCATTAAAATCGACTTCGTTTAAGGTTCCTTTTGTTTCCCTTATTCGATTTTCAATCCTTTCTTTTAATTCGTAAAAGCCTTTAGTGCTTTTGGTAGTCTGACTGAATAAGGTTACTGGTTTGTTGAAATCGATTTTGTCCAAATCTTTCTCTTCCATCACTACGATCGCTTTTTCTAATGTCTGTCCCGTGAGTCCGATTACTTCTGCATGGCCTTTTTTACCATAGATGACGATCTGACCATTTTCCCTCTCCATTTTGTCAAAGGCTGTTTTAACTCTATGTTGTAACTTCAATACAACAGGACAAGAGGCATCAATCAATTCAATGTTATTTTCTATGGCAGTTTTGTAAGTCTCTGGAGGTTCGCCGTGAGCCCGGATCAGAACTTTGCAGTTGGAAAGTTCTTGAAGTTTTTCACGGTCGATCACCACCAAGCCTTTTTCGCTTAGCCTTTTGACTTCCATGTCATTGTGTACAATGTCACCCAAGCAAAATAACTGATGGGATTCTTGCATTTCATCCTCAGCCATTTTGATAGCGAACTCTACTCCAAAGCAATAACCTGAATTTTTATCGATGGTAACATTCATAATACAGCTGTTTTTAGCTAAGTTTTTCTTGAGCTAGTGATACGATTTGTTCGACTTGGTCATCAAATTCCAATAAACTTGTATCTATTTCGATGGCATCTTCTGCTTTGAGTAAAGGGCTTTCAGTTCTAGTAGAATCTATTCTGTCCCTTTCAACGAGGTTATGTTTGATTTTTTCCAGATCTATCAAATCACCTTTTTCCAAGATTTCTTTTTGTCTTCTTGCTGCTCTGATGGATAAATCTGCAGTCATAAATACTTTGAGTTCAGCCTCTGGAAAAACTACTGTGCCGATATCTCGCCCATCCATGACAACTCCTTTTGATTTTCCAAGTTTCTGCTGTTGAGCAACAAGAGCAAGTCGAACTTCTTTTAATTTACTAACTTCACTAACGTATTCTGACACCCTCATAGTTCGGATTTCATCTTCTACATTTAGTTCGTTCAGGTAGGTTTCTTGGGTTTGTTGCTCTGGATTGAAATGGAAACTAATCTTCAGACTATCTAAAGCTTTGCTTACCTCTTTGGGATTAGAAAGTACGGTGTGATTATTTAAAAAATGTAAAGTTGCTGCACGATACATGGCTCCGGAGTCTATATATGTATAGCCAAGCTTTTTAGCCACTTCTTTCGCTGTAGAACTTTTTCCGCAACCTGAAAATCCATCTATTGCAATTACTATTTTACCCATTCCTAAAAGTTGTCTCGCTTTTTTCTTTTCAGGCGCAAATATAGTGGTTTTAAATCTATTTCTTCTAGGAAGTAAATGTATTCTTCCATCTCGCGCTTGGGGGGAAATAATTTATTAAATTTGCTATTATTCATCTCAAAACTTGAAGTAAATGAATTGTTTTTGTGTCGAAGGTCAATTTATTGATATAGATAATAGTGAGATTTTTTCTGCGGAAATTAAAGTAGGAGAAGGGAGGATTATTTCTATTAGGAAAATCCAGCAAAACAGTAGCCTTCCTTATATTTCTCCGGGTTTTATTGATGCCCATGTGCATGTGGAATCATCCATGTTGGTGCCCTCTGAGTTTGCAAGATTGGCAGTAGTTCATGGGACAGTGGCCACGATTTCAGATCCACACGAGATTGCCAATGTCTGTGGGATGGAGGGAGTGAATTACATGATAGATAATGGGTATAAGGTTCCCTTTAAATTTTACTTTGGAGCACCTTCTTGTGTACCAGCAACGCCTTTTGAAACTGCAGGAGGTGAAATTACTGCCAGTGATATCAACAAACTTTTGGAGAGAAAAGAAATCGTTTATTTGGCAGAGATGATGAATTGGCCTGGAACTGTCAATAGAGATCCTCTCGTGATGGAAAAGATTGCTTTGGCAAAGAAATACGGCAAACCTGTAGATGGTCATGCACCAGGATTGAAAGGAGACCTTGCGGTCAAATATGCTTCCGCAGGAATTACGACAGATCATGAATGCTTTACCAAAGAAGAGGCCCTTGGCAAACTTCAATTGGGGATGAAAATCGCAATTAGGGAGGGAAGTGCAGCGAAAAATTTTGATGCACTAATTGATTTGATAGATGATTATCCTTCAATGATTATGTTTTGCTCGGACGATAAGCATCCTGATAACCTGGCGGAATCACATATCAACGAATTGGTGTCTCGTGCGGTGAAGAAAGGTAAAAATCTTTTCGACGTGTTAAAAGCTGCTTGTATCACGCCTATTCTTCATTATCGATTAGATGTAGGTAGGTTGAAAATAGGGGACCCAGCTGATTTTATTTTAATCGAAAACATTGAAGATTTTAAAGTATGTGCCACCTATATCAATGGGGAATTGGTTGCTAAAAATGGTACAACTCTTATCAAGAAGGTAGAAAATAAGATCATCAATAATTTCAATACTTCGCTCAAGTTAAGTGCTGATTTCGAATTAAAAGCCAATAGTGAAAAAGTTCGAGTGATTGAAGCTTTGGATGGTCAATTGATTACGCCTGGAATACTTGGGCGTATCATTACCCAAGATGGTTTGGCAAATTCAAATGTAGAGTCGGATATTTTAAAAATCACAGTGGTCAATCGCTATGAGGATGCTAAACCCGCGGTTGCTTTTATCAAAAACTTTGGATTGAAATCAGGTGCGATTGCGTCTTCTGTAGGTCACGATTCTCACAATATCATTGCGGTAGGTGTAGATGATGAATCCATAGCTAAAGCCGTCAACTTATTGATTGAAGTAAAAGGGGGAGTTGCCGCAGTTGATCAAGAGGAACAAATTGTGCTTCCGCTTCCTGTTGGTGGGATTATGTCTGCTGAGGATGGATACGAAGTAGCTAAAGTCTATACGAAAATTGACCAAATGGCAAAAAATATGGGTTCTAAGCTTCAATCACCCTTTATGACTTTAAGTTTTATGGCTTTATTGGTTATTCCAGATCTGAAATTAAGTGATAAAGGACTTTTTGACGGGCAGAAATTCGAGTTTGTTGACGTCTTCACAGGTTAAAATCAACCGATTACATAAATTATATAATGATTTCATGAAGATCAAAATTTGGGTTATACAGGGCATAGAGAAATAGATTTTATATCAAAGATTAAGAGCTCAGTTTTTTATATTGAAAATTCGGAAGAAAGCAATCGATAGATGGATTTGATCCATATTTTTCAAACTTCTAGTTTGATAGGAAGTTAGTATATTAGTAAAAAATATAACCCAAATAATTAACGAAATAATATGATGAATTTTGAGCTCAATGAAAATCAGGCGATGATCGCACAGATGATTAAGGATTTTGGAGCAAAAGAGATTACCCCTTTTAGAAAAGACTGGGACGATAAGCAGCATTTTCCAATCGAAGTATTTAAGAAACTTGGAGAACTTGGTTTGATGGGCGTATTAGTGCCTACTGAGTATGGAGGTTCTGGTTTCGGATATTTTGAATACGTGACAGCAATTTTGGAATTGTCAAAACTTGATCCTTCTGTAGGACTATCAATGGCGGCACATAATTCCCTTTGTACCGGACATATCATGATGTTTGGAAATGAAGAGCAAAAAAGAAAATACTTGCCAAAACTTGCTACTTGTGAATTTTTAGGTGCTTGGGGTTTAACTGAGCCAAATACAGGTTCTGATGCTGGCAACATGCGTACAGTAGCAGTAGAAGATGGCGATTATTATGTCATCAATGGAGCGAAAAATTTTATCACTCATGGAGTTTCGGGTGATGTTGCAGTGGTGATTGCAAGAACAGGAGAAGTGGGTGACTCACATGGAATGACAGCATTTGTAATAGAAAGAGGTACTCCGGGATTCAAAGGTGGTCGCAAGGAAGATAAGCTTGGGATGCGTGCATCTGAGACTGCTGAGATGATCTTTGAAGACTGTAGAGTTCATAAGAGTCAGATTCTTGGCGAAATAGGAGATGGATTTATTCAGTCAATGAAAATCCTCGATGGGGGTAGAATTTCTATCGCCGCATTGTCTTTGGGAATTGCAGAAGGTGCTTTGGAAGAGTCAATTCAATACTCAAAAGAAAGACAGCAATTCAATCAGCCTATCAGTAGATTCCAAGGCATTTCATTTAAGTTGGCAGATATGGCTACGCAAGTAGAGGCAGCTAAATTGCTAACCTTCAAAGCAGCTGATTTGAAAAATAGAGGACAAAAAGTGACTTTAGCAGGTGCAAAAGCAAAACTATTCGCTTCAGAAGTTTGTGTTTCTGTTTCCAATGAAGCAGTTCAAATTTTCGGTGGTTACGGATTTACAAAGGATTATCCAGTAGAGAAATACTACAGAGATTCTAAGCTTTGTACAATCGGTGAAGGAACTTCCGAGATACAGAAGTTGGTGATTTCGAGAGAGATTTTGAAGTAGTCAACAGACGACGGTCAACAGTCATCAGAGTTCAATTGCACTCTCCTAACTTAGGATGATTACCTGTATTATTCATGGTTTCATGTAGTTAATTTGATGATAGTCATAGCCTTGAATCAGGAGCCAAACCCTTCCAAAGTTTCAAACTTTGGAAGGGTTTTTTCATTCCAAGCTAATAGCCATATTAAGAGAGGTTTAATTTAGATTTCCATATTGTATAAATAGGGAATTTAATTTCGGATTTGTACAAAATATCAGAGTATTCAAAATTTTTTTAAAAAAAGAAACATTCACTTGGACATACCAAAAGTAATCATGATCTTGAAGAAGCTTTTAGGTGAAGTTGTGTTGAAATGAGTTTTTCAACTAATCAGAATCCATGAAGAAAATATATTTACTTCTTTTTTTATTTAGCATTCTTAGCTTAACAAGTTGTGAAAAACAGGCTTCAACTAGTCAATCGCTTGATCCTAACCCACGAAAATTTGATGATATAATCACATTGATTTCAGCTGATACGATATCCATTCCAATTGGGCAGAGAACCAATGTGTTCTCAAAATACATTTCAAAGACTAGTATAAAAGGAAAGGATTATTTGGGACTTGTAAATGAAAATACCAATCAATTAGAGTTTTATGGATTGTCCGATGATACAGAGAATTTCAGCATCAAATATCAACAAGAAGGACCCAATGGAGTCAGAACAATCAAGGCATTTGAAGTTTTGTCTGACAGTACGCTATTGATTGGGAGTTCTTGGCGTCGTGAACTGTATATTTCAGATTTTAGTGGTAATCTTCTGAATAAGATAAATTCAGTAGAGAAGGAGAGGGCTGACAGGAAGCCTTATGTTCAGATTTATTACACAAACAACCCATTAATTTATAGCGAAAAAACTCAATCTATTTTTACTTTCGCTATAGTTGATCAAAATAATTATTTACCTGGAATTTGGTCAGGGACATATTTTGTGGAAATCTCAACCCTTGAGGGGAATGAAATGAAGCATACTTTGAAATTACCAGAGTATTTATCGGATTTAGTTTATGGTGCATTTTTTTCCCATAGTTCACATTTGATGAAGGGTGATAATCAAATGATAATTAGTATGCCTTATTTAAATGATTTGTTGGTTTATGATTTGGATTCTGAGGACATTTCTTATGCAGAAGCTGGTCATAGCAGTTTTGGTGATCTTCTTCCTTTAGAAAATCCAATCTCAGAATTTAGTGAGAGAGATTATATCAATACTTACAGGGAAATTGCTTATGATAATGAAACTGGTTACTTGTATAGGTTTGCCTATGAAGGAGTGGATTATAAGGATTTGGATGGCAGAAGAAGGACATGGGATAACAAAAAACCATCAATAATTATTTTGGATAAGGAAATGAATAAGGTAGGTGAATATCATCTTCCTATAGATCAGTTCTACACAAGGATGTACTTCACCCACCAAGGAAAGTTATATGTTTCAATCAATCATCCAGATAATAATCCGTCTGAAGATGAATTGATTTTTGTTGGATTAAAACCAGTTGATAAGTTATGAGAAAGGTTGAATTAAGTTTGAAAATGTGGATAATCAGGTTCTTAAAATCTCTAAACATTTAGAAGAGAGCTAAACCCTCAAACCTTTCAGGTTTTATTGATAATCAATCAGTTGTTAGAATTAGTCTAATGAAACCTTGAAGGTTTTGCTCACTATATATATGCAGATTATTGCAAATTTTACGAAAGAATTAATAGAACACTGATGATGCAGAATTAACGGAATGACACGGATGAGAAATAAGTAATCATAATATCAATCCCGATTCATGAAACACTTTCAATCAAAAGCGTGAAATCAATTTAGACCATTCCACCAGCGCCTAACAAAAGATAAATCCCAGTAGCTAGTGCTGCTCCCAAGATTGGGCCTACAATCGGTACCCAGCTGTAAGCCCAGTCACTTCCTCCTTTTCCTTTGATGGGTAAGATTTGATGCATAATCCTTGGTCCAAGATCACGGGCAGGATTGATTGCATAGCCAGTTGTGCCGCCAAGAGATAAGCCAATCACCCAAACCAAAAAGGCTACAGGCAATGCACCAAGTGATCCCAAACCAATCGGTGTATTGTTTCCATCCTGTAAAATGGGTTCTGTCGAATAAAGAATCACGATAATCAGAACAGATGTTCCTACGATTTCTGAAATCAGATTTGACGGTAAATTTCTAATGGCTGGAACAGTCGCAAATGGGGCGAATTTCAATCCTGGATCATCTGTCGCATCGAAATGATCTTTGTAAACCAGCCAAGCGATTCCTGAACCAAACATAGCTCCGAGTATCTGTGCGAAAACATACTTAGGGACATCTCCCCAAGGAAAATCGCCTGCAATTGCTAAGGCAATACTTACAGCAGGATTCAGATGCGCACCGCTATAAGGTCCCGCTACGACCACTCCGATAAAAACACCAAGTGCCCAAGCTGTGGTGATGACTATCCATCCACTATTTTGTCCTTTGGTTTTATTCAAAACCACATTAGCCACCACCCCAGAACCCATTGCGAGGAGGAGGGAGGTGCCTACAAATTCTGCTACGAATGCATCCATTATTCTACCCAGTTTTTAGATCTTTCAACTGCCTTATGCCAAAAATGTAGATATTTTTCGACTTTTTCCTTTTCCATATTTGGCTCAAAGCTTTTGTCTACTTCCCAAAGTGACTTAAGTTCCTCTTCATCTTTCCAAAATCCAACGGCTAGTCCTGCTAAAAATGCCGCTCCAATGGCTGTTGTTTCAATTATTTTTGGTCGGGTAATTTTACATTCTAAAATGTCGGATTGAAATTGCATGAGAAAATTATTTGCAGTTGCGCCTCCATCTACGCGCAGTTCTTTGGTGACTTCTCCACTGTCTTTTTCCATGGCACTGAGGACATCATTGACTTGGTAAGCAATGGCTTCCAAAGCAGCTCGAGTCATGTGGGCTATAGTTGTCCCGCGAGTAATTCCAAAAAACGCTCCTCTTGCATCTTGATCCCAATGTGGTGCTCCAAGGCCAGACAAAGCTGGAACAAAATAAACTCCATCATTATCTTCCAGACTTATGGCTAACTTTTCACTTTCTTTGGCATGTCCAAACATTTCCATTCCATCTCGTAGCCATTGTATCGCCGCACCTCCTATGAAAACAGAACCCTCTAAGGCATAGTTGATTTTTCCATTGATTTTCCAAGCTACAGTCGTAAGTAGTTTGTTTTGGGATGTCACAGGTTTTTCACCTGTATTCATGACAAGGAAACAACCTGTACCATAAGTGGTCTTCGCCATACCAGCTTGTGTGCAAAGTTGTCCGAAAAGTGCTGCTTGCTGATCACCAGCTACTCCAGAAATCGGGATTTTGTGCGAAAGAATATCTCCTGAAGTCTCTCCGATAAGTTCAGAGCTTTCTTTGACCTCAGGGAGCATATTTTCAGGAATGTCAAAAAGCTGAAGGAGTTCTTGATCCCATTTTTCTTCGTGAATATTATAAATCATTGTTCGGCTTGCGTTGCTGATATCGGTCGCATGGGTTTTTCCGCTAGTAAGTTTCCAAATCAGCCATGTGTCGATTGTCCCAAAAGCCAACTCACCTTTCTCAGCACGATCCCTCGCACCTTCAACATTGTCCAAAATCCATTTGATTTTAGTAGCTGAAAAATATGCGTCGAGAATTAAACCTGTTTTTTTTGCAATCACTTCCGCTTTTCCCTCCGCTTTCAATTCATCGCAATAAGCAGAAGTTCGTCGGTCTTGCCAAACTATAGCATTGTATAATGGCTTACCGGTTTTCCTATCCCAAACTACCGTTGTTTCTCTTTGATTGGTAATCCCAATGGCTGCGATTTCTGAGACTTTGATACCTTCATTGGCAAGTGATTCGATCATCACTGCAGATTGAGTAGCCCAAATTTCTTGAGGATCATGTTCCACCCATCCTGATTTTGGAAAATGCTGTTTAAAATCTTTCTGAGCAACAGAGATGATTTGTCCTTTCTTATCAAAAACGATTGCTCTAGAACTCGTCGTCCCTTGATCTAAGGATAAAATGTATTGAGGCATGGGTTAATTGTTTTAGGTATTGTTAGATGGTTGAATATTGTAGAACCATATTTGAAATATTGTAGAAATATGAATGAAATAAAATTGATATAATTGGGAGCATCGTACATATGATCTGTGAAGCCATATTTCTATTTATTTCACTTTAGTATATTTAGCCATAGGCAAATTTCAACCAAGCTATATTTCTATTTATTTCATTTCAATCATATCTCGCCGCAGGCATATTTCAGCGGAGCTATATTTCTATCTATTTCACATCAGTATATTTCAGCGAAGCGATATTTCTATTTATTGCACATTAGTATATTTCAGCGAAGCAATATTTCTATTTATTTCATTTCAATATATACTTATTTACTGTTTTCTCGAAATCTGCAAGTTCTTCTTCGATCCAAGCAGCATCATAGCCTTTTTCTTCTGCTATGATTTGAGCAACTTTTGGAGCCATGGCTTTAGCAGCTTTGGCGTCAAGGAATAACACGCGCAATCTTCTCGCAAGAATATCTTCTACTTTCATAGCCATTTCGTGTCTAACTGACCAGATAACTTCAGCTGATGTATAAGGGTATTTTGGATGAAGCAATTCTCCTGATTTTGGACTTTCATTTATCAGAGACTGTATTTTTATAGCATCATCACCGTAACCCTTCCAATGTCCTTCTTGTGGATTAGTGGTGTAACCTTGATATCTAATGTTTGCAGAAGCACTTTCAGCAAGATGCTCACCCGTGACTTGTTTGTAATAATTCACAGTGTCTTCGCCCATTTTCCTGAACGTTGTCCACTTTCCGCCTGTGATTGTAATTAATTTACTGTCTGACACGATGACTTTATGCGATCGTGAGATTTCTTTTGTTTTGGTGCTGCCTTCTTTCGGTGCTGCCAAAGGTCTAAGACCTGCATAAACAGAAAGCACATCAGCTTTTGTGGGGGCTTTTGTCAAATAGGCTGTGGCAGTTTCTAAAACAAAATCAATTTCCTTAGCCAAAGCTTCAGGTTCTAGTTTGGCTTTTTCTCTCAAAGTATCCGTTGTTCCTACCACCAATTTATCTTGCCACGGTACGGCAAATAGCACACGTCCATCGGAAGTTTTGGGAATCATCAAGGCATCATTACCACCAAGAAATGAACGATCCAAAACCAAATGGATTCCTTGACTTGGCTGAATGCTTTTTGGAGCGCCTGGCTGATCGAGTTGTAGGATTTTATCCGCAAAAACTCCGGTAGCATTGACAACCATTTTGGCTTTAATTTTATGATTTTTATTCCCTATCAAATCTCTTACTTGAATACCTGTGATTTCATCTTTTTCATTTTTGATCAATGCATTCACTTTGGTATAGTTTAGCATCACTCCCCCCATTTCATTGCAGGTCATTGCAACGCTTAAGGCGAGTCGGGCGTCATCAAATTGTCCGTCGTGATAGACTACGCCTCCTTGAAGTCCTTTTTGTTTGATTTGAGGAAGTCTTTTGATTGTTTCTGTTTTTGAGATAAAGCGAGATTTTCCGAGACGAAGTTTTCCCGCCATCCAATCGTAAATCTTCAGTCCTATACTATATTGAAGTCTGTCAAAAAGTGTGTAGATAGGAATAATAAAAGGCTGATTATGGGTGAGGTGGGGAGCGTTTTGAAGTAGTCGGCCTCTTTCTTTGAGTGCTTCGAATACCAGCATGACATCTCCTTGAGCAAGATACCTCACACCACCATGAACAAGCTTTGTGCTTCTGCTGGATGTGCCTTTTGCAAAGTCAGATTTATCGACCAAAACAACAGAAAGGCCTCTTGAAAGCGCATCTAATGCCACGCCCAAACCCGAAGCACCTCCTCCAATTACTGCTATATCCCAGGTCTTCTCTTTTTCTTCGAGTTTTTTTAAGTTTTCTATTCTATTCATTTCAGAAGTATTTGTCTCAAAAATAACATAAAAAGAAACAAAAAGAAATATATAGAAATAAAAAAGTAGGATATTTTCTATTTTAGCTTCTGAAATGTTATATTTAGGAATTAAAAGAAAGTAAAAGATGACTATTTCGGAAAGACATAAATTTATTTTGGACAGGCTCAATGAAGCGGGAATAGTCCATGTAGCTGATTTGAGTAAGGAACTTGATGTTACTGTCGTCACGATTCGAAAGGACCTTAAACTTTTGGAAGACAAAGGGCTTTTGTATCGGTCGCATGGCTCTGCTACTTTAAGTTCTCCTTACGTCAATGACAAACCTGTCAATGAGAAAAAACTGGTTAGAGTGGAGGAGAAGATAAGAATCGCTCAAGCTGCAGTGGGATTAGTTGAGAAGAATGAAGCGATCATTATTGGTTCGGGTACTACTGTTGTCTCTTTTGCACAAATGCTTCCAAAAAATCAGAAGCTTACCGTATTGACAGCAGCGATGAATGTAACCCTAGCACTGATAGATGCGGCAGATGTGGAAATTGTTCAGTTGGGTGGGGTAGTTAGAAAAAGCAGTAGCTCCGTAGTTGGGAACTATGCTGAAGAAATGATGAGAAATTTTGCTTGTAGCAAGCTCTTTTTGAGCGTGGATGGTATTAGTTTAGATTTTGGGTTGACAACATCACACATGATGGAAGCCCATCTGAATGCGCAGATGATTCAATCAGTTCAAAAAACCATCGTTTTGGTAGATTCGAGTAAATTCGGAAAGAAAGGATTTGGGAAAATCTGTAACCTTGAAGATATCGATATGATTATAACAGACGCTGGAATTCCAGATCATTACAAAGAAAAAATTGAAGAAATGGGGATAGAGGTGAAAGTGGTTTAAAAGAAAATAGACTTGGATTCTTCCAAGTCTATTTTTTTAATACTCTTTGTACAAGCTTCTTTTTACACTCGAGCTTCCATCTTCTTCTAGTCTTACTTCGAAAATAAAGTCGTATTCTATATCACTTAGCTCGGAGTACTTTTCTCCATCGCCGACAAAATAATTCACTAGATGATGAACAGTATTGCTATGGCCAACTACCACTGCATTGCCTTTTCTCTTTCTTAGTTCTTTTACCAAATCATCATGGTTTTGGGAGTCATAAGTTTCAATTGCAATCCCCGCTATATTTGAAATTGGTTGCAGGGTAGCGATTGTTCTAATCGTATTCGTACTAAAAGCATGAATGATTTGTTTATCACTGAGAATTTGCCCCAACTTTTTTGAGCGTACAGTTCCAGCAACATTCAACTGTGGGTTATCCGAGTCGAGCATTTTTTCAGCATGCCTCACGATGTAGATCGTTTTTGCTTCCTGCTTTGAAGTACAAGCAAAACCAAGTACCAGAAATGTTAGAATGGCAATAATATTATTTTTCATTTGCTCTTTTTTAACGGTTCAATTCAAGCTTCGTCCAAACATTTATCAGAACTATGAATATCAAAAATCAGATATTCAAATTGTCATAAATGGTAGATTACCCGCTAAATGTATTGTCTAAATACTGATCTTTTGCTTTGATTTCTTCAAATTCAAGGAATTGCTCCCAGAATGGTTCTTCAGGTAAAGCTGCTCTAAGGATCAATTTCTCCTTTTTGATTGGGTGGACGAACACCAAGTGAAAAGCATGAAGGTTGATGCTTAAATCAAGATTTGGTTTAGAGAATCCATATTTCACATCACCTCTGATCGGACAGCCTATGGATGCCAACTGAACTCTGATTTGATGAGGTCTACCTGAAACAGGCCTTACCTCCAACAACCAATGATCATTGAGTTTCCCCATTCTCTTATAAGTCAGTTCTGCTTTTTGAGACCCTGGCGCTTCTTTTTCAAAAGCACTTACATAGTTCCTTTGCTCGTCTTTGACTAGATAGTGGGTCAGTTTATCCATATCTTCTCTTGGATTTTTCTTGACGATAGCCCAATAGACTTTATGGATATCTCTTTTTCTAAAGAGTTCCATCATTCTTTCTAGTCCTTTTGAAGTCCGTGCAAAAACGACTAACCCACTTACTGGGCGATCTAATCTGTGAACCGGATGAAGAAATACATCTCCTGGCTTATTATATTTTTCTTTGATGTACTCACGACAATAATCTGTGAGCGTTTTATCTTTGGTTTTGTCGCCTTGTACCAATATTCCTGCAGCCTTATTCACCACCAAAAGATGGTTGTCTTCATAGACGACTGAGAACGGTTTCTTTTTCATATTTCTAAATTTAGTGAGTTAAAAAAGTATCTGCAATGCTTTGAATGTGAAATGTTTAATTTTCACTTTCGGTAATTCTTAAAATTCCGATGTGAAATGGAACTCTATTTCTGGGTAATTGTCTTGGACCATTTGTAGCCAAGATCTGGATTCAGCCATGAAGACCAATTTACCATCCTTATCACGTGCGATATGTCTGTTTTTGGATTGGATAAATTCATCCAATTTCTTTTTCTCGGTACTGCTAATCCAACACGCTTTATAAAGTTGCATTGGTGCAAATTCCACCGATGCGTTATACTCTTGTTTTAATCTAAATTGGATTACCTCAAACTGAAGTTGACCAACTGTTCCGATTACTTTTCTAGAACCCATGTCGAAAGTAAAAAGCTGTGCAACTCCTTCTTCCATCAATTGCTTCAAGCCTTTTTCCAACTGTTTGGTTTTCATCGCGTCTTTGTTAATGACTTCTTTGAAAATCTCAGGAGAAAAACTTGGGATTCCTTTGAAGGTCATGTTTTCTCCATCGGTGAGGGTGTCACCAATTTTTAGATTTCCAGTATCATAAAGACCGATGATATCACCTGGAAATGCCTCATCTACCATTTCTCTATCCTGTGCCATAAACTGAGTCACATTCGAAAAGCGAAGTGGTTTTGGACCACGAACATGGTTATAAGGTTTGTTTCTTTCAAATTTACCAGAGCAAATTCTTAAGAAAGCAATCCTGTTTCTATGATTGGGGTCCATGTTTGCGTGGATTTTGAATATAAATCCAGAAAACTTAGATTCTGCAGGAAGTACTTCTCTATCTTCTGTATTCCTGCTTTTTGGAGCAGGAGCGATGCGGATAAAAGTATCGAGCATTTCATTCACCCCAAAGTTATTTACGGCTGACCCGAAAAAAACAGGAGCTACTTTTCCTTCAAGATATTCCTTTGTATCAAAATCTGGATAGACGCCTTCTATCAACTCGACATCTTCTCTGAGTTGATTCGCATTGTTTTTTCCAATCAATTCGTCTAACCTATTTTCTGATAGGTCATCAAAAACTGCTCGATCATCACTTAGTTTTCTTTGACTAGGGCTGAATAAGTTAAGCTTTTTGTCATAAAGGTTATAAACTCCCTTGAAGCCTTTTCCCATACCGATTGGCCATGAAAGAGGCCTCACTTGAATGTTGAGTTTCTCTTCAACTTCATCCAACAATTCATAAGGATCTCGACCTTCTCGGTCAAGTTTATTAATAAAACAGATGACAGGAGTATTTCGCATGCGACAAACTTCCATCAATTTTTCCGTCTGAATCTCCACACCTTTCACGCAATCGATCACCATAATGACAGAATCGACGGCCGTCAAAGTCCTGTAGGTATCTTCGGCGAAGTCCTGGTGACCAGGAGTATCAAGAAGATTGATTTTGATGTCTTTATATTCAAATCCCATCACGGAAGTAGCCACAGAAATACCTCTCTGCTTCTCTATTTCCATCCAATCGGACTTCGTTGCAGTGTCTATTTTATTGGATTTTACAGCACCAGCAGTCTGAATCGCACCTCCAAAAAGGAGCAATTTCTCTGTGAGGGTTGTTTTTCCTGCATCTGGATGGGCAATAATGGCGAATGTTCTTCGCTTCGCTATTTCTTTATCTAAACTCATCTGGAAAAGATTCAATTTTATTCCAAGGCGCAAAGGTACGCTTTTATGCTGGAAATTTATAAAAGTGAATTAAAGTCATTTTTCTGAATTAAAAGGCAAACAAAAAAGTCTGCCTTGAATCCCAAGAGCAGACTTTTTCTCAATTTACATGTATTCTGATCTGATTAGACCGTCATAATTTCAACTTCTTTTTTCACTAGCAATTCGTCAACTTTTGTTGAATATAGATCAGTGAATTTTTGAACGGTATCTTCAGCTCTTTTGACTTCGTCTTCTGAAGCACCATCTTTCTGTAGTTTTTTCAGAGAATCATTGATATCCTTTCTTACCGTTCTGATGCTTACTTTGCCAGATTCACATTCAGCTTTGGCCATTTTCACCAGTCCTTTTCTTCTTTCTTCAGTTAGAGGAGGAATAGTTAAGATGATGATTTCACCATTATTTTGTGGTGCCAGTCCCAAGTCTGAATTGACAATGGATCTTTCTATTTCCGAGATTAAATTTCTTTCCCAAGGTTTGATAGACAATGTCCTTGCGTCCGGTGTAGTTACCGAAGCAACCTGTTGTAGTGGGGTTGGGGCTCCATAATAATTCACCATTATGCCATCGAGTAAGTTTGGCATTGCTTTTCCAGCGCGTATTTTGACTAATTCCTGGGCAGTGTGATCCACTGCTTTTTGCATAAGTTCTTTTGCTTCGTCTAGGTGCAATTGAATTTCTTCCATGATCAGTTTAGTATGGATTATAATGTTGTAATTAATGTTCCTATTTCTTCACCTAATGCGAGTTTCATCAGGTTACCGTCTTTATTCATGTCAAAAACAATGATAGGTAAATTGTTTTCTTGGCATAGCGTAAACGCAGTCATATCCATAATGTTGAGGTTCTTTTCGTAGGCCTCTTGAAATGAAAGTGAGCTGTATTTGGTGGCAGTTTTATCTTTTTCAGGATCTGCGGTATAAACACCGTCGACACGTGTGCCTTTTAAGACAACTTCTGCTTCGATTTCTATTGCTCTCAAACTCGCAGTAGAATCAGTGGTGAAATATGGATTGCCTATTCCTGCACCAAAAATCACGATTCTTCCTTTTTCTAGATGTCGAATTGCTCGTCTTCTGATGAATGGTTCACAGACGCTTTCTACTTTGATTCCAGACATCAATCGGGTAAACATGCCGTTTTGTTCAAGTGCACTTTGGAGAGCCATCGCATTAATGAGCGTGGCGAGCATTCCCATGTAATCACCTTGTACTCTATCGATTCCTGTTTTTTCAGCTTGCACACCTCTGTAGATATTACCTCCTCCGATTACAATAGCGATCTCCACGCCAAGGTCTTTCACTTTTTTTATTTCTTCGGCGTACTTTTGCAGTCTATTAGGGTCAATTCCATAATTGTCTTCCCCCATTAGGGACTCACCGCTCAGTTTTAGTAATATCCTTTTGTACTTCATTTTTGATTTTTATTTGAAAAGTGCAGATTGATTTATGATTTTATGCAAATGATAAATTTGACAAATATAAACCCTTCATTCTAGAATTCTAAAGATGAATCTTTAAAATTGAATAAGAACTTGGTTTTTCTCCACACTATCACCTTTTTTGATCTTGATAGTTTTTACAACTCCGTCTCCTGGAGATTTGATGATATTTTCCATTTTCATTGCTTCAAGGATAAGTACAGGATCACCTTTTTTCACCTCTTCACCTTCACGAACTTTTATGTCAAATATGAGACCCGGCATAGGTGCTTTGATTTCTTTGGCATGACTCCCTTTTTGGGTATTCATTCCTAATTTCTCTAAAAGTAAATCAAATTTATCCTGCATTTTGACAGTAGCTGATTTGTTGTTTAATTTCAGAAGTACAGTTTTTTCCTCTGAATTAATATTCACCACTTCTAGGTTGAAAGACTTGCCTTCGTGGATAATATGGTAGAATTTATCGCTTGTTTTTTTGAAGTCCCAAATCAATATTTCTTCATTGATCAGAATGGAATCTCCTGATTTTTCTACTTTTATTGCTGACTTATCGATACTTACTGAATACATTTCTTTTATTTTGCGTCAATATACGATTAATGTTTAAAATGCTCTTTTTATGAAAACTCAATATATAAAGCTATTTCCTATTCTACTTTTTCTAATTTTCTCTGCTTGTAAAGGTAATAAAAACTTGTCCAAAGAAAATAACCAATCAGAAGACACAATTTCCACCAATAAGAATGCTGACAGAGCTCTTTCGACAGAACTGTTGAAATTTAAAGAAAATAGATTAACTCAATACAAGCCCTCTAGAACTAGAGATTTTGATTTGATTCATACGGATCTAGACTTGTCATTTGACTATGAAAAAGAATGGGTTTTTGGAGAAGCCTTGTTAAGCTTGAAGCCTTATTTTTATACTCAAAACCAATTGGTTTTAGATGCAAAAGACTTTGAAATACATTCTTTTAAGTTAATTGATGGAGATGAAGAAGTGGAATTAAGTTATCGATACGACACTCAAAAAATAAGAGTTTACCTTCCTAGAGATTTCACTTCAAATGATACCCTAAAAGTCGCAATCAAATACACCGCAAAGCCTAATGAAAACCCGAAATTAGGAAGCGCAGCGATCACTGATACGAAGGGACTTTATTTTATTAATTCTTCAGGAGAAGCAGATAAGCCAATACAAATTTGGACACAAGGAGAGACAGAGCATAACTCCAAATGGTTTCCTACTTTAGATACACCCAACGAAAGAGCGACGCAAGAGATTAGATTGACAGTTGACCAAAAGTTCAGAACTATAAGTAACGGTAAATTTATCAGCTCCAAAGAAAATAATGATGGAACAAGGACGGATCATTGGAATATGGATTTGCCTCACGCACCGTATTTAGCAGCAGTGATTGTGGGCGAATTTGTTGAAATTCAAGATTCTTGGGAGGATATTCAAGTGAATTATTATGTAGAGGAAAAATATGCTGAAGGTGCAAAGACAGTCTTTAAGAATACGCCTGAGATGATAGGCTTTTTCTCTAAACTACTGGGAGTGCGCTATCCGTGGCAGAAATATGATCAAGTAGTGGTACGGGATTTTGTGTCAGGGGCCATGGAGAATACTACCATTTCGGTATTTATGGAAGAGCTTAACCTCACTGAAGGAGAAGCAATTGATAGCGAGTGGGATGGGATTATTGCCCACGAGCTTTTTCATCAATGGTTTGGTAATTATGTTACTACCGAATCTTGGGCAAACCTAACACTCAACGAGGCTTTTGCGAATTATTCAGAATACTTATGGTATGAGCATAAGCAAGGCTTGGATGATGCAGACCTCCATCATATTTCGGAAATGGAGCAATATTTCGATGAAGCGACCGAAAAGCAAGTCGATTTGATTCGCTTTTATCATGAAGATTCAGAAGAAATGTTCGATAGTCACTCTTATGCCAAAGGCGGAAGAATTCTTCATATGTTGAGGAAAAATATCGGTGATGAGGCATTTTTCAAAGCATTGAATTTGTATTTAACAACACATGCTTATTCAAGTGTCGAAGCGCACGATCTTCGTCTGGCATTTGAAAAAGTGACTGGGACAGATTTGAATTGGTTTTTTGACCAATGGTTCTTTGCATCAGGACATCCTGTTTTAGAATATGAAGTTGATTACAGTGATAAATCAAATCTCCTTTTAACAATCTCTCAAAAACAAAGCTTAGAGACAACACCTCTTTATAAAATCCCATTCAAAGTAAGTTGGTATGTCGATGGTGAAAGATTTGAAAAAGAGTTTGTCCTAGACCAAGGATGGCAGCAGTTTGCCATTGAGAATATTAGTCCTGTTGATGAACTTTATTTCGACGAAAAATTAGAATTGCTTGCTGAGAAGAAAAGTGTTAGAGGGGCAGAACATTTCTTGAGACAATTTGAAAGTAGCAAATTCGGCATAGCAAGATATGAAGCCCTTGATAGTTTAGGGGCAAGTTATTCAGAAAATAAAGAATATGCGAATATTGTTTCAGCAGCCATAAATGATCCTTTCTGGTCAATTAGAGAACTTGCTCTTCTTCAAATCGCTCGTAATCCTGATTTGATTATGCAAATTAAGGATCTTGAGGAAACATTATTTGACTTGGCAGAGAACGATCAGCAAAATACAGTAAGAACTGGTGCGATCGAATTATTAGTAACTATAGATACAGATAAGTACTCAAGTTCATTTTTACGTTGGATGAATCATCCTTCATATTATGTAGCGGGGGCTGCTTTGAGCGCTTATTTAGAAAATGAGAATAATTTAAACCGACCCGAAGTGGTACTTAGGTTTGAAGATGAAGATAACATTAGAATCGTTGTAGCGCTTTCGGATTACTTTATTAACCAAAATGTAGATAATCGAAGTTTTTGGTTCCACGCAAGGCTCAAAGGCCTGTCAGGACAATCTCTTTATTATTTTTTAGGATATTACGGAGACTACTTTGCTAAAAATCAAATTGATCAAGAAAGTAAGATCGCTGTTGAAAACTTATTTGAAATAGGATTGACTAACCGAGCAAATTACATCAGAGCAGCAGCCTTCCAGTCCTTGTTTGGATTCGTCGATGATGAGGGCGTTTTGGAGAAAATAAAGGAATTGTATGAAAAAGAGACAGATTTATATGCGAAAAGATATAAGGAATATTACCTTTCTCCCTATCTCGAAAAAAATTAATTGGTTGATTTCGACAAGTTTAATTTGAACTTTAAAAAAAAAGGTAAGAAAAAAATTAGCATTGTTTTGAATGTTACAGAAAAGGGTATAATTTTGCCATCCGTTAAGACAAGAAAAAGTTTACAAAACTTTGAATTCTTGACGGAATCAGTTGGGGGAATACCAAAGCGGCCAACTGGGACGGACTGTAAATCCGTTGACTTATGTCTTCACAGGTTCGAATCCTGTTTCCCCCACATTACGTTATTGTCAAAAATTTCATTACTTTTGCAATCACGTATTTAAAAGCGGGAGTAGCTCAGTTGGTAGAGCGGCAGCCTTCCAAGCTGCAGGTCGCGGGTTCGAGCCTCGTCTCCCGCTCTATGCTTTTATATAGCATCGAGTGTTACCAGCCGACGTAGCTCAGGGGTAGAGTACTTCCTTGGTAAGGAAGGGGTCACGGGTTCAATTCCCGTCGTTGGCTCAGAACATTACAGATTAAGTAAAAAAAAATAAATTTATATCTTTAACTAAAACAGAGGATTTTCACGCATGGCAAAAGCAACCTTTGACCGTTCCAAACCGCACGTTAATATCGGTACGATTGGTCACGTAGACCATGGAAAGACAACTTTGACTGCTGCCATTACTACAGTATTGGCCAGAAAAGGTCTTTCTGAACTAAGAGATTTCTCTTCTATCGACAACGCTCCAGAAGAAAAAGAAAGAGGTATCACTATCAACACTTCACACGTTGAATATCAAACTGAAAAGAGACACTACGCTCACGTAGATTGTCCTGGTCACGCTGATTACGTGAAGAACATGGTAACTGGTGCTGCTCAGATGGATGGCGCTATTCTAGTAGTAGCTGCAACTGACGGACCAATGCCTCAGACTAGAGAGCATATCCTTCTTGCTCGTCAGGTAGGTGTACCAGCACTTGTTGTATTCCTAAACAAAGTGGATTTGGTAGATGACCCTGAACTTCTTGAACTTGTAGAAATGGAAGTAAGAGAATTGTTATCTTTTTATGATTTTGACGGTGATAATATCCCAGTTATTTCTGGTTCTGCTTTAGGTGGATTAGAAGGTAACGAAATGTGGATGGATAAAATCATGGAATTAATGGACGCAGTTGATGAGTTCATTCCAATTCCAGAGCGTCTTGTTGATAAAGATTTCTTAATGCCTGTTGAAGATGTTTTCTCGATCACTGGTCGTGGAACTGTTGCAACTGGTAGAATTGAAAGAGGTGTTATCAACTCTGGTGAGCCTGTTGACATTATCGGTATGGGTGCTGAAGGCTTAAAGTCTACAGTAACTGGTGTTGAGATGTTTAGAAAAATTCTTGATAGAGGTGAAGCAGGTGATAACGTAGGTCTTTTGTTAAGAGGTATTGAAAAATCTCAGATCAAAAGAGGTATGATTATTTGTAAGCCAGGATCAGTGAAGCCACATGCTCACTTCAAGGCGGAAGTTTACGTTCTTTCAAAAGAAGAAGGTGGACGTCATACTCCATTCTTCAACAGATACCGTCCACAGTTCTACCTTAGAACTACTGACGTTACAGGAGAGATCACTCTTCCAGAAGGTGTTGAAATGGTTATGCCAGGTGACAACGTTACAATTGAAGTTAACTTATTGAACAAAGTTGCTCTTGAGAAAGGTCTTCGTTTTGCAATCCGTGAGGGTGGTAGAACAGTAGGTGCTGGTCAGGTAACTGAAATTCTTGATTAATCTTTAAGATTATTACATATTAGCAAATGCGATCTTGAATTATTTTCGGGATCGCATTTGTTTCTTATTCCAATTATTTCTACTTTTGCGTTCCTTTTAGGAACCAAAAAATCCTACGGGCATAGTTCAATGGCAGAATAGCGGTCTCCAAAACCGTTGATGGGAGTTCGAATCTCTCTGCCCGTGCAACAAGAAAGTAAAACCATGAATATCAAAAACTTTGTCGTTGAATCTATAGATGAAATGAAGAACAAGGTCACCTGGCCTTCACATTCGTTTTTGCAAAACAGTGCTGTTTTGGTCATCGTCGCATCTTTAATCTTTTCTCTTCTCATAGGAGTGATTGATTTAGGTTTCGAAAATTTGATGACTTGGTTTTATGATTTATTTTAATTGAATTAAAATTACTGATGGCTGAACATAAGTGGTATGTACTTAGGGTGGTAGCAGGACAAGAGAAAAAGACTAAATCTTATTTAGACAATGAAATTGTTCGTCAAAAACTTGAGGATTATATTCCTGAGGTTTTGATACCTTCCGAAAAAGTTTACGAAATGCGCAATGGCAAAAAGAGGGTTAGAGATAGAAATTTCTTTCCCGGATATGTTTTGGTTAATGCGGATTTGACACATGGTGAGGCTAATCACGTAATTACAAGTATACCGGGTGTAATCGGTTTCTTAGGATCAAACCAAGGGGGGGCTTCCAAAACCCCTGAACCATTACGTCAATCAGAAATCAATAGAATCTTAGGACGAGTTGAAGAGATTGATGAGTTTGCAGAGAAACTAGATACTCCATTTATAGTTGGAGAGACCGTAAAAGTAATGGACGGTCCTTTCAGTGGATTCACGGGTACAATAGAAGAGGTGTTTGAAGATAAGAAGAAATTGAATGTTATGGTCAAGATCTTTGGACGAAACACCCCTGTAGAGTTAAACTTTATACAAGTAGAAAAACAAGACTAGGAAATGGCTAAGGAAATCACTGGTTATGTGAAATTACAGGTGAAAGGTGGCCAGGCAAATCCATCGCCTCCAGTAGGTCCAGCCCTTGGTTCCAAGGGTTTGAACATCATGGAGTTCTGTAAGCAATTCAATGCTAGAACCCAAGATAAAATGGGTTCAGTAGTACCTGTTTTGATTACTGTTTACTCTGACAAATCTTTTGACTTTGTAGTAAAAACACCTCCTGCAGCAAATATGCTAATTGAGGCGGCAAAAATCAAAGCTGGTTCGTCAGAGCCAAATAGGAAAAAAGTAGGATCTGTTACCTGGGATCAGGTAAAAGAAATTGCTGAGGTGAAAATGCCTGACTTAAATGCTTTTAAAATTGAATCTGCAATGAAAATGATCGCAGGTACAGCTAGAAGTATGGGTATCACAGTATCTGGAAAAGCTCCTTGGGAGGAATAAAATAAACACTATGGCTAAGTTAACAAAAAAGCAAAAAGAAGCTCTTTCTAAGTACGACGCAAGCCAACAGTACTCCCTAGAAGAAGCTTCTTCAATTGTGAAGCAAATCACTAACACCAAATTTGACTCTTCTATAGATATTGACGTTCGTTTGGGCGTTGATCCTAGAAAAGCAGATCAAATGGTAAGAGGAGTAGTTGCATTGCCGCACGGCACAGGCAAGGATGTTAAGGTTTTGGTACTTTGTACCCCTGACAAAGAAGCTGAAGCTAAAGAGGCTGGTGCAGACTATGTTGGATTAGACGACTATATTGCTAAGATCGAGGGTGGTTGGACTGACATTGATGTCATTATCACTATGCCTAACGTAATGGCTAAAGTTGGTAGATTAGGTAGGGTTTTGGGACCAAGAGGCTTAATGCCAAACCCAAAATCAGGAACAGTAACTTTGGAAGTTGGAAAAGCTGTCAAGGAAGTGAAAGCTGGTAAGATTGATTTCAAAGTAGATAAATTTGGAATTATTCATGCTGGTGTTGGTAAAGCGTCTTTTACTGCTGAACAAATTCAGGACAATGTAAAAGAACTTATTAATACTATTTCTAAGTTGAAACCAACTTCATCAAAAGGAACCTATTTCAGAAGTATTCATTTGTCAAGCACAATGTCTCCTGGAATTATTGTAGATAAAGGTAGTATTCAAGGAATTTAATCATGACTAGAGACGAAAAAAGAGAAATAATCGAAAGTCTTACCGAGAAATTCAGAGAAAACCCGTATTTCTACATTACTAATGCTTCAGGTTTTAATGTTGCTCAGGTAAATGCTTTCAGAAGAGCATGTTTCGATAAAGGTATAGAATACAAGGTTTATAAAAATACACTAATAGCGAAAGCGTTAGAAAACCTTGAAGGAGACTATACTAAATTTTCAGAAGCTGCTTTAAAAGGCTTTTCAGGTATTGTATTTTCAAAAGAAGTTGGAAATCTTCCTGCAAAAGTAATTCTTGATTTTAGAAAGAAACAAGGTAAGAAAGAAACAAGACCAGTTTTCAAAGGTGCGTATATAGATTCTGATGTTTTCATCGGAGAGAATCAACTAGAAATGTTGTCAACTCTTAAGTCTAAAAACGAACTATTGGGAGACGTTATCGGTCTACTTCAATCTCCAGCAAAAAATCTTATATCTGCCCTTCAATATGGACAGAATACAGTGGCTGGGCTTGTTAAGACACTCTCTGAAAAAGAATAATCATAATCATCAAATCAATTAGTTAAAACAACAATTTAAATATTAATACAATGGCAGATCTTAAACAACTTGCTGATCAGTTGGTAAACTTGACTGTAAAAGAAGTAAAAGAATTGGCTGATATTTTGAAAGACGAGTATGGTATCGAACCTGCTGCGGCTGGCGCTGTAATGGTAGCTGGTGGTGGTGCTGGTGATGCTGGTGCTGCTGAAGAAGAAAAAACAGCTTTCGATGTAATCCTTAAAGCTGCTGGTGGTCAGAAACTAGCGGTGGTTAAGCTTGTGAAAGAATTGACAGGTCTTGGTTTGAAAGAAGCTAAAGAACTAGTTGATAGCGCTCCTAAGGCTGTTAAAGAAGGAATTGCAAAAGACGAAGCAGAAGCTTTAAGAAAGTCTCTTGAAGAGGCTGGAGCTGAAGTAGAAGTTAAGTAATTTGAATAACCTTTACAACTTGTAGAGGTTATGGTATTAGACCTGACTGAAAAGTCAGGTCTTTTCCTGTTTGTGCTCAGGTAAAAAATTGCACTATTTCAAGCGAAAATTGTCGCATTTGGTTATTAATTATCACTATAAATATATACTGCCTTGGCTATCCAGAATCAAACCGAAAGGAAAAGTTTCTCATCTATTAAGGTAGTCAAAGACTATCCGGATTTCCTCGATATCCAATTACAATCCTTCAAAGACTTTTTTCAGTTGGACACTCCAGCGGAAAGAAGGAGACAGGATGGTCTTTTCAAAGTGTTTTCAGAGAATTTCCCAATAAGTGATTCTAGAGAAAACTTTACACTTGAATTTATTGACTATACAGTAGATCCTCCAAAATATAACATTGAAGAGTGTATTGATAGAGGTTTAACCTACTCTGTTCCACTCAAAGCAAAGCTTCGTTTATTGTGTTCTGATGAAGACAATGAGGATTTTGAGACTATTGAGCAGGAAGTTTTCTTAGGAAATCTTCCTTATATGACAGCGAAAGGTTCTTTTGTGATCAATGGTGCTGAAAGAGTTATTGTTTCTCAGCTACATAGATCTCCAGGTGTATTCTTTGCTCAAAGTAAGCATACCAATGGTACAAAGCTATATTCAGCCAGAATTATTCCTTTCAAAGGAAGCTGGATTGAATTTGCTACAGATATCAATAATGTAATGTATGCTTACATTGATAGAAAGAAAAAATTCCCTGTTACAACTCTATTAAGAGCCATTGGATTTGGATCAGATAAGCAAATATTAGATCTTTTTGGTCTTTCTGAAGAAATTGCTGCTACAAAAGCTGCTTTAAAGAAAGTTTCTGGAAGAAAGCTGGCTGCAAGAGTTTTGAGAACTTGGGTGGAAGATTTCGTGGATGAAGATACTGGAGAGGTTGTTTCTATCGATAGAAATGAAGTGCTTTTAGAAAGAGATTCTATCTTGTCTGACGAGGATATTGAATTGATCTTGGAGTCAGGTGCTAAATCAATTATTCTTCATAGAGAAGATGTGAACGTAGCTGATTACTCTATTATTTACAATACACTTCAGAAGGATAACTCAAACTCTGAAAAAGAAGCAGTTGAGGTAATTTATAGACAATTAAGAAATACAGAGGCTCCAGATGAAGCGACAGCAAGAGAAGTAATCCATGGATTATTTTTCTCAGACAAGCGTTATGATCTAGGAGAAGTAGGTAGATATAGAATCAACAAAAAGTTAGGATTGAATATCGATTCTGAAAAGATTGTATTGACTACTGAAGATATTATCAACATTGTGAAATACCTTATTGGTCTTATCAACTCTAAAGCTGTGGTAGATGATATTGATCACTTGAGTAATAGAAGAGTAAGAACAGTAGGTGAGCAACTTTATTCTCAATTTGGTGTAGGTCTTGCAAGAATGGCAAGAACGATAAGAGAAAGAATGAATGTTCGTGACAACGAAGATTTCAAACCAGTTGATTTGATTAATGCAAGAACACTTTCTTCTGTGATCAATTCCTTTTTTGGTACGAATCAGTTATCTCAGTTTATGGATCAAACAAATCCACTTGCTGAGTTGACTCACAAAAGAAGATTATCAGCTTTAGGTCCAGGTGGTCTTTCCAGAGAAAGGGCAGGTTTTGAAGTTCGAGATGTTCACTATACGCACTATGGTCGTCTTTGTACCATCGAAACACCAGAAGGGCCAAATATTGGTTTGATCTCTTCTCTATGCGTTCACGCTAAAGTGAATTCGATGGGCTTCTTGGAAACTCCTTACAGAAAAGTTAAGGAAGGAAAAGTAAGCATGAATACAGAAGATATAGTATTCTTAACTGCTGAAGAAGAAGATGATAATAACATTGCACAGGCAAATGCTCCTTTGGATGAAAAAGGAATGTTTATCAATGATAAAGTAAAAGCAAGGTTTGAAGGTGATTTCCCTGTTTTGGATCCAAAAGAGATCAGTTACATGGACGTAGCTCCTAATCAGATTGTATCTGTGGCGGCATCATTGATTCCTTTCTTGGAACATGATGATGCAAACCGTGCATTGATGGGATCAAACATGCAACGTCAAGCAGTTCCTTTATTAAAAGCGGAAGCTCCCATTGTTGGTACAGGTCTTGAAGGAAAAGCAGCTATTGACTCTAGAGCATTGATTATCGCTGAGACAAGTGGTGTGATTGAGTATGTTGATGCAACAAAAATTACTGTAAAATATGATTTAACCGAAGATGATCTTTTGGTCAACTTTAGTGATGAATATAAAACTTATAACTTGGTGAAGTTCAGAAGAACCAACCAAGACACTACTATCAACTTGACACCTCTAGTTCTGAAAGGTCAGAAAGTAGCTAAAGGTCAGGTATTGGTAGAAGGTTATGCAACCAATAACGGAGAACTTGCTTTAGGTAAAAATCTTCGTGTGGCTTACATGCCTTGGCAAGGGTATAACTTTGAGGATGCAATTGTAATTTCGGAGAGAGTAGCAAGAGAAGATATCTTTACGTCTATTCACATCGAAGAATTCCAATTGGAAGTGAGAGATACGAAAAGAGGAGAGGAAGAATTAACTTCTGAAATCCCGAACGTTTCTGAAGAAGCTGTTAAGAATCTTGACGAAAACGGAATTATCAGAGTTGGTGCTGAATTGAAAGAAGGTGATATTATCATTGGTAAAATCACTCCAAAAGGCGAAACAGATCCTACCCCTGAAGAAAAATTACTTCGTGCAATCTTCGGAGATAAGGCGGGTGATGTTAAAGATGCTTCATTGAAGGCTTCTCCATCGTTGAATGGTGTTGTAATTGAGACCAAACTATTCTCAAGACCTAAGAAAGATAAAGATCTAAGAGCAAAATCTAAGGCTGAAGTTGAAAAACTTAAAGGTCAATACTCAAAAGATCTTTTGGGTATGAGAGCTAGAATGATCAACAAACTTGTTCAACTTTTAGATGGTAAAACTTCTCAAGGTGTTAGACATAAGTTTGGTGACGAGATTATTAGCAAAGGAGTGAAATTCAATGCGAAGAATATCGAACAGAATTTATTCCCTGCTAAGAATCCATACAGAGATGAGTCCAACTATAATGTTCAAGAAGAAGCTAACCTTGTTTCTGACATTATTTTGGATGATTGGACAGATGATCAGCATACGAATAGTTTGATCCAGAAATTGGTGAAGAATTATATCAATTCTAGAAATGATATTTCTGGTATCTTCAAACGTGATAAATTCACCTTAGAAGTTGGTGATGAATTGCCAGCTGGTATCGTTCAGCTTGCAAAAGTTTATGTAGCTAAAAAGCGTAAACTGAAAGTAGGAGATAAGATGGCAGGTCGTCACGGTAACAAAGGTATCGTAGCTCGAATTGTAAGAGAAGAAGATATGCCATTCCTAGAGGATGGAACGCCAATGGATATCGTATTGAATCCGCTAGGTGTACCTTCAAGGATGAACATTGGACAGATCTTTGAAACTGTTCTTGCTTGGGCTGGACATAAAATGGGTAAAAAATATGCTACTCCAATATTTGATGGTGCCACTATGGAAGAGGTTGCTATAGAATTGGAAAAAGCTGAATTGCCTGCATACGGTAGAACATACCTATATGATGGATTGACTGGTAAGAAGTTTGACCAGCCTGTTACTGTAGGTATAGCTTACATGTTGAAACTAGGTCACTTGGTAGATGACAAAATGCACGCAAGGTCTATTGGTCCATACTCACTCATCACGCAGCAGCCACTCGGTGGTAAAGCTCAGTTTGGTGGACAGAGATTTGGAGAAATGGAAGTGTGGGCATTGGAAGCATTCGGTGCTTCGCATGTACTTCAAGAAATCCTTACAGTGAAGTCAGATGATGTAGTAGGTAGAGCAAAAGCCTATGAAGCAATCGTAAAAGGGGAGAACCTTCCGAAACCAAATATTCCGGAATCTTTCAATGTATTGGTTCATGAACTTAGAGGTCTTGCTCTAGAAATTACATTAGACTAATTCAAAAAAATACGGGCCGCAAGGCCCTTAACATACTCATCAAATATTATGGCGTTCAGAAAAAACAAAAAACTAAACAACGACTTCTCTAGAGTCACTATTAGTTTGGCCTCTCCAGAATCAATTCTGGATAGTTCACATGGTGAAGTAACGCAGCCCGAAACGATCAACTACAGAACTTACAAACCAGAAATGGGAGGTTTGTTTTGTGAGAGGATTTTCGGTCCTGTAAAAGACTGGGAATGTCATTGTGGAAAATATAAGCGCATAAGATATAAAGGTATCATTTGTGACAGATGTGGTGTTGAAGTTACTGAAAAGAAAGTGCGTAGAGAGAGAATGGGCCATATTGAGCTTGTTGTCCCTGTTGCGCATATTTGGTATTTCAAATCACTTCCTAACAAGATTGGTTACCTACTTGGATTGCCAACTAAAAAGTTGGATCAAATTGTTTACTATGAAAGATATGCTGTTGTTCAAGCTGGTATAAAGGCTGAAGACGGAATTCAATATCTTGACTTTTTGACAGAGGACGAGTATTTGGATATCATGGACAAGCTTCCTAAAGAGAACCAAATGATGGATGATGATGACCCTAATAAGTTCATCGCCAAAATGGGTGCGGAAGCTATTGAAATGTTATTAGCAAGATTAGATCTCGATGATCTTTCTTATAGTTTGAGACACCAAGCTGCTACAGATACTTCTCAACAAAGAAAAGCGGAAGCTTTGAAAAGATTGAAAGTGGTAGAAGCTTTCAGAGATGCAAGAACTAGAATCGAAAACCGTCCTGAGTGGATGGTTGTAAGAATGGTTCCTGTTATCCCGCCGGAATTAAGACCATTGGTTCCTTTGGATGGTGGTAGATTCGCAACTTCTGATTTAAATGATCTTTACAGAAGGGTTATTATTAGAAATAACCGTCTGAAAAGATTAATAGATATCAAAGCACCTGAAGTGATTTTGAGAAACGAAAAGAGAATGTTGCAGGAAGCTGTAGATTCTTTATTCGATAACTCAAGAAAAGTCAATGCAGTAAGATCTGATGGTAACCGTGCACTGAAATCTCTTTCTGATATGTTGAAAGGGAAACAAGGTCGTTTCCGTCAAAACCTATTGGGTAAAAGGGTCGATTATTCTGGTCGTTCTGTTATCGTCGTAGGTCCTGAATTGAAACTTCACGAGTGTGGTTTGCCTAAGAATATGGCAGCAGAGCTTTTCAAGCCTTTTATTATCAGAAAATTGATAGAAAGAGGAATTGTTAAGACTGTAAAATCAGCAAAGAAAATTGTAGATAGAAAAGATCCAGTAGTTTGGGACATCCTTGAAAATGTATTGAAAGGGCACCCAGTTCTATTGAACAGAGCTCCTACACTTCACAGATTGGGTATTCAGGCTTTTCAACCAAAATTGATTGAAGGAAAAGCTATCCAATTACACCCATTGGTATGTACTGCATTCAACGCCGATTTTGATGGTGACCAAATGGCCGTTCACGTTCCACTAGGACATGAAGCGATCTTGGAAGCCTCTACATTGATGCTTTCTTCACACAATATCTTGAACCCTGCTAATGGAGCGCCTATCACGGTACCTTCACAGGATATGGTTCTTGGCCTTTATTATGTAACTAAAGGTAAAAAGTCAACTCCTGAAGAGATTGTTTTTGGAGAAGGTCAGACTTTCTATGGTGAAGAAGAGGTGATCATTGCAATGAATGAAGGTCGAGTTTCTCAACATGCATTTGTTAAATGTAAGGTTACTGTAAGAGAGGATAATGGAGACTTAGTCAAAAAAGTAATCGAAACTGTAGCAGGTAGATTAATCTTCAATCAATTTGTACCAGCTGAGGTTGGTTTCGTTAACGAGCTCCTGACTAAAAAGAAACTTCAGCAAATTATTGCAGAAGTTGTGAAAATCTGTGGTATTGCAAGAACAGCTCAATTCCTTGATGATATCAAGAATTTAGGTTTCCAAATGGCATATACAGGTGGACTTTCTATGGGACTGAATGATGTTATCATTCCAGACGAGAAAGAACCATTGATCAATAAGGCTAAGGAAGAAGTTGACCAAGTTTGGAACAACTACTTAATGGGTCTGATCACAGACAATGAAAGATATAACCAGGTTATTGATATCTGGACAAGAACCAACTCTAATTTGACTAACATCTTGATGCGTCAAATGGAAGAGGATAAGCAAGGATTTAATGCTATTTATATGATGATGCACTCAGGAGCTAGAGGTTCCAGAGAACAAATTCGTCAGTTAGGTGGTATGAGAGGTTTGATGGCAAAGCCACAGAAAAACCTTCAAGGATCCGTAGGTGAGATTATTGAAAACCCAATTCTATCAAACTTTAAAGAAGGTTTGGATGTATTGGAGTACTTTATCTCCACTCACGGTGCTCGTAAAGGTCTTGCTGATACTGCATTGAAAACTGCTGATGCGGGATACTTGACAAGAAGACTTGTCGATGTAGCTCAAGATATGATTATCTCTGAAGAAGATTGTGGAACGCTTAGAGGCCTTGTTGTTCAACCATTGAAGGACAATGATGAAATAGTCGAGCCATTATCTGAAAGAATCGTAGGTAGAGTTTCTGTGCATGATGTAGTTGATCCTATAACTGAAGAGATTCTTGTAAGCTCCGGTGAAGAAATATCTGATGATATTGCAAAGAGAATTGATGAA
Source organism: Belliella aquatica (assembly GCF_014637795.1). Lineage (GTDB taxonomy): Bacteria > Bacteroidota > Bacteroidia > Cytophagales > Cyclobacteriaceae > Belliella > Belliella aquatica. Next base: position 116,391 of record NZ_BMFD01000008.1, on the reverse strand, counting down.
TCAGCGGTAGAAGAAGTTGAAATCAGGTCTGTATTGACTTGTGAAACTCGTAGAGGAGTTTGTTCTAAGTGTTATGGAAGAAACTTGACTACTGGTAACATGGTTCAAAATGGAGAGTCTGTGGGTGTTATAGCCGCGCAGTCAATCGGTGAGCCAGGTACACAGTTGACATTGAGAACATTTCACGTTGGTGGTACTGCATCTAACATTTCTGTAGAGGCAAGCATTAACGCTAAGTTTGAAGGTGTGATTGAGTTTGAAGAAGAATTGAGATGGATCAATACTACAAATAAAGATGGCGAAGCAATCGACATCGTAATGGGTAGGTCTGGTGAAATCAAGATTAATGATTCTAAAGGAAAATTACTTGTTTCTAACCACGTGCCTTATGGTGCTATCTTAAATGTAAAAGATGGTCAAAAAATAGGTAAAGGTGATTCACTTTGTACTTGGGATCCATATAATGCTGTGATTTTATCAGAGTTTGATGGTGAAATTGAGTTTGATGCAATCATTGAAGGTGTTACTTTCAAAGAGGTAGCGGATGATCAGACTGGTTACAGAGAAAAAGTAATTATAGATACTAAAGATAAGACGAAGAACCCTGCTGTAATTGTAAATTATGGCGAGGAGAATAAATCTTACAATATTCCAGTGGGAGCTCACTTAGCTGTTGAAGCAGGTGAAAAAGTAAAAGCTGGTCAAATACTAGTTAAAATACCGAGATCAGTTGGTAAAACTAGAGATATTACTGGTGGTCTACCAAGAGTTACTGAATTATTCGAAGCAAGAAACCCTTCCAATCCGGCAGTTGTTTCTGAAATTGATGGTGTTGTTTCTTATGGTGGTATCAAAAGAGGTAATCGTGAGATCTTCATTGAATCTAAAGATGGTGTAAGAAAAAGATACATGGTGTCTCTATCTAAGCATATCCTCGTTCAGGAGAATGACTTTATCAGAGCTGGTGAGCCACTTTCTGATGGTGCAATTACTCCAAATGACATCTTGGCGATCAAAGGTCCAACTGCGGTTCAGGAATATCTAGTAAATGAAATTCAGGAAGTATATAGACTTCAAGGTGTGAAAATCAACGATAAGCACATTGAGGTAATCGTAAGTCAAATGATGCAGAAAGTAGAAATACTTGACGCTGGTGACACAGGATTCCTTCAAAATCAAGTTGTTGATAAATGGGCATTCAGAGAGGAAAATGACAATATTCTGGATAAGAAAGTTGTCATGGAGCCTGGTGACTCAAGCACATTGAAAGCAGGTATGATTATTTCTGCAAGAAGATTGAGAGACGAAAACTCAAGCTTGAAGCGTAAAGATCTTAAATTGGTACAGGTAAGAGATGCTGAAACAGCAGTTTCTAGACCAACCTTGCAAGGTATTACAGCAGCATCTTTGGGTACTGAAAGCTTTATCTCAGCAGCTTCTTTCCAAGAGACTACTAAAGTCTTGAGTGAGGCCGCTATCAGAGGTAAGCGTGATGAACTTCTCGGATTGAAAGAGAACGTAATCGTTGGTCACTTGATTCCTGCTGGAACGGGTCAGCGTAACTTCAAAGACATCATTGTAGGTTCTTTGGACGAATACGAAAAACTTTCTACAGAGAAAGAAAGATCAGTGAAAAAGTCAAAAGAGGTAGTTAAATAATATCTCAAAATATAATTTCATAAAAGGGCCTGTTGAAAAGCAGGCCTTTTTTAATCCAAATATAAGATGAAAGACGATAAATTAGGCAATCAAGATCAGCAAATAAATGTTGAACTTTCTGAAGAAGTGGCAGAAGGCACTTATTCCAATTTGGCCATGATAGCACATTCGAATTCAGAATTTGTGATTGATTTTATACGACTCATGCCTGGAGTACCAAAAGCAAAAGTGAAATCAAGAATCATTATGACTCCTGATCATGCAAAAAGATTGCTTGCAGCACTAAAGGATAATATCAATAAGTTTGAAAATTCATTTGGGAAGATACAAGGTGGCGACGAAGGCCCCACTTTCCCTTTGAATTTCGGAGGGACTCCTGGAGAGGCATAGGAAAAATATAACATCTTAATTTTGTTTGTTTTACCTATTTGTTTACCTTTGCAGTCCAAAATTCACAAGTTTACAAGGAACAAAATAAATTTTATCAGTTAATGCCTACTATACAACAGTTAGTAAGAAAAGGTAGAACTACCCTTGAGACTAAGTCCAAGTCTAGAGCTTTGGACGCATGTCCTCAAAGAAGAGGGGTTTGTACAAGAGTGTACACTACCACGCCTAAAAAGCCTAACTCAGCAATGAGAAAAGTGGCTAGGGTAAGATTGACGAACGGAAAAGAGGTTAACGCCTACATTCCTGGAGAGGGTCACAATTTGCAAGAGCACTCGATCGTATTGATCAGAGGTGGTCGTGTGAAAGATCTTCCAGGTGTACGTTACCACATCATCCGAGGTGCACTAGATACAGCAGGAGTTAAAGACCGTAAGCAAGGTCGTTCCAAGTATGGTGCTAAGCGTCCTAAGGCCGCTAAGAAATAATATTACAAAAACATTTAGAAAAAATGAGAAAAGCGAAACCAAAAAAGAGATATATTCTTCCTGATCCGAAGTTTAATGACACTTTGGTAACAAAGTTTGTTAACTGTCTGATGGTGGATGGTAAGAAGAGTATTGCTTACAGAATTTTCTACGACGCAGTCGAGAAAGTTGAACAAAAAGTAGGTGAGAACGGTCTTGAGGTTTGGAAAAAAGCGCTTAACAATATAACTCCCGCTGTTGAGGTGAAGAGTCGTAGAGTTGGTGGTGCTACTTTCCAGGTCCCAATGGAAGTTAGACCTGAAAGAAAGTTGTCCCTCGGAATTAAGTGGATGATCACTTATGCCAGAAAAAGAGGTGAGAAGACCATGATGGATAGATTAGCTGGAGAAATCATCTCTGCCGCAAAAGGCGAAGGTGCTGCTGTGAAGAAGAAAGATGATACCCATAGAATGGCAGAAGCAAACAAAGCATTCTCACACTTTAGATTTTAATTAAAATGGCAAGAGACTTAAAATTTACAAGAAACATTGGTATTGCTGCACACATCGATGCAGGTAAGACTACTACAACTGAACGTATTCTATTTTATTCTGGTGTAAGCCATAAAATAGGTGAAGTACATGATGGAGCAGCTACCATGGATTGGATGGCGCAAGAGCAAGAGAGAGGGATTACCATCACTTCTGCTGCGACTACTGTTTTTTGGAATTATAGAGACAACAAGTACCAAATCAACATCATCGATACTCCTGGACACGTGGATTTTACCGTAGAGGTAAACCGTTCCCTTAGAATTTTGGATGGGTTGGTATTCCTTTTTAGTGCAGTTGATGGTGTAGAGCCCCAGTCTGAGACTAACTGGAGATTAGCTGATAATTACAAAGTGGCTCGTATTGGTTTCGTTAACAAAATGGACCGTGCTGGCGCGAATTTCCTCGAAGTTTGTAAGCAAGTAAGAGAAATGTTAGGTAGTCATGCAGTTCCATTGCAATTACCTATCGGTGCTGAAGACAAATTTAGAGGAGTTGTTGATTTGATCAATAACAGAGCTATCGTTTGGAATGAGGATGATTTCGGAATGACTTTCGAAGAAGTTCCAATTCCAGAAGATATGAAAGAAGAAGTCGCTGAGTATAGAGAGTATCTTTTAGAGTCAGTAGCTGAATTCGATGAATCTTTGATGGAGAAATTCTTTGAGGATTCTGAATCAATCACTGAGGCAGAAATACTTAATGCACTTCGCCAAGCTACTATCGCAATGAAAGTAGTTCCTATGGTTTGTGGTTCATCTTTCAAAAATAAAGGTGTACAAACCATGCTTGATCTTGTGATGGAATTGCTTCCTTCTCCATTGGATAAAGATGATATTATAGCTCATTCTTTAGATAATGAAGATCAAGAAGTTAAAATCGCTCCAGATGAATCAGAGCCATTCACTGGTTTAGCATTTAAGATTGCGACAGATCCATTTGTTGGTCGTTTATGTTTTGTAAGAGCTTATTCAGGTGTTCTTGAATCAGGATCTTATGTATTCAATAGCCGTTCAGGAAACAAGGAGCGTATATCAAGAGTGTTCCAAATGCATGCAAACAAGCAAAATCAGATTCCAAGATTGGTAGCTGGTGATATTGGTGCGGTAGTTGGTTTTAAGGATATCAAGACGGGTGATACACTTTGTGATGAAAAGCGCAAAGTTGTCCTTGAGTCAATGGTGTTCCCAGAGCCAGTTATTGGATATGCTATTGAGCCTAAAACGCAGGCTGACGTTGATAAATTGGGTATGGCTATCGCTAAACTCGTAGAAGAAGATCCTACACTTGTAGTAAATACTGATCACGAAACTGGTCAAACTATTTTGAGAGGTATGGGTGAACTTCACTTAGATATTATCATCGATCGTTTGAAGAGAGAATTTAAGGTTGAAATTAACCAAGGTGCTCCTCAAGTGGCCTATAAAGAAGCTTTATTTGGTGCAGTTGAGCACAAAGAAGTTTATAAAAAGCAGTCTGGTGGTAAAGGTAAATTTGCGGATATTGTATTCGAACTTGGACCAAAAGATCCAGATCCTGAGACAAACGAAATCAAAGCAGGTTTAGATTTTGTAAATGGTATCGTTGGTGGTGTGATTCCAAAAGAATTTATACCAGCTATTCAGAAAGGATTTGCTGAGTCTATGAAAAATGGACCTTTGGCAGGTTACCCTGTAGAGTCAATGAAAGTTAGATTGTTCCATGGTTCTTTCCATGATGTCGATTCAGATGCATTGTCTTTTGAATTAGCAGCTAGAATTGGATTTAAGGAAGCAGCTAAAAAGTGTAAGCCAGCTTTGTTGGAGCCAATCATGGCAGTAGATGTAGTAACTCCAGATGAATACACTGGACCTATTACAGGTGATTTGAATAGAAGAAGAGGATTGATGAAAGGTATGGATACAAAAGGTACTTCCACTGTAGTCAAAGCTAATGTACCTCTTTCGGAGTTGTTTGGTTACGTTACTGATTTGAGAACAATCACTTCAGGTAGAGCAACAGCTTCATTAACCTTCTCACATTATGAGCCTGTACCTAACAATATCGCAGAAACTGTGATTGCGAAGGTTAAAGGTGAAAAAGCCTAAATTCTAATCGAAAATGAATCAGAAAATCAGAATAAAATTAAAATCATACGATCACAGCCTGGTGGATAAGTCATCTGAGAAGATCGTGAAAGCTGTAAAAGCAACTGGAGCAATTGTAGTAGGTCCTATTCCTTTGCCAACAAAAAAGGAAAAGTTTACTGTATTGAAATCTCCACACGTTAACAAGAAAGCTAGAGATCAATTCCAACTTTGTACTTATAAGAGATTGGTTGATATCTATAGCAATAGTTCTAAAACTGTTGATGCTTTGATGAAAATAGAACTTCCTAGTGGAGTTGATGTTGAAATCAAAGTCTGACAGAATAGATAAAATAAAATGAAAACCTGTCCGCTCCGGCGGATGGGTTTTTCTTTTGCCTTTATCAAAGAAAAGATGTCTGGTACTGAAAAACGAAAAATAAGTTTCAGTTTACCAAATATTTTTTCGTAAATAATTGAAAATATTAAAGTTGGGGTTTGTAAGGTGGAATTAAATTCCTAACTTTGCAGTCCTTTAAAAAAGGCACATGCGTCAATTCGTATGTGTGTAATTATATTATATATCAGAAGATGTCTGGAATAATAGGTAGAAAAGTAGGAATGACTAGCATTTTTAGTGCCGATGGACGTAACGTCGCATGCACGCTAATAGAAGCTGGTCCTTGCGTAGTGACGCAAGTAAAAAATTTAGAAACAGACGGTTACAACGCTGTTCAGTTGGCTTACGGTGAGCGTAAGGAGAAAAACACTCCTAAGCCACTTATCGGACACTTTAAAAAGGCCGGTACAACTCCGAAACAGAAAGTTGTCGAATTCAGAGACTTCAGGGTCGAATTTGAAGGTCAGGTTGATCTTGGAAAGACTGTTGAAGCTGGTCAAGTATTCATTGAAGGTGACTTCGTTGATGCTATCGGTACTTCAAAAGGTAAAGGTTTTCAAGGTGTAGTTAAGCGTCATGGTTTTGCGGGTGTGGGTGGACAAACTCACGGTCAGCATAACAGAGGTAGACACCCTGGCTCCATTGGTGCATGTTCTTGGCCATCGAGAGTATTCAAAGGCATGAGAATGGCAGGTAGAACTGGTGGTGATAGAGTTAAAGTTATCAACTTGAAAGTGTTGAAGATTTACGCGGAGAAAAACTTGCTTTTAGTAAGTGGTTCTGTCCCTGGTCCAAAAAATTCTTTCGTTATCCTAGAGAAGTAAGACAATGGAATTAGCAGTATTAAAACATAACGGCGAAGAGACAGGTAGAAAAGTAACGCTTTCGGAAGATATATTTGGTGTAGAACCAAATGATCACGCTATCTACCTTGATGTAAAACAGTTTTTGGCAAACCAAAGACAAGGTACACATAAATCAAAAGAGAGAAATGAAATTGCTGGATCTACTAAGAAGATCAAAAAGCAAAAAGGTACTGGCGGAGCTAGAGCCGGTTCAATCAAATCTCCAGTGTTCAGAGGAGGAGGTAGAATCTTTGGTCCAAGACCTAGAAATTATTCCTTCAAACTGAACAAAAAATTGAAGCAAGTGGCAAGAAAGTCTGCTTTAACCTATAAAGTAAGAGAAAATAGCCTGATGATTTTGGAAAATGTATCATTTGATTCTCCAAAGACAAAGGATTATATAGCATTCTTGAATGGACTTTCTATGACAGATAAGAAAACACTTTTGGTTCTTCCTGAAGATAACAAGAATGTTTATCTATCAAGCAGAAATTTACCTAAAGCAAAGGTGGTTTCAGTAAATGATGTAAATACTTACGAATTACTTAATGCAGACAATTTGATGTTATGCGAAGGATCAGTAAGTATGTTAGAAACTTTATTATTGAAGTAAGACAATGGATATACTAAAAAAACCTTTGATTACGGAAAAGATTTCTGCGATGAACGAAAATGGTGTTTATGGATTCATAGTTGAAAAAACTGCGAAGAAGCCAGAAATCAAGAAAGCCGTAGAGAAAATGTATGGTGTAAAAGTGGTAGATGTGAGAACTATGCGATATGCAGGTAAATCAAAGACCAGATACACGAAAGCTAAAGTTGTAAGTGGATTCACTAATTCCTTCAAAAAAGCAATTGTTCAAGTTGCTGAAGGAGAGGTAATCGATTTTTACGGAGAAATTTAATTGAATCAAAATCATGGCAGTTAAAAAATTAAAGCCTGTAACCCCAGGAACCAGATTTAGAGTCGCTCCTGCATTTGATGAGATTACAGCATCAAAGCCAGAGAAATCTTTATTGGCTCCTTTGAAGAAGTCAGGCGGTAGAAATAATGTAGGTAAAATGACCTCCCGATATATTGGAGGTGGCCATAAGAGAAGACTTAGAATCGTTGATTTTAAGAGAACTAAGTTTGGTATACCAGCAGTAGTTAAATCTATTGAGTATGATCCAAACAGAACAGCACGTCTAGCGCTATTATATTATGTTGACGGTGCAAAGGCTTACATTATTGCCCCGGAAGGTTTGCAAGTTGGACAAACAGTGATTTCCGGTGAAAGTGTAGCTCCAGAAGTTGGTAACGCAATGCATTTGGTAAATATCCCTTTGGGTACCATTGTTCACAATTTAGAATTAAAGCCTGGTAAAGGTGGAGCATTGGCAAGAAGTGCTGGTGGTTACGCTCAGGTAGTGGCTAGAGATGGCAAGTATGTAACTGTTAAATTACCTTCAGGGGAAATGAGACTTGTACTTGGTGTATGTATGGCGACTATTGGTGTTGTTTCTAATGGAGACCACATGAACGTAGTGTTAGGTAAAGCTGGTAGAAACCGTTGGTTAGGAAGAAGACCTAGAACAAGAGGTGTTGCTATGAACCCTGTCGATCACCCTATGGGTGGTGGTGAAGGTCGTTCATCAGGTGGTCATCCAAGATCTAGGACTGGTTTGCTTGCAAAAGGTAAGAAGACTAGATCTCCTAAAAAATATTCAAATAAATTCATTATCAGTAAAAGATCTAAATAAATATGGCACGTTCATTAAAGAAAGGTCCTTATATAGAGCATCACTTGGCCAAAAAAGTGGATGTAATGAACGAGTCCGGAAAAAAATCAGTCATCAAGACTTGGTCGAGAAGATCAATGATTTCTCCGGATTTTGTAGGCCATACCTTTGCTGTGCATAATGGAAACAAGTTTATTCCAGTTTTTGTAACAGACAATATGGTTGGTCATAAATTAGGAGAGTTTGCTCCTACAAGAAACTTTAGAGGTCACATTGCCAAAAAAGATAAAGGAAAGAGATAATCATGGAAGCAATAGCAAGATTAAACAACGTTCCTACTTCTACTCGCAAAATGCGATTGGTAGCTGACCTTGTAAGAGGTAAAAGAGTAGGGCATGCATTAAGTATATTGAAGTTTACACCTAATCATGGTGCTATTAAATTAGAGAAACTTCTTCTTTCTGCTGTGGCCAACTGGCAAGCAAAAAATCCAGATGAAAAACTTGAAGACGCTGATTTGTTTATCAAGACAATTCAAGTTGATGGTGGTCGTATGTTGAAAAGACTAAGACCTGCTCCTCAAGGAAGAGCGCACAGAATACGTAAAAGATCAAATCATGTGACTTTAGTAGTTGATGCATTCAGCACTGCTGTTACCGCTGATGAAGTACAAACAAAAGAAAACTCTAATTAAGATTAGACTATGGGACAAAAAGTAAACCCTATTGGTTTTAGACTTGGTGTAGTCAAAGGTTGGGATTCTAACTGGTACGGAGGTAAGGATTTTGCTGAGAAGCTTTATGAAGACCAACAAATCAGAAAGTATGTAAATGCTAGAATCCCAAAAGGTGGTATCTCTAAGGTAATAATCGAAAGAACCTTGAAAAGAATCACCCTTACAATACACACTGCCCGTCCGGGAGTTGTAATTGGAAAAGGTGGAGCTGAGGTTGATAAGCTTAAAGAGGAGTTGAAGAAATTGACCAACAAAGATGTTCAAATAAACATTTTTGAAATTAAGCGACCAGAAATGGATGCTAAATTAGTTGGAGAATCAATTGCTCAACAACTACAAGCTCGTATTTCTTTCAGAAGAGCAATGAAGCAATCTATAGCTGCTACAATGAGAGTAGGAGCAGAAGGTATCAAAGTGAAACTTTCTGGTAGATTAGGTGGAGCTGAGATGGCAAGATCTGAAATGTATAAAGAAGGTAGAATTCCTCTTCATACATTAAGAGCAGACATCGACTACGCTCTTTCTGAAGCGAACACTATCTATGGTATCATTGGTATCAAAGTTTGGATATTCAAAGGTGAAGTTTACGGGAAAAGAGATCTTTCTCCAAACGTAGGCGCAGCTAACGAGCCAAAAGGTGGAAATAACGCTAGAGGAAAGAGAAGAGAAGGCGGTCCAAAAAGAAGAAAGAGAAATAACTAATTTTCACCCTAAGTGAGAAATCATGTTACAGCCAAAAAGAACTAAATATAGAAAAATGCACAAGGGCAGAGTCAAGGGCATTGCACAAAGAGGGCACACGCTTTCTTTTGGCAACTTTGGCATCAAGTCCCTTGAAGCTGGATGGATAACCTCTCGTCAGATAGAAGCAGCAAGGATTGCGATGACGAGAGCGATGAAAAGAGAAGGTCAGGTTTGGATCAGAATATTCCCTGATAAGCCTATCACCAAAAAACCTGCAGAGGTTCGTATGGGTAAAGGTAAAGGAGCTCCTGAATACTGGGTAGCAGTGATCAAGCCAGGAACTATCCTTTTCGAAGCGACTGGAGTAAGTCTTGAAGTTGCTAAAGAAGCATTAAGACTAGCACAACAGAAACTTCCTGTAAGTACAAATTTTGTAGTACGTAGGGATTACGTAGGATAAGAAAAGCTATGAAAAATTCAGAAATCAACGCACTTTCAATAAGTGAACTAATCGAGAGAATCGCCGCTGAGCAATCAAATTTGACAAAAATGCGTTTTGCCCATGCAATCTCTCCGATTGAGAATCCTAATAAATTAAAAGAGACAAAGCGTACAATCGCGAGATTGAAAACCGCTTTGACGGCATCACAATTAGCTAAATAAGAATCAAGATGGCTACTACTGAGAGAAATCTACGTAAAGAAAGAATAGGAAAAGTAGTCAGCAACAAGATGGATAAATCCGTTACTGTTGCCGTGGAGAGAAGGGTTAAACACCCTATCTACGGTAAGTTTGTTGCCAAGACTACCAAATTTATGGTTCATGACGAGAATAACGAATGCCAATCTGGTGATCTCGTTAGGATAAGCGAAACTCGTCCGCTGAGTAAGAATAAGCGTTGGAGATTAGTAGAAATTATAGAAAAGGCTAAATAACATGGTACAACAAGAATCCAGACTAAGCGTAGCGGATAATTCAGGTGCTAAAGAAGTGCTTGTGATTCGCGTATTGGGAGGAACCAAGAAAAGATATGCTTCTATCGGGGATAAGGTTGTAGTGACTGTTAAATCCGCACTTTCTTCTAGTAACATGAAAAAAGGTACCGTTTCTAAAGCGGTCATCGTGAGAACAAAGAAAGAAATTAGAAGAAAAGACGGTTCTTATATCCGATTTGAAGATAATGCTGCTGTACTCCTTAACAACAACGACGAACCTCGAGGAACTCGGATCTTCGGTCCTGTCGCGAGAGAATTGAGAGAGAAGCAGTTTATGAAAATTGTATCTTTGGCCCCAGAAGTATTGTAATCATGGAAAGAAAATTCAATAAACAACCCAAGTTACACATCAGAACTGGTGATACTGTTAAAGTATTAGCTGGTGATGATAAAGGTAATACAGGTAAAGTACTTTCTGTAAACCTTGAAAAAAGGAGAGCAGTAGTAGAAGGTATAAATACTGTTACAAAACACGTAAAGCCAACTGCTACTAATCCACAAGGTGGAATTGAAAAGAGAGAGGCAGCTGTACATATTAGTAACCTTATGTTGGTAGATCCTAAATCAGGTGAAGCTACCAGAATCGGTAGAAAACAAGGTGAAAACGGAAAATTAGTTAGATATTCTAAGAAAACTGGGGAGGTGATCAATGGCTAATCCTAGAATGAAAGACAAGTATCTTACTGAAATTGCTCCAGCATTAAAGGAGAAATTCCAGTATAAGTCAACAATGCAAGTACCTAAATTGACCAAAATTGTGTTGAACAAAGGTATCGGTGCTGCTGTTGCTGACAAGAAATTAGTAGATCAAGGCGTTGAAGAACTTTCTTTGATCACAGGACAAAGAGCTGTTGCGACAAAGGCAAAGAATTCTATCTCTAACTTTAAGTTGAGAGAGGAAATGCCTATCGGAGCTAAAGTTACTTTGAGAGGTGATAGAATGTACGAATTCCTTGATAGATTAGCTACTGTAGCTCTTCCTCGAGTAAGAGATTTTAAAGGTATCAGTGATAAAGGTTTTGATGGAAGAGGTAATTACACGCTTGGGGTTACTGAGCAAATTATTTTCCCAGAAATCAGCATTGAAAAAGTAAACAGAATCTCTGGTATGGACATCACTTTTGTGACTACTGCAGAGACAGATGAAGAAAGCTTATCTTTGTTGAAAGCTTTTGGAATGCCTTTTATCAACAAAAATAATCCTGAATAATTATGGCAAGAGAATCATTAAAAGCTCGTGAGAGAAAAAGAGAACGTCTTGTAGCCAAGTACGCTAAAAAAAGAGCAGAATTGAAAGCTGCTGGTGATTACGAAGGCTTGGATAAGTTACCTAAAAATTCTTCTCCTGTCAGACTTCATAATAGATGTAAATTGACAGGTCGTCCAAAAGGTTACATGAGAAAATTTGGTATCAACAGAGTAACTTTCAGAGAAATGGCTTCTGCTGGAAAGATTCCTGGTGTTACTAAGTCAAGCTGGTAAAAATCGGACAAAAGTTTTTATTCTTAAAATCATTGTGTAACTTTGCACGCCCGAAACGGGTGTGCAGTTAGACTTATATAAATATGACTGATCCAATAGCTGATTATTTGACCAGATTGAGAAACGCCATCAAGGCATCTCACAGAATCGTTGAGATTCCCGCTTCTAACATGAAAAAAGAGCTTACTAAAGTTCTTCATGATAAAGGTTATATTCAAAATTACAAATTTGAAGAAGAAGGTCCTCAGGGATCTATCAAAATTGCTTTGAAATATAATCCTGCTACGAAGCAGAATGCAATAGTAAGTCTTGCTAGAGTTAGCAAGCCTGGTCTAAGAAAATATGTTAAACATGACGAACTTCCTAGAGTAATCAACGGTCTAGGTATTGCCATCATGTCTACTTCGAAAGGTGTAATGACCGATAAAGAGGCCCGTACTGAAGGTATAGGCGGAGAAGTACTTTGTTACGTTTATTAATTAACCGTTATGTCTAGAATAGGTAAAAAACCAATAAATCTACCAGCGGGTGTTACTGTAGACGTGTCAGCACACAATGTTGTCACTGTTAAAGGTCCCAAAGGTACGCTAACTCAGGATGTGAATCCCGATATTACCGTTGCGGTTGAAGGTAATCAAATTGTAGTGACAAGACCTACTGAATCAAAGAGACACAAATCTCTACATGGTTTATATAGATCATTGTTAAACAATATGGTTATCGGTGTTTCCGATGGTTACAAGAAAGAATTAGAATTGGTCGGTGTAGGTTATAAAGCTACAAACCAAGGACAAATCCTTGAATTGGCACTAGGTTACTCGCACAACATTTTCTTTGCTCTTCCTGATTCAATTTCATTGAAAACAGAAACTCCAAAAGGTAAGAACCCTTTGGTGACTTTGGAAGGTATTGATAAGGAATTGATTGGACAAGTAGCAGCAAAAATCAAATCACTACGTAAAGTAGAGCCTTACAAAGGTAAAGGTGTACGTTTCGTTGGTGAGATTGTAAGACGTAAAGCTGGTAAAACCGCAGGTAAAAAATAATTAAGATGGCTTTTAATAAGAATTCAAGAAGACTTAGAATCAAGAAAAGTATCCGTAGAAAAATCAATGGAACAGATTCTAGACCTCGTTTGTCAGTATTTAAAAGCAATACTGGTATATACGCTCAATTAGTTGATGATCTTAAGGGTCATACTCTTGCGCAAGCCTCTTCCAAAGAACTTGGTGCTAAAAACAATACTATTTCTGTTTCAAAAGAGGTAGGTATGAAATTGGCAGAGAGAGCTGTTGCTAATGGTGTTGCTTCTGTGGTTTTTGACAGAAGTGGTTATTTATATCATGGTAATGTTAAAGCTCTTGCCGATGGTGCAAGGGAAGGTGGCCTTAAATTTTAATAGATATTATGTCTCAAGTTAAAAGAAAACCCATAAGGGCAACAGATACAGAACTAAAAGAGAAAGTAGTTGCTATCAACCGTGTTGCTAAGGTAGTAAAAGGTGGTAGAAGATTTTCCTTTTCTGCTATCGTTGTAGTAGGTGATAGCAATGGAGTTGTTGGATACGGATTAGGTAAAGCTAATGAAGTAACTGATGCAATTACTAAAGGTATCGAAGACGCAAAGAAAAATCTTGTTCGTGTTCCAATTCTAAAAGGGACTATCCCTCACGAGCAACTTGGTAAATATGGTGGAGGTTTCGTATTGATCAAGCCAGCGGCTCCAGGTACTGGGGTTATTGCAGGTGGTGCAATGCGTGCTGTTCTCGAAAGTGCTGGTGTAACAGACGTTTTAGCTAAATCTAAAGGTTCATCTAATCCTCACAATGTTGTCAAAGCTACAATAGATGCTTTGACTCAGTTGAGAGATGCGATAACCGTTTCTCAGCAAAGAGGAGTAAAAATGTCAAAAGTTTTTAACGGTTAAGGATATGGCTAAGATTAAAGTAACGCAAGTAAGAAGCATTATCAAAAGACCTAAAGATCAAAAGGCGACAATCGTTGCTTTAGGTTTGGGTAGAATCAATAGAACTGTGGAAGTTGAAAACACGCCACAGATTGCTGGAATGGTAAGAAAAGTAAGTCACCTTGTAAAAGTGGAGGAAGCTTAATCATGAAATTACATACATTAAAACCTGCTGAAGGTTCTGTTAAAAATAGAAAGAGGATTGGTCGTGGTACTGGTTCTGGTAGAGGTGGTACTTCTACTAGAGGTCACAAAGGGGCTAAATCTAGATCTGGTTATAAATCTAAATTAGGATTTGAAGGTGGTCAAATGCCTCTTCAAAGAAGAGTACCTAAATTTGGTTTCAAAAGTCTAAATAGAATAGAGTGTAAACCAATCAACCTAGCTGCATTGCAGGAGTTGTCAGAAAAATACAGTTTAGATACTGTTTCTTTTGATGTTTTGGTTGAGCATGGATTAGTTTCTAAGAAAGATGTTGTAAAAGTCCTAGGTAGGGGCGAACTTACAGCGAAATTAAATGTAAGTGCTCACTATTTCTCTGCTTCCGCTGTTGAGGCAATTGAAAAAGTTGGCGGAACAGTTAACAAGATTTAATAAATGAAAAAGTTTATCTCAACAGTTAAGAATATCTTTTCTATTGAAGATCTAAGAATCCGTATCTGGAATACAATCGGATTTCTGGTTGTATTCAGGTTAGGTTCTTTTATCGTATTACCTGGTGTTGATCCGTCCAAATTGGATGATGCACCAGAAGGGATTTTCGGTTTGATAGATACATTCCTTGGTGGAGCGTTTAGTAATGCCTCTATCTTTGGTTTGGGAATTATGCCTTATATATCTGCTTCCATTGTGTTGCAATTATTAACTGTTGGTGTACCTTATTTTCAAAAATTACAAAAGGAAGGTGAGTCTGGTAGAAAAAGAATCAACCAGATTACGCGAGTATTAACTATTGCAATCACTGTTGCGCAAGGTATTGGCTATATTACTGCTACTATTTTACCAACAGGTGCTGTGATGGTGAGTACAACACTCTTCATGTTCAGTTCGCTTGTTTTGCTATCTGCAGGTACTATGTTCTGTATGTGGCTTGGTGAGAAAATTACCGAAAAGGGTATTGGTAATGGTATTTCCATGCTTATCATGATTGGTATCATTTCTAGATTCCCTGGAGCAATAATAGCTGAAGGGTTGTCTAAGGGAACTTCGGGTTTGTTATTATTAATAATTGAAGCCGCAGTATTATTCTTCGTTGTTTATGGAGTTGTTGCTCTTACAGAGGCTACCAGAAGGATACCTGTTCAATATGCTAAGCAAGTAGTAGGTGGTAAGGTTTATGGTGGTCAGAGACAATATATACCTATAAAGGTCAATGCCTCTGGTGTTATGCCAATTATCTTCGCACAATCATTGATGTTTCTGCCTGCACTTATTGCTCAGATTTGGTCAAGTGAGAATGATATTGCCAATTACATTGGCGCTACTTTCTCTGATTTCACATCATGGCAGTACAACCTAGTATTTGCACTCATGATTATTCTATTCACTTTCTTTTATACTGCGATTACAGTTAATCCTGAGCAGATATCAGAGGACTTGAAAAGAAATGGTGGTTTCGTTCCTGGCATAAAGCCTGGTGCTCCGACATCAGAATTTATTGATAATATCATTTCTAGAATTACGCTTCCTGGCTCTGTGCTTTTAGCATTAGTAGCTATTTTACCAGCCTTTGCTATAATAGCTGGTGTTGGTGGAGAGTTTGCCCAATTCTATGGTGGTACTTCATTACTAATTATGGTAGGGGTTATCATGGATACATTGAGACAGATTGAAAGTTATTTGTTAATGAGACATTACGAAGGAATGATGAAAAGTGGGAATATGAAAAATGATCCTTCTAATTACGCTCCTGCAATATGATTCAATACAAGACTTCTGAGGAAGTTCAGTTAATAAAAGAAAGTGCTCAAATATTAGGCAAAGCCCATGGGGAAGTTGCCAAACATGTAAAAGTAGGTGTTCAAACCTCTTTTCTTGATAAAATTGCGGAGGAGTTTATAAGGGATCATCATGGTGTTCCTTCCTTCAAAGGATATAATGGTTTTCCAGCTTCACTTTGTATTTCAGTAAATGAAGTGGTGGTACATGGTTTTCCGAGTAATTATATATTGAAAGATGGCGATATAATCTCAGTAGATTGTGGAGTCTTTCACCAAGGTTTTCATAGCGATTGCGCTTATACTTACCCTGTCGGTGAAGTTTCTTCAGATATTTTATCATTACTCAAGGCTACTAAGGAGTCGTTGTATCTTGGGATTGAGAAAGCAACTTTCGGAAATCGTGTTGGCGACATAGGTCATGCGATTCAAAAGTATGTTGAATCCAAAGGTTATACTGTGGTAAGGGAGTTGGTTGGTCATGGTTTAGGTAAGCACCTCCATGAATCTCCAGAAGTTCCTAATTATGGTAAAAGAGGTAGTGGTCCACTTCTTAATGAAGGCTTGGTTATCGCTATAGAGCCTATGGTTAATCTTGGTACCAGAAATATTGTTCAGGAAAGAGATGGTTGGACAATTAGAACAGCTGATAAAAAAGCATCAGCGCATTATGAGCATACTGTAGCCATTTTCAAGGATAGAACCGAGATTCTGACTACACATCAGTATATAGAAGATAATTATAAATTCTAAATATGGCTAAACAGACATCTATTGAACAAGATGGGACTATAGTAGAAGCATTGTCCAATGCAATGTTTAAAGTGGAACTTGAGAATGGGCATCAGTTAATTGCTCATATTTCGGGAAAAATGAGAATGAATTACATTAAGATCCTTCCAGGAGATAAAGTGAAGTTAGAGCTTTCTCCTTACGATCTTTCTAAAGGTAGAATTGTTTATCGATACAAATAAACTGTCATGAAAGTAAAGACATCAATCAAGAAAAGAAGTGTTGACTGTAAAGTGATCAGAAGAAACGGAAAGCTTTACGTGATCAACAAGAAAAATCCTAAGTTTAAACAAAGACAAGGTTAATAATTATGGCAAGAATTGCAGGAGTTGACATTCCAGACAACAAGCGAGGAGAAATCGGCCTTACTTATATTTTCGGTATAGGTAGAAGTGCAGCTAAAGCTATCCTAGAGAAAGCAGGCATTTCCTTTGACAAGAAAGCGGGTGAGTGGGACGATGAAGAATCTACCGCTATTAGAAATATTATTGCTGAAGAATACAGAACAGAAGGTGTTTTGAAATCTGAGATCCAGCTTAATATAAAAAGATTAATGGATATTGGTTGTTATAGAGGTCTTAGACATAGAAAAGGTCTTCCTTTGAGAGGTCAGAAGACTAAAAATAACGCCAGAACAAGAAAAGGTAAGAGAAAGACTGTTGCTAACAAAAAGAAAGCAACTAAATAAATCTTGATTTAGATTATGGCTCAGAAAAGAAACGATAAAGCTAAAGGTAAAAAAAGAGTAGTTAAAGTCGAAGCGGTAGGTCAAGTACATATCAAAGCTTCTTTTAACAATATCATCATCTCTATTACCAATAATTCTGGACAGGTGATCTCTTGGGCTTCTGCCGGTAAAATGGGATTCAGAGGTTCTAAGAAGAATACACCTTATGCAGCACAAATGGCAGCGCAAAATTGCGGTCAGGTAGCATATGATTTAGGATTGAGAAAAATTGAGGTTTTTGTAAAAGGTCCTGGTGCAGGTAGAGAATCTGCTATTAGAACTTTACAAAATGTAGGTCTTGATGTGACTACGATTATTGATGTGACTCCACTTCCGCACAACGGTTGTCGTCCTCCGAAACGTAGAAGAGTTTAATTCATTAAAGAAGATATAGAATGGCTAGATATAGAGGTCCAAAGGCAAAGATTGCTAGAAAATTCGGTGAGCCTATTGAAGGACAAAGCAAGGCACTTCAAAAGAAAAACTACCCTCCAGGACAACATGGTAGAGGTAGAAGAAAAAAGCAGTCTGAATATGCTATTCAGCTTGCTGAAAAACAAAAAGCGAAATACATCTACGGTATTTTGGAAAGACAATTCTCCAAAATGTTTGATATTGCTTCTAGAAAACAAGGTATCACTGGTGAAAACCTTTTACAATTGTTAGAAGCAAGATTAGACAATGTGGTTTACAGATTAGGTATTGCTCCTACAAGAAGAGCTGCTAGACAGCTTACATCTCACAAGCATATCCTTGTAAATGGTGAATTGGTAAATATTCCATCATATTCTTTAAAACCTGGTGATGTTGTATCGGTTAGAGAGAGATCTAAATCTCTTGAAGCGATCACTGCTAGTTTAGCAGGTAAAGGTACAGCGCGTTATTCATGGTTAGAGTGGGATAACACTTCATTAGCAGGTAAGTTCGTAAGCATTCCAGTTAGAGATGATATTCCTGAGAATATCAAAGAACAACTGATTGTCGAGCTTTACTCTAAGTAATATTAATTCAGACTTAAAAAGAACTATTGATATGTCCATACTAGCATTTCAAATGCCCGAAAAAGTGGTGATGGAAAAGGCGGATGATTTTCACGGCCTATTTACCTTCAAGCCACTTGAAAAAGGCTATGGGGTCACCATTGGTAATGCCTTGAGGAGAATTTTGTTATCTTCTCTTGAGGGTTATGCCATCACATCTGTGAAACTTCCAGGGGTGGTTCATGAATTTTCCACGCTCGAAGGAGTTGTAGAAGATGTTACTGATATAATTCTTAACCTAAAGCAGGTTAGATTTAAAAAAGTACATGAAGCTATCGACGGTAAAATAACCGTAGAAGTTAAAAATCAGTCTGTTTTCACTGCTGGAGATATCGCGAAATTTACTTCCTCTTTCGAGGTTTTGAATCCCGATTTGGTGATTTGCCACTTGGATGAGTCAAAAAGTCTAGAAGTTGAACTTTCAGTAGAAAAAGGTAGAGGATATTTACCTGCTGAAGAGTCCAAACCAAAAGAGCAAGTTTTTGGTGTTATCCCAATTGATGCGATTTTTACACCAATTAAAAATGTAAAATATAGCATTGAAAATACAAGGGTTGAACAAAAAACTGACTTTGAAAAATTGATTCTTGAAGTTACAACAGATGGTTCTATCCATCCGGAAAAGGCACTTCAAGAGTCTGCAAAGATTCTTATTCAGCATTTTATGTTGTTTTCAGATCAGACAATGGTACTTGACTCTACTGGAGTTTCAGAACCTGAGCCTATTGATGAAGAATTCCTTCACATGAGAAAGTTGTTGAAAACTTCTCTCGGTGATTTGGATCTGTCAGTGAGAGCATTCAATTGCTTAAAAGCTGCAGACGTAAAGACGCTAGGTGATCTTGCCAAATTAGAAATTTCTGACATGATGAAATTTAGAAATTTTGGTAAAAAATCTCTTGCTGAATTGGAGCAATTAATCCAAGAAAAAGGTTTGACCTTCGGAATGGATTTATCTAAGTATAAACTTGATGAAGAGTAAATAAAATGAGACACGGTAAGAAATTTAACCACCTTGGAAGGACAGCAAGTCATAGAAAAGCAATGCTTTCTAACATGGCTTCCTCACTAATTCTTCACAAGCGTATTTCTACAACGCTTGCAAAGGCTAAGGAATTGAGAAAATATGTAGAGCCTCTTATCTCTAGAGCTAAGGAAGATACTACACACAACAGAAGAATTGTATTTTCATACCTACAAAGCAAAGATTCTATCAAGACTCTTTTTGGTGAAGTAGTGGAGAAAGTTGCAACTAGACCTGGAGGGTATACTAGAATTATTAAAACTGGTAATCGTCTTGGTGATAATGCTGAAATGTGTATCATCGAATTAGTTGATTTCAATGAATTGATGTTGAAAGATGCTAAACCTGCTAAGAAAACTACTAGAAGAAGTAGAAGAGGTTCTGGTTCTGCTGCTACTGAAACAGTTGCTAAAACTGGGGAATCAGCTACAGAAGATGAAAAGAAAGATGATAACGCTGCAGAATAATATGTTGCGATGATCTTAATATAAGGGGATTGGACTTTTGTTCAATCCCTTTTTTTATATCGTTTCCCTTATAAGAAAAATTATCTTCAGAAATTTCTTAAATTTGACAAATCTTCTAGTTAAAATGAACAAACAAAAAGCAACACTCCTTCTTGCTGACGGAACTATTTTCCGCGGTACTTTAATCGGAAAGCCAGGTACTAATGGTGGCGAGATATGTTTCAATACAGGTATGACAGGATATCAAGAAATCTATACCGATCCTTCGTATACTGGTCAAATTGTAGTTACTACCACCTCACATATTGGTAACTATGGTGTGATTGATGAAGAAGTCGAATCTGATTCACCAACTGTAGCCGGAATAGTAGTTAATTCTTTTTCAAATGTTTACAGTAGAGTTGATGCCGATAGCTCACTCCAAGACTATTTAGTAAATCATAATATCACTGGTATTGCTGATATAGATACTAGAATGTTGGTGAGACACCTTCGTTCTAAGGGGGCTATGAATGCCATTATCAGCTCCGAATTTGAGGATGATTTAGCAGGTCTTAAAGGTCAGTTGAATCTTGTTCCTGATATGAATGGTTTAGAACTTTCTTCTAAAGTTTGTACTAAAGAACCTTACTTTTTTGGAGATGAAAACGCTCCATTGAAGGTAGCATGTATGGATTTTGGAATAAAGAAAAATATCTTGAGAAATCTCGCCGATAGAGGAGTTTATTGTAAAGTGTTTCCTGCTAAAACTTCTTTTGGTGAAATTCAAGAATGGAATCCCAATGGATATTTTTTATCTAATGGGCCCGGTGATCCTGCTGTAATGGATTATGCTGTAAAGACTACAAAAGAAATTTTAGATTCTGGTAAACCTGTATTTGGGATTTGTTTAGGACATCAAATACTTGCAGAAGCATGTGGTGTCTCTACCTACAAAATGCATCATGGACATAGAGGTTTGAATCACCCAATAAAAAATATTTTAACAGGAATGAGCGAAATCACTTCTCAAAACCATGGATTTGTTGTGAAACGAGAGGATGTAGAGAATAATGATCAGCTTGAAATTACGCATATTCACCTCAATGATGGGACAATTGCAGGGATCAAACTAAAAAACAAACCTGCATTCTCTGTGCAATATCATCCAGAATCATCTCCAGGACCTCATGATTCGAGGTATTTATTTGATGATTTTGTATCTTTAATGAACAAAAACTAAAACCTATTTAAACCATTTAAAAATTATGACATTAATTCAATCAATCCACGCAAGACAGATTTTAGACTCAAGAGGTAATCCAACTTTAGAAGTAGATGTGTTTACTGAAAATGGAGCTTTTGGAAGGGCTGCGGTACCTAGTGGTGCATCGACGGGCGTCAATGAAGCAGTAGAACTTCGTGATGGAGATAAATCAAAGTACCTTGGAAAAGGTGTATTAAAGGCTATTTCTAATGTTAATGATGTCATAGCTCCAGAATTACTAGGACTAGATGTCTTTGAGCAAAACCTTATAGATCATATCATGATTGATCTTGATGGGACTCCTAATAAAAGTAAATTGGGTGCTAATGCCATCCTTGGTGTTTCTTTGGCAGTAGCTAAAGCAGCAGCTATGGAAGCTGGTCAGCCTCTATATAGATACATAGGCGGTGTAAATGCAAATACGCTTCCTGTACCAATGATGAATATCATCAACGGTGGTTCTCACTCAGATGCTCCTATCGCATTTCAAGAATTTATGATAAGACCTGTTGGTGCTGAGACATTCTCGGAAGCAATTAGAATGGGTGCTGAGATTTTTCATCATTTGAAAAAGATTCTACATGACAAAGGTCTAAGTACTGCAGTAGGTGATGAAGGTGGTTTTGCTCCAAATTTCTCCGGAGGAACTGAAGAAGCTTTAGCTTGTATCCTTGAAGCTATTGATAAGGCAGGTTACAAAGCAGGTGAAGAAATCACTATTGCTTTGGATTGTGCGGCTTCAGAGTTTTTCAAAGATGGTCAATATGACTACAAAAAGTTTGAGGGGGAATCAGGTAAAATCAGATCTAGAGAAGAGCAAGTTGCTTATTTGGCAGAGCTTACTGAAAAATATCCAATAGATTCTATTGAAGATGGTTTTGCAGAAGAGGATTGGCAAGGTTGGGCTATGCTAACCGCTAAGATTGGAGACAAAGTACAATTGGTTGGTGACGACTTGTTTGTGACAAATGTTAAATTCCTTCAAAGAGGAATTGAAGAGAAATCTGCAAATTCTATTTTGATCAAGGTGAATCAAATTGGTACCTTGACAGAGACTTTGAATGCAATATCTCTTGCACATAAAGCTGGCTTTACCGCTGTGATGTCACATAGATCAGGTGAAACAGAAGACTCAACAATTGCTGATTTGGCTGTGGCAGTGAACTGTGGACAGATTAAAACTGGTTCTGCTTCTAGATCAGATAGAATGGCAAAATACAATCAATTGCTAAGAATCGAAGAGCAACTAGGCGAAACAGCATATTTCCCAAAGAAATAAGTATATTCTAATTTAATAAATTTAAAAAAGCAGCTTTCGAGCTGCTTTTTTTTGTCACTTTCAATAAAGAGTTCAGACTTAGTAGTCAAACTAGGGCTGAATAAATTACAATTGGATAATTGAAGTTTTACTATTCAACAAAGATATCTGCAATATCTTCTCTTGTCTCTGATTCATTGTTTTCTGAGTAAGCGCCATTCTTTAGATGTTCTTGATAGATTTGAGAATCTATGCAAAACATCCCTCTTCCAGGAAAGTAAAATACTGAGTCTCCAACTTTAATAGCCTTTTTTGTTTGAAGGCAAATACCCTTCTGTTTGGATTCGATAAATTTTCCCATGAGTGATTTTAATTATAAACTACCTTAATATAAGAATCTAAATCTACATTAGAAACATATATTTTATATAGTTTGTATCAGTGTGGCTTCCGTGGTGTCAAATATTTATAACATATTGATAAGTAGTTTGTTATACCGATTCTTTTTTAAGTCGTTTGGCCATTGAATTTTAAGTGATTTCGTATGTTTTAAATTTATTTTTTTATCGATTGACATTTTTAATATGTTTGTGAGTTAGTCAGTATATTTATTTTCTTTAAAAAAGATAATTCACGATTTCAATCATGCTCTTCAACTCTCTTGATTTTGCTGTTTTTTTGCCTATCGTATTTTTTTTATACTGGTTTGTTTTTAAAAATAATTTAAGATCCCAAAATCTCTTAATCGTTGTAGTTAGCTATGTGTTTTATGGTTGGTGGGATTGGAGGTTTTTAGCTCTGATTGCCTTCAGCACACTTATTGATTTTTTAATAGGAATAGAATTAGGGAAGGAAGGAGATAAATTAAAAAGACGGGGGTTGCTGATTGTTAGTGTATTAGTTAATATAGGGTTTTTAGGGTTTTTCAAATATTACAACTTCTTTCTTGATAATTTTACAGCAGCCTTTTCAATCGCAGGGATGCCTATTCAGGTCAATTCTCTGAATATTATTCTTCCTGTTGGTATTAGCTTTTACACTTTTCAGACGCTAAGTTATTCTATTGATGTGTACAGAAGAAAGTTGGAACCTACTCGGGATTGGATATCCTTTACTGCTTTCGTTAGCTTTTTTCCACAACTTATGGCAGGCCCAATAGAGCGAGCTACCAATCTTTTGCCCCAGTTTTATAAGAAAAGAGTTTTTGACTCTTCATTGGCTATAGATGGTTTGAGACAAATATTGTGGGGCTTGTTTAAGAAAATGGTGATCGCAGATAATTGTGCTGAATATGCCAATTTAATTTTTAATAATTCATCAGAATATTCAGGAAGCATGTTGGTATTAGGAGCATTCTTTTTTGCATTTCAGATTTATGGAGATTTCTCTGGTTATTCAGATATTGCCATTGGTACATCAAGATTGTTTGGTTTCAGTTTAATGCAAAATTTTGCATTTCCTTACTTCTCTCGAGATATTGCAGAGTTTTGGCGAAGATGGCACATGTCACTGACGACTTGGTTTAGAGATTATGTCTACATCCCATTGGGAGGAAGTAGGGGAAGTCTGTATGGAAAAATAAGAAATACATTTATTATCTTCCTTGTGAGCGGATTTTGGCATGGTGCCAACTGGACTTTCATAGTCTGGGGAGCATTGAATGCACTTTATTTTCTTCCATCTTTGATCTCGGGTAAAAACAGAAAAAATCTAAATGTACCAGCAGAAGGAAGTCGATTGCCAAGTTTCAAAGAAACAGTCTCCATATTGAGCACTTTTATGTTGACAGTATTCGCTTGGATCTTTTTTAGAGCAGAAAATATGACTCATGCTATGAGTTATATCGGAGGGATGTTTTCTGAAGACTTATTTTCAATTCCAAATTTCACTAATTTGAAAGGAGCCGTTACGTTATTGGTTCTGATTGCTGGATTTATCATCATAGAATGGAAAGGTAGAGGGGGGCAATATGCAATTTCAAAATTTGGGATCAAGAGAAGCAGGGTGTTTAGGTGGTCTATGTATTTATTGATCATTCTTGCGATAGATATTTTTGGAAATACGTCTGAAGAAATTGAGTTTATTTATTTCCAATTTTAAACGGATAACTATGAAGTCATTTTTGAATAAATTATCGTTTTTTTTTATTATACTATTGATCCTCAATGTGTTATTGTTTTTTTTAATTAAAGCTTTTTATATCAAAGATTATGAAGATGTTGATCTTGAGTTTTCCTCTTTTCTTTTAGCAGATTCACATGGTGTTCCAATTGGAGACTTTTCAGAAAAATACGATGTGCATAATTTTTCTGGTCAAAGTGACTCTTATCTTGATATGGAAAGAAAGCTCAAATATTTGATTAGAAACTCAAAAGTGTCTACTATTTACATAAGTGTGGATGACCATACACTCTCTCCAACAAGGGAAAATCAGAATAATTTGGATCGCTCAGCATTTTACACATCAAAAGAAGATTATTCAAACTATTTTGATTTTATCAATGATAAGTATCTAAAATATTACTTGATTTTTTTGAATGATCGATACAGTTTGGTTATAAAAAATTTCATTCAAGAAGAATTGTTTACTTTTTCTAAATGGGGTGGGAGAATTTCAAGAAAACAGTGGGAAGACTTACCTATTGAAGTTCAAAAGGAGAAGAGTAGATCGAGATTTAAAAATTATTTTGAAAAGCCAATTGCTTCTGAGAAGATGATTACAGCACTTCAGCGAATCATTTCAACATGCAAATCAAATAATATTAAATTGATTGGTGTGAGATTTCCAGTATCCAAAGTGTATTTTGCTATGTTAGAAAAAAATAGTTATCATGCCGATAGCTTATTTTTAAAGAATAATATATTAGTTTTTGATTTTGATAACCGATTAATAGAGGTGGATTCCCTCTTTCGGGATATGGATCATTTGGACAGAGAAGGTGGTGAGGTTTTTTCAAACATATTATTTGATAGCTTAAAAAACACACTTTAATGCTCTAGCAATTAAGCTAAAAAAAGACTGATCTATTGACCAGTCTTTTTCAAACAACTCAAACACTAAATTACGTTTTATTCTATGCTTACTTCGAAGTAGTATTCTTGTCCGTTAGGATATATCCCAAGAATTACTATTTCTTCACCTCGATTCTCTTCGAGGATTTGGATAACTTCGTTGGCACTATTTATTCTAAATCTTCCGTCACGACCAAGAATTGATGTGATAATAAAACCTGCTCTTGCTCCCGATTCTGCCCATACCTCATTCTCTACAGAAACGATAGTAACCCCACCTTGGATATTCAATCTGTCTTTAATATTAGGTTTCACATCTTCAAACGTGACACCACTAAAGCTAGCGACAACTGGCACTTCTTTCTTTACAATTTTAGTGTCTCCCGAAAGATTTTTTAATGTAGCCTTTGCTTCGATCTCTTTTCCATCTCTTAGGAATTTGATGTCTACCTGATCTCCTGGTCTTTTTCTAGCTACCATTTCCTGTAGTGTCGCTACAGAGTTTGTGGTAACTCCGTCAACACCAACAATAATATCACCTTCTTGAAGTCCTGCTTCTTTTCCACCACTTCCTTCATTAACTCCATTGATGTAAACTCCCTGCGAAACTTTAATATCAAGTTTAAGTTGATCTATCAATTCTGGTGAGACGTCAACGATTGTTACGCCAAGTAAGCCCCTTTGAACAGCTCCGTATTCTAACAGGTCATCCACAACCTTATTCACAATAGAACTTGGTACAGCGAACGCATAGCCGTTGAAAGTTCCTGTTCTTGATGCGATTGCCGTATTGATTCCTATCAACTCACCTGCAAGATTCACTAATGCGCCTCCTGAATTACCAGGATTGACCACTGCATCTGTTTGAAGGAATGATTCTATAGAAAGGTTGTTTTCAGCAGAGCGTAAGATCCCAATATTTCTAGCTTTTGCACTAATAATTCCAGCAGTTACCGTGGAAGTTAAATCAAACGGGTTACCTACTGCAAGGACCCATTCTCCGATTTTAGTCTGATCAGAATTACCAAATTTAACAAATGGCAATCCATCGGCCTCGATTTTGAGAAGTGCCAAATCAGTAGTTGGATCTGTTCCAATAACTCTTGCTGTATATCTTGTATTATTCTCGAGAGAGATCTCGACTTTTGTCGCATTTTCGATCACATGGTTGTTTGTAACGATGTATCCATCTTTTGAGATTATTACTCCAGACCCAGAGCTTCTTGCTTCCCTTGGCATTTGATTTCTATCGGGGGATCTAAAACCGAATAATTCTTCTAGTGGATCTGCTCCTCTTTGCCTTTGGCTTACAGTTACTGAACTTTTGACATGCACGACAGCGGGAGTTACCAATTGTGCTGCTGCGACAAAATTAATACCATCAGGGACAGTAAATTTGTCATCCGATAGCCAATTGACAAAACTTGTGTCTTGTTTCTCAGAGAAACTTGTGGCGGTGTTTTGATTCGCAAGGTAACTAGCTCCAGCTAATGCAACCACGCCACCTATCAAGGAGGCTAAGATAATACCGAGGAAAAATTGCTTTCTATTCATTTCATCTTGAGTTTAAGTTCTTATTTGTTGTCACGAAATTTACAGTGATCAGTTATCAAAAATCAAGCTTCATGATCATATATATCCTGCTTTTTAACATGGTTTAACAGAATTGCTTATTTTATTTCACTTTACACCTAGATAACAAATATTTTCAGTTTCAGTTTACAAAACACAGCTTTTAAAGATCGAAATGTTGAGGGAATTCAATTTATTTGTTTCAAACAAATTCTTTAATTCTCTTCCTAGATTAATATACATATTTCAATGAGCTTAATTTCGCTTAAGATTTTTGATTTTAAGATGTATATTGAGTTTGTTTTGAAAATGATGATTAAAATATGAAATTCTACGGAATATTTGTCACAATATTATTTTTAGTGTTCTCTGCCCCAGCGAATTATTCAGAAGCTCAAGGTTTGGATACTTTGTTAAAGGTTTCTGATGAAATAAATCCTCAAGAAGAAATCAAAGAGGAAAAGCCGTCTTTAGAGGGAAGTATCCGTAAAGGTCAAGAATATACAATTCAGCTGAATAGAATGAATTTCACTTTGAGTAAAGAATTGGATACTCTTGAAATCATGGAGGGAATTCCATTGGCAGAACTTTTAAGCGGAGTGGTAAGAGAGAGGCTCAATGATGGAAACTCCAAAATAAGTATTCGCTATATAAATGAATTAGATATTTTGCTGAGAAATATCCGTGCTCAGGTAGAAATCGCAGAAAAAAAGGTCACTTTAAGAACAGAAGAATTGGTTCTTGTGCGAGATCAATTGCAAGAAATTAAAGATGATCAGATCTTTCGATTAGATGTGAGAGATCCTTCAATCTTAAGAGAGTATCAAACAGCCATCTCGCAGCTAAGGGAGCAAGTCGAAAAAACGGAAGAATTGCTTAGTGAACAAAGAGTGTTTACAGCGTATTATCAATCGAGAATCTCAAGAATGATGATTAACATTTCTGAACTCTCAGAGGAGATTGATATTGAAAAAAGAAAAGCTGAAAAGGCATTGCTTTCAAAAGATATGTCTTATCCATGGGAAGCAAAAAACTACGACTCCTCCCTTAATTTGAGTGGTGTTTTTTTTGATTCTCTTAAGCTTAATGAGGTGATTTTTTCGCGATATGTAAAAAACAATCAGAGCTTATGTGTTTTTTTAAGTGTGGTCTTCTTCCTTTTTTACTTTTGGGTCAGGAACATTTTAAAGGTAATTAAATCTCAGAAAGAATTCTCAAAAATTATTCTAGACAGAGCAAGGTATGTTCCGAGTAATGCATTCTTAAGTGTGATTGTTATTTTCCTCCCTCTATTTCCATTTATTTTTTCAAATCCACCAATTTCCTTTCTTACCGTCTTGAACTGGATAATTGTGGTAGCTGTGACGGTTCTGTTGTACGGAAAATTCCCCAAATCATTATTCAGAACTTGGCTCGCATTTGCATTTATGTTTTTGATTTATACTGTAAGTAACCTATATCGAGACATCAATTATTCTGAAAGATATTACCTTTTGGTCCTTAGTGTTTTTGGTATTTATTTGGCAATACGGATAGTGAAGTTTCAAAATAAAAATCCAGATGTGCTCCCTACATTCATTGAGGTTTTAGTGAAATTTTACATTGCCATGCAAGGTTTGTCTATTCTTGCAAATATTTTCGGGAGGTTTACACTTAGCAAATTACTTGGAGTCGCTTCAACGATGAGTTTTGCACAAGCTGTTGGTCTATATTTATTTGTTTTAATCATCATGGAGGTGATCTATCTTCAAATAGAAGTAGGTAGAAAAAAAGAAACTGATTTTACCTCCTATATAGATTTCCATGGCATCCAAAAGCGAATAAAAAAGATTTTTTATGGAATAGCAGTGCTTATTTGGACTTACTATTTCCTTGACAATTTATCTCTTCTAGATATTTTCTTGGATAAAAGTCGGGTGTTTCTTACCTCAGAAAGATCATTGATCAACTCTTCATTCACATTTGGAAATATATTAATATTCTTTTTAGTCGTTTATGTATCTAGCATTCTAGCAAATAACATTGCCTACTTTGCTTCGATCAAAGATCAACAAAAAGGTGAGTCTAGAGATAAGAGGTTAGGATCTTCTATTCTTTTAATTAGACTTGGTGTTCTTTCAGTTGGGTTTTTATTGGCTGTTGGAGCATCAGGAATAGGTTTTGATAAAATTGCGATTATACTTGGTGCACTTTCTTTGGGGATTGGTTTTGGTCTTCAAACCATTGTGAACAATCTTGTATCGGGTGTTATTCTTGCTTTTGAAAAACCTATCCAAATTGGTGATGCCATAGAAGTGGGTGGAAGATCAGGGACGGTAAAAGATGTCGGCATAAGGTCAAGTAAAATTCAAGCCTATGATGGGTCAGAAATTATTATTCCAAATGGTGATTTGTTATCTCAACATTTAATCAATTGGACACTATCTGACCAAAAAAGGCGGGTAGAATTGATTATTGGAGTGAGTTATGGTTCTGATATGGATTTGGTTTCAGATATCTTGACAAAACAAATAGAGCTTGAAGAGATCATGAAAAATCCTCCGCCAAAGGTGTTTTTGCAGAGTTTTGCTGATAGCGCGGTTGAGTTTAGGGTTTTGTTTTGGGTAGAGAATTTTGATTTGTGGATTGATATCCGGAATACTGTGATGCGTGGGATATTTAAATCATTTAAAGAAAATGGAATTGAGATTCCTTTCCCACAGCGAGACTTGCATTTGAAAGAATTTCCAAATGTCCTTCATGAAAAAGTTAAATCAATAGAAGAATTGGAGGAGTTTGAAAAAGGGAAGACGAATAAAGGTACAGGAGGTCCGACAGAGTGATTTATGACATCTTCTGAATAGAGAGTTTTTGGTAAAAATGGGGATAGTTCAATAATTCTTCTTGATGCTTTATCTTAATTTAAAGATGTGACGTAAATGAAAGAAGAGAGATTTTAATTTTTCAGTTTCATTAAATTCAAAGCCATGCCTAGTATCATTATCAACAACATAGAATTACACTACATTAAGGAAGGGTCTGGAAGTGAAGTGATCGTTTTTTCTCATGGACTATTATGGAGTCATAAAATGTTCGCTGATCAAGTGAATTTTTTAAAAAAGAGCTTCATTGTAATTGCTTACGATCATAGAGGCCAAGGGAGCTCAGAAAAAAATTCAGTTCCATTTGATTTGGACACCTTGACATTAGATGCACTACAACTTATTGATAATCTTGCAGGAAAGCCTGTTCATTTTGTTGGTTTGTCAATGGGTGGATTTATTGGGATGCGTTTAGCAGCACGGTATCCAGAGAAAATTAAAAGTTTGATTTTATTGGAGACTTCAGCAAATACTGAACCCGTAGAAAATCTACCCAAATATAAAATGCTGAATGGAATTGTAGGATTGTTTGGAGTCGTTCCACCAGTAGCAAATTCGGTTATGAAAATCATGTTTGCACAATCTTGGCTTGAAAATAAAGAGAACGATGGTCTTATTAAAAAATGGAGAAAGGAATTGCGATCAAATAAAAGGTCAATTACTAAATCTGTTGAGGCTGTCATTTATCGTAAAGGGGTTGAGGAGGAGATTCGAGCAATCAATTGCCCTACCATGATTGTAGTAGGTGATGAGGATGTGGCAACCAAACCCGAAAAAGCAAAGTTTATCCAAATGTCCATTCCTAACGCAAGTCTTCACATCGTCCAAGGAGCAGGTCACAGCAGCAGTATAGAAAAGCCCGAACAAATTAATAAGCTTCTTCTAGAATGGCTTAGCCAATTCAAATAAAATAACGGTCACCAATAAGTTTTTTTAAAAATATGTTGATTCTTCTAAACCTTTTCGTACATTTGTATGTATATACATTTAATACAAATACAATAAATACAAATGAGAATAGAAGAAGCAATTAAGCAAAAGGAATTTAAAGATCCATTTAACAAAGTGGTCGTGAATTTGCTCTATACAAGTAGTTACATTGTTTCTAATCAAAGCTCTTTGTTCAAGCCGCTTGCCTTGTCGCCCGAACAATACAATGTGTTAAGAATTCTTCGTGGTCAAAATGGTAAACCAATAACGGTTTCCTCGATACAGGACAGAATGTTGAATAAAATGTCAAATGCTTCTCGTCTGGTAGAAAAGTTAAAGCAAAAAGATTTCGTTGTAAGAGAAGAGTGTCCTAGTGATCGAAGACAGGTAGATATTATGATTACAGATAAGGGTTTAGCAATCTTAAAGGAGTTAGAATCGGCTGTTTATGATTTTAATAAGCAAATTGTTCATCTTTCAGAGGAAGAAACAATACAACTTAACACGCTGTTAGATAAATTAAGAGGTTAAATTTTTTTACCTTCATTAATGTATAGACATTCAATGTTAAAACAATAAATAACTATTAAAAACAAATCAAAATTTAAAATTATGAGCACTACAGCAACAAAATGGGCAATTGACCCAACACATTCAGAAGTATCTTTTAAAGTAAAACACTTAGTGATTTCCACTGTGACTGGTTACTTCAGAAAATTTGAAGGTTCTGCAGAATCTTCTTCTGAAGACTTCCAAGGAGCAAAAGTATCTTTCTCAGCAGACATCGACAGTATAGATACTAACCAAGCGGATAGAGATGGGCACTTAAAGTCTGATGATTTCTTCAATGCAGCTCAGTATCCTAAATTGTCTTTTTCAGGAATCATCGAAGGTGATAAGTTGAAAGGTGATTTGTCTATCAGAGAAGTAACGAAAGCAGTTGAATTGGATGTTGATTTTGGTGGAGTAGCAGGTGATCCTTATGGTCAAACAAAAGCAGGATTTGAAATTGAAGGTAAAATCAGCAGAAAAGATTTTAACTTGAAGTGGAATGCAATAACAGAAGCTGGTTCAGTGGTGGTATCTGATGCAGTTAGAATCATCTTGAGTATTCAGTTGGTAAAGCAGTAATTTCTATTATTAGGAACAAATAATATCGAGGCTGAAGGTGTTAAAACTTTCAGCCTCTTATAAAAAAACAATAAAATTTCAAGATCATGTCAGCACTTATCACAGGTATTCATCACATCACGGCTATCGCGGGAAATGCGCAAAAAAATGTGGATTTCTATACAGGAATCCTTGGGTTAAGATTGGTGAAAAAGACAATCAACTTCGATGCTCCCGATGTTTATCATTTTTACTTTGGAGATGAACTTGGTACGCCGGGTACTGTATTTACTACTTTTCCCTTTGATGGAGCTAAGAAAGGAACCAAGGGAACTGGTGAAATGACGTACACTGCCTTTTCGATATCCAAAGCTTCTTTGCAGTATTGGGTGGATAGACTTCAAAAATACAGAGTTCCTACGTCTGATATTTTAACCAGATTTGGTGAAAAATTAATTCGATTCGAAGACCATGATGGGATGGGGATTGAATTAATAGCCAACGATAATGATGAAAGAAAAGGATGGACTTATGGTTTTATTCCTGCTGAACATGTGATTAAAGGTTTTTACGGAGCGACCCTCAACCTCAAAGCAAAAGAGCTTACAGAAAAGTTGCTCACCCAATTTATGAATTATCAATTCATAGCTGAGGAAGAAGGTCGATACCGATATGGAACCGCAGGTAAGCCTGGAGATATCGTAGATATAGTCTTGGACAAAAACGGACGTCAGGGAGTTCAAAGTGCTGGAACAGTTCATCACATTGCATTCAGGACAGCCAATACCCAAACACAGTTAGAAATTCAGAAAATCTTAATGAACAATGGTTATCAGGTAACGGAAGTGAAAGATAGAAACTATTTCAAATCCATTTACTTTAGAGAGCCGGGAGGAGTTTTGTTTGAAATCGCAACCGATGAACCTGGTTTTGCTATTGATGAAGATGAAGCGCATTTGGGAGAGTTGCTCAAATTACCTGATTGGGCTGAGCAGCATCGAGACAAAATCGAGCCTAAATTAGCTAAAGTTCAACTAAACGTAGAGAAATATGTCTGATACCAAAAGAGTAGGAAAGTCGTTTGATGACGCGAAGAAAGTCGCTATTATGATTCATGGGAGAGGAGTTTCTGCTGAAAGTATAATCAGCTTGAAGGATTATCTCAACTTAGAAGATTTTGCAATTCTAGCACCTCAGGCTCCCAACAACACTTGGTATCCTTATAGCTTTATGGCTCCTGATCATAGCAACGAGCCTTCTTTAACCCAAGCAATTCAAATAATAGACGAGCTTGTCAAAGAAGCCAAAGAAAATGGCTTTACTTCTGATCAAATTTATTTCATTGGATTCTCACAAGGTGCTTGTCTTTCTCTGGAATATGCTGCTAGAAATGCAAATAAATATGGAGGAGTGATTGCCTTTACTGGTGGATTAATTGGAGAAGTATTAGATACAGAAAAGTATTCAGGAAAATTCTTAGGTACTCCAATCTTTATTGGCTCAAGTCACAAGGATATGCACGTTCCTTTGACAAGGATCCAAGATTCTGCTGAGGTATTTGAATTGATGGGTGCAGCAACCAAGACTCTGATTTTCCAAGACACCAATCATACCATCAGAGAGGAAGAAATTGATTGGGTTAATAACAATATTTTGAAAAAATGATGATAGTTTGTTTCTAATAATTAATCAAAAAAGCTGGCAATTTGCCAGCTTTTTTATTTTTTCAGAATTTTAATTCTTAATTTATAAAATAAATCACTCCATCTTAAAGTTGCTTGAAAATAGAGTTAATATTAGAAATAATATAATATTTTTTTATTTATATATCAATATTTGATTTTATTAAGTTTGCGATTATCTATTATTATTATTATTGAGCAAATCAAATATAGTTTGATTAGGCTTTTGCCCTGTCTGCATATTGCTAAGGGTATAAATTTCTATATAATATGCGTAAATTAATTATGTTTTCATTTGGGCTCATGTCATTAGTTGCTTTTACAACTTTTAGCCCAGAAGCTTCTCAGGCATCTTCAAGTGACTGTATGTGGAGTGATGAGTTTTTTAGCTGTGATCCTACATTTGTAGACGGTCATTGTGCCCTTGATGATGGTTGTAAACCAATAATTGTCACAGGTTCAGGTAATTAAAATATAATACCACCGAACTGCAAGGTCAGGTTCGGTGGTATTATTTCTCATGGTTATATTCAACTCAATAAAAAATGTTTAAAATTCATTATTTATTTTTCACCTTAAGTTTATTCCTCGTATTTGCTTGTAAAAATGAAACGGTAGAAGATTTAGATATTCTTAATTACAGATCTGAGGTAATAGCGTTACCAATTGATTATTCAATCTTTCCAAGCACTTTTGCGATGCAGTATTTTGACAGCAGATTATATTGGATGAATCGAGATCGAAGGACAATTCATCAGCTTGATTTTAAGGAAAAGAAATTCAAACTGTTTTTAAAGTATCAGGAAGAAGGGCCAGATGGACTAGGAAGTCCTTTAGGATTTTATTTACATAATTTAGATTCAATTTTCTTTCCAACAGGATTCAAATTGTCTTTAATTAATCAAAATGCTAAGGTTCAAAATGTGTATGATTTTTCAGGTTTTGATTTATTGGGTCCTTTAACTTCGCAATCAAGATATACTAATCAACTTGTTAATCTGTCCAATGGAATTTTATTAAGTCTTAATCCAGGACTAGTATCTAAAAATTTGTTGAATAAAGATTTTTTAAATCGTTATTATCCTTTTTTAGTTTTCAATCCACGAAATGAACAAATAAAAATTCTAAATTTTAAATTTGACCCTTTTTTATTTAATAATGGACCTAATTTAATAGGAAGTAGTTTCTCAGGAAGTGGAGATGAATTATTTGTACTAACTAGATATAATAATATTTTACATAAATATGATGTTCAAAAAGACATAGTAAGTTTACATACATTAGAATCTAATCTTGTCAAAAATTTTTCGGACAGTTATTTTAAATCTGAGCCTAGAAACAATTCAGCTAATGAGAACCTTAGATTAATGTATAAATATGCATCAAACATTGGCTTATTGCATGATCCATATAGAAATTTGGTTTATAGAATGGGTTGGAAAGGAGATGATTTAGAAAGAAATCTGAACATTATGAAATTCTCTGAATTTTTACCTCAATTTGTGGTAAGTGTATACGATTCAGAAACATTAAAGCTGTTGGTGGAATTCGATTTACCGAAAAATAAATACTTAGCACATCATTATTTTGTTAGTGAAGATGGGTTGAATTTGTTTTTGAATCACCCGGATGATCCTAATTCCAAGGAGGATGAAATTAGAATAGAAGTATTTGATTTCTCGAAATTGAAATAATGAAAAAATTTGGAATGAATTGAAAATATAAAAGGAGATTGAACACTGCCAATCTCCCTTTTTAAGTTAATTAAGATTCATGAATTTAAAACCCTAATCGGTAGAAAGCGTCACTCCATTTGATTTCGTTTTGAAGTTGTCGAAGGTTTGCTTCTTTGTCAATTATGATATTTTCCAAGCCTGCGATTTTCGCAAAATCTGTTAGGTGCTCCGCTGTCAAACTTTGGCTAAAACATGTGTGGTGGGCACCGCCGGCATAAATCCAACCTGCACAACCTGTATTCATGTCAGGAAGCGGTTTCCACATTACTCTTGCCACAGGAAGTTTTGGAAGTGCATGAGGCACTTCTACTGCATCGACTTCATTCACGACAAGTCTGAATCTATTTCCCATATCTACAAGTGAAGCATTGAGAGATGCACCTGCTTTTCCATTGAAGACTAATCTTACAGGATCTTCTTTTCCGCCAATTCCAAGAGGATGAACTTCACAAGTAGGTTTTCCATTGGCCAAAACTGGATCAACTTCTAGCATGTGTGCTCCAAGTACCATGCAGTTGCTCGGATCAAAATGGTAAGTGTAGTCTTCCATAAATGCATTACCTCCTTCAAGTCCTGTTCCCATCACTTTCATTGCTCTTACCAAGGCAGCTGTTTTCCAATCACCTTCACCTGCATAGCCATAGCCTTCGGCCATCAATCGCTGCGTTGCGATTCCTGGCAATTGCTTCATACCATGAAGATCTTCAAAGGTATTGGTGAAGCCTTTGAATCCTCCTTCTTTCAAAAATTTACGCATTCCTATTTCGATTTGCGCAGCATCGATCAAAGAGGATCTCTTTGCCCCATTGGCTTTTAAATTGTCTGCCATGGTATAAGTTGCTTCATATTCTTCTACAAGTGCCTTGATTTCAGACTCAGAAGCAGCATTGATGAGTTGGACTAAGTCGCCTACGGCAAATGTGTTAACAGCAAACCCAAATTGTAATTCAGCTTCTACTTTGTCACCTTCTGTAACGGCTACATTACGCATGTTGTCTCCAAATCTTGCGAATTTTGCTCCCTGCCAATCATGCCATCCTGAAGCTGCTCTTGCCCAAGTGTCAATTTGTGACTTTACATTCGGATCTTGCCAATGGCCGACAACTACTTTTCTTTCGATCTTCATTCTCGAAACCATGAACCCAAATTCTCTATCTCCGTGGGCACTTTGATTGAGATTCATAAAATCCATATCAATGGTAGCCCAAGGAATATCTCGATTGAACTGAGTGTGCAGGTGAAGCATTGGTTTTTGAAGAATTTTCAATCCTCCAATCCACATTTTGGCAGGAGAAAAAGTATGCATCCATGCAATGACACCAATACAGTTTTTATTTTGGTTTGCCTCTTGGCAGACCGCATAGATTTCTTCTGTAGTTTTTACAGTTGGTTTGTAAATGATACTTACGCTGATTCCTTCAGATTCATTTAGCTCTTTGGCTATGACTTGAGAATGCTCCGCAACTTGACGAAGGGTTTCTTCTCCATATAAGTGCTGGCTTCCTGTGAGAAACCATACTTCGTTTTGTTTGAGATTATTCATGAGTTTTTCGTTTATAAGGTTTGATTTTGATTACATCCAAAAGAAATAATAAAGAAGACCCACAATCAATATGATTCCGGCAGCACCAATATTGAATGGTGTGGCAGTATTGAAGAGTACAGGGTCTACAGTTAAAGATTTTGGATCTGCAGTTTTCATTTTGACATTTGTGAATAAAATTACTCCTAGCATCATAAATAAAGAGGCCATCATAAATATGGACTCAAATCCGATTGATTCGAAGTCATTAAGGAAAAGAATGCCGAGGATAGTAGAAATTAATCCTAATGCAAAGAAGATGTAAGAAGCAGTCAAGGACTTACTACCAATTCCCTTTTCTTTGAACGCCGGATTGACGTGTGTTTTCTTTTCCGTGAAACTTATAACCGAGGCAATAAGCAATAGGATGATAAATACATATCCCATTCTCAATAAGAAAGGCATTTCGGGATACAATACTTTAAATACAATACCTACTGGAATTGTAGCAATAGCTGTCCAAAGCGCAGCATTCCCTGTGATTTGTCTCCAAAACAAACCCATGCAGAATACGGCAACGACCCCAGGATAAATGTATCCTGTATATTCTTGAATATATTGGAAAACTTGATCTAGAGATGCTAACTGTGGAGCGACAAGCATAGCAATGAAAAGTGATACAATAGCGACTAACCTACCTGATCTCACCAACTGATTATTGGTAGCTTCAGGTTGGAAGTATACTTTGTAGATGTCCATAGTGAAAATGGTCGAAGTACTATTGATCATCGATGCAAGGGATGAAACAATCGCTGCTGCTAGCGCCGCAAATGCCAATCCTCTTATTCCAGCAGGAACAAAGTTTTTCAAAAGCCAAGGGTATGCTTCATCTGATTTGTCAATTGTTCCAATTTGGTCAAATGGAACATTCAACATCACTGACAATTCTTCCGGAGTTGATTTATTGATCAATACCCAAGCCGCAATACCTGGAATTACCACTAATAATGGAATAAGAATTTTTAGGTAACCTGCGAAGATCAATCCTCTCTTCGCATCTTCTATACTTTTTGCAGCAAGGCCTTTTTGAATGATATATTGATTGAATCCCCAATAGCCAATGTTGGTCAGCCACATGGCGCCTAGGACTACAGCTACTCCCGGTAAATCTTGATAAGCGTCTTTCAATCCACCGACACCATCAGGGATCATGATTTCTCCTTTGGGAACTACCATTACAAAATGTTCTCTAGCTGCTTCATACAGGTTTGCCATACCAGCAAATACACCTGCGCCATCTCCAACTGCCTCTAGTGCCAAGAATGTGGTTACCAAACCACCTGCAATTAACACAATTACCTGCACTACATCTGTCCAAGCGACAGCTTCGAGTCCTCCATAAATAGAGTAGACTCCCGAAAATACCAAAAGTCCAATGATTCCATATTGTAAAGGAACACCCATGATTTTTTCCATGGCAAGTGCGCCCAAATAACTTACAGAGGTAAGATTTACAAATACATAGACTAAAAGCCAAAATACAGCAAATGCTGTACTGACCCTTTTATCAAATCGGGATTCCAAAAACTGAGGCATGGTATAAATGCCATTTTTAAGAAATACGGGCAAGAAGTACTTGGCTACAATGATTAAGGTGATCGCTGCGATCCATTCATAAGCTGCTATACCCAATCCGATTGCAAATCCAGAGCCTGAAGTTCCTATGAAGTGCTCAGCTGAAATATTGGCTGCGATCAAAGATGCACCAACGGCCCACCAAGTGAGTGATTTATCCGCCAAAAAATATTCTTGTGCTGTCTTTTGGACACCTGTTTTGGATCGTGAGACCCAAAGACCTACAGCAACGATGATGACCGCGTAGGCTGAAAAAACAATGTAATCTAAAGTAGAGAATCCAGCATTCATATAGAAACTGAGTTTTAGAGGGTTTAAAATGTTAATTGAACAACATGAATTGCCATATAAAGCAATTAAGTGTCATATTTACACCTAAAATTTGAATAAAAAAAATATGAGGAGGGAAATTTAATCTAGACCGCCAGGGATTTCATTTCTGGGAATGAAATTATGGATATTAGTGAAGTTCTCCTTGTAATGCTCCTCGTCTAAAGAATAATAGAATGCTCCCTTTTTTGAGCTTGATTTATCTTTATCAGTTTCTTTTTTCAATAGTTTGGTTGACAATACTTTTCTAGTGAAATTTCTTTTATCGATTTTTGTGTCATATAATCCTTCATACATCGCCTGAAGTTGAGGCAGTGTGAATTTTTCAGGTAACAATTCAAATAGAATAGGGTGAAAAGCAGCTTTGTATCTCAACTTTGTAAGTGCTATTTCCACCATGTTTTTGTGATCAAAAATCAGATTTGGAAGCTCTTTGATAGAGTACCATCTGGCATGAAAATCATCATTAATTTGTGCCTGATATTTTTCTATATCTATCAATGCCACATAAGCCACTGCGATGACTCTTTCGATGGGATCTCTGTCAGGTTGACTAAATGCCTGCATTTCTTCCATATAAACATCGTGTAAGCCAGTAAGTTGCTTCAAAATACGCTCTGCGGCTTCATCTAATGATTCGTCAGTTTGCACGAATCCACCCATAAGACTCCATTTCTCTCTTTCTGGAGCAAATCCCCTCTGAATCAGTAGTAACTTGTAATCGACACCGTCGAAGCCAAAAATTATACAATCCACGGCCACCAGTAGCCTGGTTTGATTTGAATACTTCATATTTGGTTTATGTTATGGGTTTAGGCTTGATTTATTTTGAAAGTTAGTTATTTTCTACATATAAATCCAATACTGACACTTAATATTTCTCTTCCATAAATAAACAGGAAGCTGCTAGACTGATTTATCATAAATTTGTCTTTTTCTTATTTGATGAAAAAACTAGTAATCTTAAAAGAATTTATATTTATCGGTTTTTACATCAGTAGCCTTTGGCAATATTGTATGAAGTTTATTTCAATCAGCTATTGTCTGTTTACACTTGCGCGCCGCTGCGTAGTTGACTGAAGACTTTTATCCATATTACATTGAGTAATGTATTTAAATGCTGATGTCATTGCAGCTAATCAATTTCATTAAACTACACTTTTTTCAAAGTTGGGTGAGCTAATAACAATTAATATTGATAGATGCAATATTTTTATTTTGACTTGCAGCCATTTTATGAACTCAAATTCTAAGCGGATTGAACTGTAATTTTGATAAAATTTTTTTAATAGTGTAAAAAAGACAATTAATATTTGTGACTTTAAATTTTATTCTCTAATATTCGTTCATGATAGCGATAAGTATGGCTTGGTGAATATTTAAATGATAGAAAATCAATTGTTTAAATATTTTAAAATTGTACTTTAAACTATTTAGAATAAGAAAAAATATTCCAAATTCAATAAACCCTAAAATTTATGAACTTAAAGTGTTTACGATTAAAGATAGCCATGCTACTTTTTTTAGGTGTAAATTATACATTTAATTTTAGTAATGCTATAGCTAGTGAAGGCATTCATGGAGGACTCGACATGGCAGCCGAAGACATTACGGTAAGAGGTGTTGTGAAATCTGCTTCAGATCAATTGCCGATTCCTGGTGTAACCGTTTTGGTAAAAGGAACTACAAGAGGTGTAGCCACTGATCTTGATGGTTCCTTTTCTATTTCTGTTCCTGATGGAACTTCAGTTTTAGTATTTTCTTTTGTTGGATATACTACACAAGAAGTGACTGTAGGAAATCAATCTGTACTTAATATTACACTGCAAGAAGATATTAGCAATCTGGATGAAGTGATTGTAGTAGGGTATGGGACACAAAAGAAATCTGATATTACAGGTGCAATATCTGTAGTCAATACTGACGAAATCAAGAAATTCTCTACCAATGATGTTGCTCAAATGCTTCAAGGTAGGGTTTCAGGTGTTCAGGTGACATCAGATGGTCAACCTGGAGCTTTTCCAAGTGTGAGAATCAGAGGTATTTCTACTTTTGGAAATGGTCAGCCACTTTATGTGATTGATGGAGTTCCTGTAGGTACTACACCTAGAGATTTCAACCCAAATGATATTGAGACTATGCAGGTGTTGAAAGATGCTTCTGCAGGCGCGATTTATGGTTCAAGAGCTGCAAATGGCGTGGTAATCATCACAACAAAACAAGGGAAGAAAAATTCTCCTTTGAAGGTGGAATACAATACTTATGTAGGGGTAGATCAGGTATGGCAGAGAATTCCTGTATTGGGAAGAGAAGATTATCAAATGATCATCAACGAAGTTCAGAGAAATGGCAATCAGCCTTTGGTTCCAGCTAATGATCCAAACAACCCAAGATATATCACTGATATTGATACAGATTGGCAAAAAGAAGGTCTGAAAAATGGTTTTAGACAAAATCATAATTTGAATTTCTCTGGTGGTGGTGAATACACACAGTATAATGCATCTGTAGATTATTTTGAAAACACAGGAACACTTGTGGGAAATGGACCAAACTACGAAAGATATTCCATGAGAATGAATACACTTTCGGAGAAAGGAAGATTGAAAGTTGGGACTTCATTGTATTATACACATTCTTACGAAGATGCTCTGACTTATCGTCCAGATGTACTTGCTGGTAACAGGCCGCCGTTAGTGGCAGATTTGGTACAAGCGATCCCAACGATGCCGATTTTTGATCCAAATAATCTCGGAGGTTATGGCGGTACAGAAGCAGATCTTCAAAGAGCCATTTCACTCAATGTGATTGGTGTCAATAATTTGTTTACTGCTAATACCACTGTTGATAGAACGTTTGCTACTGCTTTTGGAGAATATCAACTGATCGATCAGGAAAACCACAAATTGTCATATAAGCTAAACTTAAACTATGACAGAACAAATGCAAGAGATCTTGCATACCTTCCAGCATTTAGATTAGGCTTTTTCTTCAATGATGGAACTTCTAGAATGGATGATGGACACAGAATTTTATCCACAGGTTTGATAGAGAATACCATCAACTATAAAGGCACTTTCGGCAAGCATAGTCTAGATGTTCTAGCTGGTCAAATGTACCAAGAAACAGGCGTAATCAACAGAAATGGATACTCAGAAGATATTGATGTTAACTTTCCTGTATTAGATAACGGGGTGAATAAGCAAGCTTCTGGAAACGAATTTAGGAGTGCTATAGCTTCATTTCTTGGTCGAGTGAACTACAACTATGATGACAGGTATTTGTTAACAGCTACATTGAGGAGAGATGGTTCATCTAAATTCTCTCCAACCAATAGATTTGGTAACTTCCCTTCTGTAGCATTAGGTTGGAATATTCACAATGAATCATTTATTACACTTCCTTCTTTCATTTCTGATTTGAAGATGAGAGCAAGTTATGGTCAATTGGGTAATGCAAATATTGGTGACTATTTATACTTTGCTACAATCAATCCGAATGTACTTTACAACTTTGGGGGTGATGTAGTAAGAGGTTCGATTCAAACGCAACAAGTAGATCCTAATATCAGATGGGAAACAAGAACAACTTCAAATATTGGATTTGATGGAGCCTTGTTTGATGGGAAAATCGAGTTTTCTGCAGAATACTATAACAGTAAAACGACAGATATTTTGGTGTCTGTTCCAATTCCTGCGTCTACAGGTGCAGCAGGTAGTCCAGTTGTGAATGCTGGTAGCTTGAGAAATCAAGGATTTGAATTCCAGTTAACATATAGAAAAATGACTGGTGATTTCACTTTTGATCTTTCAGCAAATGCCACAACCCTTCAAAATGAAGTCCTTGCCTTAGGTGGAGATAACCAGCCAATTTTTGGTGCAGGCGCTAGAACGATTGTCGGATTACCTATCGGACATCATTTTGGACACAAAGCGATTGGGATTTTCCAAACACAAGAAGAAATCGATAATCATGCATTCCAAAATGCAGGTACAGCTCCCGGTGATGTAAAATTCGAGGACATCAATGGAGATGGCGTAATTGATTTTGCGGGAGATAGAGTGAATCTTGGAAATGCTTTACCAACTATATATTATGGTTTGAATTTCTCAGGGGCTTATAAAAACTTTGATTTCACAGTCTTCGCTTCGGGTGCAGGTGGATATTTGATCAACAGCAGACAATATAGAGATATCATGTTGACGCAGGATTTCACCAACCGTCACGAAGATATATTACAAAGATGGACTCCAGAGAATCCAAGTGACGTATGGCCTAGATTGGTAGCAGGTGATCCAAACCAAAACCAAAGAGATTCAAATAGAGAAGGTTGGTTGCAAGATGGAACTCACTTAAGAATACAGACAATATCTGTTGGATACAAAATCCCAAGAGTCACTGGGTTTATGACCAAATTCCAATCAGCTAGAGTATACGCTTCTGTACAGAATCCATTTACTTTCCAAGCTTACAAAGGTTACAACCCAGATTTTACTTCGGGGGTATTCAACCCAGGATTTGACTTTGGATCATTTCCAAGACCAAGAACAATGATGCTCGGTCTTCAAGTTTCTTTCTAATTGCAAGTAATACAACCAAAATAATCTAATCATGAAAAAATATATATATTCTCTTTTGGCTGGAGCAATGTTAGCAACTGCTGGTTGCGAGTCAAATTTGGACCTAACTAACCCTAATATCGCTACAACAGGTACTTTCTGGCAAACAGAAGCTGATGCTGTTGCTGCAGTAAATTCAATTTATAACAGTCTAATGATTGATGGAACCTACATGAGAATGTTTCCATCTTTGATGGACGGAAGAGCCGACGATATTCAAGGTGACAGTCCTTGGCCTGATTTGATGCTAGTTGCAAATTTTACAATCCCTACTACTTCCGGACCTGTTGCATGGGTTTGGGAAGCACATTACCAAATGGTTTGGAGAGCAAATCAAGTTTTAGATAATGTGCCAAATATAGAAATGGATCAAGACTTGAAAAAAAGAGTACTAGGTCAGGCTTATTTCTTAAGAGGTTTAGCATATTTTAACCTAGCGAATTTCTATAAAGAAGTTCCTTTGATTACAACCCTTCCTGCTGACAGATCAGAGTTTTACCCTGCGACAGCCACTGAAGAAGCTATTTGGGAGCAAATCATATCTGATTTCACAAATGCTAAAGCAAATCTTCCTGCAAACTATCAAAATGTAACAGGTCCTGACAGAGGAAATATTGGTAGAGCTACAAGCGGAGCTGCTACAGGAATGCTTGGTAAAGCACTTGTTTACAGAAAAAGATGGGCAGAAGCTACGACTCAGTTCGCTGAGCTTGTGGGTGGTCAACATGGGCCATATAGATT
This sequence comes from Belliella aquatica, assembly GCF_014637795.1. Taxonomy (GTDB): domain Bacteria; phylum Bacteroidota; class Bacteroidia; order Cytophagales; family Cyclobacteriaceae; genus Belliella; species Belliella aquatica. The sequence continues at coordinate 72,191 of NZ_BMFD01000008.1, read as the reverse complement.
GATGGAAAATTATAGAGATAATTTTGATCCAAGAACAGAAAATAATGCGGAGTCTCTTTTCGAAGTTCAATTTGCTACTCCAGCAGAAGTTGGTGGTTCTATTTTGAATTGGGGAGGTAATCCAAATGCCAACTGGACACAAGTATCGGCACAAGCTGTGACCTATGCTGCTAGAGGTTATGGTTTCAATGATTTCTTGCCAACTAGGGCTTTGTATGATGATTATCATAAAGAATTGACAGTTGATGGTAGAAAAGATCCGCGTCTTTTGGCAACTATTGCTTCATTTGAACCTACAGAGAATAGCACAAGATTATATAATGATCAATGGCCCTATTCTCCAACCGAAATCTATCCAAGAAAATATACCAATGATGGGTTTGGGCCTTCAGTTGAAGATCAGTTTAGATCTGGAATCAACTATCGTATCTTGAGATATGCAGATATTCTAATGCTTCATGCTGAGGCATTGAATGAATTGGGTAGAACTGCTGAGGCCTATGGTTTCATTCAGCAAGTAAGAAACAGAGCTAATTTACCAGATTTGGCGACTGTAAAACCAGGAATGTCTCAAGCTGAAATGAGAGATCAAATCGCCCACGAAAGATTCTTAGAATTCGCTATCGAAGGACAAAGAATCAATGATTTAGTAAGATGGGGTTGGTTCGAAGATCCAGCGAAATTAGCTTTCTTAAGAAGCAGAGATTCAGAATTCAATACTTTCACTCCAGGGAATCAGTGGATGCCAATACCACAAGGTGAGTTGGACAACAATCCAAACTTGTCTCCTAACAGTGCAAATAATTAATAGGGTAAGTAGTTTTATAAAAGCGGGTTCTTGGATTTCACCTCGAACCTGCCTTTATCAAATTCATCTATTATAAAATCTTAAACCTATTGTCAAATGAAAAGGAAAGTGGGTTTTCTATATCAAACATAGAGACTTTCTTACCTTTTCATTTTTCTAAAATTGCCGATTGAATAATTCCGGAAAAGCACTTTCACTAATAAAGAATTATCTGACTACTCTGCAAAGGAATCTCAGCTTTTATCGAGATGATTCATCCCTAAACATGACCCAAAATGAAAAATATACTATTGACATTCTTGGCTTTTTTAATCTCCCTTACTACTTGGTCTCAAGAATATAGAACCGACATACCTGTACATGATCCTGTCATGATCAAGGAAGGCGACACTTACTATTTATTTTGTACAGGACCAGGCATTGCATTTTGGTCTTCACCAGACATGGTGCAATGGAAAAGAGAAAAGGCTGTTTTTACCGATCCACCTACTTGGGCGAACAGTGTAGCCGCTGATTTCAAAAACCACATTTGGGCACCTGACATCACATATCATAAAGGAGAATACTATATGTATTATTCCGTATCATCTTTTGCGAAAAACACCTCTGCAATTGGTTTGGTAAAAAACAAAACATTAAATCCTGATTCTCCAGATTATAAATGGGAAGATCAGGGAATAGTCGTGCAATCAGTTCCAGGAAGGGACCTTTGGAATGCCATTGACCCGAATTTAGTTTTTGATGATGAAGGAACACCATGGTTCAGCTATGGCTCTTTTTGGAATGGAATGAAATTGGTCAGATTGGCGGATGATTTAAAAACAGTTCAGAATGGTCCAGATGATTGGTACACGATTTCCAGAAGAGCAAGAACTTTTGAACTAGACGATCGCAATCCAGGAGATGGCGCTGTGGAAGCACCATTTATTTTTAAAAAAGATGACTGGTATTATCTATTTGTTTCTTTTGACTATTGCTGCAGAGGGGTGAATAGTACTTACAAAATGGTCGTCGGAAGGTCCAAAGATGTAACAGGGCCATACCTTGATCGTGATGGAAAAAGTATGTTTGAAGGTGGAGGGACTTTGGTATTGGAAGGAAATGAAAATTGGCATGGTGTAGGTCATAATTCCGCTTATACTTTTGATGGAACAGATTATTTGATTTTCCACGGTTATGATGCCAAAGACAATGGCAGATCAAAATTATTGATTCGCGAAATGGATTGGGATAATGAAGGTTGGCCGATTGTCACTTTAGAAAAATAAAACAAGAAATAAATAAACCCTAGATATGAATATTAAAAAGATAACAACAGCACTAGCTATTTCAGGAACCTTACTTGGATTCTCTGGCGAAGTGTTTGCCCAAAACGCAAGGATTAAAATTGATTTGGATCGGAAGATTGGTGAAGTTGATAAAAAAATATACGGGAACTTCGTTGAGCACCTAGGAAGATGTGTTTATGGAGGGATTTATGATCTAGGCAATCCCCTTTCAGATGAAAATGGATTTAGATTAGATGTCCTTGAAGCAGTGCAAGGTTTGAATGTTACCTTGACGCGTTACCCTGGAGGTAATTTTGTTTCGAATTACAACTGGCTTGATGGTGTTGGACCAAAAGAAGATAGACCTGCTCGATTGGAATTGGCATGGAATAGATTAGAATCTAATCAATTTGGTACCAACGAATTTATGGATTACGCCAAATTAATGGATACCGAACCTTATTTCGCAGTGAACTTAGGAACAGGTACGATCCAAGAAGCACAGCATTGGGTAGAATATACCAATGTAGAATCAGGCCCATATTATGCTGAATTAAGAAAAAAACACGGATACGAAAAACCACATAAGATTACTTATTGGGGTTTGGGTAATGAAATGGATGGACCTTGGCAAATGGGGCATCTGAATGCTGAAGATTACGCCAAAAAAGCAAGGGAAGCTGGGAAATTGATGAAGCTAACTGATCCATCGATCAAGTTGGTGGCAGCAGGTTCTTCTAATTTCTACCCTGGATCAAATCCAATGGCATGGAATAAAACAGTCATTGATGAATTGAAAAACGTGGTCGATTACCTTGCACTTCACATGTATGTAGGGAATGTCGATGACAATTATTATGCATTTGTAGCTTCTCCTTTGGTTTTGGAAGAGAGAACTAAACTGGTTTCTGGCATAATTGACGAAGCGATGTCAAGAGCAGATAGAGGTGATCGTGATCCGATTTACATTGCTTGGGATGAATACAACATTTGGTACAGATGGAGATCTTCTGAGACCATGTCTGGAGATATTGCTTTGGAAGAACGCTACAATTTGGAAGATGCTTTGGTAATTTCTTCATTTCTAAATGCATTTATCAGAAATGCTGATGTGGTAAAAATCGCAAATATGGCACAACTAGTAAATGTAATTGCACCGATTTTCACCAATGAAAATGGCCTTTTCTTACAAACTATCTATCATCCTTTGGCACTTTTTGCACAACATGCACATGGTACATCTTTGGATGTTTTTGTGGATTCTGAAAAATATGATACTGGAAGTTTTGCCTTGGGTCTTGGAGAGCAAAGAGCAGATTTGAAAGATGTTCCTTTTCTAGATGTGTCAGCGACAGTCTTGGGAGATGAATTGATCATCAATGTAGTCAACAGACACAAAGACAAAGCTATTACAACAGATATTTTGGCAATCGAAGGTGAGTTTACTGGTGACTTTGAAGTTTTTGAAGTCAATGGACCGGATATTAAAGCAATGAATGATTTTGGCAAAACAAACGTGGATACAAAAACTAAAACATTGAAAGGTAAAGGAGAAAAAGTTACTTATGCATTCCCAGCGCATTCATTTACGATGATCAAAGCAAAGATCAAGCAATAACGAACGCAAAATTAATTGATTATGAAATTCAAGTCACCATTTACTTTTATACTGATAGCTATAATCTTTTCAGGAGTTTTTTTCTCCTGTGATAATGGCATGGAAGATGAACCTACAGTCACAAATCCACCACCTTCAAACTCAAACCCTCCTGTGCAGGGTATCCCTGTACCGCTTTCACAAATTCAGGATTTCTATGGGCAGATTGCGTCTTTTCAGTTTGCAAGTCAATGGGGACCCTACAATTCACATGACCCATCTGTGATTAAAGAAGGAGAATGGTATTACAGTTTTGGAACTGATGTGGCGTATGGACAGTCTTTGTCTAGAGTAGGGATTCAGGTCAGAAGATCCCGAGATTTAGTAGCTTGGGAGTTCAGAGGTTGGGCATTTAATGGAAGGCCTACACAAGCTGTCAATTATATTAGACAAAATGGGGGAGAACCTTTTGATAATGTTTGGGCTCCTTACATCATCAAAGTTGGGGATGAATTCAGACTTTATTACTCTCAATCTTCTCAAATATTTAAGCTCAGCGCAATTGGTCTTTTAACTTCTAATAATATAGATGGGCCATGGGAAGAAAAAGGTTTGGCAGTAACATCTAATACCAATATTCCTATGACAAATGCCATTGATCCTGCTGTGATTATAGATAAAGATGGCAAACATTGGATGTATTATGGATCTGCTTTTGACGGACTTTATGTGATGGAATTAAATTCTGAAACTGGTTTGGCTAAGACGAATAATGATAAGGGCTTTAGAGTAGTTCAAAGAGGTTTTACAGGAAGTAGGATCAATGGAAATATTGAAGCGCCAGAAGTGATTTACAATGAGGCCACAGGTTTCTACTACATGTTTTTATCCTACGATTGGTTGGAATCAAAGTACAATATCCGCGTTGGTAGATCTACAAGTCCGACAGGTCCATTTTTAGATTTCAATGGGGTAGACATGAATGGTGAACAAGATAATGTTCCCATGATCGTAGCTCCTTACAAATTTCAAGATCATGCAGGTTGGCAGGGTGTAGCTCACAATGCGGTCTTTAGAGAAGGAGATCAGTTTTACATTGCGCATCAGGGAAGACCAGTTGCCGATAGGTTTTACATGATCAAACATGTTAGAAAATTATATTGGACAGAAGACGGTTGGCCAGTGGCTTCGCCTCAACGCTTCGCTAATCTTCCTACCAAAGATATTCAAAGAGATGAACTCGTAGGAACATGGGAGCAAATCATTCTTGGTTATAGAATAGTACCAGGTTATGCGGAAGAGCAATTCTTACCAGATCTTCAAGTTTCAGCCGATTTAACTCTTAATGCTGACGGAACTATTGGTGATAATGAAGAAAATGTCTGGACTTATGAAAAGCCTTGGCTTACGCTAAATTATGGAAATGGTGCATTTGTGGACAAAGTTTATGTTGACAATGAATATGACTGGGAGAAAAAGAAGGAAACAATTATTTACACCGGTTTGAATAATGAAGGAACGGCCATTTGGGCCAAAAAGAAATAAAAATTACATGCCCAGCACTCTTAAAGTTATTTGTTTTGCTTTCATTCTTGCATTAAGTTCAGCTTCGTATGCACAATCTAACCGTGTTCAATATTTTAAATTGGATCAGGTAAAATTGTTGGATAGTCCATTCAAAAATGCTCAAGAAGTGGATAAAAAATATATTCTTGAGATGGATGTTGACAGACTTTTGGCTCCATACATGAAAGATGCTGGAATAGAATGGACTGCTGAGAATTACGGAAATTGGGAAAATACAGGATTAGATGGCCACATAGGTGGTCATTATCTTTCTGCCTTAGCCATGATGTACGCATCTACTGGAGATATTGAAATCAAAAGCCGATTGGATTATATGATTGAGCAACTGAAGTTAGCTCAGAATAAAAATGCAAATGGCTATATCGGTGGTATTCCTAACGGACAAAAAATCTGGGAAGAAATCAGAACTGGAAATATCAAAGCAGGTAGTTTTTCTCTCAATGACAGATGGGTACCGCTTTACAATATTCACAAAATCTACGCAGGGCTAAAAGATGCTTATTTGATTGCAGGAATAGCTGATGCAAAACCAATGTTGATCGAGCTTTCAGATTGGTTTTATGACTTGACCGAAGAATTTTCAGAAGCACAATTTCAAGAAATACTAATCAGCGAGCATGGAGGGTTGAATGAAGTTTTTGCTGATGTGGCAGAAATCACTGGAGATCCAAAATACCTAACGCTTGCAAAAAAAATGTCTCATAATTTGATCTTGGATCCCCTTACAAATCGCCAAGATAAACTTACAGGAATGCATGCCAACACCCAAATTCCTAAAGTGATTGGTTTTCAGCGTATCGCTCAACTTTCAGATGAAGCAAAATGGAATAACTCCGCCACCTATTTTTGGGAAAATGTCACCAATCAAAGATCAGTTTCCATCGGTGGGAATAGTGTGAGAGAGCATTTTCATCCAAAAGATGATTTTTCGCCAATGCTTTCTTCTGATCAAGGCCCTGAGACTTGCAATACTTACAATATGATGCGTTTATCTGAGAAGCTTTTTGAAAGTAGCCCGGATAGAAAATACATCGACTATTACGAAAGAGCGCTATACAATCATATCCTTTCATCTCAGCATCCGACAAAAGGTGGATTTGTCTATTTCACGCCCATGCGTCCACAGCATTATCGCGTTTATTCACAGCCCCACGAGAATTTTTGGTGTTGCGTAGGATCGGGTTTAGAGAATCACGCCAAATATGGTCAGGTTATATATGCCCATAAAGAAGATGAACTTTTTGTAAATCTCTTTATCGCTTCGGAATTGAGTTGGGAAGAAAAAGGCATCAAACTCACTCAGAAAACAGATTTTCCTTTTTCAGAAAGCACAACGCTTCAATTTGACCATAAAGGCAAAAAGGGGTTTAAGCTAAAAATCAGATATCCAGATTGGGTTAAAGGAGGAGCAATGGAGGTTAAGGTGAATGGGAAATCTTTTCCTATAAGCCTGTCGAAAGATGGCTATGTTGAGATTGACAGAAAGTGGAAATCAAAAGACCAAGTTTCTGTCACCTTGCCGATGTCTACTCAGGTAGAATATTTGGCTGATGGTTCTCCATGGGCATCGTTTGTTCATGGACCGATTGTATTGGCGGCCGAGACTGGAAAGGAAGATCTTAAGGGGATTTTTGCGGATAATAGTAGAATGGGGCATGTTGCTTCAGGCAAAATGGTCCCGATTTTTCAAACTGGAATTCTCAAGCAAACAGAAGAGAAAATCTTACCCGCGAAAAGCAATGATAATTTCAATTTCTATTTAGCCGAAAATCAATTTTATAATCAAAATGAATCTGTAAGTCTCGTTCCATTTTTCAATATTCATGAAAGCCGCTATCAGGTTTATTGGCCGGTTTTAAAGGCAGATGAAGTTGATGATTTTAGAAAACAATGGAGCGGGAAGGATGAATTGATGCTGAAATTGGAATCCATTACCATCGACCAAGTCGCACCTGGAGAGCAGCAGCCAGAATCTGAGCATAATTTTAAAGCTGTCAGCAGTCAATCTGGACAAGATAATGGACTTTTTTGGAGAAGCACTACAACTGCTTTTCAATATGACCTTAAAAATCCAGCCTTGGAAGCAAAGACTTTGAGGATTTCTTATTTACCCATCAAAAATGGCAATCCTTTCAAAATTCTGATCAATGGTGAAGTATTAGCCGAGGAACATTTTGACTCTGAAGAATCAAAGAAAATAGTAGACAGGGAGTATGACATTTCCCTTTTCCAATCAGAAGAAATAGAAGTGAAATTCGTCAGTATCGATGGTCGAGAAACAGAGAAAATCCACTTTGTGAGATTATTGAAAGCAGATCAAAAAAAATAAACCTATAAATATAAACTTATGAAAACAAAAAGCTTAAAAGGGATCATGCTACTAACAGCGATGTTGGTTTCTTTCTTTTCCCTAGCCCAAAATCGTTTGATCGTAAATGCGGATCAAGGTGATATTAAGATCAACAAGCATATCTACGGTCATTTTGCAGAGCACCTAGGAAGAAGTATTTACGGAGGTATCTGGGTAGGTCCTGACTCTGATATTCCAAATGAAGATGGATACCGAAAAGATGTAATGCAAGCATTGATCAACTTGGAAATCCCAAATTTGAGATGGCCGGGAGGTTGTTTTGCAGATGAATATCACTGGACAGATGGAATCGGCAATCCTGCAGATAGACCGAAAATGGTTAATACCCATTGGGGAGGTGTTACGGAAGACAATTCTTTCGGTACGCATGAGTTTATGAATTTTGCGAAGAAAATTGGCACAGAGCCTTACATCACAGGAAATGTGGGTAGTGGTTCCGTTGAGGAAATGTCCAAATGGATTGAATATATCAATTTTGATGGAGTAAGTCCAATGGCTGAATTGAGAAAAAGAAATGGTCAAGACGAACCTTGGGGCATCAAATATTGGGGTGTTGGAAATGAAAGTTGGGGCTGTGGAGGAAATATGACTCCTGAGTATTATGCCAACGAGTATAGAAGATATGCAACCTACGCTAGAAATTATGGAGGGAATAAGCTCTATAAAATTGCTGGTGGAGCGAATAACTGGGATTACAATTGGACTGAAGTCTTGATGAAAAACATTCCTTTGTGGATGATGGATGGACTTTCTTTACATTACTATACCATTGCTGGATCTTGGGAAAACAAAAAGTCAGCGACAGATTTTGACAAAGAAACTTATTTGGAGACGCTAAGAAAAGCTGCATTTATCGATGATTTGATCAAACGTCATGGTACGATCATGGACAAATATGATCCTGAGAAAAGAATTGGAATGATCATCGACGAATGGGGAACTTGGTTTGAAGTAGAGCCGGGAACAAATCCAGGATTCCTTTACCAACAAAACACCATGCGTGATGCCCATGTTGCTGCAATTTCTCTAAACATTTTCAATAAAAATGCAGACCGTGTTCATATGGCCAATCTTGCGCAAACTGTCAATGTTTTGCAAGCGGTGATTTTGACCAATGAAACGGACATGATTTTGACACCAACCTATCACGTTTTTGATCTTTATAAGCCTCACAAAGATGCGACTTTGATTTCTCACGATTTGAAGTCTGAAGAAGTGAGTTTCGGTAAGGAAAAAATGGAAGCATTGAATATTTCTACTTCTAAATCTGCTGACGGAACTGTGAATATCAGTATTGCTAATATCAATCCGGATAAGAAAATCGACTTGGATGTGGTCTTGAGAGGAATTGATGCCAAAACGGTGACTGCTGAATACATCACAGCCCCTGCGATCAATTCACATAATACTTTTGAAAATAAAGAAGTGGTGAAAAAAGCTGCTTTCAAAGATTTCAAACTGAACAAGGAAAATCTTAAAATTTCTGTACCAGCCAATGCAGTTTTGATGGTAAGAGTAAAGTAAACAGGTGAAAATATGAATGATAAATATGTAATTGGTCTTGACTATGGTTCTGATTCCGTAAGAGCTGTTTTGGTAAATACAGCAGATGGGAATTGCCTTGCAAGCCATGTCTATTGGTATCCGAGATGGAAAGAAGGAAAATATTGTGATCCTGTATCCAATAGATTTAGGCAACATCCTTTAGATCATTTGGAAGGATTAGAGCAGACGATCAAAGGAGTTTTATCAAAGTCGGGAATTGACAAAAACCAAGTAAAAGCCATCTGTGTGGATACAACTGGCTCTTCACCCTTACCTGTAGATAATAAAGGGCAGTCTTTGGCTTTAACGCCTGAATTTGCTGAAAATCCAAATGCCATGATGGTGCTTTGGAAAGATCACACTGCCATCAAAGAGGCAGATGAAATCAATCATATTGCCCGCACAAGGGGAGGTGAAGATTTCACAAAATACGAAGGAGGGATTTATTCTTCCGAATGGTTTTGGGCCAAAATTCTCCATGTTGTAAGAGAAGATGAAGCGGTAAAAAATGCAGCCTTTTCATGGATGGAGCATTGTGATTTTATCACTGCTCAGTTGATTGGAAGCGAAGATCCCTTGGCATTGAAGCGCAGCAGATGTGCAGCAGGACACAAAGCGCTATGGCATGAAAGCTGGGGCGGATTGCCACCAAAAGAATTTCTTGGCAAATTTGATCCGTATTTAGCTGATTTGAAGGACAGGCTTTACACTGAAACTTACACTTCAGATGAAGCTGCTGGTAATCTGAGTAAAGAATGGGCGGATAAGCTTGGACTTTCTGAAGAAACAGTAATTTCTGTCGGTACATTTGATGCACATGCGGGAGCAGTAGGAGGAGAGATTACAGAAAACACCTTGATCAAGGTGATGGGAACATCAACTTGTGATATCATGGTTACCAATAAAGAAAAGCTTGGAGATAAATTGATTCCAGGAATCTGTGGACAGGTAGATGGCTCTGTAATTCCTGGTACAATTGGCTTGGAAGCTGGTCAGTCTGGTTTTGGTGATGTATTGGCATGGTTCAAAAATCTCCTGCTTAAACCATCTCTGGAATTGATTGAGGCAAGTGAAATCTTAAATCAAGAGCAAAAAGAGAAATTAAAAACAGAACTTGATGATCAATTGATTGTCAAATTATCTGAAGAAGCATTAGCGATACCTGTTGAGGAATCTAAAATTGTAGCCTTGGATTGGATCAATGGCAGGAGAACTCCAGATGCTAACCAAGCACTCAAAGGTGCAATCAGAAACTTGAATATGGGTTCAGATGCTGCTCGGGTGTTTAAGTCCTTGGTAGAAGCAATCAGTTTTGGATCAAAAAGCATCGTAGAAAGATTCCGTCAGGAAGGCGTCAAGATTGATGCAGTAATTGGTCTTGGAGGCGTTGCCAAAAAGTCAACTTTGGTGATGCAGACACTAGCAGACGTACTGAATATGCCGATCAAAGTAGCTACTTCCGACCAAGCCCCAGCTTTGGGTGCAGCCATGTATGCTTCAGTTGCTGCAGGCATTCATGCTGATACAGAATCCGCCATACAAGCCATGAGCAACGGTTTTGACAAAATCTACGAACCAATCCCAGCCAATGTCCTTGTTTACGAAAAGCTTTACAAAGAGTATGTGGCGTTCGGGAAACTAATTGAAGGATAGGTTGAGAAGGATAGGTCAAGAAGGATGAATTGGGAAGGGTGAAGGATGAAGGAGGGATTAATTTTAGATTTTAGAAGGTAGATTTTAGATTGAGATGGAGATTGTGTAGATTTATTATGCTTTCAACATTTTTCACTTCTAATTTTTACATTTATGCAAAGTCTAATTAAAACAAGAACAAAGAGATTTGCTCTCGATGTAATTGATCTTATTGAATCACTTCCAAATTCAGTTTCATTAAAAGTGATTTCCTATCAACTTGTCAAATCTGCGACTTCAGTAGGCACAAATTACAGAGCTGTCTGCAGGGCAAGAAGTGATAATGAGTTTATTTCAAAACTTCAAATTGTCTTAGAAGAGGCAGATGAAAGTGGCTATTGGTTAGAATTAATTCAAGCTAAAGGCTGGGTTGATGTTTCAAGACAACTACAAGAGGCAAATGAATTAACAGCGATCTTTGTCTCGAGTTTGAAAACCATTAAAAATAGATCAAACTCAAAAAATAATGAAGAAAACAATCCTCTAAAATAATTGTAGATTTCAGATTTCAGATCTAAAATCTACAATCTAAGATCTAGAATCAAATGTACAAAGAACTAAAACAAGCCTGCTACGACGCAAATATGCAATTGCCAAAATTGGATTTGGTGGTGTATACTTTTGGGAATGTAAGTGCAGTCGATAGAGAAAAAGGCGTCTTCGCTATCAAACCAAGTGGTGTGCCTTATGAAGAATTAAAAGTGGAAGATATCGTCATCGTAGACTTTGATAATAATGTCATTGAGGGTGAGATGCGGCCATCTTCTGATACCAAAACCCATGCTTTTCTTTACAAACATTGGAAGCATATTGGTGGGATTTGTCATACGCATTCGACTTATGCAGTTTCTTGGGCACAGGCGATTATGGATGTTCCGAATTTTGGAACGACCCATGCAGATCACTTGACCGCAGACATTCCTTGTGCTCTACCGATGTCAGACGAACTGATCGAAGGAGATTATGAACACAATACAGGACAGCAGATTTTGGACTGTTTTGAGGAGAAAAACCTGAGTCCTGAAGAGGTAGAGATGGTTCTCGTAGGAAGTCATGGTCCTTTCGCTTGGGGAAAAGATGCTTCAAAAGCAGTTTACAATAGCAAAGTACTAGAAGAGGTTGCTAAAATGGCATATCTTACACTCCAAATCAACCCAAATGCAGCAAGACTGAAAGATGCTTTGATCAAGAAGCACTACGAACGTAAGCATGGTAAAGATGCATATTATGGTCAAGGCTGTTAACACCTAAAGCACATGAAAAAAATGAATTTCAAATCAATCACCATTTTGTTCTCCGCCCTTTTAATCGGGATATGGAGTTGTTCTTCGCCAAAAACTGAGGAAAAAGAAGAAATGAAAAAAGAAATCAAATTTAAAGTTAAAGTACAGGAAGTTCCAGTTGGAGATCAGACAGCCAAGGTTTTTCATCTAGAAAATGGAAACGGAATGGAAGTAGAACTTTCAAGTTTTGGAGCTGTAGTTTCGAAGTTGGTCGTGCCGGATAGAGATGGAAAATCTGAGAACATTGTTTTAGGTTACGAGTTAATTGATGGGTATGACACAAATGATTATTATCTTGGAGCAACTGCTGGAAGATATGCAAACAGGATTGCTAAAGGTAAATTTGAAATCGATGGAACTAGCTACCAAGTAACTACCAATGATGGAAACAATCACCTTCATGGAGGAAATTTTGGCTTCAATCGGAAGAATTGGGACGCTGAATTTATTGAAGGCGAAGAGTCTATGAAAGTCAAAATGACTTATACGAGTCCTGATGGTGAAGAGGGTTTTCCAGGGGAGTTGGTTTCTACAGTCATCTATGAAATGACGGCGGATAATAAACTATTGATCAGCTTTGAAGCGACAACAGATAAACCAACCATCGTAAACTTGACGCATCATGGGTACTTCAATCTAAGTGCAATGAAAGAGGATATTCTTGGACATGAATTGAAAATTAATGCCGCGAAATACACGCCGGTAGATAATGAATTAATTCCTACAGGAGAACTGAAAGCTGTTGCTGGAACTCCATTTGACTTTAATACACCAACGACTATTGGAGCAAGAATCTCAGAAATAAAAGGTGGATACGATCATAATTATGTGGTAAAAGAGCAGCATGATGGTCAGCTGACAAAAATGGCTGAATTGTATCATGCGGGTTCAGGAAGAGTGATGGAGCTTTATGCGGATTCACCTGCTGTACAGTTTTATTCTGGCAATTTCTTAGATGGTGGTTTGACGACCAATGGCATAACATATTCGCAATATATGGGACTTTGTCTTGAGCCGCAGACATTTCCAAATGCACCAAATGAGCCCTCTTTCCCCTCTGCAAGACTTAATCCCGGCGAAAAATACAGCCACAAGATTGAGCTGCATTTTGGAGTTAAATAATTGAAGATTTTAGAAGGTAGATTTTAGATTGGGCTTTTCGCCAATTCTGAATCTATCTTCATTCTTATTAAAAGTTGACTGATTCTTTAATTGTATAGATGAAATTAAGACTTTAGAAGGTGGGTTTTGGAGTGGGCGCTACGCCAACTCTAAATCCATCTTCTATTTTTTATTAAAGGCTGACTGACTGTCCAAATCAAGCTACTCCTTTTAAATCTAAAATCTAAAATCTAAAATCTAAAATCTAAAATCTAAAATCCTCAAACCGGGTCAACTCCCTCAGTTGTCATCACCATCCTTTTCAAAGTACCATCGGGATTGTAGTAGAGGTAGTCTATGCAAACAGACCTTCTAAAGCTTCCTCCATCTGTAGGGATACTACCGTTGTGATAGATAAAATAGTCTTTTCCTTTGAATTCTATGATTGCTTGATGATTGGTGTTGGAATTTCCAGCAACTTCATTTAAGATTCCTTTGTATTCCCAAGGCCCTGTGATGCTCTTACTCATGGCATAGGCTGTTTTTTCGGGAAATTGATACGCGTATGTTAGATAATACCAGTCACCTTTCTTGTGAACCCATGGCGCTTCTGTGAAGTTGGGAAGTGGAATTTGATTAATTGGGCCATCCAACTCAATCATATTTGGTTTCAATTTGGCCCAATAAGCGATTGTATTTCCCCAAAAAACATAAGCTTCTCCATCATCATCAATGAATACAGCTGGATCAATATCATCCCAACTGATTTCGGTATCCGTAGTCATGTCGTTGGTGATCAATGCTGAGCCTCGCGCATCTTTCCAAGGGCCGATTGGTGAATCTGCTACTGCAATCCCAATTGCTTTGCCAGGGATTTCTTTGTGCGTGACAGTCACAAACCAATAGAATTTACCATCTTTTTCAATCGTATGGGCTGCCCAAGCATCGCCAGATGCCCAATCAAATGTTTCTATTACATTCAAAGCCGCTCTCTCCTCCCAATTGACCATGTCAGTGGAGGAAAAAATAAGCCATTCATGCATTTCATAAAACTCCTTTCGTGCAGGCGCTTCATCATGGCCTACATAAAGAAATACGGTGTCATGATGTACAAGCGCCGCTGGATCTGCAGTGTATTTGTGGGTGATGATTGGATTGCCTATTCTTTCTGAAGTAGTTGTTGGCATAGCTATATTTGTGCTTTCAACTGCCGGTTCAGAACATGCTGCAATTGCCAGAAGCAATCCTGCACATGACAAATCGATTCTTCCTCTGAAATTTTTCATAGTCTCAATGGTTGTGATTTTAAGGTTTATTTATTCAAAAGCAATATAAATAAATAAGTGTAAAAAATACAATTAAAAAATACAAACCCCAAAAATCTCTACTGATAGGTCCAGGAGGAATTCCTTGGCAAGAGTTTTTGGAGATGGATATTGTCTCCTTATTCAAATAAAAAGACAGTCAATTTGACTGTCTTTTTTGCTTAAAAATACTTTTGTAAAACATTGATTAATAATATATTGTATCACTTTTTAATATTTTACTCAATATACTGAGTAAAATTACTCAATAGAATAAGTAGCTTATAACTCACTCCTCAATTGCAAGGGAAGTATAGGCTACTTTTATGGAACACAGATGACGCTGATTAGGCAGATAGTCGCTGATATGATAGAGGCTAATCCTCCTAAAAGAATTCTTCTTAGTACATCTTCGCTGTTTTGAATTCTCTCCGAGCCACTCTTGCGTCTTATCTCTTGCTTCTTTTCTCTCTAAGCCCCTCCGTATCCCTCAATAATCAATAACCAATCCCCATTCTCAACTTTCTTAAGACGCCTCTGCTCCTTGGAAATCTTTGCGAGATCCCCTTCTCATATCTCACATCTCACGTCTCAAAAAGAATACCTCACCTGACTGCCTTTTTCTGCATCCAACTCAATTTTTGCATAGACTTCAATCTCTTGTTGGAGTTCTTCGACGTGGGAGATGATACCGACAACTCTGTTTTCGTGTCGAAGAGCCTTGAGGGTTTCGAAGACGACTCGAAGGGCATTTCTATCCAAGGCACCAAAACCTTCATCCAAAAAGAAGAAACTCTGATCTGCCTCATTAAGTGATTTGACTTTCTCTGCCAAAGCCAAAGCCAAACATAATGATGCTTGAAATGTCTGACCACCGGAAAGGGTTTTGAGTAGACGCTTTTTGCCTCCGTTGAGATAATCTATCACCCAAAAGGTGTTGTTGTCGTCAATTTCCAAGCTCAAACTATTTTTGGTGAGTTTGTTGAATCTGATGTTGGCGGTATTGCAGAGTTCCTTGAGGTAGATGGAACTCACATATTTCACAAATCCACTGCCTTTAAAGAGCTTTTCTAACTCTTTGAGATTGCTTTCTCTGTTTTCTAGTTTGCTGTAGATCGTGCGAACTTCTTTTTTCTCTTTGAGCTTTTCTCGGCTGTCTTTGATTTCTCGATCGAGCAAGGTGAATTCCTTTTTGATTTCTTCTAAGGCTTTGAATTTAACTTGTAGAGAATCCTTCAGGCTTTCAAAGTTCTCTTGGCTAAAGTTGTTTATTCCTTCTGTCTTTTTGATTTCATCGATGCGTGATTCTACCAAATGTGCTCTTTGCTCAAAGTTCTTGATTTCTATCTCCACCTTGTCCGCATCCATATTGTTGTGATAGAGTTCCTGAAGCTGTGATTCGTCCGTAAAATGATATTCCTCTTTGCGCTGAGCATAAAGGGTGTTCAGTTCTTCAATTTTGTTTTGCGCTTCTTTCAAGGCTTTTTTTGAATTTTCCAGATTTGCCAAATTGGTAGCTTGCTTTGCTCTGAGTTCTACCATTACCTTCTGAATTCCGCTCAGCAGATCAGCAGTTCTGTCGATGTCATCTTGAACCTTTTGGATTGTTTGACGGATATTTTCTGCATCTTTTGTAAAAAATGGCTGACAAAAACCTAAATCTTTGATGTCATCTCTTTTGGTATTTTGGGTGGCTTGGAGCATTCTTAGCCCCTGCTCCAAGTTTCGGAGTTTCTGATCTTCTTCTTCTAGTTTTACTTTCCCTTCTTGCAAGTTTTTCCTCCATTCTTTGAGTTGCTTGCTTTGATGCTCACTTTTCAGAATAGCCTCATCTGTGGTTTGAAGGAAAGCCTTTACTGCATCTATATTTTCAAAATTCTGCTCTTTGAGTGAGGTTTCCAGATTTGCGATTTGCTTCTCAATCGCAGTCAAATCAGTTTTTTTGGATTTATATTGTTGAGTCAGAGTGTCTTTTTTGAAGGTGGCTTCTGATAGTTTTTTGGAGGAATCAAAGCTGCTTTCTAGCGTAGCCTTTGTCTTTTCGATATTAGATTCGATTTCCAACAAGAATTTGTTTTCCTCTTCTCCTTGGAGTGGATTGGGATGATCGATCGCGCCACAAAGTGGACAAGGGTTACCATTTTCCAATAAATGTATATGTGCACTCAATCCACTTTTTTGGATCAATTTATCTCTGTCTGACTCAAGAGCTTTGATTTGGTTTTTCAGTGTAAAGGCCCAAGAATCAAATGAAGTTTCATTACTAGGGATACGCTCTTGAAGTATGGCAATATCTTTTTCACTTTGATCAATAGAAGCTTTATAATCTTTGATTTCTGTAATCAGTTTTTCCTTAGAAGAAGTCCATGTTTCCCAATCTTTTACTGCACTTTTCAGCTCGGCCAATTGATTCGCATTGGGTGTTTGGTTTGCTTCTAGGACATCTTCAAGCAATTTGATTTTCGATTCTAGAGCTTGTTGAGCTAATTTCTTGGCTTCAAGATGAGGTTGGATAAATTCGATTTCCTTGTCTGCTTCTTGAATCTTCTGTTGCAGCTCTTGGATTTCTTTGACCTTCTCTAAGTCTCTGATTTTGGATTCTCTCTCTGATTTCTTATTTGCTTTTTCTTTGAGGTCAGTTTCTTCAGCCTCTTTTTTGGAGATTTCTGTGACAAAATTCTCCTTAAATCTTTCGCAGTCAGTGACGCTTACCTGATGCTTTTCGATCTCCTGCTTCTTTTCACTGATTTGATCATAGATAGGTTTGAGGTAGGTTTTGGCTGTCAGAAAATCCTTATAAATGGCTTTCTGATTTTCAATTGATGGCTTTTTCAATTCCAGCTGAGTCCATTCTTTCTCGAAATTCTGGAGAGATTGGAAAAGCGCCTGAATCTGTTCTTGCTTTTTGTAGGTAGCTTCTGTTTTTTGAAAATCTGTTTCCAAATCACCTGCTTGATGGGCGATTTGATCTAATAGCTTTTCTTTTTCCACTAAGATTTCGTCGGAATAGATTTCTAAGCTTGCCAGCTGTGTTTCAAGTCTGATTTTTTCATCCTTGACAATTCGGAGCAGTCCGGCAGTTTTATAGCTCAAATCGAATCTTTCTAAGCCAAACAACTCCTTCATCATCTCGGCTCTCGGGCCAGGTGTGAGGTCGATAAATTCCTTGAACTTTCCCTGAGGAATGATGACAGTTTGCTTGAAATGCTCTTTTTTCATCCCCAAAATCTCCTCACCTCGAAGTGTTAATGGTTGAAGTTCTGATGCTGTCTTAAGGTAAAAGGTGTGCTCAGCGGGTTTTACATCATCAAAATTTTTCGGATTTCGCTTTGCAGCATATCTGCCGAGGTAGGTATTGCTGTTGTTTTTCCCTGCCTTGAATTCAAAATTGATCAGCAACTCTTCACTTTGCAGATTGACCATGCTGTTTTTTTCTCCACGATCAGAAAGTCGCTCGGTGCTTCCATAGAGTGCAAGCAGGACAGCTTCCAAAATGGAGGATTTCCCACTTCCTACAGCTCCAAAAATCCCAAAAAGTCCAGCTGCCGTGAGTTGATCAAACTCTATGACTTGCTTTTCCTTGTAGGAATAAAGCCCTTGTATTTCTAGTCTAATTGGGATCATAAATCTTCGTTTTGACTGATTACTTCATTAAAAATATCGATCAATTCAGCATTGGGATCTTGACCTTTTTCGCTTTTGTAATACATCTTGAAAAGTGTCACCATGTCTTTTCCCAAATCTTCTACTTTGAGGCTTAAGCTTTCCTGACCTTTGATATGAAGAATCTCGGGGATCAAGTTGACAATTCCATCGTGAGCTTTCATGATGGCTTTTCTCGTCGCTGCGTCAATGGCATGCTCGGTAGCGAAGGTGATTTCCACGAAACAGTAAGGATTCTCTTCCAGCCAAGCCAAGGTGTCAGCTAAATTTTCAAAGCGTTTTCTGAATAAAGGTCTACCTCCTTTGAGGGGGATAGCTTCGTAGGAAACTTCTTTATTGGCTTCTGCTTGTATAATCACGACTCTTTTTTCCTGATCCGCTTCGCTAAAAGAGTAGGCTAGGGGAGAACTTGAATATACCACTGGAAAAGGAGACTTGCTCACCGCATGATAGCGGTGTAAGTGTCCCAAGGCAGCATATTGAATTTGTGTAGGAATATTGGAGGTATAAAGTGCCTGTGCTCCGCCAACATGTAGGATGGGCCGTTCACTTTCAGGTTCTGGCTCTGGTTTTTCACCTTCTTTGATAAAGAAAAAATGCCCTGCAAATAGGTTGATGCCGCTCTCGTCACAATAACGGTCAGCAAGATTACGCCATTTTGCTGCAAGAATATTCCTCAATTCCGCTTCTCTGTCTTCTTCGCCAAGATAGGTTTTGAGTAGGACTTCATTGGCATATGGAGCTAAAATGATGCGGATAGGGTCAGCATGTTTTGGGAGTTTGATTTCTACAAAACCTGATTCAGAATTGAGAATTTCTATACCATTGTCTAGTTTTCCTATTGGTATGATCGAGTCATATCTGCTGTAGAAGAAAATGCCCATTTCCCTAGCTAAAGGATCGGGAGCTTCTACAAACTGCGTGCTATCGTGATTTCCTGAGATGGCGATGATCGGTCTTTCTCCATTTTTAGACAATCTCCGCAAGGTTTTGTAGAGAAGCTCGACAGCTTCGTGGTTAGGGTTAAAACTGTCAAAAATATCACCTGCTAGCAAAATTAGATCAACTTCTTGATCATCTGCGATTTGAATGATTTCTTCTAGGACGAGTTTTTGTTCTTCCATTCTGGAAAAATCCTGCAATCTTTTGCCCAAATGCCAATCTGCGGTGTGAAGGATTTTGATCATAGCTGAAAAGTCTTGTGTAGATTTTAATGAAAATAGTTTAGCTTTATTCGATAAGGAATTTAAAGTTATCAGCTTGGGACATCCTTTCCAAGTGAGATTTTAATTAATGACAGCAATTGGCATATAAATTGCCAAGTTTTCGTAGATGAAAAAAATCAGCTTAATCATAGGTCTATTTTTATTCTTTGGCTTGACGAGCGTTCAAGCTCAAGACGAGAGTATTCTCTTAGAGAATGTCCATGTTGCAGATTCTACTTTCTTGATTGAAGAAGGTGTGGCTAGTTATTATGGGACGAGATTCCATCTGCGGAAAACAGCCAATGGGGAAGTTTATGATATGGAGCAGCTTACTGCGGCGCATAAGCATTTGCCTTTTGGTACGATGCTTCGTGTGGTGAATCTAAAAAATGAAAAAGAAGTTTGGGTCCGCGTCAATGATCGCTTACCGAAATCTTCCAAAAGAGTGATTGATCTTTCCAAAGGTGCTGCCAGAGAATTAGAAATGATTAGAGATGGGGTTGTTCCTGTAAGATTGGAAGTTCCCGATCAAGAAACCATCATGTCGCTAATTGATTATTATCAAGAAAACAAACCTTCGGGGATGCGCTTAAGATTATATCCCGAGCCCATAGAATTTTTTAGACCAGAAATCGAAATATTTGATTTGATGCTGACTCTTCCCGGGGAGTTGATTTTTTCGAGAGTAAAATGAGGAATATTAGCCAATCCTCTTAAAAACACTACTCCTAATCGCTTAACCTTTAATCTTTAAAGAACCTAAGTTACCCTGCTCAACCTTCCAACTTTCTTACCTTCCAACTTTTTAACCAATTAACCCATTCAACCAATGATCATTAACTATTCTCTCCTCGCTTTCATCACATTTTTTCATTTTTTAACACCATGATACTTTGATCGTATTTAATAAATTAGTTTATTGTTGGCTTGTTAGATCATTTCTGTTATTCTATGAAGCATTTAAGATTGTTTTTTATTGCGGCTGTACTGTTGACCACAACATTGTCCTGTGAAGAGGAAAAAGTAGAAAGCCAAGAAATTCCCACAGAATCCTTTAGAGGAGAAGTAGCAGCCACCCCAGTGAGGGTCGCTCAAGCCGAACAGCGAACTTTCGATTACTTGATCAATGCGACAGGTAAAATAGATGCGCTCGATCAAGTTAAAATTGTAACGCAAAGAGGTGGTATCCTTAGCGAACTCAATGTGAAAGAGGGTGATATGGTGGAGAAAGGTAAAATTTTGGCCAAGCTAGATGATTCTGAAGCACAGTTTAGACTTGAGAAAGCCAAAATTGCTCTAAAAAATGCCCAAGCGACTTTTGATTCAGAAATTTTGAGTTTTAACTCAATCATGAGTTCAGCAGATACTTTAAGGAAAACAAGTTTGGTGGACCAACTCAAAGCAAAAAGTGGATTTTTCTCCGCTGAAATAGATTTGAGAGAAGCGGAACTAGAAATCGAAAAATCTACAATCAAAGCACCAATCTCAGGAAGAGTAGCAGATCTAAAGATTAAAAAAGGAAGTCTGGTATCCAATGGAGAAGATTTTATGGAGGTTATTAATACAAACACACTTGAGTTGAAGGTGAAAGTATTGGAGTCAGACATCAACCTAATTTCAATTGGACAGAAAGCAGAAGTTTATCCCGTGAGTGGATCAAGTATGGATGTTACGGGAACTGTCAGAAGTATCAATCCAAAAGTAGATGAAAATGGCTTAGTCCAAGTGAGTTTACTGGTAAGTGGATCGAAAGGCCTGCTGCCAGGAATGAATGCAAGAGCTATTATCAGAGCTCCTCAGAGTAATAGCATCGTGGTTCCAAAACAAGCATTGGTCTATCGATCTAGTAGAGCGGTGGTGTTTACCATTGAAAATAACGAATCTAAGTGGAACTATGTAGAGGTAGGCAAAGACAACGGTAAAGAAGTAGAAATACTTTCCGGAATCGAGCCTAACAGCACGGTGATCACTACCAATAACTTACAGCTTGCCCATCAAGCACCAATTCAAATCGTAAAAGAGTAGTCGCTATGGTTAGATTTTTATTAGCGAGACCTATTGCAGTTTTAATGACGTTTTTGGCACTGATGGTTTTCAGTGTGATTGTCTTTAGGACACTGCCGATCTCTTTGCTGCCACCAATTGATGTTCCACAGATTGTCATCAAAGTCAATTATCCAAATGCTTCTCCCGAGGCTATTGAACAAAATGTACTGAGAGGCATTCGGGATGAATTGATGACACTCAATGGGCTGGAAGACATGGAAAGTAAGTCAGGAAGTGAAGTGGGTACGATCCGCTTGACTTTCGATTATGGAACCAAAATGGAATTGGCTTACATCGATGTCAATGAAAAAATAGATAGAATTACCAATTCCCTCCCTTCGGACCTTGATCGCCCTCAGGTCATTCGAATCAACACAAACGATATTCCTGTAGCTCGCGTGCAAGTCGTTCCCAAAGAAGGGATAGATTACACAGAGGTGAGTTTACTTGCCGAAAATGTCCTCAAAAAGCGATTGGAGCAACTGCAAGGGGTTTCTTTGGTAGATATCAATGGGAAAAAAGAACGCAGTATAACTGTTACTCCTAATAAACCTGCCTTGAGGGCTTTGGGAATGACGGAGGAAAATGTTATCCGAGCCATTCAATTTGGGAATGAAGAATTGCCAGGAATTAGTGTGGAGGATGGACAGTTTCGCTACTACCTTAGATTGGCGACGAGAGTAGATACGCCGGATGATATCATGCGACTTCCTGTTACGAATCAGGATGGACTCACCGTAGATTTGGGACGAGTTGCAGAAGTGAAATATGAAAACAAAGATGTGCTGGGTTACCATTATTTCGGTACAAAAGAAGGTTTGGTTATCACTGTTCACAAGCAGGCTTCGGCTAAGATGAATGAAATGATGCCATTGATCTACGAATCTTTGGAATACTTCAAAAATGACTATCCTCAGGTAGATTTCGAACTGACACAAGATCAATCCACGCTCCTTAATGCTGGAATCAGCAATCTGCAAACCTCGCTTTTATTTGGTGGTTTGTTTGCTTTTGGAGTATTGTTCCTTTTCATGGGCAATTATAGAACGCCGGTTATTATAGGAATCAGTTTACCATCTTCGCTGATCATTAGTTTTCTGGTATTTTATTTCTTCGACATCTCTATCAATGTGATTTCTTTGAGTGGTTTGGCTTTGGGACTTGGGATGTTGATTGATAATTCGATTATCGTATTGGACAATATCACGAGGAAAAGAAAAGAAGGCTTAGCGATTTTTGAAGCTTGTGTAGAAGGGGTAAATGAAGTGATGTCTGCTTTGATCAGTTCCGTATTGACTACCTTGGCGGTATTTATTCCTTTGATTTTCCTGAGTGGGATTTCGGGAGCTTTATTTTACGATCAGGCAGTTTCAGTAGCAGCTATATTATTTGTTTCCTTGTTGGTAGCATTTATTCTATTGCCGATGTTGTATCATTTCTTTTTCCACAACAAATCAGCGGAAGAGTTGGCAAAAGAAGACAGCAAGTTTTTTGGAGTAGTCTTAAGAGGTTACAAGCGACTATATCAAATCATTTTCAAAAAGCGAGGTCTGAGTTTCGTCATTTTCTTGGTTTTTATTCCATTAGCACTTTTGGTGAGTCAATTGTTGAAAACTGAAGGGCTTCCACCAATTGAGAAATTTGATGCTTTGGTGGAGATCGACTGGAACGAACCAATTGGAGTAGAGCAAAACAGAGACAGGTTAATCGCTATGCTAGAGTCTTTAGATGGAGATTATCTCAAAGCTGAGTCTGACGTCGGCGTACGACAGTTTTTATTATTCGACGGAGAAAATTCCATTCAGCAAGCCAGTGTTTATTTCTTGTTTGAAACGCAAGAGAAGAAGACCGTTGAAATGGATCGGTTCAGAAAGATTTTGGAAGAAAATTATGCTGAAGCGAATATCAATATCATGGATGCACCGAATGCATTTGATCAGCTTTTCTCTTCAAATCTCTCATATTATGAAGTAAGATGGAAGGATTTGACCACAAAAAGACCAGTGGAGGAAGCCAAGATGGATACTTGGTTGGCGACGTTCCCGGTACAGGATTTTGAAAGAGGTCCAGGACTTCAAAAGGAAGCTTCTGTAATTTTCCGACTCGATGGGGCAAAAATGGCGCTTTATGGAATTTCTTCCTCAGCTGTTCAAGAGCAAATCCAAAAGCTTTTTGGAACTTTCCCAATTACCGAAATCAAGAGATTTGGAGAAATTACCCCAATCAGAATGAAAGGTGAGCGCTCAGACTTTGAGCAAATTCTCAGAACGAGCAATATCATTGGGAAAGATGGGAATGAATATGCCTTGAGTAATTTTATCAATTTTGATTATGAAAATCATTATAAGTATGTCACCGCTGATAAAGGAGGGATTTACCAATCAGTTTTGCTGAATGAAGAAAACCCTACACAGTTTGACAGAGAAATCAGTCTTTGGGGATCTGATAAGAATTTGGGTGTCAGTTTTTTTGGACAATACTTTAAAGACAGAGAGACAATCAGCCAATTGGTGAGTATATTGATGATTGCCGTTTTGCTGCTGTATTTCATTCTTTCAGCTCAATTTGAGAGTTTTGTGCAGCCTTTGATCGTGATTTTCACACTTCCTCTGGGAATTGGAGGGGCATTTATCGTGCTTCTTTTGACAGGAACATCCTTGAATGTCATGTCTGCAATCGGACTAGTAGTGATGTTGGGGATCATGGTGAATGATGCAATCTTGAAGATCGATACAGTCAACCGATTGAGAATTAGATATTCAGAAAACACAAACATGGATCCCAAGGCAATCTTGGATCGTGCGCTTTACGAAGCAGGAGAGATTAGGCTGAAGCCTATTTTGATGACTTCTATCACGACTATTTTGGCATTGCTTCCTGTTGTATTCAGTTCTGGACTTGGGGCAGATTTACAGAGACCTTTGGTTTTCTCTGTGATTGGTGGTTTGACGATTGGTACATTTACAGCTTTGTATTTTGTGCCTTTGGCATATTGGTTTATCGGAGGGAAAGTGAGTATCAAGGAAAAGGAATAGGCAAGTATGACTCCATTTAGAATTATCATATCGTTTATTGTTTTGGCTATCATTGGATTTGCATTGGTACCAAAACTATCGGTAGATCTTAATCCTCGGGAGCAGGAACCTGTACTGACGGTCAGTTATTCGGTCCAAAGATCTTCTCCTGAATTGGTTGAGAAACTCGCAACATCTCCCTTGGAAGGGGCCTTATCTCAGCTTGCAGAACTCAAAAAAGTAAACTCTATCTCCAATTACAATGTAGGATCGATTACGCTTCGGTTTGACAAGGAGACGGATATGGAGTTCAAGAAATTTGAAGTTGCATCTATCATTCGTCAGGTATATCCATCACTTGATCAAAATGTAAGCTATCCACTTGTAACGCAAAGTTCAGCACGGAGAACAGATCTGAAGACACCAATTCTAACTTACAGTGTCAACGGTCCATTTGCTTCTTTTGAGATCAAAAAAATTGCGGAAGATGTCATTAAAACAGCTTTAAATAGATTTGAGGAAATAGAAGAAGTCACGATTCGTGGAGCAAATGATCTGCAGCTATATGTGACCTATGATATCAAAAAACCTCAAGCGCTAAGTCTCTCTAGATCAGACATTGGAGCAGCTATTTCTTCAGCTTTTGGAAGGAATTTCCCAGGTTCTCTTGTGAACAGTAGAGGAGAAACCCTTTTTATTCAGGTTGATCGCTCTTTGTCCTCTTTGGATCAAATTGAGAATCTCTTAATTACTACCAAAGATGGCAGTGAGATTTACCTAAAAGATGTCGCAAAGCTTACTTTGGAAGAAGCAGAGGCCAATAATTATTATAGAATAAATGGCAATAACTCGGTCACACTTGCCATCATCAATCGAGATGGAATCAATAAGGTGCTATTGGCAAAAAACATCAAACAAGCTATTGAGGATTCTAAGGTATTGTTACCGGCAGGATTTGAAGTAAGGTTGGAAAATGATGATACGGAGTTTTTAGAAAAGGAATTGAATAAAATTTATAAGCGATCAGGTTTATCTATTCTGATTTTGATTGTCTTTATTTTTATCATCAATAGAAACCTAAAATACCTCAGCATTCTATTTTTGGGTATTGTGATCAATTTGAGTGTAACGGGGATTATTCTTTATTTCCTTAAGGTGGACATTCATCTTTACTCACTCGCTGGATTGACTATTTCCTTTGGATTGATAGTGGATAATGCCATTATCATGATTGATCATTTACATAAGCATAGAAACCGAAAGGTGTTTTTAGCGCTTTTAGCAGCGTCGCTAACGACTATCGCGGCTTTGATGATTGTGTTTTTCCTACCTGAAGAAGATCGAAAAAACCTCACCGAATTCTCCATAGTTGTCGCCACGATGCTTGGGGTTTCCTTGGTTGTAGCCTTACTATTTACACCAGCTATGTATGCTGTACTATTCGGAAATAAGGGTCAAAAAGGTCGAAAACTTTCTGTAGCTCAGTTGAGAAAGCGCGTTAAAGCTTTTCGTGTTTACAGCAAAAGCATTGCTTTTACAGCTAAATATAGAAAGACATTTGTCACACTGCTTATATTACTTTTTGGACTTCCTGTGTTCTTCCTTCCTGCCAAATGGGAAGGGCAAGAATGGTACAATAAGACAATCGGGTCCACGGTTTATCAAGAAGAAATCCGACCTTATGTGGACAAGGCATTGGGTGGATCTTTGAGGATGTTTGTAAGGGGGGTGTATGAAAAATCTGGTTATAGAGAAGCTGAAAAAACAAGATTATACGTAACTGCAAGATTGCCTTTTGGGAACACATTGGATCAGATGGATTTCATCATGAGGGAATTCGAAGGCTTCCTAAAAGGGGTAGAAGGGATTGATCAGTTTGTCACTTCAGTGCAATCTGGTCAGTATGCAAATATCACCATCACTTTTAAGGAAGCTTACGAAAAATCAGCTTTACCCTACCAACTGAAAGGACGACTTTCTGTCAAATCCACGGATTGGTCTGGTGCGAGGTGGAATATTTATGGAGTAGGACAAGGTTTCTACACAGGTGGTGGAGGTGAGGGAATTCCTTCTTTCAATGTGACGATGAAAGGCTACAATTTTGATGAACTCGAAAAGCAATCTGAAAGATTAGCTGAAAAGCTGCTGCAGCATAAAAGAATTCAGGAGGTCAATACCAACGAGCGGCTGAACTACAACGAATCCAAGACAGAAGAATATGTGCTGAGACTGGATCAAGCGAGTCTAGCTTTGGGTGGTGTGAATCAATACCAATTGATCAATTCTCTTAATGATGTTTCCAAACCTTCAGGGCCGTCTGCCTATGTAGCTTTGGACGAAAAGAATTATGTCGTTATCGTTAGGGAAAAAGATGCAAATAGTTTCTCTAAGTTTGACTTGGAAGAAAACAGCCTGATTACTGGAGAAGATAATATTTTCAAAGTCAGCAATTTTGGAACACTCAACAAGGAATTTACCACCAATGCCCTGAACAAAGAAGACCGACAATACATCAGGTCAGTAGCCTTCGAATATATGGGATCTAGGAAGTTTGGAGAGGAATACTTAGACGAGGTATTAGAGGAGATGAAGACTTCTATGCCTATCGGTTACTCCGCAAGCAAGCAATCGTGGGCTTGGGGATCTGGCAAAGCCAAAAGACAATATGGTTTGATGGGGATTTTGATCATTGGGGTGTTCTTTATCACAGCAGTGCTATTTGAAAATCTCAGACAGCCCTTTTATATCATTGCCATTATTCCTCTTTCCTTTATTGGCTTGTTTTTGATTTTCTCCTTGTTTGACTTCTTTTACGACCAAGGAGGTTGGGCAGCCTTTGTGATGCTCGGCGGATTGGCGGTGAATGCAGCTATTTTCATCGTGAATGACCTCAACAATAGAGCATCGGTCAGTGTGGGCAATTACAATAGAAACGTCATCAAAGCAGCAGCTGGAAAGGCTATTCCGATCATGTTGACTATTCTATCCACTTGTTTTGGTTTGATCCCCTTTGTGATCGAAGGACAAAATGAAGTGTTTTGGTTCTCTCTAGCAATAGGAACTATCGGCGGATTGGTTTTCAGTGTTGTTGGTGTATTCTTAGGATTGCCTGTGTTTTTGTGGAGGAAAGTAAAGAAGGCATAAATAATTAAATGAAAGATTCGGGTGACTCCGAATCTTTTTTGGTTATCAGGTCATATAATTGGTCGTAAAAGACACTAATAGGAGTATTATAAAATTTGTATATCCACTTTCATTTCAGTAGCCAAACAAAATGGTGTGTTTTAAATCAATTGGTGCACTAATAACTAATCTACCAATAACAATTGTCCGCATTATTACAAGTGAAAAATGGCCTACTGATGCCATTGCGGATAATCACTTACTTTAACATTATGAGAAAAACGTACAAGCAACTTTTACCTTCATTGATCTTTTGTTTGGTTCTGTATAGTTGTAACCAAAGTCAGGAAAATATTGATGTCAATCCGTCCAAAATCATTGAATTGGAACTTATAGATTCCTTGGTTGTGGATGAGTTGTCAATTCTTCGTCTTCAAGATATTAATTTGGAAGCGGGGAAGGCGCTTTTTGTGTCTAAAAACAAAAATGTCTTTTTGACAGATTTAAAAGGAGAGAAACTAAATGAATTTTCATTTACCGATGATGGACCCAATGGTGTGGGTAAAAATGGAGCAATGGGATATAAGTTTCTGGATGAAGATCGTTTTGTTGCACAAGGTTTTTTCACATCTTACTTTATCTATGATTTGGAAGGAAATCAGCTCAAAAAAGTCCCTTTCAATACGAAAGAACTTTACCGGTTAAGTATTTATAATAATAGAACAACTTTTCATCCTTATATGAAAGATGGTCAGATGATGATGATAGGAGAGGAGCAAAATTTATTTTCAGTGAAAGAACTTGATGAAGATGTTCCGCCAGTGGAGTACTACGATAAAATCAGTGCGATTTATAGGTATAATTTAGACACAGAAGAAAATGAAATCTTAGAGACCTATCCCCCCACTTGGGAACCTAGAGTCAATCGAAGGTATGTGGGCAATGATTTGTCTTTTGTTTCCGTTCATGACACCAAAAAGTCTTACGCAATGCTTCCTTTACATGGCTCACAATTGTTCTTTTATGAAATTGAAGATGAAATAAAGCTTACTAAAGAAATCCAAGTGCAGCATCCCAATAGACCTGATACTGCCCCAATCTTCTCCCCTGATAATCCGACTGGATACAGTGAATATCCAAAGTTCAGTAATGTGCTATATGCAGGAGAGTATTGCCTGATTCAGTTTTTCTCTACTATCCCTGAATCAAAAATGAGCGAATTAAGAGCAATTTCTGAGCAGTATTGGACTAGCGATGAATACAAAGAAGTATATAAACAATACGTAAAACCTTATTTTATCCTTGTTAAGAATGAGGAGCAAATAGGGATAATCAATGAGTTACCAGTCAATGGTTCAGTTGAGTTTATGGATAAAAATGGGGTGATTTACATCAATGACAATGCAAATCCAGAAGAGGAACGCGATTACAATGTCTTCTATAAAGTGAAAATTGTGGATTGATGAAATGATCTTTTAGAGCAAGATTTATGCATAAAAAAACAGCCGGGGTATTTCTCCCTCGGCTGTTTTTGGGATTGTAATAGTTGGTTTAGTATTCTGATGAATCAATTTTCAAACTCCATGCCAAAAAAGGCTAATCGAAGTAAAAACTAACTCCAATTGATGGTTGTATCATATTCAAAGTTGATCTTCGGATATTGTACTCAAAAACTCCATTGACTTGCCCATCTGGGTCAGGACGAAATGTGGTGTCTCCACTTTTGAGGTAATCCAATCTACTTGTATTTTGATACATCAGTCTGATTTCAAGGTTTCCATTAATATCCTTACCTAAGGGAATGAGCAAGCCTCCACCCAGCTGATTCATCCTTGCCCAATCTCCCATGTCTCGGTCCTCTTCTATAGGTTCTGTGGTGGCAGTTTCTCTAATCTTAAACCGAGAATAAGCATATATAGCACCCAATTGTGCTTCTACAAATGGAAAAACTTTTCCATAAACCTGAGGGAAAAACCTGAATACGCCAGCCATACTCAGCATATTGTTATTTCTTCTCAATCTCAATTCGTCATTGAATCCTACATAAAGATCATTGCGTTTTTCGAGTTCTGTACCATAGAGGCCATAGCCAAGACTGAAGCCTACTTCAATCGGTTTATTAGGGATTTGATAATTGGTAAAAAAGGCCAATTCAGGCACCACCAATCTTCCTGACTCTTGATAAAAATCCTGTGTAGCAATACCGCTTTTGAGTTGTAAGCCCCAAAGTAGATCTTGCGCAAAGGAACTGCTTGAAAAATAAAGTGTGAAGAAAATAATTAAGAGTTTTTTCATAGCACAACAAGAGGAGTATGACATAAAAATACGTAATGTATCAAAAACAGTTTATGAATTTGTAAAAGGAAATGGATTTTCATTCACTAATATTTTTTTTACGTCTTAATTCCTTAATTTTTAGATGTTGTTTTTAACTCCTTTTTTATGAAAAATAAGTTTTTGACCGTATGCCTCTTTCTTTTGGTGGCTATGGCATGCTCCAAGCAGGAAAAATCAGAAAGTAAAGAATTGACTATAATCTCAAATAATTCTGAAGAAGACATCAATCAGATCAAGCTTGAAAAGCTAGAATTTGACATCGAAGATCTTATCGGGAGAGGTGAGGCTGTTATTTCTAACGAGAACATCTATTTCGTTGATAAGCTCAATTCGCAATTATTAAAGTTTGACGCTGAAGGGAATTACCTTGAAACTCCCATCTCAAAAGGAGAAGGGCCCTCTGAAATTCAGAGATTTGAGAATTTCATTATTTCAGGTGATTTCAAATATTTCTTGAGTGGTTATACGATCTATGAATTTGATCAAAAAAATGAACTCTCCAATAGAACAGTTTTGGATTTCTATCACGGGAGTTCTATGAAAGAAATCGAATCCAATCCCCAACCCGATGATCCAGGCATTTATGAAGTGAAATATTCTAATAATGAAATATTTGTAAGGGATGGAAAATTTTATTCTAAGATTGAGACATCTAATCCAAAACTTAATTTCTTGATGCATGAAAAGTACTATAAGAAATCTGCAAATTATGGAGAGTTTGATTTGAAGACAGGCAAGATTTTAAGGGTTTTGGGAAAAAAGCCTCCAATTTATCTCAAATACAAATACATCCCTCATTTTGATTTTTATTATCATGACTTATCAGATGATGAGATTTATATCAGCTTCGAACCTGACTCTCTTATCTACATCGCAGATAAAGATTTCAATTTTAAAGAAGCTTTTGGAGTAAGTGGAAAAGGGATGATTCAAGAGTATATTGAAGTGAGTGAATTGGATGACTATGATGATTATTGGAAGGGAAATAGAGCGCGAAATGGCTTTTATAGACAGATCAAATTCATTGCTGAAGATGACTTGTTATTTAGAACTTATAACACAGGTTCAAAAGACAGGTCGTCAACGGAATATGAAGATAATCCACTTCGCATGCAGATTTATAAAAGTAAGGTCTTGATTGGCGATGTTGAGATCCCAAATTATTTTAAAGTAATCGGGAAAATCGGTGAATACTTTTATGCAGATGGATCTGGAGGAAATCCTGACAATGAAGAGATTGTAGTTTATAAATTTAAATTGGAATAGATATGAAAAGTTTTTTTTCTTTGATCCTACTGTTGTCACTTTCTTGGACAGCGACGGCACAAACCTTCATTTTTGCAGTCAAACGGGCTGCAGATGCTGAACCTGTGAGTTATGCCCATATTCAAATCAGTAATACACTTCAGGGCGTTGTGACCAATTCAAATGGTCTTGGCACCCTTACCGTACCTTCCAAATATTCAGATGATGAGGTCAAGATATCATTTATGGGGTATGAAGTCAAAGTGCTACAAATCAAGCAACTTAAATCTGATCAAATCAATGAAGTCTTGTTAGAGGAAAATGATATGGAATTGAGCGGAGTCTCAGTCGTGGATATTGGCATCAGCCCATCTGATTTTTATCTCAAGACTATGGAGATGGTGGATATAACTTTCTACACGAAGAGTTATACGGGATTGGCAAGTTATTCTGAGCAAGTGATTGAAGATGGCGACCCGACTTTTAATTATGAAATGGAAGTCTTATATGATGCTCAAGGATTTAGAAAAGCCACAGGAAAAAATCGATTTACCAACAATGATGATGTTTATTTTAAAAAACTCAACAATCTAGAAGGGGAGCAAAAATATTCACATGAATCTGTTGGGGATTTATTGAATTTTGACTTTTTAAATGGTAGGCTTGGATTAACCCATGACACATATTTATATAGTTTCATGATAAATAAAAATGGAATTGAAAAGCGGTTGCTCTACGAACCAGATATAGAAAAAGTTTCAAATTGGAGTTTTGAAGATCTGCAAGAACTTGATGGAGAAAAGTTTGTAAAATTAGTCAAAAAGGGTACAAACGGACATGTAATCTATTGGGTCAATATAAATACTTATCAAATAAAAACGATTGAAAGGAAAATAATTAGAAATACTTCTGAATTTACACATCAGGTTCATGGTTATGCAAAAGGGGATATTGATTTAAGAATTGACTATTTTTTGGTAGATGGCCTATCTTATGTCAAGCAAGTTGAAATAAATGAGTTTAAGAGGGTTGGTATCTCCCCCGAACTAGGCTCAAAAAGGGTAAAAGCAAAGTTGGTTTTTCATGAACACACTAATGAAAAGCCTGACAAGAAGAAAAAAGTTGGAATTGATTTTATCGATACTATTGTAATGAAAAAATAATTACAAATACGACAGCGTAATTTAATTATTCTAAGATACAACACTAGCAAATTACAAGTAAGTGACCCTATAATATGAATAGTAAAAGTATAAATATAGCTTCATTAATTGCTTTCATTTTATTGATTGTATCCTGTGGGAAAAGTGAAAATTCCGACAAAATAATTATTCTAAAGTCTGTTGAAGAATATGACTTTAAGGATTTAGAAATCAATAAAATGATTCAGTTTGAGGCAACTAAATCTAATCTTCTGGGAATGTATCTTGATGTCAGGTTTAGTAGAGATAATTTTTGGGTTTTAGATTTAAATAATTCAAATAGTATTTTTGGTTTTGATTCAGAAGGAAGATCTTTGGGTTATGTTGCACAAGTTGGAGAAGGGCCAAACACAATCTTAAATATTAGAGACTTTTTAGTCTCTAATGATACAATTATAGTCTTGAGCAATCTTGGTGATCAAGTTGAAATTTCTAAATGGAATAAACACAATTCTTTACTTGACAAACGAAGAGTAGAAGCTAACGGCTATACCTTCATTGATGATAAAATTAAAAATAAATGGTACTTATATTCTGGTTATAATAAAGTGGCTGGAAAATACAGGTTGAATCGATATGATAAAGACTTTAACAAAGACAAAGAATATTTAGAAAATGATTTTGGTGATGAAATTTTGCCGTTTTTAGAAAGAAGTTTCTTTCAAGGATATAGAAGAACATTATTCAAGGAAAGCTTATTGTCAGAAGTATATGAATTGGGAGAGCAGGATTTAAAGCTGGTTTATGAAATTGATTTCGGATCCTACCAAGTACCTGATTTGTTTTGGCAGAAAGATCCATTTGAAGGGTTTGAGATGATCAATGAAAATGGATTTGCCAACATCAGTTTCATTGCTGAAAGTGAAAAGCATTTTTTAATTGAAATTCAAATCCAAGAGGATGGTGTTCCTCGAAAGGAATTATTATTTATTGAAAAAAGTAGTGGAAAACGCATTAAAGTAAAAGTTGATCAAGATCAATCAGCTTTTTTTTATTCTCCTTTTGGTTTTGATGAAAGTGGGAATGTTTTATTTTATGCATACTCTAGAATCGCCGAAAAGTTTATGGATAGTATTTCTGATCGAGTAAAAGAGAATTTAAAATTTGAAAAAGATGGAAACCCCGTTATAATCTATGCGAAAGTACCTGACTTTAAATAAAATTATTTTGCTATTGATAGCGATAATTATTGTTGTATTTATGTGGTCTTCAAACCTTGAAAAATCACAAGGGAGAGAAATTGTTCATTTTGAAAATGCAGAAGTGGTCAATCCCTTTGAAGATGTTTCATTTTCACAAGACTGGTTTGATAGTGAGCATCAAGTAGTAACATACACTTCAAATCTTGGCGAATATTCTATTTTAAACTTTGATTGGGAAACTGCAATTGAAAATAATCCTGAATACAAATTTATCTTTTACTACTCGGGTAAGCGCAAAGAAAAATTAGAAAGTTGGTTGAAGAAAAATGACTTCAAACATCCAATTCTTTTTGACCCCGAAAAAACATTTTATGATGAGAACATCGTTGATAAAGTAAGTTCAATAGCTTTTATTGTGAAAAGCAATCGGATTATGCAATTATCAAATCCGAGTATACCAAGTTTTCAAAGTGATTTAGACGAGGTTGTTAAGCAGTAAGATGTTTACGACTACATCGACACTAATTTCATAAAACCATAAACTCATTACTCCAATCCTTCAAAAACTTGCTCTAAGTCCAAAACAAAACCTTCAATGGCAGTAGAGGCTACTTGATGGCCGATGGTGTAAAGTTTGGAAGGGATGTATTTCCCAGCAACTAGGGTGTAGATAAAAAGGGTTTTTTCAGAAGGATGAATGATCCAATATTCTTTGACACCACTTTCTTCATAGACTTCGTATTTATTGATCAACTCTTTTTGGTTGTTGCTTGGGGAGAGAATTTCGATAATCAGATCCGGTGCTCCCACACAGCCCATTTCATCAAGCTTGTCCATGTCACAGACAACGCAAATATCAGGTTGTACGACAGTGAATATTTCTTCATTCCGTTTTGAGTGAACAGGTAGTCGAACATCAAATGGGGCTGTAAATACTTTGCACTTTTTGTTTTCAAGAAAATTGAAGATTTTATTTGAGACAATTGATGAAACTTCTTGATGAACCCTCCTGGGTGCAGCGGCCTGTCTAAAAATTTTGCCTTTGATCAGCTCAACCATTTCTTCCAAATCCCATGAAAGATAATCTGCATAGGAATAAGTGCCATAAAGGGCTTCAGGTTCGTTTAAGAAGTTTTTTTGGTCTTTGGTTTCCATAAAGCTAATTTATTAAAAAAGAGGCAAATAAGTAGAATTCGGTCTGTGATTTATCTTCTATTTCTTCAAAAAGGGCTTGCTTTTTTTCACTCGTTAGCCTTCTAATTTTTTTAATCTTTCTATTAAAGGAGGATGTGAGTAATTCACAAAAACGTACCAAGGATGCGGATTGATATTACTCAGCGAATTGATTGATAGCGTTTTTAAGGCTTCCGCCAAAGGTTCGCCCGCGAAGGTTTCCTTAGCATATGCATCAGCTTCAAATTCATGTTTTCTGCTAATCATATTCATAAATATTCCTAAGATCATTGAAATCGGGGAGAAGAGCATGGTGAATCCAATGATGTTCAGATGGATAGCCATTTCACTTCCTCCAAGTGCCATACTCATATTTTGACTATGGATAAATTGGGAGAGGATAAACAACAGAATCCCCACTTGAATCACTCCGCTGAGCATTCCGATAAGAATATGTTTCTTTTTGTAATGACCTACTTCATGGGCCAAAACTGCCACAATTTCGTCAGGGGTATGTTGCTCAATGAGCGTATCATAAAGGACCACCTTTTTTCGTTTTCCAAATCCAGAAAAGAATGCATTGGCTTTTGATGACCTTTTACTCCCATCTATCACAAAAAGATTTTCTAAAGGGAAGTTTACTTTTGCTATATAAGCTATAAGCTTTTCCTTAAGCTCACCACTTTGCAGCGGGGTAAGCTTGTTGAAAATTGGAAGAATCCATGCAGTATAGAATAGATTCACAAATACCATGAAAATAGACGCCAAGATCCAAAATTGCCACCAGAAATCTTTCCCAATCTGATGTATAAGCCATAGCAGTAATGCTAACAACCCACCACCGACCACAATGGAAAGCAGGTAGCCTTTCAATTTATCTGTAAAAAATGTCGCTCTATTTGACTTGTTGAAACCAAAATGCTCTTCAATTCTAAAAGTATGGTAATAATCAAAAGGAATAGAAATCAAGTCAGAACCGATAAAAATCACTGCAAAGTAAATCAAAGAGAGTAGCAAGGGGTTTTCAATATATTCTCTCAACGATTCATCTATCCATCCGAATACTCCAAAACAGATCATAAGAATCGTCAAGATGAAGCTGAATGTTCCTGAGATTAATCCAAAGTTAAAATTAGCTTTTTGGTACAACTTTGCATTTTTTAGTTTCTTTTCATCAAGGTATTGATCTAGAGTTTTTGGAATAGCAGGAACATTCCTTCTGCTGTTTAAGAAGCTGAGGGATTTTTCAAATAGAAAGCCAAACACAACTACCCCTACCAAAAGATATTTGATCGATACAGCATCCATGATGAAAATCTTTAAAATTTAGGACAAGGTAAAATTGTGTCTCTTCTTCTTGGTTTTCCTTGATTGTTACTTGGGAAAACATAAGAAAGGCTGACTTCATGTGCTCCACCTGACTGAATACCCAAGTTGGAAACTGTGTAGTCGTAGCTATATCCCATATTCAGTCCTGATAGGAGGTTAAAGCCCACCATCATTACGATGGCGTCGCGATTGCTTTGTTGCTCTACAGGTTTGTAAGGAAGGCCTCTGTACCAAAGTCCAAAAATGATAGGTTCCATGAATAAATATGCACCTACATCTAATTGCTCAAAAGGTCCTTGTTTTTTGAAATTAACAGTGGGGACAAAGTATCTCTCTTTATACATGTGAGTGAAGTCATTTCTATATCCACCAGAACCAAGCGAAATTTTATATCCTGTATGAAAGGAGAATTTCATTGGAAGGTTACTCGTCCCATTTTCAATAAAGGATTGATTGGGGTGATTGACATGATGGGCAGAAGCTCCGAACCAAAATTTTTCTGTAAAAAAAAGGCCACCAAATGAAAGGGAAAGCAGATTCACTGCCTCACCAAATCCTTCTATCTCATTTGTGCCTATTAAGGGACCAAAAGGGTCTGAGGCATCTATCTGATTAGCAAAAAGCAAACTTTCATAGAAACCAATATCTCTTCGGATGTAGGAAGCCTGAAATCCTGGACGGAAAAAGGCCCGTTCCCCCAATCTCAATTCATAAGAATATAGCGCAGAAATTGTAGTGGAACGTAATTGTGCTGCTCCTTCTACGTCATTCATAACCAAGAACCCTACACCACTATTGTAATCTTCTAAGTAAGTATCTACATAGGCTGAGAATGTTGTGAATTGTGCATTCAATCCTGGCCATTGATTCCTATAGTTTGCACCTATTCGAGTAGCTTGTTCAGCTCCCGTAAAGGCCGGGTTCAAATATAAAGGTGCTGCATAATATTGACTATATTGCGGATCTTGAGCATAAGTCTTTCCAGATAATAATGTGAAAGTGATGCCAAAAAAAAGACAGTATAAATAAGACCTATTCAATTGTTTATTCGTTAATTAAGGAGTTCAATCTAAATGCTAAACGATTCGCTAATTTGGTTGTTTTATTTCGCTAAGCGTAAATTATGAAAAGCACTTTTAAATGTATTAAGTTTTATCTGATTTTTGCAGCAATCTGCTTAATTTCCTGCGTTTTGAACCCAAATAAAAGTTTTTCACAAGGTTTTAATAACAATGAGTGGATTTTTGGGTATTGTGGACCAAACGTAGAAAACAATTATTTGTCTTTTGGTAAAGGTGGGGAGCCTATTGTTAGAACCTTACCAGGATCAATCGTCGTAGGGGAAAATAATAACGCGATTGCTATTGACCCAATCACAGGTCAAATTTTGTTTTATACCAATGGTGAACTTGTTTATAATTATGATGATGATATCATTCAAGGTGCTCCTAATGGTATTAACGGAAATATAGATGGACGCCAACAAGTGGCCATTAGTGCGCTCAGCTATGATACAGATGGAGACAAGTTGTTTTACACCTTTCACATAACTCCAGGAGGCCAGCTTCAATATTCAGTAATTGATATGAATGCGCCAGGAGCAGCTACTGGGAATCAGCCTCCTCTAGGGGCAGTTACTGTTTTAGATCAAAATATAGGCCCAGCTACAGGCGCAATAGCAGTAGTTAAATCATCACAGTCCCCGTCCTATTTAATAAGTTTTTCTGGTGGAAGCTTGATTTCTCGAAGGATTGAAGCTACACAAGGAGATTTTACCGATACAGATGATATAAGTATTCCTTTTACGCCAAAAGCGATAATTTTTAATGAAGAAAATGGACAATTAGCTCTTATTCCTGAAAACCCCAATGAAGATATAATCTTGATAGATTATGACACAGCTACAGGCAATTTTGGGAATATATCAACAATCTCCCAATCGGGTGGTGCTGATGCATTAGAAGGTGTTGCTTTTAGTCCCGACGGAGCATTTGTGTATTTTTCGAGAGGAAATGAACTCTTCAGAGTTCCAGCAGATCAATTGGATGCGGAGCCTGAACTTATTC
Source organism: Belliella aquatica (assembly GCF_014637795.1). Lineage (GTDB taxonomy): Bacteria > Bacteroidota > Bacteroidia > Cytophagales > Cyclobacteriaceae > Belliella > Belliella aquatica. Next base: position 34,090 of record NZ_BMFD01000008.1, on the reverse strand, counting down.
CATTAGAAAATGATATTTTTAGAATTTATGACATCAAAGTAGGTCCCGACGGTAGCCTTTATTACATCTATGAAGAAGTAGAAGGAGGTCCACAATTGATAGGTCGTCTGACAAATCCTGATGAAGAAGAACTTGGAGAATTAGAGATTGAAGAAGACCCATTTGATGGGGTGGATTTTTGTGGAAGGATTTTCCCACAATTCGCTCCAAATGCAGACATAGATGCAGAAGTAGACTTCACATGGCAGCCTGAGGAGCCATGTGCCAACAATCCTGTGCAATTGACCAGTTCGATTACTCCAGAGAATTATAGACCAGTAAGTTTTGAATGGAGTTTCAATCCACCACTTACAGACGAAGAGGGGAATGAATTAGAAATAGACTTCAATCAAGAACATCTTTTAATACCAGAGGAAGCTACTTCCGATGAAAGTGTAACCGCTACTTTGCTGGTAACATTTGCAGATGGGACTACAAGGGAGGTTACAAAAACCATTAATCTGGCAGAGAATGATATAGAGGCAAATTTTACTCCGCAAGACACGACCATATGTGCACCAAATTGTATTGATTTAATGCCTCTTTTGGAAGCACAGGCGGGTGGTGGTCAGCAAGGTGGTGAAACTCCAGGCGGGGTTGGCGGAGGTCAAGGAGGTAATTATGAATATTTCTGGTCTAATAAACGTGATGAGGGATGGGGACCAGAGGCGCCTAATGAGGTATGTAGGCCTGGATTATATTGGGTTTTGGTAAGAGAGGAAGGTTCTTCTTGTTATGCCTATGCAAGTATTCGAGTGAGAATTTGGGATCTTCCGGATCAAAGTAATAATGTTTGGTATTTTGGAGATGGCGCTGGTTTAGATTTCAATCCTGACCCTGATGATCCTGATGGGCCTACCCCAAGGCCAGTTTCCCATCCAAATAATATCCCTGCCGGAACAACTACCATTTCTGATGAAACGGGTCAAGTTTTGTTTTATACGGATGGGCAGACCGTTTGGGATCTCAATGGTGATGTAATGGAAAATGGCGAAAATATTGGAGGGAGTAATCAATCTTCTCAAAGTGTACTAGCTGTTCCCATTCCACAAGATGAGACCATATTTTATCTTTTTACTACACAAAGAGCTGCTGATGGGAGTAATCAGGTTAAATTCTCTTTGGTAGACATTAAAGCTGAAAATCCACTGGGGGTTGGCAATGTGGTGACAAAAGACAACTTCTTATTCAGTCCATCGACAGAGCATTCTGCTGCACTCGCTGCGGGAGATACCACTTGGGTTCTTTTCCATGAATTGGGGAATAATACTTTCAGAGCATATCCTGTTTCTGAGTTTGGAATAGGGCAACCTGTATTTTCTTCCGTAGGCTCAGCTCATAATTTCGCAACCGGGGTAGGAAGTATGAAATTCAGCCCAGATGGGACAAAAGTAGCGGTGACTATTCGAGATGGAGCATGCAGCAGAGTCGAGATATTTGATTTCGACGGCAGCTCAGGAAGTTTGACTGAGTATGCACTACTCGATTTGGGGTGTAACAGCGAAGATGTCTATGGTATTGAGTTTTCCAACGACAGCAATAGGTTGTTTGTCACATATACTGGCGGTGTCGGAAAAGTAGAAGAGTTTATTTTTCAAAGCCCGACTTCAAATGACGAGGATATTGATTTGGAATGCGCAAGTTGTCTTAACAATGCAGGCAGTCGTGCAGCGAGAGAGCAATGTATCTTAGACTCTAGAAATGAACTGGATATAGAAGGCCCAATAGGAGCGATTCAAATCGGGCCGGACGGGCAGATTTATGTAGCAAGACCAGGGCAGGGTTCTTTGGGTACAATTTCTCCAGGGCAAAATTGCTCACCAAGTACAGCGGTCACTGATGGGGTGTTTTTAGAAGCTGGAACTACCTCGAATCTCGGACTTCCTTCTTTTATACAACAGTCTGGAAGTAGTATTCCTGAGCCAGAAATATCAGGTCCTGAAAGATTGTGTTTGGATCCAGAAGTTGGTGCAGAAGGTTTGTTTGAAGGTGCTGGAGAACCAGATATTGATAGCTATTTTTGGACAATTGTCCACGAAGATGGTGAAGAAGTACTTACTGAATTTGGAGGTCCAGGAGAAGAATTTCAGAGTTTGACACACTTCTTTGATAGAGAGGGCGTATTTACAGTTTCACTTCGTGTGGATAGATGTGGAGATCCAGAATATTTCAGAGGGTCTTTAGAGGTTTTAGTAGTAGCCCCACCTGAGCTTACTTTAGAAGATGATGTGACGCTTTGTAGCGGAACTCCCGTGACATTGACTGCGATAGATGGGTATGATCCTGCTGAAGGGTTATATGATTTTGAGTGGAGAAATGCAGCAGGGTTTCAGTTTGGAGATGAAAATTCAAATTCGATTACAGTAGATGAAGAAAGTATCTATACGGTAACAGTTTCTTACCGAGTTCCAGAGGGATCAGAGTTTTTTGACACTTGCCCTGCTACTCAATCAGTTTTTGTAGGTCCTGCCTTTGAGTTTGAACTTACGCAAACAGCTGAGGAGGTTTGTTATGATGAGACGATTGTGGTTTTTGCACCGGATACGCCTGTAGCAGGAGAATGGTTCTATCAGAGAATAGGTGATCCTACTAGAGTTCAGTTTCCAGTTGGACTTGCTTTCGAGTTGGAATTAGAGCCTGCTTTGGATTTGCCAGGACCGGGACAATATGAGATTATATTTGTTACCGAAGACCCAATCTTAGAAGGTTGTTTAGCCGAAAAAGTGTTAGAATTGGAGGTTTTCCCACTTCCTAATTTTGATATCGTTTATTTAAATCCTACAGCTGATTGTAATACTCCTGATGGAATTTTTGAGATTACTGTCTTGGTAGATGTTGCATTGATTGAAATATTGGAAACAGGTGACTCTTTTACCAATGTGTCGGCAGGAACGGTTTTGCCAGTATTCACTGATTTGGCGCCGGGAAATTATACGATTCGCGCGGAGACAGCATTTGGTTGTGAGTTTACGGAGACAGCATTCATAATTAACACTGATCCACCTGCTGAATTACAGAATATCAATTTGGAAAGGACAAACGAGATTTGTGGGAATAATGAGATCCTTCCTGGATCTATTACAATCACGCTAAGTAATCCACCAACAGGAAATTATATCTACACAATAACAAGGCAAGGTGATGGACAAGTGCTAACAGGTCCCCTTTCTGATCAGACTACAATAGTGGAGGCAATGCACGGTGAGTATTTTATTGAAGTGGAAGATGTTGCTGATAATTGTGCACTTTCGGTTGGTACAGCCACGATTGATCGAAAATTTTTAGTTGATTTTACAGTGCCTTCAAATGTTGAAGCCTGTGAAGCCTTTGTTTTTGCTCCTTTATCTGCAAATGATAACTTATCTTATTTGGTTGAAGACGCCAATGGAAATATTATCAATTCCGCAGATGGGACAAATTATGAACTGACTATTTCTGGGGTGTATACCATCACAGGGTTTGATGGAAATAATGACGATTGTCCAAGAACAAGAACGATTACAGTTAATATCAATGACGCAATAGATTACGACCTGATAGAAAGCCAAGTGGATTGTGTAGATGGAGTGACTTATCAAGCGGTATTGAATGGAGGAGTAATTCCTGAAGAGGTGTTTTTCTTTTGGAGAAATGAGTCTGGGACGGTAGTAGGTAGAAGTCAAGATTTTAATCCTTCAACTGCAGGGATTTACACTTTAGATGTGCAGCCTAGATCTGGATCTGCTTGTCCAACTCCTCCAATTGAATTTACTGTTGGTGAGTTTGTGACTGATTTGGAATACGATGTAGAGGTTTTACCATTTTGCTTGGAAGATCCTTTCACAACTATCAGCATCATTGGCGATTTGACTGATACCAATATCGAATGGACTTTTGTTCAAGGAGGAACAAGAACACCTCTACCAGATTTTACTGATTTGGATGTGATTACTGTCTTGGAAAATGGTATTTATGAATTTGTGATCAGGAATAATTTTGGATGTATTGTTGGCCAAGAACAGGTTGCAATCAGACAATCAAATCTTGTAGCACCAGTTTTGGAGCCTTCATATACCATCTGTGCCATTGAAAATGTGGTTGTAGAATTAGATCCTGGGATTTACGACAACTACGAGTGGTATATAGAAGGGGAGGAAGAGCCTATTTCTACAGATCCTACTTTCACTCCAACCGAAAAAGGAAATTATAGACTTGTCGTATTTGATGATTTAGGGTGCTTTGAGGAGATCAGTTTTGTGGTAGAAGAAAACTGTGATCTGATGGTGCGATTCCCAAATGCTATGCGACCAAGTGATCCTACCAAGCAATTTGTGGTTTACACCAACGATTTTATAGATGAGCTTTCGGTATTTATTTATAATCGATGGGGAGAATTGATTTTTTATTGTGAAGAGGTGAATTTGCCAAGAGATGTCACTGAAGGATATTGCCCTTGGGATGGGACAGTCAATGGTCAAATGGTGCCGATTGGAACATATCCGGTCGTAGTGAGGTTTAGAAGTAATAATCAAAACATAACCAAAACCCTCAGAGAGGCGATAGTAGTAATTGAATAATTGAAATAATATGATAACCTTAATATCACCTGCAAAAACACTTGACTTGACGAGTACTGATGTGGATATTTTCACTACTCCTGACTTTCAAAAGGAAACTTTTGAGTTGGTTTCCATCATGAAGAAAAAGAGCTCTGATGATATCCGCAAGCTAATGGGAGTAAGCGAAAACATTGCTTCATTAAATGAGAAAAGGTACAAGGAATTTAAAAAAACCTTTGATCCTAATAATGCAAAGCAAGCGATGTTGGCATTCAAAGGCGATGTTTATACTAAGATGGATGTGGATAATTACTCAAAAGAAGATTTTGAGTTTGCACAAGAGCATTTGAGGATTTTATCTGGACTTTATGGACTTTTGAAGCCATTGGATTTGATTCAACCCTACCGATTAGAAATGGGGATCAAACTTGAAAATAATAAAGGAAAAAATCTCTACGAATTTTGGAGTTCGAGAATAGCCAAAGCAATTAATGAAGTAGCCAAAGGTGAGCCGATAGTAAACCTTGCTTCTCAAGAATATTTCAAAGCTGTTGATCAAAGTGCGTTGAAATCTAAGGTTGTCTCTCCTGTTTTTCAAGAATACAAAAACGGCAAATATCAGATTATCGGAATCTTCGCCAAGCAAGCTAGAGGCTTGATGACCGACTATATTATCAAAAATAGAATCAACGACCCTGAGCAACTCAAGACCTTCAGTGAAGAAGGTTACGAACTTTTTGGCGATGGATCAGAATGGAGATTCGTAAGATAAAAACAGGGGATCGATTTTCGATCCCCTGTTTTATTTGATAAGTATATCTGCTCTCACACAAGTAGCCATACAAAATGGTGTACTTAAAGGCAATTGATGTACTAATAACAATTATCTGCAAGATTATTCATGATAAAATCTCATGCTAGTCTCATTGCGGATAATCATATTATTTGACTTCAAATTCCTTTATACTTGATTGTCCGTTGCTACTCAATTCTATTTTGTATTTTCCTCGAGAAGCATTTCCTGATTCTGGTTTCAAATCCCAAATCACCTGATTGAACCCTTTTCCAAAGCTTTCTTTCCAAGTTTTGACGATTTCATCCTTATTATTTTTAATGTTGATCGTCACTTCCCCTGAATTTGAAACGTAGAAAAGCGCGTTCATGCTTGGTGTGCCCCTTCTTTGGAACATTTGCCCATCTGAAGCGCTCAAGATGCTTAAGCTAGCTTCCTTATTTTTGACCATTTCATACAAAGGATTCAAATCCATGATGTAAACACTTCTACCATGTGATCCAATGACAAGGTCATTTTCTTTTTTCTGAATAGCCATATCATAAATCGAGACATTTGGGATGTTTCCTTGGACTAGGTCATAACTTTTTCCACCATCCAAAGTGATGTACAATCCATGATCTGAACCAATGTAAAGAATCTCAGGGTAATGATGATCTTCTCTGATGATGTTCATCGCCTCGAGTGGGAGATTACCTATGATAGCTGTCCAGGTACTACCGTAATTGGTGCTTTTGTAAATGTGAGGTGTGAACTCATCATTTCTATACCCTGTCAAAGTAACATACACAAGTCCTTCTACGTGCTGAGAAGGTGTGACACTACTTACCCAGCGATTTTGTGGTAGACCTTTGCTAATGTTGATCCAAGATTTCCCATGATCACGGGTGCTCCAGATATTTCCATCATCTGTTCCTGCATATAAGGTTCCAAACTCTAAAGGAGACTCTTCAACAACAGTTAGCGTAGCAAATGGGACATTGCCCTCTTTTGTGCCTTTGGTCAAATCTGGAGAGATTGTTTCCCATGTATCACCTCTATCCAAACTTCTATAAACATACTGAGAACCCATGTAAAAGATATCTTGGTTATGCTTACTCAAGGTAGCTGGAGTTCTCCAATTCCATCTGTTTGGCTTATTCCCAATATCGTGGCCAGGGGTAACATACTTTCTTTCATTGGTTGAAGTATTGATTCTATAGTAGTTACCAAACTGTGAACCTGTGTAAACAATATCATTAGACCTTGTGTCCACGGCTACGACCATTCCGTCTCCACCAAATAGTGAATTCCATCTTTCAGCAGGCCTACCAGTAGATTTGCCATACCAAACACCATTGTCTTGCATACCGCCATAGACATTGTAAGGCGTCGCTTCATCTACCATGATAGAGTAGAATTGAGAGATTGTCAATTGATCATTGAGGTGTGTCCATCGTTCACCATTTCCATAAGAAACGTATAATCCACCGTCAGTTCCTAATAGAATATGTTTAGAATCTTTTGGATTGATCCACATTGATTGATGATCAGAGTGAACATTCCCTACTGAATCCGTATTCGCAAAAGTTTTACCTCCATCTCTAGATACCATCAAAGGTACACCAAGGATAAATAATTCATCGGGGTCTTGGGTGCTTGTTCTTACTTCCCCAAAATAATAACCATAGCTATTATATACCCTTCCCAAGGCGGTTTCATTGACTTTTTTCCAAGACTTTCCAGCATCTTCAGACCTATAAACTTCTGCGCCGATCACTGATGAATTAATAATCGCTGAGTTAGCATCTACGCCACCACTGCTATAAGTAGCGATATCTGTTGGAGTGATTTTCTTATTTTCAATTAATTTCTTAACCGACTTGGCATCATATTTTGAAGCAAATCTATTTCTTCTCAAAAACTGATTCAAAGCATCATCTTCTAACGCCATGACATCAGTCGCTGACATACTTTCGAACTTTTCGAAAGTCAGTGCATCAGAATTAGAATTGTTGTTTGGTCTTCTTTCTGTTTCCTCTGTTTTTTGATAATCATGTAGTGCGTAGACAATGTTAGGATTGCTTAAGCTAAAGTCATATCCAATTCTCCCTACAAATTCGTCTTGTGGGAATCCAGCCATTGACTTACTCCAAGTGTCCCCGCCATCTTCTGATCTCCAGATTGCCGAACCTTTACCATTTCCGATAAAATCATGCGCTTGTCTCATTCTCTCCCAAGTTGCCGCTAAGATTACATTCGGGTTTCCTGGCTGAACTTTGATATCAATCACACCGGTGTTGTCATCTACGAAAAGTGTTCTTTTCCACGTTTTTCCTCCGTCAGTAGTTTTGTAAAGTCCTCTTTCTTGATTTTTACTGTATAAAGAACCCATCACACCTACCCAAACGATATTTGGATTGCTCGGGTGGATTTGAATCTGACCAATATGCTGTGAATGTGGAAATCCTATAAACTCCCACGTCTTTCCTGCATCAGTAGATTTATATACACCATTGCCAGCATAAGTAGATCTACTTGAGTTGTTTTCGCCTGTACCTACCCAAATGATATTGTCATCTGAAGGGGCAAGGGCCATATCACCCATGCCTAAAGCTCCTTGATGATCAAAAATAGGATCGAAAGTTTGCCCATTATCGCTTGTTTTCCATACACCACCTGAAGCAGCAGCGATATAATAAGTTTTAAAATCAGAACTTACCTCTATATCCGTCACTCGACCAGACATATTTGTTGGGCCAATATTCCGTAAAGGGTAGTTTTTGAAAGGGGTATTTGCAAACATCTCTTGATGTTTCTGGAAAGCCTCTTGCATCTCTTTGGAGCTGCTTGGCTTGATTTGCTGGGCATTTGTACTGATGATGCCAGCTTCGAAAAGGAAGACTGCAGTCAGTATGCTGAGTTGACGTAAATTTTTATGCATAGTTTGTTATAGATTTCTCACCACAATATATAAAAAGGCTACAGGAACTAGAGTAACAAAACCATAAAACCATTCATTAAGTGATAATTGGAGAAAATTTCGTTTGGAAATTTACGTAAGCTGAAAAGTTTCATTAAAAATCAATTTCCCAATGCAATTGATTTTTCTATATTTGTTTTGAATCTAGCACAATAATCATGGGTAAATATCTCAAATACACCAAGAATTTCTATTTCGTTTTTACCGCACTTTTTGTCTTATGGATGATTTTCATTGATTCAAATGATATTTTTTCACAATTCAAATTGAGCACAAAGGTCAGAGAACTTGAAAATCAAAAAGAATATCTTCTCGAAAGAAAAGCCAAAATCAAACAAGACAGAGAGGAATTGATGAGCAATTATGAACTTCTGGAGAAGTTTGCTCGTGAAAGGTACTTAATGAAAAAGAAAACAGAAGACCTCTATGTTATCATTCCTGAATAAAAAATATTTCAATTTTGTAGTCCTTACAATCCTATTTTTTTCTTTAGCTACTGTCGCTCAAGCTCAACGAGAGATAGATACAGAAAGTAATCCACCGCTCAAGGATAGGTTATATTACGGTGGTAACTTCGCCATGCAATTTGGTACAATCACATTGATTGATGTTTCACCTCTAGTGGGGGCGATGATTACAGATCGGTTTTCAGGTGGTGTTGGAGCGACTTATCAATACTTTGACGACAGAAGATTTGTAGGCGCAGGTACAGGAAATCGAAGTTTATATGGTGGACGGACGTTTCTGAGATATAACGTCCTGCCGAATGTTTTTGCTCATACAGAATATGAGATGCTGAACTTTGACTTGTTTGATAGAAGATCAAATGAGTACAATCGAGAGTGGGTTCCTTCGTTATTTTTGGGTGCAGGCTATTTTACTCCTTTTGGCGCTAGAGGAGGAGCGAATTTTACATTTTTATACAACCTACTACATGATAATTTTAGATCACCCTATAATGAACCTTATGTAATTCGAGTAGGTTTTGTTCTTTGATTCGTAATCACAATAGAACATGGAAAATTTAGTCGACAAAATATATAAATCTCACAAAGATTGCCCTGAGTGCCCCTCTCCCAAATTGATACAAACGTTTTTTGAAAGTCTTTTGGGCTTACTTTTTCCAGAGTATGCTTTGAATATTATCAAAGAAAAGCAGGAGGTGAGAGAAAGTTTGGAGGCTTTGAATGCGCAGTTTTCCGATATTTTGGTCAGAAATAAACACCTACATCAGGGTGATGGAAGGGAGTTGAGTGATCAGTTTTTTGAGAGTCTATCAGGTGTATTTGATGCGATTCACCAAGACGTAGATGCCATGTTTGCAGGAGATCCAGCTTCAAAATCAAGAGCTGAGATATTAAGATGCTATCCAGGGTTTTATGCGATAGCTGCCTACAGGATTTCACATCAAATGACCCTGCTCGGGATCAGAATGATTCCTCGAATCATCACCGAATTTGCACATAGCAAGACAGGAATTGATATACATCCGGGAGCTAAAATTGGTCATCACTTTTGCATTGATCATGGAACAGGATTGGTGATCGGAGAGACAACTGTGATTGGCAATCATGTGAAATTGTACCAAGGTGTGACTTTGGGAGCCTTGAGTGTGCACAAAGAAGATGCGGATACCAAAAGACATCCTACCATCGAAGACAATGTAGTCATTTATGCAGGGGCGACTATTTTGGGAGGTAAAACTGTGATCGGTGAAGGGTCCGTGATTGGTGGAAATGTATGGTTGACTAGGTCAGTACTCCCAAAGAGCAAGATTTATTATCAAGCCAAGATGTACGATGCATCTTCCGAAACAACAGACATGTACATCTTCAAGAATGACATCGAGTAGATAGAAGTTTTTTTTTTAAGCTAATTTAAAGACTAATAATCACGTCAGATATGAAATTACTAGAATTGATTGGGAATACGCCTTTGGTGGAATTGAAGTCAATTCCGATAAATCCCAATGTGAAGATTTTTTGTAAACTAGAGGGGCAAAACCCTGCGGGCAGCGTCAAGGACAGAGCTGCTTACAACATGATCAAATCTGCTCTAGAACGTGGGGATATCAAAAGAGGTGATAAGTTGGTGGAGGCTACAAGTGGGAATACTGGAATAGCTTTGGCAATGGTTGCCAATCTACTTGGAGTAAGTATGACCTTGATTATGCCAGATAATTCCACCAAAGAGCGAGTATTGTCTATGGAAGCCTATGGAGCAAAAGTGATTTTAACACCTGCGGCAAAGACGATCGAGTATTCCAGAACATTGGCAGAGAAAATGGCTAATGAAGAAGGTTATTTTATGCTGAATCAATTTGCTAACGAGGATAATTATCTGTCCCATTACAAAAGTACAGGTCCGGAAATTTGGAAAGATACGGATGGGAATGTGACACATTTCGTGTCTGCTATGGGAACGACAGGAACCATCATGGGGGTGTCAAAATATCTCAAGGAAAAGAATAAAGCAATTCAGATTGTAGGAACCCAACCGACAGATGGGTCGAGTATTCCCGGGATCAGAAGGTGGTCACCTGAGTTTTTGCCAAAGATATTTGATCCAAAAAGAGTGGATAGAACCATCGATGTTAGCGAAGAAGAGGCAAGTATCATGACAAGAAGACTTGCAAAAGAAGAAGGGGTTTTGGCAGGGATGAGCAGTGGAGGGGCGCTATTTGCTGCCATGAAAATAGCCTCAGAAATCGATAAAGGAGTGATCGTATGCATCACTTGTGACAGAGGTGATAGATATCTGAGTTCGGACTTATTCGGCTAAAAAAAATATCCCGAGATATAAAATATCCCGGGATCACCCTGAAAAACAGTTAATTTGATTATCCTCAATAATACTTTTAAATATTGCAGCGTAACTCAAATTGTCGACAGCCAACAGTCCATAGTCGACTGATGATTTATGTTAACTGATTTGTTTATTTTAAGTCGTTATAATCCGATTATAATATTTAAAAGGTTTTTAATTACCTACGAATACCCTTTAGGATAAACAAGTTTAATTATATGTATATCCGCTTTTATACTAGTAGCCACTTGAAATAATGAACTCATTATATTTTAATCATCTGTTGTCCGTCGACAGTCGACTGTTGACTTATCCGGAAGATTTTACTATAAAAATCGTATACTGATATAATTGCGGATAATAAACTTTAAAAATTGATAAAGTTGGTAATCAACTGCAAATTCAGCCTTTTTTCAACTTCAGTCCCTTCTTCCTGTAGTCCTCGAAGTACCAAAGTGTAGACTCTGTTTCCCCTCAATTCTACATTGTTTGCAGTGACTAAAGTTTCGCCGGATACTTTCGACACAACTCTGATATTGTAAGTTCCTGCATCAAGATCTTCAAAATTGGAGTGAGTTTTAAAATCAGAATTGTCCACAAATGGAGAATCTCCTTCTTCTACTTGAACTTCTATTAATCCGGCATCAGGAGAAAGATGGACGAACCTCAACTGTGCACTCGCCTGATTTGGCGTAGCCCATTCATCAGTCAGAAGAATAGCGTCTAAATCACCTTCCATACCTGTGAAAAACATAGAATAAACCACATCTTCTTCAATGGTAAAAGTCTTCTCTAGGAGTGAAGTCACGGAATTATAAGGAGAGAATTTAAATGTACGCTCTCCCAGATAATACCTGCTATAAGGGAGCGTTTCCGCGTAGCGAAAGGGATTTGTGGTGACACGATTGCTGTTGGCGAAAACATCTAAATTCGGAGCATCGGGCGAACCATGATAAATAGAAATAAATGCGGCCGGAGGAATTGGGGTGCTTTCATTGTCATCCAAACATCCTGCTAGGCCAAAACCTAAGGTGAGGAGAAGTAGCATGGCTACAGTTTTCATGTTGTGCTTCATCTTCATTGTAGTAATCATAATAGTTGGTTTAGAAATTTCTTTAGCGACATTTCTCTATTATGACGGACCGAAGTATAAAAATGCTACAATGGTGATTAAAAAAAATTAGATGTCGTCTGGTTCAGGATGAATCCAAGGCTTCCTGTATGGTCTTCTAAGCAATGCAGAAGCTTCACTGTCAGAAGGGATTGTCATTGTTTTTGGGTCGTAACTTAAAGGCCTTCCAAGCTCCATAGACATGTTTGCCAAAATGCAGCAAGCTGTAGAAATATGGCCCTCCATTACATTTGCAACTGGATCAGTATTTGATTTTATAGCGTCAACAAGATTCTTGAAATGCTTCCTTGTTGCTGGTACGGCATGGAGTTCAATGTCTTTTTCATCTACGTCTTCTGGAAATGCTTCTTTTTCGTACACTGCATCCCAATGCATTTTTTCTTGGTCTTTATCCAAGGGAACGAAATCAGCTTGAAAAGGACTTCCTGCCAGATAGCCATTTTCTCCGAAAATCTTAAATGCCCAAGGGTATTCTGGGTCTTCAGGATTGCCCCAAGTACGATGCTGCCAAACTATATTTAATTCTTCATACTCAAATATGGCAGTCTGTGTATCCGCAATATTTGATTTCCCTTCTTTTTGCACGAAAATCCCACCGATTGCGGAGATTTTTAGCGGCCAACCTAAGTCAAGCATCCACCTCACACAATCCAGCATGTGTACGCACATATCACCTGTGATACCATTGCCATATTCCATGAAAGATCTCCACTTTCTTTTGTGCGGCAGTCCATCAAAAGGGCGTAAGGATGCAGGTCCAGTCCATAAATCATAATCAAAAAAACTTGGGATTTCCTGTAAAGGAGGATTTTCATTGTAGCGCATGTGGTAGTAGCTACAAATTTCAATTTGAGAGATTTTTCCCAAAACACCAGTATCAATGATCCTTTGTTTTGCATCGATCAAGTGGGGAGTACTTCGTCGCTGAAGTCCAACTTGGACAATTTTATTATACTTTTTTGCGGCAGCGACCACGGCTTCGCCTTCGATAACATCTACAGAAATGGGTTTTTGCAGGTAAATATGCGATCCCGACTTCATGGCCGCTATAGCCTGCAATGCATGCCAATGATCTGGCGTACCAATGATGGTGATGTCTAATTGATGGGATTTGAGAAGATCCCGATAGTCCTTGTAGAGGCTTGGAGTGTGTCCGGAAAATCTATTTTTTAAAAGTGTATTTGCTTCAGCAAGATGATTTTGATCTACATCGCAAAGTGCGACCACTTCCACATTAGCAATCTGAATCAAGCGCCAAAGATCCATTTTCCCATACCAACCGCAACCAATCAGCGCTACTTTCAGGGTTTGCTTATTTTGAATATGTCCAAAACTCGGCAACCCTAATCCCATCAAAGCCAATGCTGCCGCGGATTTCTTGATAAAAGATCTTCTCCCTTGTTGTTGGTTTTCCATAGGTTTAAAAATAATAAGGTTTGAGGACTTCAATATACAAAAGAATTGAGTCTGTATAAGGATACTTTAAAAAAGGAGAATCGTTCTATTAACTCAAATTTGAAGATTAAAAGAAATCTGCTAGATTGCCTGTATTGGCGTGTTAATCACGTTAATCAACCTTTAAGAATAACTTTTGGAACAGGGATAAAATCAGTTATCAAAGATGAGTGATAGAAAAAAAGCTGTATTAATCCTTTTGGCTTGCTACATATTGTATTTTGCTTGGGAATATAATTATAATAGGATACCTAAAAACTATACAATAGGAATTGTAACAAATATAACAACAGGGTTTAAAGCAGATAGAAATGTTGAGTATGAGTTCATTTATTCAGCCAAACTCTTTAATTCAGGATTTGGAAAAGGGGATTACAGTGCCAAAATTGGCGATTCATTTATAGTTGAGTTTGAAGAAAAAAACCCAAAAAACTCAAGAATTCTTCTTTACTATCCTATACCAGATTCTTTAAATATAAATCCTCCAAGGAAAGGATGGTCTGAAATTCCAAATGAAGTGAAAATTTACAGGAAGAATAGGACTCAGATATATGGTCTTTATGACAGGTTGTTCAAATCTAAAACTGATCAAAAGAAAACAAATGATCGAAAGTAGAATGAATTATATTTATGAGAATCCAGTGAGATCTGGAATTGTTGAGAAACCTGATGACTATTTTTATTCTAGTTCAATAAACTACTCATGAATTATAGGTATAATTGAAGTGGATTATGGGTGATGATAGTCTTGTATTTTCCAATTATAATTTGGTTGGATTAGGAGGGTGTTTAGGAAACCACACCAAGTCATCGCATAAAACCTAAATTAAAGCCAAAGGTGAAATAACGCTTCATGGCAGCAATTCTTTAAATCAAATCCCAGAACCGAACAAGATGTATTTAATTTTGGGCAGAAAATATTTGAACAATTTAAGATTTATTAAAACATGTTAGATTTAAATAAAGTATTCTTGTTTTCAGATTCAGATAAAAGAAATAGTTTTAGAGCTCAAATACTTAATAAAGATATAGAAGAGGATTATTTGTTTTCATCTGAAAGTAAGGATGATGAGATTATGTTCAATTGGTTGCAAGGGAGTCAATTTTACGATATAGTTCCAACAGGTTATCCGGGTATTTATTTGGTCTCAGAAAAAGTACAAATTATACTAAAAGAAGCAAAATTTAAAGGTTTTAGTTTAAGGCCCATTACTCTTAAAAATAGAAAAAACGAAAATGTTAATGGCTACCAACTCCTGTCAATTGTGTCAAAGGTAGGCTCCATTATTAACGAAAAAAGCATCAAGAAAATAATGCCGCCTATTGTTTCATGGGGAGATCCCTACGAGGCTAATGTAGGTTTATATTTTGATGTATCTACATGGAATGGCAGCCATTTCTTCTATCCAGATGGGACATTTTACATGTTTGTTTTAGAAGAAGTAAAAGATCTGTTTGAAAAACATAAAGTATCCAATTGCCAATTTGACAAAGTTACTGAGGTTGTAAATCATGGTATTAGGTAATTATTTGCAAATGAATACGATAGGTCAAGTTTTTTTAAAACTTGTTTTGACACATCAGTAAATATCGTAGATGTATTCCGACCAAAAAAAATAATTACAAATGAAAGTAATATTAGGCTTGGTAATGTTTATTTTAGGAATGTATTTGTATAACAAAGAAATCCGAAAAGTTAAGGTAGCTATTAATAAATTTAATGCAATTTGGAAATATAGAAATAGATGGTTTGTGTATGCTTTATTGATTGGAGGGGTTTTATTTCATGTTTTATTAAATTTAAATAGTCAAGTTTTAGTATATTCATTTTAAATGTTCCGATTGGTGTTTTGAGGATTGGCTTAATTCGTAGAGTTAAAATATGATGATGATTTTTATAGGTTTATTAATTTTCATATTGGGTGTATATCTCTACTTTCGGATCATCCGGAGAGATAAAGTAGGTATTCATAAGTTTAATTCTGAATATAAGATTAAAAGAAATGTGACTATCTATTCATTAATGACAGTAGGATTTATAATGTTCATAAGGGAGCTGATTATATGGTTGACATCCTAAAAGTTAGAGCTATTTATTAAAAAAAAACCGATAAGTCCGGATTTTTGCTTAGCGCAGCGACATTTTTCTGGAAGTTTTTTTTGTAGGTGAGCATCTTGTCAATCAGCTTGAAGGTGGTCTGTCTGTCCTCGTCCTCCAGCTGCTGGATAATCCTGAGCTGTTCGATTGCTGTCTAGTCCTCGATGACGACTTCGGAAGGGGAATTGGTTTACATAAAGGTAAAACCTCAAATACTTTTAGCAGTACCTTTTTTCTTCCGCCTTTTCATAACTCCTGGTATCTTTAAGGACGGCCCTTGGTAGTTTTAAGATAATTGATTAAACCGTTAAAAAAATGAGTTAGCTCGCGGCTTGCAGCGAGATCCACTCATTTTTAGGTTGAAGCAAGTGGCTTAAAATTAAATTGGGTCAAGAAATGTAATATTCAAAACATCCGCAATCCCAATTTAAAAGCATCAACACAGGCCTAGATTTTTTGTTACTTTTTTATCAATGAAAAAAGTAAGGCAAAGAATTCAAATGTCCTTCATTATTTGCTCTCACAACTCAAGGTCATCGTCCTTAAAGTTGGACCGAAATGTAGTTTGAAATAATTAAAAGATAATTATTACTCAATACGACTTTGTAACTTTAAATCCATTCAGCGAGGAAAGAAATTATCTTTAATCAACCGAGTTCATTTGAGTTCATCTGAGGTAATAATCCCGAGAATTTACATCAATTTCCGTGAGATTCCCTCAATTTATCCATATTAAAATAATACAATTTATTATAAAATAATCATATTAATTTCTAAAAATATCTTATTTTCCCCCGTCTTCCTCCCGTCCGTGTCCCGTGCCGACCATTCGTCGACTTTTGGCGAAAAACCAAGAAAACATATAATTATTCCAATATTGTACTTTTTCAAGACGAAAAAATTTGAATCAGTGCAATTTGTGTTGGGGAATAGAAATTTTAATTACAATTCTACCCCAAACTTAATCCCCAAAGCTCTCAAATCATCTTCAACAGGTTTGATCAAAGGAATCCCGTTTGACATTCTTTCTGTTTCCAGTTCCCGTTCTGGGTCTCCAGGGATCAAGACTTTATCATGTCCCTCAATCGGCTTTGCTGCTCTGAATCTGGAGATCCAATTGTCCATATGAGTTTTGAATTCATCGGCAGGTCTAAATGCATTCACGCGCATCGCTCCGAAAAAATGCCCTAACCCTTTTCCAACTGGATTGGGATCAGGTTCTAAAAAAGCCACGAATGGAGGTGCCCAAGGGCCATAATTTGCTCCTGAAAGAACAGCTGAAAAGATATCCACGATCGATCCCAAAATATATCCTTTGTGCGAACCATGTTCCCTGTCACCACCAAGTGGCAAGAGTGCACCGCCTTTTTTCACACCATTGGCATCTGTGGTTTGTATGCCATCAGCATCCTGAACCCAGCCTAAGGGAGCATCCATTTCTTTGCGTTGCAAAATCTCCAATTTACCATTGGCGGCAGTGGTGGTGGCCATATCTGCTACAAATGGAGGTTGGTTTTTCGCCGGGATGGCAACAGAAATCGGATTGGTACCAAGCATTCTTTCTTTGGAAAATGTCGGACTTACGAGTGGGCTGGCATTCGTCAGTGAAATTCCAATCATATCATGTTCTAAGGCCATCATAGCATGATATCCTGCGATTCCATAATGGTTGGAATTTTTGACAGATACCCAGCCCGTACCGACAGTTTTTGCTTTTTCAATCGCTACCTGCATCGCAAAAGGCGCAACTACAAGACCAAGTCCTCCATCTCCATCTACTACAGCGGTACTGGGAGTTTCATAACTGACGTGAACATTCGGTTTAGCATTGATCCTTCCTTTTTCCCAAAGTCTCACATAGCCCGAAAGTCTAGCAACTCCATGCGAATCTACCCCTCTCAAATCAGCAGAAAGCAAAACCTTGGCTCCTAATTCCGCATCTCGATCTGGACATCCGATCTTGAGAAGCATATTTTTGGTGAATGAAAAAAGTTCTTTGTAACTGAATGTTTTCATAGTAAATGATTACTAACTGATAGTAATTTGATCTAATTTATTGATGCATCTGCTAAGGAATTATTTCCAATCAATTGGGAAATAACGCCTTCTTTCAAAGCAAAGCTGGAGCAGATAAGCATATCTGTGTTGATATATTTGAGAATGTAAGAAATCAAACAAGAAGCCACGACAATCATGTCTACACGCATGGGAATCATTCCTGGTATTTTGAGTCTTTCGGCTTTGTTCAAGGTGAGCAATTGCTCAGCAATCACTTCGAATCCAGCTCTAGGAAGTAGGAAAGTTTGTTCGGATTTTCCTTTTTTCAAATCATGGGAAGCATAATACATGTCACTCAGCGTGTCAAATGTACCAGAAGCACCCACAAGTTTGCTTGGGGAGTAAATGTTCAGTGCAGCGATTAGGTCAGGGAGTTTCTCTTCTAAAAATTGCGTGAGATTATCTTTTTCCTCTTCAAGAATCGGGTCATGGTAATGAAAAAGATCCAACAAGCGCTGACCGCCGATCTCAAAACTTTGTTTCCAAAGTGCTTCGTGGTTATTTCCAATTATAAATTCAACCGATCCACCTCCAATGTCCATCATCAAATGATTTTCATCGTTCAACGAGCCACTGAACCTTATTCCTTCATAAATCAGCTGCGCTTCTTGAGATCCATTGATCACATTTACACTGATGTTGAATTTCTCTTTAATTTCTTGGACAAAATCACTCCCATTATCCGCATTTCTAACTGCACTCGTAGCAAAAGCAAAGACTTCTACAATTCCCTCTCCATCGATATAATTTCTAAAATGCTGCAGTGTATGAAAAGCCCTTTTCTTTGCATCCTCAGTGATGGTGTTTTTACTAATTCCGCCTTGTCCTACTTTGACAGCAACTTTTTCCTTGTAGATCGTGGTAAAATTTCCTGCGTTCAATTCCACCAATAACAAATGAAATGTATTGGTGCCCATGTCAATAATCGCTGCTTTCCTTGGGATCATACCAGTCAAAATTAATTTGTGCGAATATAGAAGTTTTATTTAAAAGCGAAGGAATTCAGCGCTTTTATAAAGACATTATTCAAGGAAACACAAAAAATAACAGGATGTTAACTTTGATTTTATTTAACCTAATTTCAGAAATGTTTTTGCACTAATGTTGTGCTCCGTATATTTGAAACAACCAAATTAACTTTAAACTCACATGGATAGCGAAACTAAAGGTGTTTACACACAACCTACCAATAAGGATAAAATAGATTTACTCAAGAAGAAAAACGAAGAAGCACTTTTAGGTGGAGGAGAAGCTAGGATTGCTGCACAACATAAAAAAGGTAAACTCACCGCACGAGAAAGAATTCATTTATTGATGGATGAAGGCTCTTTTCAAGAGATTGATAAGTTCGTCATGCATAGAGCCAAGGATTTTGGTTTGGACAAAGAGCATTATTTAGGAGATGGCGTGGTCACAGGTTATGGTGAAATCAATGGCCGCTTGACTTATGTATATTCTCAGGATTTCACTGTTTTTGGAGGATCACTTTCTGAAACCCATGCGGAGAAAATTTGTAAAGTGATGGATATGGCCATGAAAAATGGCGCTCCTATCATCGGATTGAATGATTCTGGTGGTGCGAGAATTCAAGAGGGTGTTGTATCACTTGGTGGATACGCAGATATTTTTTACAGAAATACTTTAGCTTCAGGCGTAGTTCCTCAATTGTCAGCAATTATGGGTCCATCTGCCGGAGGAGCAGTGTATTCACCGGCCATCACAGACTTTATTTTGATGGTTGAGAACACTTCATACATGTTTGTCACAGGACCAAATGTGGTCAAAACAGTGACTCAAGAAACCGTTACCGCCGAAGAGCTAGGCGGTGCAAGTACGCACAGTGCAAAAAGTGGTGTTACCCATTTCTCTTGTGCCAACGAACTGGAATGTATCAATCACCTCAAACAACTCCTGAGTTACATTCCTCAAAACTGTGAAGATGAAGCGCCTGTCTATGCGTATGAATTGAAAGAAGACGAATCAAGACCAGTCTTGGATGAGATTATTCCTGATAATGCCAATCATCCTTATGATATCAGGGAAGTCGTTGATGGAATAGTGGATGAAAATTCATTTTTAGAGGTTCATAAAAATTTCGCTGATAATATCGTGGTCGGTTTCGCAAGATTAGCTGGGCGAAGTATCGGAATAGTGGGCAATCAGCCTCAGTCTATGGCGGGTGTTTTGGATAATGATGCCTCAATCAAAGCTGCGAGATTTGTTAGATTTTGTGACTCATTCAATGTTCCTTTATTGGTGTTAGTGGACGTACCAGGGTTTTTGCCCGGAACAGATCAGGAGTGGAATGGAATTATTACCAACGGAGCGAAGTTACTCTATGCATTCTCTGAAGCGACAGTTCCGAGAATTACAGTGATTACACGTAAAGCCTATGGTGGCGCTTATGATGTGATGAACTCCAAGCATATCGGTGCAGATTTGAATTTTGCTTGGCCAACAGCTGAGATTGCGGTGATGGGAGCAAAAGGAGCAGCGGAAATTATTTTCAAAAGAGAAATTGCAGATGCAGAAAATCCTGAAGAAAAGCTTCAAGAGAAAATAGACGATTACACAGCCAAATTCGCAAATCCATACAGAGCAGCTCACAGAGGATTTATAGATGAAGTCATCATCCCATCAGAAACCAGAGACAAACTCATCCGCGGATTCAAAATGCTAGAAAACAAGGTGGATAAGCTCCCAAGGAAAAAGCATGGGAATATCCCTTTATAGTCAACAGTCAACTGTCGGCAGACAACAGTTTCGGTACCGCTTCGTGATATACGTTGTAATTGTTTTTGAAAGTAATACTTGTTTAAAATAGTTGTTTCATGGGGTTCAAGTTTGAAAAGTTGACAGTATGGCAAATTGCAATAGAGCTTTCCTATCAGGTGAGTTTGTTAATTGATGATTTTCCAAATCATGAAAAATTTATCCTTGCATCACAGATTCAAAGAGCTGCTGATTCAGTTGCATTGAATATAGCAGAAGGATCAACAGGACAAACAAATCCAGATTTTAAACGGTTTTTAAATTACGGGATTCGGTCGGCTATAGAAGTTGTTTCGTGTTTGCATTTAGGAAGAAAAAGAAAAATAATTTCAGAAAGTAATTTTGAAAGCCTTTACAATCAATATGAAGAGTTGATTAAAAAAATACAAGCATTGAAGAACTCGTTAAAATAAAATTATCCGCATGGCACAAATCCGTGAAATTAATAATTTAATCATACGGATAATTGCCAACTGTCGACAGTCCTCAGTACCTGCAAATAAAATGATTAATCACTTTAAGTGGCTACTTGTATTAAAACACGTAATCTTTAATGAAATTTATTTATCCAAATGGGCCATTAAATAGAACAATTTAAATAGTGAAATTGGTCTTCAGTTGACAGTCGACCGTCGACTGTTGACATTTTAAAAATTAAAATCATGTCAAAATCAGAAATATTCATTTACAAATACCTCAATACAGCGAGTCCAACAGGTTTTGAAGCGTCGGGTCAGCAAGTTTGGCTAGATTATATCAAGCCTTTTGTGGATACGCATTTTACAGACAATTACGGAACGGCAGTAGGGGTGATTAATCCTGATGCTGAATTCAAAGTAGTAATTGAAGCCCATGCAGATGAAATCAGCTGGTTTGTCAATTTCATTACTCCAGAAGGCTACATTTATGTCAGAAGAAATGGTGGTTCTGATCACATGATCGCCCCATCTATGCGTGTCAACATTCACACAGATGAAAAAGTCATTCCAGGAGTATTTGGTTGGCCTGCGATCCATGTGAGAAAAGATGGGAAAGAAGATGCACCAACATTGGACAATATCTTTATCGATGTCGGAGCGAGGACCAAAGAGGAAGTTGAAAAAATGGGGATTCATGTGGGCTGTGTGATCACATTTCAGGATGAATTGACAGAATTGAATGATAAATTCTACAGCGGAAGAGCTTTGGATAATAGAGTAGGAGGGTTTATGATTGCTGAAGTAGCAAGGTTACTTCATGAATCAAAAGTCAAATTACCTTTCGGATTATATATTGTAAATGCTGTACAGGAAGAGATAGGTCTTCGAGGTGCATCTATGATTGCTGCGAGGATCAAACCTCAAGTAGCGATCATCACTGATGTGTGTCATGATACTACGGCGCCTATGTACAACAAAATCACTTCAGGAGATTTGGTTGCAGGAAAGGGTCCTGTTTTAACTTATGGAGCATCTGTTCACAAAAAATTATTGGATCTGATCATTGATTCAGCAAGGAAAAGAGAAATCAATTTCCAACGTTCCGCAGCTTCAAGAGCTACCGGGACAGACACCGATGCATTTGCTTATTCTAACGAGGGAGTACCATCAGCATTGATTTCACTGCCATTGAAATATATGCACACAACGGTGGAAACTGCCAGCAAAGAAGATATTCAACAAGTCATTCAATTGATCAAAGGATTCCTAGAAGACTTCGATCCAAAGTTTGATTTTAGATATGTCGTATAGTTTATTTGGGGATTAGTTAATTGAGTTATTAAGTTATCAGTTGAATAGTGATTAGGTTATCTGTTAAACGAGTTGACTAGTCACTCAATCAACTAATGCCTAGTCGCTCAATCAACTAATCCCCAATTTTCCAATCTTTCAATCTTCCAATTTCAAGATGCCAACCCACACCGACCAACTCAACAGAAAAGTGACTGTCACCGAGTATCCGAAGAGGATTATTTCTTTGGTGCCTTCGCAGACTGAGTTATTGGTGGATCTAGGCTTACGGGATGAACTTGTGGGGATTACCAAATTTTGCATTCATCCCAAAGGGCTTAAAAAGGAAAAGCAAATTATAGGGGGAACCAAAAACTTTCATTTTGACAAAATCGATGCATTACAGCCTGATTTGATTATTGGTAATAAGGAAGAAAATTATCAGGAGGGAATAGAAAAGTTGGCAGAAAAGTATCCAGTGTGGATGAGCGATATTTTTACAATTGAAGATGCTGTAGAGATGATTGAGAATATTGGTGAGTTGACAAATAAAGTCGCTGAGTCAAAAAATATTTCCAATCAGATCAAAATTGATTTTAAAAATCCTTTTTCTAAAAAAGGAACTGCCATCTACCTCATTTGGAATGATCCAATCATGACGGTAGGATCGAATACATTTATCAATGAAATGCTGGCATTTGCGGGTTTTGAGAACCTCGTTCAAGAAAAAAGATATCCAAAAATAGATTTAGAAGTTCTCAAAAACTTGAACCCAGAATTTTTATTACTCAGTTCAGAGCCTTTTCCTTATAAAGAAAAACATGTGGCTTTTTATCAAAAAGAGCTTCCTAATACACAAGTTAAAATAGTAGACGGAGAACTATTTTCATGGTATGGGAGTACACTATTAAAGTCAAAGGATTACTTCCTAAGTTTGAATCAAAAGTTCTTGAAAAATGAAGCGTCTTGATTTTAAATCTGTTCTGCTAGTCCTAATGCTGATTATCGGATTGCAAAGTTGCGGTAGACCCGTTCGACAAATGGTGGAAGGAGTCCAAATCAATTCAGAATTACCACCGCTGGATAGGAGTGAAATTATTTTGGTGAATTTGCCAGCAGGATTTTCCCAAAGAGATTATCGGATTTTTTTAGAAACACTCCCGCAGGAATTGAAAAGCTATGGATTTAGGGAAGTTTGGGACACAGATTATCATGAAATCGAATTGAAATCAGTGGGGATTAGCGATTTTACTACTGAAAGAAATCGGGAGAAGCTTTTTACCGAATTGGGAGTGAGGTATTTGCTTGATTTGGAAATTGTGAGAAGGAAATATTCTCGATTAAGTAATTTGGGGGCTACTATGCTCTACCATGAATACAACATGAATGGTGAACCCCCTCTTTGGAATTATCCTGATTATTGGATCTATACAAAATATAAACTTTATGATTTAAATGAAAAAGAAGTTTTGATTGATCTAGATTTAAAAACCACACATTTTGACAACAATACTGTCAATCCTAGGTCTATCAAGAAAGATGTTCAAACGCTGTTTATGTATATCTATTCAGAAAATGGAAGCGTGAGGCCAACTGTACGATTTTGAACGTTTAATTATTTTAATTTGTCCGATTATGATCACTGTGTTTAAAAATAGTATTTATTTGAGTTAATGTTTTGATTTTTCGCATCGTTGGAATTAACTTTCACGTCCGTTTAAACTAGTTTTTGATCACATTTGAAAATTGTTATCACCATTCAAACAATTTATCGAGTATGGTTATTGTATTTAGAGAATTTATCAATTAATTATTAACTATATATTTATGAGAAAATCCGCTTTGTTATCACTTTTCGGTGTATTCTTCGTTCTATCGGTTTTTGGTCAAAACAAAATCGAGTTCAAGGAATTCACACTGGATAATGGGCTTCATGTCATCCTACATCAGGATAACACAACACCCATAGTAGCAACTTCTGTACTCTATCATGTAGGGTCAAAAAATGAAAACCCTGAAAGAACTGGCTTTGCTCATTTCTTTGAACATTTGATGTTTGAAGGTTCAGAAAATATCCCCAGAGGTAAATTTTTCGAAATTGTAGAATCAGCTGGTGGAACACTAAATGCTGGAACGAGTCAAGATTATACAGTCTATTACGAGATTCTTCCATCTAATCAATTAGAGCTTTCGCTTTACCTGGAATCAGAAAGAATGCTTCAAGCTAAAGTTGATCAAGTTGGCGTGGATACGCAAAGAGAGGTAATCAAACAAGAAATGAAGGAAGTAATGGAAGAAAGACCTTATGGCTCTTTCCAAAAGGAAATCCCAATTAGATTGTATCCAAATCATCCATACAAATCTCCAATTATCGGTTCTGCAGAACATCTGGAAGCTTCTCAATTGGAAGAGTTTATGGAGTTTTATGCTACCTATTACAAGCCGAACAATGCAACACTTTCTATAGCAGGTGATATAGATTATGCAGAGACTGAGAGATTGGTAAGAGCGTATTTTGGTGAAATTCCAAAAGGAACCATTGAGCCTTACAGACCTAACATACAAATTCAGAAATTGACTGAAAGTATCGAGGATGTAGTTTATGACAACATTCAGTTGCCAGCAATTTTTCAAGGCTACTTGATGCCTGAAAAAGACCATCCTGATACTTATGCCTTGAATTTGTTGAGTACATATTTGTTGTCTGGAAAAAGCTCTTTAATGTATAAAGAACTTGTTGATAAAAGTCAGAAGGCTGTTCAAGCGATTGCACTACCAAATGACTTGGAAGATGGAGGAATGTTCCTTGTTCTTGCGATTGCAAATATGGGAGTTGATGTGGATGATTTGAACGTTGCTATTGATGAAGTATTGAATCAAGTCAAAACTGAAGGAATCGATGCAAATGACCTACAGAAATTGATCAACATCAAAGAAAATCAAATCATCAACAGTTTTGGTTCTGTAGCAAATATTTCTCAATCACTCGCTCAAGGCCATGTGTTTTATGGAAGTGCTGATTATGTCAATACCCAACTAGATTTATTCAGAAAAGTGACTGCTGAAGATGTCAAAAGAGTTGCTCAAAAGTATCTTGACAAAGACAGTAGAGTAGTATTAAAATACCTTCCAAAGCCAACAGATGCAACTGAATAAGTTCAAAAACTCAAATGTGATCAACATGAAAAAATTATTTATATACTTTATTCTTTCTGTTTTTTCTACCGCTGCAATAGCACAGATAGATAGATCGAAAATGCCTGAGCCTGGACCTGCACCTGAGATTAGATTTGGTGATGCTGAGTCTTTTACCTTAAAAAATGGATTGAAAGTTTTTGTAATCGAAAACAACAAGCTTCCAAGGGTGACTTATTCTTTGATCTTGGACAGAGACCCTATCCTTGAAGGAGATAAGGCTGGCATGTTAGGATTTGTCGGTGAGATGATGACCGCCGGAACGAAAAATAGATCCAAAGATAAGTTCAACGAAGAAATAGACTTCCTAGGAGCAGGGATCTCTGCTACCGCTACTTCTCTTTCTGCTTCTACATTGACCAAGCACCAAGAAAAGGTTTTGGAATTGATGGCGGATGTATTATACAATCCTCTGTTTCCAGAAGATGAACTTGCAAAGTTGAAAACACAGTCAAAATCTGCTTTGGCATTGGCGAAGAATGATCCAAGTACCATTTCAAGTATTTTATCAGGTAAATTAATCTATGGATCTGACCATCCTTATGGAGAAGTTGAGACAGAGGCTACCATTGAAAACATCACAGTAGAGGATATCAAGCAGTATTATAGCACTTATTTCAAGCCAAATATTGCTTACTTAGCAATTGTCGGTGATGTGAGTTTAGCGGAAGCAAAAAAGTTGGTTGAAAAACATTTTTTTACCTGGAAAAAAGGAGATGTACCAAGTTTTACGTATGCTTTACCTACTACACCATCTGAAAATGTAGTTGCTTTAGTAGATAGATCATCTTCACAGCAATCAGTAATCAACATCACTTATCCTATACAAAATCATTTGCCTAGTGAAGATTACTTGGCGAGTAGAATTGTGGGTCAAGTACTCGGAGGTGGAGGTTCTGGTAGACTTTTCATGAACTTGAGAGAAGACAAAGGGTACACATATGGTGCTTATGCAAGTGTAGGATCTGATAGATTGATAGCAAGCTTTTCTGCGGGTGCGAGTGTCAGAGGTTCAGCTACAGATTCAGCTGTTTATGAGATTATTTATGAAATCAAAAACATGCGTGAAAATGGGATTACTCAGGAAGAATTGGCAGCTGCTAAATCTAATTTAAGTGGATCTTTTGGTCGTTCATTAGAAAATCCAGGTACTGTAGCCAATTTCGCTATTAATACAGAGCGCTACGGCTTGCCAAAGGATTTCTATAACACCTATCTAAAGAGACTAAATGCACTTACAGTTGAAGATGTCAACGCCGCGGCAAAGAAATTCTTAAAACCAGAAAACATGTACATTACTGTTGTCGGAAACGGTGCGCAGGTCAAAGAAAGTTTGCTCGCATTTGGTGAGGTCAAATCATTCACCAACATGGGTGAACCTGAGCGATTGGTTGCAATGGATGCTGACGTTACGCCTAGTGTTGTACTTGATAAGTATATCAGCGCTATAGGTGGTAAGGATAAATTGAAAGCGATCAAAACGGCTACTGTAGAGTCATCTGCAGAGATTCAAGGCATGAAATTAGGTTTAGATTTCTATTATGATGAAGGAAATCAAGCATTTTCAAATAAAGTAAGTATGGGTGGCAATGTCATGTCAAATACTACTTTAAAAGATGGAAAGGGTCTAGTTCAAGCAAATGGTGCTTCAATGCCGCTTACTGATGAGCAATTTGAAGCTTTAAAAATGACCATGTTCATTTTCCCTGAAATACATTTCGAAAGCATGGGATATACTCTTGAAGTAGATGGGATAAAAGATGTAGATGGTGAAGACGCTTACAAATTGATCGTGTCTAACCCAATGGGAGCAGCAACTGTTAACTATTATAGTGTAGCAACAGGTCTTAAAATCAAATCTGAAAGCGAAGGATCAGGAGAAGTAACGTATGAAGATTATAAGGAAATAGATGGAGTTCTATATCCAATGAAAATGATTACAAAATCTCCAATGATTCCAGTTCCTTTAGAAGCTATTGTAAACAATATTGTTTTCAATTCAAGTATCGAAGAGACTATCTTTAATTAATAATACAGAGCTAGACTGAATTTCAGTCTAGCTATTTTAATTTTTAACTAACCTAAAAATAATATGAAAATCAAATCACTTTTAATCCCTGTTCTAGCTTTTGGAATCGCTCAAGGAGCAGTTTCAAACACGCTGACGATTTCAAACCAATCTAATACTGAAATTTCAGAATTAGTAAATGATCCTAAAACAATACTAGCGAATTACATTCAGGCTATTGGAGGTCAAGCTAATGTGGACAAAATCCGAAATGCCTACCTTTTGGCAGAAGCGGAATTTCAAGGAACAAAAATTGAAATGCTTTCAATTTCAGATGCTGAAAATGTAAGGATGAAGCAGCAAACTTCTGTAATGGGAAACGTTCAACAAAAAACCATTTTGCTTGATGGTAAATGTACCATGACTGTAATGGGACAAGTTCAGCCTATACCTGAAGAAATGTTAAGCACGATTTCTCTTCAAGCATATATGTTTCCAGAAACTAAGTATGAAGAATTGGGGATAGAGTTAGAGCTTAGAGGGACAGAAGATGTTGATGGTGAAGAAGCTTATGCAATTGTTTTGAACTTACCGAATGGTATGAAAACAATGGAATATTACAGTGTAAGTTCAAGTTTGAAAATCAAAACGAGCTCAGATGCAGCTGGCGATATCACTTATTCTGACTATCAAGAAACTGATGGCGTATTGGTGCCAAGAACTATGATTATCCAAAGCCCAATGATTCCATTTCCACTTGAAACCAAGTTTGTGTCTGTTGAGTTTAACAAAGACTTGACAGAGGAAGATTTTAAATAAAATCAATAGTTTTTCAAATTGAAAGAGGAGGTTTTTATCAAAAACCTCCTCTTTTTTTATGCTACCCAATCCACAATTCAGTGTATTTATTTACTTCAATGACAGAAGTCTTAAATCTAGGGAAAACATTTAGATTTTGTTTTTTAATTTCTACCTCTAGTATTCTTCCATACCTTTCTATGTTGATTGATAAGCTTTCATCTGTGTTTGAAAAGGACTCTATAGAATCAGTTTTTCTAATATTCAGAATTTTGTCATCAATCATCAATTTAAAATAAGCATCACTTTCTGGGTGAATTTGTTTGATGTTTCCTTCTAGAATTCGGACACCACATTGATGTAAAAGTGGATTGTTCTCGTCAAATTCTTCATCGACCTGTATTCCAAATTCTGCTAAAAGAGTTATCAAGATGGGTTTCAAGTCATCTTTACCGAAGATGTATTTATCAAAAAACCCCTCAATCAAACTTTTGTCTTGGATGTAAGAAGAAATAATATTTTTATAATCAGCCAATTCGTAGCCAATTTCTTTCTCGCCGAATTGAAGCCACATTACTTTCATCATTTGAGATAAAGAAGCTCCTGATTTGATCAAAAGCAAATCAAGACAAAGCGAAATCAATGCGCCACGATTGTAAATACTTACTTTTTTGTCTGGAATCCCAGCCTTGTATCCGTCAAGCCAAAGGTCAAAACTGGACGCTGTTATGCTCTGGTTTTGCCACCCAAAGCTATCAAATTCTTTTTGAAGTAGCTTGTTAAGGATTTCTGTACAATATTCTTGTAAATTGAAAAAACCTGATTTTAAAAGGAATAAATCACCCATGTACGTTGTGACTCCTTCTAAAACTACGCCTGTGTTGAGATAGACTTCTTTTGATAGGTCGTAAGGCAAAATACCCTTTGGACGGATTCGACAAACATTCCAAAAGTGATACAATTCATGTGAACTGACTCCGATCAATTCTTTCATTTGGCTTGGGTCTGCTAAGGATTTTGCTGGCCCAAATGTGATCACAGTAGAAAATTGATGTTCAACTCCATGATAATGTTTGTATGGGAGCAACTGAAAAATGAAATGATAATCCTGCGCTGGAAATGCTCCAAAAGCTTCAATTTGACATTGGGAAAATGAAGTGAAAATCTTGATTAATTTCTCAACATCAAAATGAATCTCGCCATTGAACCAAAGATGAAATGTAGAATCATAGACCTGATAATCATAATGTTGAAGATTATTACTCGCTAAAAATGGACTGTCTATCAAATGCTGATAAGATGTTGCTGACCATCGGTTTTTACCGCAATAGGGTAGGGCTGTCGCGCTCAGATAATCTTTAGGAAAATCGATAGTGACTTCAATAGGATCGTTTTTTCGGTCTAGAATTTCTAAGATAAAATTGCCAAAATTAAGATACAGCTGACTTTCATCCGACCAAGTTCCACCTGCGTCCATCTGATTGGCATAAAACTCATAGTGAATTTCATAAACCCCCTCTTCTATAGATTCAAATTGCCATAAGTCTTTAGTCTTTTTCTCCCATGAAACCTTATTTTCTTTAAAGAATACTTCAAAACCACGAATTTTTTGAGCATAATTCGCCAATTCATATCTTCCTGGTCTCCATGCAGCAAGTTGTAAATTTATTTTTTCTTTTGCACTGCAAGGCAGATTCAGGGTGATTTGGATGAATTGAGAAGTACTTGAGTTTCGAGAAATAGAATATTGCATGTATCTTTGTATTCAGTATTCAAACAAAAGTAATCTACTGATTTGTAAATAAAAAAAACCTATCTATCTTTGCAGTCCTTTTTAGGGTGAAGCTAGAAAGGATTCACAGGAAAGCACAAAAAATATTAAATCATAGCGTCATGAAAAGAACATTTCAGCCTTCTCGTAGAAAAAGAAGAAATAAACACGGTTTCAGAGAAAGAATGTCTACCGCAAACGGTAGAAGAGTGATAAGATCAAGAAGAGCAAAAGGTAGACATAAGCTTACTGTTTCTTCAGAAAAAACACTTAAGAAATAATTCTCAGCATTAATTTCGTATGTTGAGTACGTAAATAAAAATGCGATGAATCACACACTTTCTAAGAATGAACGATTACATTCTAAAAAGTCAATAAAGGAACTTTTTGATAAAGGTTCCTCTTTTTTTTTATATCCTTTTAAGGTTCTTTACTTGGATCTTCCTCTAGAACTAATTGAAACTAATCAAGTACTTTTTTCTGTTTCCAAAAAGAAGATCAAGAAAGCAGTTGATAGGAACCAAGTCAAAAGAAGAATCAAAGAAGCTTACAGACTAAATAAACATTTGTTAGCAAATGCTGAAGTCAAAAAAAAAATTGCTTTAATTTACGTCTCTTCTGACATTCCTTCGTTCAAGAAGATTGAACCTGTCATTCAAAAAATACTTATTAAATTGGATCACCTGTCCAATGAAATCCAAAAAATATGATCAATAAATTCAAAAATAAAACATTAATTGGTTTAGTAGCTTTTGTCCTGGTATCGGGCTTGATGTTGTCTTTCACCTTAAAGAATGACAAGCTTTTTACAATCGCCAAAAACCTTGATATTTTTGCCTCCCTAGTACGCGAATTAGACTCTTATTATGTAGATGAAATTGACGCGGAGGAATTGGTGACAGTTGGTATCAATGCCATGCTAGAGGAGCTTGATCCATACACAGAGTATATTCCTGAAGAAAATGCAGATGATTTTAGATTGCTGACCACCGGAGAGTATGCCGGGGTAGGTGCATTAATTGGTAATCGTACTGGCAAGAACATGGTTTTGATGCCTTATAAAGGGTTTCCTGCTCAAGCAGCTGGTTTGAGGATTGGTGATGAATTTTTGAAGGTAGATAGTGTCAACGTTCAGGAAAAAGAAACAGCAGATATATCAGCTTTGCTCAAAGGACCTGCAAACACATCAGTTACAGTTCAATTCAAAAGGGGGGATGATACCTTGTCTGTTGATTTAATCAGGAAAAAAATAGTAATCAGTAATGTCCCTTATTATGGGAAGGTAGATAATCAGACTGGTTACATTAAATTAACAGATTTCACAACAAATGCAGCTGCTGATGTGAGAAAGGCTCTGTTAGATCTAAAATCTCAGGGAATTACAAGGTTGATCCTCGATGTTCGTGATAATCCAGGAGGGATTCTGAAAGAGGCAGTGGAAATCGTAAATTTATTTATTCCAAAAGGAAAGGAAGTAGTAAGAACGATAGGAAAGCTAGAAAGTGTAAATTCAGTTTACAAAACAACGAAATCTCCTGTTGACAAAGATATTCCATTGGTGGTTCTAATTAATGAAAGAAGTGCTTCTGCCTCCGAGATTGTTGCAGGTGCACTACAGGATTATGATAGAGCGATTTTGATTGGTAAGAAAACATTTGGAAAAGGCCTTGTACAGACATCCATTCCTTTATCTTATAATTCTCAGGTTAAAGTAACCACAGCGAAATATTACATTCCGAGTGGAAGATGTATACAAGCAATTGATTACAGTAAAAAAGATATTGCAGGTAATGGAAGTTCTATTCCCGATTCTTTGAGAAATGAATTCAAAACAAAAAACGGTAGAATTGTACTGGATGGCGCTGGGATTGAGCCAGACACTAAAACAGAAAATAAAACTTATGCTCCAATTACGTATAGTTTGGTGGCAAGGAATCATATTTTTGATTTTGGGAATAAATTTTTTATTGAAAACAAAGAAATTGCTAGCCCAAGAGAATTTGAAGTCTCAGATGAAATTTATGAGGATTTTGTTGCGTGGTTAGAAGGCAAGGAGTACGACTACACCACATTTGTGGAAAAATCAATAGAGGATTTGGAGAAGTATGCCGAAAAAGAGAAATACTACGAGGATATCAAAAACCAAATAGAAGATCTAAAGAAGAAAGTCACTCACAGCAAAGAGCAGGACTTAATCACTTTTAAAGATGAAGTTAAAGAGGCGTTGGAAGATGAATTGATCTCTAGATATTATTATCAAGAAGGTGTGATAGAAGCATCCTTGAAAAATGATCCCGATATCGAGCAATCATTAAAGGTACTGGCTAGCCCATTAGAAATAAAAAATATACTAACGGCATCTACAAAGAAAAAGTAGACTGAATATATGGCATTGATCTTATCTATTGAAACAGCTACCAAAGTCTGTTCTGTTGCAGTTCATCAGAAGGGGATACTTTTAGGAATGAATGAAATACACTTAGATAATGTCCACTCCCAAAAGATCATGGGATTGATTTCGTCTTTGTTGGGTCAATTGAATATTGAAGTTGAAAAATTAGATGCCGTGGCTGTTTCTTCGGGCCCTGGGTCTTACACAGGCCTTAGGATTGGTGTATCAGTTGCCAAAGGCTTAGCTTATGCACTAAATATTCCTTTAATAGACATTCCATCGTTAGATGCATTAGCAAGCCAAGTGATTCCTTTTTGTGAGAAAAATGAGCATGTTATCCCAATGATTGACGCTCGGAGGATGGAGGTTTATGCTATTGTTGCAAACTCTGATGGTGTGATTGTGGAAAAAGCTTCCCCGGTCATTTTAGAAGGAAATTCTTTTATAAGTTATTTGGAGAATGGTTTAGTGTATTTCCTTGGAGATGGTGCGGAAAAAGCTAAAGAAGTTTTGAAACATCAAAACGCACGTTTTTTATCCAAATTCAATTCTAGTAATGCACTTGGGGGATTAGCGTACCAGAAATTTGTAGATTCTGATTTTGAAGACCTGGCGTACTTTGAACCGAACTACTTGAAAGAGTTTAGAGTTCTAAGTTCAAAGAAAAATCCATTTTTGTCATGAGTGAAATAATTAACAGAGTAGCAAACAGCCCCATTGTCACAATTGACCTTGAGACTTATTATAGAAATGAGGAAAGGGTGATTTTTGATCTAAAGGAGTACTTGTTTCAAGGATTAGTGCTGAGAGAGAAAGATTTCAGAGCAGCGCTCAAAGAGTTGAACTGGGAAAATTATAAAGGTAAGCTCGTAGCTATTCAATGTACTGAAGATGCTATTGTGCCTGTTTGGGCTTTTATTTTAGTAAGCACTTACTTGACGAAGCATCAGATCGAGCATGTCATAGGTGATTTACAATCATTAGAGCAACATCTTTTTGAAAAAGCTATTTCTCAGATTGATCTTGATGATTATAAAAATAGACCAGTTGTAATAAAGGGTTGTAGCAAATATCCGAT
Organism: Belliella aquatica; assembly: GCF_014637795.1. Lineage (GTDB taxonomy): Bacteria > Bacteroidota > Bacteroidia > Cytophagales > Cyclobacteriaceae > Belliella > Belliella aquatica. The sequence continues at coordinate 487 of NZ_BMFD01000008.1, read as the reverse complement.
CCCAATGTTTGCTTATAGTAGAGTTGTCAGCTTAATTCAAGCGCAGGCCAAATCAATCATGTATGGAGAACCATGTAGTACAGTGCTACTTTTTAAAGCAGCAAAATAAATTATTTTGCTTGATAACAGCAGGTTACTAAAGTTTCCAAATTATTTTAAACTCTGGGTTTGGTAAATTTACAAAAGTGCTCTATGTTTGCATTCCCAATCGAGGGAAGCGCATCAAAAAGTTGATGTTCTAAGATCTAAAAAAGATTAAAAATTAGAGCGAAAAAAAATATTTAAAATATTTTGTGTTTCAATTTTGGAACTTAAAAATATCTCCCGATATTTGCACTCGCTTTCAGGGAAAGTATCCTGAAACATGTCTCTAATAGCAGAGAACAAGTTCATTGAAGTATTGTAAGACGAAACGACAATTGGATACATTTAGGTGTATTGAAATAGATTAAGAATAAAGATATCCAAGACGTCAGGAACAAAGAGA
>NZ_BMFD01000007.1 GCF_014637795.1 Belliella aquatica | reverse complement strand
TATTACGATCTAGACAAGTCATTGATCAGAACAGACGCAGAGCCTACGCTGGACAAACTAGGAGAGTTGATGCAGAAGTACAGCTTCCTAGACTTGCGCGTAGCTTCTCACACAGATTCAAGAGCAAGTGATGAATACAACGAAGCCTTGAGTCAGCGCAGAGCAGACGCAGTATTGGAATTCCTGAACAAGTACAACATCGGCAAAGAAAGAGTGAGAGCAGAGTGGTTTGGCGAAGAGAAGTTGACCAACGACTGTGGAGATGGCGTGCCATGCCCTGAGACAGATCATCAACTAAACAGAAGATCAGAGTTGGTGTTGGAAGCCTTCCCTGACCCTGACAAAGACTATGAACTACCGAAGGAATTGCTAGACAAAGACATCTGTGACGAGTTGGGTATCTTCGAAGAGCTGCAGAGAGAGTTGAACGCAGTACCGATTGTGTACTTCGACTTTGACAAGAGCAATATCAGACCGGTTCACAAGAAAGAGTTGGAGAGAACAGCGATCATGATGAAGCGGATAAAGAACCTAAACTTGTACATTGCAGGCCATACAGATCAGCGAGGCAGTGAGGAGTATAACAAATCCTTGTCAGAACGTAGATCGGCAGTGGTGATGAAATACTTGGTGAATAGAGGAGTAGAAGCAGCAAGAATGCAGCACGAATGGTTCGGCAAGACCCAACCTATCCACGATTGCGGAACATGCAGCGAAGCTCAACACCAAGAAAACAGAAGAACAGAGTTGAAGTTGAGGAAGTAAAGAGTACATACCATGAACCGCAAGAGCATACAAGTGAGATAAAGTAAGTATTAAAAATATTAGAGCATAATACAGGTGAAACAGTCACCCAAAGAGCTTAAGATCCCTAACCTGTAATTTATGAAATGACCATCTGTTTCGGATGGTCTTTTTTCTTTTTAGGAGCAGTGACTTTTGGTAAAGGAATTTAAATCAAAAAAGGAATTGCTTTCCCAGCAATTCCTCTTAGTGAAAATCATACTATATTGATCATTTTTAGGGGTTCTTCACTTCAAAGAAATTATCTAATGACTTCGAATAGGCGCCGCAAATGACATGACAAGTGGCAGTAACAAGTACCGTGTTTTCATTTACTAACACGATAGAAGTGATAAAACCACCTTCGAGTTTGGCGTTGTTCAATTCTGTCATTTTCATTCCATTTGAACCCATTTCTATAAGGTAAATTTTATCATTCTTGAAACCAATGATTTGATTATTTATTGAAATGATTTCCAGTCCATCAAACAAGGGCTCTATGGATTTTTTACTGATAAGTTGTCTATTTGTTCCATCAATTCTTGATTTGAAGTAAGATACTTCTCCCAATGTTCGATTGATACCAAAAGAGTGAATTTCATTATTTGATACAGTAGATCTAAATGAATTGAATGTTCCAATATTACTGACTACTCCTAGATCACTAATTTGAATGATTTCATTGCCCACTGTTAATATGAAAAAGTCATTAAAAGAATCTATTTGATAAACTTGATCATAATAGTTGATGATTTCAGGATTGACCACTTTTACATCAGTGACTATGATTTTAGTATTTACTTCAGAAGTATTGATGAGTAAAAAGCTAGGGTTATTTTCTGCAATTCCCTCTTTTGCCGTTCTATATGGGACAAGTATCGAACCTGAGTTAGAAATCCCCATTCCTTCACTTTGCCATCTAGGGATATCTTCAAACTTAATAAAAGTTGGATCGTACGTTTTAGGATTGATTTTGATGTGGTTTTCATCAGCTAATCCAGAAACTGGAAGGATAAATATATCCAATTCTGTTTTACTGGCTAAAACCGTATTTGATATGGGAAGCTTATGCCATCCTGGCCTTGAGTTGAACTTCTCAAAGATGAATGGAGTATTGGTGGATGTTATGGAGGCATCACTATAAAAAGTATTTGCACCCATTATATACAATTTGTTATCTGTGTATATACTGTTGATAATACCTTCGTCAAACCCACTAGATTTTACCCAATTAGTTTGAGTTGTGTTTGGGGTAAGATTAGAATCTTCATCCTCGCTACAAGAGAATGAAATCCAAACTGCAAACATTGTTAATACGAGAATTCTGATTTTTGAAAGATGCACGATTTTTAATTTAAAATACATAAAAATAAAGATAGTATATAAAAAAATGCATTTCAAACAATGCAAACAATATAATTTTGGATTACTATATTGCTAACCTAAAAACCTATAACAACTCCCTAAAATATGTTTTTAATTCAAATAATAATTTCAAGGAAATTTAATTAAATTTATTTTGACTCTAGTTTTCAATAAGATAGATGAATGAAAATCGCAAAATTTGCTTTAAAAACTTGATTTTTTTTGACTTTGAATTGCCGATTTGAAAAGAATCAACGCTAAAATTAGAAAATAAAAAAGTGATAGGATTGGATCTTTATATTAAGCCCATTCCGATCACTTTTTTTGTGAATTAATTTTCATCAAATAATTCTAGAGATTATTCCCTTCATTAAAACAGGAAAGATCTTATTTTTTAGCTACCAGCTTTTCCGTTGGATAGCTGAGTGGAATATTTGCAAGTAATTGTAACTTGTCCATTTTTACTTGATCAAAAGCCATCCTATTGGCAGGTAAAATTGGATCGGACGGTGGGATTTTCTCTTGAAGCCAATCTACTTGTTTTCCATTTTTCCAAAATCTAAAGCATAAATGTGGTCCAGTTGCTAAACCCGTGCTTCCTACAAAACCAATTACCTGACCTTGTTTGACTCTTGACCCAGGCTTCATGTCTTTCGCTATTTTAGACATGTGCAAATATTGTGTTGTGTAAGTGCCATTATGTTTAATTTTTACATAGTTGCCATTTGCACTTGTGTATCTCGCTTCCACAACTGTTCCTTCACCAACGGATCTGATTTCTGTACCTGTCGGAGCCGCATAATCGGTTCCTAAATGTGGTTTATATCTTTTCTGTACTGGATGATATCTATTTAGATTATATCTTGAACTGATTCTTGTATATTTCAGTGGATCTCTCAAAAATGCTTTTTTGAAGCTATTGCCTTCCTGATCAAAAAAGCTTAATTCTCCATTTTGCTCAAATGGAATCGCATGATAAGGTTCTCCCATGTGCTCAAAATAAGCTGCTTCAATGTCTGTAATTCCAACTACCTGATCATCTACCACTTTCTCTTTGTAGACAACTTTGAATTTATCCCCTTTTTGAAGTCTTTGAAAATCTACGACCCAGCCGTACATGTCTGCAAACTGATCTATCAAGTCTGGAGTAATTCCCAATTGAGTCATATTTACATACAGACTACTTGAAATTTCACCTCCGATTTCTACATTTCTTAATTCTACAGGCTTCGCTTCCTTGTAAACCGAAACCTCATCTAATTTGAAAACCACATATTCCGAAGGATTGGGCTCGTAAATGAAAAATTGAGCTTCTGAGGAATCGCGGCCTGTGAGAACAGTAAACTTTTTATTGAATGCGATTTTTCTTACGTCAAAAATATCTTTGGACTTTTTCGCTATTTCATCGATAATTTGATAAGAAACATTGAAAGGGGCTAAAATTGTAGATAGTGTTTGATTTTTCCCGACAACTCCCTCTACTACATCTAGGTCATTGATATTGATTCCATAGAGAAGAAGATCTTCCTTCATTTCCTCTTTGAAACTCTCTACTACGATCTTTTCTTCTTGATTATTCAGGTTAAGCTGATCCCAGCTGAAATATAATCCTCCTCCAAGTACAATAGCCAAAAGGCCTGCACCAATCCATTTTTTTTGCATCTTAATCTCGTATTTGTTGGGTTCTTAACACTCAAAGGAATTTAAATTTTAGTCAAATTCCAAATCTTTTATCATCAGTTTTTGTCCTTTGATTTACATCACATAAAACATAGGTAAACCAACAATTTTTCAGATTTGAAACGCTTCACAGAGAATTTAATTATTAAAGGACACCATTTTTATTAATTTTTTATCAAAAAGGCGAATTTTTTATCGAAATGAATCCTTTACAGCGATTCCTTTAAACGGATTTAGCATACTTCTAAAGTTTGTCTATCTTTGTCCACTTTAAATAAAATCCTTATTTATCATGCTTAGATCTCATACTTGTGGAGAGTTACGTCTCACGGATACCAATTTAGAAGTTACTTTAGCTGGCTGGGTTCAGCGCGTTAGAAATAAAGGCGGTTTGATTTGGGTAGATCTTCGCGATCGCTATGGAGTGACTCAATTGATTTTTGAAGAAGGCTCTACCGACAAAGCACTTTTAGAGAAAGCTGCCTCCCTTGGACGTGAATTTGTAATCCAGACAAAAGGAAAAGTAATCGAGAGAACTTCCAAAAATGATAAAATTCCAACAGGAGCAATCGAAATCAAAGCAGAAAGCTTAGAGATACTCAATGCTTCTAAAGTTCCACCTTTTATCATCGAAGATGAAACTGACGGGGGTGACGAATTGAGGATGAAATACAGATACTTGGATCTCAGAAGAAATATCGTTCGTGAAAAACTTCAACTCAGACATCGCATGATGCAGGAGACGAGGAAATATATGGATGCCCAAAACTTCATCGAAGTAGAAACTCCTGTATTAATCAAGTCAACTCCTGAAGGGGCTAGGGATTTTGTTGTGCCTTCCAGAGTCAATCCTGGAGAGTTTTATGCTTTGCCACAATCACCACAGACATTCAAGCAGCTGCTGATGGTCAGTGGATTTGATAGGTATTTTCAGATTGTCAAATGCTTTAGAGATGAAGATTTGAGAGCAGATAGACAGCCTGAGTTTACACAAATAGACTGCGAAATGTCATTTGTGACACAAGAAGATATTCTAAACACATTCGAAGGATTGGTGAGACATCTTTTCACAAATGTCAAAGAAGTACAATTGGAAGAAGTACAAAGGATGACCTTTGCAGATGCAATGAAGTACTATGGCAATGACAAACCTGACTTGAGGTTTGATATGAAATTCGCAGAACTCAATGCTGAAGCTCAAGGAAAAGGATTCCCTATTTTTGATCAAGCAGAATTGGTGATCGGAATCTCTGCAACAGGTGCGGGAGAATATACAAGAAAGCAAATTGATGCATTGACCGAATGGGTGAAAAGGCCACAGATTGGCGCTAAAGGTTTGGTCTATGTCAAGTGCAATGAAGATGGAACGTATAAATCTTCTGTAGATAAATTTTACAGTCAAGAGGATTTGAAAGCTTGGGCAGAGAAAACTGGAGCAAAAGCTGGTGACTTGATCTTAGTTTTATCTGGAGATGCGAAATCTACCAGAAAGCAAATGTCAGAACTTCGCTTAAAAATGGGGGAAGACTTAGGTTTAAGAGATAGAAATGTATTTAAACCACTTTGGGTGATGGATTTCCCGTTGTTGGAGTGGGATGAAGAAACACAGAGATTCCATGCCATGCATCACCCATTCACTTCTCCGAAGAAAGAAGATATTCCATTATTGGAAACTGATCCCGGAGCTGTTCGTGCCAATGCGTATGATTTGGTCATCAATGGTGTAGAAATAGGCGGAGGTTCTATCAGGATCCATGATAGACCGACACAGCAGCTGATGTTCAAGCATCTTGGCTTTACTGAAGAAGAAGCACAGAAGCAGTTTGGATTCTTGATGGAAGCATTTGAGTATGGTGCTCCACCACATGGAGGCATAGCCTTTGGCTTCGATCGATTCTGTGCGATTTTTGGTGGATCTGACTCGATCAGGGATTACATTGCATTCCCAAAAAACAATTCAGGAAGAGACGTGATGATTGATTCTCCAAGTACGATAGCTGACGAGCAGTTGAAAGAATTATCGATTCAGGTGGCTTTGAAAAAGGTTTAGAAACATCGAATTTAAATTAAGAAGACCTGCCAACTCAAGAAGTTAGCAGGTCTATTTTTTAATTAGTATTGAGGTAGTTTTTATTTGATTGTAACTCCAAATAATACCATTGATTTATCTTTTGTTTTCTCCTCTAATAAAAGCATTAAGTCATCTTCAAGAGCAATAATTTCATACTCCTCAGCTTTATTTACATTAGAAGATCCTGATGAATTAATTTTAATTATCACCTTTCCATTTTTTTCAATTGGATCAGATACAATCATCGCTTTAGAACCTATTTTAGAACTACCAACTCTGGATCCTGATTTGTTTCTATCATATGTTGTTTGAATCGTAAAAGTTATAGTTTTACCATCGAGTTTATTTTTTACTTCAGATAAATCAAGTTTAATTTTTTTATAAAGCGTTGCTGAATACATGGAGGTTTTAGAAAAAACACTATTCTCAATATTTCTGTAGTCAATAAATATATGACTCGCCCCTTTCATGGAAGCTTCGGTTTTTAATTTCAACAAAGCTCTATTATTGATAGCGTTGATTGCAGAGATACTAAAAGCACCTCTGGCTTTCGAAAAAATCAGCTCGCCTTTGTGAAGGTTATTGATTTCCTTGAAGTCATGAAGGACTTCAATTTCTTCTACGGGAGTAAAACCATTGATGTCCCAGCCTCTTAATTGTGAGAATGAATTTTGACTGTAAATTAATGCAATTGCTAAAAGAAGGATTGATTTTTTCATAAAATGTTTTCTTTTTGCTTACGCACAGTTGGAATTAAATGTTTGGTTAATTTCTAAGGTTAATTGAAAAAGTGTGCTCTGATTCCCATCACGATCAATAATTGGGCAAGCATGTAGGTACCCATCACCATGACTCCTGATTCTGGAAATTGCTGAAAGAACATATTCAAAGCCAATATCCCATCAGAGATCATAAATACAAACGCTCCGATAAACACCTGCCAAAAGCTCGAAGAATTGGTTTTCTTGAAACGTTCTCTTGCGGTTGTCACCATCGTCACAATCACAAGAATGTAGATGACTACGGGGATTTGCATGGCGCCTAAGTTGGGTTGAATCATATAGTAGACGACAGCAGCGGGAATATAAATGGGGAGATTGTAAAGAAAGAGCTTAATAAAATTGACCTGTCCAATTTCAAAAGGCTTCTCCTGACTGAGTTTGAAACTGATCACGAAACAGATATGTGCCATCAGAAAGGATCCAAGTCCGTACAAGAATAATTTGGGATAAAGTAAGAGAACATCTCCAAGCCAAGAAAAGGCCAAAGCAGCAAGCAAAGCTTTCCTCAAGATCGTTCCTTTTAAATTTTTACTTATTTGATAAAAATAAATGGCCAAGGGAATAATAATAAATGGTTTGGAGTAGATTCTTGACTCAGAATTTTGCTCTGCCGTCAGCACGAGATCAATAATTCCTACGAATAGGAAAATATAGAGCCAAAGGATATTTTTATTTTTCATAAAAACTTGAGGTTTATCTTCTAAATATAGAGAGAATATCGGTTTTTGAGTGCCTTATTTGGTTGAAAAAAGATGTTAACATTTCGATAAAATTAGCTTAACATATAAAACATCAGACAAACTTAATTTCAAAATAAATGGGTATTTATGAGGTTTAAACCGTTTGAATTCCAAAAAATCAGGGCAAAAGAAAATTTCCTTCTTTTTTCAATGTTAAGAAATTGTTAAGTAATATTGTGAATAAATGTTAAAACTTAACAATTACAAAAAAAAATACTAGAGTAAGTCCTATACATTTGTACTCGGAAAAAATAAGTAATCCTAAAACTGTAATTCTAAAATTTTCCACAAAAAAACAAAAATTATGAGGCAATCATTACTTAAAAGTTTATTTGCGTTTGCAATGCTTGTATTCACTACAGGAATTGCATTTTCGCAAGGTGTGACCACTGCTAGTTTTCAGGGGTCGGTAAGAGATAATGCTGGTGAAACCCTACCGGGAGCTAACATTGTTGCTGTTCATACACCATCAGGTACAAGGTACGGATCTGTTTCCAACGAGGAAGGTAGATTTGTGATACCAAATGTTAGAGTAGGTGGACCATATACAGTTACGATTACCTACATAGGATTCGATGATCAAGTATATGAAAACATTAACCTTTCACTGGGTCAAAACTATAGCATTAACGCTGTATTGAAAGATGGAATGGATTTAGATGCAATTGAGGTTGTTGCAGTAAGAGGAGGCATCATGGATGCTGACAAAACTGGTGCTTCTTTGAGTTTGTCTAACGAAAGATTGAACGCTTTACCAACTATCAATAGAAGTGTGAATGATTTTACTAGACTTACTCCACAATCAAATGGTAATTCATTTGCAGGAACAAGTTCTAGATTCAACAACTTTACTGTTGATGGTAACATTTACAACAACAACTTCGGTTTAGGGTCAGGGCAATTTGCTGGAGGTAATCCTATCTCAATTGATGCAATTGAAGAGATTCAAGTAAACTTAGCACCATACGATGTAAGGCAAGGTGGTTTTACTGGAGCGGGTGTTAATGCTGTTACAAAATCAGGAGATAACACTTTTAGAGGTTCTGCATATTATTTCTTAAGAAATGATCAGATGCAAGGAACGAAAATAGGAAATGATTTCTTACCTCAAAATGATGCAAGAAATGAAATTGGAGGATTCAGAATAGGTGGTCCAATTATCAAGGATAAATTATTCTTCTTCGTTAACTACGAAAAAGAGTCTGAATTACGTCCTTCAATTCTAAGAAGAGCAGCTAGAGAAGGTGAGACTCCAGATGGTCAGTTCATTTCTAGAGTTCCTCTTTCACAAGCAAATTTTGTTAGAGATCAAATCAATAGTATATACGGATATGATCCAGGAGAGCCAGATTCTTATTCATTTGCATCTGAGCAGACTAGATTCAATGCAAGATTAGATTATAACATCAATCAAAATCACAAAGTATCTCTTCGTTACAATGATTATACTGCATTTACTGATGTACCTACAAATGGTAACTCAATTAGATATAACCAAACGAGATACAGAAATACAAACAGAACTGGTGTAGAAAGTATCAACTTTAGAAATAACAATTACACCAACGATAGAAGAGTACAATCTATCGTGGCAGAATTGAATTCTAGAATTGGTACCAATATGTCAAATCAATTGAACATTGGTTACACATCTGTTACAGATCCTAAAAGAGGTATTCCAGGTGGTCAGAATTTCCCAATGGTTGAAGTCCTTGAGCCAGATGAATCAGGTAACTTGCTGTATTATATGACAATGGGTAATGAGTTATTTACAGTTGGTAACTTGTTGGAAAATACAACTCTGAATATCACTAATAACTTCTCCTTATATAAAGGTAAGCACACTTACACATTTGGTGGTAATTTTGAATTCATGACCTTTGATAATGCATTCAATCCTGTATTTAATGGTTTTTACAGGTATATTGGATATGATAAGTTTGTAGATGCAGTAATTAATCAAAATCCTAACGTTTATCCTGATGCTTTCTCGAAAGGTTTTGCATTGGATGGTTCTACTACACCTCCAACTGATGCGACTAGATTTGGTCAGTTAGGTTTCTATGTTCAGGATGAATACCAAGTAAATTCAAGACTAAAAGTGACAGGTGGTTTGAGAGTGGATTTACCATTCTACCCAATCGATATCCCTCAGAATGAGTTGTTGAACGACCTCAATAAAACTTTCTCTGATATAGATGGAAACACATTTACCCCTGATGTTGCAACTTTCCCTAAAGTAAACCCTTTGATTTCTCCAAGAGTTGGTTTTAACTATGATGTCAAAGGTGATAGATCTTTTGTATTAAGAGGTGGAACAGGTGTGTTCTCAGGTAGAATTCCATTCGTATGGTTGTCTAACCAAGTAAATGGATCTGGTGTGATTAGAGGTGGATATGGTTTAGAAGGTCAAGATGTAATTGATGCGAATATTGTCTTTAACCCAGATGTTACAGCTTATAACCCTGCAAACCCTGGACAAACATTATCAAGAGAATTAGCCCTAACGGATCGCAATTTTACGCTTCCTCAAGTTTGGAGAACAAACTTAGGCGTTGATAAACTTTTACCAGGAGGAATTGTAGGTTCTTTTGAATTTATATACTCTAGAGATGTATCATCACCTATTGCTCAAAACCTTATACTTAGAAATCCAGAAGGTACATTGTCTGGTCCTGACGAAAGGCCTTACTGGGTAGACCAGCCAGGATTTAGAAGGTATTCTAATGATCGTGATTTTGATAATGTCTATTATCTTACAAATGCAAAAGAAAAAGCTGATTATGTTTCAGCGACAGTTAGCTTTGAAAAAGCATTTGATAATGGTTTGTATGCAACTGCAGCTTACACACTATCAAGAGCTAGAGACTTAGACAATGCTGGTGGATCGCAAGCAGGTTCTTTGTGGACACAAACTGTTCAGGTAGACAGAAACAGACCAGAATTGAGTTTTGCAAGTTTTGATCAACCACATAGAATCATCTCTACTATTGGCTACACTACTAAAAATACAACAATATCATTATTGTATGATGGAGGAAATGCTGGTAGATTCAGTTACTTCTACTCTGGTGACTTTGGAGACAATGCAGCAAGATTGATCTATGTTCCAAATAATGCATCGGAGTTAAATTTCCAGCAATATACTTTAGGTGGTGTTGTTTATACACCTGCTATGCAAGCTGAGTTGTTTGATGCCTACATTGATCAAGATAAATACTTAAGCAGCAGAAGAGGTCAAATTGCAGAAAGAAATGGTGTAGTAAGACCTTGGGTTCATAAATTTGATTTTAGTTTAACTCAAAGAGTAGATGTTACGAAAGACAACAAGAATCGTCTTGAGTTCAGATTAGACTTCTTGAATGTAAATAATCTTCTTAACTCTAACTGGGGTGTTCCAGATTTTCAGTGGACAAGTACTCCTTTGGTATACAGAGGAAGAAATGCTTCAAACGAGCCTATTTACAGATTAGCTGCTAAGCCAGGTACTACTGAAATCCTAGATGAAACTTATAGAAAATCAAACTCTATTGGTAACGTTTGGAGAATGCAAGTGGGTATCAGATATAGCTTCAACTAATATCATAACTCAATTAATTTTTAAAAAAGCCCTCAAGTAATTGAGGGCTTTTTTATTTACAAGATTTTTAAGGTTTGGCATGTTCAAAAATTGATTTTTTAAAATAAAAAAACTTAGGTTAAATCTTAAGTATAAAAAAGCGAAAAAAAATGGCTTAGTTTAATTATTTTAAATTTTTAATCTCCTCCTGTGTTTGCATCTATATGACTGAATATAAAATTTCAGAAGAAGTTAAAAATATCAACTTGCTTTAGGTTGTATTTTGTTACTCAAATCAAACTTTCTATCAATGGGATGAATAGAACTATGACTTTGTTAAAAACACAAGATTTAACAGCCTAGATCAAGATAGAAATAGAAAATTATTTGCTAATACGCTCCAGAAGAATTTGAATAAAACAAAAATAGTTTCTGCAAATAATACCTTTCCGATTCACAAATCTATTTTCAACGCCGATTTCAATCAGCAATAAACAAATCTAGAAGGAGATGATATCTTACCTGTTCATACAATAGTTCAGTACATTCAAGAAACAGTGGTAAATAGTGATACTGTTACTTAACCAAATGCAGGATTACATATAATTTTAATAAATAATGCTAATATAGAAATAAGATGCTTTACTCAAATAATAATAACTTATTGGAATCTAATACTTATTCTTCAGGCAGCACCAACCTATATTTAATTGAATACGTGCCTAAACCGCCTACGAAAAACTCACCTTCAAAATATTGATATCCAGTAGAGGCACCTTGACCTCCTAAAGTTATTCCTGTGTTTGTCTCAATAAATCTAACAACTGGACTATCAACAATATATTCATTACCTCCTCCTAATGGAACGTCAATTTCAATTGCTAATGGAAGGTCTTCGAAATTAAAGTTTTCAAATACAGTACTGGCCCAAAAAGGTTCTTCGTCCGAGAAAGAATTCCTCAACTGAAGCTGAACGTCTCCAGTTGTTTCATCATATCCATTCGATATTCTGTGCAAGATAGCTTCATACCCATAATATTGACCTACAATTACTTTTTTGTTAAGGACATTGGTGTTTCCGTTAGTATCTGTTAGTGTAAGTTTGACTTCATAAATTCCTGGTTCGGTGTATAAAACTCGTCCAATCTGATTATCGCTAGTTTCTCCATTACCAAAATCCCATGTAACTTTTTCTACTAAGGAAGATGACTCTAATTTCAATTCAACCAAATCTCGTACTACATAAAATTCTTTAGAAGATTCAATTATCCCTGTAGGTAGTATTGGTGTTTGGTCTTCATTATTGCATGAAAATATTATAAGTAGTGTAGAAAAAGTTAAAAGTATCTTGTTTTTCATATTTTATTCCTTTTGAAGTAATAAATTATTTTTTTTGATTTTATTTGACTATAAATATTTACGTTAAAATAGTTAATTAAATTTAATTATTTCACCACAATTAGGAGTTATATTTATATTTTTAGTATCAAAGTGTTTTTTTCTATTGATTTCCTTCATATTTTCTCTTTTTATGATGCCAATTTTCTTTTTACTATTTTCAACATTCCTGTGGTAAGCTATGGATTCTATTTTTCCTCAATATCAACTCAATCGAACCATCTTCGCAGAAGGAACAGAACATCTTTTCTTTAGTGGGACTGCTTATCTAGGGATTTCGGCTTCTAGTGAGTTCTCGGCTTATCTTAAAGAGGGAATAGATATCTACGGAACTATCCATGGTCTGAGTAGAATCAATAATGTTCGTTTAAGAGTTTTTGAGGAGTTTGAGATCTACTTTGCACATCATGCTGAGGCGCAAAAAGCTGCCGTCTACAGCAGTGGATTTTTAGCTGGTCATGCTGTGGTCTCTTTACTTGAAAATAGGGCTGACGCTATTTTTGTAGCTCCTCACACACATCCTGCTGTTCTTTCAGCCGCTATTCAAAATCAAATCGACCCAGCACAGAATTGGATTGACTCTTGTATCAAGTTTGCTAACCAAAGTGAGGGTAAACAAATCTTATTAATCGCCAATGCTGTGGATGCTTTGAAACCTCAAATTCATGATTTTTCCTGGGTCAAAGCTCTTCCGAAAAATAATAATTATACGCTGTTGCTTGATGATAGCCATGCTTTTGGTGCTGTAGGGGAGGATGTTTTTGGGACGTATAAAAGGTGGAAAGATCTTCCTGTGGATTTGGTGATTTCTGGTTCCTTAGGTAAAGGGCTTGGTCTTCCAGCGGGGATTGTTTTGGGTAGCCACGAATTCATCCTGGAACTCACTAAGTAATCTATTTATAGGGGAGCATCTCCACCGCCACCTGCTTATTTATGGGCTTTTCTGCAAAGTCAGGAAATCTATAGAAAGCAACAACAAAAATTAAAAGACAATATTCAGTTTTTCAAAAAGTTGTCCCAGAATCTCGATTTGCATACTACTGAAGAAGATTTTCCAGTTTTTAGATTTGATGATGTTAACTTGTTGCAAAACCTCCAAGAGCATCAAATCATCATCTCTTCCTTTCCCTATCCCTCACCAAACGACCCGCCCGTCCACCGAATTGTCATTTCAGCGTGGCATGAAAAAGAGGATTTGATGGCTTTGATTAGGGTTTTAAAGAGTTAACCACAAAGTGCACAAAGTTTTTCACTAGGATTACGAAAAACTCTATTGAAAACTTCTAGAAATAAATTCAATGCTAATTATCAGATTTCAATCTCGCGTAAGCCAACCTCCTAACCTTCCAACAACTTCTATAATTAATTACAAAACACTCCAACATCTCGCGTAAGCCAACTTTTCAATCCGCCGCGGCGGACGAGTTCTTTCAATTTTTTAATTTCCCAATCTTCCAACCCCAATCACCCGCGCTCTTCCACTTTTTAATCCAAAAAAGATGAACAAGATGGAGAAAGTAAGCATCAAGTAGATTAGGTGATTCCAGTTACTAAAAATATCGAAGGCTATTCCAAATAGCAAAGGTCCCAAAGCAGCTAAATAATAGCCCGCTGATTGCGCCATTCCAGAAAGAGACGCTGTTACTTTGTCACTTCCAGTTCGCAAGCCAATCAACGTGTAAGCCAAGGAAATACTCGAGCCCAATGCCAATCCCACCAAGGTCAATCCAATAAAGTTAACCCATAAAACATGGATAAAAAGAGAGCTAAAACCCAAAATGTACATTGCACCCAAAACCAATATAATCCCAATTTGATCTTTAAACTTCACGGCTACAATTGGGGAAATAAATGTACCTATCAATCCAATGATTTGCATCGTAGAAATTAATATTCCAGATTCCACTGCCGATAGGCCCCTTGTGATCATCATATCAGGAAGCCAAGCGACCAAGGTAAAGAACAATAAAGACTGCACTCCCATAAATAAACTCACCTGCCATGCAAGTCTGGATTTCCACACATTGATTTTAATCTCGTTGTCATTGGCTTGAATGATGGGTTTTGGGACTTTTGTTTGTGGTGCCCAGATGATGATTCCGACAAGAATCAAGGCAGACCAGGAGAGCAGAGAACCTTGCCATCCCCAACCCAAATCAATCGCTAAGGGTGCACTGATTCCTGAGGCAATTGCTGCGGTTAAAGTCATGCCTGCAGAGTAAGATGCTGTGACAATTCCGATTTTATTGGGAAGTCGATTTTTGATCAAAGGAATAAGCAACACATTACAAATTACTATACCGATGCCTGTCAACCCAGTTCCGATAAAAAGGAAATCTGATCCACCAAGAACTCGGATAATTGACCCAATAAGCAGGATAAATAATGCAAGTAAGATCGCCTGAGGATTTCCTAATTTCTTACCTATCGCTGCGGAAAACAACGAAAATGTCGCAAATGTCAAAAGTGGTAAGGTGGTCAAAAAACCAGCCCAACCATTCGATATCCCCAAGTCCGCTCGAATCAAAGGAACCAATGGCCCAATTGCTGTGATTGATGGGCGAAGGTTGAATGAGACCAACATAATCCCCAGAAATAAAAATCCAGATTTGAGATAAAAAGGTTGCTTCGATTTTTCTGTTGACATGATTTGTATTTGACTCGCAATTTGCAAAAAAAAGAGGTTCGTGCGAAGATTTTTACTTCATTCACGAACCTTTATTGTTATTAAGATCTTTTTTGTTGACCGTTGACCGATTGACAAATTTAACTATTTGTCTCCACCAAGTCCTTCACACATTCCACCCAAGTATCGCTGGAATTCAAACTTGGAACCAAATCCCATTTTTCGCCTCCAAGTTCTTCAAATTCTTCTTTGTATTCCTCACCAACTTCCACGGTTGTTTCCAAACAATCCGCAACGAACGCAGGAGAGAAAACAAGAACTTTTTTGATGCCTTTTTCTGCAAGTTCTTTAATGATATCTTCTGTGTAAGGTTTGATCCAAGGATCTTTTCCTAGTCTTGATTGGAAGCAAGTCATTACTTTTTCTTCAGGAAGCCCAAGTTTGGCAGCAAGCAATCTTGTGGTATGAAAGCACTGTCCTCGGTAGCAGAACTGGTTTTTCTTGGTGTAATTTCCACAGCATTTATCAGAAAGCTGGCAATATCCGTCTACCGATCCTTTTCTGATTTGTCTTTCTGGCAAACCATGATAGGAGAATAAATACATTTCATACTCGTCTTTTGCCATCATCTCTCTTCCTAACTCTTCCCAAGCCTGTAGGAATAAGGGATGCTCAACAAAATTATTGACGAAAGTGATATTTGGTATGATTTGCCAAGTTCTTGCAATCTCCATCACCCGATCTGCTACGGAGCCATTAGTGGCTGAAGCGTATTGAGGGAATAGGGGGATGACAATTATTTTCTTTACATTGGCTTGATTAAGTTTTTTGAGACCGTTTTCAATGCTTGGAGTCTGATAGCGCATGGCTATTTCCACAATATATTTTTCAGAATCTAGCTTTGGGATCAATTTTTCTCTCAAATCCTCTGTGTGAAAAAGCAGGGGAGAACCTCTATCTGTCCACAGTTTGCGGTACTCTTTGGCAGATTTGGGTGCTCGAAAGGGTGCAATAATCAAATTTACCAACATCCATCTCGGGATAAAAGGGAAATCAATCACTCTTCCATCCATTAAAAATTCTCTTAAATATTTTCTAACGTCTCCTGTTGCAGTGCTGTCGGGTGTTCCAAGATTTACTAAAAGGACGCCTATTTTTGCTTTATTTTTTGTCATGATAAATCTATATACGAAGAAATTCCTTATTCAGAACCAAAAATACACCCTTTGGTTAGAATAACACAATTGAAAAATTCAATCTTACTTAGATAAGTTTGAAAAATTGAAGGTTTTAGCCACGAAGGCGCAAAGACACAAAGAAGATATTGAAATATATAGCTTTTATATATTTCTGCTGTTTTAGGTTTCAGTTAAAGAGTCAATAAAGAAATTTGCAATAAAGGCGCCAAGGCATAAAGGTTCTCTTGGTGTCTTAGCGCCTTCGTGGCAATTAAAATAAGATTTACTTCCCTACTGTTTTCCCTACATCAGAAAGCATCTTCGAATCAAAATCACCTTTGAGTTCGATGATGATAAAATCACTGTTCTTGTCATTGACCATCAAGACGATATCATTGATTGTTGAATTGCCTTTGGTATAAATCATGACATTGTTGTTTTTCTCACTCACTTCCATCATCAACTCGAATTTTTCTTTTTCCAGACCTTTTCTAAGTCCAATAAATTCAGCTTTGGAACTGGATTGAGCGGGAAGTTTGAAAAGCTTCACTTTCTCAAGAGATTTGGTAAGTAAAGAAGATTGCTCTTCATCGAGTTTGATGTCAAAACCTTTAGCAAAATTCATAAAGTTACCGCCAAGATCCATGTGGAAGAAATCCGGGTTACTTTTGTGCTTTTGGTATAAGGCTTCAACAGATTTACTTTGTGCGAAAATGTTGTTAGTAAATAGCAAAAGCATTGCTGCGAAAATAATAATGTGCTTTTTCATAGTGTTGGGATTATTTATTTATAGTGTGTTTTCATAATTTTTTTACCTCAATTCGGATCCTTTTGGGTCGTGAATTGGATTGGTTTTATTTTTTTTCTACCGAGTTTTGATCGGAGCTATTTAAAGTTTAATGCTGCATATAGCACGCAGGTACTTTGTGGTTTCTTGTTCGATATTTGTTTACTCAGAGTTAAAATATCGAATGAAGAACCCCAAAGCAGACTTTATCAGAAAGATATTTCAATTTATTTCTATCGTATTTCCAATCTATTTCGAATCTTTAATGGTTTTTCAGGTCTTTCCTCACTATTCTCGATAAGCTTCTTGTCTCTTGCTTCTTGATTCTCGTTTCTCATCCACCGCGGCGAACAAGTCGTCTTTTTTTCATCCTTCATCCTTCCTCCTTCATTTCCCTCCCTTATACTTATCCATCCCCGGAATATTGGTTTTATCAGCCAAGATATTGAGGTCTTGATAAGTAAAATTTCCAAGCATGCTAAGCAAGGTGAAATTTTCAGTCGATCCAGTAATCATCAATAATTCACGAACCCGACCACCTTCTTCTCTCACCATAAATTTGACACTGGAAGATTTGTCCTGAATATCCATCAGCTCCTCATATTTATTCTTTGTCAAAGTGGACATGGCTTCGGTGTACAGCGGTTTGCCGTTGATTTTTTCGGCAGTGAGAATTCTGATTCCTCTGATTTTGGTGATCAGCTCTCCCAAATCAGCAGCCTCTTGATCAGATTTGACTTCATTGGATTTGAGGAATCCGCCAGCCATCTGCATCATTTTTGGGCTGATATAGACTCTTGAAAAGCGATCGTCATCCATGTATTTGGAAAAAAACTTGACAATTGCATCGTCTTGTGCCTGAACTCCTGAGACGATCAGGAATAAAAACAGGATTAATATATTTCTTTTCATACTGCTTAATTTTCTTATTTTGTCTCGAATAATTCCTGAGTGGTATTTAAATGCTTGAACTCCTCCATCACATTCATGCTATTGGTTCCCTTTTCTAAGTGTGTGTTGATCAAGGCAAATGCCTGCATAACTTCTTGGTAGGCTGCTCTTTCAGCCTTTTCCTTTTCGTATTGATAAATCGCCAATCCTGAAGCAAGGAATAGAATAACTCCCGCCGCAATGCTCATCCAGTTTGCAATCCAAGGATTCTTTTTCTGAAGAGAAAAAGGAGCCTCTTCTAAAGCTGTTATTTCTTCAATACCTAAAAAAAAAGCTTTTTCTGATTCAAATCCTTCAGAAGCAGCAAGGAGTTGCTTGAGGATTTTCTCCTCTACTAGTGAAGTTTCTCCTTCCCAATATTTATCCAATAGATTTTCTATTTGTGCTTTCATTTTTGTTGCATTAAATAATCTCTCAATGATTTTCTGGCTCGGTGGAGATTCACCTTGACTTGATCCATACTGACTTCCAAGTATTCTGCGATTTCTTCGTAAGTCAATCCTTCGACTTCACGAAGCTGAAAAACCTCTCGCTGTTTTTCAGGTAGCTTGTCTAGAAACTTAAATACAAGTTTCAGCTTTCCCGATGTATCCTCTTGGTCTTCTGAGGTTACCACTTCAAACTCTTGATCGCCGAGTGGTTCAAGCTTTTTGTTTGCTCGAAAATGCTGCAAAGCTTCATTTTTTAAGCTTCTTACCATCCAACCTGTTGGATTATCCATTTTTTGAAGATCATTTTTCTGTCGCCAAGCTTTTTCGAATACCTGCTGCAATACATCATTGGCGATATCCCGATCTTTTACCCAGAGATAAGCCATGCGATACAGCTTGCTTTTCAAAGGCCAAATATGTGCTTCAAAAAATGTCTTCATTCGGGTAGATGATGCATAAGTTTTGGAAATGTTACAGCAATTTGAAAAAAAATCTCAACTTAGACTCAATTTAAATTATTACAATAAATAGTATGCATGCCTACTATTTATTATTTTGCAATGTCAATATTAGAATCGATGAACCCAAAAAAATCAACAATCCCAAAAAGTAAAAGGCATAAAAAAAGTCCCGAAAGATTCGGGACTTGTGGTGATAAGTGGACTCGAACCACCGACTCACGGATTTTCAGTCCGATGCTCTACCAACTGAGCTATATCACCGTTACCGTTTAAAGTGATGCAAAGGTAGATATTTGTTGCTTTCTTGCAAATGAAACGCATAAAAAAAATATATTAATTTCAAACATAACATACTAATCAAATCAATATGAGCATTTTACCTCAGATAGCTTTTCTCTTGATTTTTGCCGCAGCGGGGTTCTTTTTGTATAAGAGAATCACTTACCTCCGAAGAAATATATTTCTAGGCAAAAAAGAATCAAGAAATGATCAACCTGAAGCACGTTGGAAAACCATGCTTTTGGTGGCCTTAGGTCAAAAGAAGATGTTTAAAAGAATCATTCCTGCATTCCTGCATTTATTGATTTACGTCGCTTTCATCGTGATCAACTTGGAGGTGTTAGAATTCATCATCGATGGAATTACAGGAAGTCACCGAATTTTTGAGCCCTTCCTGGGTTCATTTTACGGAGTAGCCATGAATATTTTTGAATTCTTGGCAATCGCTGTTTTAGTTTCTTGTGTGGCTTTTCTAATCAGAAGAAATGTCATGAAAGTGGAGCGATTCACCAAGCCTGAGATGAAAGGATGGCCGACATTAGATGCGAATTTGATCTTGGTAATTGAGATCATTCTGATGTTTGCAATCCTAACCATGAATGCTACTGATCAGATCTTAGCGACAAGAGGAGTTGAAGGCTATGCATTGTTGAACGGACTTTTCTTTAGCGATATGATTCAGCCTTTGTTTTTCAATATGGGAGATGGGGCTTTGATCATTATTGAAAGATTTGCTTGGTGGTTCCATATCATCGGGATTTTGGCATTTGCGATTTATGTAACTTACTCCAAACATTTGCATATTTTCCTAGCTTTCCCAAACACTTGGTATTCGAACTTGAAGCCAAAAGGGGAAATTAACAATATGCCTGAAGTGACGAATGAGGTAAACATGATGCTCGGAATTCCTGTAGAAGGAAGTCAAGAACCACCTGCAGAAATCAGCAGATTTGGAGCAAAAGACGTCAATGACTTAAGTTGGGTCAATGTGATGAATGCCTACAGCTGTACTGAATGTGGCAGATGTACTTCTGAATGCCCAGCAAATATCACCGGCAAAAAGTTATCACCTCGAAAAATCATGATGGATGTGAGAGATCGTGCAGAAGAAGTGGGTAAAAGTATCGATGCAGGCGGACCAGGTTTTGAAGATGGCAAATCACTATTGGGAGATTATATTACCAAAGAAGAAATCAACGCATGTACTTCTTGCAATGCTTGCGTAGAAGCTTGTCCAGTAAATATTGATCCACTTTCTATTATTCTTCAAATGCGAAGATACGTAGCGATGGAGGAATCAGGGACGCCAGCACAATGGAATGCCATGTTCCAAAACATGGAAACTTCCTTTTCCCCATGGAAATTTGCTCCAACAGACAGATTCAATTGGGCAGATTCAGTGAAAAATGAAGAAGCAAAATAAGAAGCAAGAGATAAGAGACAAGAGACAAGAAGGAAGAGCTTCTTAAATCTGAAATCAAAAATCTACAATCTAAAATTCTAAATATGTCAACATATAAAGTACCAACCATGGCCGAAATGGCGGCCTCCGGAGATAGCCCAGAAATTCTTTTTTGGGTAGGTTGTGCCGGTTCTTTTGATGAAAGATACAAAGCCGTAACACAAGCATTCGTGAAAATTTTGAATAAAGTAGGGGTAAGCTTTGCAGTGCTTGGTCCCGAAGAAGCCTGTACAGGTGATCCTGCAAGAAGAGCCGGGAATGAATTCCTTTTTCAGATGCAAGCTGTGGCGAATATTCAGGTGATGAATGGTTACAATATCAAAAAAGTAGTCACGGCTTGTCCCCACTGCTTCAATACCATCAAAAATGAATATCCTGCTTTGGGTGGGAATTATGAAGTCATTCATCACTCCCAATTTCTTCAGCAACTGATCAATGAAGGTAAAGTAGCCCTTCAAGGTGGTGGGGAATTCAAGGGAAAGAAAATCACATTCCATGATTCATGCTACCTCGGCCGCGCGAATGACGTGTATGAAGCGCCAAGAGAGGTTATCAAAGCCTTGGATGTAGAGTTGGTGGAAATGAAACGTTGCAAAACCAAAGGGCTGTGTTGTGGTGCAGGTGGAGCACAAATGTTCAAAGAACCAGAAAATGGGAAAAAGGATATCAATATCGAGCGAACAGAAGAAGCCTTGGCTACTGGCGCCTCAGCGATAGCAGTAGGATGCCCATTCTGCCTGACTATGATGACGGATGGAGTAAAAAATAAAGATCGAGAAGATGATGTTCAAGTCTATGATTTGGCAGAAATGATCGCTAAGGATATGGGTATTTGATTTTAGATAATTCCAGTTTATTAACTAGAGACCTGCCAGATTTTTGAAATCTGGCAGGTCTTTTCATTTTCATTAATAGGGCCTTAGTCTTGCTTTCTTTGTAGAAAAATTATGTGTAATCAATTCAAGAAGGCGCATAGTCTTGATTTTTTTATGTGTTTATAAAATTTATAATTGGGATCTAATCAATAAAATAAAAAACAGATTTCAGGGCTAAAGCCCCTAAAAATCAGGGTGGTTTACATTTTTCTACGAAGATATATGGGCTACGTCCTTATTTTGTAAACCTACTAGGATAGATTTAGTTGAACGATGTCTATGTTGCAATGGAGGAAATCTGTGATTTTGATTTTTAAGCGTAAATTCTAGGTTTGTTAAAATGATTTGGGATTTTGATTTTTACAAAAAAAGGGACGTTAGCTCTGCCATTTTCTTAGAATAAAGATTTCATAATCATTTAGAGAAGGGGCGTAGCCCTGATATCTATTTAAATTCCTTGATAGAAGAAATTAAGTAAAGCGATTAGTTGAAGGTTTTGTGCTGCTAAATCTTTTGAATATATCTAGTAATTTTCTAAAATGCCCTGACTTTGTTACAAGAATCGGCAAAATCTACCCTTACTTTGTTACAAAATTTTTAAAATCTACCCTTACTTTGTTACAATAAATTGAAAAAAATGCCCTTACTTTGTAACAAATATAGGATTTTATGAGCTTCAAAAGACATGTTTTCAGTCATTTAGAGAATTGGAAGTTAGACAAGGAAAGAAAACCTCTAATCATTAGAGGGGCAAGACAAGTGGGTAAGACCACCTTAATCAAGCAATTTTCCGAGTTATATCCATATTCTATTTTTATGAATTTGGAAAAAGAATCTGACAGATCATTTTTTAATGACTTTGATGATGTCCAAAGTATCATTGAGGCAAGTTTTTTAACAAAAAACTTAAAAATTGAGCATTTAGGAGATACACTTCTTTTCTTAGATGAAATTCAAGAATCACCCAAAGCAATAAAGTTACTCAGGTATTTCTATGAAGAGTTGCCCCAGCTTCATGTGATAGCAGCAGGGTCCTTATTGGAGTTCGCAATGATGGAGGTTTCCAGTTTTCCCGTAGGAAGAGTCCAGTTCCTATACCTTCATCCAATGAACTTTCCCGAATATCTTAAGGCAATTGGCCAAGATGCTGCATTAGAGCAATTAAATCAGTTTCCTGTTAAGGCTGTAGCTCACAAAGTTTTGATGGGCCTCTTTCATAGATATGCAATTATTGGGGGAATGCCCGAAGTAGTCAAAACTGATATCGAGAAAAATAACCTAGCAAATCTCACATCAACTTACGAGAGTATATGGGGAACCTATAAAAATGATATCGAAAAATACACTTCTAATGATACTGAGAGGAAAATCATCAAACACATTATGAATGCAGCCCCCTTGGAATTGGATCAAAGAATCAAATTTCAAGGTTTTGGAAACTCAAATTATAAATCAAGAGAAATAGGTGAATGTTTCAGGATTCTGGATGATGCAAGAGTAATTAAGTTGATCTATCCAACCACTGATCTCAAGCCACCAGTTCAGTATGACCTCAAAAAATCGCCTAGACTTCAGTTTTTGGATTCTGGTTTGG
The DNA here is from genome assembly GCF_014637795.1 of Belliella aquatica. Lineage (GTDB taxonomy): Bacteria > Bacteroidota > Bacteroidia > Cytophagales > Cyclobacteriaceae > Belliella > Belliella aquatica. The sequence goes on along the minus strand of NZ_BMFD01000007.1, from coordinate 167,666 downwards.
TGAATTATGCATTAGGGATTCAAGGTCAACTTTTGAAAATGGAAGATTTGAGTCCTGCATTCAAGGGAGCATTGATTCCGCATTTGGTGACGCAGGAGTTATTATCGATTCAAAATATAACAGATCATAAACCTAATTTTTGGGTAAGAGAGAAAAGGCAGTCCAGTGCAGAAGTTGATTTGGTTTACACATTTGAGGATAAGTTAATTCCAATAGAAATTAAATCTGGAGCAACAGGTTCCTTGAGATCATTGCACCAATTTATAGATGCAGCAGACCATCATTACGCTATTAGGATTTATGGCGGGAAATTATTGACCGAAGAGACTACTACTCCAAATGGAAAGCCCTATCGTCTATTGAATCTCCCATATTATTTGGGGACAAAAATTGGAGACTATGCTCAGCAGTTTATAGAAGGTAAGATTTAACTTTATCGAATCGCTCTAAATTTATACCCAAACACCAAATTTATCCGTTAAGAAAAAGAACTAAAATAAGATGAAAGTCCTTATTCTGAGGAATAACAAAATTGCCTAAAAATGTATTTAGAATTTCAAGAAATAGCTGCACACGCACGCATTTGGATTTATCAGTCAGATAGAAAATTCACTCAAGAGGAAATCTTTTGGGTTAAGGATCGTTTGAAAGCTTTCTGCGAGCAATGGAATACACATGGGGCATTGATGCCAACATCTTACGAAATCAAATTTGATCAAGTGATTATTTTGTCAGTGGATGAAAGCAACTTGGATGCGAGTGGTTGCTCGATAGATAGCTCAGTCAAAGCACTTCGAGAGATTGAACAAAGAATGGGTGTGAACTTAATTGATCAGGGAAAAATCGGGTTTTTAGCTTCTCAGGACGCTTTGACAGTAAATTCCGTCTTTGGAATCAAAGAAAGCGTCCTGTCAGGATTGTTGAATCCCGAAACACTTGTACTCAATCCACTTGTAAAAGAAAAAGCAGATTTAGAGAATAAGTGGCTTATTCCTGCTAAAGAAAGCTGGTTAAACAAATACTTTCAAAATTAATTATTATAATTATCCTATCTTTAAAAAATAAGCATTAACCCGATTAGCAATTGCAATGAAGCGAAGTCTCTTTTTTATTATTCTTTTTGGTTTGCTGGGTACAGCCTGTACTAGTTTGTACAAAAAAGGCCAAAAGCAATTCTCTTCAGGAGAATATCAATATGCTATCAGTACCTTTTCAAAGGTTTTGGAAAAGGATCCGGATAACAAAGAAGCTAATTTTTATGTGGCTGAGAGCTACAGGCTTTCAAATAGGATAGAAAAATCGTCCGCTTATTATGAAAAGTTGGTAGAAGAGGACGGGACTTTTGAAAATTATTATAGACTAGGTCAGAGTTATAAAAGTCAGGGAAAAACAGAAGAAGCACGCGAAGCTTTTGAGGAAGCAAAAGGATTGACTTTGGATGATACATATTTGAGTGAATTGAAGCGAGAAATCGGAAATCTTGAAAAATCAGAGAAAATAGAAGATTATTGGCCATACGTGGAGCTGGAGAATTACACTTTACTGAATACTGCTGGTCCAGATTACGCACCAGTCATCAATGAAGGATATTTTTATTTCACAAGCTCTAGACAAGCTACGGGAATCTATCCAGGCACTGGCACTCCTTACACCAAACTTTTTAGAACTAGAGCAGATGGAATCAAAGTAGACGTGCAGAATATACAGGCGCTTCCGGAATTCCGAAATGAAGAAGGACTAAATCAAGGTGCTATAGCAATCAGCCCTGATGGAAATACCATTATTTATGCAAGAGGAAACTCTACTTCCAACAAAGATTTACCAGATGTTCATTTATTTGCCTCTTACTTTAGAGGCGGAGGATTCACGCAGCCGATTTGGATGCCTTTGAATGAAGACGAATTTTGGTGGAATAGTACACCAGCTTTTAGTCCTGATGGATCGGTTCTCTATTTTGCTTCTAATAGACCAGGAGGATATGGTGGAACAGATCTTTATAAAGCTACAAAGCTAGCAAACGGAGATTTTGGGAACCCAGTCAATATGGGTCCAGAAATTAATACTTCGGGCAATGAAATGTTTCCGCGAATGATGCCTGACGGAAAGTTTTTCTTCGCTTCGGATGGACATCCAGGTTTAGGGAAGTTGGATTTGTTTGTTGCTGAGCCTTCTGAGAATGGTACGGTAGTCAAAAACCTTGGGCCAAAGATCAATTCTGTGGCAGATGATTTTGGGATTTACTTTACCAGATACCCTCAAGATGGTTTTATCACCTCTAACAGAGAGGGTGGCGCGGGAGATGATGATATTTATTATTTTGAAGACAAAACTCCAAAGCCTAAGCTTGTAAATATCTTCCTCAATGTAACCACAAAGGAAAAACAAGAAGACGGTTCGGAGGTAATTCTACCTCAGACAAGAGTAGCTTTATATGACTCAGCAAATAAAATGGCTGGAGGAGATTTCACCAATCAAAGTGGGAGAATAAGATTGACTTTGGCACCAAATGCAGACTTTTCTATGATAGCTTCGAAGAGTGGTTATTTCTCTAAAAGTATAACCTATACGACGAAAGGCAAAACACCGAGTCAGGAAGAATTGATTCAAGAAGTTACTAATATCACATTGGATACTATGATCGTTTTGGATGCTTTGATCTTAGAAAAATCGATTGTATTGGACAACATTTACTATGATTTGGATAAAGCAGATATCAGACCTGATGCTGCACTTGAGTTAGATAAGTTGGTAACTATCTTAAAAGACAATCCGACCATTTCGATTGAATTGAGTTCTCACACAGATGCTCGAGCAACGGATGCCTATAACGATGCACTATCACAAAGAAGAGCTGAGTCAGCAGTGGCTTATATCGTATCCAAAGGGATAGCAGCAGACAGGTTGGTTGCGAAAGGCTACGGCAAGCGACAGTTGATCATACAAAATGCTCAAACGGAAGAAGAGCATCAAGTCAACAGAAGAACAGAATTTAAGGTGATTGATATAAAGTAGGTTTTGAACTTAACTTATTCTTCTTTAAAATCAATTTCAAAATACTTAAGAACAGATTTATAATTGTCTTGAGCTGTAAGACAGGTATCTGATAAATAATCAGGTACCTTTTTCCACTCCTGTAATAAATGCACCTTTAATTTTACCTTGAGCACAATAATTTCTTATTGTCCTTTCAGGCATTTTCCATTTTTTTGCAAACTCACTTACTGAAATATAATTCATATCAAATTAAAATTCGGCCGATATCGGCAAGATACGATTGAAAATAGTAATAAATGTGGTTTTTGGCCGATAAATTAATCTTCTAAAATTGATTTTTCCCACACAAATACCCCCATTGCTCTTTGACCATGAACCAAGACACTTTTGGGGGTTTCAAGATTTTTTAAGCCATATTTCGACTCAACTTTTTCTAACAACTCTTTGCTAAGAAGAAAGCGCTCACTTCCATCTGGAAGTGCATATACCCCATCGCCTAGATTAGGAGAGGATTCTTGAATCCCGCCAAACCCCGTGGTCATTCTTAGAAAAAATATTCCATCATTCTTTAATACACGCATCATTTCATCCATCATTTTGAAGAAATCCAATTCACTCGTTGCAAAATGTAAGACTGCTGAGCTGATGACTACATCAAAAGCACCTTTGTGAAAAGGCAAATCCTGAACCGTCGCTGTTTGGAATCTATAAATATCATAAGTGGGCTGAATCGTCTGAGCATAGATTCTTGCCATTTGGATTGCGATAGGATTGGCATCTACGCCAAAGATCTGATAGTTTTGATTGAGAAAATAGATGCAATTCCGGCCTTCACCACAGCCGGCATCTAAAATCTTCATGTCTTTGCTAAACCTTCCCTTGAGAATCTGATCGAGTAGATAAATATCAATATTCCCTAAAAGTTCATTCAGTTTATTTACTTCCATTTTCAAGGATATTTAGCGCTTCTATAGTTTTTTGTTTTCCTATCTCGATCAATTCACTTGCCCTGTGAAACTCCAATGTTCCTGCTTGGATTCTGGAGATTTCAATTAGGACATCCACCTTATATTTGTCAAGAATCACCGAAGAAAGCTTGTCTTGAAGTAGGTCAAAGGAGAAATTTAGTATTTCTAAGGAGCTCATTCCTTTATACTTTTCTTCCTTTAAATTTGAATTAAAGTATTTAGAGGCTTTTGCTTTGTATTCTGAGACCCACTTTGGTATTTTTAATCTGCTTTCAGAATCCATCGAGGTTATCTTTTGCGTTTGGGAGTTGACTAATTTTTCCTTTGGACCATTCAAATCAACAGCAATCACTAAATCACCTCTATTCTTTTTAGGTAAAAGGCTTAATGGTATAGGGTTGATAATTCCTCCGTCCACATACTCTCTTCCATGAATTTTAGCCGGTGTCAAAACGGTGGGAATGGATACGGAAGCTCTGATTGCATTGAAAAGTGAACCTTTGTCAAAAATTTTTTCTTTGCCTTGTGGGATTTCCACCGCTGTGCAAATAAATGGGATCGATAGATTTTCAATTTGGTAATCCTTGATGATTTTTTTTATTTCATTAAAGACCCTGTCCCCCTTGATGAAACCTCCGCTTGAAAAGGTAAAGTCCATCAGTGAAAACACATCTATTCTATCCAGATTACAAATCCAATCTTTGAAAGCCGGGAGTTCACCTGCTGCATGAATCCCTCCCACAAGTGCACCTGCTGAAGAGCCTGCAATGGAAACGATTTCATAGCCAGCTTCCTCAATAGCCTCAATGACACCAATGTGTGCCATTCCTCTAGCACCACCACTCGAAAGAACCAACGATACAGTTTTTTTACACATGGTATAAAATTGACATATTTATTTAAATTTGTGCATTAAATTTATCAAAAAAATCAAGCGTTATGAATCAATTTAAGCCATTTCACCTCGCCTTTCCCATAAGAGATATTGAAGAAACGAGAAGTTTTTATGGAGATTTGCTGGGCTGTGAAATAGGAAGAAGTACCGAAAAATGGATTGATTTCAATTTTTTTGGTCATCAGCTTTCCGCTCATGTGAAGCCTGATGAATTGGCTCAAGCTAAAAGGAATGAAGTGGATGGGAAAAATGTCCCTGTACGACATTTTGGAGCAATTTTACCTTGGGAAGAATGGCATACACTTGCTGATAAGCTTAAAGCTTTTGGAATTGAATTTGTCATAGAACCCTACATCCGATTCAAAGGTGAAGTGGGTGAACAAGCCACGATGTTTTTTCTGGATCCTGCAGGAAATGCCTTGGAGTTCAAATCTTTTCAAGACCCTAGCCAGATTTTTGCTAAATAAACAAACTCTGTAATGAAAAAGACACCTTTAATCCTCAGTGGAATCTTGCTTATAATAGCAGCTTATATTATACATTCTTTCACATCAGGAAGGGAGCCTATTGTTGATCTTGATATCATACAGTTATTTTCGGGGATTTGTTTTGGAGCAGGAATTGGACTTTTGATTGCAGTGTTTTTTGGTAAAAAGACACAAAAACAAATGAATTGAAGAAACATTATTTTTCAATAATTCTGTAAAATTTCATTAAAAATAGATTGAAGTAATTCTATCCTTCTCTCTGCTTTATAGAACACTTTTGTCTTACGAGTGGAAAAATAATTGAGATAGAAAACGAATACAAAACCATTGATAGATTACAGTTGCCATTGGTATCTTATATGATTTTTTTGGAGGAGTATTAGATTTAGTTTTACCGAAAGTAACTTTATTTGGTTCTTTTGGGTTATTACCAATACTATGACGAAAAAAGAAATTCTATACTACAAAACTTACGAGCACCCTACCAGTAAAGAGTGGGTAGTTTTTATTCATGGTGCAGGAGGTTCTTCGTCTATTTGGTATAAGCAAATCAGAGAATTTAAGGAAGATTTCAATCTCCTATTGATTGATCTTAGAGGTCATGGGAAGTCTGCTAATTCTATCAAGAATTTGTGGAATGATAAATACACTTTTCCCAATGTCACCAAGGATATTATTGAAGTATTGGATCATTTGAATATTCCGCCAGCGCATATTATGGGTGTTTCTTTAGGGACCATATTAGCTAGGCAATTAGCCGAAATGGAGCCTGAGCGTGTGAAATCTATGATCATGGCGGGAGCAATCACAAGACTGAATTTTACATCACGGATTTTGGTTTTTCTTGGAAATACTTTTAAGAGTGTACTTCCATATATGTGGTTATATAGTCTTTTTGCTTTTATAATCATGCCGAGAGGTCATCATGCCGAATCGAGAAATCTATTTATTCGTGAAGCCAAAAGATTGTGTCAGAAAGAATTTATTCGCTGGTTTAAACTTACCAAAGACATCAATCCGCTTTTGAAATATTTCAAAGAAAAGGATCTTTCTATACCCACTTTATATATCATGGGAGAAGAAGATGTTATGTTTTTGGCCTCGGTTAGAAATATTGTTAAAGATCAAAAAAAATCATTCTTAAAAGTTATCGAGGCTTGTGGCCATGTGGTGAATGTAGAACAGCCTGAAGTATTTAATAAACTATCATTAGACTGGTTGAAAAACCAAAACAATTCTCTTCAAAATTCTTTGGAGCATACGCAATGAAAAAACAAACAAAAACAATTCTTGGTGTAGTCATTATATTGGTTGTCGCCATTATTTTTATTTATCCCAGATTAGGACAATATATTAGTAAGGATGATGCTCCAGTTAGTGAGGCAGGAACCTCCGCTCAGAGAAGTGAAATCCCAGTGAATGTAGTAGAAATCCGATCAGAGAGACTGGAGAATAATCTAAATATCACAGGTACAGTCATTCCAAACGAAACTGTAAACCTCAGGTCAGAAATTTCAGGTTTAGTAGAACGGGTTTCATTCAAAGAAGGAGAGTTCGTCAAAAAAGGAACTCCTCTTTTGTATCTGAATGATGATGAACTTGAAGCGCAGTATCAGAGACTAGATTATACAAAAAAGCTTTATGAAAGTCAGGAAAATAGGCAAAAGCAACTTTTAGCCAGAGAGGCGATCAGTCAAGAAGAATATGACATTTCACTCAATCAATTCAATACCAATTTGGCTGATTTGAGATTAGTTGAGGCCCAATTGCGTAAGACAGTGATTCGGGCACCATTTGATGGTGTGCTTGGCTTAAGACAAATATCAGAGGGGTCTGTCATCAGCACTTCGGATGTGATTGCAAGCATTGTCAACATTGACCCAATCAAAATTGAATTTTCTATCCCAGAGCGCTATGCCAATGAGGTGAAAATAGGTTCTAAAATCTCTTTTTCTAATGATGGGGGAGGTGTAGATGGCGAAGGAATAGTGTATGCTTTCGAGCCGACGATTGATGCTGCTACGAGAACTTTGAAGTTAAGAGCTCAAAGTCCAAATAAAGAGAGAAGGTTCTTGCCAGGAATGTTTATTAGAATCAAATACACCTTGGGAATAGAAGAAAATGCGCTATTAGTTCCAGCAGAGTCTGTTATTCCTGAGCTTAGCGGATATAAAGTATTTGTGGTAGACAGTGAAAATAAGGCAGAGGAAAGAATTGTAAGTATAGGTACAAGAACCGATAAAGAAGTACAAATCTTGGAAGGTCTCAAAGAGGGAGATTTGGTTTTAACTACAGGTATTTTGCAAGTCAGAGTAGGGTCACCTTTGAACCCCACTAAAATTAATTAATCATGGCAAGTTTATCTACCATTAGTATTCGAAGGCCAGTTTTGGCAATAGTAATGTCTTTGACAATCACTTTGTTTGGGATTATTGGTATCAGTTTTTTAGGTGTAAGAGAATTTCCAAGCGTAGATCCTCCAATCATTAATGTCAGAACTACTTACGTTGGGGCAAATGCAGACGTCATTGAAGCGCAGATTACTGAGCCTTTGGAAGAAGCGATCAATGGTATAGCAGGAATTAAGTCATTGACGTCAACGAGTAATGACGGTACGAGTAATATCACTGTTGAGTTTGATGTCGGTGCTGATTTGGAAGCCGCCGCAAATGATGTGAGGGACAAGGTTTCTGGGGCGCAAAGAAATCTTCCTCCGGATACTGAACCTCCCGTGGTTTCAAAAGCAGATTCTGATTCACAGCCCATCGTATTTTTGAATGTTCAAAGTGATAGACGCTCTTTGTTGGAACTGTCAGAGATAGCTAATAATATTTTCAAAGAAAGGCTCCAGACTATCCCTGGAGTGAGTACAGTTCAGATTTGGGGAGAAAAAGAATATGCCATTCGTCTCAGAATGGATCCATTGAGAATGGCCTCTTACGGAGTTACTCCTTTGGATGTGCTGAGCAAGGTACAAAGTGAAAATGTCGAACTTCCTTCTGGAAGAATCGAAGGTTCTTCGATTGAATTGTCTGTAAGGACAAAGAGTAGATTGAGTTCCCCACAAGAATTCAATGATTTGATAATCAAAGAAGATCAAAACAACATCGTTAAGTTTCAAGATATAGGAAACGCAGAATTGGCAGCTCTGAACGAAAGGACGGTTTTGAAACGAGATGGCATACCTATGGTAGGTGTAGTGCTCGTGCCTTTGCCTGGATCAAATAATATTGAAATTGTAGATGAGTTTAATAAGAGGTTAATTTCCATTAAGAAGGATCTTCCTGAAGATATATTACTAGATATTGGTTTTGATTCCACCAGATTTATCAGGTCTTCCATAGCTGAGGTGCAGGAAACAATCATTCTTGCCTTTATCCTTGTGGTATTGATCATCTTTTTGTTTTTGAGAGATTGGAGGACCACATTCATTCCTGTGTTGACCATTCCAATTTCCTTGATTGGGGTGTTTTTCATCATGTACATAGCAGATTTCTCTATCAATGTATTGACATTGCTCGGTATTGTTTTGTCCATAGGCCTTGTAGTGGATGATGCCATTGTAGTATTGGAGAATATTTACACTAGAATAGAAAAAGGTGAAACCCCTGAAAAAGCTGCTGAAAAAGGAGCTGAGGAGATTTTCTTCGCTGTAATTGCGACAACAGTAGCTCTTGCGGCAGTGTTTTTACCAGTAATATTTTTGACGGGAACGACAGGGAGGCTATTTAGAGAATTTGGTGTTGTTGTGGCAGGTGCTGTGATCATTTCATCTTTTGTGGCTTTGACAATGACTCCTATGCTGAGTTCGAAATTGCTCAAAAAAAGAGAAAAACAAAACTGGTTCTACAATAAGACTGAGCCAATTTTTTTATGGCTAAATGAGAAATATAGTGATGCTTTGGATGGGTTTATGAAGGTAAGATGGGTAGCTTTCTTGGTTGTCGTTTTGATGGCTTTCGGAATTTATCAGCTTTTCCAAATCATTCCAACAGAACTTTCTCCAATAGAAGATAGAGGTGAAATGAGAGTCAATCTCAGTGGTCCTGAAGGAGCCACTTTTGAATATATGGATCAGGTTATTGATGAGATGACTAAAGAATTTCTCACTGAAATTCCTGATGATGAAAGAGCAGGAATTATCACAGTTACCTCTCCAGGCTTTGGAACCTCTAGTACCAACTCTGGTTTCCTAAGATTGATTCTCAAGGATGCAGAAGAAAGAGAAAGATCGCAACAGGAGATTTATGATGAAGTTTCTAAGAGGCTAACAAAATTCACTTCAGTCAGAGCTTTCGCAACTCAAGCACCATCGATTGGAGATAGAAGAGCAGGTCTTCCTGTTCAATATGTCTTACAGGCACCGACTTTAGAGAAACTCAAAGAGGTTATTCCTGAATTTATGAGTCAAGCGAATCAAAGCGAAACATTTAGCTATGCAGATATCAATCTTAAATTCACCAAGCCTGAAATAGAGGTTGAAATCGACAGAGAGAAAGCTAGAAATGTTGGTGTTTCTGTGCAAGAAATTGCAAGAACCTTACAATTATCCTATTCAGGACAGCGATTTGCATATTTCATCATGAGCGGTAAGCAATATCAAGTTGTAGGTGAAATGCAAATTGAAGATCGTAACGAACCTATTAACCTGAGAATGCTCTATGTGAGGGCTGAGAATGGTAATCTTGTCCAATTAGATAATCTTGTCAGGATCCGAGAGAAAAGTACACCGCCTCAACTCTATCGATTCAATCGATTCGTAAGTGCAACAGTATCGGCAAATCTTGCACCTGGATTCACGATAGGAAATGGTCTTGATGAAATGGATAGGATTGCCTCTGAAGTTCTCGATGAGTCATTCAGTACTGATGTTGCAGGATTATCCAAAGAATATCGAGAAAGTTCTAATAGCTTAATCTTCGCGTTCTTGTTTGCACTTGTACTTATTTACCTCGTGCTATCTGCACAGTTTGAAAGCTTCTTAGATCCCCTTACAATCATGTTTACGGTTCCGTTGGCATTGTTTGGGGCTTTAGCTTCTTTGTGGATGTTTGACTTTACTTTAAATATTTTTAGTCAAATAGGAATTATCATGCTGATAGGCTTGGTGACCAAAAATGGTATTTTGATCGTGGAGTTTGCCAACCAAAGAAAAGCACAAGGGATGTCTATCGACGAAGCCATCATCGGAGCAGCAAGTGCAAGATTTCGACCTATTTTAATGACTAGTTTATCCACTATTCTGGGGATACTTCCTATTGCTTTGGCACTTGGTGCTGGTTCAGAAGGTAGAGTTCCGATGGGTGTAGCAGTCATTGGTGGATTAACTTTCGCCACCATATTGACCTTATTTATAATTCCAGCAATTTATACTTTCCTTACCTCCAAAAAAGGAAGACTAGCAAGAGCATAATGAAAAAACTTCTTTTAATAATATTCTTTTTGTCCCAATGGTCATTATTCTCTTTCGCTCAAGAGAGTGAAATGCTGAATCTTGAAAAGGCTATTATGATCGGTCTGGAGAAAAATTATGGAGTGAAAATAGCCGTGAATAATGTGCTCTTAGCTGATTATGACAAGCAAATTGGTTTTGGAACTTCCTTTTTGCCCGTCGTTAATGCGGTTTATACTCAAAACTATAGTAAGGAAGATGTTGAGCAACTATTTGCAACTTCCTCTTCTCCTAACGAAATATCAGGTGCTAAATCTGATACAGAGAATTTCACCGTTTCGGCAATCTATGGATTCAATCCTGAGGCTGTAGTTACATTAAGAAGATTAGGAAAATTAGCTGAAATAAGTGAGTTGGATGCGAAGGTTGCTGTAGAAAATCTAGTTGCTGCTGTATCTTCTTCTTATTATCGGTTGGTTTTGGAGCTCCAAAGGCAAAAAGTACTGGAGAAGACACTTGAGTTTTCAAAATCTCGTTTAGAAATTGCTGAAGCACGCTATGAACTAGGGGGAGCAGGAAAGAGAGATTTTCTTACCGCACAAGTGGATTACAATACTGATTTGTCTCTTTCAGTCAATCAAGAACAGATAATTCAGACTGCTAGAATTAATTTAAATGAATTATTGGCTTTATCACCTGCTGATGAATTTGTTGTCAAGGATACCATCGTTATTACGGAAAATTTAAGGCTTGAAGATTTATTGGAGAATGCATATCTCAACAATAAGCAGTTTCTAGTAACTCAAAGGCAAGAGAATGTAGCTTTTCTTCAATTGCGGGAATTGCAGGCGCAGAGATTGCCATCATTCAATTTGAATGGTGCTTACGCGAATAATACTTTGAATTCTCAAGCAGGTTTCCTTCTTCAAAATCAAAGGCAAGGTTTCAATTACGGAGCAAATATCACTTTGAATTTATTCAGTGGATTTACTTTGAATAAAAGAATTCAAAGTGCTAAAGTAGCCAGATATAACTCTGAGTTAGCCTTAGATCAGTATGAAATTCAAATGACTTCAGACATTCATCGAGCCTATACTGCTTATGAAAATAGTAAAAAGTTGTTAGAAATTGAAAGGAAGAATTACGAAGTAGCTGTTGAAAATACTGACATAGCTTTGGAAAGATTCAGACTAGGAATCGCAAATTACCTTGAATTTAGAGATGCTCAAGTCAATTTACTAACAGCTGAAGATAGATTGATTTCCTCCCTTTTCAATATTAAAGAAAGTGAGATTGAGTTGTTGAGGCTTTCGGGCAAGATTTATTTTCAAAATAGTGAAGAACGACTTGGATTACTAGATAGATAACTGACTAGTGATTAGAAAAATTATAAGGAAAGCCTCTCTGTGTCCAACAGGAAGGTTTTTTTATTGTATGTAGGTTAAGCTGTTTTTACTCATTTATTATTGGTATATTATTTGCTAAATGTGGTGATTGATACCAAGTTATCAAGAAGTGTTCAGCTTTTTGAACCATGATACATGAAAAAAATATTAACAACAATCCTATTTACTTTGCTTTTGATCACTTTTGGTGTTCAATGTACATTTTTAGAAAAAAAGAAAGAAACAGCTTTTTGGGAAGACCCTGTAACCCTTGACTTAGAGGAAATCAAAAAAAGAGGGTACATCAGAGCCGTTGTGGATAATTCTTCTACGAGTTATTATATCTACAGGGGAAGAAGGATGGGCTATGAATTTGAACTTTTGAGGAATCTAGCGAGTAGTCTTGGAGTTCGTCTTCATCTGATTATCAAATCGGATATTGATGAAGCTTTTATTTTACTCAACAACGGGAAGGCAGACATCATCGCCATGAATCTCGAAATCTCTGAAGAACGAAAGAAATTCGCCAATTTCAGTGCACCTATTGGCGAAGTAAGTACAGTTTTGGTGCAAAGGCGTCAGGGAGATTTAATTAAAGATGTAGAGCAACTTCGTGATCATACCATTTACATTCCTCAAGGTGCGATTTACAAGTCTCAACTCCGTAATATTAGTCAGGATAGTACTTTTTCTTTATATATCATTGAAGTGAGAGATGGACGGGAGCAGTTGATTGCTAAAGTTTTAGAGAGTGAAATTGATTATACTGTTGTGGATAAAGATTTAGCATTAGTTAATTCCACCTATTACGATGATTTGGATGTCAGTTTGGAAATTAGCGAGAAATCTCCAGTAGCGTGGGCAGTCCGAACCAATGCCCCTGATCTTGAAAAATCTATTAATACTTGGATAGCTAAGCGTTCAAAGTCAGGATATTTGGCGACTCTATATGCTAAATATTTTCTCAATTCAAAAAATAATTATTTCAGAACAAATAGTGCATTTTCATCATTGGGAGGAAATAGGATTTCTGTGTACGATGAAATTATCAAAACTGCAGCTGAGAATTTAGGTTGGGATTGGAGATTATTAGCTTCATTGGTGTACAAAGAGTCAGCATTCAATCCCGAAGCTACATCTTATGCAGGGGCAACAGGATTGCTTCAACTCATGCCTGTGACCTTGGAAAGGTTCGGCGTAGAAGATGCGAATGATCCTTATCAAAGTTTAATGGGTGGAGTTAATTTCTTAAAGTACTTGGATAAATTTTGGAGGGAGCGAATTCCTGAGTCCAATGAAAGAATTAAGTTTATTCTAGCTTCATACAACATAGGCCATGGTCATGTGGAAGATGCGTGGAAATTAACTATGAAATATGGAAAGAACCCCCAATATTGGGAGCATGTATCTCATTTTCTAAAACTTAAAACAGATCCTGAATACTACCGTGACCCAATCGTCCGAAGTGGCTACGCCAAAGGCCATGTTGCAGTCAATTATGTAGAGGATATTTTGATATTGTATAACTCATACCGGATCTTAGTGGAGCCATAAAAAAAGGTGCTCTTAGAAAAAATATACAATTCATAAAAAAAGAGCCATCAAATACGATGGCTCTTTTCTAATTTTAAGCTATTGCTTTCACATTTACTTCAATATTACCCCTAGTGGCTTTGGAGTAAGGACAAACTTCATGAGCTGCTTCTACGAGTTTTTGTGCTTCTTCTAAAGATCCAGCTTGAGGTATCTTGCAATGAATATCTACAGCGAGTCCAAACCCACCTGCTTCGGTTTTGCCAAGGTGTGCTTTCACAGTAATCTCCGCATCATCCAATTTCACCCCTTTGGCTACTGCACCTAATGCTCCTCCGAAACATGCGGCATATCCTGCTGCAAAAAGTTGCTCAGGATTGGTCTTTCCTCCCGGTCCACCAATTTCCTTAGGCATAGCCACGTCAAAATCCAATTGGCCATCTTCAGTTTTTACATGACCTTTTCTTCCACCCGTATTTACTGCTGTTGCAGTGTAATCAATTGTTATTTTTTCCATTACATTGGTTGGTTTAAAGTATTTACTAATTTATTTATTTCTGTTGTAAGTATATCTAACTCTTTTGGCTCCCAGCTGTTTAGTCGCTCCATTATTTTTTCAGGAACCTTCTCCGCTTTTGATTTCATCGATTTTCCTTGGAAGGTCAATTCAATTTCTACTTTTCTTTCGTCTTGATCACTTCTGACTCTTTTGATAAGATTATTTGTCTCTAATCTTTTGAGCAGAGGTGTCAAAGTACCAGAATCCAGCAGTAGTTTTTTCCCTATCTCATTGACCGCTTGCCCATCTTTCTCCCAAAGTACAAGCATGACCAAGTATTGAGGGTAGGTGATTCCTAACTCTTCCAAAGGCTCTCTATAGGCTTGAATGATTAGTCTTGAAGCGGCATAGAGCGGAAAACAGATTTGATTTTCTAACAAAAGGGATTTTTGTTCTTTTGACATCTCCTAATTAATTGTAAACAATTAAATTTAATACAATTATATTAGAAAAAGAAGGATTCCTCTTGTTATTTAGTTAAAAAGCTTCTTCGATATCGTATTTCCAAAGGTAGAAAAAGGCTCTCTCCACTTCATCGAAGACTCTACCAGGGTTCGTTCTGATGGTAACGCGAAAACCTTCATCATCGGAGATTTTGACTAATTGATGACTTCCGAAATATGAGACTTTCACAATTCTTCCACTGATTTGTTGCCCTTTTCTTTGAACGACCTCACCGTGTTCAGGTCTAAAAAGTAGTTTTACTTTAGTTTTATATTTTCTAGCTTCTGGGTCATTAATAAAGCCAAATGAAGTATAAAATCCTTCTTCGCTTGGAGTAGCAAGAATTTCATTTCGCTTCCCAAAAAAGTTTGCCACATAAGGATTCACAGGGTTTTCATAGAGTACTTTGGGAATATCAAGCTGTTGTAAAAAACCTTTATGTAAGATTGCTACGCGATCGGCGGTTGATAAGGCATCCTTGGTATCATGTGTTACAAAAATCGCCGTAATGCCTGTCTTTTTGATGATTTGACGGATTTCTTCTCTAACCTGATCTTTGAGCATGGCATCCAAATTACTGAATGGCTCGTCCATCAGGAGGATTCTTGGATTCGGTGCAATGGCTCTTGCTAAGGCAACTCGTTGCTGCTGTCCTCCTGAGAGTTGATGGGGGTATTTGTTATGGTCTTCTGTCAAACCAACAAGTTGTAATGTGTCTTTTGCAATTTGATCACGATTTCCTTTTGATTTTTGAATACCAAAGGTGACATTTTCCAATATGGTCAAATGAGGAAATAAGGCATAATCTTGGAATACCATACCGACTTTCCTTTCATGCGAAGGCACCGATTCACTGCCTTCGACGATGATTTGTCCAGACAGTGATATACTTCCCTGATCAGGATGTTCAAGTCCAGCAATCAACCTCAGTAATGTCGTCTTACCAGATCCACTTTCTCCAACTAAAGCTAGGATTTCACCTTCAGTAACATCGAAGGATACATCATTGACAGCAAAGTCTTTTGCTTGACCGTATTTCTTGTTGATATGTTGGAGTGATAAGATTGGCATCTTCTTTTTTCTTTAAACTTATAATTCTCTTTTTTTGATCATTCTATTTAAAAAAATTATCGGGATAATTCCTGTTAAGATAATGATCATCGCTGCATTGGCAGATTCAGCGATCATCTCGTTAGTAGCCATATCAAAAGCTTTGGTGGCCAAAGTCTGATAATTGAAAGGACGAAGAATCAATGTTAAAGGTAACTCTTTCAGTACATCTACAAAAACCAGTAAAATGCCAGAGAATAAGCTTGATTTGATCAAGGGAAGATCGATTTTCCAAAGTGTTTTTGTACTCTTCACTCCAAGGAGTCTGCTAGCTTCATTGATATGTATTCCGATTTTCTGAAACCCTGCTTCTACAGGATTATAGCCTACGGCCATAAATCTCACGATATAAGCAAAGGTCAAAGCAAATAAAGTTCCTGATAAAAACAGCCCTGCAACCCTTGAAGAGAAAATGGCATCATAAATCCATTTGTCGAAAGCCAATAAGGGAATCATGACTCCAACGGCAATTACAGCGCCCGGAATGGCATAGCCAAGTGTTGCAATTTTAGTAATACTTTTTACCCATTTGAAGGGGCTTAATCGGAGCGCATAGAGTAAAATCACGGAGAAAATAACGACCAAAATCCCAACCAATGCGGCTAATCCAAAACTTCTAAAAATCAATAGAAAGAAATCTTGATTGACAACTTTCATATAAGTCATACTTACCCATTGGAGAAGTTGGAGAAATGGGATGAAGAAACTCACCAAAAACACAAGTGTGCAAATGGTTGTGTATAAGATCTTATTTTTTGTTGAAACTTGTATTCTAGCAGTAGGTTTATTGAGTCCGTTGACTGAAGAATATTGTCGATTTCCTCGCTGTATGGATTCCAAATAAAGTATAGCAAAAACGAAAATCATCAAAATTGCTGCGAGATAGATGGCCGTCGTGGAGTCTCCCATTGAAAACCAAGCTCTGAAAATTCCTGTCGTAAAGGTGTTTACGCCAAAGTATTTGACTGTTCCGTAATCGTTTAGAACTTCCATGGAAGCCAAGGCGATACCGGCCACAATCGCAGGTCTAGCCATTGGCAAGGCTACTTTGAAGAAAGTTTTTGTTCTATTTACACCTAATAGAAATGAGGCTTCCTGCATCGTTTTCGACTGTTGTAAAAATGAAGAGCGGGCAATGAGGAAAACATACGGGAATAAAGTGATTGATAGAATGAAAATTGCTCCAGGTAGGTTCATGATATCTATTAGACTTCCTTTGACCTGAATATCAAAAGTATTCCTGAGAAAGGTTTGAATAGGACCTGTATAATCTAAAATACCAACATAGGTGTAAGCCATGATATATCCTGGAAAACCTAATGGTAAGATTAATAGCCATTCGAAATATCTCCTTCCTGGGAATTCATAACTGGAGACTAACCATGCTGTACTTACACCCAATAAAAAAGTACTGAACGCTACCCCTAACAAAATAAGGAGCGTATTTTGAAAATACCCAAAAAGGAGGTTGTTGGCAATATGTGACCAACTACCTCCCGGGCTTGTAAATAATTTGAATAAAATAGTGAATAATGGCGTCGCTACAAACAAGAGTATAAGTAGCGCAAAACCAGTCCATTTATTCCACCAGTAATACTTTCTTTTTATTATGTCCAAAGCTTTTGCTTATTTCCACCCTACACGATCAAAAATGACAACTGCATCTTTGTTTCTTTTTCCAAGTTCTGACAAGTTGATTTCGTCAGCTTTGAAATTCCCCCATTCTTTCAGTAAGTCTGAAAATTCCGCGCTTGGATTGACTGGGTATTCAAAATTAATGCTTGCAAGAAAGTTTTGAGACTCTACTTCAGAAAGGAATTCAATTAACGCTGTCGCATTGTCTTTGTTTGGAGCATATTTCGTTACTGCAGCACCAGACACATTGATATGCGTACCGCGATCATCTTGATTTGGGAAGAATAGTGCAATTTTTTCAGCAGCTTTTCTTTCTTCTTCATTGGTATCATTTAGCATGATTCCGATATAATATGTGTTTACAATGGCGACATCTCCTTCACCTGATGCAACAGCTTTTACTTGATCTCTATCACTCCCTTTTGGACTTCTTGCCATATTAGCCAAAAGACCTGCAGCCCATTCTGTGGCAGCTTCTTCACCATGGTGTGCAATGATAGAAGCGAGTAAAGATTGATTGTAAATGTTCTCAGAGGATCTCGTTAATACACGACCTTTCCATTGTTCTTCAGTAAGCGCTTCATAAGTTGATAATTCAGATGGATCAACTCTTTCTTTACTGTAAGCAAAGATTCTGGCTCTATAAGTTAATCCAAACCATTTGTTCTCTGGGTCTCTGTATTTAGAAGGAATATTTGTATTCAAAGTTTCAGACTCGATAGTTTGAACAAGATCTTTTTCTACAGCTCTATTTAATCTACCTGCATCCACAGTGATGAGAACATCAGCTGGAGAATTAGCACCTTCTAATTCCAGTTTTTGAATCAATTCATCAGCACTTGCGCTGACTACATTGACTTTGATTCCTGTTTTTTCTGTGAACATATCAAAAAGCTTTTGATCTGCCTCGTAGTGCCTGTGTGTGTAGACATTTACTTCTTCTACGCTTTCGGTTGTTCCACCACAAGCGTAAAGAGATAGTGCAGTAATCGCTATTAAACCTGTTTTTAATAAGTTTTTCATGACGTTTTATTTAATTAACGAGGCAAAATTAATCATTATTTAAATCAAATCTAAATAAAAAGAAAAAGATTTTTATATTTGCAACGCTCCATTGATAGGAGGTTTTGGTTTTATTTTTTCGGGGAATTATTGACATTTGAATATGACTATCCAACAATTAGAATACATCTTAGCTATAGATAAATTTAGGCATTTTGGTCAGGCGGCAGAATCCTGTTTTGTGACGCAACCTACTTTGAGTGCTCAAGTGAATAAACTAGAAAAGGAATTGGAAGTTATTCTTTTTGATCGGTCAAAAATGCCTGTAATTCCAACAGAAACGGGTGCACAAATTATCGAGCAAGCCAAGAAAGTGGTCTCTCATAGTAAAGGAATTTATGAGTTAGTCGCTCAGTTAAAAGGGGATGTCAGTGGTGTCGTAAAATTGGGAATCATACCAACACTAGCTCCATATCTCTTACACAGGTTCATAAGAAATTTTCTAGAAAAATATCCGAATGTACAGCTTCAAGTGGAGGAAATGGTCACAGAAGATGTGATTCGGAAGCTTAAAAATGATGAGCTTGATCTTGGTGTTGTCGTGACACCCTTAAACGAAAATGGTCTGGTAGAGAAACCTATGTTTTACGAGAAATTCTTCGCCTACCTTTCAGAGAATCATCCTTTACTTGCAAAAGAAAAAATAAGTGTTGAAGATTTTGAGACTACAGATATGTGGGTCCTTCAGCAAGGACATTGTTTTAGAGATCAGGTATTGAATCTCTGTAACAGAGTCAAATTTCAGAAGATGAACTTTCATTATGAAAGTGGGTCTTTGGAGGGATTGAAAAATATGGTTAATGAATATAAAGGAGTCACCCTGCTACCTGAATTGGCCACATTTTCGATGAATTCAGAGGAAAAGAAGAGGTTGAGAACTTTTGAAGGCGAGCAGCCAACTCGAGAGGTCAGCATTATAATTTCTAGAAGTTTTCTTAAAAGTAAGCTTGTTGAACTACTGTATAAAGAAATTACAGCATCAATTCCCCATGAGATGACTTTAAGAGCTCATGGTAAAATAGTCCGATTTAAATAAAAAGATTCACTACTTTTATTCTAAACCGAGAACTTACTCTCCATTTTAATGTTTTTGCTCTTATGGCAAATAAACTTTCAATCATTTTATTCCTTGTTTTTCTTTCAAGCTTTGGAAATGCTGTCCAATCTCAGTCTTTTGTAAAAAGGTATTTCAACAATTTGTTGAATGACTCGTCTGATATCAGTAAGCCGCAGTTTTTAATTTACCCAACCTTAGCCTATGCCCCCGAGACAAGTTGGGAGATTGGTTTGTCATCGCTCTATGTTTATTATGCCAAAAGAGATACATCTAATCGACTCAGTGAAATCAATGGGTTTACCTTTGTTACCTTAGAAAATCAATATGGAATTTGGTTTGATCATGCTATTTATACCGATCAGAGTAAATGGTTTTTCTTAGGTCGGTTAAGGTTACAAAGCTTTCCCCTCCAATATTATGGTATTGGTATGGATTCGCCTTCAGATTATCTTGCTTTGGTAGATGCCAATCAGATTCTAATCAAAGAAAGGGTATTGAGAAAAGTTAGAGAAAACCTATTTTTTGGCTTAGAAGTCGATTTCCAAAGACTTGCACAAATAGAATTTAAGTTGGCACCTGAAAGCCCTACTTTTGAATTGCCGAGAGGAAGTCAAGGGTCTACCAATTTGGGATTTGGTGCTGGGTTAGTGTATGATGATAGACACAATGTCTTAAATGTTAGAAATGGATTCTTTTCAGAACTAGCGTACATCAGATATTCTCCAGCAGTAAGTACTTTTGGATTCAATTCTGTTATTTCTGATACTCGAATTTATAGACCGGTTAGTAAAAATACTGTTTTTGCAGCGCAATTGCTTGGTCAATTTAACTCAGGTGATGTTCCCTTCAATCAACTTGCCTTGATGGGAGGAGAGTCGATGATGCGGGGATATTATACCGGTAGATTTCGCGACAATAATCAGATAGCTACACAAGCGGAGTTTAGATTTCTGCCACTTCCTTTGGGATTTACCAATAGAATCGGAGCTGCTGTATTTGGTGGAGTGGCGACAGTTTTTCCAAATTTTGAAAACCTAAATCTGAACAAAATAGCTTGGTCAGCAGGTGGTGGTTTGAGGTTTTTATTGTTTCCAAAAAAGGATATTTACACACGAATTGATTACGCTTTGACCAAAGAAGGGTCAGGCTTTTATTTCTTTATCGGGGAGGCATTTTGATTTATAAATCTTCAAGCGAAAGCGCTAGGTATGTTGGGCTGTAGTTTGGCAATTGAGATAGAATGAATTTGGATTTCATTTCCAAAATGGGAATGCTAATTTTTTGTTTGTTCAATTTCACCTCTGCAAAAGTTACAGTTTTTTCAATTTCATTTATTGCTACAATATCTATTTCATCTTGATTATCCTTTGACCAGTAGGAACCGATTTCGGTAAATGAATTTGTTGCTTTTAATTTTTCTATAAAATACTTTTCTAAGATTGGGCCAACAAAGGTCGGGTAGTCTCTCAGAATTATTTCTTTAACAAGTTGGTAATTTTCAATTTCTACAGCACTTCGGTATTTATAGATAAATCGGAACCAAAACGAAATGAAATTATCTTCAATTTTATATTTTATTTTTCTACTTGAGGGTTTTGATAAAATCGGTTTGATCTTTTTAATGATGCCAAAATCTCTTTCTAATTTATCTAAATAAACGCCCGCACTCACATCTAAAATTGATTCAATCTCAGGTCTTGAAGTTTTGGAGGATGCTATTAAAGAGAGAATTGAAAAGTATGTGCTATAATCTTTACCAAATTCTTCAATCAAAACATTTTTCCCCTCCTCTAGCAATAAAGAACTTGTTTTGAATATTTCTTCTAGCATACTTTCTAGTGTAAAAGCCTCTGCTAAAACAAAAGTCTCTACATATTTTGCAACTCCTCCGGTGAGTGCATAAAATGCCAAGAGATTTTTGGGTGTAAAACTTGGGGTATTATCAGCAAGGATTTCTTTTAACACTGAAACTTGAAATGGTTTGATATGCATTTTTGCAGTTGCTCTGGCAAATAGCGGCTCTTTGGCATTTTCAAATATCTTTGTCATTAAGGAATAGACAGAACCACAAAGAATTAAGTTGATTTTACTTTGAGCTTTATTCGTGTCCCAAATATTTTGCATGTCACTGAAAACAGATGGGTTGATCTGATAAAACTCTTGAAATTCATCTATGATCAACATGAAGTTTCTTTCTTTTGAAAGCTCCACTAACCAAGCAAAAACACTTTTGAATTGGCTGATTTCACCATATGCAGTCACTCCAAGCGTTGTCTGTATTATCTCTACAAACTCCTTGCATAGTAAAGGCTCACTTTTTTTTGCTACAAACAGATAGATGGACTCCTGATTATCGCTTGCTTTCCTCAATAGACTAGTTTTACCAATCCTCCTTCTCCCAACAACCATAGTCATTTGTGCCTGTTTTTTTGACTTAAGGATCAATTTATCAAGTACAGCTAATTCCTCTTCTCTATTATAAAATTTCATTTCCTTAATTATTGTAATACAAATTACAGTAATTATTTTTACAATAAAAACAGCTTAGGAAAAATAGCACTATCGTGGAATTCTACTGAATAGCGTTTGAGAATTTTTTCAACAATAGTCACCAACTATTTTTGACCACATTGCCTCAAAAAATAAAGGATCTACTTAGAAAACAATCCCTGATACATTTCCTCTAGCTTGCTGACTTGAATGACTTTGATCTTATATTTTCCGACATCCATTCCTTTGACTGCATACTTAGAAACCATGATTCTTTTGAATCCCAACTTCTCGGCTTCTGCAATTCTGTTTTCAATCCGATGAACAGCGCGAATTTCACCGCCTAAGCCTACTTCTCCAGCAAAACATAAGTCCGCAGGAACGGGCGTGTCTTCATAGGACGAAATCAAAGAGGCACACACAGCCAAGTCCAAAGCAGGATCATCTACTCTTAATCCTCCAGCAACATTCAGGAAGACATCTTGCTGACCTAAACGCATCCCACCTCTTTTCTCTAACACAGCTAAAAGCATATTCAATCTCTTGGCATCGTGTCCCGTACTGCTTCGCTGTGGAGTTCCATAAGTCGCAGGGCTTACTAAGGATTGGATTTCAATCAAAAGAGGTCTATTCCCCTCCATCATCGCGCCGATAGCTACGCCATTGAGTAGTTCTTCCCTCTGAGTCAATAAGATTTCAGATGGATTAGCGACAGGACGAAGCCCCTCTGCACGCATCTCGTAGATTCCCAACTCGTGAGTAGAACCAAATCTGTTTTTGGAAGTTCGAAGGATTCTGTAAGTCAAATGCCGATCACCTTCAAACTGTAAGACGGTATCCACCATGTGTTCCAATACTTTTGGGCCTGCAATCGCACCATCTTTGGTAATATGTCCAACGAGAAATACGGGTGTACCAGTTTCCTTGGCAAATTTCATCAGTTCGGCAGTACATTCCCTGACTTGACTCACAGATCCAGCAGCGGATTCTACATGCTTACTATGGAGGGTTTGGATTGAATCTATCACCAAGATATCTGGATCAAGTGCTTCTATTTGCTGAAAAATAGCCTGGGTATTGGTTTCAGAAAGCACATAGCAATTCTCTGACTTGAGAGGCATACGCTCTGCTCGCATCTTGATCTGTGATTCACTTTCTTCTCCTGATACATAGAGGACTTTTGTCTGATTGAGCATCAGTGCTATTTGAAGCATAAGGGTAGATTTTCCTATGCCAGGCTCACCACCAATCAAAACCAATGATCCCGCAACAATTCCGCCTCCGAGAACACGATCTAATTCTGCATCATGAGTGATCAATCTAGGCTGATCTTCAAAGTTGATCTCTTGTAATCTTTTTGGAACACTGGCTCTTTTTTCTTTGGTACCCCCTTGTTTCCATGATCCACGTCCCACTTCTTCTTTTTGGACCACTTCTTCTACGTAGGTATTCCATTCTCCGCAAGAAGAACATTTACCCAGCCATTTAGGACTTTGTGCGCCACAGTTTTGGCAGAAGAAGGTGGTTTTGGTTTTGGCCATTTCTATTTTAGATTTTAGAGGGTAGATTTTAGATTGGGTGATTTGGAAAGAGTGATGTGGTGGATGGTAGGAGTGGTTTTGTAAAGTTTAGGTTATAGTTTTTCTTGACTCTTATCTCTTTTGCCTAGATTTTTAAATTTCACCTTTACTCCTTCTTCCTTCACCCTTCCTCTTAGTGTGCTTCTAGCCAATCTTTGCCTAAGCCAACCTCTACTTCTAGAGGAACAATGATTTTGACCGCATTTGCCATGATCTTAGGGATTTCACTTTTCAATAATTCCACTTCGTCCTTGTGCGCATCGAATACCAATTCATCATGTACTTGAAGGATCATTTTTGATTTCAAGTTTTCTCGGATCATCCAATCATGAACCTGTATCATCGCTACTTTGATCATATCAGCAGCAGAACCTTGGATAGGTGCATTGATCGCGTTACGTTCTGCAAATCCTCGCATCGTTTGGTTTCGGCTATTGATGTCTCTGAGGTATCTTCTTCTACCTAGGATAGTCTCTACATATTCGTTTTTCTTTGCTTTTTCGATACAGCTATCCATGTATTCCTTTACTGCTGAGAACTCTTTGAAATAGGAGTCGATGATTTCTTTTGCTTCCGATCTCGGAATATTGAGTCGCTGAGAAAGTCCAAAAACCGAAATGCCATAGATGATTCCGAAGTTAGCTGTCTTGGCTTTTCTTCGCATATCAGTGGTTACTTCATCTAGCGGAACTTGGAAGATTTTTGCTGCTGTGGTGGCGTGGATATCCCTTCCATTTCTGAAAGCCTCAATCATAGATTCATCCTTCGAAAAAGCAGCCATGATTCTCAATTCAATTTGCGAATAATCCGCAGCTAAGATTACATAATTCTCGTCTCTTGGTACAAATGCTTTTCTAATCTCTCTCCCTCTTGCTGTTCTGATAGGAATATTTTGGAGGTTTGGGTTATTAGAAGAAAGTCTTCCAGTAGCAGCGACAAATTGATTATAGGTCGTATGGATTCTTCCTGTTTTGGGATTGATCATCGTAGGAAGTGCATCTACGTACGTAGACTTGAGTTTCACCATTTGACGGTATTCTAAAATAGCCGCCGCGATTTCATGTTCGCCTGCCATTTTGCTTAATACTTCCTCTCCTGTAGCAAATTGGCCAGTTTTGGTTTTTTTTGCCTTTGGATCCAAATTAAGTTTCAGGAATAAGATCTCTCCGAGCTGTTTCGGTGAGGCAAGGTTAAACACCTCTCCAGCGAGTTCGTACACACGCTTTTCTATGGCTTTGCTTTCTTCTTCCAGGACTTCCGACAATTCAGCCAAACTTTCAGTATCTATCCTTACTCCTTCAAATTCCATGGCAGCCAGTACGTTGATCAGAGGATTTTCTACTTCGTGAAGTAATTTCTCAAGACCATTTTCTTTGATCATCGGATCAAAAGTCTGCTTAAGCTTCAAAGTAATGTCAGCATCTTCAGCAGCATATTTACTTACTTCGTCTTCATCCACATCACGCATATTCCCCTGATTTTTCCCCTTTTTTCCAATCAGGGATTCTATAGAGACAGGCTTATAATTCAAGTACTGCTGTGCCAACCAATCCATCGAGTGTTTGCCTTCAGGCTCGATCAAGTAATGGGCTAACATGGTGTCATAGAGTTTTCCTTTGACTTCCATGCCGTAATTTTTCAACACCAAAATATCATACTTTACATTTTGACCGATTTTGATGATATTTTCATTTTCAAAGATGTCTTTGAACAGTGCTAACTTTTCTTTCGCTTCTTTTTGATCAGAGGGGAAAGGGATATAAAAAGCCTCTCCAGCGATGTATGCAAATGATAAACCGACCAATTCAGCTTCGTTTGGATTGAGGGCAGTTGTTTCAGTATCAAAACAGAATTCGTCCTGCTTCTCCAAGTAGCTGATCAATTCCTTAATCGCGGCCTCTCCATCTACCTTATGATAATCATGGGCAGAGGTAAGGATATTGTCATGAAGTTGGATGGCTGGAAGTGGATTATCCTCTGAAGATAAATCCAAGTCCTCATCTTCCTCAGACTGTGGAGGGCCTGTAAATAGACCCAGTTGTTCACTGACTTTAATTTTTGGTTTTTTGATCGCTTCGCCAAAGACACGTTGGGTAAGTGTTCTGAATTCCAATTCAGCAAAAAGTGCCTTGAGTTGCTCTTCTTTTGGTCCATTATATTTAAGAGATGCCTCGTCAAATTCAACGGGTACTTCAAGACTAATTGTTGCTAGTTCTTTAGAAAGCAGCCCTTGCGCGCCAAAATTTTCTACATTTTCCTTCTGCTTGCCTTTAAGATCTTGTGTGTTTTTTAAGATTTCTTCAATGGACCCATATTGCTTCAAGAGTTTTACTGCTGTCTTTTCTCCAATACCTGGAATCCCAGGAATATTGTCAACGGCATCACCCATCAAGCCTAAAATATCTCTGACTTGATCTACATTTTCGATATCCCATTTAGCGCAAACCTCTTTGGGTCCCATGACGTCCACAGCATTGCCCATGAAGGCTGGCTTGTATAAGAAAATATGTTCTTCCACCAATTGCCCATAATCCTTGTCAGGAGTCATCATAAAGACTTGGAAGCTAGTTCTCTCTGCTTTTTTGGCGATCGTCCCGATGATATCATCAGCCTCAAAACCATCTAGTTCTAAAATCGGAATATCAAAAGCTTCTACAATTTGCTTCACCCACGGAATACCGATTTCGATATCCTCTGGCTGCGCTTGTCTATTTGCTTTGTATGCTTCAAATTGGACATGTCTGAAGGTTGGTGCTTTGGTATCGAAGGCAACAGCAATATGCGTTGGTCTCTCTTTTTCTAAAACTTCCAATAAGGTATTGGTGAAACCCAACATAATCCCCGTATTGAGGCCTTTGGAATTGATACGTGGGTTTTTACTGAATGCAAAATGAGCTCTGTAAATGAGTGCCATAGCATCAAGTAAGAAAAGCTTTTTATCTCCTTTTGGGGACATAGGAAGGTGAATTTTAATTTGAAGTATTTTCGTCTATCAAGATTTTCGATAAAATCCGAAAAGCTAAATTACAAATAATAATGAAAAGGGCTGACTCTATTATTCTCATTTACGATTATAATAACTACATTATTTCGGGATTTCTTACTTCTGGTCTAATTCTTGGTAATATGACGTGTAAGGACTGAATCCTTACTCATTATTCTTAATTTATTTACTAACTAAAACAAATCACTATGAAAAAGATCGCGTACCTTTTATCAGTAATGTTTTTATTCCTAGCCTATGCACCCGTTGCAACTGCTGGTGAAACAAAAAAAGAAAAGACTGAACTTACGGCTGAAGAGCAAGTGAGATTAGATGAAATCAACAATAGAGTTGAAGAAATCAAAGCCATGGACTTTGCTGACATGAGTAAAGCAGAGAGAAATGAAGTGAAAAGTGAATTGAAGGAAATGAGAGCAGAAGCGAAAGCTTTAGGAAATGGTGTTTACATTTCAGTAGGTGCTATTATCATCATTCTTTTGATTTTGATACTTCTGACCTAATCGGTTTAGCAAAAATTAAATATAAAAAGCCTCTCATTTCTGGGAGGCTTTTTTTGTGCTTTTAAGTTTTGAATAGAGGATCAGTTGGATTTACCATTGAGCGCATCTACAAGTTCTCTTTTTAATTTTCTTTCCCTGTCTAGTGTGTTTTTACGGTGTTGCTCAAATTCCTCTACCGTTTCTTCTAGATCTTTTCTCGCTGTTTTAATTACCTTGTGGCTGCGGCTGAATTTGTATAAGAAAAACAAAAATGCACCCAATAAACCAGCTACAATGGCCCACATAATTGTGTTGTAAAGACTTTTGTGAATCGGGATTCCTAAAAAGAAAAAACTATCTCGAGCTTGCAAGGCATCCTCTAATTCAATTTGCGTACTGGCAACTTGAGATTCAAGTTGGTTGATTTTTTCCTGTTGATCTTTTACTGTTTGTTGTATAGCTATCAAATCCTTTTCAAAGACGCTTAATGAATCTAAAACATTAGATTTGATTTTATCTAAATTGGTTTTTTTGACAACCTTGTATTCTTGAAAATTATTGGAAATTTGATTCAAATAATCAAACTGACTCGAGATTGTGCCACTATTAAGTGATCCAGTTTCTTCTGAAACTTCTTGCGCGTGACTTGTACTGATAAAAAATGAAAAGGCGATCAATGCAAGGAAAATGGTTTTATTCATGGGGAAATTGGTGTTATTTGTTTAATCTAGTTAATAATTTTTACAGTTAAATCCTAATTTTATTGTCGGAACAATAACTGTGCCTTACAAGTCTTGAAAAAGTATTAAAGAAACTCGTTCCAATTCTAAATATGTAAATATCAAGAAGTCTGTCCTAAGCGTAGAACAGACTTCTTGATTGATTTAACTTGACTTTTTAAGTTTATTATTGGCCAACAAAGAAAATTGCATTTGCCATGATCAATTTTCCAGATTCCCAGAAACTTCTGAACATCGGATTATCAACCATATACACAATTTGACCTCTTCCTTGATTTTCCATTCCATAGACCATGGATTGATTCATCTGTGGTTTTAATTTATTTCCTATGAATCCGAAACGATAATGATCTAAACTAGGGATAATACCTGCATTGACCCCGTTGGTGAGGTAGGCATATCTTCTGCCATTATTTTTGAGCGTGTAGTAATTTTGACCTACTCCAAACGAAAGAGGATGCGTTTGATCCATTTTCACTTCAAAGATTGCTCCCGCGGCAGTAGTCGAAATCCCCATTCTCTCACGATCTTGATAGGGTTCTATTCTTGCAGACTTTTGGAATTCAGCATCTGTTTTTTGCTGTGCTTTTTTCTCTTCATCTGTGTCAAATCTACTCAAACTGAAACCTTCCTTATCTGCAAACATCCCCAAAGATCCTTCGATAGCAATCGCTTTTCCGCCTGCTCTTACCCAATCCATCACTTTAGTGAAATTGCCACCATTTAAGTAGTTTCCAGAAGGAAGAATCAGTACATCATATTTGCTCAAATCAAATCTACCCAACATATCAGCTTCCAAAATGCTAATTGGGTAATCCAATTCCTGCTCGAAGAAATACCAGATTTCCCCGAAATTTAAAGAGGAAGTGCCCGATCCACCTACAACAGCTACTCTTGGAGCTTTGATGACTTTCACATCAGAAGAGCCAAAATCTTTCCCTTTGTCCACATAAGAGGAGTTTGAGGTTGCTAAAGTGATTTCGAATTTATTAGCAAGATCTACTATCTTTTTGTCATAATCGGCAACATACTGATTGCCATTTCTCATCAAGAGGATTGTACCCGCAGGATACGATTCTCCATTGATTTCAAAAGCAAATTCTGTTACTCTTGCTCTGATTCCTTCTTTCAGCAATGCTGCAAGAAACTTAGCATGGATGGTAGCATTCCATGGAGCGATATAGGCTAGCGGAGTTCCGTTTACTACATTTTTTTCAAAAGCTGATTTTACATAAGGTTTTGCAGCATCCAATCTTGTCTCTAAAGCATAAGCTTGCAAGCCATAAGCAAATGGCAAAGCCCAGCTTGTGATGTCATAAGTGATACTGTCTTCCAAAATAGCTTCTGGCTCAAACAAAACCTGAGTCAAAACCGATTTTACTTGATATGCATTGACTATAATATCTTTCTCGGTAGTGGAAAAAGAAGCCGATTTACCAGTGTTGTAATCCAGACCTCTAAGTCCAGAGCGATTTCCAGCAAAACCATAAGTAATCTTATTTTTGTCGAGCAAAGTAAGTAAGGCTTTCAATCTATCATCATTTCCTTCTCCCTTGATGACAAAGCTTTTGTATTTTGCTTTTGGATTTGCTCGGTTATTTTTGAAATAATTCGCAAACTCATCAGCTAATCTTTCTGCATTTCTCGAAGTGACTTCAACAGCCGAGATCCCTGCAGCATGCTGATGTATGATTCTCTCTTCTAAGGTTACAGTATCGCCAAGTGCGTTAAGCATTCCTAAGCCAGCTCTTCCAGATCCACCTTTTTCGATTGTCATTCCAATCGCTCCGTTGTACATGGGATAGGTATCACCGTAGGAAGGATAAAGTAAATCAAATCTCTCTTTGGTGAAATACTGCCAATTGTTGGCATCAAACTTTGCTGCTGTGTTTTTTCCGTAAATCTCCTGAAATTCATGCTGGAAAGGAGAAACTTGCTCGTGAACAGGCTTGGCTGCTGGAGCAAAATAAAAGGGATCATTGATACCCTGCTCATGGTAATCCACAAATAAATGTGGCATCCATTCGTGATAAAGTTTGATTCTTTGCTCGGTTTCTGCTTGTGTTTGCCATGCCCAGTCTCTGTTCAAATCCATCAGGTAGTGATTTGGACGACCTCCCGGCCAAGGTTCTGAATGCTCTGTTGATTGCGGATCAGGTTGTAAAATTTTATTACCTTTTTGATTGTACCAAACGGTGTAGCGCTCTTTTCCGTCTGGATTTGCACAGGGATCTACGATCAAGACTTGGTTTTGCAACCATGATTTTGATTCGGAGTTGTTTGGATTAGCTGCTTCCCAAAATGTCATCATTGCAGCTTCTGTAGCTACAGCTTCATTTCCGTGCACATTGTATTGCATCCAGTTGATGGCAACTTTGGTACTTGGGTTTCCTTCTAGCAGACCTGTTCTTTTCAAGTTGTCGGTTCGGATTTGCTCAAGATTTTGCATATTTTCAGGAGATGAGACGATCGCCACGAATAAAGGGCGATGCTCTACAGATTCTCCATAATACACCAACTCGACATTGGGTAAGGTACTTGCGAGATGTTCGAAGTAGTCGACGACTCTATGATGAGGCGTGAATCTTTCACCAGCTTTATAGCCCAAAAATTCATCGGGACTTTTTTGAGCTAATGAAGTCCCTACAACCAATAGCGCGAGGACAAGAGTATAAATTTTTTTCATGTATGATGTGTTTAAGCTTTTTAAATTTGGACAGGTAATTTACACGCTTTGCTGAAAGGATTCAAACCACGCTTGTAATTTATCCAAGAAATATATGGGTGGGAAGGAAAGTCAAATGGAGAAATAACATTTGTGAATTTCAAACTCAAACTTATTTCCTGATTCTACTCCAGAGTTTGGTGGTAAATCTTGGCCGGTCTTCCATTACATTCAATTCATCTTCGCTGACGCGTTTAACACTTTCTATGGTATAAAATGCCTTGTCATTGAATGCTTTAACTTTACCAACAAATTCCGTCAAAGCATCTCTTTTCATGACTGTAAAGAGCAAATTAACTTTGCCAAACCTGCCTTCAGCACCAACAGAAGTGAATCTGAAGTTTTTTTCCTTCATATATTCTATCAATTCTGGCATAGGTGTAGGAGTGATTACACGAACAAGCACTCGGCCTAAAGCTAATTTCTCTTCGATCGTCATGCCCACAAATGTACCCATCGCAAATCCCCCAGCGTAAGCAAGATAGGACATAGGATTATTGATATTTTGAAAAATTTGCCCAATTGCCAGCAACCAAATCAATGCTTCAAAAAAGCCTAAAATGGGCGCAATTTTTTTCTTGCCATTGAGCATAAACATAATTCTCAAAGTATTGATAGAGACATCTGTAACCCTAGCGAAAAAGATCAATAATGGCATAATGACATAATTGAAGAGCTCTACGGATATTCCAAATGACTCAAAGTAAGCTTGCATAATGATGGGGTTTTATATTCTTTTAGTTTTACAAAGGTAGTGAAAATAGGCCTGTAGTTTTTTTGGCAACGGATTATTCAGGAATATTATTCTGCGGAATTTCCTTAAATTCGATATGTCGTAGCAACTACCCAAGGATTTTATCGAAATTCAAGAGATATGAATAAAGTATTTATTTTTTCGCTTATCCTGATGATTTCTTCTTGCCAAGAGAAATCAAAAATGCCATTTGAGAATATTGGAGATCAATATCCTATTTTAAAAGAAGTTTTGGAAAATCAAGAGGATTATCAAGTTCAGATTGTCTATACTCAAATCGATAGAGATGAAAACCTCAAGCCAATTTTAAAGAATTTCGATTTTAATCTGAATGAAGAAAAATACTTTTATCCAGCAAGTACCGTAAAGCTTCCTGTAGCAATTTTGGCTTTGGAATGGTTGAATGAGCAGAATATCGAAGGACTTACTGCTAACGTAATCATGCTTACTGATTCTATAAGAAGTTCGCAAACGCATGTACTTTCAGATAGTTCTGCCCAAAATTTTCTTCCAAGCATTGCCCATTATATCAAAAAAATCCTGTTGGTTTCAGATAATGATGCATACAACAGACTCTACGAATTGCTTGGTCAAAACTATATCAATCAAAAGCTCAAGAAAAAGGGTTTGAATAATACTATCATCAATCAAAGATTGAGCTTGGCAATGAGCCCAGAAGAGAATAGACATTTTAATCCGATCAGATTTCTCAATACTGAGGGTGAAACTATTCTTGAAATTCCAGCAAGAGAGACAATTTCGATTTATAAAAACACAGGAAATCCCCAATTGGCCGAGGCTTATCAAAGTGGAGGCGAATTGATCTCTGAACCGATGGATTTCACTTTTAAAAATAGATTTTCAATTTCCGATTTTCATGGAGTAGTTCAGCGTATAATATTTCCTGAGCTTTTTGCAGAAAAAGAAAGATTCCATATTTCCGACTCAGATCGTGAGTTTATTCTAAAATACATGTCTATGTACCCTGGACAAAGTGATTATCCCGCTTATGACTCTAATGAGTTTTATGACAGTTATTCTAAGTTTTACAAGTTTGGAACGAGTAAAGAACCTATTCCATTAAGCTTCAAAATCTATAACAAAACCGGTCAAGCCTATGGTCATTTGTTAGATGGGTCATATTTTGTGGATGAGAAAGAAGGTGTGGAATTTTTTGTGACTGCGGTAATTTATGTCAACAAGAATAAAGCGCTCAATGACAATCAGTATGAATATGATGAAATAGGCTTCCCGTTTTTTGAAGAATTGGGCTCTTACTTGTATAAACTAGAATTAGAAAGAAAGAAAAAATAAAAAGTCTATCAATCTTGAGACCGATAGACTTTATTCAATTGAATTTTAGAGGGGATTAATTCCCGTGTTCCGCCATAAACTTATCCAAGTCTTGAAGAGATATTTTTCCTTCATAGAAAGCCCTTCCGAAAACTACAGCAGTCACGCCGATATCTTTCAATTCTTTGAAATCAGAAATATTTCTTACTCCGCCATTTGCAGCTAGATGGATAGTGGGGAATTTCTCTACAACTTCTTTATAAAGTTGGAAATTTGGGCCTTCCATCACGCCATCTCTAGTTACATCGGAGCATTTGAGGTATTTGAGTCCTCTTCCGTAGAAATTTTCTATGTGATCAAAGAGATCAACCTCAGTTTTTTTGGTCCAACCTCTTGTCTTGATTTTATGATCTGCAGGATTGGTATCAGCAGCTAAAAATATCTTTTCTCTTCCATAAGACATGATCCATTGTGCGAATCTTTCGGGATAGGTTACTGCTACAGAAGCGGCTGTAATTGCATGAGCTCCATGTTCAAAGGATTTGATTACATCTCCATCAGTAGAAATCCCTCCAGTAAAGTCTACATTGAGGTTGGTGTAGCCAGCTATAGCTTCTAAAATGTGGTAATTTTTTGGCTCGCCTCGACGCGCACCGTCCAAATCCACCAAGTGCAGCCACCTGATTCCATGGTCTTCGAAGGCTTGTGCGATCTCTAATGGATTATTAGAAATCACTTCCTCAGTAGCAAAATCTCCTCTTTTTAAGCGGACGCATTTTCCATTGATGAGGTATATAGATGGTATAATATCAAACATGGTTCAGTAGGCTTTTGATTAAAATTTTAATGCTTGGGTCGAATTACGATATCAAAATCATTTGTTAATTTTTTTGATTTTCGTTTTCTAAAGATAATAGAAGAACCCATTATTTGGCAATACTCTCCGAAAATCTTTAAGAAGATGTACCAATAATATCCAAATAAGATCCTTTATAAATTCAATAGACCAATCGTGCTATTTTTCCGTCAAGTCCTGATGCCCAAATGCTTCCTTGAGCCTTGTCCATAAAGACAGCATGAAAGCCTTCATCCGAAAATTTTTGCCAATTGATTCCACCGTCAACTGAATAGTCGGAGCCATTGGTGCCTACAGAAATAGCCCAATGAAATCTTGGGAAATAGGTGACTCCTGATCTATAGCCACTTGGATAGGAAGAAGATACTAACTCCCAATTTTTTCCCATTTCTTTAGAGTAAATCGTATTATTTAAGGCTAAGTCAGGTTGCAAATAATCCCCACCGACTGCGATAAGGTTACTATTATCAAGTTTTGTAATTGAGAAAATACCTTGAGAGGGTTCTCCTTGGATAATTGGAGTCTCTGAAATTTCCCAATCATGTCCGCCATCTGTAGACATATATACCTTACTTTTGATTCCACCACTGGCAAACCAAATATGGTCCTGATCAGCCAAAATCGTCGATCCACTTGCGGCAAATGATCCTTCTCCGGGCTCAGCCATAGGACTTGATTCTATCCATGTCCACGTTTCCCCAGCATCAATTGTTTCCAATACCATCCATTTTCCATCAATTGGGTCTCCTATGACGTAGCCTTTTTGATCTTTGTGAAATGCAATTCCATCCAAAAAAGCAGTTTCTGGACCTTCAAATTTCTTTTGCCAGGTGGCACCACTGTCTGTCGTTTTATAAATCACAGCAGGTTGGCCTGCAGCTATTGCAATGGCTGTATTGGCATCAAGTCCTTCAATGTCTCTAAAGTCTACTGAATCTAGACCTGCGATGATGCCTGTTGACCAAGATTGCCCCCCATCTATTGTGAGCAACCAAGTTCCCCCTGATCCACTTGCCCAGATGATTTCAGAAGTGAGAGGTGAAAGGCCTCGGATCGAAGCATTGACTGGAGTTTCTACAATTTCCCAACCTGTGGGTTCGGTAATTATTTCTCCTTTTCTTTCACTATTGCAGGCTGCGAAGGATGAAATAATTCCTATTGCTAACAAAAACTTAAATTTCATAAATTGGCTTGGGGGGATTTAAAGTCTCTTAATAACTTCTGATTTTGGGATTTTGATGCTCCACATGCCGCGAAGATCGCCAATTTTATGTCCTTTAGCTTTATCATCAGGATATAAACTTTGGATTTCTTTTAGCGTTTCTTCAGAAATATCAATTCCAACCTCTCCGTGACAACTTAAGCAAAAACTATTTGGAATTTGGATGGCTTTGGTGTAAAGCAACACTTCTCCATTTTCTAATTTTTGAATGTTGGGTTCGTTTTTTATGTCATTTTCGGCATTGTATGCATAAGCATCCAAAATAGCTGCCTCGTACTCCGATGGCTTATCAGCGGGATTTCTGTAAGCAATAGATGCTCTTTTGATGGTTACATTGTGTTTTGAACTTACTTCTTGGAGAATAGGCAATGCTTCTACATTGCAGAATCCGATTGCTTCGGGAACACCTTTTTCTGCTATTGCTTTCTGAAGGGTAGATATTAGTTGATTTTGAGCTTCTGTACTGATCTCTTCGCCCCAAGCCATCGCTTCATCAAGTATTTCCACTTCACTCAACTTCTTTACTTCCATGCTTTTGTTGACTTCTTCAAAAATATCTTTGCTGATTTTTTCATTAGAATTACAGGAAAAAAGAAAAGTGATGAGACAGAGCGTATATATTAAATTTTTCATCTGATTTTTTTTTCTTAAAAATAGAAGGAAAAAACCATTTCTTAAAAGGTAAAATGCTGTTTGTTTGATTTGCAAAAGAAACCCTTGTTAAGTTCCATAGAATCAGCATAAAATAACTTTATTTTATGGTATATAATCCTAATTTTGTAAATAACAATTGTTGAAACTGACGCTATATGATGAAGATGCTTTTATTTTTATCGCTGTTTTTACTCTTTCTTGACACCCTATCACATGCTCAGACTTGGAGAAGGGTAGGGGCTTGGGGGAATGAATTGACTGGGATTTCCTGGGTCAATGATGAAGTAGGATACATGTCTGGTGATCAAGTTATCCTAAAAACAATAGACGGTGGCTTGAGTTGGATAGAGCAAGCGGCACCTTCCAAAGCAAAAATGCATGGAGTGGATTTTTTCAATGAAAATATCGGCTTAATGGTAGGAGAGAATGGACAAGTTTTCCGTACCGAAAATGCGGGGAATACTTGGACACTGATCACTTTGAATACCTCACAAACGCTAAGAAAAGTAAAGTTTCTCAATCAGATTAGAGCATATATTGTCGGAGATAATGGGGAAGTTTATCGATCGACCAATGGTGGGCAATCTTGGGCAAAGCAGAATGTAGGAACTACAGCCAATTTGACTGGACTGACTTTTTCCAACGTCGATACAGGTTATGTGTCTACTTCTAGTGGAGCGATTTTAAGAACAGTCAATCAAGGAAATAACTGGACTACGCTGAATACGCAAAATACACGTCCTTTGAATGATGTGTATTTCACAAATGGTAAAACAGGATATGCAGTTGGTGACAATGGTACAATCTTAAAAACTGTAGATGCTGGGGCTAATTGGGAAATAGTAAATTCAGGTACAGAAAGGAATTTAACCGGAGTTGCCTTCAATAGATCCAATATAAATTTGGGTGTGATCGTTGGAACAAATGCAACTTTGCTTCGGACAACGAATGCAGGACTAACTTTTGACGGAATTAATGTAAATAACACTCAAAATTACCTAGCAGCAAGTTTCAGAGCTACATCTAATCTTGTATTTGCAGTAGGAACCAATGGCTTTCTTTTATCATCTACGAACTCAGGTGGTTCTTGGACACAGAGATTAGCGGGTGTGGATAGTGATTACACTGCGACTCAATTTAGAACAGAAAATCTTGGTTATATCGTCGGTCCGATCGGAAAGTTTCTAGTTACGTCCAATGGCGGAAATAGCATTGTTGATCGGTCTAGGCCTCTTACGATAGATTTCAACAACCTATTTTTCACGACCAATGCTTTCGGATATATTATTGGTAAAAATGGAACAGCCCTGCGTACTTCCAATTCAGGTTCCAATTGGACTTCCTTAAACTTGAACACAGAAGTAGATTTGAAGGGGATTTATTTTTTCAATAATAACACAGGATATGTGGTAGGGAATAATGGTTTTATAACAAAAACAGACAATGCAGGGGTCAATTGGGATGTAGTTCAAGCGAGCAATACGACTGCTAATTTGAACGAGATTCTTTATTTTGACTTTGCTTTTGGGGTCGTAGTTGGAGACGGAGGATTTGTCGGAAGGACCTTCGGTGGTCAAGAATGGGGAAAAATCAACGTGCCGACTACGGAGGATTTGGTAGACGTTACTCAGCTAGATGACTCTACCGCTGTAGCAATTGGGAAAAAGGGGACTATTATAAAAACAACAGACAAAGGATTAAGCTGGGAAAGAATCAGCACTTCCTTTACAGAAGATTTTACAGGAGTTGATTTCTTAGATGAATCTGTAGGATTTATTTCCGGAGGAAAAGGCCTCATCTTAAAAACACTTGATGGGGGTGAGACTTGGGAAAAAATGACAACCGGTACTTTTCAAGACCTTACAGATTTAAGCTTTGGTTCACTCAGTATTGGTTATGCAGTAGGGGAAAGAGGGACGTTGTTTCAATACAGTTGTGCTGTGCCACCTACGCCAACCTTAATTTTTGGAGAAGCGAATATCTGCCTTAGTCAACAAATTTATAGTGTACAGACCACAGGGATAGGTGAGGTGTTTGACTGGAGAGTGGATGGTGGAACTATTTTAGAGGGGCAAGGCTCAAACAGAATTGTCGTGAGATGGGACACACCTGGAAGAAACGCTGTCTTGGTAAGAGGACAAAACGAATGTGGAAATGGAGGCACCAAAGGCCTTGAAGTATTGGTTTCTGTTGAGCCACAGGATATTCCAGAAATCAACGGAGAAGGGGTTGTTTGTACAGGTACTTTTGTTGATTATAATGTAGCGGATGTGCCAGGAACAGAGTTTGTTTGGCAAGCTACAGGGGGCTTGATTAGAGAAGGTCAAGGAACCGCAAATGTGAGAGTAGAGTGGTCAGGAATTGGTGCTCAAAATCTCACCGTAACGCCTAGAAATCCTTGTGGAAATGGAACGGTATTCACCAAACCAATCGCAATTCAAAATCCTCCTGAGGCACCATCTGAAATCGAAGGTAGCGAAATGGTGGGGCTTGTTGAACAAGATTATCAAATCATAAATGTGCCAAACACCAATTATATCTGGTCAATTTCAGGAAATGGAGGGACAATCATAGAGGGACAAGGAACCAACAGGGTAAGAGTTAGATGGACGCGTGAGGGCAACTTCAATCTTACAGTGACCCCAATGAATAGCTGTAATACTGGTCCTGCAAGCACGATGTTGGTCAATGTAAATTTGATAACAAGCATTGAAGAAGAGCGAATTGTAGATACGTACATTCAAGTTTATCCAAATCCATCGAAAGGTAATATCACCTTGTCAACGTCAGGTCTGACAGATATTAGAGAAATCTCAATCATCAATAGCCTAGGACAAAATCTCCAACAGGTCAAACCAAGTCAAGGGATATTTGAATATCGAATTCAAGGATTGCCGAGGGGAGTTCATACGATTATCTTGAGAACTAGAGAACGAGAATTCTACAAGAAAATAATTGTCGAGTAAGTATAAATGGGACAAGAATTTATCAAAAATTCTTGTCCCATATTTTTTGAATTTATTTTTAAATTTCACCAGTCTTAACAAAATTATATTTTGTTTTTTAGTAATACCATCATTTTAATATCATTAATCAGAATAATGATTAAAATATTGACCCATTTACAAAATTATATTTTTATACTTTTTTTGATAATGATCTAGGATTTTTGCTGTTTTGCAGTCATAAACCCAGATAGATATGATGAATAGAGAATTTCATCCAGAGAGTTTGATGATGACTCATGGATACAAGCCCGAACTTTCAGAAGGAGCGATCAAATGTCCGATTTTCCAAACTTCAACTTTTGTATTCAAATCTGCGGAAGAGGGCAAAGCTTTTTTTCAGGTTGCCTATGGGCAGAGAGAAAAGGAGCCAAATGAAGAGTTAGGATTGATTTACAGTAGACTCAATAATCCAGATTTGCAGATTTTGGAGGAACGACTTTGCTTGTGGGACGAGGCGGATGAATGTGCTGTTTTTGAAAGTGGCATGTCAGCTATCTCAACAGTGATGTTGGAATTTTTAAGGCCGGGAGATGTCATGCTTTATAGTAAGCCTGTCTATGGTGGTACAGATCATTTTGTCAATAAAGTACTTCCAAAGTATGGCATCAAAGGAATCGGATTTACAAGTGTGCAGACAAAAGAGGAAATTTTGGAATTGGTCAAAGGGCAAGAGGGAAATGTTAAAATGGTCTATGTAGAGACTCCTGCAAATCCTACCAACGCACTTTTCGATCTTCAAATCTGTCGTGAAGTAGCGGATACTCTAGCTACTGAAGAAAAAGAAGTCATAGTCTGCGTTGATAATACCTACATGGGGCCATTGTGGCAACACCCACTGAAGCATGGTGCTGATCTGATTGTATATTCAGCAACAAAATATATCGGCGGACATTCTGATTTGATCGCAGGTGCAGTTTTGGGGAAATCCAAGCATATGGTAAGGGTGAGAACACTCAGAACTTTTCTTGGCAATATGGCTGGACCTTGGACAGGTTGGTTGTTGATGCGAAGTCTTGAAACACTCAAAGTCAGAATGACAAAACAAGCTGAAAACACCATTCAAGTTGCTGATTTTCTTCTTAAGCATCCAAAAGTGGAAAAAGTTTATTATTTGGGACATCTGGAAGAGGGAACTGTTCAACATGACATCTTCAAAAGACAACTCAATTCCGCTGGAGCGATGATTTCATTCGATGTAAAAGGAGGAGAAAAAGAAGCATTTACCTTCTTGAACAACCTCAAATTAATGAAACTGGCTGTTTCCCTTGGAAGTACAGAATCTCTTGCTGAACATCCTGCGACTATGACTCACAGTGATGTGTCTGCGGAGGACAGAGCATTGCTTGGGATTTCTGAAAAACTCGTAAGAATATCTGTCGGCGTGGAGCATTACTCTGATATCATTTGGGATATAGAGCAAGCTTTGGAAAAGGTCTAGTTTTAACTTTATTAAAATGAAAAAGCCATATTTATTAATATAGGTATGGCTTTTTATTTGAATTTTGAGATGTTTAAAGATTATATTGAATCAATTGTTTAAAAGTTTACCATAGAGAAAACATTTTTCGTTTATTTCGTTTATAATTGTATATTAAAAATATCAAGGAATATGGAAACATTCAATATTATAAATAGACCATCAAAAGAAGATCAAAAATTAGCATTAGAATCTTACGATGCTTTGGTTTCTGTAATAGGTCAATTGAAATCAGAAAACCCAG
The DNA here is from genome assembly GCF_014637795.1 of Belliella aquatica. Taxonomy (GTDB): domain Bacteria; phylum Bacteroidota; class Bacteroidia; order Cytophagales; family Cyclobacteriaceae; genus Belliella; species Belliella aquatica. The sequence continues at coordinate 127,618 of NZ_BMFD01000007.1, read as the reverse complement.
AAATTGAAATCGAAGAGACGCAAGAAAGGTTTAAAATCCCTTTAAGTGCATTGATATTTTTGAAAGACATATTAAAGTCAATGGGAGATGGGAAACCATTTTCACTTGTACCAATTGCCACTGAAGTCACTACTCAGAAGGCGGCTGAAATCTTAGGATGCTCAAGACCTCATCTAGTGAAATTACTTGAAGAAGGAAAAATGCAATTCACAAAAGTCGGTAGGCATAGGAGAGTCAGGTTTGATGAAGTCATGAATTATAGAAAAAAGATGAAAGAGGAGCAGAAAAGGAAGATAATTGAAATTATGAGTTCGGATGAAGATTTGGGTTTGTATGATACATAGTGTGAGATTTATTTGCGTATTGGATACTAATGTAATTTATCCCATTGAAATTAGAGATTTGCTGTTTTGGTTTGCTTATTACGATATGTACACTCCAAAGTGGAGTGATCATATTTTTGATGAATGGAAAGATGTGATGAGACGAAAAGGAATTGGTGAAAAAGAAGCAAATAGAAGAGTGGAAAATGCTAATAAGGCATTTCCCGATGCATTGGTATTGAATTATTCTGGGTTAATTGATGGTTTGACTCTTCCTGATCCAAAAGATAAGCATGTATTAGCTGCTGCAATAAAAACGGATGCAAACATCATTGTAACTAATAATATTAAAGATTTCCCTGATAAATATTTAGCCTCGTTTGGTTTAACAGTGAAATCAGCGGATGATTTCTTAACAGATGTCATTGACCTAAACCCTGAAAAGGCTGTAATGGCATTTAAAGAGATGGTTTTGAATAGAAGAAAACCAAGTTTAGATGAATATGAAGTTTTGAATATTTTAAGAAATAGAGGATTAAAGCAAGCAGCTGATTACCTTCATTCCTTATTATAAATGTCTAAATCTTAAGTTATCATTCCACCTTCTCAACCTCAGACCTAATGATCACATATTGAAAAAGGTCGCCAACTTTACCATGTTTGATATAGGCATCTTTAAGAATTGCTTCGGCAACGAAACCTGCATTTTCTAAGACTTTCATAGAGGAGGTGTTGAAGTCGAATACTTGTGAATAGATCCTTTTGATTTCGGGGAATCTGACTAAAATATATTCAGTATACATTTGAATCGCCTCTGTGGCAATTCCTTTTCCCCAAAATGGCTCGGCAACCCAAAAACCTATTTCCAGATTCGTTCTCAACTCGTCTTTCCCAATTTCTCCACCCACTGAACCAACCAATTGGTCATTATATTCAATCGCAAAATTTTGTGGAGGGTTAAATTTGATATTGTGTTCTATCCAATGCCTTGCATCATGAATCGTGTAAGGACTAGGAAAAGTATCCCTTAGATTTTTTGCAATGTTCGGGTTGTTGGCAATTGGATAAAGGTTGTGAAAATGACCTTCATTCCATCGGACTAGGGCAATATTTCCTTTTCCAGTGATCTTCATAAGTTTATGGCTTGGTTAGCATAAGTTAAGCTCCTTTTGTGAGGAAGACAAATTTTTTGTTGCCCATAATAAGGTTCAAGAATAGAGCCGCATTTTATTTTGTTTAGAAATCAGTTATTAATAATCTGTACAAGGGTTAGTTAAGTTAATTTAGGGTGAGCATTTTATGATTTGAAAAATAGTATTAGTTTTAATAAAAATAGATAGATAGTAAAAACATCTATTGGTTCAATACTGAAAATCAATTCATAAATGCAGGTTGATTTACTAGTGATACAAGTGAATTGGAGGCATAATAAAGAAAAAGAAAGGAGAGTTAGGGATTTAATTTTACAAATCATTTGACGATCAATAAATTATTTCCGTAAACTGAGTAGAAAAAGCATAGGAGCCAATATTGAAAATAAGATGTTTACTTATAACTATATACCAATGCGAAATTATGAAATTAGATTTTGACTTTATTTTAGGTATTATTATATCCATGGGTGGCCTTTTACTTTTAATCCTTTCTTTTAGAAATGAACCAAGTAAAGCTAAAAGTGAATCATCTAAAGCTGCAAGTATTCAAATAAAAATCCTTGGACTCGGACTTTTTATTGGAGGATTAATTTATGCTTTCTAAGAAGGAAACTACCCAACATCACCTTGCCTGTGGGCGGTTCTGTGTAAATATCAAAATCAGTATCTTAAGAAGTTTGGAATAAGCTCGAAGAATTTGGCTCCAAATGCCCGCCTTCTCCAAGCTGAATCCGGTTGCAACAATTACTATCATTGTAAATAATTCGTAATTGGTGTATATTAACATCAAACTTCAAATTATGGCACGGCAAAGTAAATCATTTTCAAAACCAAATGACGAGTGGTTAAAATCCCAAGTCGACAATCAAGAATATTCAAGTAAAAGTGAATTAGTTAATGATCTAATCCGGCAAGCAAGGAACCAACAGAAAGAAATCGACTGGATCAAAGCAAAACTAGAGCAAGCTGAGAATAGTGGTTTTAAAGATGCGACTAAAGAGCAGATTTTAGAGGAATCAAAAGAGACGATTACAAATAAAGAGTCTAGAGGATTCGTTAGAAGATTTTAATAAGATAGAGTTTGATTTTATATCGAACAATCGAGATATCTCCTTTCGGTCGATATGACCATCTAGTACTTATTGTCCTATTTCATTCAGCGCTATAAAATTTCGCTCTCATTTATTTCTTGGTACTTCATACTTTGTACTTGGTACATTATTTCCTCCTTTCCCCTTACTCTTCCATCCCAGAAGTCTTCATCTTCTCTACATTTTCGGCAAAACGAAGGGCAGAAATAAAATCTTCAATATTCCCTTCCATCACATCAGGAAGATTATAAACAGTTTTGTTGATTCTATGATCAGTGACGCGACTCTGAGGATAATTGTAGGTTCTGATTTTGTCAGATCGGTCACCACTTCCTACCATAGACCTTCTCTGTGCGCCAACGGCATCATTGTGCTTGGCGAGTTCGATTTCATACAACCTTGAACGCAATACTTTCAGCGCTTTTTCGAAGTTTTTGATCTGGGACTTTTCATCCTGACAGGTTACCACAAGTCCAGAAGGAAGATGCGTCAGTCGAACAGCTGAATAAGTCGTGTTCACCGACTGACCACCTGGACCGGAAGAACAATAAGTATCTTTTCGAACTTCATTCATATCAATGTTGACCTCTACTTCGTCCATTTCAGGAAGGACAGCTACAGAGGCCGCAGAAGTATGAACTCTTCCTTGGGTTTCGGTCATCGGTACACGCTGAACACGGTGTACGCCCGATTCAAATTTCATCATACCATAGACATCCGCTCCAGTAATGGTGCTGATAATCTCTTTGTAGCCGCCCGAAGAGCCAAAAGTCAAATCGAGAACAGTGAGTTTCCAACCTTGTTTGTCACAAAAGCGCTGATACATCCTGAACAAATCTCCAGCAAAAATCGCGGCTTCATCACCACCTGTTCCACCTCTAATTTCCAAAATACAGTCTTTGGAATCATTTGGGTCTTTAGGAATCAGCTGCTGTTTCAAGTCTTCCTCCAGTTGAATCTGACGATCTTTTAATTCGTCTAATTCCGTCTTGGCCATGTCCCTAAAATCAGGGTCTTTTTCCTTTTCGAGGATTTCCTTAGAACTTTTGATGTTGTCCAAGACCAAAGAGTACTCATCTAAAAGTTCAACTACTTTTTCTAAATCTTTATATTCTTTAGAAAGTTTGGTGTATTTGCTCATGTCAGACATGGCATCCGGCTGGATGATCAACTGTCCGACTTCTATAAATCTATCTTTTAGCGCTTGTAATTTGTCAAGCATAGGGTTTCGTTTTTTTGATAAGAATGGCAAAGATAGCTTGTCTAAGCCTAGGAATAAAATATTTTAAAAATCAGTATTCGCAATGTTGTGCATTGTGCTAAAAGACACTCAATTGCATGCGAATACTTGTCAACGGACGACAGTCCATTCTTGTGCGCCGTGGCGTAGTCCACAGAACATCAAATCTTTCATCCAAGAGTTTACTGAATGGCTACCTGAAAAAAATTAGATAATTGTCGACTACGCCGTGGCGCACAAACAGTCGAAAGACTACAGATCACAGATGATTGTAATAAGATAAGTAGATTTTTTGCTTCATCGTTATTGAGAACAATCAAAGCATTCGAAAATCCGAAATTGTAGCTGAGTAAATGGTGGTTATTGGAAAAACTCAATTCCCATCAAAGGCTTCTCGCAAATACTTGGCTGTATAGTTATCTTTCACTTCCATCAGAGCCTCCGGCGTTCCTTCAAAGGTGATATTTCCACCTCTTTCTCCACCTTCCGGCCCAATATCAATCACCCAGTCAGCAGATTTAATAACCTCAGTATTGTGCTCGATGATGATAACTGTATGTCCCTGATCAATCAAGGCATTGATAGAGTGAAGAAGTTTTTTGATGTCGTGGAAATGCAAACCCGTCGTAGGTTCATCGAAAATAAATAAAATATGCTCCCCGGATTTATTTCCTCCTTTACCAAGGAAAGACGCTAATTTCACTCTTTGCGCTTCGCCACCTGAAAGGGTGTTAGAGGATTGGCCCATCCCGATGTAGCCAAGGCCTACTTCTTGAAGTGGCTGAAGTTTATTGATGATCTGGTTTTTTCCTTGGAAAAATTCCATCGCCTCATCAATCGTCATCGCAAGAATATCGGAGATATCTTTTTCTTTGTACTTGGCATCCAAAATCTCAGCTTTGAAACGCTTGCCTTTGCAAGATTCGCAAGTCAGGTGAATGTCTGCCATAAACTGCATTTCAACAGTTTGCGTACCCTCGCCCTGACAAGCTTCGCAGCGACCTCCATCGACATTGAAAGAGAAAAATGCTGGTTTGTAACCTCTTTGTTTGGAAACAGGGAGTTCGGAGAATAAAGCTCTTATCGCATCATAAGCCTTGACATAAGTTACTGGATTCGAACGGGAAGACTTTCCGATTGGATTTTGATCGACAAATTCAATCTGAGTGATTTTCTTGTAATCTCCTTCCAGCTTGTCAAATTTCCCAGTTTCGTCGATGACGGTTCCATGGATTTTCCCCAAAGCAGGATAGAGTACTTTTTTAATCAAAGTTGACTTTCCAGATCCACTTACGCCTGTGACAACGGTAAGCGTGTTGAGAGGGAATTTAGTCGTGACGTTTTTAAGGTTGTTCTCTCGAGCACCTCTCACCACAATGCTGTCTCTCCACTTTCTATTTGCCTTTTTGATATTGATTTTTTCCTCACCTTTCAGGTACTTTGCTGTGTAGGTATCAGAACTTGCTAGCAATTCTTCAAGATTTCCCTGGAACATCAAATTACCGCCTTTCACTCCTGCATCAGGTCCAATATCAATGATCTCATCAGCAGCTTTCATGATTTTTTCCTCGTGTTCTACCACGATGACGGTGTTGCCCATATCGCGAAGTGCTTTGAGAACTTCTATTAATCGATCTGTATCCCTTGGGTGAAGTCCTATGCTCGGTTCATCCAAAATGTACATGGATCCCACCAAGGCAGAACCCAAAGATGTCGCCAATTTGATTCTCTGAAACTCACCTCCCGAGAGGGAAGAAGTTAGTCGATTGAGCGTGAGATAACCCAAACCCACTTTGTCAATATACTCCAAGCGATTCAGAATCTCTTTCAAAAGCCGATTGGCTACTTTTTGCTCAGCAGGACTGATGTCAAGGGTTTGAAAGAACGGAAGTGCTTTTTCTATCGGCATCAAGACAATATCAGTGATAGAATGTCCTGCAATTTTGACAAAAGAAGCATCTTTTCTCAAGCGAGTTCCTCTACAATCCGGGCAAGTGGTTCTCCCACGGAAGCGGGATAGCATCACCCGATACTGAATCTTATGTGTTTTACTTTCTAATTCTTTGAAAAACTCATTCAAACCCTTGAAATGTGAATTCCCTGTCCAAAGCAATTCTTGCTCTGCTTCAGAAAGATCTTCGTATGCACGATGAATAGGGAAATCAAAATAAATACCTTTTTTCACCAAAGGTTCGAGCCATTTTCCAGTCGTTTCACCTCTCCAAGGCGCAATTGCCCCTTCATAAACAGACATGGATTTGTCAGGGATAACCAAATCAGGATCAAGTCCCAAAACAGAACCAAACCCTTCGCAAGTTCTACACGCTCCATACGGATTGTTGAAGCTGAAGAAATTTACTGAAGGCAGCTCGAATAAAATATCGTCCAACTCAAATTTATCAGAAAAAGTCCTTTTATCCTTTTCAGGAATCATAATGGTACATTCGCCATGCCCTTCAAAAAAGGCCGTTTGGACAGAATCCGCAATCCTAAATTGATTGTCTTCGTCTTCTTTTTGTACTGTTGCTCTGTCAATTAAAATTTCATAATGCCCTTTTGGCATTTTCTTTTCAATGACCAAGTCTTCTACAAAGTAAGCTTCTCCATCGATAAGGATTCGAGTAAATCCCTTTTGTAGAAGTAGTTCTAACTCTTGTTTGATAGATCGATCATTCAAAATTTGTAAAGGACAAGAAATCATCACCCTGTCACCTTCTTCAAAAGAATGGATGAAGTCCACCACATCGGTCACCGTATGATGCTTGACTTCTTCGCCACTGACTGGAGAAAAAGTTCTCCCAATTCTACTAAAAAGCAATTTGAGGTAATCGTAAATCTCTGTGGTCGTCCCGACAGTTGATCGGGGATTTTTGGTACTTACTTTTTGCTGTATGGCGATGGCTGGGGAGACACCTTTGATGTATTCCACATCTGGTTTTTCCATTCTGCCAAGAAATTGTCTTGCATAAGAACTCAAACTCTCCACATACATTCTTTGACCTTCAGCAAAAAGTGTGTCAAAAGCCAAAGAGGATTTTCCAGATCCAGATAATCCTGTGACCACCACCAATTTATTCCTTGGAATGGCTACGCTGAGGCTTTTCAGATTGTTTACCTTGGCATTTTTGATGATAATATATTCCTTGGGATCAAGGTCGTCTATAGAAATTTTCTGAACAGTGTGGCTTGAATTCATAAAGCGCAATTTACCCAACTAACCTGTATAATGATAATTTGTTGGAGATTTTAGCTTTGTATTTTCCATAAAATCGAATTTTACTCTTAGAATTTTGTTTTCTTTGGATCAGTGAAAGTCAACCAGTCAATCAAAATGAAAGCAGAGAAAAATAAAGTGCTAGCGGTAAGCTATGAACTCCATGTAGATGATGGAGAAAATGGAAAAGAGTTTTTCGAAAAGGTAGAAAAAGACAAACCTTTCCAATTTCTGTTTGGAACAGGGCATGTTTTGCCAGCCTTGGAGGCTGCGATAGAAGGAAAAGCAGCAGGCGAGAGTTTTGAGGTATTTATAGACTTTGAAAATGCCTATGGAGATTACGATGAAAGCAAAAAAGCGATCGTTCCAAAATCCAATTTCAAGGATAATGGCAAAAAGAATGCGGATATGCTCAAAGTGGGCAAAGTCATTCCTATGAAAGATGACCAAGGAAACCAACTTCGAGGCGAAATCACCAAGATTGATTACAAAGGAGTTCACATGGATTTCAACTCCCCTTTAGCAGGTTTAGATCTTTATTTCAAAGGAGAAATTATCTCCATCCGAGAAGCCGATCCAGAAGAAATCGACCACGGACATGTACACGGCCCTGGAGGACATCAGCACTAGTGGAGATTTGAGACGTGAGATATGAGATATTAGATTCAAGAAACAAGAAATTAGAAACAAGAAACAAGAGGCGAGAAGCGAGAGTAGTGATTTTAGAAAATGACAAATAGACAAATAAAAACCACGAAGTGGTTAAACTTTGAATACTTGTCGGCCGTGGCTGAACCCCGTATGAAATGCGGGGAATAAAGGTGATAGTACAGAAACAACAACCCTGAAAGGGTTGAACTTCTCTATTTGAAACAAAAAAGTGTCAACTATTTTCAGGATCTGACTAAGTAATCTTCAGGTCGATTTCTTCCAATTTTGCAATTTTGTAATCCGCCACGGCGGACAAGTTCTTTCAATTTTACAATAACTCATTCCACTAATCTCCAATCCACCATTAACTCAATCAACTATTCCCTAATCACATAATCAACTAATCCCCAGCCCCATGGCCAAGAAAAAATTCAAAGAAGTAATTCAGAAAAGTGAGGAAGCCATTTTGGTGGATTTTTATGCGGATTGGTGTGGGCCTTGTCAGACGATGAATCCCGTGTTAGAAGAAGTTATTGCTGAATTGAATGGGAAAATCAAGCTATTCAAACTCAATATTGACAAAAATCCACAAGCAGCGCAACAGTTTGGAGTGCGCTCTATTCCTCATTATATTCTTTTCAAAAGAGGCAAAATCCTCTGGAGAAAAGGAGGCTACATGACCAAAAGAGATTTGCTCCAGGCGATGAAGGGCTTTGTGGGGTGAGTTTATGCATAAATAAGTAAGATGTTTTTGGTTAGTTATCAGTTTTTTTTAGTTTTAGAGATAATCCTAATGGCAATGAAAAAAACAATACTCCTATTATTTCTATTAAATTCTGCTTTCTCATACGCTCAGAGTAGAAAAATAGTGAAACTGACAGCGCATAAAATTGATGTAAGTTTATCAAATGATAAACATTTTTACAATAAAATAATCAATCCTAAGATTGACACCATTCAAATAGTCAGAATCTTGGATTTGGAAAATAGAACTGTGGAATTGATAACAAACCATTTTGATGAAAATGACAATTTAACCAAACAAGTCACCGAGAATTTTGATGAATCTGGAAAAATATTAATCAGGAACATATATGATGCAGGGTCAAAATCAAATCAATATTCATTTTTCAGAAACGATTCACTACTGGTTCAATTCAATACATTCCCAAAATCAAGTGCAGGAATCAAGTATGTTAAGGGCAAAGAGTTTATGGTCGAAAGGAATGAATTTCAGCCTTATTTTAATCATGAAAAGCTTAGTATTGCGGAATTGGCAAAAGTAACTATGATAATGCCTAGGATAAATCCACAGGGTGAGTCAAACAATAAAGCAATACTTGCATTCTTAATTGATGAAACTGGTGGTGTTGAAGATTTTAAGTTGCTTAATAACAAAGGCAATAATTTTGTTTTGAAAAAGAATGCGCTGAAAATTTTACAGAAATATGATTATGCATTTGAACCAGCTATTGACCTCGATGGAAAACCTACCAAAAAATGGCTCTACGTCACCTTAAACCAAAAAGTAATATCAAATAAAGACACATTTTATGGGATGAATTAATTTTGAAAAAACCATGAAAAGGGAGTTTTTATCAATAATTATTAGCCTTATATTTTTAGAATTGGGGCTTTATTATTTCACTTTGAGATGATAGGTACGGGTTGTCTTTTTTTCGTAGTGATTGAACCATTTGTTTATGGTTTCTCGAAACTCATTCACACAAAAAAACCTCCCCTAAATTTCTCTAGAGGAGGTTTTACTATACTTACTAAATCATTTTATTACCGACTTAATTCTCTAATCACCAATAACTGATAACCAATCAATTCAACTTTCCGTTGACCGTCGTCTGTCGTCTGTTGACCAAAAATCACTTCTTCCAACTCGCTTTCCCACCTTTGGCTGAATCCACAGTGATGCTGTAGTTTCCACCTCCGCTGACAATCCATCTTACTTTCACTGCTCCCATTCCAGGGATATTAGCTACTGAAATTTTCTCAGGATTAACTTTTTGTTCGGTCACATTGTTGAAGTCTTCATTTTCTACGATGAATCCAGTAACTACCTTCGCTCCAGTAATGGTAACGTAATCAGGTCTTTCGATTTTGTATTTCAAATCCTGACTAGAGTGTGTAGGGATCAATCTTTCATTGTAAATCGTAGCAGTGATTTCTTTTAACCCACCACCCAAATCAACTTCTTTAACATCCATTACACTCAATTTTGGTGTATGGTAAGCATGAAGAATGGAGAAGGCTGCATTTCTATGCGCATCCTGCTCTAGCAAGAAACCTGGATGTAACCTCCCGAAATTTTTCTTAAAACCACCGATTTCAACTGTTCCGAATTGTGGGTGTTCATATTCTTTCCACTTCACGAATGCATCGCCAAATGTCAAATACTTGTCTACGTCCATTTGCTCGTCTTGATTGCCTCTACCCGCATTTTTATGAAAATAAAGGTATGATGTCATCAATTCATTGGAGTAAGTGAAGATTCCTCTACCACCGTAGAACCAATCCAACTGACCACCAAATACAGAATAAAGATCTTTGTAAACTACCAAGTATCTGTAACCTGGCATAAACTCTTCCCCTTTTTTGGCAATAGCATCATAGATTCTCACATCACTCGCATTGTAAGTTCCCAAATCCTCTTCAGCTCCAGGACCTCTCAAGATCATTCCACCATAGTTGTGGTAAGATTGTGCTGCAGCGATATTTGGTCTCTTCATCACAAAATCAACTACTGCACGGTTTTCAGGAACTGAGAATGGATATCTCAATGCTCCACTTTGTACATAATCAGGCTGCCAATTCCAACCCCAATCTCTATTAGGATCGTAATAGCCAATACCATCACTGTTCACTCGTCCATCACCATCTCTGTCGAGACCTTCTTGACCGAGCATTTCATATTCTCCTTTTTCATCAATGCCAACACGGATCAATTTTCTTGGATCCATTGGGTCTTTAATAAAGTTTCCTGTTGGGGATTTTCTGATCATGGTCGTGATACTGCCATCTCCATCCAAATCATCCATAGGATCTTCTCCGTATTCTCCATCACCATTGTTATCAAATACCATCATCCCTGATCTTGGAGAACTTCCAGTATTTGGACCAGTCATAAAGTAATCATGTGCATCAGGATTGATCGTAGGAGCGAAGTAGAATGTTTTGTCTTTCAAGATTTCTGTGATGAAATCTAACTCTCCATACATCTCCATCAAATACCAAGCAGTGTAAAGTGTGAATTCAGTTCCTTGAATCTCGTTGGAGTGGATGTTTCCATCTATCCACATCGCAGGCTTGTCTTCAGCTTTTCCAGCCTTGAAGTCTGTTACAGTAAGAACCCAGATGTCATTGTTTTGGTAAGATTTTCCAATACTTTCCAATTTCACCAAATTAGGATGTTTGGCGACCATATCTCGCATGATTTCAAGCAAAGCCTTGTTGGTGTGGTATCTATTCCAAGAAACTTGCACCTTAGGGTTGTGTGGGGTTCCGTTTGCACGGAAATAGCGTTCTGCAGCCACTTGAGCATCAGAAGTCTGTGTAGCTCCAAAGCACATCGCAGCGCTGAGAGCCGTTGTATATATCCAGTTTTTGAATTTCATAATTTCAATTTTTCGATGTGATTAGAGTTTTACATTCAAGGTAGCAAAGCCAGTATGCGCAGCACCTGCCTTGATGTCCACGTTTCCGCCTCCTTTGACAATCCAGCTAACACTGGCTTTATCGAAAGCACCGATACTTCTGATCAGTTGCTTCTTGTCTCCAGCTACCAAATCCTTGGCATCTTTGGAGATGTCAACCCTCACTTTTCTCAACCATCTCGATCTCTCTCCCAATTGTGAATGAGTAGGAAGTGGTGAGTTATTGAAAAGATCTGCGGTGATTCTGGTCAAGCCATTACCAAGTTTCTCTGTTTTCACATTCAAAAACTCAAGTTTTGGCTGCATATCTGCCAGTTTGAGGATAAATGCAGTATGCTCATCCGCAATCTCACCTACTTTGCTGAAAGGTGGGTTGTACATGGCAAATGGCTTAATACCTCCAACTTCTACTTTTTGACCTGGAAAATCCGGGTGATCGATGCTCGTCCAAGGAACAAAAACATCATTCATTCCTTCTTGCTCTGCCCACGCTAAGAAATTAGCTTCTGCATTGCCTATGCTTTTTCCATCTGCATCTTTCACTTCTGGAGCCCACCATCCTGGCGTGCTGAAACTCATTCTTGCAAAGTGGAAATACGCCCATTGGAAGAAATCACCATCAGTTCCTTGATTGGTTTGGTTGTATGCTTTTTGAGTTACAGTTTCATTGTAAATACCAGAAACCATGCTGTTGAGAGCGACATCTTTGTCCAACATCGAAGTTAAAATCCTCTTTCTTGCATCTGCTGGATTATATTTCAATGGAGCTGAAAGATTATTCGAAGGGCTGAAGGATACAAAAGCAAAGATATTCCACTGCTCAAACAAGTAATCCAATAATACTCTTGTTTCTACTTGAGAAGCTGCAAAATCACCAGCCAAAGGTTCGAAAATCGGGAATTTGTAAGTCAAACTCTTGTTGAAAGCGATTCCTTCTGTAAGGTCTTCACCAAAAGAGCCGTCCTTGTCTTTGTCTCTGCTTTCTGGAAACATCATGTAGCTTCCTTTTTGGCCTTTAGATCTGTCGGCTTTTACCAATACACGTGGATCTTTTTCATGTGGGATATAGTCACCTAAAGGGCTTTCTACACGCATCATGGTGATCATCCCATCTTTATTAAGGTCTTCATAGCCATCTTCGCTAACCATGCCGTCACGGTCATGATCGATTTTGGCTGCATTTCCTCTTCTTTCATACTTCAACGAAGCATGATATTGCTCGTAAGCATCGGGGGACATGTTTGGGAAAATGTAAAAAGTAGTGTTTTCCAATTTGGCAGCATGCTCTTTTACCAATTTCTCGGCAAACTGAAGTGCTAACTCTACACTTAACACATGGAAGCCTTCGATACCACCGACTACGGCAATTGCAGGCTTGTTGTCTAAGTCTCCAGTGCCCACTTTGAGCACCCAAATGTCTTTACCTCCTTCAGTCTTGGTGAGGGAAGTGAGTTTGGCAGGACTTCCACTACCGGAAATCGCTTGTAGCCTTTGGTTGACCTGACTGAGGGTAGGATAGTCTCCCTGAGCCAGCGTGGTTGAAGTAAGGGAAAAAAGCAATCCCGCTCCTGCAACCAACGACAGATAAATCTTCTTCATAAAGTCTTTAAGGTTTAAATCACACGCCATCGTAAATTGTACTTGGCGCAACTATGATACAAAAAATACTTGGAACTATGAAGGTTCTTTCGTTGTGCTGATTTAAGGATTTTTGAAAGGTAGAATAAAAGGATAGATAATGACATAAGCTCTACCTTTTGGAAGACAGGTTCGCGATATAAATAGAAATAAGCCTTCGGCGATATATTTAGAAACAAGAGGCAAATAAAAACAATGAGTCATATCGAACAGCGTGAGATATCTCCCATGCGGTCGATATGACTAGTAAGGGATAAGAAAAAACCACAGATAAACACAAAAGACACGGTTTTGAATTGATTTTATATTTGGGAAATTCACTCTGCGCATTCTTGCGTACCTCAGCGGTTCAAAATTTTTTGCATCGGAAAAATGCGAAGAACCATGAAGGAATGCTCTTCGGTAGAGAAAATAGTGTTCATTCGTGTTCATCTGTGGTAAAAAACTTCCAATTCCCAAAACTTACTAACTTTACAACAAACAATTCAAGAACTGACCTCTCCATGTACACTTTCCCTACTTTAGAAGAAATCAAATTGGCTCATAAGCGTATTCAGCCTTTCATTCATCGAACACCAATCCTAAAGTCCGAGGCAATTAACGAAATGGCTGGTTGTGAGGTGTATTTCAAATGTGAAAACTTCCAAAAAGTAGGGGCTTTCAAAGCACGTGGCGCGGCTAATGCTGTCGTCAAATTAACAGAGGAGCAAAAGAAAAATGGCGTAGCTACACATTCCTCGGGTAATCATGCCGCTGCCCTCGCTAGAGCGGCAACAGTCGCGGGAATCAAATCTTACATCGTCATGCCTTCTTCCGCACCAGAGATCAAAAAGAAAGCAGTAAAATCCTATGGGGGAGAAATTATCGAATGCGAACCCAATCTAATGGCTAGGGAAACTACACTTCAGGCAGTGGTGGACAGGACAGGGGCAACTTTTATTCCTCCTTACGATTATTTTGACGTAGTGGAAGGTCAGGCAACTTGTGCGCTAGAAATGTGGGAGGAAGGAATTGATTTTGATACAATCTTGGCACCCGTTGGCGGTGGAGGATTGTTAGGAGGTACTGCCTTGACGACAAAGTATATTTCACCTCGCACCAAAGTTATCGCAGGAGAACCTGAAGGAGCTGATGATGCGTATCGCTCATTTCAAGCAAAGAAATTAATTCCCATGGATGTGCCCAATACCATTGCGGATGGATTGCTGACTTCTCTGGGTAAACTCAATTTTCAGATCATCATGGAGTACGTAGATGATATCCTCACGGTCAACGATGAAGAAATCATTGCAGCCATGCGCTTGATTTATGAAAGAATGAAAATCGTTATCGAACCCAGTTGTGCTGTTCCCCTTGCCGCTTTGCTCAAAAACAAAGAGCAATTCAAAGGTCAAAAAGTAGGAATTATCCTAAGTGGTGGAAATGTAGATTTGGGAAAGCTGCCTTTTTGATCCCTGTTCTATAGCACACGGATGACTTAAATGTTGCGGATTTCCGCTGATATTGTCTCTTGGTGAAGATTGCATCTACACCTTAAATATCTTTTAGGATTCATGATGATAAGATTAGAGGTGGTTTTTTCATCAGCGACTATCTGCTCAATCTGTGATATCCGTGTTCTATAGCACACTGATGACGCTGATTTTGCGGATTTCCACTGATTTTGTTTCTTGGTGTAGATTGCATCTACACCTTTAATATTTTTTCGGATTCACTGTGATAAGTTTAGAGTAATATTTTCATCAGCGATTATCTGCTCAATCTGTGATATCCCTGTTCTATGGCACGCGGATGACGCTGATGTTGCGGATTGCCACTGATTTTGTCTCTTGGTGTAGGCATCTACACCTTCATGTTTTTTGAATATCAATTTTTTAATCATCGACTACCCGCCCAATCTGTCAGATCCGTGTTCTATAGCAAATAAAAAAAGCCCCAACATGGGTTGAGGCTTTATAAGTTTTGTGCTTTATGCACGCATTAGATTTTTAATTATTGTTGATTCGAAACTCCACCTTGTGGAATTGCAATACCTAGTTTGGTAAGTACCAACTCAGTGAACTTATCTTCGTCTCTTGTGTAAAGCAATACAGGAGATTGACCTGCTGACTCAGAGAAGATATGTGTATAATTGTTTTCTGCTGCTACGGCATTGATCGCATTGAATACTTTAGTCTGTACAGGCTCCAAAAGCTCCTGTAATTTTCTTTGGTAAGAAACTTCAGAGTCCTGCTGATATTTTTGAAGATCTTGTTGAACTTTTGTCAATTCTTGCTCTTTTGCATTTCTAGCTTCTTCAGTCATGGTCTGCGCAGCTTGTTGATAAGCTTGTACCTGTCTTTGGAAATCCGCATTTTTAGTTTGAATTTGCGTTTGGAGCTGTTGTGAGTAATCTTGAATATCAGCACCGATTTGTTCCATTTCTGGCATCAAGTCCATAATCAACTCTACATTGGTGTAACCAATTTTCACATCTTGAGCCTGAGCTACGAATCCTACGCAAAAGATAGCAATTGCTGAAAGGATAAATTTTGCTTTCATCATCTTAGTTTTTATTTGTTTTTTTTTATTTGTTTTCAATTCCTAATTCTTCCAATACAAATTCAGAGTAGTCATGACGCGGATCCGTGTAGATCAGGCCCATTGAAGCCGCTTTGTCATGCAAGGCTGCCAGTCCATTTCTTTTTGCTACCTTATCGATCGCGTCAAAGATTTTAGACTGCAAGGGCTGTAGCAACTCAGTCTGTTTTTGGTAATATTGACCATTAATGCCAAATACCCGATTATTGAATGCTACGGCACTATTTTGCTTTGCTTCTATCGCTGCCATGCGCTCTTGATACATCTCTTCTGTCAATAAAACCTCCTCTGCCTTAAGCGTTGAAAGCATTTCTTTCACTTCCCTTTCCAAATTTTGTGCCTCTTTTTTCCACTCTGCTTTGAGAGCTTCTAGTTCGTTCTGAACAAGCTTGTAGTCAGGATGTTTGTTCAGAATAAATTCCGAATCTATGTATCCCCACTTTTGGGCTGACACTTGATGTATACCTATTGTCAGGAAAAATATACCTGACAAAAGTAACAAATTGATAACTTTTTTCATGTTTATCTGAATTGTTGACCAATAGTGAAGTGGAATTGTGGTCCACTTCTTTGATTGGTTCCAGGAGCATCATCGAATCCATATCCCCAATCAATTCCCAAGAGACCGAAAGCCGGCATAAATATCCTTGCACCAACACCCGCAGACTTGTAAAGGTTATATGGGTTGTATTCAGCATAGGATCCCCAGTTGTTTCCTGCCTCAGCAAAGCCAAGTAGGAAAATTGTCGCAGATGGATTTGGCGACACCAAGAAGCGCAACTCCATCACATGTTTGTTATAAACGATACCACCATAACCTTGAGTGGAATTTGGATCAAATCTTGTCACCGCTCCAGGTGTTATTGTTTGGTTTTCGTACCCTCTCAGACCTATGATTTCTTGTCCTAAGGCAAAGTTATTAAATGTCATACCATCTCCTCCCATCACAAATCTTTCCAATGGAATTACGCCTATTCTACTTCCGTATGACCCCAGGAAGCCCATGTGCGTACGTGCACTTACTACCCATTTGTTAGACCCGAATACAGGAGTGTAGAAAGTTGCATCAAACATCCACTTGTGATATTCTAACCACTTGAACCTTTCCTGATCAGGAGATTCTCGATTAATATTTCTATTCAGCGAAGAGTATGGAGGAGTAAAGGATGTAGCTAACGAGATATTAGAACCCATTCGCGGGTAGATGGGGTTATCCACATTATTTCTAGTGATCGTTGTATTAAAAGCTAAACTTTTTGATTGACCGGTCTGATAACTTAATCCAAATTGTCTTCCAAATTGATCAAAATCATAAATTTGGAACTGCAGGGAGTTACTTACCATGAAGTAATCATCAGGCCAAGTGACTCTTTTTGCTAATCCTAATGTTGCCCCAGTTATGCTAAATGACCCTATTTCTTGCATAGGATTTACTCTGTTAGTAAAATCCAATTGCCTTTGTACCGAATGGTTAAAGCTAAAGCTTAGTGCGTTTGGTTTCTTTCCACCAAACCACGGTTCAGTTAAGGAAATACTGTAGTTTTGGAAAGACCTACCATTTGCTTGTACTCGCAAGGATAGTTTTTGTCCATCACCCACAGGAAGTGGTCTCCACTTATCGAAATTACCAATGTTTTTGATAGAGAAATTGTTGAAAACCAATCCAACAGTACCCACAAAACCGAAGAAACCTCCCCAACCACCTGACAATTCTACCTGATCATTTGGTCTTTCTTCTAATTTAAATACAATATCTACTGTAGCATCCTCAAAGTTAGGACGCATATCCGGTTCGATATTTTCCGGATCAAAATAACCCAATTGTGAAAGTTCTCGAATCGTTCTTACGAGCAAACTTCGGTTGAATTTTTGACCTGGAAGAATCCTGATTTCTCGCATTACAACGTGATCAGAAGTTCTTTCATTTCCCTCGATTGAAACAGAATTTACTGTTACTTGTGGACCTTCTATGATACGAAGCTCAATATCTATGGAATCATTTTGTACATTCACCTCCACAGGATCGATGTTGAAGAAGAGATAACCATCATCTTGGTAGAGTGATGAGATATCATCTCCCTTCGCAGGATCATAATTCAATCTTGTACTTAGCTTTTCTTTGTTGTAAGGATCACCTTTTTCTATCCCTAATTTAGCTAACAAAATACTGTCGGGGTAAATATAGTTACCCGTAAAATCGATTTTTCTATAATAGTATTTGTTTCCCTCTTCGATTTTCAAGCCTACATTAACTGTATTTTCAGAATACTTGTAAACCGTGTCAGAAAGAATTTCAGCATCTCTGAAACCTTTTGAGTTGTAAAAATCTATAACCTTTCCTTTATCTTCTCTGAAGTCTTTGGTGACAAATTTGGATGCGTTGAAGAAGTTTAACTTGAAATTCTTATTCATGTAAGTGATCACTTCTTCATCTGAAACAGGGTTTCTGTAAAGAATGGCTTCTTTTGCAGATTTTGGAGTTGTATTGGTCAGGCGGCTATAAACTTCTCTGAAAAAATGCATTCTTGGGTGTTCCTTGGTACCCTTCAGCTTGCCTTTTACTTTTCTATCGCTGATTTCTTCATTTCCATCAATGATCACTTCATTGATCTTTACCTTACCTTTTTTATCTACGTCAAATTTTAATTTAACACTATTAGGAAGCGTAGTGTCTCTTTCCTGAACAACTTTTACCTCAGTATTGAGGAATCCTTTATCAACAAAATACTGACGGATATTTCTCTGAGAGGTATTCAAAACATCATCCCTGACAACCCTTCCGCGGATATTTACTTTATCTTTCAGTTCACTTTCTTGGGTTTTGTTGACACCAGAAAACTCAACCCTACTAAACCTCGGCCTTTCTGTCAAATCCAGGAGAAGATAAATGTCATCCCCTTCGATTTTGGTTACCAAAATTTTAACATCACCAATGATACCCTGTCCCCACAGTTTTTTGAGGGCAGTAGATATTGCATCTCCTGGCACGTTGATCTGATCATCTACCCGTAATCCTGAAAGTGAAATGATGGCAATTTCATCTAGCGTGGCCAAACCAACAGCCTTAATCTCAGCTATTCTAAATTTTTGAGGCTTTGAATAATTGAGTTCCAAAATATCCACCGGTTTAGAGGAGGTGTAGCGACTTTGACCCAGTCGAATCTGAGCTTGAAGTGAACCTGCCACAAGGAGGAAAGCTAGGATAATAAAATACTTTTTCATCAATAATTATGATTTAATCTGAGTTCCGGTTTTACCAAACCTTCGCTCTCTTTTTTGATAGTCCAGAATAGCAGCTTCTAAATGCTCTTTTCTGAAATCCGGCCACAATACATCTGTAAAATACAGCTCTGTGTAAGCCATTTGCCATAGGAGGAAATTACTGATTCTCAGCTCTCCACTCGTCCTGATCAGCAATTCTGGATCAGGCATGTCATTGGTATTCAAATGGGAGGCAATTGCCTCCTGACTAATTTCTTCTACGGTCATTTGACCTGCAACTACTTTTTTGGCAATGTCTTTTACTGCTTGCTCCAACTCCCACCTTCCACTGTAACTCAAAGCCAGATTTACTCTTACTCCTGTATTGTTTTTGGTTGTCTCTACGGTATTCTTCAAGTTCCTCTGCATACTTTCAGGAAGACTTTTGATATCCCCAATAGCCGTCAGGCGAACATTATTTTTCACCATTCTAGGAAGTTCACTGATGAAGCTATTGATCATGATTTCCATCAGGGCACTCACTTCATCTGCTGGTCTAGACCAGTTTTCTGTGGAAAATGCATAAAGGGTCACGATTTTCACACCCAGATCATCTGCTGCTTCTATCGTGTCGCGAACCGCGGCTAAGGCATGTTTGTGACCAAAGACTCTCATGGCGCCTTTTTTTTGAGCCCAACGGCCGTTACCGTCCATGATTATCGCAATGTGTTGAGGGATTTTTGTACTGTCTATTGATTCCTTCATTCCGTTCAAAACCGATTTCGGTAGTTTTTTGGAGGTACAAAAATGCTATTTCTTTTCCAATATTCTAACCTAACGGTCAAATAATTAATAAGCGTAGCATTTAATAGAAGTAATCGAATAACTCAAAGTTACACCCAAAAAATAATACCAGTCTTTATCGCTGTAATTCCCATAATAGAAACCTCCAATTTGACTAGGAGGATCCACTAGGCCTGTTTCAGGATCTCTTTGAAATCTAGCTTTGCTATCTAATCGGTCTACCAAATCACTGAAAGTTGGCCTAAAGCCCATCTCGACGCCGAGGATCCAATTATTATTTATTTTATATTTCATTCCTATTCCAAAAGGAATCACAGGTGTAGAAACTGCATAGCCGCCACGATCGTCATTTCCGTCGTAGTTAAAAGCGCCATTTCCAGAGATAACCGAATAACCTAAGCCAAAGAAGCCATAAGGTGAAAACCTGTAAGCTGACTGTGGATGAAGATAATCCAGAAAATGATATTCCATGACCGCTGATATTTCAAATACGTTTGCCTTGAAATAAGCATTGCGGATCTCAGCCAAAGGATCGATTGGATTAATGCTGTCCGCCGCACTGATTCTTCCATAAGAAAGTCCTGCGCGAAGAGACCATACATTGTCAAAATTTCGTCTGCCAAATAACGTACCTTGAATACCCACATTTCCTTTGTCCAACCTTCGGACAATATCACCTGTGTAAGCAGCCACTCCTAAGCCCCCTCCAAATTCATATTTTTGTGCTTTCACTTCTACAAAAGACATTGAGCCATAGAGGACAAGTGTCATGAATAATACAAGGAGACTAAAGTTGACTTTTTTCAAGACGTTGCAATTTATGAAGTACTAAACGATATTAAAACCTAGTTTAGTGTTTGGTGGGTTAATTTATGTTAATACGATTTCAATACAGGCAAATATGGAAATATTACTTCCAATTCACAAGTTTAAAAGCTTGGTTGTCATGAGATATGATTGGTGATTTTGAAATTCCTACTTTTTAAAAGTGGCCAATCAAAACAATTAAATGATGTCTTTTCAATCAGCAATGAACTAGCGTCCGTCGACAGTTGACTTTTTCAATTGTCCTGAAATCAGCTAAGCACAACAAAATCAGCTATGCACGATAATGTATTCAGGCCCTATTCATCAGCAGTTGACCATCGTCCGTCGACTGTCGACTTTTTCAATTGTCCTAAAATCAGCAAAGCACAACAAGATCAACTATGCACAACGATGTATTCAAGCCCTATTCATTAGCAGTTGACCATCGTCCGTCGACAGTTGACTTTTTCAATTCCTCATATCAAAGCCCCAATTCAGCTTTTGCCTTAGTGTGTCGAAAAAGGAATAACTAGAAAACTTCACAAGCTTGGCTGAGAAATCCGCTTTTTTTAATCGCAATTCATCAGATGCATCAATCGTAGTCGATCTTGAATCCAAAGAAACAAGGAATTTCTCTCCTCTACCTTCTATTCTAAAACTCATTTCGGATTCGTCTGAAATGATGATGGGCCTCACATTTAAATTATGTGGACTCACCGGTGTGATTACAAAATTGCGAGCTCCGGGTGTAATCAAAGGCCCGCCACAACTCAAAGAATATCCTGTAGACCCGGTAGGTGTGGCTATAATCAATCCATCAGCCCAATAACTGTTGAGATACTGTCCGTCGATATACGTATGAATGGTAATCATGGAAGATGTATCCCTTTTATGAATCGTGAATTCATTCAATCCAAAGTTTACACCATTGAAAATCTGTTTTTCTGTATGCACGCTCACCAATGCTCGGTTTTCTATGGTGAAATCACCAGCTATCAATGCCTCAATGGCCAAATCAATGTTTTCCTTTGCCACTGTGGCTAAAAACCCCAGTCTTCCGGAGTTGATTCCCACGATGGGGATTTCATATTCACCCACCAAACAGACTGTATCCAAGAGGGTTCCATCGCCTCCTACAGAAAGCACAAAATCCATTTCTTGGATAAGGCTCTTTGGTAAAAGAGGTTCGTAACCCTCTATTTTCAAATGATTTTTTTTGAGTGACTTTGAAAAAGATTCTGTAAAAAAGATGCGAATATCATGTGATTTCAAACTAGCAATCAACAACTCAATATGGGGCACAAATTCTTTGGGAAATCCTATTCCATGAATTGCAATGTTCATTGATGGGTCATTTAGATGTCCAAAAATCTTAAAAGATTTCCTATGCGGTCCTGTTCTTTGTCAGGTTCGTTTTCTTCTTGGTAATGGTCAATAATTCTATATCCAAAGCGCTCTAAGGTAGCTTTGATATGCCTCAACTCAGTTTTATCCAATTTCAAAGTGACTTTGATTTTGCTATCATCGAGCGGGTCAACACTGATGAAGCTGGACAGGATTTTTGCGTTTTCTGATTCAATTACCCGGGCAATCTCATACATGCTGTAGTCTGTCATAAACATGGACAAAACCACCACAGCACCTTGTGATTGAATTGAAAAACTGTCAGCAAAGGCTGAAATAGCATCTTCCATCGTGATTACTCCTTGGTACTTGAGGTCTCGATCCAAAACTGCCACCATATTCGAATGATGCTCAGAGGCTACTCGAAGGACATCATAAATGTGCTTGTCTTGGTACACAAAACAAGCGATTCCTTCCGTTTCAATGTCCCCAACTTTAAGTGTGGGGTCATTAAGCGTGTAGATCAAGTCGTCTGTGATCAACCCCTTGAATTGAGTGTCATCTACAACAGGCAAAACATTGATACGGATTTCCTCCATCCAAGCCAAAGCCTTTTTGGTATTGTCAGTCACTTTCAATGGGGGAATAAGATTGTTGATAAATTCGTATGCCTGCATAAGCTAAATATATTAATTCAATTCGGATAATAAAACTAAAAAGCGAATGAAGAGGTTCGGAAAACACCAAATTAGTGAATATTTTAAAGTTGGAAAGTTAAAAAGTTTTAAGGTTAATGGAGTTGCGAGATTTTGTTGTTCTTTGGAGAGAAAAAAAGCCTTGTGCCCTTTGTGCAACCTTCGTGTTCTCCTTTGTGGTTAAAAAATTTAAAGTGAATTTAGAACGATGAACTCTGAATTATAAAGTAAAATTCACTCTCAATACTGCATTTCTTGGTACATTGTACTTAGTACTTTGTACAAAAATCATCCTTTAACTTTTCCCCTTTTTCCTTTAACCTTTTATTTCATTCCTGCCCAATTCCTAATCACCTCTAAACCATACTCCGTCAAATGCGCCTCAGGATGATACTGAATCCCTACGATAGGTAGTTGGTTGTGGGCAATGGCCATGATTTCTCCCTGAGGAGTTTCCAAGATTTTCTCTAGACAGTCAGGAAGCTCTTCCAAAATCAAAGAATGGTATCGCGTCACCTCAAATTCTGCCGGGAGCGAATCAAAAATCGGATGGGAAGCACATTTTCTCACTCGGTGAACCTTACCGTGTACCGGAACTTTGCCTTTCACTAATGTAGCTCCAAAAAACTCTCCAATAGCCTGATGCCCCAAGCACACACCCAAAATAGGGAGTTTGTCATGATAGTAGCGTAAGATTTCCATCAAATTCCCCGCTTTGTCAGGAGATTCGGGTCCTGGAGATAAAATGACTCCCTCAAATTCTTCATCCTTGATAGAATTGAGATCAATATCATTTCTGACAATCTTCAATTCTTTACCCGACTGCCGAAAGTAATCTGCCAAAATATGGGAAAACGAATCAAAATTGTCAATTAAGAGGAGCATTCTTGGCAGTATTTACAAGTTCTTGTATGGTGGAAACCGCTTGGTTGATGATAGGAGTGTAAGCATCCACGAGGGTGATGACAAATGGAGCAATAGGTTGAATGATCGGATAAACTTTCGACTCCGCAATCCATTCTTCCGAAACCTTAAATTCAAATGAATTGGCTACCCAAAGCAGGAGACTTAATATGAATCCGGTCTTCAAAATCCCTAATACAGACCCCGCGACATTGTCTAAAGAACCTAAAATGGTCAAATCCATCGTTTTTTTCACCAAAAAAGCCAAACTACGAATGCTGATGATGACAATCAAAAATATGATCAGAAATGCTACAAAAGGCAACATAAAGGTCAGGTTTTCAATTTTCGAAGCCAAAACCTCTGCTCCCCAATCCATCAGATGAAAGGCCAAAACGATGGCTACAAAAAAAGCCACTATAGATATAATTCCAATGAATAGACCTTGTCGATAGCCGCTGTAAGCTCCGATGGCTAAAATTATGAAAATGACGATATCTAAAGTGGCCAAATGATTTTATGCTAACAATGATTTTACCTTTATGGAGATGGCTTTTCCATCAGCTTTTCCTGCCAATGCTTTGGAAGCAAGTCCCATCACTTTACCCATATCTTTGGGTCCTTCCGCACCTGATTCGGCGATGATTTTCTTCAACTCAACTTCCAATTCCTCTTCTGATAATTGTTTTGGCAAAAACTCTGAAATGATTTCTAATTCAGCCAATTCCACTGCCAAAAGATCTTCTCTATTCTGTTGTTGATAAATATCAGCAGAATCTCTGCGCTGTTTTGCAGCTTTGGTAAGTAGCTTCAATTCATCCTCTTCAGATAAAGTCTCAGCTGCTCCTCCTTTGGTTTCTTCCAACATGATCAATGATTTGATCGCTCTCAAAGCACGTAATCTGTCTTTGTCTTTAGCCAACATGGCTTTTTTAATTTCACTTTCTACACTTTGCTTTAAACTCATTCCCTTGTTGTTTGTGTTATAGGTGTAAATTTGTCACAAAAATATCTTTTAATTTAGGAAAATGACCAAGTTAAGTGTAAATATTAACAAAATCGCCACCTTAAGAAACGCTCGTGGAGCAAATAACCCGAATGTTGTCCAAGTAGCTTTGGATGCAGAGCGATTTGGTGCTCAGGGGATAACCGTCCATCCAAGACCTGACGAGAGGCATATTCGTTATCAAGATGTCCTTGATTTGAGCAAAGTGGTGACCACGGAGTTCAATATCGAAGGTTACCCGGACAGAAGATTTATGGATTTGATCAAACTGGTGAAGCCTGCACAAGCCACCTTGGTTCCAGATCCACCGGAGGCGATTACCTCTAATTCAGGTTGGGATACCATCAAGCATTTGGAGTATTTGAAAGATATTGTTGCAGAACTCCATTCCTACGGAACGAGAGTCTCGATTTTCATCAATCCGGAAACCAAATATTTTGAACCTGCCAAAGAGACGGGGACAGACAGAGTAGAGCTATACACAGAGCCTTATGCCGTGAATTTCCCGAAAGACAAACAGGCTGCTATCAAACCTTATGTGGAGGTTTCCGAACTTGCGAGACAACTCGGACTGGGTCTCAATGCAGGACATGATTTAGATCTACATAATCTCAAATTCCTCAAAGAACAGATTCCCTATCTGGATGAAGTATCTATTGGTCATGCTTTGGTTTGCGATGCTTTGTATTATGGTTTGGAAAATACCATCCAAATGTACAGGAGGCAGTTGGAGGTTTAAAATCTAATTCGGTAGCCGAGAAAAGATATTTCAAAAAGATCGAACTGATGAAGTATAGAGATTGAAATAAGGTAGAAATACGCCTCTGCCTAACAGCAGACAGGGTTGGCGAAATATTGAAATAGGTAGACTGACTGTGAGAAAGCCTTTTTATTGAAAATTATAGGATAAGCAAATGAAACTTAATTTTAGAAAAACAGGCTCAGGAGAGCCATTGATTATATTACACGGACTTTTTGGATCTGCGGATAACTGGTTTTCCATAGCCAAGGAGCTGGAGAAAGATTTCACCTTATATCTCGTCGATCAGCGAAATCATGGGGATTCACCGCACAGTGAGGAGTGGGATTATAAGGTCATGGCAGAAGATATCAAGGAATTGATGGAAGAAGAGGGGATAGAAAAAGCTTTTTTCATGGGGCACTCCATGGGAGGGAAAACAGTAATGAATTTTGCTTTAAGATATCCGGAAAAAGTGATAAAATTGATTGTGGCTGATATTGCACCAAGGCATTATCCTGTACATCATCAAACTATTTTAGAAGGCTTGTCTTCTGTCAATTTATCAGAAATCAAATCTAGAAAAGAAGCAGATGAGCAACTGGCAAAGTTTGTTCCCGAAGCAGGTATAAGACAATTTCTGCTCAAAAGTTTGGGGAGAGATGGCAAAGGAGACTTTATTTGGAAGATCAATTTGTCTGTTATCATCGACAAAATAGAAAATGTTGGTGAGGCTTTGGATTACGAAAATAGCTTCGATCAACCAACTTTATTTATGGGAGGTGCCAATTCAAACTATATCCAAGACAAAGACAAGGAAGATATAGATCGATACTTCCCTAATAATCATCTGATTTATATAAAAAATGCTGGACATTGGCTTCATGCCGAGCAACCGCAAGCGGTGATCGATACGGTAAAGGCTTTTCTTAGATGAAAAATGTACAAAGTACTAAGTACAACGTACAAAGAGGTTGAAAATGTAGTTTGGCCTAAGGATAAAAGAGATTAGATTTTATTTCTATCCACTTTCACAACAGTAGCCATTCAAAATAATTGGATCATTATATTTCGATCATCAGTTGACTGTCGATCGAGGATCGTGGAAAACCATAAAATGATATATAATAATCGCACTTAAAGTATTGCAGATAATCATATAATCCATTTATTTCGCATAACAAACGGGGTGTAGCGCAGCCTGGTAGCGTACTTGCATGGGGTGCAAGGGGTCGCTGGTTCGAATCCAGTCACTCCGACGAAATGTAAAGCCTGTCTTAAAAGGTAACTTTGAGTCAGGCTTTTTTTGTTTTTAATGTCCTTTGCGAGTTATAGATTCAACTCCATTCGGAGTTGTTGGGTTGATTTTATCTAGCTGGACCTCCGAGTTGTCACTCGGGGTTAATCGAAGTTTGTTCCCGTTCGGGAACGTGAGAAATAGATATTTTTAGAAATTAATTTTTACACTTTAAACGACAGATTATTTGAGTGTATTTCAAGACAATTTCCAAACTCAGCTGTCTGATTGATTATTATTTAAGCTATAATTCCTTATCAATCTAAATCAAAAACTTTTACCCAAACTGATTCCTAATCCAAAGGGAAAAAATTGGATGGGGTTTTCTGAAATGCCAGAATTATAGAATGCTAGGGTAGGGGTGTAGCCTACTCTATAAAAAAAACCTCCTTCAGGCTTCTGATAACGATATCCAATTCTTGCCATTACGAAGCTATCCCAATATGTTTTTTCTTGAAGTTCGCCTGCTTGATCGGGGTCCAACAAAAATCTTCGGTTTAGAATTGTGAAAAATCCTGCACCAAACTCAAAATGATGTTTATCTCTCCCAAGAAATGCTGTAATCTCAGCTGGAATGACAGGAGTCAAATAACCAGAGTGAATAGGTTCACTAGGTTGGCGATATCTCAACGAGAAACCTACACTTGCCGCTATTTTTAACTTATTGTTTTGATGTATAATGCGCCCATAGTTGACGGCATGCTGAAGCGCATTTGCCTTGAGATCAACAAATATCGAGTTTTTGGCAGTGAAAGTTTCAGCCTCTTCTTGGGCAATTGCATCGAATTGAGAAAAGAGCAAAAGGATGATGGAAGTGAAAAACATAAATCTATTTTGAAATGATTTCATAGGCTTAGATTTTATTTCAGTTTTCATCTTATTAAGGTTTTACTATCAAAAACTTTTCCCCAAACTGATTCCTCCCCATAGCGGATGGAATTTTGGACTATCTTCTGAACCGAGAAAAAGATTAAATGCAGGAGTGTAACCAACTCTGAAGAAGAAACCTCCTTCTGGTTTTTGATACCTGTAGCCTATTCTCAGCGGGAGGATTGCTTCTAGAGATTTGTCTTCTTGAAAATTATTGGCTGCATCTGGATTGAATACTAATGCACGAGAAGCATAAAAAGTAAGACCGGTGCCAATTTCCAAATGATGATTTGACTTTCCCCAGAAAGCGGAAATTTCAAGTGGTAACACAGGTGACCAAAAGGGAGAAATGTTTGAAGACTGACTCCCTCCACTTTGTTGGAAGATGGAAAACCCAGCACTCCCCGATATTTTCAATTTACTTTTCTGAAGTAGGATTCTATTGTAATTCACTGAATAATAAATTGAATTTCCCCCGAGATCAACAAATATCGAGTTTTTGGCAGTAAAAGTCTTTGCCTCCTCTTGGGCAATAGCATCAAGTTGGGAACACAGCAAAAAGATGATTATAAAGGAAAATAGAGGTTTTTGGAATAAAGATTTCATATTCAAGCTTTTTGTTCGAGTTTCAAACGGAAAAATCATTAAACTAAAGAATTTTTAATTTTACAAAAAAAAATCTAGGAAACAAATTATTAAAAAAATATCTAGGAATATTTACAGAATTTATGTCTAAGAATACTTTGAAAAATTCATTTATCATTTATGTTTGATTCAACTCCATTCGGAGTTGGGAGATGGTTTTTATTCATTTCATCCCCGAGTTGCCACTCGGGGTTAATCGAGATTTGTTCCCATTCGGGAACTTAATTACTAAATAATTTTAGAACATAATATCTAAAAAGAATTTAGAAAAAATCTCCTCATCATTTCGGAAGAGCCTGTTCCGAAGAATTGCGAGGAAAGTATTATTGAAAATGTATTCAACTTCAAATGAGTTATTTTTTTGATCTATTACCTGAAAATCTATGAGACATTTAATCCAAACTTGGCAAACTCAATTTGTACTTCACGGCGATCATTCGAATGGATATTACTACAGACATAGAGATAAGCAGATTATAATCGCGCTCTAGCCCAAAATAATTCAACACCAAATACAATATAGCTCCAGTCAAACAAGCGGAAGCATAAATTTCTTTTCTAAAAAGAATCGGAATTTCATTGGTCAAGGTATCCCTCAGTACGCCGCCCATAACAGCTGAAAACATACCCATAATGGCAGCAATCTCCACACTTGCCCCTAGACTCAATGCTTTTTCCACACCTAAAACCGTAAAAAAACCAATTCCCAGTGTATCAAATAGAAACATGGTTTTGCGAAGCTTCAACAAGAATTTTTGAAATAAAAATGCGGAGATGATGCCTGCAAAAATCGCATAAACAAACTGAACATCCCCAATCCAAACCAAAGGATAGCTTCCCAGGAGTACGTCCCGCAAACTACCTCCGCCAATCGCCGTGATAAATCCCGTGAATCCAGCTCCAAAAAGATCATGTTCCCTGTCTTTCACAGCCAACGCTCCTGAGATCGCAAAAACAAATGTACCAGCTAATTCCAGAGGGTATTGTAAATCCATTGCAGTGATAAAATTGATTTAATAATTTGTCAAAGTTAAGTATAAACGATTGTTTAATTAAAAAATCCCTTTTAGCTGTAGCACTTTTGGAATAGATTTCGTCTAGAGATTTGTAAATAGGGAATAAAATTATGAAAATGAATACGATGAAAAATTGGCTAGTAATTTTTCTATTATGTAGCTCTGCACTTTTGGTAGCATTTCAATGTGGAGAAGATATCAATCCCGACGAGATTGTAAACTGTATTGATGAATCAAAAATCCGCACAGATGCCGCATGCTACATGATTTATGACCCTGTATGTGGTTGTGATAAAAAGACCTACGGGAATGACTGCATCGCTATCAATGCCGGCGTGACGTCATTCACCAAAGGTGCCTGCGAATAAGCTTTATTGTTATTTGCTCAGAGGATAAATTAGGTTTCAGCCATATTTTGTAAAGTTTAATGTTATCTGACACTGACTACGCCGCGGCATATAAGATTAGATGGTTTTATCAAAATTTGGCTTAAGCTAAATTGTTTAATAACTGGCCCTGATTCACCGCAAGTGATCTTAATTCTCTCTATCCTCGTACCATTTTTCATCAAAGGTAGAATTCACCTCTACGTCAGCGACGAGGACTTTATAAACCATCCAAATGATTATCATCGGAGAAATTGAAAAGGCGAATAGGATCAAAGCCAAATTGATATTGGCGAAAATGGCAGCAACATAAATTATCAGGGCTGCAGTGCCGTAGTAAACAGGAGAGAGGTAATTTTTCATATTATTTTGTTTATTCTTTCAATATGATAAACTAGCTAGCACCTATTCTTGTTATGACCCTGTTATGAAAGGATTCAGATTTACAAAATATATACCCCCACAAGATCCAGAAAAAAACAATTTTGAAAATTTGCTCAATATTTTTCTGCAACTAGTGACCATGACCGGTGGTGATGCAGCAGAAGCCTTGAGTTGGTTGACCAATTTGGATAAGCAATACAACCTCACTACCCCACAATATGGTATTGGAGATTTTATTGAAGACCTGAAGTCTAAGGGCTATTTAACCGAAGAAAATCAAAAAGGTGAATTTAAAATCACTGGCAAAGCTGAGCAATCAATCAGAAAATCAGCTTTGGAGGAAATTTTCGGTAAATTGAAAAAGTCGAAAGGTGGACAGCATAAAACTACCCACTCCGGAACCGGCGATGAAAAAGGAACCGACAGAAGACCTTATACTTTCGGAGATAATTTAGATCAGATAGCTTTGACGGATTCTTTGAGAAATGCCCAAGTGAATCATGGTTTTTCTGGAGATTACTTGTTGACTGAGGATGATTTGGAAGTAGTGGAAAATGAAGTCAGAACGCAAACTTCCACTGTCCTAATGATCGACATTTCCCATTCCATGATTCTCTATGGAGAAGACAGAATCACCCCTGCAAAGAAAGTGGCCATGGCCCTTGCAGAATTAATCAAAACCCGCTACCCAAAAGACACGCTCGATATCATTGTGTTTGGAAATGATGCTTGGCAAATAGAAATCAAGGATTTGCCTTATTTGCAAGTTGGTCCATACCATACCAATACTGTTGCAGGATTAGAACTAGCCATGGATTTGCTTCGCAGGAGAAAGAATCCCAACAAGCAAATATTCATGATCACAGATGGCAAACCCACCTGTCTGAAAGTTGGAATCAAATACTATAAAAATAGCTTTGGGATAGACAGCAAGATATTGAGTGAAACGCTCAAGTTAGCTGCGCAATGCCGAAAGCTAAAAATCCCCGTGACAACATTTATGATTGCTTCGGATCCTTATCTGAAGGAGTTTGTCAAAGAATTCACCAAAGTGAACAATGGAAATGCCTATTACAGTAGCTTGAAAGGGCTCGGAGATTTGATTTTTGAAGATTATAAGCGTAACAGAACTAAAAGATTTTAAAAAATGGAGTACAATAAATTGACTGCTAAAGAATTACTGAAAATAAAAACCTTGGGAGAACTGAAAGCCGCTGGCTATGAACCCAAGTCTATCAAAGAAGAACTCAGACAAAACTTGATCTCAAAAATCCAAAAGGGCGAAAATGTCTTTGAGGGAATTTGGGGCTACGAGGATACGGTAATTCCTGATATTGAAAGAGCCATTCTCTCTAGACACAATATCAATTTGCTTGGCTTGAGAGGTCAGGCAAAAACTAGAATTGCCAGGATGATGACTTTTTTATTGGACGAATTTGTACCCGTGATAGAAGGGTCCGAATTGAATGACGATCCACTTGCGCCTCTTTCAGCTTCTTCGTTAGCATTGATAGAAGCGAAAGGGGATCATACGCCAATCGGGTGGTGGCATCGAGCAGATCGCTATACTGAAAAATTGGCCACGCCAGATGTTTCAGTCGCCGATTTGATCGGTGATGTAGATCCGATCAAAGCTGCGACCATGAAGCTTTCATACAATGACGAACGGGTAATTCATTATGGATTGGTACCACGATCGCACAGATCGATTTTCGTGATCAACGAACTTCCTGATTTACAAGCGAGAATTCAGGTTGCACTTTTTAATATTTTGCAAGAAGGAGATATTCAGATCAGGGGATTTAAATTGAGGCTGCCATTGGATATTCAGTTTGTCTTCACTGCGAATCCGGAGGATTATACCAATAGAGGATCTATCGTGACACCATTGAAAGATAGGATAGAAAGTCAGATTATCACCCATTATCCAAAGACCATTGAAATCGGGAAGCAAATTACTGCCCAAGAAGCCAAGCTAGACGGGAAGCCTTTGGACAAAATCCATGTCCCTGAATTAATGAAGGATTTGATAGAGCAGATTGCGATAGAGGCAAGACATAGTGAGTATGTAGATGAGAAAAGTGGGGTTTCGGCAAGGTTGACGATCTCGGCTTACGAAAACTTAATTTCAGCTGCTGAAAGAAGACTCTATAAAAATAAAGAAGAAAATACAGTTGTTCGGATTTCAGATTTGATTGGTGTTATTCCTGCCATTACCGGAAAAGTAGAATTGGTTTATGAAGGAGAGCAAGAAGGCGCAGGTTTGGTCGCTTACAACTTGATAGGAAAAGCCATCAGAACCTTATTTGTGGATTATTTCCCTTCACCCGAACAAAAGAAAAAAGACAAAGAGGGTAATCCTTATGTGTTGCCATTATCTTGGTTTGGAGAGGGAAATTCCTTGGATGTCTTGGCATCACAATCTGACAAGGAATATAAATCAGAATTGCACAAAGTGCCAGGCTTAGAGGATATCATCACGGCAACCATCAAAGGACTTCCTGAAAAAGAGAAAGAATTCTTTATGGAATTTGCACTTCATGGATTGGCAGAATACAGTCAGTTGAGCAAGAAGCTTCTGGACACAGGCATGCAATTCAAAGACCTATTCAGTTCTATGTTTGACATGGGCGCCCCCGATGAAGACGACTTTGACGAGGATGATAATTGAATTTATTTGAATCTTGTCTTATATTTATAGGAGTGAACTTTGAGAAAAACATAAGAAGATGAACACAAAAGAAAAGTTTCATTTATTGATTGAAGGTATTGAGAATGAAAGGGAGCTGAATTCTTATTATCACCTAATTCAACGATTAAGTTTAAATACACAAGGAGAGCTTCTATCAGGTTTGTCTGCTCAAGAAAAAAATGAATTAGAGATAAGTTATCAAGAAAGTGAAGATCCAAATCAACTTATTCCTCAATCTGAAGTCGAAAAACAATTTAGTAAGTGGTTAAAAGGGTTGTGAATAAAAAGGGGCGTCAGCCCTGCAATCTTCGTAGAAAATAAGGTCTAATAATTAATATAAGGGGCGTAGCCCTGACATCTCTTAGTTTTCACATTAAATAAAATTCATTAAAAAAAAGTCCAGCTTCTGATTTAGAAGCTGGGCTTTTTGATTATATTATTATTTTTTAATTGAAACTCACTTTTCTAAAAACCATATCTTCCTCAGGGGTATCTAAAACACCTAAATAGAGCCCGTCATTTGTTAAAATTCTGGCCAAAAATGAGTACTCAGCTAAAATTGAGTTAAATAGGGTTTCTCCAAGCAAGTTAAAGTTTGCATCAAACTTTTGAATAGAGAATTCTCTAGTAGCAGCACTGTTCCTTTTGCCGTCTAAATCAGTCAAATCTTGAGATAAAACACAGATTCGATAGATAACTTCATTGTAATTGTCTGTAATGATGTCATGATAATAGCCTTCTTTGACCATCCATTCTATTTGGTTGATGCTTTGATTAACATCTAAAGGTGTTGGACTTTTTAAAAATGATGATTTGGCATCAAACCAATTATTTTTGTCGACACTAGAACTTTGAATTGAATCTTCATTTCTGAAAGAGATTAATATTTCAGTATCTGAATGCAAAGCATAATCAATTCCTAGTTTAGTATTGTTAAAGAAAAACTTACCATTTTTAATCTTATAACTATCTGGATATTCACCAAATATGGTTGCTTCATCGAGGGTTTTTAAATTAAGCTTTGCCAAAATCTTCCCATCATAATAGGCTTGTTCTTTTGGAGAAAAGGCACTTTGATGAATTCTAAAAATTAGATTTCCATTTTTATGAATCAGATTTTGAGAATTGTTTCCAAAGAAAAACTCGTATCCTTCTGGTAAATAGTCGTTAAGATTAAAAGCCTTTATAAAGTCACTGTCTGAATCCGACAAAAGTATTTTACCAAAAAAATCTATGAATAAAACAGAATCTTTTGATATTGGCAGCACTTCTGACAAGGAAAATTCATAGGCTTCAGGAACATCTGGTAAGGGAATAGTCCTTATAAAAGCACCATCTTCCCAGTTAAATAAATCTAATTGGGATGAGAGTTGGTTGAAACCATATAACAGATTTTCTTCAGAAAGAAGATAATGTTTGTTATAGCCTCCTATGGCTTCAGAAATATCAATTGTTTTTGTTTCTTCAAAAACTGGTGCTTTGATTTCAGATTTTTGTTCACAAGAGATAGTTGAAGTTAAAAGGATAAAAAGGAAAATGATATTTTTTTGCCGCATTGTGTTTAAAAGCTAATCCTTAAAGTTAATTAAAATTTATAAAAATATCGATTTTAACAGCAAGAATAAGTTGAGGTAATAATCATTTTTAAAAATCTACTGTATAGCTTACTTATTTCATTCTTTAATTAAAATATTCATCAATAAAAAAGCCCATCTCCTTCAGGAAATGGGCTTTTCTATTTTTTTTATCTTTATGATTAAAGCACTCTCTCAGCTTGGCTGAAAAAGAAATTACCTTCGATTGCTGCATTTTCGTCAGAGTCAGAACCGTGAACCGCATTTGCTTCGATAGATTTAGCGAAGATTTTTCTGATTGTTCCTTCCGCTGCATCAGCAGGATTGGTCGCACCGATCAATTTACGGAAGTCTTCTACTGCATTTTCTTTTTCTAAGATTGCAGCGAAGATAGGACCTGAAGACATGTAAGCACAAAGGTCAGCGTAGAAAGGTCTAGCTTGATGTACTTCGTAAAATTTACCAGCCAATTCAGGAGTTAATTTTGTAGCTTTCATTGCTACTACCTTGAAACCTGCTTCTTCGATCATTTTTAAAATTGCACCTGAATTACCCGCGCCAAAAGCATCAGGCTTGATCATTGTGAAAGTTCTGTTAGTTGCCATATTGATAGATTTATATCGTTTTTAGAATTAGGGTGCAAAAATACGGGAAATAAATGAAGTTCCGAATGTTGCATGTGAAATCTCTGTTATCTCTTTTGTTTTGAGGAGCTTAGGGATATTGGGATTTTCGGAAAATTATCCTGACCTTTGCGGACTGTGTTCTAAAAAGAGCAGTAACAAAAGCTTTATAATGCAAGCATTCGAGTTATTTAAAAATAAAATCGCCTCCCCAGCCAAAGTAGTAATTACCACCCATCATAAGCCCGATGCAGACGCCTTGGGATCTTCCTTGGGATTGGCTAACTACTTAATCAAAAAGGGCCACGAGGTAACTGTGATTACCCCTTCTGATTATCCTTCCTTCCTGCATTGGATGAAAGGAAATGAAGATGTAATCAATTTTGAAGATAAGAGCGTTCAAGAAATCGCAATAAAAAAAATTCAGGAAGCTGAAATCATTTTTTGTCTTGATTTTTCTTGTTTGAGTAGGCTTCAGTCTATGCAAGATTATGTCAAAGAATCCAAAGCCTACAAAGTAAATATTGACCATCATCAAGATCCAAAAGATTTCTGTGCTTTCCGATATTGGAGTACAGAGGCTGCTGCCACTTGTGAATTGATCTATGAATTGATTGAAAAAGTAGGGGACAAAGGTTTGTTGGATTCAGATATTGCAGATTGTCTCTATGCGGGCATCATGACAGATACCGGAGGCTTTAGGCATCCTAATACCACCAAAAATGTGCATTTGATCACCGCTGAACTCATTGAGCTAGGTGCAGATAATTCTAAAATCTCCAAACTGATCTATGATACCAACAGCGTCAATAGATTGAAATTCATTGGCTTTGCGATATCAAGAAGATTGGTTATCAATGAAGAGTTGAAAACGGCTTATTTTGCGATCAGCAAGAAGGATTTACGCAAGTATTCTTCTCAAACAGGTGATACCGAAGGTTTGGTCAATTATGCCCTTTCAATTGGAGGAATAAAAATAGCAGCACTATTTACGGAGAGAGAAGATGGGATTAAAATTTCCTTCCGATCGACAGAAGAAGTGGCTGTCAATAAATTTGCTCAAGAACATTTTAATGGTGGAGGACATAAAAATGCCTCTGGCGGAAAATCGGACTTGACTTTGAGCGAAACAACAGAGAAATTTGAAAAATTAATTAAAGAAAATTATAACACCTTATTCAAACAACTTGAACTTATCCATGAAAAAAATTAAAAATCTTCTATTATCAACCGTCGTTTTTGCATTGGCAATCGGAATGGTTTCTTGTACTAAAACGAAAAAAACGACAACTGATGGAATCGAATATACCTACATCAAAGAAGGTAAAGAAAGTCCAAAGAATGGGGAATATGTATTATATAATTTGATCGTACAAACAGAAGATGATTCCACTTTCATTTCTACATACGAGCAAATGGCTCCCCAGTATTTTATTTATGATGATTCTCTGGAGACAACTCTTGGGATTCAGGAAATCCTAATTGGATTGAGAAAAGGCGATAGCATCGTTTTCCAGGCTCCTGCTGTAAAGATTTTTGGTGAGTTCAATTCTCCACCATTTATCGGAGAGAATGGTGAAGTAAAAGTTCAAATCGGTGTATTTGACGTATTGGATGAACAAGGTGTTCAAGAATATTTTACTTCTTTACAAGAAGCACAAATGAAGAAGCAAGCTGAATTGTCTGTAAAGCAACTTGAAGAAGATGTGAAAATCATTGAAGAGTATGTTGCTGCAAATAATTTGAATGCAACCAGGACGGAATCGGGTCTATTTTACGTCATAGAAGAAGAAGGTACAGGAGATCAAATTGCAACTGGTCAGGTAGCATCAGTGCATTATGCAGGTTACTTGTTAGACGGAACTGTATTTGACACAAGTATCAAAGAAAAAGCACAGGAAGCTGGCGTATTCAGTGAGCAAAGAGATCAAATGGATGGTTATGCACCACTTGACGTAGAAGTAGGTATGGGTCGTGTAATTCCAGGATGGGATGAAGGTCTTGCGATGTTGAAAAAAGGTTCAAAAGCTAAATTCCTTATTCCTTCTACATTGGCTTACGGAGAAAGAGGTTCTGGCGCAGTCATCAAGCCAAACTCTGTATTAGTCTTTGACGTAGAAGTGACAGACGTAAAATAATTTGAATATATGAAAAGATTTGGCTTAGGATTATTATGTTGCTTAGCACTGATAAGCTGTGTTTCAGAATCAGAAAATGCAGAGGTACTTCGTGAGCGGGAGAGAGTAGCTTTCGAAGAATACATCACAGCAAATGATATAGTTGGAGTAAGAGTAGAGAGGGAGCCAGCCTTGGGTTTTATATTTATTTGGTTAGAAGAGTCTGGATCTGATGTAAAGCCTCAAGCTTTAGACACAATCAAGGTTGATTATGTTGGGAGATTGGTTAATAACTTAGTCTTTGATACTTCTATCGACTCTATCGCAAGAGAAGTTGGTATTTTTGATCCAAGAAGAAACTACCAACCATTTGAATACATTCACGATGTAGGATCAGTTGTTCTTGGGTTCGATTATGCCATTTCTAAAATGGATTATGGTGATAGAATGATTGCTTTTATACCGTCTATTTATGCATATGGTGCATCAGGTCAGGGAAATATTCGACCAAATACACCGTTGATATTTGAATTAGATTTATTATCAAAAGAGACAGAAGGAGAAGATTCTGGAGATTAAGCTATGAGAAATTTATTTTATTTGATAAGTTGTATTGTTTTCTTTACTTCATGTGATGATGCTGCCAGACTTACTGGTGGGCCAGTTTACAATGTTGAAGCTAACATGGCGATAGATAGAGCCAAAATTGATACATATCTAGCTAATACGCCGATAGACAGTCTTTATAGAATTCATGATCCCTCTGGAGTTATCATAATAGTTCAAGAAGAAGGTGAAGGAACAAGACCTGTTTCCAATACAGTTGTATATACAGATTATATCGGGAGTTTATTAGATGGTTCTGTTTTTGACACAAGTTTTGAAGCTGTAGCAAGGGAAAACGATATCTTTCAAGAGTCTAGAGATTACACTCCTCTCGTATTCACAATTCCAGCTCCAGGTGTAGCAGGGAATACAATCCAAGGATTTAATTTCGGGTTTAGAAGATTGAGGCCAGGCGCCAAAGCAGTATTGATAATTCCTTCTCCATTAGCTTACAGAGATGATGTTAGAGAAAATATACCAACAAACTCTATCCTTAGATTTGATATAGATTTCCGAGGAATAGATTAAGGAAATCAATTATATAATGAACAAAGGCAGCTTATTTAGCTGCCTTTGTTGTTTTCGGGAATAGCGCAGGAATGTGTTTTTTGTAATCAAGGTATTCCTGACCATATAGCTCAATTAACTTTTTCTCTTCATAAAATATCCCAAAAGGAAGATATGCTAACAATGCGATCAAATGGATCATAGATGCAGCATTGGGGTTGAATAGAAAATATCCGATAAAAATCCCTATCAGGCCAGTATAGATAGGATGTCTGATGTATTTGTAAATCCCTGAAGTAACCAACTCCTCTTTTTCTCCTTCCAAATTATTATGGGGAATCAATCCGATGAATTTAGCCCCGCTGAAATACTTCAAAGACCTGACAATTATAATAGTTCCTAATCCCGCAGTCAAATATCCTAGGTACAACAGACTTGGGGATTGCTGGAAAATCATCAGCTTTTGGAGGCTTCCTGCATAGAGGAAAATAAAGAAAATAAAGCCTATTGAAATCAAACTGTAGATCAAGCGATACCATTTATAGGCCTTACCCATGATTCCTTGGATTTTTCTTTTTATCTTGAGACTCGCGAGTATGCTATGCGAGGCATAGAAAATAACCCAAAGAAAAACCAAAACAAAGTACATCATGAAGCTAAAGTTTTTAAGAAAA
Organism: Belliella aquatica; assembly: GCF_014637795.1. Lineage (GTDB taxonomy): Bacteria > Bacteroidota > Bacteroidia > Cytophagales > Cyclobacteriaceae > Belliella > Belliella aquatica. The sequence continues at coordinate 89,172 of NZ_BMFD01000007.1, read as the reverse complement.
TCCAGATTATTCTGATAAGTTTTTCAGAGTAGGTGGAGCTAAGAAGCAACACCATACTATTCCAAAGATAAAGAATCTTACACGCTTATTGTTTGACTGAAATGAAAATAGCATTAATCAAAGAAGGGAAAACCCCTGCTGATAAAAGAGTTGCATTTACTCCCGAACAGGTTTTGGAAATTCACCGCGCTTACAAGAACATTGAGATTTTTGTTGAGTCTAGTGATGTGAGATGTTATGACGATGAAGAGTACGCCGCTTTAGGAATTCAAGTAGTGAAAGATGTTTCGGCATGCGATGTGTTTTTTGGGATCAAGGAAGTTTCCATTTATAACTTGATTTCTGATAAAACATACTTCTTTTTTTCTCACACAATCAAAAAGCAATCTTATAATAGAGATTTGTTACAAGCCGTAGTCGACAAAAATATTACAATGCTGGACTACGAGGTGCTTAAAAATGCATCCGGCGAAAGAATTGCCGCATTTGGAAGATGGGCTGGTATCGTAGGAGCTTACAATGCGCTATGGACCTATGGAAAGAAGACAGATTTATATCATATCAAGCGTGCTTTTGAATGCTTCGATCGGCAAGAACTGAAATCTGAGTTGAAAAAAGTGCAACTGCCTCCCATCAAGATTGTGGTGACGGGAACAGGAAGAGTTGGGAAAGGCGTGCTTGAAGTTCTTCAGGCAGTAGGGATTCGGCAGATCGAACCCCATGATTTTCTTTTTAATTACTACGAGGAGCCTGTCTTTACTCTACTTTCTTCTTCTCATTTCAATAGAAGGAAGACTGATGGGGGATATGATAAAAGTGAATTTTACAGTCAACCAGAAAAGTATGAAAGTCATTTTCTGAAATACGCAGAAGTCAGTGACATCCTGATTTCAGGAGCATATTGGGATAACAGAGCACCACGTTTATTCAAGAAAACTGACATCAAATCAGAGGACTTTAGTATTTCAGTGATTGCAGACATCACCTGTGATATCAACGGTTCTCTGCCTACAACCATAAGGGCAAGCAAGGTCAATAGTCCAGTATATGATATTGACAGAGATACTTTTGAAGAGCTTCCCGCTTTTGGGAAGCAGTTTAGTATCTCGGTGATGGCTATTGATAATCTCCCTACCGAGCTTCCTCGAGATGCCTCGAAGGATTTTGGTGAGCAGTTGATCAAAAACATCATCCCCGAGTTGCAAAAGACAAAGTCAGATATTTTAGAAAAGGCAACAGTCACCCAAGGAGGAGATTTGACGCTAGAGTTTTTATATTTGAGGGATTTTTTGAATGGAATAAATAGCGAAGAAAAATGAAGCATATAGAGAGATATATCGAGCAGACCATATTGAAGCCACTAACCGTAGACTCTGATATTGAAAATCTGGTAAATGAAGCGAAAATTCATGGTTTTGTTGGAATTTGCGTCCCACCTTTTTGGGTCAAAAAGGCAAAAAGAGAGATTGGGGAGGCGCCTATTCAGCTTGTTACGGTCATTGGATTTCCGCTGGGCTACAACATGACAGAAACCAAAGTTTCCGAAACAGAATTGGCAATCAAAGAAGGGGCAGATGAGATTGATGTAGTTTGGTCCCTGACTGCTTTTAAAGCGGGTTTGAATTGGCCAAAAATAGAATTGGCGAAGTTGGCTACTTTATGTCATCAGCATGAGCGGATTTTGAAAGTTATCATAGAAACTGCCTACCTCAGCGATGAAGAAATTGTGCAAGCTTGTGAAATCTGTCGTGATGCAGGGGTGGATTATGTGAAGACATCAACAGGTTTTGCTCCTGAAGGAGCGAAAGTAGAGCATATTGCATTGATGAGGGCAAACTTACCAAGTAATGTAGGGATCAAAGCCAGTGGAGGGATCAAAACATTCGCACAAGCCAAAGCATTGATTGAAGCCGGCGCTGATAGAATAGGGACAAGTTCAGGGGTGCAGATTGTAGCAGAACAACAGGCTCAACAAAGTTAATGCTTTGTTGAAACCTCTGTTTCGATAGGTTTTTTGTATTTGTAGTGCGATTGTCTCAAATCCTCGTTTTTGTTGAAATAAATCAAGAGGAAAGGGATAACGAAGAAAGTCAAAAGGATATAAGCAAATCCAACAAGTCTTGTTCTTACAGATTCTCTTCCCAAGAAAGTAGCGATTTTTACAGGGATTTTGCGAATGGATGGGAAAGGCAAAAAGATTGCCGCACCTAGTAAGTTAAAAAGTATATGGACAATGGCTATGCTGATAGCAGCTTCGGTTTTGTAGATAGCTGCGATCACAGCAGTGATTGTAGTACCAATATTGGCCCCAATGATAAAAGGAAAAACTTTGATCAACGACACACGTCTATTTGCTACTGCAGGAACAATCAGTGACGTGGTGACTGTACTAGACTGCACAGCAGCGGTAAAAAAGATCCCATAAAGAAATGCGATTCCTGGGTTTTTGAAAATATGCTTGCTGACTTTTTTGAAATTACCAGAGACAAATGACTTGAATACAGTCTCAGACAAGATTTTAATTGCCAAAAAGACAAATATTACACTTAGAATCAGGCCGATAATAGGCATGTTGATTAAATCAATCAGCCAAATTGTAGCAGGTCTTGTGAAAATCACATTGTATTGGTAATTGCTATCATTGCTCGCACTAGAATCAAAAAAGGTGTTGGTCAAAAATATCGCCGTATTACTTAAAAACCCAAAATACATTTCTAATGGGAAAAGTATAATAACAGTGATGATATTGAAAATATCGTGAATAACACCCGCCGAAAGAGCTTTTTTGAACTCTCCTTTTTTCATAATAAAAGAAAAAGAGACCAATGTACTGGTTAAAGTTGTCCCAATATTCGCACCCATGATAAGAGGCACTGCTTGCATCAGGTTGAGATTTCCAGAAGCGACTACAGCAACGATCATTGCCGTGACCGTAGAACTACTCTGAATCAATGCAGTCATCAATAAGCCGATGAATAAACCTACAAATGGATTATTGGTTGCTTGAAGAATGTCTTTCGCTATTCCGCTGTTGATCTGAAGCATAGATACAGTGAGCAAGTCTATGGAGAACATAAACAGCAACAATGCAAAAATCATCTGCAAGAAGAAGATCGCTTTCTTGGGTTGTTTTACAGCTTCAGTTAATTCAGTCATGTAGAGCAAACCCAACGGTAGGGTTTAGTAGTCTAAAATTTTACACAAATTAAAAGTAGATACAGCAATTAACAGCTGAAAACGTATGAAGATATTGTTAATATTAATTCCAATTGAAAGGTGAAAGAAATTGAGTATTTGATATTTTATTCTTTACTTTTATCTGATCATTATCTATTATTTGGTTTAAACTCTCATATAACTGACGATAGTAGCCAAGACTTACTGTTAAGAAATGGTATCATTGACTTAACAATTTGTTAACATTTAAGCCAAAGAATCTTCTTTAACTTTGTATCCGAATTTACAACCGCCAAATCAAAATCATGGCTAAACTTAAAGATCAAAACATCAATCAGGACGCCTTATCTAAAGCCTCCTATTCACTTTTTGATTTCACTAGAAAAGAAAAACCCTTTCTTATTGTCATACTTGTCCTTGTTTCTGTTGCAGGGATAATTACCCCATATACCTATGCAGCCATGTGGTTTGGGTTTGCACTTGCAGCTTACTCGGCTATTGCGAATGACAGTATTCAGACCATTGGTACTTTCATTGCATCCAACCAAAACAGGAAGTGGTATTGGCTTTGGCTTTTCATGGGCTTGATTTTCGTAGGAACAGTTACCTACAGTTGGTTTACCTACAACGGCGATGTGAGTTATGAAAGATTGCAAGTTCCAGGTCTTGAAGTAGCGCCTACCAACTTTGTGTTTTTACAGCTAGCAGCACCTATCGTTTTGTTGGTGATGACAAGGCTCAGGATGCCAGTTTCTACGACCTTTCTTTTGCTTAATGTATTTACTTACAAAGCAGGGACCATAGTCAGTGTGATGCAAAAGAGTTTTTTGGGTTATTTATTGGCCTTTTTTATTGCAATCATCGTTTGGTTTGTCCTTGAGAAATTTGTAAAAACCTACTTAAAAGGTGAAGCAAAACCTTATTGGTATGTGCTGCAATGGGTGACTTCTGGAACGCTTTGGGCAGTTTGGATTATGCAAGATGCTGCGAACATTGCCGTATTCTTACCACGACAGTTGAATGTGTGGGAATTTATAGCTTACGCAGGTTTTGTGTTTATAGGTTTAGGATTTTTATTCTACATGAAAGGTGACAGAATTCAAGGAATTGTCACAGAAAAAACAAAAGTAACAGACGTGAGAGCAGCCACAATAGTGGATTTTGTGTATGCGGTCATACTTTTCTATTTTAAAATCATGAGTAATGTGCCTATGAGTACTACATGGGTATTCATTGGCTTGTTGGGTGGCCGAGAATTATCCATAGCCTTGGCTAAATCTAGAAAACTGAAGAAAAGACGAGCACGTCTAGTACGTGCTTATAGACTAGCCAAGAAGGATGTGGTAAGAGCAATGATAGGTTTATTGGTCTCTCTTATACTTGCATTGATTATCAATGAAGGTGTTAGAAAAGAAATGATTGATTTAATCTTCTAAAAGCTATTTCGTATAAAATTCTAAGGAATATAGGAGATAGCTCACTTCGTCCGATAGGACTTCTTTTAAAATAAGGCGTAATCCTTTTCAAGGTTTGCGCCTTATTTATTTAAAGGTATTTTTGATACTTATATTTAACCTGATTGATTCTCCAATCAGATAGCTATGATTCTTGGGATTTAAGATAAGAAAATGGACCTTTTCACAGACGAGTATTTTATGAATGAAGCCATGAAAATGGCCAAAATTGCCTTTGAGGAAAATGAAATTCCGGTAGGTGCGGTCATCGTGTGCCGCAACAAAGTCATTGCAAGAGCTTACAATCAGACCGAAAAACTTACAGATGCCACAGCCCACGCAGAAATGTTGGCCATCACTTCAGCTGCGAATTCTCTTGGCTCAAAATATCTGAATGAATGCAAACTCTATGTCACCTTAGAGCCTTGTGTGATGTGTGCAGGCGCTTCTTTTTGGTCCCAATTAGGAGAAATTCATTATGCAGCTTCTGATCCCAATAGAGGATTTGCGAGGCTATCGGAAACGGTGATCCATCCCAAAACGAAAGTAAAAGCAGGTCTTATGGCTGCTGAAGCCAAGCAACTCTTGGATGATTTTTTCAAAAAGCTAAGAAATTGAGATGTTTTGAAGCAAAAGAGAACCATTTCCAAAAACTGTTGGTTTGTTTAATGTATCTCAAAAAGAGAATTTAATATTTATTTCAAACTATAAAACTTTATAACAAATGGCTTTTGAACTTCCAAAATTACCCTACGACTTTAATGCGCTAGAGCCGCATATTGATGCAAAAACTATGGAAATCCACCATGGTAAGCACCACAATGCTTATGTAACTAACTTGAACAATGCGATCGCAGGAACTGACCTTGAAGGAAAGTCTCTTGAAGAATTGATGAAAGTAGCTGGTTCAAATGCAGCAGTAAGAAACAATGGTGGAGGTCACTTCAACCACAGCCTTTTTTGGACTATCCTTGCACCAAACGGTGGAGGTCAGCCTTCTGGCGATTTAGCTTCAGCTATTGATGCCAAGTTCGGTTCTTTCGATGCTTTCAAAGAAGAATTCAACAAAGCAGCAGCGACTAGATTCGGTTCTGGCTGGGCTTGGCTTTGTGTAGATGAGAAAAAAGAGCTTTGTGTATGCTCTTCTCCAAACCAAGATAATCCATTGATGGACGTAGCTGAGTGCCCGGGTACTCCAATCCTAGGTCTTGATGTATGGGAGCATGCTTACTATTTGAATTATCAGAACAGAAGACCTGACTATGTAGGTGCTTTCTGGAACTTGGTCAACTGGGACGAAGTAAGCAAAAGATTTGCAGCAGCTAAATAATTAAGTTGCTTGATATCACCTCAAACCCTGTAAGCTTCTAGCTTCCAGGGTTTTTTTGTGTTATTTATTATCTATTTTTACTTTTTCCATTTTAACGTTTATCACAATAAACCATCTCTTATTTTAAGCATCATATCGGTTGACCTAACCCAATTCACTCCTTCTATTTCTAAACCTTTCAACAATTTCTTATCACCTGTCCAGAGTGGAGAATCTAATTCTAACGAAAGAGCAACAAATGGAGCATCAAATTCATCCATATTTTTTATGAGCTCAATTGCTTTTTCCCATGTGAATTGTCTTATTGATTCCAAATCGATAAAATCTATTTTTTTGTAAATACTATTTTTCAAAAAAGTTAGTTCCTTTACCGAAAAACCAGAAAGTGTTAAAAGTTTTTTCTGATGCTTCTCAAGTTCTTCCAACAAATATGAAGGCGCATAAAAATCAAATATATTAGTTGAGTTCAGGAGGATATCAGAGATTTTTCCTTTTGGGCTTAATAGTCCGCTAAAAATTATATTTGTATCAACAACAATGTTCACTTTATAAGCCGACTTTTATTTGAATTCCACCATGATGATTTTGATTCGGCTGATGCTTTATCTATTTGATCTTGTGAAGCCTTACTTTTGGATGCTATTTCTCGATATTTCACATAGTCTAAAATTCGCTGAAGACCAATCAAATCTGTATCTGAAGATACTCTGATCAATATTTCCTTATTTGTTCTCTCAATTTCCATATTTAAATATATCTATAAATATCAATCTATCCTATTTTTATAATCCCCTCAAAACTAAGGGAAGAACTAGCAAATGTCTTAGTATAAACATTCCCTCAATCCATCTTTTATATGTTTACGTAAATTCTGGAATTCAGATTTTCATTTCTTTTTCCTCGCCCCTTTTTCTTGAACTATTCCACTTTAACTTATTTTTCTTTTTTAACCTTTTCCCTGCCATTATTACTCTTTTCTTAATTTCCGCGAGGCCTCGAGGTAGAAACCAGAGAAAAGAGATTTGCAATCCCGCGCTACAATTCATAATCACTATTGTATAGAAACTGAACAATAAAACTGTTCGGTATTGAAACAAAGATTATTTTGTGATATTTGTCAAATAATTGATAATCAGTATTTTAATTCTTGTTTTTTCTCTTGGCATTGGTTTTTCATAGTGCTCTGTACAAATAACTCAGACACAATAAATTTCTAAACCAATGAAAATTTCTATCCAAGTTTTTACCATCTTTTTTGCCTTCCTTTTGGGTGTGAGCAACGTAGCAGCAAAAGAGATTGCCGTGATCCAAGGCCAAGTGAAGGATCAAAAGGGAGAAGTGCTTCCATTCGCTAACGTGATGTTGGTGGATGCGGAGTCTGAAAATATGATTACCGGCGCCGTGACTGATGAGTCCGGAAATTTTACTCTAGAATCAGCCCGTTCGGGAAATGTGAAGCTGATGGTTTCTTCTATCGGATATGAAACTTTCAAATCTGAAGCTTTTATGATGAAAGCAGGCGAAAAGAAAGATTTTGGTGCAGTGACAGTAACAGAAGAAATTGCTGCCTTAGGTGAAGTGACTGTCCGGGCAAACCGTCCTGAAGTCATCATTGAACCAGATAAAACCACCGTCAATATAGAAGGAACTGTCATGGCTGAAGGCAATACAGCACTTGATGTGATCGGTAGGTCTCCAGGAGTCTATGTCGATCAAGATGGCAATATCAATCTCAATGGTCGGTCAGGCGTCACCGTCATGATCAATGACAGACAAACCTACATGAGTGCAGATGACTTGGCAAACTTCCTCAGAGCCATGCCTGCCGACAACATCAAAAGCTTGGAAATCATCAATAATCCAACTTCAAGATTCGATGCAGAAGGTGGTGCAGGAGTGATCAATATCAAGTTGAAGAAAAGCAATCTGGATGGAGTATTCGGAAACGTGCAGGTAGGAGGTCAGTATAATGGTCAGTATGCCCCTAATACAGGCGTCACTATCAATGCCAAAAAAGGAAAATGGACAAACAATGCCAGTTTGAATTACAGTGAATATGCTGTATTCAACGACCTTGAAATCAACAGAAATTTCCAATTGGATGAAGGGATTTCCAACTTTGATCAAAACAGTAGAATCACGACCAGAAACAAAAGTTTGTTTTTCAGTGGAGGATCTGACTATGAAATCAATAAAAATCATAGTGTAGGTGTGAGTGTTCAAGCTTCAGGCTCTAATGGCGTGGATGTCAGCGATGCCTTGACCGAAGTTTCTAATCCTGGGACAACGGACAGAAATTTCTTAAGGTCATTGAATGACAGTGAAAATAAAAGTCAGAGATTCTTCACCAATCTCCACTATGTTGGCATGTTGGATACTTTGGGAACAAAGCTTACCGCAGATTTTGACTTCACCAATATGCATTCTGATGCATCGGCTGTCTTGTCGAATGCTTATTGGCTCAATCAAAATGAAGATCAAGCTTCGATGGATAGAATCCGCAACTTGAATAATATGGATTATAACATATTCACCGCAAAAGCGGATTTTGTGAAGCCTTTTGGGAAGGGAAGAGTTTTGGAGACAGGGGTAAAAGGAAGCTGGGTGAAATCTGACAACAACCTTGATTTGGCACGTGCTGTCGAAGAAGAACCATATATGCCCGACCCTAGTAGTAATCGATTTATATACAGAGAAAATGTACTGGCAGCTTATGCTTCCTACAAAAGTAAGTTTTCCGAAAAAGTAAGTTTCCAAGCTGGATTGAGAGGGGAATACTCAGATATTTTGGGCACTTCGGTGACTTTGGAACAAGAAAATGAACAAAAATACTTCAACCTTTTCCCAAGTGTCTTCATACAGCATAAAGTGAGCAAGGATTATCAAATCGTGTACAATGCCAACAGAAGAATCACCAGACCAAACTATCGCTTACTCAATCCTTTTGTGTTCTACATTGATCCGCTGACAACCGAACGAGGGAATCCAAACCTCAGACCTCAGTATGCGCACAACTTGGAAATGAATCATATCATCAAAGGAGCTTATCAATTCAGCTTAAGCTATGCGCTGACTACAGATGTTTTCCAGCAGATCTTTGAGCAGGACGAGGAGTCAAGAACGACGACCACCTTTACTTCGAACCTAGATAGATCACAGAATTTGAATTTCAGGGCGATTGTTCCAGTAGAAATCACGCCATGGTGGAATACAAACAATATGGTTCAGGCTAATTATTCAAAGTGGAAGTCGATGATTGGTGATGCTTTATTGGATGTCTCTCAGGTGTCTTACATGATGCGAAGTCAGCATAACTTTATCTTACCGAAGGGCTTCAAAGCAGAATTAATTGGGATGTATATGGGACCGATGCTTTGGGGTCAGGCCACTATCGGAGCCATGGGTGGATTGGATGCAGGAATTACCAAGTCATTTGCAAAGGATAAGTTTACGCTGACTGTCAACGGAACAGATTTACTGAGAACTCAGGTCATCAGAGCGAATGTCAACTTTGAGCAAATTGATACTTCTTTCAGACAATATCGCAGCAACCAAGGCGTAAGGTTGACATTAAGATACAAATTTGCCCAAGGCGAAAGCTTCAGAATTTCCAACCGAAGTGGAAGTACTGAGGAAAGAGACAGGTTGAATTAATGGGGAAGTTGTTAATTCATAATAGCTAGAAAAAATAGATTGGATTAGGTTAATAAAAGGGAGGTTAACTCCGGAAATCAAACATGCCCCAAGGGTTCCTTGGGGCTTTGTTTTTAAAATACCCAATAATCTAGCATGTGGGGTCTTTCGTTAACCCAAATCAAGTCTAATCTTCCATTGCTTGTCCACAAGAAAGTGTGCTGAATGGATTTGACAGAATCTAAAGGTGCTAAATGTGAAGAAGCAGATAAACTAAACAAATTCCTTAAACTGTAAGACCCCGGATATTTATTTTTATAACTAACCAGGTTTAGCCTACTTAAATTGATTTCTTCAAGAGTAACATCAATTTCCCTTAAATCATAGATGCTGATATGTTTGAGCAGATTATTTTTTTCAGTTAAGTACAAGGTCTTTTTTTCATTCAAATAATCATTGAAATTGATTTCAGATCTACTATTATTTAGCGTTAATCCCAGATTTTTGACAGCATTTCCTTTTAGTAAGCTGTCTAAACTAAAGCCTTGGATCTCAACAGATGATTTTTCAAAGCTTTCGGCTATTTCTTCAATTACTATTCCGTCAGTATCTTTCATGTACCAAGCGGGAGTGTCATTTTCAGCAAATCCGTATTTATGAATATAATTTTCGAAGTTTTGATCGTCTTGATAATTTTCATCAACCTCAATAGTAGAGTTGTTGTTGTTTTCCTTAGATGAACATGATGCAATAAGGAAGAAGAGTAAGATGATTGATATATTTTTCATTTAATAAAGCTCTATTTTAATTTTCAAATGACCTTTCGTCACATCAATAGGATTATAAGTGATTTCTATTTCGTTATGATACCAATCACTGCGGATCACGCGATCAATTTTTCCCGCTTCAAGTTTAAGGTTTCGATTGATCATGAAATCTCCATTTACTTCTCCTTTGATGGTTAGAATAGAGGTTACAATTCTTTTTGGATCAGTTTTATATTGAATGACTTGAGATTGTGAAACATCTTCGATTTTTTGAAATCCTCTAATCTCTTTAGCCCAAAAAAGAGAAATTGAGATAAAGACAATAAAAGTAATTGTGAATATTAATTTTTTCGAGCTTTTTTTCATTTTCAACTTTAGTTAAACCAAATAGAAGTTCATACCCCCTAGTGATTTCCAAACTCCCTCAATTTTTTCATAAATAACTAGCTTTGGGCCAACGCAGGGATCTGGAAAACAAACTGACTGCGCGTAAATAATTGCATACTTATAGTTTTTAGTAAAAATTGGTCTAGAAAGCTTTTCATAATATGTAAACTTATTCATTTCCTCGGTAATGTAAATAGGTCCTCCTCTTTTTACATTTTCCTCTAAGGAAGTAATCATTTTGTCAATTCTTTCCTTTGGTACAAGACTAATCTGCGGATGTAGTTGATTAGGCAAGAACTTATAAGGTTTGGCATTTTCAAGACATATATGCTCAATATCTTTTTCTGTATAGATTTTTGATAAATCAATACTCTTAGGTACTGCGTGATTAAAGAGTTCTTTTAGCCAGAAAAGATTACAATTCTTTTCGAATTCATTACCTTCCCACTCCAATACCGCATCTTGTACAAGATAAATAGAATCTCCTCTCGCTATTTTTTTTTCAAAAATTGTCTCGAGCAATGCAGATATCTCTTCTTGTTCCCTAGATTGGCAGGAAGCACACCCAATTACGGCAATGAGTACTTTTAATAATGTTTTCATATCAATCACATGCGTTTAAAGCTTTTGGCGTAGTAATTACATTGGTATACCCACCTTCGGAATTATTAACTTCTCTAAGAATAGATTCACCCTTAATCTCAGCATGAATCCTATCTTATATTATTTTTTTGTCAGAATCTAAGCTCTTCATCATATCACAGACAGGGGCTTTAGCCCTGTCATCTTCGTAGAAAACATCGGGTATATCAAATCTAAAAGGGGCGTTAGCCCTGACATCTTTCTGTGCTGATTCTGAATGATAAACCTCAAGCAATTCCAATTGCTTGAGGTTTATCATTATAAAACATCTTCTAATCAAAAACCTATCTCCCCGTCCCTCCATTAATGGTACTCCCGAAGAAAATCGCATTCATAAACAATTTGTTGGTGCCAAACCAGAATGCTCTGAAATTGGGATTATCTACAAACCCGATCACTCGACCTCGTCCAACTGTAGCTACACGAATGGCAGCTGAATCTTTCATCTGCTCTAGATTACTAGGATGAACATAGCCACTTGCCAAGGGATCTGAAGTGTAGATCATTGGGTTTGCATAAGGGTTGTCAGCAGGAATCATAAATTGATTTCCACTTCTGAAAGTAAATAAATCAGGACTTGTATAGCCATATCCTAGTGGATGTGTGATATCAAGTTTGACATTGAAGATTGCTCCGCCTGTCACTCTTGCTCCGGTAGCATTACTGTAATCGGCATAAGGTTTTTGAATTGCGCTTTCTTCCTTTAGATCTTCTGAATCAACTTTGAACTTGAAAGAACCGATTTCATTTTGATCCAACCAATTCAAAGCTGAACCTCGAGCGATCAATGTCCCACCAGCGCTTACCCAGTCTTTCAATTTTTCGGCACCTGATTTTCCTAAACTGTAATAACTCCCATTTGGAAGGATGATCGTATTGTATCGATTAATATCTGTTCCATTGAATCTATCCATAGGCATTAGCGTGATCGGCATTTCATACCTTTGATCAAGCAAATGCCAGATTTCTCCAGCTTCACTGCTCGAAACACCTCCATCTACCAGCATTGCGATACTTGGTTTGTTCAATACATCAAGGCTTGGAGATCCCACATTGACTCCTTTGGTGTAGCCACTACTGATGGCATAGATTTCTACGCCTGAGGTTTTGGCAGTTGCTTGGAGATCATTATAAAACTCCTGATCGCTTACTTTTGACAATCCCTTGCTGATGAAGATGCTTCCTCTTTTGAATTTGACTTCACCCTCAGCTTCCATCTCGGCATGACTTGCGCGGACTAGATAGCCTTTGTCCATTAACTCATAAGCAGCTTTTGGCGCGTAATATTCAGTCCATTCAAAAGCATAGGCATAAGCGCCTGCATCACCGATAACCTTCCCTTCTGGAAGTTTCAAGCTTTTATCGACTTGCTCTACATTGGCCAAATTGAGAATTCGACTACTCAAAGCCATATTGTTAATATTAAATGCCATGGGCATCGTCCACGCGGACACATCGTAGAAAAGACTGTCTGCAAAACTTGTCCTTGTTTCAAAAATCCCTTTGATCAACCTGTATTGGGGTTGGTTGAGTGGAACGATATAGGCTTTGTCTTTTTTGAATTCCATTCCGTTGACTGAGATGTCTTCTTTCAAGCTAAAGACATCAATGTCATGCTGCAATATGATGTCAGCCAAGTGGAAAATTTTTCCACCATCTTCTGCAGCTCCAAAAATATAGGCTTTGTTGGTATCTACATCGGACTCAGATTTTGCCTCTGCATAAAAGTCTTTGAGGTATTTGTTCATTTCCTCACGCATCTCTACGGCGGCTTCGAAGGAAGAAAGTGTGGTTGTAAATTGATTTTTGATCGTAAACTCAAATCTCACAGGACCATAAATGCTTTCCTGAAGGTGTCCTCGCGAAGAGGCTTGCTCAAATAGTATCCCAATCGAACCTTGTACATCAGGATAGGTGGAGCCTTTTCCGTAATAGAAGTCATCGAAATCCTCCTGACTGTAATAAAGTGAGCCAATATTATCAAGGTACTTGGCATGATACTGCCCGATTTTCTCAGTCAATTCAAAGTTCTTCTTTGGGGTCAAAGGGTGATTTCTCGAAGGTACTCCAGGTTGGAAAAAGTAGGTGCTGTTGGTTCCCATTTCATGAAAATCAAGCTGAATATTGGGCAACCAATCTTGGATCACTGCCACGCGATTTCTTGATTCAGGATGCTGTACTGGTAACCAATCTCTATTCAAGTCAAACCAATAATGGTTAGTTCTTCCTCTAGGCCAAGGTTCATTCAGTTCTCTATTGACAGGGTCGCCGTTTGGAACATAGCTCTTGTGGGAATTTACCCAAGAAGCAAATCTATTGACTCCATCAGGATTCAAAGCAGGATCAATCAAAATGATAACATCTTCCAAATCTGATTCAATTTCATTGGCCGCAGCGAAGTGATAGGCAGCTAGCAAAGAAGTATTCACCGCAGAAGGTTCATTGCCATGAACAGAATAACCTGCGTAAACGACAATGGGCATATCTTTGATATTTACAGACGCATTTGGCTTACGGAGTTTTTTTCTTTCTGCTTTGATTTTATCTATCTGATTGTGATTCGATGGACTTGTGATGGTCAGAGTGAGCTGTGGTCTTTGCTCGTATGTTTTTCCGATTTCTTGGATCGTTACCCGATCGGAGGCAGCCGCAAGGGTTTTCATGTACATAACCACCTGATCGTAGGAAGCATGCCATTCACCGACCTCAAATCCCAACACTTCCTTAGGTGTAGGGACCGCTGGATTGTAGGTGTGGTTTTCGGGAAGATAATATTGGAGATCAATTTGCGCGAAACTTACCGTAGTAATAAAGCTAAGGAACAGGAATAAACTTCTTTTAAACATCATATTTGAATTATTTTATGCTTGTAATTAGAGTGATTTAAACTATTTTTAGTAGATTCGTTTTCTTCTTTTTTCATTTTAAATAAAAGAACATGGAATTTATAACACCTTCTTCTATGTCAGGCTTCATTCCAAACGCCATTTTGCTTACGATGGTACTTTATGGAATACTTTGGATTTGGAGTTTGGTAGATTTACTAAAGTCCGAATTTACGGATAATTCAATAAAGATGCTTTGGTTGCTACTTCTGGTTTTTCTGAATCCTGTAGCACCATTCCTTTACGGTCATTTTGCTAGAAAACAAAAACTGAGATACAGATGAATTTATCATTTATAGGAGGTATAAGTCCCGGAAGTTTTATATTGATTCTCTTTTCGATAGTAGCTTTTGCTTTTTTCGTCTTTTGGATCATTACTTTAGTGGATATAGTCAGGTCTAATTTCAAAGATCCAAATATGAAGCTGATTTGGATTCTCATTGTCTTATTTGCTAATTTCCTTGGGGTGATTATCTATTGGATTATTGCACCAAATCAGAAAAACAATAATTTCAATCAATTTAATCACTTTAAATAGATCCGATGACTTTACCTATTGTGATCGTAGGCTTGTTGCTCATGTTGTTTTGGGTAATAACGCTATCTGACGCATTCGAGTCAAAATTTAAAGATTCGGATATGAAAGTGGTTTGGATTTTGGTTATCATTTTTACCAAACCTTTTGGAGCAATTTTCTATTGGATCATAGCGCCAAAACAAAAAGTAAATAATCTTCCACCTATAAAATAAATACTATGTTTGGATTAGGAATAGTAGGCCTTTTGATTTACGCCTACACGATTTATGATGTGTTGACAAGAAAATTCGGTGGTGGAGGAAATGACAAAATCGTATGGATACTGGTAGTGTTGTTTTTGCCACTTCTTGGTACCATTCTTTGGTTTCTCTTCGGTAGGAAGGGGACTTCTTAATACAGTTAGTTTCTCGCAAAGTCAGGGTAGGAGCGGAGTTATGTTTTTTTTATAATCCGCTACGGCGGACGAGTTCTACAAAGTGATAAAGTGTGGACATTACTTTATTATTCTAAATCTTCTTCAAAAATTTTTAACCACGAAGAGCACCAAGTTTTCACAAAGGGCACAAAGCTTTTTTACTCTGCAGATCAACAAAATCTCGCTACTCCATCAACCTTAAAACCTTAAAACTTTCCAACCTTAAAATTATTTCTTAGCTACCCCACCAACTTTGAAACTTTTTTACCTTAAAACCTTACAACCAACTATTTAAAAGTCTTCTCCAGCGCTTCTTCGATGCTCGGATATCGGAACTGGAAACCAGCGGCTTCTATTTTTTTGGAACTTGCTTTGTTTCCTCCAAGGACCATCAGTGCCATTTCCCCTAAGATAATTTTCAACAAAAATGCAGGAACACCAACACCAACAAACAGCTTATTGATTTTCTTAGCAGCACTTTGAGTGAGTGTTCTGTTTGTTACTGGTTTTGGGCCTACGGCATTGAACACACCTGATAAGGATTCATTTTCTATTGCAAAGACAAACATCCTCGCCAAATCCTCAATCTGTATCCAACTCATCCATTGGTCACCCGAACCCAATGGAGCGGCAACAGGTGGCTTGAGCATTTCTTTAAGCGCTCCACCAGATTCATCCAGCACGATACCGATTCGCAACATGACCGTTCTCAAACCATGATTTTCTAGTTTTTTGCTTTCATTTTCCCAAGCGATGACCACTTGAGCCAAGAAATCATCCCCCGCAGGACTGTTTTCTGTGATCACATCATTCCCTGTGCTAAATCCATAGTACCCAACAGCACTAGCTGCGATAAATGAACTCGGTTTGTTTTCTGCCTTGGAAATAGCTTCAGCCAAGATTTGAGTGGAATGTGTTCGGCTATGAAGAATCGCTTGCTTTCTCTTGGCCGTCCAGCGGCTATCTGCCACACCTTCGCCTGCCAAGTGGATGACAGCGTCAGCCCATTCAATGGCTTCTTGGTCGATTTGCATCGCATCTACATCCCAAGAAAATGATTTTTGTTTGTACTTATCAGGAGATCGGCTAAGCCACGCGACTGCATGTCCTTTCGCTTCTAAATGTGCTGTGATTCGTTTTCCTACCAATCCAGATCCTCCTGTGATCAAAATGTTTTTCATGTTTTGCTGGTTTACTTTTCCTAGTTAAAATAATCAATTAAGGGTGTCTTTGTTTTAATAATTAAAAGTTAGGCATTATTATTTTGATAAAAAAGGAAAGGCTAAGGTTAGCTTTGGAAGCATTATTTTCTATTTTTGTCCTACTTAGGTGATGGGGTTCCACCTTCAACCGCCCATTTTTGGTGCTGATGACTCCTACTTCAACTTTCATTTTCTTTCTAATCGGGATTTCTCGATGGAAGATTTCACCTTTATCTCTTGTTGGAGTGGGCTATGGCATATTTAAAAATTAAAGAGTTTTCAAAAGAAGAGTTTTTCCCGAGTTTAGAGTTTACCATCAAATGGCTTTTGATAGCCGCGGTGATCGGATTATTGGCAGGTTCTGCATCAGCAGTATTTTTGGTTTCCCTGCATTGGGTTACCGAATATAGGGAGGCCAATATTTGGATCATTGCGCTATTGCCTTTGGGCGGATTGCTAATTGGCTGGACATACCATCAATATGGTCAGAATGTCGTCAAGGGGAACAACCAACTCTTGGAGGAATTCTATAATCCACAGCAAACCATCCCACTTAGAATGGCTCCTTTGGTGCTTTTCGGAACGCTAGTGACACATCTTTTTGGGGGTTCGGCAGGACGAGAGGGTACGGCGGTGCAGATGGGGGGCGCCATAGCGGATCAGTTTACGAAGTGGTTTAAGCTCAAAAAAGAAGACCGTAGAATATTGATTACCATTGGAGTGGCAGCAGGTTTTGCTTCTGTATTTGGGACACCCTTAGCGGGGGCAGTTTTTGCTTTGGAGTGGTTGGTCATTGGAAGAATCCGCTATGAAGCGATTTTGCCAGCTTTTATCGGCGCATTTGTAGCACATTATGCCTGTGCGGAATTATGGCAAGTCCACCATACTCAATACGAAATCCCTATTTTACCCAACCTCAATTTGATCAATTTGCTATGGATTATTCCTGCTGGAATATGCTTTGGTTTGGGGGGAAGATTATTTGCAAAAGCGACACATTTTTGGAGTGAAATATTCAAAAAATATATCAAATACCCACCCTTGAGACCTGTGGTTGGGGGCGTTTTGGTTGCTTTGCTTGTATTTGTAATGGGGACGACGAAGTACATTGGATTGGGTGTGCCGACAATTGTGGAGGCTTTTTCAGAGGATTTGCCTTGGTATGATTTTTTAGCAAAAATTGGAATGACATCCTTAACTCTCGGGGCAGGTTTCAAAGGGGGAGAAGTAACGCCATTATTCTACACCGGCGCCACCTTAGGAAATGCACTAGCTTTCTTGATTCCCTTGCCTGTTGCACTTTTGGCAGGAATGGGTTTTGTGGGAGTTTTCTCGGGAGCTACCAATACGCCGCTTGCTTGTACGCTAATGGGTATAGAACTCTTTGGTGCTGAGTCTGGAATTTTTATAGGAATAGCTTGTGTGACCGCCTATATCTTCAGCGGACACTCAGGAATATACAATTCCCAAATCATCGGCTCACCCAAAAGCAAGTTGAGAATGGGGCAGAAAGGAAATAAAATAGGGGATTAGATGAGAAATAAGAATTAAGAGATACGATGCAAGAATCAAGACTTGACTTTGGTAGCATGACTTTGATTTTTTGTATAGAGGAATAAAGAATATATCCCTTACATAGACTATGTTGGTTTGATTGTTTTATGTTTACCGCAAAGGGCACGAAGGATCGTGGAGGAATTGGATCAATTTTCAATTTATTATACATACAAGCTATATTGAGATATTTAACCCTTATGGGACTGCCTAGCGTCTTACTGGGTTGAACTTTTTCTTAGCTGCAGAGGTGGCATTGATCCAAAATCCCAAAAAGTAAATCCCACTACATTCCCAGCTTACCCCTGTTCAAATAAGAGGGAAAATCTTTTGAAAATTGCTTATTCTTACATTTTTGTATCAAATAAGCATGTTGTAATGTGCCTATTTTTACATGCAATTTAATAGTATGGTGACGTTCATTAAAAAATGATTTATAAGAAACACTTGTAACTACTTTATAATAATTTTGAAAAAAATAGACGATTAATAGCTTGTGTTTTCACTAAGGATCATGCAGGCATCTAATAAATTGTAATTTTCTTTATAAATTAAATTACCGCTTTTACCTTACCCTACAATTTAATCAGACGGAAACTTTTATCGATATTTTTATGTAGATTTGATTAGGAAGTTTTGAATAAAATTATGAAAACAGCATTAAAAATAGATTTAACATTTGAACAAGTAATTTCTATTGTTAAACAGCTTTCCACGAAGCAAAAACTTGAGCTTTCGAAGGAATTGGAAAAAGAAGCTATTAATAGTAAGTTATCTCTTCTCCTTAAAACATTTAAATCCGACGAAATCGATTTGAATGTAGTCAATGAAGAAGTAGAAAGTGTTAGGCAAGAAATATATGATAACAAAAAGCGTTAGAGTTATTTTTGACACCAACGTGTGGATTAGTTTTTTGATTGGAAAGCGACTATCAAGAATTAAGAATTTCATTTCCAATGGTAAAATCATAATTATAATCACACCGCAGCTTTTAAATGAAATTGAATTAGTTACGACTCGTGAAAAACTTAAAAAATATTTCCCAAAGCAAAGTGTTCAGGACTTGTTAGACCTTTTGGAAACAGTTGGAGAATTAATTGAAATCAAGCCTATAAATTTTTCATGTAGAGATCCTAAGGACAATTTTTTGTTAGATTTAATTGAATTTTCAAATGCAAATTTTTTGATTACTGGTGACAAAGACTTATTAGAGCAAAATCCTTTTAAAAACGCTCGAATTTTATCCCCAAACGATTTTGAGATTGAATTAGATAAATTCACTTCAAATACATGATAAATCGAATTCCTTAATTTTATTAAATTATTTCCCCCTCCGCTTCCTCAACTTATACTTCCATTTTGCTCGAGAATATTTGGGAATGGAGCGAAAAGATTGGAGAATAATCAAAACCAAAATCAAAGCCGTCACTCCAAAGACCACATCAAAGCTAAAACCTGTATCCAAAAGAATCCCATAAAGCGCGGGACCAACAGCCGAACTCAAAACCATCAAGGAGGTAAACAGACTCCTCACCGTCCCGATATATTTTTGCCCAAAAAACTCCACTTGCAGTGCTGCTATGGTGGCATTTCCAAAACCAGTCGATAGTCCAATCAAAACCATATAAACATACATAGTCACTGGAGATTGGCCAAACCAAATCACAAATATCCCCATCAGAAATGGAATCAAATAGAATGGAAAGAAAGTCCTAGCCCTATATTTATCGATCAAAGGACCTGCTGTCAGGATGCTCACCGTACTTGAAATAGCATAAGCGGTCAGCCCTGCCGCGATTACTCCAACGCTCCATCCTTTGAACTCTACGATTGGGAATTGATAAAAGAAAAGTCCTGTAATAGCAAATGGGATAAAAAAGATATTGGGAGCCAAAAGCAAAAATGCTTTGGACTTCATGATATCTCTCTGCCTTACTTTGACAGTTTTTTTGTCCTTTTGAGCATCCGAAATCCCCTCCATACTCTCAGACACCAAATGCTTCGGCTTCACTACAAAAAGCGTGTAGCCCGTCACAATCACAGCGACCAAACTGGCATTAATCCACAATGATTCCCTCCAACCGATCTGCGTGATTACCAAGAGAATGATTGCTGGCAATACCGCCTGACCAAGCGGATGCCCCAAGGAAGCCAAGGAGATGGCCTTTCCTCTATTTTCTACAAAATATCGCGACATAGTCGTGATCGCAATGTGAGAATACAAACCTTGGCCTGCGAGCCTCAATCCCAAAAATGCAATTGGGATATACCACCATGATTGAGCAAAACTGAAAAATACCAAAGCCACTAAAAACAGAAAAGTAGTAACCAAAGTGAATTTTTTTAGAGAAATGGTATCGATCAATTTCCCAACTTTTGGCAGCATTGCTGCGGATGCAATCGTCGCTACACCATAAAATGTACTGATCAGTCCATTGGAAAGTGCAAATTCCTCAATCAAAAATGGAATGTAGAGTGCAAGTAAAAAAGTCTGCCCAAAACTGGACAGCGCTGTCATCATGATGCCGAAAAACACCATAACTTTGTGCTTTTGAATAAATTGAAAATAATTCACTGGAATAGATAGGTTTGAAATTCCTTGTAAGGTACGGACAATTTACAAAAAGCGTCTTCGAATCTACTTTTTCAGACTTCATCAGCAAAGAGGCTATCTCTTGGAATTAGCTACCCTCAGTAAAAAATTATAAACTGTTTTTCAACTTTCAACAGATCGATCGTATCTCTTTATTTGGTTTTTTTATTTCAAATCAGAATAAATAATGTGTTATTTTGAATGAATTGTTACCATCGGCTTTTGAGTCCTTGATAGAATGTGTAAATTTGAGGAATAATTAGCTGTAAAGATTAACGGAATTTAAGGTTGTGATTTTTTGAACGCACGAAGGCCTCAGCACAACGCACCAAACCCGCTGCCAAAAAAAGGCATTCAATCGAATATGACTCTAAGGAATGTCAGCTAAATTATAGTGAATTCGAGAAATAAATAAAAATATGGATACAGAATCAGAAGTTCAAGCAGCCCCGACGACTACAATACAAAATAAAGTACTCCTTGTCTCTTATGACAAGCAAACAACGCTAGCCAAAAAGCTCGCTCAGTCTGCTGATGAAGTTGGAGAACTTGTACTGGAAGAGGCGCCGGAAGATAGAATATTCAATTTCACTTCTTTGAAGCCTGCCATTGATCAGGCCAAAGAACAAGGTTACAATATCATCGTAGCGGTAGAACCTGAGGATAACAAAGTCTCTTTGGTTGTGAAAAAAGGAGGCGTTGCTGGCGCATTTATGGTACTGAATGTACATCAAGTAGCCGCCGTATTACTTCAAGATTGGATTAAATCTGAAAAGTATGCTGGGATGCAACTGTTGAAGTCTATTCTGATGTCTGATTTGCTTGATGTGGTAGCGCGAAAAGGCAATGTGCAGACCATAGATCAGGTAGTTCCTCTTGGAGGTTTGGAGCCAATGTTCAAAGAAACCAATGCCAAATTTGCCGATGCGCCTGTTGCTGGATTCAATATAGATCAGCAAGTAATGCATTCTGATTTGAGTTTTGAAGATATGGTAGAGCAATTGGTGATCTTAGAAGGAGTTCAGAGATTAAAGGATCTGACTATTTACGATGCACTTCTTGAAGTATATTACTACAACGGCTTTTTCAAAGAGAAAGCAGTGGCGATTGACCTAAGCTTGGACATCCACAGAAAGCAGTTGAATAAGTTCATGTCAGAAGTCAGAAAGAGTCCAAAATTCTTAGAGGAGATTTTCTCCGTGAGTGCAGTGACAGATTTCAATAAAGGCGTGAAAAAGAATATCTTGACTGATAAAGTCTATCAGTACCCAATTTCAGGAACGAATATTCTAAAAATCGAAACAGTAGAAGGAGTAAGTATTTCTCTTGTACCTTCTGAAGATAAATTGACTTATTACATCTCCGTAAGAGAGTCTGTCAATACTCCAGAGCGATTTGAGATGGCGAATAAAGCTTTAGATCAAGAGATCTTCAAACTTGTTCAGTATTTCAATAAGAAAATATAAGTTTCAAAATGAACTTTGACGCCAATACAAAAGGAAGACTGATCTCAATGAGTCTTCCTTTTTTTTATACCCATAATTCTTACCGCTTTCGTGCTCTAATCAGGCGATTCTGCCGAATGATGGAGATCAAATCTCAATTGCCCTCAAGTGATGACTTGGGGAATTGGAGTGGATATGACTATGCGCTAACATGGGAAGGGATTGAATTTTAACCAGTTTTTCTAAAAACCACAACTCTTTTTTGATCGGTATATTCCAGCTTGAGTTTGTATTTTAAAGCTATCCACATAAAAGTTTTTTCAGAATAAAGACTAACATGTGTAGCATCCTTGATATAATACCAATCATTGATTTTATTTAAACCAGGGTGGATTTCAGTCATCATAGAAAGGTACCCGCCTACTTTTAAAAGCCCAAGGATTTTCTCAAATTCTTGATTTGGGTGAAAGAAATGTTCTACACATTCTGTAGCAAAAATAAAGTCATAGGATTTTTCCTTGATCCCTTCGGGAAAGAAAAAAGGATCATAATTATCACAGGAGATTTGATAAGATTGAAGGATGTAATTGATAGCTGGGCCTGGACCACAACCAAAATCCAAAGCTTGGAGATTTGGCAGTAGATGGGTCTCGATAGGATCAATGGCTCTTTTCAAAAATGAAACATAACCATCATGCTGTGGGCCATTTTGATGCAGTAGATAGTGTTTTTTCTCTCCTAATCCAGTAAAGGAGGCTTTTGGCGCTCTAAAGATTAGATCACATACCAAACAATGTGTAAATTCTCCTTTGAACGCAAAGTTTTGATTAGGTGATAAACAAAGTGGACAGCTGTAAAACATTTGTTAAAATTGAAGAAAAAAAATAACACAACAGCAGCATTCCAAAGAACAAATTGTCTTTTGCTTCTAAAAAGAGTAGCTTTGCGACTTCTTTTCACCAAATCACAAGCCTAAGCAATGACTTGTACTCCACCCTGAAACATATTTTTTATGTTAGATCACCCCTTTTCAATTGATTAGGAGGGTGATTATGTACCTTTTATTTACCGCTTCCTATTAAATTTATAAAGTTATGACACAGATGTTTTATCGCCTATTTAAACCCACGCAGGCAAATCTGAAAGACGAAGTATTATCCGGCTTGACTGTAGCCTTGGCCTTGGTGCCTGAAGCAGTTGCATTTTCATTGATAGCGGGAGTGAGTCCGCTGATTGGATTATATACCGCATTTATTATTGGTTTGATTACCTCAATTTTAGGAGGTAGACCGGGGATGATCTCAGGGGCGACTGGAGCAATCGCAGTGGTCGTAATAGCGCTTATTGCTCAGCATGGTGTTGAGTATCTCTTTGCAGCAGTGGTTTTGATGGGCTTGATCCAAATTTTGGTTGGTGTCTTGAAACTTGGGAAATTGATCAGACTGGTTCCACACCCTGTAATGTTCGGTTTTGTGAATGGGCTGGCAATTGTAATTGCGATGTCTCAATTTGATCAATTCAAATTCACCACGGCTGAAGGTGTAGTAGAATGGATGACAGGTAGCCCACTTTACATCATGATTGGCCTGGTGGCTTTGACCATGGTCATCATTAAGTTCTTGCCAAAGTTGACCACCGCAGTGCCATCTGCTTTGGTAGCGATCTTGACAATCTCGTTGATTGTGATTTTTGGAGGGGTTGATACCCGTACTGTTGGTGATTTGGCTTCGATCAGTGGAGGATTACCAGAGTTTCATTTGCCTGTAGTTCCCTTAAACTGGGAGACTTTGATGATCATTTTGCCTTACTCTGCGATTATGGCTGGGGTGGGTTTGATTGAGAGCTTGCTGACCTTGACTTTGATTGATGAGATCACAGAAACTAGAGGTCATGGTAATAAGGAGTGTGTAGCGCAAGGAGTGGCGAATCTTACCACAGGCTTCTTTGGTGGTATGGGCGGCTGTGCGATGATTGGTCAGTCTTTGATCAATGTGAACGCAGGCGGTAGAAACAGAATTTCTGGAATCATTGCCTCTGTGGGACTTTTGGTATTCATTCTTTTCCTTTCTACTTATATAGAAATGGTTCCAATGGCTGCATTGGTGGGGCTGATGTTTATGGTTGCAATTGGTACTTTTGAATGGGCGTCTTTGAAGGTTTTCAGGAAAGTGCCTTTTCATGATGTTTTGGTTATGGTGATTGTAACCTTAGTGACAGTATTCTTACATAATCTTGCCCTGGCTGTGTTGATTGGTGTGATTATTTCAGCTTTGGTATTTGCTTGGCAAAATGCTAAAATGATCCGTACAAGAAAACGTGTAGACGAAAATGGCGTCAAGCATTATGAAGTTTTTGGACCTTTGTTTTTTGCATCGGCGTTGACTTTTGGACAGAAGTTCGATCCAACCAATGATCCTGATGAAATCGTCATTGATTTTGCCGAGAGTAGAATTGTCGATCACTCAGGGATAGATGCTGTTCATAAGGTAACTGAGCGATATGAGAAACTAGGAAAGACTGTCTATATCCGTCATTTGAATACTTCTAGTAAGGTTTTGTTGGAAAAAGCAGAAAAAATCATCAATGTTAATTACACTGATGATGACCCAAGTTTCAAAATTATTGTAGATTAGAGGTTTAATTTTAATCCTTAATATCAACCAACGCTAATGTCCGCTTTGTCAATTTTACCAATCAAAAGAAAGTTACAAAGTCAATGGAAGTCTTTGAGATTTAATCTCAGCGCTTCCAATAATCCAATCTTTCTTGGGTTTTATAAATACTTCTACAACCCAAAGGAAGGCAGTTTGAGCGGGTTTTTGAATGCTTATTCTTTATCAAAAAAGGAATTTACAGTAATTCAAATCGGTGCCAATGACGGAATTACGCATGACCCTATTCATAAATTCATCAAAAGAGACAATTGGAAGGGTGTTCTTTTGGAACCTCAATCGGGTGTATTTCATCAATTTTTAAAAAAAATCTATGCGAAAAACAAAGGGATAGTGACCCTTTGTGCTGCAATAGGCGAGGAGGATGGCTTTTTACCAATTTATAAAATTGCTTTCTCAGACATGCGATGGGCGACCGGTTTGACATCTTTTTCCAAGGAGAAAATTGAAGACGCTTTTCAAAATGGAATTGTCGAAATCAATTGTTCAAAGTTTGGGATTGAAATTCCTCAAGATAAAAGCAAATGGATCAGCGAAGAAAATGTTGAAGTCATTTCTCCTAAAACCTTGTTAAAGAAATTTGGAATTGGAAAAATAGATCTCCTGCAGATTGATGCGGAAGGTTATGATTTAGAAGTTATTAGGATATTTGATATTGAAAATACCAATCCAGAAGCCATCATATTTGAAAATGTTGGTTTAGAGGAATCTGACTATCAAACCTATCTCAAAAAATTGAGAGATGCAGGTTACAATACGAGAAAGTTTGGACCAAATACATTGGCTCTAAAAAAAGAGAATATACAATTCCAAAAATATTTTGCATGATGAATAATGAAATGGTATCAGTCGTCATTCCATGCTACAATCAGGGGAAGTATCTAAGGGAAACAGTCGATTCTGTATTGACTTCTACTTATAGACCGCTTGAAATCATCATCGTCAATGATGGTTCCACTGATGATTCCTTGCTGATCGCCGAGCAGCTTAAAAAGGCTCACGCAGAAATCAATGTCATCGACCAAAAAAACGGAGGTGTTGCAAAAGCAAGAAATACAGGTGTCAAAGCTGCATCAGGAGAAATAATTCTACCATTGGATGGGGATGATAAAATAGCTCCTGAATACATAGAAAAGGCCATTGATACACTAAGAAATAAGCCAAGCGTAAAAGTAGTGTACTGCAAGGCAGTGAAATTCTCTGAGGCAGGGGAGAAGTTTTGGAAATTAAAGCCCTTTTCTAGCTATCAGCTTGCGCGTGACAACATGATTTTTGTTGCTTCCTTATTCAGAAAGCAGGATTTTGAAGCAGTTGGAGGATTTTCAGAGGATATGGTGATGGGTAGAGAAGACTGGGAATTTTGGATCAAAATGCTCAAAAATGGGGGGGAAGTCGTGCAGCTTCCATTTATCGGTTTTTACTATAGAATGACTCCCGAAAGTAAAAGGAAAAAGACTGGGACCAATACGAAGAAAAGACAGCGAATAGCTTATTTGAATGCCAAACATGCAGATTTTTTTGAGCGAGAACTCAATGGACCACTCAGGTTTCAGCGTACTTGGTCAAAGCCTTATAATACTTTAATGAAATGGCTTGGTAAATGAAAATAGAGACAGTCATTTTTAAGACAGTCTCTATTTATTCTAGTTTGAATTGGGATTTATTCGATTGATTGTGGCTTAGTCTTTATCTAAAAGAAAAGCTTATTATTTTTTATGATTATCCGCTTTGTTACTAGTAGCGATTTGTAATATTGTATGAAGTTCATTCAATCAGCTATTGTCTGTTGACACTTGTACGTTTAGAGAACTATTATCAGCAAGTCAATAAGTAAAATTTTCGTAGACAGATGTCATAGCAGATAATCATAAATTTTAAAATAGAAATCTCCAAGTCAAATTCAGAGGTCTTATATTCTCTACATTACGTGCCTTCAGTGGTGAGTGGAATTGATAAGTAACTCCAAAACTTGAAGCGTTGAGGATTTCCAGTTTTTTGAAATAATTGCCTTTAAAACCAAGCATTAATTCCGCTTGAAGATTGAATGTGCTGGCTACGTTAGATAAATTGATAGATTCATTTTGATCATTTTCTCTGTATGTGAAGGTGGTACTTAGGTTATATCCACCTTTCAATCCCGTTTGAAGGAAAATATTGCTCGTTTCTTTGCTGCTGTTATCTTTAAAATAAATTCTTGTTTGAGCTGAAAGATTTAAACTGTTTTGGAATACTCTAGTGAATTTGACTCCATCGGGAGCTTGCGTAAATGCTTGGTTGTTTTCATCCAAAATAGGGAAAAAATCAAGATCGTAAATTAATCTTTCTAATTCCAAACCTGTTACAAAAGAGACTCTTTTGTTGATTGGCATTTCTTTCATCAAGCCTATCTGTACATTGCTGTGTCCATCTTGGTAGAAGCTATTCGGCACTCCCCGTAGAAAGCTTACTCCAGCTCCAAAACTGAAGTAAGTTTGAGATCTATAAGGTTTTTTAGAGGTGAGCTCAATATTTTGAGCTTTTAGAGTCTGGCTCAGATTAAAGATTACGATGATCAATAATGCTTTGCTTAATTTAATCTTTTTCATTTTTGTAGCTGTTTGTTTTACAACCGCAAAATTGGAATGAAACTACAAATCAAAAATTGACCTATGTTAAGAAGTGTCCTATCGCTCTTCAAAAAGTTTTTTCCTGATTCTACTCAATGACTCAGGTTTGATATTGAGATAGGAAGCCAGGTACTTTAAGGGTACTTGCGCTAAGTATATGGGGTGTTTTTCCATCAATCTGAGATACCTTTCTTGAGCAGATTCCGTCATCAAAGAAATTTCTCTTAGTTCTCTCCAGATGTAATACTGTTCCACAGCTGTCCTTCCAAACTTATTGCTTTCTGGATAATGCAGATAAAGTTCTTGCAGAAAATCGTAATGAATAGAGGCTAAAACACAATCATCCAATGCTTGAATGAAAAATCGAGAAGGTTCTTGTTGAATAAAGCTTGAATAAGAACAGCTAAACTCGTGCTGAAAGGAAAAGTCAAATGATTTTTCTTCTCCTTTTAGCATTAGATAATGTCTTGTACAGCCTGAAATCACAATGGAAAGAAACCTTTCATTTTCCCCTTCACTCAAGATAAAATCCCCTTTGTGGTATTTTCTAATTTTGAAGCCCTGCTTGAAAACCTCCCATTGCTCGTCTGTCAATGGCAAATAGTCATATAGTAATTCCCGAGCTTGAATGAGATGAAGCTTGTACTCATCATCTGAAAATGTTCTCTCCATAGAGGGTTGATGTTCAGTTTAATCTTCAAGATAAGCATTAACTTAACATAGATCAATTTTTAGGTTTGTTTGGTGCAATACCTTTGTCAAACAAACTAAATATAAAGACAAAATGAAAATTCAATTTAAGTTCGGGAATCTCAAAGGACTCAGTGTGATTGCTTACCTTCTGCTTTTTGGTGGAATATTACGAATCTTCTCAGGCCTCTATGACTTCTTTAAAATTCAATCAAAATTAGAACTCCTCGAAAAGTTTGACTTTTTGGTTCAGAATGCATTCTTATTTGGTCTAAACGGATTGATCTTATTCTTAATTCTTAAATGGATTGTCGTAAACTTAAAAGGGAAAGACTTTGAAATGAGCTTGAAATAATTAAAAATCATTCATAAGAATCCAAGACTTCATCATAAGCTTCTCGTCAAAGATCCTTAATTTCTTGTTTGATCAGAAGCTTGACATAATGCCGATTGCGCCTTTCTTTTTTGGCATCAGCTCTTTTTTCATTGCGCTTATCCACCACAATCTCACTCAAATCGTTCAAATCTTCGAGTTTCTTCACGTCATTGACAGAGGTTCTTTTTGGCATAAGTTTAAAACTTCAAATTCTCATTTACCCCTTTTTAACCTTGACTGGTGGAACAATGTTTTTCAGATGTTACCCCTATGATACCTACAGCTGACCACTTTTCAGGAGGGTTGATTTTCTCAAGACGCTTTAGGGCTAGTTCCCAACCTTTTTTATAACTTTCAGCTAATTCCGAACCTTTGCTTTTTCTGAATTTCCACATACGAGCAACAATTATAGATTTAAATAACTTGCAGCCATAAAAATAGTTATAATAAATCTTCCTTTATCTTAAGAATAATTAAGGGAAGTTAAGAAGTGTGAAAAATAGGGGGCAATTGTTTCAGCATAAGATTATGCGCGCTTAATCATATCTCAAACAATTTTCAGTGAGTCTGTCTTAACATGAAGACCTCCAACATCCTCCTTTCTGATCAAAACCTCAAATTTCAAATACCCTTTAAGATTTATTGGCGCTAAAAATGCACCTTACTTATATCCGTTTTCTTACCAGTAGCCATTTACAATATTAAGTTAAATTCACTGCAATCAGTCGTGGTCTGTCGACACTCATGCGCCGCGGCGTAGTCGACAATTATCTGTAAGATTATTAGAGATAAAACTACAAACCAGTGGCATTGTATATAATCATAATATGTTCATATTTTCTTAATCGATATATATCTAAAAATCTTGAAATTAGCTTAAAATTTCGAGCAATGACTTTTAATAAAGATATCCCAGCATTTTCATTTTACATGCTTTTAAGCAGTATTGTGATTTTTATGATTTTATTGAATTATAGCAATGAAGGCTTCTCCATTTATATCAATCACCTTCATCAGCCTATATCAGATTTATTTTTCAAGTATATAACACACCTCGGCGATGGACTGATGTTGTTGCTTTTTGTTCCAATAATTATTTTCAAAAAATCTGCCTACGGACTTATTTTAAGTGTAGGTGCACTCATTCATTTTATCATCATCTTACTTGGAAAGCAGGTGATTTTTCATGGCGCCCCTCGACCAATGCTGCATTTTAATGAAATGTCGCTACATGCGGTAGAAGGTGTTAAAATTGCTTACTACAATACTTTTCCCTCCGGACATACGGCAACGGCTTTTCTGATAGCAGCCCTTTTGGCTCAAATTAAAGCAAGAAACCCTTTTTATCAGTTTATTCTTTTTTCCTTAGCCTTCCTCGTGGCAGTGAGTAGAGTTTACTTGATGCAACATTTTCTATTGGATGTATTGGCAGGCATGTGGATTGGATATGCCTCTTATCTTATGGCAAAGGCCATTATTTTGAAACTACCTTTAGCATGGTTGAACTTTCGTCTCAATCAATTCTTATATACAAAATCTCTATTTGTGTTCGTCTCGCTGAGGCGGAGAATTCAGGCGGAGAATTACCGTTATCGGAGATTCAAATAAGTCATTTTCTTCTGCTAAAATTTGATAAGAGTAACCTTCAGTATCCAACTTTTGTAAATACCTTTTTCTACTAATGATCAAATCGCCGCTTTTTGCTGAGGAGAGATCCAATCGCTCTACAGGGGACTGTAAATAAAAGACAAAGGCTGGATTGAAATTTTCATAATAATAAATTCGCTCGCCTTTATCCCATATTGATTTGGTAAGTAATACAGGATTTTGCTGATCTAAAGCAGGCATTACTGAAAGGAAAAAGAGGAGGGAGGCAACTGCATAAGAAATCGAAATTCCTGCAAAAGCCTTCAGTTTCTGATTTTTTCTAATAAAAATCATGGAGAAAATAAGAGGGAATAAGCCTGCTAAAAAGTAAAGTGCTAAATGTTTATGATCGGATAAATACGTGATTTCGGCAAGACCAAAATATCCTCCGAAAGCAAGCGTCAGCACAAATAGAAAACTCAGTCCCCAAACATATATAAGAGGGCTAATTGATTTAACTTTTCCAAAGTAGACCGCTAACAGCATCATAAACCAGGGATAGGCTGGGACCGTGTAATTGGGCAATCG
Source organism: Belliella aquatica (assembly GCF_014637795.1). Taxonomy (GTDB): domain Bacteria; phylum Bacteroidota; class Bacteroidia; order Cytophagales; family Cyclobacteriaceae; genus Belliella; species Belliella aquatica. The sequence goes on along the minus strand of NZ_BMFD01000007.1, from coordinate 58,631 downwards.
AGTAGAAGCAAAGCTGAAAAATATCAATATTATAAAACCAGCTAAAGTGGCAAAAAGCAAAAAGCTATTTTTTGAAATTGAATCTCCATATTCTCTCAACTTTTTAACATATAAAAAATGCATTGCCTTTGGTAAAAATATAACAAATGGAAATAATCCTATGAATACAAATAACCAAGTTTTCAAAAATGAACCGCCGTGACCTTCCATTGGACTACTGAAGCGGGAAAGATTATGTTTTAGAAAAAACTCTCCTAGCCAATTGCCGCCTGTTGTCATTCCTACCAAAGCATACCACGAGCCGGCTACTAAAATGAATAAACATAAAGGAAAAAAACGAAACCAAGGTTTGAGATTGAGACGCTTCTGGAAAAGCATAAAGAGTATAAAAGTGATCATGTAGAGCAAGAGCGCAACAGGTCCTTTACTCAAAACAGCTAAGCCTAATAGGAGGTAGGAATAATATTGATACCTGATTACTTGGTATTTACTTTCGTAATATTTAAATCCATACAAATAAGATGTTGTTAAAAATAAGATTAGAAATGGGTCAGGAACAGCCATATGGAATTGAACCATCCAATGAATGTTAGCAGCGATAAGAAGTAAAAAGAAAAATGTAACCCGATGTCCAAATTGTGCTTTCACAAATTTGGCGCAGACAAGCATACACACAAGTCCTGCAAGAGCAGAAAAAAAGCGAGCCCCAAAAGCATTATACCCAAAAATTTTGTAGCCAATTATGAAAAAATAATAGTGAAGAGGTGGTTTGTCGTATCGAGGTTGATTATTGAATTTTGGAAGCAAATAATCATTGCTTTCATACATTTCAAAAGCCGCTACTGCGTTTTTTGCTTCATCTAAAGCGTAAATACTGAGCTTGGCGGTACCCGAAAAATGAAGCAGGATAATAATAACTACAAGGACTGAGTAAATGAAAGTTCTTTTCGGCTTATACATATTCATGATAATGATACTACATATCTATCCTTGATTGAATAATCGTATTTTATCTTATTATGAAGTTTTTACAACACTAAATATTCTACAATCATCCGAGTGCACCCACTAGACGGGTATGCCTGTGATAGCATAGCAGAATAATGTGTTTTCTGGTTATATTTTTGGAGATTTATCTTTCTTTTCTCTGTCTTCGATGAGCCCATAAATAGCAATAAGTCCCCAACATCCATTAATAAACACGCTTGGGAATGAAGCGTCATGAATAGTATTAAATACAAGTAGAACAGCACCTAATATATTAGCAAAATGGTATTTGAAACTTGTGGACTCCCATTTTTTTGTAATCAATAGAAAGTAAGAAACCAAAAAGCACAATGCCCCTAACCATCCAAAACTATCCATCCAGAATTTCATATTACTTTTCCTTTTTATCAGCCACTAACCATTTATTGACTGTGTTATGCTTTGCCTTAAATAATATTTTTAATTGTTCTTGCTCAAGTCTGTTTTTCGGAATTGAATAGCGACCTTTTTTACCTTTGACTTTTGCTAGAAGCGCGTAATCATCTTTCTTTCCAGAAGTCCTAAACTTATTGCTGCTTGATATCCATATCTCTACCAGTTCCTCTTTTTCTCCTGAATATTTCCAGCTCATTTTAATTTTATTCTTAGTCTTTTTTACTTCAGGCTGATAAATCGAAATAGCTCCGATTAAAGGCACACCATCTATTTCTTCAGAATTCTCTTCTGGAATAGAAATACCCAAGTGTCTAATCATAGTTGGTAAAATGTCTACAATAGCAACGTTTTCATTGTGGAAATAGGAGTTTAAATCTTGTGCATTAGTAGCAACCCATATTTCCCTCTCTCTGTCTGATTGGCCTCCATGGTGTAATCCAGTTCTTGGTTGTCTACCATGATCTGTTGTCACCACAATCAGCCAATCTTCTCCCTTTTTTATCCTGGATAATACGGTATCGTAAATTTGTCCAGTTTGTCTATCGGCTTCTTTGACAGCATCATATAGCTGGGGACTGTCACCAAACTTATGTCCCATATCATCAGGATATTCTAGATATACCCAACTCAAATCAGGACCATTTTCATAAATATATTTTGCTGCTTCCTGGGTTACATGTTCATCAATATTAAAAATATATCTTTTTTCAGGATCATGCGGATAGGCTATGGTATCCAACTCAAATCCGTCAAAGGAATAATCTAATTGTAAATTCCCTGTTGCCTCAAGATTTTCACCCAATAATTTTGTCCTATTGTCAAGCCAAGTAGAAAATATAGCCATTTTTGACTCAGGTTTGGTCTCTTTCAAATACCTGAAAATAGTCCAATAATGGTAATTTGGCCTTCTGATACTATTTCCGAATACATTATGCTTATTTACCCAAGTGCCTGTCAATAGGCTATTATACCCAACGGCAGAGATGGTGGGAGTTTCTGAATATCCTCCTTTGTCACCACCAACGTATGCTTTTGAAAAACCACCATCAGCAGATATCCTATCGATATTTGGAGTTTCTACCTGTTGAATTACATCGTATGAAATACCATCTAGAATTATAAATACTACTTTTTTAGGCTGAACCTGACTAACAGAAGAGAAATGAAAACTTAAGAGCGCTAATAAAATAAGTAAAAGCTTTTTCATAGGAATAGTAAAATGGACGGTTCCAACGAACCGTCCTGACTTATTAGGATTGAAAGATAATTATGGTTTGAGAAGCCACATCAACGAATTGATGTCATCTTGACCTCCAAATTGTCTTTGAAGTGCGGCATTCATATTTTGAAGATTAAGTTGTATCTCATTTTGTGGATACATCCATCTTTTAGGTATTCCTCCAGGATTGATGATTTGGTCTGATAAACTGAATGTTGGTATCCCTGTTCTTCTTTGATTATAAAACGCTTCCCATCCGGAATTCATAAAAAATGAAGTGTGTTTTTCTTCGAGTATCTTTCTTAGACCATCAGAAGTTGAATACTGCACAGCTTCTTGAGCAAGATAGTTCTCTATAGCCTCCTCTGAAATTTCATTGAATTCCATTGATGCTCTTATTGCTGCTTCATAATATTGAGATGTATTCAAATCAACCCAGCCTCTATGCGCTGCTTCTGCAATTGTAAATGCGAGTTCTGAATATCCCATTAATAAAGAAGGCTGATTTATAGGATCACTGTGATATCTTCGTTCTATTGGAGAACCTTCTCCCGAAAGGATTTGATTGGTGTTTTCTGCTAAAGGCTCAGCTCCTCCCATTCCTTCGTAAGCATTGAAGTTACTCTCTTCTAAATCACGTCCATTTGCAGTTTGATCTGCAAATGTGAATAGCCTTGGATCATTTTTAGATTTTAGCCTGTCGACAAAAGATTTCTCCATGTAGTAAGCCGTTCTCAATTCATTGGAATTGAAAAAAGGATACCTGTTTCCCTCTAAATCCAAAAATCTGAGCGCCCCATTATCCTGATTGTCTCGCATGATGGGATAGATCGTTGGAGCATTGATGATCTCAGCGAATCTACCTGCTAAATTAAGGCTAGAATCACCTTCTTTAATTGACATACTCATCAAAACACGCAAGGTAAAGGAATTGATCAACCTTTTCCATTTGTCCTGACTACCGTTGTAAATAATATCTCCTAGGATCTCACCACTTTCTGGATTCAATAATGAATTTGCTGTTTTTAAATCTTCTAAGACTTGCAAGAAAATACTTTCTTGAGAATCATATATGGGCAGGAAGTTTCCTTCTTGTCCTTTGATTGCCTCAGTGAATGGGATATCACCAAAAGTATTGGATAACTTAATGATGTAATATGATTGAAAGAACAATGCTAATGCTCTGTAGCTATCATTTTGAGTTCTATCAGCTTCTTCTCTAAGCTTCAAAACTTGTCTAAGTTGATCATAATCACCAAATCCAGATCGCTGCCATCCATAGTATTGATTGTCTGTAGCGGAATTAGTGTAAATTAATTGTCGCGAAGCTAGTGCAGCTCCTGCACTTACAGTAGAAAACGCATTGGCTTCTATAGCTGTTAAGATCAGGCTTGGTTCTGCCTGAACAGGTCTATTAGGATCTAGCTGAAGGTCCTCAAATGATTGACACGAGATCAACATAGAGAAGGCTAGCAAAAGAGAAAGGATATTTTTTAATTTCATGTCTTTGTTGATTAGAAGCTTACATTAATATTAAACCCTATGTTTCTTACTGATGGAGTTTGCAGGTTATCTACTCCGGAATCAGGATCTATATTTTCTACATTTGACCAGAGTAGCAGATTTCTACCTACCAATGAAATTGATGCATTTTGAAGTGAAGTTCTTTTAAGTAGACTAGGTGGTACTTGGTAAGTCAAACTTACCTCTCTAAGCTTAATAAAACTGGCGTCAAAATAGTGAGTATACTCTGCGTTTAGTGTGGTCTTATTCCAAGCGATGTAATTCACTGCTCTTTCATTTTCGGCATAAGTTCTTGAGTCTTCGAGAATATTACCAAAATCGTCATAACTTACACTTCCTCCAGTCACTACTACTCCATCAGCTACATAACTTCTGATCCCATTATTTGCATCCTCACGGAATTGATTAACTGTTCCAGGATGCGTACCGCCCCACCACATTTTTTCATGTGTTGTTGAATAGATCGTTCCACCAATTCTTCCATCAAAGCCAAATCCTAACCTAAATTGCTTATAGCTAAAAGTGTTTTGTATTCCGAGGATGTAATCAGGATTTTGGAACCCCATCATTCTTTGATATGGGTCTCTAATTGGAAATCCATTTTGACCTAAAATCAACCTTCCTTCTGGTGTTCTTTGATACTGACTATTGGAAAACAATTGATCTGTTCGTTCTCCAACTTGAATATTTCCAAACCGATCAGATCCATCAAAACTTTCTGTCAAGACCCTCTTATAAGTACTTAGGTTCAAAGAGACATTCCAGTTGAAATCATTTTTGCTGATGGGATTGGCATTAAGCATCAATTCCCATCCTTTTCTTGTAAACTCAGCACCATTTTCAAGCCTTGAAGTATACCCAGAAGCTTGAGAAACAGGAACTGAAATCAGGTTGTTAAAGTCTCGAATTTGAAAATAGGTCAAATCTAAGCCTAGTTTCCCTCTAAAAAATCTAGTGTCTAACCCAAATTCGAAACTGTCCGAGGTTTCAGGTTGAACGTTAGGATTAATCAAAGCAGATGGAAAAACCAATGATGGACTTCCACCCCAATTGATACCAGGACTGTAAGCTTGAATATGGCTGTAAGGATTGGAAGATATCCTTCCATCAGATACTTGTGACCATCCTCCTCTTACTTTGACAAAATCAATGACTCTCGGAAAAGTAACAAAGTCAGAGATAGTTCCTGCTAAAGTCACAGAAGGGTAGAAGAAGGAGTTGTTATTTACTGGCAAAGTGGAAACCCAGTCATTTCGACCTGTGACTGTTAAGAAAACAGCATTCATAAATTCGAAATCCACAGTTCCAAATACTGAATTTATTTGTTCTTGGGTAAGTCTATTCGACCCTTGTAATGGCTGTTCTGAATTCGCTACATTGTAAAAATTTGGTATCGCAAGTCCATCTGTATTCAAACTCTCACTTCTAAATCTAATGAATCTGTTTGATCCACCAGCATTGGTGTTAATTACAAAATTTTCTCCCAATTGCTTTTTATAACTCATGATGAAATCAGTATTCATGTTGATTTGTCCGGAGTTATAAATGTAAAAATTACCCCTTGACACCCGACCATATTTGACATAACTCTTTGGTTCCTTATCTGTCCTGTCTAGTGCGTAAACATTCATTCCAGACCGCAAAGTGAAGGTCAAATCATCAGTTGCCTTGTAATCTAATTTTATTTGTCCAAAAGTGTTGTCTTTCTGATATCCTCTGAGATATTCATTAGCCTGGAAGTAAGGATTGTTATAATAGCTGTTGTTAAAGTGTTTTTGTTGAAACCCTTCTTGACCAGCTACCCAATAATCTCTCAAATCCCTTACATCAACATCGGTTCCAGTCCATAAAACCAAATTGTAAAGATAATTTTCAGGTCCGTATGGGGTTTCAGGGAAATTCTCTGTGTATTGCCTATTGTAGGTTAAGGATGCATCCGCAGTTAGCTTCTCTGATAATTTGTACCCACCTGCAACAGTAAAGGAGGTGTTGTTAAGTTCTGTATTTGGTACAAGTCCTTTTTGATAAACATTAGATGCTGAAAGTCTAAAATTACCTTGATCATTGCCAGAAGTGACATTGATATTGTTAGAAGAAATTAAACCGTTCTGAAAAAAGTTTCTGATATTGTCTCTACCTCTTGATATAAATGGAATTGGAATTCTTTCTCCTGTAATTGGATCAATTGGACTGTTATATTGTGGTCTTTCTACAAAACCACTCGCAGTTGTAGGGTCTGGAACGTCCATTCTAGGACCCCAAATCCATCCAAAACCTTCAGTGCCACTTCCTGATCCATTAACATAAGCATATTGACCATTGTCACCATTGCCGTAGGTAGTTTGGACCTCAGGAATCACAAGATAACTTGGTTGAAACATCGTACTTGAGTTGATTTCAACGGTTGTCCCTTTCCCACCTCTTTTGGTCGTGATCATCAAAGCTCCGTTTCTACCTATCGCTCCATAAAGAGCAGAAGCGGTGGCACCTTTCAAAACATTGATACTTGCTACATCATCAGCATTGATTTTCCAGAAATCATTATCAGTACTTGGAATACCATCAATTACGATCAAAGGAACAGCACCTCTCAACCGAATAGCAGGATCTTGAAACAATGCTGTCGAATTGTTGATCTGTAATCCAGCAACTTGTCCTGTCAAAGAATTGATGAAGTTAGGCTCTCTTGCTTTATTAAGAGTCCTCCCGTCTACTTCTTGGACTGCATAACCAAGTGACTTCACACTCTTCTCAACTCCTAGTGCGGTAACCACTACACTTTCTAAGTCTGTAACGTCTGGGATCAACTGAATACTAAATAAAGTTCTATTGCCTATATTTTCCTCTACAGTTTTATAGCCGATATAGGAGAACCTAAGTATGTCGTAGGATTGTGGAACGGAAATTTTAAAATTACCATCAAGATCTGTTACTACTCCAATGTTAGAATTTTTCACCAACACAGATACTCCAGGAATTGGATCTCCCAGATCATCGATAACACTGCCAGAAACAGTTTTTTCCTGAGCATATAAAAGCTCAGAATTTGACAAATGCACTGAAATGGCAATTGTCAATAGAAAGAAATACTTGTAGAAATTTTTCATTTACCCTGATAATTATCGGTTCTTAATTTTTTACAAATAAAGCCCCACACTATTACTTTACAGGGAAGTCGTTTTTATGAGATCATTAATTAAATACATTCATAATTAATTTATTGTTAATTCAAATTATTGAATGGTCGTTCAATAAATAGTTTTTGAATATTTTTTACTTATTTTGGCATCATGGGACTATCAAACATTACCGTATTAAGAAAACGGGAGATCGTAAAAGCTTTTTATCAGACAGCTGTAAAAGAAGGTTTAGAAGGTACATCGATTGCGAAAATTGCAAAAACTCTAGAAATACAGCCAAGCCTAATTGTTCATTATTATAAATCTAAGGATGAGTTAATTACAGCTTTGATTGATCATTGTTTAGAACTTTATCTAAAGATCTTTGAGGAATCATATTCTTCCAAGAATGATCCACGTGCAATGTTAGTTGCTTTGATCAATAGAATGTTTTCTAAGGATTGGAATGACCTATTTGATGACGGGGTGTATTACAGCGCATACGCCATGGTATTTAGAGAGCCTGCCTTCAGAGAGAAATTCAGTAAAATCCACAAAACACTTAGAGAGCAACTTAGTGACTTACTCGAAAAATGTGATCAATCGGGAGAGATCAACTGTGAAAACCCTAGCTTGACTGCCAATAGAATATTTTTCTTACTCGATGGGACATATTTTTTTATCAATATGCTCAGCACCCAAAAAGAGCAAAATGAACATTTAAAACAAAGCAAATTGTTAGCTTTTGAAATGTTAGGGTTAAAGTAGAACATCTGAATGGATCAAACCACTTTTATTTTGGTAGCTAAATAAATAATTTATTTGTAAATAGGCTTTCATACCTGTAGCCACTAAAAATAGTCTAAATTCTAAATTTAAAGCACTGTGTACTGTTAGCTGTCGACACTCATGCGCCGCGGCGTAGTTGACAATTCTCTGTAAGATTACTAATGTTAAAATCACAAACCAGTGTCATTGTATTTAATCATAAAAATAAAAGTACCAATAAGCAACAAAGTCCACTAAATTTGAATTTTTACTTTCTATGGATAAAAATAAACAAGATTTAGAGAAGTTCTTCCAAACCTATTTCGAAGATGCTTCAGGGCAAAATGTAAACACAAAACTCGATTTATTGGCACAATTGGTCGACATGTTTAGGCCAAAAATGATTGATAATGCAGCACCCGTTTCTTTAAATCCCCTAATTGAATTATTAAAAAACAACAATACCTACAGGGAAAATTTTGCTCAGTATATCAAAGAGGTATTGAACGAGAAAATTTTTCATGCCGTGCTAAGTGACGCAGGTATCCCTAAGGAATCTGATTTCTTGTTTGAAATAAAAGAGAAATTATTCAATAAATTTTTACCGAGACAGCCAGAAGAAAATAACCTAGAGTATATTCTAAATCAAATTTTCTATAAATCAAACGATCCAGATTGGATAGAAGAAATTGACCAAAGTGAGCTAAGAAGTTTATTTACACTTTTAGAGTTCAAACCAATTCATTCTTCTGTAGAAGTCGATTCGCCATTATCCGAGTTGTTGTTCGCTTGTGAAGTAATGACTTTGCGCCTGTGCGGGAATGCACTTGAAACCAAAGTGATGAAAATGGTTCCAGAGTATAACAACCTGAAAAGTCCTTTTGTAGCCTTTCAAAACGATCTGAGCCTTATCGAAAAACGGATTTTAAATGACGAAAAACATTATATCAATCCAGATGATGAAGAATTTAAGCATCTTTTTGTGTTGCTTTCACAATGTCAAGATTACGTCAATCAAGCATTCAAAAACAGCAAAAAATTTGGAATCTCAATAAGGGTAAATCAAAGTTTAATACGCATAAGAAGACAATTGATTCGCTTGGAAGTTACCCTCCCTCTTCTTACTGCAGCCAATGAAAATGACTTAAGAGAAAATACAATTAACCTCGGGAAAAGACTGATTAAGCTCAATTGCCATAAGAATAAAATTAAAACGTTTTTTGACGAAGGCACACGACTGTTGTCTTATGAAATTACAGAGCAAACCGCCAAAACCGGAGAACACTACATTACCAAAAACAGAACAGATTATTTTAAAATGCTATTGACCTCAATTGGAGGGGGATTAGTGGTTGGTTTAATGTGTGTTTCTAAAATCCTACTATCAAAGTGGGAGCTAAGTAGTTTTGGGGAAGCTTTTTTCTACAGCATGAATTACTCCATTGGGTTTATCATTCTGTATTTACTCGGCTTCACTTTAGCGACCAAGCAACCAGCAATGACAGCGTCCACATTAATTTCAGCCTTAGACAAAGGAATGAAAAATGGAGACTCTAAGCCAACCAAACACAAAGCTTTTGCTAAGCTCTTTTCTGAAGTGTTTCGTTCTCAAATTGTTGCTTTCATGGGAAATCTTATAATGGCTTTTCCTGTGGCCATGTTGGTGGTATATCTGGTAGATCTCAATATGGACTACAATATTCCAGAAGCAAAATGGGAAGAGTTGATAAAAAATCTCAATCCTACTAAATCACTAGCAGTACTTCATGCAGCCATTGCAGGTGTCTTTTTGTTCTTGTCAGGGATTATCGCTGGAGTAATAGCCAATAGAAATAAATTCAACAACATCTATTCAAGAATTGGAAAACACCCTTTTCTTAAAAAGAAATTTGGTAAAAAATTTCCCTTGTGGCTCGCACAATTCATTGAGAATAAGTGGGCAGGAATAATGTCTAATTTCTGGTTTGGCGTATTTATGGGAAGTACAGCTTCCATCGGTATTTTTCTTGGACTTAATTTAGATATACGCCACATTGCTTTTTCCAGTGGCAACTTCGCCCTAGGAATGTATGGCGCTGGATTTACGCTTTCTGCTGACATGATCATATGGTCCCTTATTGGAATCTTCAGCATAGGCTTTATGAATTTTTGGGTAAGCTTCGGCCTTTCTATATTTTTGGCTTTTAGGACAAGACGAATTCCACTTTCTGAGTTTAAAGCAATAGCGCTCTCTGTATTCACTTATTTTTTAAATAGCCCAAGCGTTTTTGTATGGCCACCCAAAGAGGAACAAGAAGAAGAGGATATCAAGACAAAGCTGAATGAATAAAAGGCCCAAATTAGGGGGAATGGATATTAGCTTTCACGCTAGAAACAAATTATTTGTCAAGTATAAATTCTCTGAATTTCTTCTGCATAAATTGAATCAAAATAAACAGATTGATCAATTGATAGAGTGAATTTCATTTTAGGATTCCTTTTTTAGGTGAACCATCTCACAATGAATTCATTCAAGTACAGAAATCTTAATAGGAGTACTCCATTAAAGATGTTCTTACCTCAAATAATATCAAAACAATCTTCCAAGTATGCTACGAAGTGGCGGTGCTATTAACATTTGTCCGCCGTGCCTTTCTGCCGCGGCAGAGTAGGTAAGGGCTTAAAAACACGTTTATTTCAAAACAAAAAAAGGACACTGTTTCCAGTATCCTTCGAAGTAGCGGGAACAGGACTCGAACCTGTGACCTTCGGGTTATGAGCCCGACGAGCTACCAACTGCTCCATCCCGCGATATATTTTTATAAAATCTTATTGCTTTTTTTAAGACTTTATCAGCCTTTGCTGATATCGTGGTACAAAAGTAGAGGTATTTTTGATGCTAAGCAAATATTGAAGGATAATATTCAATATTTTTTCAAAAAACAGAGATTCCTGCTCTCTCTATATGGATATCCACTTTCTTACCCCTAGCCATTTACAATTTTGTATGAAGTTCATTTCCATCAACTGCCGACTATCTGAATAAAAAAACCAAGGATGATCTTTGGTTTTTTTTGTCTTACATATTTAACTTACATTCAATCTTTTATTTTTCTAACCACAAACTATTTGGAAGGCTTTGAATAAATTAAAAATTCTTATTGTTGAAGACGAGCTTGTTATTGCAGAGGATCTGAAGGATATATTAGAAGATCTAGGTTATGAAGTTTGCGGCATTGCAATCAGCGCTAGAGAAGCATTGGCCTTAATTGAAGAATGCAATCCTGATCTTGCACTTTTGGATATTCAAATCAAAGGAGGAAAAGATGGGATAGAACTTGCCGCTGAGATCAATGAAAACTATCACCTGCCTTTTATCATTGTGTCATCCTATTCAGATAGGCAGACACTCAATAGAGCAAAAGAAGTGCATCCTTTCGGATATTTAGTAAAACCATACAATGAAAAAGATATCTTAGCGGCCATAGAAATGGCTATGGCCAACTATGCGAAAGAGCAGGCAAAGAAATCGGAGGACAAATCAGAGGAATTTGTGCTCAAAGACAGCCTTTTTATCCGCACAAATGGCATGTTAGTCAAGCTGAAACTCGCAGACATCATTTATTTTGAGGCAGATGCCAACTACACACATGTATTTACCAAAGATAAAAAGTTCGTTATTCGATCCATCCTAAAAGAACTCGAAGCTAAATTGGATCCCAATCGGTTTGTACGAGTACATAAGTCCTACTTGATCAACCTCGAAGAAATTGAAGGAATACAAGCAGAAGCTGTTCATATCGCAGGCAAAGAAATACCTATAAGTAGAAATCAATACAGTTGGCTCCTTCATCAAATCAAATTACTCTAAATAACTCAAATCCAATTCCCCAATCTTTAAATCCCCCTAACTCTTATCGCGCAAGCCAACTTTCCAACTTTTCAACCTTACAACCTTCCAACATAACCTCCCAATCCCCAATTTCCAATCCCCCACGGCGGACAAGTTCTTCCAATCTTCAAATTTTTCAATCTTCCAATCCCTAATCCCCCAATCCCCATTCAACCAATAACTAATCCCCAATAACCAACCCCCAAATCTTCCAATCTTCCAATTTTCCAATCCCTAATCCCTAATCCCCAATCCCCAATCTTTAAATCCCCCTAACTCTTATCGCGCAAGCCAACTTTCTAACTTTTCAACATTACAACCTTCCAACATAACCTCCCAAAATCTTCCAATCCCCCACGGCGGACAAGTTCTTCCAATCTTCCAATTTTTCAATCTTCCAATCCCTAATCCCCAATCCCCAATCTTTAAATCACCCTAACTCTTATCACGTAAGCCAACTTTCCAACTTTTCAACCTTACAACCTTCCAACATAACCTCCCAAAATCTTCCAATCCCTAATCCCTAATCCCCAATCCCCAATCTTCAAATTTTTCAATCTTCCAATCCCTAACCCAACTAATCCCTAATCCAACTAATCCCCCCAATCCACCAATCCCCAATCTTTAAATCACCCTAACTCTTATCGCGCAAGCCAATTTTCCAACTTTTCAACATTATAATCTTCCAACATAACCTCCCAAAATCTTCCAATCCCTAATCCCTAATCCCTAATCCCTAATCCCCAATCCCCAATCTTCAAATTTTTCAATCTTCCAATCCCTAACCCAACTAATCCCCCAATCCCCAATCTTTAAATCTCCCTAACTCTTATCGCGCAAGCCAACTTTCCAACTTTTCAACATTACAACCTTCCAACATAACCTCCCAATCCCCCAATCCCCATCCCCCTCCCCACTTTTACATTTTTCCTCACTTCTTCCACATTTCATGCATGATGCTCCCATTAGAAATAAGCAGCATGTCTTTTCTGCCTAGATTCATTTATAATTTTTGAACAACCAAAACCAAATGAATCATGAAAAATGCACTAACAGTTTTCGCAGTATCCTTTTTGATTATTCTCTCTGCTGCCGCTCAAGAAGAAAGGCTACTGGCAAACAGCTCTAGTAAAGAAATTAAAGAAGTGAAATTAAGAGAAATGGAGCTCCCTGAATTTCTCGGTGGACAAGAAGCCATGACAGCCTTTATTCATCAAGAAATCACTTACCCAGAAATGGCTTTCAGACAAGGTGTAGAAGGGGTGGTATTGATCAACTTTAGAATCTCCAAAGAAGGAAAAATCTTAAAGCCATATGTTGCACAAAGTGTTCATCCTGAATTAGACAAAGAAGCACTAAGATTGATCCAAGAAATGCCTAATTGGTCGCCGGCATTACAAAATGGCCAACCAAGAGAAGTAGCTTACCAACTTCCTATACGATTTGAGCTAAGAAATTAAAGGTTATATGTTTAATCAATTACTAACTGTCTTCTATCTTAGAAGGCAGTTTTTTATTTGATTTAGAAATTTGAGATCATTCGCATCTCCATTTTCTTACCCATAACCATTTATTATAGACTATAAAGGTCATTCAATCAACTGTTGACCGTAGACTGCTGACTATCAATCGAATAATTATCTATGTAAACAACCATCTCCACTTACTTCCACCTAGCCATTTATAAAAGATTACGAAGTTTATTTCAATCAACTGTTGACCGTCGCCTGTCGACAAGTAAAGCAAATAATTATCCATGTAAACACGCATCTCCACTTTACTTATCTGTGGCTATTTATAATAGACTATAAAGTTCATTTCAATCAACTGTTGACAGTCGACTGTCGACCGTCGACTAGTTCAAGTCTCATGACTTGGACCATATCCTTGCAGTTTTCAAACTGCCATCAAAAGTCTCCAGACTTTAATCCCGAATGCCACAAAAGTAGCCATAGACAACATTCCATGAAGTTCACCTCCATCTACTGTTGACAGTCGACTGTCGACCGTCGACAACAAGACCTCGCTATCAATCACATTTCATTGCCTTAAATAAGAATATCTTACCAATATTTCTGTAAATTCAACCTACTTAAGTATTTTATTGTCAAATGATTGCCATACGCTTTTAAATTTCAAACTTTCTCAGCTTCTGAATCAATGAAACATAAGACCACTCTTTTCCTTGCCATATGCTTATGGATACCACTTTTCTCTTTTTCACAGAAGTCGCAGTGGCTAGTTGATTCCCTCAGTTTTTATCAAAAAGAATATCAAACTGCCATCAAAGCAGGAGATGTCGAAAAAGCGAAAAACAGCCTCTATAAGATCGAAACTGAAGGGATGGACAGCCTTGATCCTGAATTTTTTAATTTCTTCAATCAATCTATTCAAAGTAAAGAGATAAAAAATTTACCAGCAATCTCAGCTGCACTCTATAAGGGATTGGGTGTATTGGAATTTTATAGAGGTGAAATTAAGCTTGCGAAGAACGCATTTAAAAATGCAAAGATATTCTACCTCAAAGACAGTTCTCTGCGTGACGCTGCTGGAATGGCTATGAATTTAGGGGTTATGCAAGAGCGTTCTGGTCAATATGACTCTGCAATAATCAATTACAACGAAACAATTCCAATTTTTGAGTCTTTGTCGGATACCACATCGCTCAGTAAAGTCTATGAAAATATTGGGTTGCTGTACTATCAGCAGTCTGATTACCCTACTGCTCTGCAATATTTTGAAATGACAGACTCTTTATTAAATCTGATTCTTGACCCCATGAACATGCGATGGGTTGGGTTTTATATGAATAAAAATTCTGTATTCAGTCACACAAATAAGCAAGAGGAAGGCTTAGAACTCCTGCTTTTGGCCTTCCGAATAGCAGAAAGCAACAACAATGAATATTATATCAGTAAACTGAGCTCAGCAATGTCTGATATTTATGAGTTGAAAGGGGAAACTGATAAACAGTACGAAGCACTCTTAAGAAGTAAAGGTTTTTTTCAAAACAGAGGGAATCAATATGAAAATGCCATGCTCGATTATAAATTCGGAAAGTATCATTATCATGTCAACAGCATAGACTCGGCCTATTATTTCTCACAAAAAGCACTTCAATATTTTCAAGCTAAAGAGTTGGGAGAGGAGATTGGAATGGTCCTGAATCAAATGGGTAACATCGCTTTTTCCCAAGAAGATTATGACAAAGCAGCAGATTTTTATGAACAGACTTCTAGGTTTCTGAAAAATGAAAAAACAGAGGCTTATGCAGGTTTCCTATTCAATACTGGATATGCTTTCAATAAAAAAGGTGATTTCTCTAAGGCCCTAGGATACATAGAAAAATCACTGGAAATTAGAAAAGAGCTCAAAAACATAATCGGATTAAAGAATTCATATCAAGGACTTGCTGAAACTTATGAAGGATTGGGTGATTACAAAAAAGCATATAATAACTTGGCCCTTTTCCATAATTACAGCGACTCGGTATTGAATGAAGTTAAAAACAAGCAGTTAGCCGAGTTGGAAACACAGTACCAGACAGAGAAAAAAGATCAGGCCATAGCCGTCCTGGAAAGCGAAAAAGAAATCCAAGAATTGAGAGGAGAAAAACAACAGGCTCAAATTTACCTCAGTGTTGCAGGTCTGCTCTTATTCTTAGGATTGGCAGGCTTGTTTTTTGTACAAGCAAACACCAGAAAGAAACACAATGAAATCCTCTCTGCCAAAAATATAGAGATTGAAAAACAAAATAGCGAAAGAGAACTACTCCTAAAAGAGATTCATCATAGGGTGAAAAATAACCTTCAGATAATTTCCAGCCTTTTGAGCATGCAGACGCGAGGATTAGCTGATGATAAAGTAAAAGACGCCATGAAAGAAAGTCAAAGTAGGGTTAAAACGATGGCTTTGATTCATGAAAAACTCTATCAATATGAAAATTTGTCTAAAATAAATATGCAGGAATATATGCTTCAATTAAGTGATTTCCTCACTCAAACTTATAGATCTGACAAACAAATAGAGGTACACATAGAAGCTGATGAAATCAATTTGGATATGGATATGGCTGTTCCCGTTGGATTGATAACAAACGAATTGTTGTCCAATTCACTAAAGTATGCATTCGAAGACTTAGAAGTAGGAGATATTTATATCAAGTTCAGCCAGACAGCACCTGGTGCGTACCGACTTTTGGTGGAAGACTCCGGAAAAGGACTAGATGAAAACCTTGATATAGACAAAACCAAATCCCTTGGATTGAAACTCGTACGTACGCTGACAAGACAGATAAATGGAAAATTAAAAATAGCCTCCAATCCTGGCGCATCATTTGAAATAGCGTTTAGTGATGAAAGTATAGCCGCATAAAAGCAAAAAACTTGATGCCCTCAAAAACACTTTTAACCAAGAAACTTGTCTATAAATGGGATTGAAAGAATTTGCTCAATCGATGCACTCATCAGAATTGCCCAAAATAATCCACTCACAAACATGTAAATAAATACAATTTTTTTCTCCACACGAAAAGCACTCATAATGATGGTGCCTCCGATTGGGGTTAAAAGCATGGGAGTAATGGCAGCAATCCCAACAGGACCAAATTTCTGCCACACCTTTACGATTCTTCGGTTTTTCTTGGAAAATTTATTTCGCTTTTTTGTCACTTTGACATTCCAATTTGCCTTGATCCACTCTCCAAGATAGGTAATCAAAAATACAGAAGTCATCATCCCAGCGACGGTTACAATTGTACTTTCTAAAATAGAATATCCTGCTGCTGACCCCAAAATAGGGCCAGCTACAAATTTAAAAAGACAAGTGAGGTAAATTGCTAGGAATTTAAGCAAGTAAGCGATCATAAGATTGAAAAGAGATATACGGCATAGAACAATACTAAAAACGCACCTTCCCAACGGGAAACATTTAATCTAAATCTTAGAATAGGAAATAATATAACAGTCAAGACCAACATCCAAATAAAATCCTGACTCAAGAATTGCTCCGTAACCTCAATCGGCTGTACAAGGGCAGTAATTCCAATGATGCCGAGTACATTCATAATGTTGCTTCCCAAAATATTCCCAATAGCAATGTCGGTTTTTTTATTGATGGCGGCGATGACAGATGTGGTAAGCTCAGGCAGACTTGTGCCTATGGCAATTACTGTTACTCCGATGATACGTTCACTGACTCCAAATACTCTAGAAATCTCTACTGCACTATCTACAAACATGTCAGAACCAAAATAGAGGCCGGCTATTCCTAATACAATCAAGCCCGCTGCCTTCCATGTGGATTCCTTTTTCAATAATTCAGCTTCTTCTTCAGTAAGTTCTGGCTCGGTTCCTCTTAGTTTCTTGAAAATATATAGATTGACCAATATCAGAAGAATTACAAAAATAAGCCCTTCTAATCTTGAAATGACATTGTTATAAGATAGAATAAAGAATAGAGAAGAGGAGATCAACGTAAATAGGTAATCTAATTTCAAAACGTTGATATGCAATGCTATGGGGTAGAGAATAGCACTTATGCCCAGCACTAGTGAAATATTGGCAATATTAGAACCGACCACATTGCCGATAGCAATATCACTCGTCCCTTTCAATGCAGCATTCACACTTACCAGTAACTCCGGTGCGGAAGTCCCAAATGCAACAACTGTCAATCCAATTAATCCTGCACTTAACCCCAGCTTTGCAGCAATAGAAGAAGCACCATCTACCAGCAACTTACCCCCTAGAAGAAGTATTCCAAGACCTAGTATTAATATTAAATAGACCATTTTAAATTAAAGCTTTACTCCAAAGGCTAAATCACCTGCGTCACCTAAACCTGGAATAATGTATGATTTTGAGTTGAGTTTTTCGTCCAATGCACAAGTCCATATTTTGAATGGGATTGACATGGATGCGTTAATAAAATTAATTCCTTCTGGCGCAGCAATGACAGAGGCAATATGAATCATTTTTGGAATGCCATTTTGCATCATTGCTTCCACACTTTTGATAAATGACTTACCTGTGGCGAGCATCGGATCTATCAGGATGATTTCCTTTCCATTTAGATCTGGAGCTGCTAAGTAATCAAGGTCGATAGAAATAGCAGAATCAATAGAGTTCTCTTTTGCTCTGTAAGCGCCTATGAAACCTGATGGAGCTTGATCATAAAAATTAGAAAACCCTTGATAAAATGGTAAGGCTGCTCTTAATACACTAATTAGAATAGGTTGATTATCAAGTGTGTTTACACTTGTACTTTGCAAAGGGGTATGAATTTCTGTCTCTTTATAGTCTAGGTCCTTAGAGATTTCATAAGCCATAATCTCGCCAAGTCTCTCAAGATTTTTTCTAAACCTCAACCTGTCCTGATGAACAGAAATATCCCTTATTTCTGATAGAAAGTTATTAGCAATGCTATTGGTTTCATTTAAAATAAACATGATACTGCAAATTTAGGTACAAAAAAAACCCGATCCGTAAAGATCGGGTTTTCATTTGATATATTGTATCTTATTTAACTTCGAAGCTTGTTCTTCTAGCTAATTGTCTAGCATCAGCAGATTGCTTATCTACACTAGTATCTTCACCATATCCTTTGTAAGTCAATCTAGAAGCATCAATTCCAGCTGCTACCAACTGATCATAAACACCTTTAGCTCTTCTTTCAGATAACTTCATGTTGTAATCTTCAGGACCTAATTCATCAGCATATCCTTTGATCTCTACACTTACTCCTGGATTTCTCTTCAAGAAGTTAGCAACATAGTTTACAGAAGATGCAGAGTAACCAAGTGGATTAGCGCTGTCAAATGCAAAGTATACATTCACATAACCTTCATTGATTGCTTTCTTGAAGTAATCAACTTCTTTCACTTCTTCAACAGGACATCCATTGTTAGATGCTGGACCTGGAGCAAATGGACACTTGTCCAAGTGATCAGGAATACCATCACCGTCAGAATCCAATGTTCTACCATGTGAATCAACTCTAGCACCAGCTGGAGTATTTGGCTCTTTGTCTAAATAATCTGGAACTCCATCACCATCAGAATCTTTTAGCATATCTTTGATTTCACCAATCTGAGAAGCTAATTCTTCTTTAGTGGCATACTTGTCAGCAGCAATGTACCAATCAGCATGTGTGTCTTTGCTACCTAAGTAGAAGCTCAATCCTAATGTACCTGTCCACCATACAGCGTTAGCTCCATAGTATCCATTGTTAGTAGATGGATTAGGCATTGTACCTGGGTTGATGTTTGAAGCACCGTCAAATGAAGTTGTCTGTCTACCGT
The DNA here is from genome assembly GCF_014637795.1 of Belliella aquatica. Classification (GTDB taxonomy): domain Bacteria; phylum Bacteroidota; class Bacteroidia; order Cytophagales; family Cyclobacteriaceae; genus Belliella; species Belliella aquatica. The sequence continues at coordinate 39,408 of NZ_BMFD01000007.1, read as the reverse complement.
TGATGATTGTGCTGATGTCAGCATTCAAGGCAACTCTTTCAGACAATTTAACTTGACCAGTAAAACCAGCGATAAAGTTATAAACGTTATCATTGAAGTCTGCATTAGCATTCTCCTGTGGATTTACTTGACCTAAACCAGCCCCAAAGTGACCGAGTAGGTTAACTCTTCTTGAGAAAGTCTCCCAATTCATGATTCTGCCTAAATTGGCAACACCTTGAAGGTTCAATCTCCAATAGTTTGTAGAGAAAGAAGGGCTGTTACCTTCAGACTCACTGAACGAACCAAAACCGTAGTCTAGTTTCGCACCAAATTTTTCATTGAACATATAACGAACACCTAAGTCCGCATGTCCAATATTCAATGTTGGAGACAAATAACCGGCTGTTAATGGAGCCATTGGTTTATTGAAACCGCCATTTACTTCAAGAGACCATTTGTTGTAGTCTGTTTGGGCATTAACTCCTAAAGTCAATGCTCCGATCATTAATGTAGATAGTAGTAATTTTTTCATGGTAAAAAATTTTTTTTCAAAATTTTGAGTGTTTAATTGATTTCAATGCAAATTTATAAACTTTAAACTTAACACAAATGTATATTTAATTTTTAAATCTTTAAACTTTATTCCAATTCTTTTAGAATTTTCGCTATACATTCGCGTCAATTCAGTCATAAATAATGCCAAAATGAAACTTTTAAAAGATTTATTAGAAATACAGAGTGTGTCAGGTGACGAATCACCAATGCAAAAGTTTCTTATAAACTATGTCTTACAACGCATGCATTCATGGAAGGTTTTGCCAAAAGTCTACCAAGGTGAAAATTTCCACGATTGTATTTTACTAAAATTTGGTAATCCCCGTACAGCTGTATTCGCTCACATCGATACGATCGGTTTCATGACGCGATATGAAAATCAATTAATTAGCATTGGAGGTCCTGAATTAGAAGACAATACTTTATTATGTGGACAGGATTCTCTAGGGCCAATATTTTGTAGATTAAAAAATATTGATGGGGAGTTGTTTCACGACCTCCCAAGGGCGATAGATAGAGGTACTTGTCTTTCATTTGTTCAAAATGTTAGAATAGACGAAGAATTTATTCAAGCTGCCTATCTAGACAATAGGTTGGGTGTATATAATGCGCTTCAAATCTGCGAAGATTTGGAAGATGGCTGGGTAGTTTTTTCTACTTATGAAGAACATGGTGGCGGAAGCATGCCCTACTTGTTAAAATTTATCATGGAAGTAGCTCCTATTAAACAAGCTTTAATATCAGATATCACATGGGTGACCGAAGGTGTAGAACATGGTAAAGGTGTCGCAATTTCAATTAGAGATAAATATATCCCTCGAAGAAGTTTTCTAAATAAAATAATTGCCTTGGCTCATGAGAGTGGCGTTCCATTTCAACTTGAAGTAGAAGATGCGGGAGGAAGTGATGGACGAGAAATTCAATTCTCTCCTTATGCCATTGATTGGTGTTTTATCGGAGCTCCAGAAGACCATGTTCACTCTCCAAATGAAAAAGTGGCACTTTATGATTTAGCATCCATGACTGAATTGTACAGATTTCTGATGTCTCGTCTATAATGTATTAGCAAAAATATGAATGAATAGGAATCATTTTTTTATATATTTGTCATGCCCTTGATGATAAGGGCATTTTTATTTAGTAAAAATGATTGAAATACAAGGTAAAGAATTTGTCCCATTCATAAATGCAGAAGAAATCGATAACCGATTACAAGCAATTGGCGCACAAATTTCTTTGGACTTTAAGGATGAAACCCCGGTCATCATTGGCGTACTCAATGGGGCATTCATGTTTTTATCCGATTTGATTAAATATTTGAACATAGCTACCGAAATTTCATTCATTAAGGTAGCATCTTATTCGGGGACAGATTCCACGGGAAAGGTGACTGACTTGATCGGTCTAGAATCAGAATTAGAAGGAAGAAGGGTTATTATCGTAGAAGATATTATTGATACGGGTCTCAGCATGACTCACTTGATAAAGTCAATTCAAACCAAAAACCCTAAAAGTATAGCTGTAGCAACACTTCTTTTTAAGCCTGAGGCTTTGAAATATTCTGTAGATATTGATTACATTGGCTTCAAAATAGAAAATAAATTCGTTGTTGGTTATGGGCTAGATTACGATGGTTTGGGTAGAAATATACCATCAATTTATCAATTGAAATAAATATCATTTGATAAATTAGTTGATACTGACATAAATAAAATTAATTCCAAAAAATCTGTTATGCTTAATATAGTATTGTTTGGCCCTCCGGGAGCGGGTAAAGGAACCCAAAGCGAAAAGCTTATAGAAAAATATAATTTGACTCATCTTTCTACGGGAGATTTATTTAGGAAGCACCTTGGTGAAGGTACAGACTTAGGTAAGCTTGCTAGAAAATATATGGATGAAGGAAAATTGGTTCCTGATGAAGTAGTTATCGGGATGGTAGAAACAAAAATTAAAGATACGCTAGACAGCAATGGGTTTATTTTCGATGGCTTCCCTCGAACTGTAGCTCAAGCAGAGGCCCTTGACAAAGTTTTGGGAGATCTAGGACTCAAAATATCAGGAATGATAGCCCTTGATGTTCCGGAAGATGTTTTGAAATCTAGAATCCATGAAAGAGGTAAAACTTCTGGTAGAGTAGATGATCAAGATATCGCAAAGATCGAGACCAGAATCAAAGTTTACTTGGATGAAACACTACCTGTTGCAGGATTTTATGATAAACAGGGTAAACTTACAAAGATTCATGGAGTGGGAACCATCGACGAGATTTTCTCAAATATCTCAAAAGTGATCGATCAGTATTCATAATCAAATAATTATTACCTTTGCGGTTCAAATATTTTGGCTAAGCATATTTGCTTAGCCTTTTTTATTCCAAACAATAAATAAAGTGGCAGATTCCAATTTTATAGATTATGTGAAATTCTGTTCCAGATCAGGAGCAGGAGGAGCAGGTTCAGTGCATTTTCGAAGAGAAAAACACGTACCCAAAGGTGGGCCTGATGGAGGTGACGGAGGTCGTGGAGGTCATATTATTCTTAGAGGAAGTTCTCAGCTGTGGACATTGCTCCACTTGAAATATAAAAAACATGTGATTGCAGAAGCTGGGAAAAATGGCGAAGGAGGAAGGAGAACAGGGAGAGATGGACAAGATATCATCTTAGAAGTTCCTCTGGGCACTATTGCCAAGGACGCTGAAACTTTTGAATTGAGACACGAGATTACTGAAGATGGCCAAGAAGTCATCCTGACTCCAGGAGGCAGAGGTGGCTTAGGAAACGACCATTTCAAAACTGCAACCAATCAGGCGCCGCATTATGCGCAGCCAGGAGAAGAAGGTTTAGAAGAATGGATCATTCTAGAATTAAAATTATTAGCAGATATAGGCTTAGTGGGCTTCCCGAATGCTGGGAAATCGACCTTACTATCAAGCATATCAGCAGCACGACCAGAAATTGGAGATTATCCATTTACCACTTTAGTCCCTAATCTTGGCGTAATCCCATATAGAGATGATAAATCTTTTGTTATGGCTGATATCCCGGGGATTATAGAAGGGGCTGCGGAAGGAAGAGGACTTGGAATCAGATTCTTGAGACACATTGAGAGAAACTCCATCTTGCTATTTATGATTCCTGCTGACGCAGAAAGTATCAGCGAGCAGTATCGCATATTGCTTGGTGAACTGGAGAAATATAATCCTGAATTGCTCGATAAAAAACGACTCTTAGCAATTACCAAAGCAGATATGCTGGATGGGGAATTGATGAAAGAGATGGAGGCTGACGTTCCCAAAGACTTGCCTTATATATTTATATCTTCAGTGAGTACTTATAATCTAGACAAACTGAAGGACATGTTGTGGCAGGCAATCAACAGTTAATCTGTGTCACATTGTCAGTTTTGTGCCAATGGCAAACAAATTGATATTCTCGAAGAGTCCAATAGACAAATTATTGGGTAGAGTAAAGAAAGACTTAATTATTAGCGTCATAAATTCTAAACGTGACAGATAAAGATATGAGCAAAGAAAATATAGCTTCAGAAGCGGAAGAGTTGAACAAAGAGGAAGTAACCGCAAAGGAAGAAAATACAGAAACTACGACAGAAGAAATAGTCAATGAAGTTTCTGAAGAGGAGAAATTGAAAGTGGAAGTTCAGGAATTGAAAGATAAATACCTTAGACTTTATTCTGAGTTTGAGAATTACAGAAGAAGAACCTCAAAAGAGCGTTTAGATTTGATCAAAACAGCATCACAAGATCTGATGGCTGAAATCATTCCTGTGGTAGATGATTTTGAGAGAGCTTTCAAAGCGAGTGAAAACGAAGAAGATGCAACAAAAGTAAGAGACGGAAACCAACTTGTTTTCCAAAAATTCCAAAGAATTCTCGAAAATAAAGGATTGAAGTCTATGGAAGGATTGGTCGGAGAAACTTTCGATGCAGAGACACAAGAAGCAATCACTCAAATTCCTGCTCCATCAGAGGAGTTGAAGGGCAAGGTAATAGATGTAGTAGAAAAAGGATATACCTTAGGTGACAAAGTTGTCAGATATGCTAAGGTTGTCATTGGAGCGTAATTGATATGGCGAAAAGAGACTTTTATGAAATATTGGGCGTAGCAAAAAATGCTTCCCCAGAAGAAATAAAGAAAGCATACAGAAAACTTGCTATCCAATACCATCCGGACAAAAACCCGGATAATCCTGAGGCTGAAGATAAGTTCAAAGAAGCAGCTGAAGCGTATGAAGTATTGAGTAATCAAGAAAAGCGTCAGCGATACGATCAATTTGGTCACCAAGGAGTAGGTGGTAACGGCGGCTATGGCGGCGGTGGAATGAATATGGATGACATATTCTCACAATTTGGTGACATCTTCGGTGGTGGAGGCGGAGGAGGTTTTGAATCCTTCTTTGGTGGAGGCGGAAGAGGCCGTAGAACCAAAAAAGGAACTAACCTGAGGGTGAAACTCAAACTGAACCTCAAGGAAGTTGCTAATGGCGTAGAAAAGAAAATCAAGGTAAAACGTCATGTCCTAGCAGATGGAGTGACTTTTACCTCGTGTAGCACTTGTCAGGGTTCAGGTCAAGTCAAAAAAGTAGTCAATACAATGCTTGGTCAGATGGTTTCTGCTAGCACTTGTCCTGCTTGTGGTGGAAATGGTCAGATAGTAGATAAAAAACCTGCTGATGCTGACGCACGTGGCTTGATTCTCAAAGAAGAAGTAATTGCGATCAACATCCCGGGAGGTGTGGCTGATGGAATGCAACTTAGCATGTCAGGCAAAGGAAATGAAACTGCTGGTGGTATACCCGGAGACTTATTAATCGTAATAGAAGAAATAGAGGATGATACGCTACAAAGAGATGGGAATAATGTTGTGTTCGATCTTTATGTCAGCTTCATAGATGCAGCTCTTGGCGCTCAAGTGGAAGTGCCTACCATCGATGGCAAGGTGAAAATCAAACTTGACGCCGGTACGCAAAGTGGCAAAATGCTAAGACTAAAAGGTAAAGGGATTAAGGATATCAATGGCTACGGAAAAGGCGATCAGCTGATTCATGTAAACGTATGGACTCCTAAGCAACTCAGCAAGGAAGAAAAACAAACCTTGGAAGGATTGAAAGATTCAGAAAATTTCAAACCAGATCCAGGGAACTCTGAAAAAAGTTTCTTTGACAAAATGAAAGAATTTTTCTAAAAAATAGAGGCTGGAAATATTTCCAGCCTTTTTTATTGCGCTTTCATAACCTTTTCAAAGTATCTCCGTAATTTACCCGTATGTTGAGAGGATTGTGCTTAATCATTTGTTTCGTTTTCAGTGCCGAAATATCCCTAAAAGCCCAAATAGAAAAGGAATTTAAGATTGAAGAACGTAAAGGATTCAATATAGTACACGTGGATTTCAATGTGTATAAGGGGATTACTAAGCTTCATCGAGAACACGGAGATTCACCACTTCACATCAACTCTCACCTTTCAAAAGTAAATATCCTCCCAACTTTTTCGCATAGTATTAAGAATGGTGTTCTTTCTGCTCATCTTTTGCACAGAAATGTGGAGTCAGAGACACTAGGAAAAAGTCTGTCATACAAATTATTCTCAAGCGATTCTGAGGATTATGATCATAAATGGAACATCGGGTTAAGCGCCAATCATTTGTATGATTTGAACCTGTATTTTGGAATTGGTAAAGCTGATTTAGATTTTTCTAACCTCCCAATCTCAAATTGCAATATCAAATCAGCAAGTGCCGACATTAAATTGAATTATGCTAAAAAATTCTCCAATTCCGTTACGATGGATACGCTAAAGGTTTCGATCAATATGGGTAATTTAGAAGTTTCAAATATCAATTATGCTAACGCAGAAAACATGATTTTTGAAATCAATTACGGTACCCTTGACCTTTCTTTTTCAGACAATTTGCTTCATGATGCAAAAGTCTCAGCCGTAGTTGGTGCAGGAAAAGTAAACCTAACCCTGCCAGACCAATCGCAGCCTTATAAATTAAAAATCAAATCAACTCCAATGTGCAGGACATATTTGCCGAAATATCTAAAAGATATTGGAGACAAAACCTACGTAAGCAAAAGTTACAAAGCAGATGCGCCAGATTTACTTGAACTTACCATAGATGTTTCTGTCGGATCAGTTACAGTAAAGTAGATTTTTTCATTTCAAATCACTACTTTCATCTAAAGTAAAATCCTTGAATATACTAGAAATCACCAATCTCAAAAAAGTTTACGGCGAACACACAGCGCTTCAAGACATCAATCTCACCATTCCTCAGGGAACTATTTTTGGTTTATTGGGACCAAATGGAGCAGGAAAGACAACACTGATCCGAATAATTAATCAAATTATAGATGGGGATAGTGGGCAAGTATTTTTCAAAGGAGAAAAATTGAGTCCCAAGCATATTGCTCAAATTGGCTATTTGCCTGAGGAAAGAGGCCTTTATAAAAAAATGGAGGTTTGGGATCAGCTGATATATTTTGCCAGACTAAAAGGGATGCCCTTGGCGGAAGCCAAAACAAAAGTAGATTTTTGGCTTCATAAATTAGATATCCAAGCTTGGAGAAAGAAGAAAATCGAAGATCTTTCAAAAGGAATGGCTCAAAAAATTCAGTTTATCGCTACGGTTATCCACGAGCCGGAATTGCTGATATTGGACGAGCCATTTTCAGGATTTGATCCAGTCAATGCAGAATTGATTAAAAATGAAATCCTTGAATTGAGGGAGAAGGGAATTACTGTAGTCCTTTCTACCCACAGAATGGAATCGGTAGAGTTGCTCTGCGATCATATAGCCATGATTCACCAATCTAAATTAGTCCTAAGCGGATCACTACAAGAGGTTAAGAAGCAATTCAGAAAGAAAATCTTTAAAGTATCCCTAGAGCCTTATGCACCTTTGCATTTGAAGGAAGACTGCCAATTGATTTCTCAAGGGCAAATTAATACGCTACACATTCCTCTAAGGCACCTAAATCCAAACGAATTACTTTCAGAAATGATCTTGCTTGGAGAAATTCAGGAATTTTCTGAAATCATACCCACCATGGAGGAGATTTTTATTCAACAAATCAAAAACCATTCAGATGAATAAAGTTTTTCTTGTCATTCAAAGAGAATATTTAGCAAGAGTAAAGAAAAAATCCTTTCTACTTGCAACAATCCTGACGCCTTTGATTTTCCCAACTATTATGGGGCTCTTTTTGTGGATAGCTGTGGGTGAAGAAAAAGGAGAAGCCTTGAGGATCGTAGAAGTGGTGGATGAAAACAATTTATTCTTCTTAGAAAGTAGAGATCAATATGCTTTTTCTTTTTCTAACCTGAGTATTGAGGAGGGGAAAAAACAAGTGCAGTCTGGAGAGCGATATGGGTTTTTATACATTCCGAAGCTGAATTTAGAAAGTCCCTCAGGTATAATCTATTATGCTGCTAACAATCCAAGCATGAGCTTCATTTCTTCGATTGAGTCGGGATTGAAAAGGAGAGTAGAAGAACTTCGGATGCACGCGGCTGGAATTGATCCGGAAGTCTTAGAGGCTTACAGAACATCGGTCAGTATCCAAGCGATCACACTCAACAATTCAGGTGAGGAAAAGATGACGGATGCCACCATTAATTACGGAATAGGTTTTTTCACTGGTATTCTAATTTACATATTTATTTTCGCCTATGGCAATCAAGTCATGCAAGGTGTAATTGAGGAAAAGTCTAGCAGAATCATTGAGATATTGGTGTCTTCGATCAAGCCATTTGAATTGATGTTGGGGAAAATTATCGGGATTGGTGCCGTTGGTCTTACTCAGTTTTTGATTTGGATCTTTTTAATCGCTGGTGTTTCCACAATTGTGCTAGGGTATTTTGGGATGCAAATGCCGCAGCAAACTGCTATGGAAATGGCAAATCCAGAAATGATGGACTTAGTAAATATGGATAGCGATTTCCCTCATATATTAGCAGTAATCATGGAGATCAATTTCATTCAAATTGCGCTCACTTTTGTATTTTATTTTATCGGAGGATATCTGCTTTATGGTTCTTTTTTCGCTGCTATCGGTGCGGCTGTAGATACGCCATCTGATGCACAGCAGTTTGTACTCCCTATTACGATTCCTTTGTTGATAGCTTATTTTGGATTGTTTGCATTTGTACTCGTTGATCCTACAAGTAATGTGTCTTTTTGGCTTTCAGTCATCCCATTGACCTCCCCAATAGCAATGATGGGTAGAGCGAGTTATGGTGTTCCCTTCTTTGACTTGGCTCTGTCTATGTCGTTGTTAATCATAGGGTTTTTGATGACCACATGGATTGCTGCAAAAATATACAAAATAGGCATCTTGATGCATGGAAGCAAAGTAACCTACAAGACACTTTGGAAATGGATCAGAATGGGGTAAGCCAAAAAAATAAAAAGCCTGACTTTCGCCAGGCTTTCTCCAATCCTCAAAATTGAAATTTATTTCAGATATGCTGATAGCATCCATACAGTTTTCTCTTTTGCTGTAATGTAGCCACTCATCAAATCCACTGTACCTTCGTCGTTTTGTTCGGAAGCAATATCTAGTGCTTCTCTCTCAAGTTCTAAAAGCGTGTTCAAATTGTCTCTGACAGTCTCGACCATTGCTTTGGAATCAGAAACTTCCTTAGCCTCTTTGATTCTCGAATTGTTTAAAAACTCTTCGAATGAAGATAATGGCCTTTCGCCTAGTGTTAAAATCCTTTCTGCTGTTTCGTCAATACCGAGGTGAGCAATATCGTAAAGCTCCTCAAATTTTGCGTGCAACTCAAAGAAATTCGGACCTGACACATTCCAGTGGAAGTTTCTTAGGTTTTGATAATAAACTTCGTAATTGGCGAGAAGGCTATTTAACTTCTTTACTAAAATTTTACTGTCTTTTATTTCTAATCCTATATCGTTTGTGCTCATATTATTATATTTTTGGTTTCTTACTAATTATAGATCAAATATAACGCCATACTCCGATGAATTTATTTTTGTCAGGATTGATAATATCTATGACTTAATGGAGTTGTCTATTATACTACGCCCAAATCATCTTGTTGTTTAAAAAATGAGGAATACCCTTCAGGAAATAGCCACTCTGGACTTTTATAAGAATAAAAATAAAATCAAGTGGTTGATTTTTATATGTTCTGTAGTGATCAGTTTTGGATCAATCTACTATACCAACAATTTGGTGGAGGAGCTCAAAGAGCGAGAGAAAAGGCAAATAGAACTTCTGGCGCGTGCATTGGAATATGCTTCTATTTACACTGACAATTTGACCTTTATCAATCAGGAGATTATTCAACAGAATAATTCTATTCCATTGATCATCATGGATCAGTTTGGAAGCCCTGGAGAGTACAAAAACATCAATTTTGGAAAGAAGACTTCTGAAGAAGATAAATTGGAAGTCCTCAAGACTGAGTTACTCAAAATGAAAGAGGAGTATGAGCCTATTCAAATGGAAAATGGCTCCTTTATTTTTTATAGAAACTCTGAATTGCTCACTTCACTGAGATTTTATCCTTATGTACAGCTTGCCGTGATTATAGTCTTCGGCATCTTGGCTTATGCAGTTTTTAATCAATCGAAAATCGCAGAACAGAATCAAGTATGGGCTGGCCTGACCAAAGAAACAGCACATCAACTCGGTACACCAATCGCTTCACTAATGGCTTGGATTGACTATTTGAAAAACTCACCGGTATGGGAAGAGAACAAAGAAGTCATTCAGGAGATGGACAAAGATGTGGTCAAGTTAAGAATGGTTACAGAGCGATTTAGTTCTATCGGTAGTAAGCCTGTGATCCAGTCGGAGAATGTTTTTGCAGTAGTAGATGATGCGATTACTTACCTAAGGCCAAGAATTTCGAGTAAGGTGGAGATGACCGTCAATGGATACGCAAAGGACATAGAAGCAATGATCAATAAGCCACTCTTCGAATGGGTGATTGAGAATATTTGTAAAAATGCGGTGGATGCGATGCGTGGTCAAGGGAAAATAGAAATAGATATCATCAAAGAAAGCGAGCAATATGTGATCGTAGATATATCCGATACTGGTAAAGGTATGGAGAAAAGGATGTTCAAGCGGGTTTTTAATCCAGGTTTTTCTACTAGAAAAAGAGGATGGGGACTTGGACTGACTTTAGCTAAAAGAATCATTGAAGGCTATCACCAAGGGAAAGTTTTTGTCAAGCAGTCTGAAGTCGGTAAAGGGACGACATTCAGAATCATTCTCAAGGGAGTCAAAGAGCAAATGGACGAAAACACAAAAGATGATTTTTTCAGTTTTTAATAAATAAAAAAGGCTTCAAAGAAGCCCAGATAAAAGATAAAACAGCCAAAGACTGTCAAATCTTTCCATTTATTAAACCTTACAGCTTCGAATATAGCGTTCTAACTTAAGATTTCAAAATTTAAACAAGTAACATTCGCTTGAGAACTATTGTAATACTATCAATAATTTTTTTTCGAATGTTTTTGACCAACCAACCAATCGGACTATTTCGTCCCCAATCAAGCAAAAACTAAATCCTCTAATTGACCTAATTAACTGATCACTCAATCAACTAATAACTCCTTCCCCTAAATAACCCAATCACAGATCACTCAATTAACCAATAACTCATCCCCCTAATCAACCCAATCACTAATAACTCAATCAACTGATCGCCTAATCAACTCAATCGCCAGTCTCTAATAACATAAATCCCCAATTGACTAAATCAACCAATAAGCCAATCACCGATAACTTAATAATCTAATCAACCAAAATCTCAATTGATATTGATAAAACTAGCTACACCAAGTCTAACACCACCTCTTGAGTAGTTTCCGTTTTCGAATCCAGCACCGATTTCCACTCTAAATATTCTAAAGAGATTATCCAAAGAATAACCCACTTCCCAGTAATGTGGAGAATTGGCGGTCTTGAGGTAGTTCAAGAAAATATTTTCTCTTACTCCGGAGAAGCGTAGCATCGGTAATTGGGTTAAGAGGAATTTTCTAAATTGATAATGGACAATTCCACTCACATAATTTGATTGAGCGCTGTATTGGTAATAATCCATAAAGCGATAGTTTGACGCTACGCCCATATTGGCAAAAATGGTTCTATTGCCACCAAAGTGCTTATAATCTTGGAAATAGACCCTGTTGTTATTTAGGAAAGTCCCTGCTCTCAAATTGAAATCTAACTTGCCACTGACTCCAAAATTAAAGAAATGCTCTAGCCCAAATTCCGCCAAGTCAAAATCTGCCTGATCCAAGGAGTTTCCTGCCTTGATACCTTTGGTATAAGCAAACTTCAGCAAAGGTGCAGAGGAGTAGATAGGGCTTTTGCTGCCATTTCGAATGCTGTATTTGACACCAGGTCTCCATTCCACACTGCTATTCCAAATCAAAGCTCGATGATTGTCGAATGCATAAGGTGAATCTTCTACATTTTCAGGAATATTGCTCGTGTACTCTCTTCCAGGTCTATTGTATATGCTCCAGTTGTTTGTGTTTTCTAGTGTGCGTCTATTTGCAAAAGTAAAGTTAGTCCTGTAAGTAAATGCGTCATTGACACGATGGGCAAGGTATCCTGTGGCAAAATCCTGCTCGAAGAGCTTCATGTAATTCTGTCTAAACCATACCGAATACAAGGCGTTGACTTGTTCGTTGATGGGATTGTCTGTATTGTATTGGAAAATGTATGAGCCTCCTTTAAATCCAAAAGTGTATCCCGGCCTTCCTTTGGTAACTGATCGACGTAAATCTACTATACCATACAGCTGATCACTAGAAAAACCATACCTGACCTCAGGCTCAATGTTCCATGATCGATTGTAATAGCTAACACTGTCAGCCATTTTGGTCCTTTTCTCTATCCTGTAGAAAGCGCCGATTCCCATTTTATATCCTTCGACTGTGTTGAAGGAGATTTTAGTAAGGTTTGAATTGAATCCTGCTGACTTTCCATTTCCAAAGAAATATTTACCACCCGTTAGGATTTCCTGAATTCTGAATTTTCTCTTAGCTTTTTGTATGGTACTGTCATTGTCACTTTTTTTGGCAGCTTCTACTACAGCGACACTGTCGTCTCTTTGATACCCCTTGAGTTCGGCATCAGTAAGTTTCACAGGTCGAATACTGTCCCAATAGCTCAAATCTCTCTTTTTGGCGAGACTGTCAATTTTATAATTTCTTTCCGTTATTACTTCTGAATTTTCTCTTTCCTTCTCTGCTTCCTTTTCATATTCATTGATCAGCTTTCTGAAGTCTTTCCGCTTCATATTGTCTGCTTGCGCAATTTGTTCAAGTGCGGATATGTTTTTATTAAATGTGCTGCTGCCCTCAGGAATCTTATCAATTTTTTCATCAATAATTTCTGTTTCAACAATCAAATCCGGATTTAGCTTGACTTTATAATCCCTAGTGGAAGCGAGGTATTTGTACTCTCCAGCAAAGCCAAAGAATTTGCCCCCAAAAGTATAAGTGTGCGTTGTTGGCATCCAGACATTTTCTGCTACCTCAGCATAAAGCTGTCTCGCATTGATATCAAAACCAAGTAGGGAGGTTTTTAAGTCAAGACTGTGAATCGCCCATAAATCCTCAATGATAAAAATAAAGCCCTCAAAAACCCGCTCTCCTCGTGATCGTGGGGTAACTCTGATTTTATTTACGGTAACCCCATTTTCGATAAACGAGCCGTCAAATCGAAATCGATAATAAGCAAAAGCTGTTGGCGCCAAGGGAGAAATGGCTTCATTTATTCTTTCATTGTAAAAACTAGTAGCCAAATATGGAGCAGGGGAGGTTTGGTTGTTATCCCCGTTGGTCCGAATGCTGATTACGCGCTCTTCGATTTTATCTGGCTGTGAAAAGGTGATTTCAGAAACTGACTCAGTGGTGTAAGCTTCATTAAGTTTCATTCCATCTTTTTCCAATTGCTTTTTAATAAAAAATGGAGCATTGGTGAGTTGCCCTGTCCCTTTCAAGTAGACAATCATGCTGTATTCCTGGACTTGTAGTCGGTGGTATTTGGCTTTGGATATTGCCTTTCGCATGATCGTTAGCGCAGGATCTTCTGCTTTACTATTGATCGTTACTTCTTGCAAAGCATAAGTTTGTTGCTTCAGCTCGAAATCTAATTGAATCCAATCCTCTTTGATTTCCACAGTTTGGAGAACAGCAGCATAGCCAAGATATTGAACAACCACATCGTAATAGCCTGGCTTTAGTTTGTATTCATATTCACCATTCTGATTTGTGGGTACGCCATCGGCAAGATTTCGGATATAAACAGAAGCATATGCAAGCGGTTCACCAAGATCGGAAAGAACCTTTCCTCGGATACCTTGAGCCTTGAGTTCTGCTGTACCCAGAATGACCAAAAAGAAAAGCAATGTTTTAAAAGTAGAAGTATGTTTCATGTTGAATGGTTATTGCAAGAAAAGTAATCCAAAAAGATTAAACGGCCTGAATTTTCAAGAAGTTTTGACAAAATTTAACCTTTGTAGTTCATTTTGATAAAAAGCGTTTTATTTCTCTTTTATGAGCTTTTATAAGCGTAGATTTTTCCCCTAGATTTTTATCAATATATTATTTGGCAAATCACGGTCTCTAATTCTTTTGTGTCAATGAATTCACACTTTAGTAAGTGAATTCATAAAAAAGGTGTGATTTTTTCACATTTCTAATAAAATCCAAAAATTTTAACTATTCGAAAAGTTCAATCGTTTTCGGTTGACGATATGATAATATTATAAAGGTATTATTATGGATTAACAAAAAATACCATAATTCTGTTAACACTACTTATTTCAAAAGCCTCCAACTGCATATGTTAAAAATTGCAAAATTAAAATTAAACAATCAACTTGGATGAGAAATTAACTATTAAACCAAACCGTTTTTTTCAAAACAACAAACCCTATGAGAAATTATTTACAAAAAATGAAGGTATTTCTGATGGTTACAGTGCTGCTTTTCGCGGCTGTAATCACTGTAAATGCACAGAGCAGGGAGGTTTCAGGTACAGTCCTGGATAAAACCATGGGTGATCCCCTTCCTGGAGTTACAGTATTGGTCAAAGGAACGACCAGAGGTACAAATACAGACTTGGATGGTAAGTTCACCATTTCGCTTCAGCCAGGTGATCAGGTGTTGGTATTTTCATTTGTCGGTTTTACGGCACAAGAAATTACCGTCGGAAATCAAAGTATCATCAACGTAGAACTTGAAGAAGATATCACATCATTACAAGAGGCTGTCGTAATTGGTTATGGTACACAAGACAAGAAAGAAATTACCAGTTCGGTAGCAAGTGTAGGTGTTGAAGGATTCAATAAAGGGAACTTTACTAATCCTCAGTCTCTACTTACTGGTAAGGTAGCTGGATTGAATATTTCTACTCCAGGTGGTTCGCCAAATGCACAGCCAACTGTAAGATTAAGAGGTATTTCTTCCTTTGGTGCAAACTCGGCTCCTTTGGTTGTATTAGATGGAGTAATTGGTGCATCTATTGATGCGGTCGATCCAAATGATATCGAAACTATTGATGTACTGAAAGATGCTTCTGCTGCTGCAATCTATGGTACTAGAGGTGCTGCTGGTGTAATTTTGATTACTACCAAAAAAGGAAGTACTAAAAAGGGTTTCTCAAATGTGACGATCAATACTTTTGGTACAGCTGAGCAAGCTACAGGTTTGATTCCAGTTTTGTCTCCAGATGAATTCAGAGCAAGAAGACCTGAATCTGCTGATTTCGGTCAAAACACAAATTGGAGAGACGAAATCTTGAGAACTGCGCTGAATGGAACAACAAATGCATCACTTTCTGGTGGTTTTGAAAACACTTCTTACTTTGCCTCAGTTAATTATAGAAGTAATCAAGGAGTTGTGAAGAATTCAGGAAGAGAGACATTGAATACGAGATTAAATTTATCGCATGGCGCGTTAAACAATAGATTAAGAATGAATTTAAACTTAGCATTTACGGATACAGAAGCTAATGATGTACCAGGTGAAGCTTTGTTGTATGCTACTATTCTTAATCCGACCATGCCAGTTTTTGATAATTCGCCAAATGGTCTATTAAACGGAGGTTTCTTCCAGCCATCAGGGTTTGACAACAACAACCCAGTGGCTTTGATCAATACAAGAACGAATCAAACGAAAGTTAGAAATGCCTTGTATTCCTACAGAGCTGAATACGACATTACAGATGATCTAATTGTATCAGCACAGTTTTCGCAAGATGTTTTAAATACCTTAAATGGTCAATATAGTTCTCGTCTTGATGGAGCACCAGGAGGTGGTAGAGCAAATAATGGTATAGCTCAACAAAATACCTTTGATAGAACAAACACAATTATTTCTGGGAACTTGAGATATGAAAAAGAAATTGTTAACGGTTTGAATATGTCTTTACTTGGTGGTGTTGAGACGCAATTATCAAGTGAAAGAGCATTTGGTGTTCAAGCTAGACAGTTTTTATATGATCAAGGTTGGAATAACTTAGGAGCAGCGGGTATTAGGTTTGGTGAAAACACAAACTTGTATAGCAATGCTACTAAATCTACTCTTAACTCAGTTTTTGGAAGAGCTAATTTCAATTATAGAAATATCTACTTCTTTTCTGCTACAGTTCGAGCTGAAACATTCTCTGGTTTTGGTATCCAAAATCAAACAGGTTACTTCCCAGCATTCTCTGCGGGTGTTGATTTGACTCAGATTTTTGATATGGGTCCTTTCAATCAATTCAAATTAAGAAGTTCTTTTGGTATAGTAGGTCAGTTACCTGCATCTCCAACGCTTGCGATAGGTATCTATCAAAATGGAAATAGAATTCAACTTGATCCAACGGACTTAAATACAGCTTGGGTTGCACCTAGACAAAACACAAATCCAAATCAGTTTCTTCAGTGGGAAACTACTCGTGAAATAACCTTTGGTCTAGACTACGCACTCTTCAATGGTAAGATTTCTGGTAGTATGGACTACTACAGAAGAAATCTTCAAGACTTATTATTTGAAGTAGGTGTGAACGTAGGTCAGCCTAACCCTTTCAACCCAAGAGCAGATCAGCCAGGACAATTCTTCCCTTATACTGCGGGCTCTATATGGGCTAATATCGCGGGGCTTAATAGTGCTGGTTTTGAATTCTTAATGACAGCAGACAGAATCAACCTAGGTGGAGGTGTGACATGGACGCCAACAGCAATCTTCACTATCTACCAAAGAGCAAGAATCCAAGATATCGGTGCTGGTGGATTGACTTTACCTGAAATTAGAAGAGGTGTTCCTGGCGCTCCAGGTGTGAATAATGCACAAGTAATTAGAAATATTGAAGGCGAGCGTGTTGGAGATATTTATGGTCCAAGATTAGAAGGGATCCTTGATGATGGAAGAACAGTATTGTCTACAGAAAGTCCTGACGAGTTTGAGAGATTAGGAAATGCCCTACCAACAGGTGACTTTGGTTTTACGAATCAATTCAACTATAAAAACTGGGATTTGAACTTCCTTCTAAGAGGTTCTTGGGGACATCAAATGTTGAACTCATTCAGATTATTCTATGAAGGCGATGGAAACGCAACTTGGAACTCTGTAATCACAAGTAATACACCAACCGACCCAGTAATATCTAACGCACCAAGTCAAATCTCTGATTTTTATATCGAGAGAGGTGATTTTGTAAGATTGGATAACCTTCAGTTAGGTTATACTGTCCCTACGAAATCTCCATTGATATCTAATCTAAGATTTTATGCTGGTGTTCAAAATTTATTCACGATATCTAGCTTCACTGGTGTAGATCCTGAAGTAAGATGGACTGATGGAGGTGATCAATTAGCTCCAGGTATTGAAAGAAGAGATACATACTTTATTCCAAGAATTTGGACTACTGGATTAACAATAACCTTTAAATAACATAAACTGATTTATACTATGTTACGATCAATAAAAACAATATGTGTAGGAGGACTCGTGGCGCTGACGATGGTGTCATGCGAGCTGGAGCAGGAAGTATTGACCGGGGTCACTCAAGATAGATTGACGAACGAAGCCCCGCCAGAACTTGCTGAGGTTTTGAAGCAATCAGCTTATAGCCAATTAATGGGCAATGGAAGCTGGGGTGGTCATGGTGGTTTTTATAGCTACCAAGAAATTACCTCTGATGAAATTGCAATTCCTGTAAAAGGAGGTGACTGGAATGACGGTGGAATATGGGTAAGAGCGCATAGACATACTTGGAATGTAGATGATGGCGAATTGAATGGAGTTTGGGATACACCTTTTAGAGTTATTGCGGAAGCAAACGCTTTGATTCAGCAGTATCCTGATATCGAAGAGCTTACTGCTGAAATGAAAGTGTTAAGAGCATTTTGTTACTTAATATTACTTGATAATTTTGGTGGGGGTGTTCCATTGGTAATTGAAACTACTACAGATCCAAATCCGCCAAGTTCTTCAAGACAAGAATTATTCGACTTTATCGAAACTAGTGTTCTAGAAAATGCAGATATCTTAACTAGAGATAACAGAAGAATCAATTTGAACTTCTGGACTGCTCATATGATTCTAGCTAAGTTGTACTTGAATGCTGACGTATATATTGGTCAATCAAGACTTGCTGATGCTAATGCAATGCTTGATATAATTATCAATGATGGACCTTATAGTCTTGCGCCTAATTATTTCTCGAATTTCGCAGCATCAAATCAGAACTCAGTAGAGAACATGTTTACGCTTCCTTATGATGCAAATAACGCCGGTGGATTTAATATTCACCAAATGACTTTCCATTATGAATCTCAAAAAACTTTTGATCTAGTAGATCAACCTTGGAATGGTTATGCTGCTTTGGAAGAATTCTACAACAGTTATGATGACGATGATTTAAGAAAAGATAACTTTAGAGTCGGTCCTCAATTTGAATCAGATGGCGTAACCCCTTTGAGAGATGATGCAGGTTTCGATGGTGATCCTGATGGGGTAGAAGTGAACTTTACACCAGAGATCAATGAATTAGAGCCAGTTGCTTTCAGACAGGCCGGTGCTAGAATCAACAAATTTGAGATTTCAATCGGTGCACAACCTAATTTAAATAATGATTTCCCTGTTTTCAGATATGCAGATGTGATCTTGATGAAAGCCGAAGTTTTATTGAGACAAGGAAATGCTGCTGGTGGTTTGGCTTTTGTCAACCAAGTAAGAAGCAGAGCTGGTGTTGAACTGTTTACAACGCTTACAACGGATAACCTTCTTGCTGAAAGAGGTAGAGAGTTGTTCGCTGAAGGTTGGAGAAGATCTGATTTGATTCGATTCAATCGATTTGGTGCTCCATGGTGGGAAAAACCAAGCTCTCCACAAACTAGAACGATATTCCCTGTTCCTTTGAACAAAATTCAATCTAATACGAGCTTAACTCAGAATCCAGGTTATTAATTTTTAACCCTATATACAATTGATAAAAAGAAGTGTGCATTTGCGCACTTCTTTTTAATTTTAAGTCTATTAATAAATTTACCTCTGCTGAAGATTTGCATTCTTCTCTAACTTACTATGTTTGTCTCCTCTAGACTTTTCTTCATTTGTAATTTGATTGCTTTGCTGCTGTTTTCTTGTTCCACAGAGCAGGAGGAAGTTGTGCTTTTTGAATTAATGGATCAAAAGCTTACTGGTGTAGATTTTAAAAATGAGTTGACTTACACAGAGCAATTCAATCCATATACTTTTAGGAATTTTTATAATGGTGGGGGAGTAGCACTTGGCGATATTAATAATGATGGCTTAATAGATATCTTTTTCACTGGTAATCAAGTGGGGAATAAGCTTTACTTAAATAAGGGGAATTTTGAATTTGAAGATATTACCGAAATCGCTGGTTTAGCGGTTGAAAATATTTGGTCCACCGGTGTCAGTATGGCCGATGTAAATGGAGATGGCTTGCTGGATATTTATATCTGTAAATCCGGCCCACTCGGTGGCGAACAAAGATACAACGAGCTTTTTATCAACAATGGTGACCTGACCTTCACCGAAATGTCCAAGGAATATGGGATTGCTGATGAAGGTTTGTCTCAGCATGCAGTGTTTTTTGATTATGACAAAGATGGAGACCTTGATATGTATTTGCTGAATAATTCCGCAAGGTCGGTAGGGATCAATGACCTGAGAACAGGCCAAAGAGATATTCGTGATCCATTCGGAGGAAATAAGCTCTATCGAAATGATGGTGGGAAATTTACCGATGTTAGTGCTGAAGCGGGAATCTATGGGAGTGCGATAGGGTATGGTCTAGGAGTTACAGTTGCTGATATTAATCGAGATGGATGGCCTGATTTGTATGTTTCCAATGACTTTTTTGAAAAAGATTACCTCTACATCAACAATGGCGATGGAACATTCACTGAGAAATTAGAGTCCATGATGACAGAAATCAGCATGGGTTCTATGGGCGCTGATATTGCCGATCTTGACAACAATGGCTGGCCAGATATCTTTGTCACTGAAATGCTTCCTGCTGATTTGGAAAGAGTGAAAACCAAAACACCATTTGAAGAATGGGATAAATATCAGGCCAATGTACAGGCAGGTTATTTTCATCAATTTACCAGAAATACACTTCAGCGAAATATGGGAAGAAAACCCAATTCCGATGAAGTTCATTTCGTAGAAGTGGCTAGACAAGCTGGCGTACACGCCACAGATTGGAGTTGGGGGGCATTGATTTTTGATATAGACAATGATGGCTTACGAGATATTTTCGTAGCCAATGGGATTGTTAAAGATCTAACAGATTTTGACTACATGGATTATTATGTCAACAATCAGAACTTGATTTCTCAGTACAAAAAAGACTCGGTTTTGCTGACCAAAATGATTGATGAATTCCCATCTGTTCCTCAGCAGAATTTTTTATTCAAAAACAAGGGAGATTTTCAATTTGAAAATATCGCTGCAAGTGCAGGAATGAATCAACTCACTTTTTCAACAGGCGCAGCTTATGCAGATTTGGACAATGATGGTGATCTAGATTTGGTTGTGAATAACCTCAATGGAATGGCCTCCATTTATAGAAACAACAGCAACCTGATTTATAAAAATAATTACCTGCAATTGGATCTTCAAGGAAATTTTGGAACCAAGGTCACGCTCTATGCGGGAGAAAATACTTTTTATGCAGAACATAATCCTGTAAAAGGCTACATGTCTTCTGTAGATCATCGCATGCATTTTGGACTTGGGCAGTTAGATCAAATAGATTCTATGATTATCGACTGGCCTATTGAAGGATCTATGATTTTGAAGCAGGTAGGTATAAATCAACTCTTGGCTTTATCTCCTTCAACTGAGAGTTTGACTGCTGTCGCAAAATCAGAGAAAGTCGAAGGAGAAACTAGATTCGCAATTTCCAAAACTCAAATTCCTTGGAAACATCAAGAAAGTGATTTTATTGATTTTGACAGAGATCGCCTAAGGTTTCACATGATCAGCAATGAAGGTCCAAAAATAGCAGTAGGTGATATTGATGGAGATGGGTTGGAGGATTTGATCCTGCCTGGAGCAAGAGGTCAAGCAAGCCAAGTTTGGAAGCAAAAGCAGGACGGAAGTTTTGTCCAGAGTCAAGAATTTGTAGAAGATGCTTTGTCGGAAGATGTAGAAGCACTTTTGTTTGATGCCACAGGCAATGGTTTCTTGGATCTTTATTTAGCATCGGGAAGTATCGAGTTTGGCTTGAATAATCCAGCTTACCAAGACAGGCTTTACATCAATGATGGAAAAGGGAATTTCAAAAAATCAAGTAATCAGCTTCCATCAAGGTTCGAAAGCACTTCTTTTGTCAAAGCCTTTGATCACAATGGAGATGGGCATTTGGATTTGCTAGTAGGGGGAAGATCGATTCCTTTTGCTTATGGTATTCCTTTGGATTTGAGATTGCTGGAAAATGATGGCAGAGGAAACTTCACGGATTTGACAAATGAGATCGCTCAGGTTTTTCTCAAAACAGGCATGACCCGTGATGCGGCTATAGTAGATATTGATGGAGATGGGGAGTCTGAAATTATTGTGGTGGGGGAATGGATGCCTATCAAAATCTTCAAAAAAGTAAATGGAAGGTATGAAGATCAGTCTGAGAAATTTGGATTTGCTCGTACAGGTGGACTTTGGAATACGATCCAAATCCTAGACATCAACAATGATGGAAAGCTTGATTTCTTAGCTGGCAATATGGGACTTAATTCTCGCTTGAAGGCGTCAGCTGATAAGCCTATGCAGCTTTTTATAAATGATTTTGATCAAAATGGGAGCGTAGAACAAATCCTAACGCAGTATGTAGGAAGCACTTCTTTTCCTTTGGTTTTGAAGGGGACCTTGCTGAAGCAACTTCCTGCCTTGAGGAAGCAACTCCTGAATTATGATGCTTACAAGGACAAAACCATCGTTGATTTATTCCCAAAAGGTCTGCTTGAAAATAGCCTTGTACTCGATGTGCATACTTTGGAAACTCAACTTTTTATCAACAGTGGTGATGGGACATTCGAAAGTTCACCTTTGCCAAGCCTAATTCAAAGTAGCCCTGTCTATGCCATTCATGCTGAAAAAAATGAATCCAATCAGTGGGAACTGATAATGGGAGGAAATCAATCTAAAATTAAACCCGAAATAGGAATAAATATGGGTAGTTTTGGATGGTTTATGAGGGGAGAAAATGAACAAAATTTGAGAATGCGCTCTGCTCGGGAATCTGGAATATTTATCGAAGGAGAAATCAGAGATATAAAAATAATCCGAACGCAAAATGGGTCGAAATTGGTAGTCATCAGAAATAATGATAGCCTAATTTTGCTTGACAAGAATTAAAAAATAAAAATTAGAATAATATGAAATTGAAATTAGTTATCTTCATTTTAGGTTTTGGTTTGCTCTTTTCCTGTGATAGAAAAACAGAATATGAAAAAGTAAAACAAAGAGAGATAGAATCTGGAAAGATAAGTGAAGATATTTTTCTAGGGATACACTTTGGGATGCCTAGAAAGGAGTTTTTCAGAGTTTGTTGGGAGATGAACAAAGAAGGAATCTTAATGAATGGAGCACATGCACTGCGTGTTCAATATAAGCCAGAGTTACCATCCGGGGAAATGTCATACATGTACTTTTATCCTAAATTTGAGCAAGAAAAAATTTTTTACATGCAAGCTGAATTTCAATATGCAGATTGGTTTCCAACTAACCCGAAATTTAGTGCCGAGAATTTGGTGGATGATGTAGTTGCGTACTTTGAAGGAATCTATGGTGCGGGGTTTTTCAGAGTAGAAGACTCGGAAGGAACTTTTGCCATGGTGAAGATAGATGGGAACAGACTGGTTCGTGTGTATGTCAAAAACAGGAGTGCAGTGAGTGTGGATATTTTGGATTTAAGAGTCAAAGACATTAAAGATATTGCTTCATGAAATTGAATATAAAAACAGTTTTCATCCTACTTGGTCTGCTTGTTTGTATTTCTTCATGTAAAGAAGAGCAGCAGAAGAAGGATGTGCTTTTTGAGACTATCCCCTCTTCCATTTCTGGTGTAAATTTTAGGAATGACCTGGTGTTTGATGAAGCTTTCAATATTTTCACCTACCGAAATTTCTATAACGGTGGAGGAGTAGCTTTGGGAGATGTCAATAATGATGGCCTTTTGGATATTTATTTGACGTCCAATCAAGGAGAAAACAAGCTTTATCTCAATGAAGGAGACTTCAAATTTAAAGATGTGACTAATGAGTCGGGTGTCGCAGGCACGAGAGCATGGAGCACTGGAGTGGCCATGGCAGATATCAATGGTGATGGTTTGCTGGATATTTATGTGTGTAATTCAGGTGATTTGGCTGGTGACAACAAGCAAAACGAGCTTTTCATCAACAATGGAGACGGAACCTTTACCGAAATGGCGGAAGCGTATGGTTTGGCAGATCAAGGATTCTCTACCCACGCGGTCTTTTTTGATTATGACAACGATGGCGATCTTGACATGTATTTGCTCAACAACAGCTACACGGCTATAGGAAGCTTCAACAAAATGCAGAATGAAAGACCGCGTCGAGATCCTGTTGGAGGAGATAAATTATTTAGAAATGACGGAGACAAGTTCACAGATGTAAGTGAAGAGGCGGGGATTTATGGAAGTTTAATTGGCTTTGGCCTTGGCATTACCATCGGAGATGTCAATCAAGATGGCTGGATGGATATCTTCATTTCGAATGACTTCTTTGAAAAAGACTACCTCTACATCAATAATCAAGATGGGACTTTTACCGAAAGTTTGGAATCCTACATGCGCTCCACCAGTGCGGCATCCATGGGGGCTGATATCGCTGATGTGAACAACAATGGCTTCTTGGACATCTTCGTGACAGACATGCTTCCCGAGCCGATCGAGCGCTTGAAGCAGGTGACCACTTTTGAAAGCTGGGACAAGTTTCAATTCAACATTCAGCATGGATATCACTATCAGTACAACAGGAATATGCTCCATGTCAACAATGGCGATGGTACTTTCAGCGATATGGGAAGGCTTTCCAATGTAGAGGCAACCGACTGGAGCTGGGCAGCCTTGTTTTTTGATATGGACAATGACGGTCTCAAGGATGTTTTCGTAGCAAACGGAATCTATCAGGATATTACAGACCTCGATTATTTGAATTTTATCGACAATGAAGAAACTAAAAGAAAAATCATCACCCAACAAGGGGTAGATTACAAAGCATTGGTTGACCCGATTCCTGTAAATCCCGTTTCCAATTACGCCTTCAAAAACAATGGAGATTTGGTCTTTACCAATGTCATTCATGAATGGGGAATGGGCGAAGCGATTCACTCCAATGGATCGGCCTATGGAGATTTGAATAATGATGGCGCCTTGGATTTAGTTATCAATAATGTCAACAGAGAAGCAATTATCTATAAAAACAGAAGCAGAGAATTCTATCCAGAAAATAATTTTTTACAGATAGCATTAATAGGGAAAGCAGGAAATACAGCTGCCATAGGAACGCAGATCAGGCTGAAATCAGGTGATCAGATTTTTTATCAAGAAAATATGCCAAACAGAGGATTCCAATCTTCTGTGGATCCTAAGTTGACTTTCGGCTTGGGTTCGGTTTCAAAACTAGATGAAGTTCAAGTGAGATGGCCTGATGGAAAAATATCAGTGCTCAAAGAAATCACTGCCAATCAACTCCTTTCTTTGACTTGGGAAAATGCAGTAGAGCGTCCTGAAGAATTTGATTTCTTTGAAAAACCAGTGGGAAATTTATTCCAAAAAGGAAAAAACATCCTGGATTTTACCCATGTTGAAAATCAATTCGTGGATTTTGATCGGGATAGATTGACTTACCATAAACTTTCTACTGAAGGGCCAAAAGCTACTTTTGGAGATGTCAATAGCGATGGCTTGGAAGATGTGTACCTAGGTGGTGCAAAGGGTTCTCCGGGACAGTTATTTCTCCAATCTTCGAATGGAACCTTCACCAAATCCAATCAGCAAGCATTTGATTTGGATCAGTTAGCAGAGGATACTGATGCGGTATTTTTTGATGCCAATGGAAATGGGTTTTTGGATCTATTAGTCACTTCGGGGAGCAATGAAGCGGCTTTCGGTACAGCAGAATTAGCGGATCGCTTATACCTGAATAATGGAAAAGGTAACTTTACAAAAGCTGAAAATAGCGGTTTAGAATCTTTGCGTCACAGTACTTCTGTCGTCAAAGTATTGGACATCAATGGTGATGGAGCGATGGATTTATTTATTGGCGGAAGATTGATCCCATTTGTTTATGGGGTGAATGCCAGTAGTTTTATCCTCGTCAATGATGGCCAAGGGAATTTCAAAGATGCGACAGGAGAATTTGCACCTCAACTAAAGGAAATTGGCTTAGTGACAGATGCCGCATTGGTGGATTATGATGGTGATGGCAAAAAGGACCTGATTTTAGTTGGAGAGTGGATGGCGCCGACATTTTTCAAAAATACGGGTAAGCAATTAGAAAAAATCGAAATGCCCGAAATGCAAGCCTACAAAGGTTGGTATCGAACCATTGAAATCGGTGACTTCAACAAGGATGGGAAACCTGATTTTGTATTGGGAAATCATGGGCTGAATAGCAGATTCAAACCAACTGACCAAACCGCAGTGAGAATGTTTGTCAATGATTTTGATCAAAATGGAAGTGTAGAGCAAATCTATACGAAGCAGTCAGGCGATAGACATATTCCATATACTTTGAAACATGAACTTGAGAAGCAGATTCCGATTGTCAAGAAAAAGTATCTGAAGTACAGCACTTACAACAAAGAGTCGCTTGAAGATATCTTCGGTGCTGAAGCTCTGTCAAATTCCGTGGTTCAGGAATTCAATTTTGCTTCATCTGCTATCATGATGAACAAGGGCGATGGACAATTTGAGATTCAAGCTTTACCGAGAAAAGCGCAGAGATCGTGGATGTTTACAGCTTTGGTGACTGATGTGAATGGTGACGGAATACAAGACATCATCATGGCAGGGAATCTTGCCGGGGCCAAACCCGAAGTAGGTCAATATGATGCAAGTTATGGGGAGGTTTTGATTGGAAAAGGGGATGGGACCTTCGACTACCTCGAAAATAGAAATCATGGATTGAAACTCGAAGGAGATATCCGAGACCTGCATGAAGTAGAGATCAAAGGTCAAAGAATGCTAATGGTCGTAAAGAATAATAAACCCCTAGAATGGTGGGGATTTTAGACAGTGGATACTGTTGTCTGTGGGCTGTTGACCGTTGACAAAAATAAAATGATTCATGTATAAGTATATCATCACATTAGTTTTCTTTGGCTTGCTTTCTTGTTCCAAAAAGGAAGAAGAGGTGAAGCTATTCTCTTTACTTCCATCATCGCAAACAGGCATAGATTTCAAGAATGATTTGGTTTCCACAGAGGAGATGAACATTCTCGAGTACTTGTATTTTTATAATGGAGGAGGAGTGGCCGTTGGAGACATCAACAATGATGGTTTGGTGGACATATATTTCACTTCCAATCAAGGAGAGAACAAGCTTTATCTCAACAAAGGAAATTTTCAGTTTGAAGATATCACGCAAAGTGCAAGCGTGACAGGCGATGGCGGCTGGTCCACAGGAGTGACTATGGCGGATGTGAATGGTGATGGCTTGCTAGATATCTATGTCTGCCAAGTTGGAGATTACAAAGGGCTTTCAGGGAGAAATAAACTCTATATCAATAATGGAGACTTGACTTTCACCGAAAGTGCTGCTGCTTATGGGGTTGATTTTATGGGTTTTTCCACCCATGCATTATTTTTTGACTATGATCAAGATGGAGATCTAGACCTGTACTTGCTCAATCATTCCATCAAAAAACCAGAGGTTTTCACTCACGCAGATACCAAATTCAATAATCAAGATGAAAAAGGAGGAGACAAACTCTTCAAAAGTCTAATCGCTCAAGGAGAGCAGAAAATGGAGGAAGTAACCACAGAGGCGGGGATTCTTTCAAGCAGTCTTGGGTTTGGTCTGGGAGTTGGAATAGGTGATGTCAATGGCGATGGATGGATTGATATTTATGTATCCAATGATTTTACGGAAGATGATTATCTCTACATCAATCAAGCGAACGGAACTTTCAAAGAATCTCTGAAAGAATACATCAGCAGTACAAGTCGCTACAGCATGGGCAATGACATCAATGACATCAATAATGATGGTTTGCCTGACATTTTTACTACAGACATGCTTCCTGAAGACCCTACAATTTGGATGAAATCTATTGGTGAGGACAAACAGGAAGTTTATGATATTAAAAAGAAATTCGGCTATGGGGATCAATATGTAAGAAATCACCTTCAACTTAATCAAGGCAATCAGCGCTTTGCTGAGATCGGACTTTTAACAAATACATTCGCCACGGACTGGAGTTGGTCTCCTTTGATTTTTGATATGGACAATGACGGTTACAAGGATATTCATATCACAAATGGCATTGTCAAGCGACCAAATGACCTGGACTTTGTGCAATACAGTCAGTCACCCAATCCAAATCTGACAGAGGAGGAAGTTTATAACCGCTTGATCGAATTGCTCCCAACCATGAAACTTTCGAATTATACTTTCCGAAATAGAGGGGATTTGGATTTTGAAAGTGTATCAGCAAAATGGGGGCTAGATCAAGTTTCTTATTCCTCAGGTTCAGCCTATGCGGATTTGAATAATGACGGAGCATTAGATTTGATAATCAACAATATCAATGATCAGGCTTTTATTTATCAGAATAAGTCGAAGGAAATTTTGGGTAATAATTTCATCCAAATTGACCTTAAAAGTGATCAGAGCAACTCCTTTGGAATAGGTGCAGAGGTAACGGTTTATGCACAAGGTGACAAGTTTCATCAGATGTTGAGTACTTCCAGAGGTTTCCAATCCGGATCATCTACTACCCTAACATTTGGTTTGGGGAAAAGGGAAAAAGTAGACTCGGTTCTTGTCAGATGGAATGCATTTGAGCATGAAGTTTTCTATGAAAATACAATCAACGAGAAGCACCTATTGAAGAAAGGTGAGGGTAAAGTGTATGTTCCTAGAATATTAGAAAAAGAAAATGTTTTTACTGTAGTTGACATAGGCATCGATTGGACGCACGAGGAGAATCTTGAATTTGACGACATGCGTCGAGAATATTTGATTCCTAGAAAATATTCTACCGAAGGTCCAGCTTTGGCTGTTGGCGATGTGAATAATGACGGTTTGGAAGATATTTACCTTGGAGAAGCAAAAGGCCAAGCATCAGCACTTTATCTACAAAAATCAGATGGTACATTTTCCCGTCAGGAAAACTCCTTTTTTGAAATGCTAAGCCCCGCTGAAGATGTGGTGGCAGAGTTTGCCGACTTTGATGGAGATGGTTATATGGACTTGTATGTAGGAAGTGGAGGAAATGAAAACCCGCAAGGCCATGTATTCAATTTCGATCGCCTTTATCTCAATGACGGTAAGGGGAATTTAAAATTTTCTCCTAATTCATTACCACCATTGGGAGAAAACACCTCTTCCATCGCGATTCACGATGTCAATGGAGATGGTGCTCCAGATATTTTTGTGACTACTTCGGTGGTAACAGGTAATTATGGCGCTAAACCATATAGTTATCTTTTGATCAATGATGGAAAAGGAAATTTCAAAGATGAGACGAGGAAGTATTTTGGGGATTCATTTCATCCCGGAATGATACAAAAAGGAGCATGGATTGATGTAGATGGAGATCAAAAAAAGGAGTTGGTTTTGATAGGAGAGTGGACTGCAGTCCAAGTATATAAGCAAAATCAAAAAGGTACTTTTGAGCAGATCATTATAGATGAAAAAGCCGGGCTTTTCAATGCTGTAAGTTCTTTTGAAGATAAAGGAGAAGAAATAATCCTTTTGGGGAATCTTGGTGAAAATAGCAAGTTGAAAGCGAGTGTTGTGAAACCATTATGGCTTTATCACCATGATTTTGACAGCAATGAACAGGAAGATCCATTGATCTTTCATTATATGGGAGCGCAGTTGGTGCCCTTTGCATCGAGAGATGATTTGATCAAGCAAATTCCAAGCGTGAAGAAAAAGCATGCGAGCTATGTCGAATATGCCCAAATCAAAAAGCCAGAAGACCTATTTGATACAAAAATCCTCGACAAAGCTTCAAAGCACAAAGTGGAAAATTTACAATCTGGTCTACTGATTAAAAATAAGTCAGGAGATTATGATTTCAATCCATTTCCAAAAGAAGGTCAATTTGCACCCATTAAGGATTTCTATACTTGGGAAAAAGATGGAATAAGACATATCCTTGCTGTTGGAGGATTTTATGGGTTTAGGAATGATTTGGGAAGAGCTGATGCGATGCCGATGGCGCATTTTATTTATAAAGATGGACAAGTTTATTTTCAACAAATGAACATAGACTTCAATCAGATAAAAGGTGAATATCGAGCGCTGAAAACCATTACTATCCAAGGTAAATTACACCTCTTGGCAGTTAGGAATAATGCAAAACCGGTTATCTTGAGCGTGAATTGAGAGCGTCAAGTGATTGAAGCTTTGCCACTCTAACAAGTATTTCGTAATTTTGAAATAAATATTGAAGAATCCGAAAATGAGATTATTGAAAAGTATATTTAGTGTTTTTGCGATAGCAGTGATGCTCTATTCCTGCCAGCCAAAAGACTACTCCAATGCGATAAGTGACGGTTCTTATCAGTTTGCGGCGCAGAATAAATTGACTGAGATCATCATCAACGATATTTTTTCTCCGCCTGTCGCTAGTAGAATTTACGCTTATCCAGCCATTGCGGCTTATGAAGTGGCTGTATTGGATCGTTCGGGAGAATACCAAACGCTAATGGGACAATTGAATGATTTTGAAAAGACGAATTTTGAAATAGAAGAGAATGTTTATCTTCCACTTGCTTCTCTAGCTGCTTACTATAAAGTGGGAACAGCATTGATTTTTTCTGAAGAATTGATGCAAGAGCACAAGGAAAAAGCTTTCAAAGAACTGAAATCCAAAGGTATTCCAAATGATGTTTTTGAAGCGTCACTTGCTTTAGGGGAGCGTGTAGCAGATCATGTCATTG
The DNA here is from genome assembly GCF_014637795.1 of Belliella aquatica. Taxonomy (GTDB): domain Bacteria; phylum Bacteroidota; class Bacteroidia; order Cytophagales; family Cyclobacteriaceae; genus Belliella; species Belliella aquatica. Next base: position 9,198 of record NZ_BMFD01000007.1, on the reverse strand, counting down.
CTTACTCCAAAAAGGATAATTATCACCAAAGTAGGTCTTTTCCAAAATACTCAATCAGCAATGATCCAAATGCCTGGCAGCCTACTCCCCCGATGTATATGGAAGGAATCGAACCGCATTGGAATAAGATCAGACCTTTTGTTTTGGAAGCCTCTGATCAATTTAAGTCTGCACCTCCAACGCCATTTGATACTGAAAAGGGGAGTGACTTTTACAGAGAGGCAGAGGAAGTTTTTAATGTGGTCAAGAACTTGACAAAAGAGCAAAGTGACATTGCTTATTTCTGGGATTGCAATCCTTATAAAGTCAATGTCAAAGGTCATGTAATGTTTGCAGAGAAGAAAATTACTCCTGGAGGGCATTGGATGGGGATTGCAGCGATTTCATCTAGGACTGCAAAGCAGGATTGGAAAGGTGCAGCAGAAACTTTAGCCAAAACATCAATTGCTGTTTTCGATGGATTTATTGCTTGTTGGGATGAAAAGTACCGAAGTGTGCTAATCCGACCTGAAACGTATATCAACAAATACATCGATGAAGATTGGTTGCCTGTCCTTCAGACGCCACCATTCCCAGAATACACAAGCGGACACAGTGTCATCAGCAATGCTGCCTCAGAGACGCTTACGAGTTTATTTGGAGATAATTTCCATTTTGTAGATTCCACAGAAGTTGCTTTTGGGCTTCCCGTTCGTGAATTTAAATCTTTCAGATTGGCTGCAGATGAAGCAGCAATCAGCAGAATGTATGGAGGAATTCATTATATGCCGGCAATTGTCAATGGTGCGTCAAAAGGAAAAAAAGTAGGAGAATTTCTCGTCAATAAAATCGATACAAAAGCAGAGAAATTGGCAGCTAAGTAATCTTTTGGAATACAAAATGTATTAGGTCTTTTTTTCTTTTGGTATTTATTTAATGTAATCAATTGATTTTCAGCTTTTGTTGACTGAAGTCGGAGGTCTGTTGACGTTTTCCGCATAACTTAAAGAATGAAGGATACTTACTCGGATTGCGGATAATACAATAGTAAAATTAAAATATTTAAATAGATTCGGCCTATTTTTGTTCTTTCTTAAAATAGAATGCGATAATGGATATCATCTTAAAATATTTTCCTGACCTCACAGCAAAGCAGGTTGAGCAATTTTCTCAACTTCAGGATCTGTATGCTGATTGGAATGAAAAAATCAATGTGATCAGCAGAAAGGATGTGGATCATTTTTATGAAAGACATGTGCTTCATGCGATGTCCATAGCCAAAGTGATGCAATTTGAGCCAGGCACAAAAGTCTTGGATATCGGCACAGGTGGAGGTTTCCCGGGTATTCCCCTCGCGATATTGTTTCCTGATACCCATTTTCATCTGGTAGATTCCATCGGAAAAAAAATCTCCGTTGTCAAAGATGTGGTGAAGAAACTGAAACTTTCCAATGTGGAAGCGCAGCAAGTCAGAGCGGAGAGTTTGGTAAGAAAATATGATTTTATAGTCAGCAGGGCAGTAACACGCTTTGCCAATTTCCTCCCATGGGTTAAAGGGAAATTCAAAAAAGAAGATTTCAACGAATTTCCAAATGGCATTTTCCTTCTAAAAGGCGGTGATATCGATGAGGAAATGGAAGAAAGAGATGTAAGCTACGTAACCTATCACCTGGATGACTATTTCACCGAAGAATTTTTCGAAACAAAGAAAATAGTCTTCGTCCCTTGGGAAGGGAAAAGGTAAAGGAAAGGATGACGGAGGAAGGATGAAGGAAGAGTGAGGACAAATCGAAATAACAGTCTCACAATCCACCCCGGATAAGTTCATCCAATCCCCCAATTTATCGCTAACCAAAAACCTTCTAACCTTACAACTTTAAAACCTTTTAACTTTTCCCCATGACCTACCTCGAAAAAGCAAAAGCCGCCGCTGAATACATTCAATCTCAAATTAACCAACGAGCGGACACTTTGGTGATATTGGGTTCTGGTTTGGGTGGATTTGTAGAGGTTTTGGAAGAAGCTGTTTCCATTCCTTATGGTCAGATTCCATATTTCCCTGTTTCTACTGTTGCTGGTCACTCAGGCGAGTTGATGCTGGGTAAGGTTGGTGAGAAATGGATCTGGGTAATGAATGGGCGGTTTCATTACTATGAAGGCTATGAATTGGACGAGACCGTGTTTCCTGTAAGAGTTTTGAGTTTGCTGGGAGTAAAAAATCTGGTCGTATCCAATGCTGCGGGTGGCTTAAATCCTGATTTCAAAGTGGGTGATTTGATGCTGATCACAGATCATATCGACAAGTTTCCTTCAAATTCACTCAGAGGCAAAGATGCTACAGATTTTGGAGTAAGGTTTCCCGATATGAGTGAGCCTTATGATCTAGAGTGGAGAAATTTAGCGAAGGAAAAAGCAAAATCCTTACAGATCAACCTACGAGAAGGTACTTATACAGGTGTAACTGGTCCAAGTCTAGAAACCAAAGCAGAAATCCAATATTACAGAACTTTGGGTGGTGATGCAGTCGGCATGAGTACAGTTCCAGAAGTCATTGCTGCCAATCAAATGGATATGAAAGTTCTCGGCATCTCAGTTATCACCAATGAATGCAATCCAACTGACAACAAGCTCTTTGCACATGATGATGTAGTAGAAGTAGCCACCAAATCTGGTAAAGCAATGCAGGAGTTGGTGAAATCTATTTTAGTCATCGAAAAAGGAGATAATAAGCAAAATGAATTTTTCAACTAAAAAGTAATATGCTAAATTGAAATTTATATTGACTAAGATGTTTTATTGATGAATTAATCTATGAATTATGCTTAAAAGAATAATTATTTTACTACATTTTATTTTTATTTCATTTTTTAGTTTTGGTCAGGTATCATTTAAAATTGTATCTCAGGAAGACTCCATACCTATTCCAAATGTATTGTTAATTCAAAAATCTGAAGGAAAAGGAGTAGCCTCTGATAGCAAAGGAATCATTGAATTACCTGAAACCGCCATTTCATCAAATTCTGATTTTATTTTGTCAGCAATTGGTTTCGAAGATTTGGATATTAATTCAAAAGATATTTATGAAGGAAAGGTTTTTTATTTGAATCCAAGGGTTTTTGAATTAGATTCATACACAATTAGTTCAGATAAGCTGGTTCCTGTTTATCTTGGTGATACCATTTCTTCTATTGAAAAACCAATATCATTAAGATCGAGCAATCCAGAGAAAGTTTCAAATTTGAGATTTGCATCTTATCTGAACTTTAAAGACAATAAAGATAGAATTATTTCAAATGTTTGGGTCTATTTTGGTGAATTTGCTGGGAGTGAATTAAGAATCAGATTTAGGTGGTTTGTTTCTAATGAAATTAGAAAGCCAAAGGATGGTAAAATCTATTCATCAGATGATTTTTTTGATGTAGGTGAAAGCAATGCAGTTTATAAAATTGATAAAATCAATGCTTGGAGTAGATTTGACTTACTTCAAGATGAAATTGTTATTCCAAAAGGTTATAAAGGTTGTTATTTCGTGATTGATGCTATACCTAATGAATATGGAAAAATCACGAGTATTAAAATTCCTTTTCAAAACACCAAAGGGAACCGAATTTCGCCTGCGTTCTATTTTGGTTCAGGCAAAGGTATTGGTACTTATGAAACATATGGCTGCTTTGCAATGATGGTAGAATATTTACGATGACAATTTATCTATTCCTAATCAGCCCTTGATAAACCCTTGCTTTAGTTGACTTGATCATTAAAACTCTCAATAAACTCATTTCTTATATTTTTTGCTACTTCCCTACATCTGCTTAACTTCGTCGGAGAATTTCCTTATCAATCGACTATGTCCCTGATCGTTCAGAATCTAACCAAAATCTATGCACAGCAAAAAGCCCTAGATCAAGTTTCTTTTGAGGCTGAAAAAGGGCAGGTTTTGGGTTTTTTAGGTCCTAATGGCGCTGGGAAATCTACCACCATGAAGATTGCCACAGGTTTTCTTCTTCCCGATGAAGGCGATGTGCTGATCAATGGTATTTCGGTTTTACAATCTCCCAAGGAAGTTTCCAAGTTGATTGGCTATCTTCCAGAGCATAATCCATTGTATTTGGAGATGTATGTAAAGGAGTTTTTGGGATTTATCGCTGGACTTTATGGGATAAAGGGGCGGCAAGCAAAAAAGCGAATCGATGAATTGATTCCGCTTTGTGGTTTGGAGGTAGAAGCACACAAAAAGATCCATCAACTTTCCAAAGGATATCGACAGCGTGTCGGTTTGGCCAAAGCACTAATCCATGATCCGGAGGTGATTATCTTAGATGAACCGACCACAGGTCTTGATCCCAACCAATTGGTGGAAATACGTGCGCTAATCAAGAAAATCAGCAAGGAAAAAACCCTGATTCTCAGCACACACATCATGCAGGAAGTGGAAGCCATCTGCGAAAAAGTAGTCATCATCAACAAAGGAAAGATCGTAGCTTCTGACCTTTTATCCAACCTGAAGTCTGAAGCTGGTAAAGTAGCACTGACTTTAGAAACAGAAGAGCCTTTAGAATTGGCTTGGTTTGAGGGGATTGGAAAAGTTGAATTTGTGCCCGACAAGCAATCTGCTGTTTCGATTCTCGTTGAAGATGGCAGTATAGGCAGGAAGGCTTTGCTTCAAATCGTACAAGAAAAAGAGTTGAATTTGATTAGCATTCAGCAAAAGGAAAAGAATTTGGAATCTATTTTTCAACAAATCACCCAAAGTAAATAATTGATGCGCGCATTATACTGGAAAGAAATCAACGCGTTTTTCGGAAACCTATCGGGGTTCCTGATTTTGGCTGTTTTCTTGATTTCCATTGGTTTGATGGTCTGGGTATTTCCTGACTCTTCAGTGTTGGCTTATGGTTTCGCAGATTTGGAGCCGCTATTCGTCTATACACCTTATGTTTTCACCTTTTTGATTCCTGCGACCACGATGAAAATGATTGCGGAAGAAAGGAAATCAGGGACTTGGGAGATTCTGAGAACTTCACCACTAGGAGATTTGGCAATTATACTAGCGAAGTTTCTAGCTGCTTTTACACTGGTTTTTATCGCAGTCTTGCCCACTTTAGTCTATTATTACAGCATTGTGCAGCTAGGTGAACCTGTAGGGAATATTGATCATGCTGGATTCTTTGGATCTTGGATTGGGCTATTGCTGATTGGGGCGGTCTTCGCTTCCATTGGGATTTTTGCCAGCGCATTGACAAGTCATCAGATCATCGCATTTATTTGGGGAGTTTTTATGATTTTCTTGCTTTACTTCGGATTGACGGCATTGGTGCAGCTGCAAGTGATGTCTTCCTTTGCACTTTTGCTGGAGGAGTTGAGTTTGAGCTACCACTATGAAAGTATGAGTAGGGGTGTGATCGAAGCGCAAAATGTAGCTTACTTTCTCTCCATCATGATATTGATGTTAGGTTTGACTGTTATTTTGATTCGAAGAAAATGAAAAATAAGAGCAGCAAGCAAATCCTCAAAATACTCGGTGTCATCCTCCTGACCATCGTTGTCGTTAATGTGCTTTTTAGTCTGATTGATTTTAGAATTGACTTGACAGAAGAAAAAAGATATTCGCTACATCCTGCAACTATTGAGGTATTGGAGAACTTGGAAGATCCTCTCGAAGTGGAAATTTTGCTCTCCGGAAACCTGCCTGGAGGGATGCGAAGATTACAAAGATCGATCGAACAAACAGTTAGAACATTCAATGCTTACAGTTCTCAGAAAATTAGTTTTTACTATTTAGATCCTTTGACTTTGCCTCAGGCAGAACAGGAGGATTTTGTAGTGGCATTGACAGAATATGGAATACAACCCACCAATTTGTTTGTCACAGAAGATGGGGGTCAAAAGACAAAAATGATTTTTCCTGGCGTGCTTGTCAAGGATCCTGAGTACGAGACTGGAGCGTTGATTCTGAAAGGTGAAAAAGGGATGTCGCCTGACGAGATATTAAATAACTCTGTCGAAAATCTTGAATTTGAATTGATCAATGCCATCCGTAAACTTGTCAGTAAGCAACAATATGCAGTCGGCATGTTGATGGGCAATGGTGAGTTGGAAGGTGATGATGGGTTTGGAATTGTGGAGGCCTTGGTGGAAGATTTTGAGGTGTTCAAAATTCCACTGGATCAAGCCAAAAAAGTGGATGACTTAGATCCTTTCGATGTTTTGATTATTTCCGGCCCAAAAGAAGCCTATGATGAAAGGGAGATTTACCTCGTAGATCAGTATTTGATGAAAGGCGGAAATTTGATTATTCTCCCAAATTCACTCGCATATAATCTGGATGAAGCAGGTGGTGAAGGGACTGTTGCAATGCCATTTGAAAATGGTTTGGAACAGCTTCTTTTTCGCTATGGCGTCAGAGTGAATAAGGATTTTGTTCAAGACATGAATTTTGGATATTATCCTGTGATGGCTGGGAATTTTGGTGATCAGCAGCAGTTGGTGCCATTGCCTTGGCCATTTTATATTGCTGCTGGAAGGATGGCCAAGCATCCCGTGACCAAAGGGCTTGATCAAGTAATTTTTAGATTTACGTCAAGTTTGGATACTGTAAAAGCAGATGGAATTAAGAAAACACCTCTTATTTTCGGTTCTGATTTTAGCAGAAAGTTGACCGCGCCGGTAAGAGTAGCTTTTCAGGATATGGAAAATGGTCCGGACTTGGAGTCTTTTGGACTTAGTAATTTGCCTTTACTCTACTTATTGGAAGGCGAATTCACCTCTGTATTCAAAAATAGATTTTTGCCTGATGGAGTTTTGAAAGAAAGCTTTTTAGAATCAGGAAAAGAAGGAAGGGTTTTAGTTGCTGGAACAGGAGACCTTTTCGAGAGTTCTTTCGATCCACGCAGTGGGGAACCTTTACCCTTGGGTATTGATCCTTTTTCCGATACTCAATACGCCAATCGCTTATTGCTTCAAAACATGATTTCATACTTGGTCGAGCCAGATGGCATCATTGCGACAAGAACGAAACAATACCAAATTAGGCCTTTAAATAAGGTAAAGGTCAGTCAAGAAAAAACCAAATGGCAGCTGATTAATGTGATTTTGCCTGTTTTCATCATGGGTTTGCTTTCCTTAATGTGGATGTTTGCTCGTAAAAGTAGGAGAGGTGCAAAGGGGAAAAGTTGAAATGTTTATTTTGATTGTCAGATTATAAAATCGAAATATTGAAAAGTTCGACGGCTTGAAAGAGGTTAGATACATCGGTTTTTATGCGATTCACCGACCACGAAGTGGTCAAACCTTTCAATAGCCTCGGGTGAAACCCGTGGGAATAAATGACAAAGTCACTACCAACTTCCGACCCTGAAAGGGTCGAATTCTCATTCACAAAAAGGTTAATCATTTTAGGGCTATTGATCTCTCCTTCGTATTACGTCCTGAAAATAGTTGATACTTTTTTCAATTAAAGGAGTTCAACCCCTTTCGGGGTTGTGGATTGTCGATAATTTTTTTTCCGTGGGTTTAAAACCCACGGCTATTGAAAAGTTTAACTACTTCGTAGTTTGTTCATTTAGGATTTGAATGGGTTTATATCAAAAATCTGATGAATCAATAAGCTTTTAAGCTGCAGGTTCATTGTTCTAAAATTTTTTTGTTTTACATTTTTGATATTTTCTTTCGGGTTTTAGTAGCCTATTTTCTGCCACTCCTAAAATTCCTCATCATTCCTTTGCTCCTTTGAAATCTTCGCGAGAAGCTTTTCCTCCTTCATCCTTTTAAATTCTACCTTTCCACTACTTTTTTTCAATGAAAATCCGAGTCATTAGCTGTCTTTATGATTTTATTTCTAAATTTACCCTGTTATAATATTTCGACATAAAATAAGCTATTCGATATGAAATTTATTGTTTCTTCTTCTGCGCTCTTAAAGCAGCTTTCCGCGATTAACGGGGTAGTAACTACCAATCCTGTAGTTCCTATTTTGGAGAATTTTCTTTTTGAAATCAAAGAAGGAAAACTAACCGTAACTGCCTCTGACCTGCAAACTTCCATGATGACTGAAATTGACGTGGAGGCAAAAGAAGATGGGAATATCGCTGTTCCAGCAAAGATTTTGATTGAAACGCTTAAGAATTTGCCTGAGCAGCCAGTTACATTTAGTATTGACCACGAGACTTATAGCATTGAGATAAGTTCTGACAATGGTAGATACAAGCTTGCAGGTGAAAATGCCACAGACTTCCCTAAGATTGCAACAGTTAGCAATGCAACGACTGTAGACATGTCAACAGAAGTTTTGAGCAGCGCAATCAGCAATACAATTTTTGCAACAAGCAATGACGAATTGAGACCTGCAATGACTGGTGTTTACATCAACCTAAGCAGTACCAACGCGACATTTGTAGCGACTGATGGACATAGATTGGTGAGATATAGAAGAGTCGATATCGCTTCTCCTGATGCGGCAAGCATCATTATTCCAAGAAAAGCACTTAACCTTTTGAAATCTACACTTCCTTCTGAAAATGTGCCTGTGACTGTTGAATTCAACAGTTCCAATGCATATTTCAATTTTGGTAGTATCAAGATGATCTGTAGATTGATAGACGAGCGCTTCCCTGATTATGAAAATGTCATTCCTGTGGATAATCCAAACCACATGACAATAGATAGAATTGAGTTCTTGAGTTCTTTGAGAAGGATAGCTATTTATGCCAACAAGACTACTCATCAAGTGAGATTGAAGTTAGCAGGTAGTGAGTTACAGATTTCTGCTGAGGATTTAGATTTCTCTAACGAAGCAAACGAAAGATTGTCTTGTGAGCACGATGGCGAGGATATCGAGATCGGATTCAATGCGAAGTTCTTGGTAGAAATGTTAAATAATATTTCTTCTAAGCAAGTTACACTTCAATTCTCAGCACCAAACAGAGCAGGTTTGATCGTTCCTTCTGACAAATCAGACAACGAAGACATCTTGATGTTGGTGATGCCAGTGATGTTGAACAATTATGTATAAAAGATATTAATGGATATTTTGCTTTCGCAAAATTGATATTTGTAAATATTTTGAAACCACAAGTTGGTTTACACCGGAAGCTCCAGCTGGAAAGTTGGAGCTTTTTTTTGGTAATGTGGTCAAAAATAGTTGGTGACTTTTGTTGAAAAATTTCTTAACATGCCATGCAGATTCGAAGAGGACGTAAGCTCTGCTGAGGAGCAACTTAC
>NZ_BMFD01000006.1 GCF_014637795.1 Belliella aquatica | reverse complement strand
TTGGTGAACAGCTTGTAATATTCGTCGTTGCTAATCTTTTTCATGACGCAAGATTACAACCCAAACAGTAATCAGAAAATATGGGGTTTATCGGACGGATACAATTAATTTCCTTTCTTCATCACAACATCGTCAATAAAATCAATATCAACCTTCTTCTTTTTATCAGGCTTTTCGTTGGTATGTTCATGAAAAACTAATTTAACAGCAACCCTTTTTGTTCCAAGCTCTGGAGAATTACCTATCCTTTTTAGTTCACTTATTTCCACCTGCTTCACGTAAGATAACCCATCTACCACAAAGTAATCAATTCTAATATCAATTTCTCCATGATGGTAGTATCCCATGATATTTCGATGAGAGGAGGACGCTTTAAGAATTTTTGCTTCAATAGCATTAACATGATAAGTATCAATGTTAATCAAATAAACAATCTCTGATTTGCTTCCTCTACTAGCCAGCTTGACAAATTTCTCTCCTTCATTTTCAAGTAAATCTTCAAATCTCCAATTAGAAATAACCTTAACTTCTGGATTATGTAGCGTAAGTCTTTCGAACCAACTCTTTTTAGATAAAAACTCGGTGATAAAAGCATCATGGATCTGATCTGGAGGTCCATATGGAAAATCAAAACCCACAAGTTCCCCAACTTTAGCATACGAATATTTTTGCTCACCATCTACGTTGATAAGTTGTTTAAAATATACATCATCATTGTTGGTATATTGATTTTTCCCAGTAGCTTTTCGAAATCCTTGAGCATCATACAATATCTCCATTTCATAAGCGAAAGTTGGCTCTCCATCTTCTATGACTTGCTCAGAATAGCTTGCTAGTCCTGTGTAGCTTTTGGTATAGAAAGTCTTATCGACCATTTCCATAGTCTTGAGATAAAAATCAGATGGGCTAATGCCAATATCCACTACTGAGACTCCGCTCAGCTCAATATCATTCTCTTCTAATAATACCTCATTTATTTGGTCTCTTTTAAGTTGTCTGATTTGTAGTATTTTGACCTCATATCCCATGAATGACACCTTGATCTCGTCATCTGAGTATTTGGAAGAAACTGTCAGCGTACCCATTCCTTCTAAATTCGTCACAACGCCTTGAAGAGAATTGCCGATTTGTATATGAGCATAACTTACTGGTGCAGCATCAGCTGCTCGCTTGACAGCAAAAGTATATGTCTGCCCAATAGCTCCCAAAGAAAACAACAACAATCCAAGCAATGTAAAAAAACTCCTCATAACTATTCCAATTTAAATTTATAAACTATAATCTCTTCATTATTAGGGTTTCCACCAGAACCATCAGCATAATAATAATCACCTATTTTTCCTATGATTGCAAAAGAAGTGGGAACTTCTACATCACCAACCAATGCTTTATCCTTATAAATCTGCATCCTTTGTGGATTTGTACCATGCTCTAGGACAGTATCATTTGGAATACCTAAAGTATAAGTCCTGAAAGTAATGCCATCCTCATGGAAATGCTTGACATACTTATAATATCCTTTCTGTATTTTATTCATCCTAAACACCAAGTTACTTGCTTCTTCATGATGCTTAGTTTCTATATAATCCTGATGCATACCAATTCCCTTTACACCAAAAGCCTCTTTTACATTAAACTCCATATCGGTTATGTAAATCAATGAATCTGGTTCAAAACTCAAATAAATCTCCTTCTCATGAACATCATGATAATACAAATCAAGATATGTGATATGACTATAATTTAAATACACAGGTGGTCTTTTGCCCAATACCCTTGTAGCCTTTCCAGTTTTGAGATCAAATTCTCCATAGGTTCCCCCATACAAATAATATTCTCTGTGGTCATAACCATTGAACTTGGGATTACTTGATTCAATTTTTACATAAAAAAACCCGTTATTTTCAAAAACTTGATTGCCCCAGTATTTAAGTTCATATACTGCAGGATTATCAGGTGTAGGGTTATGCTCGATTTCGTGTAGCGTACTCCCATGTTCGAAATCCAACTCAAACCGTCTCACTAGGTTAAAATCTTTATTGAAAACGGAGACAGTATATCCAGAGATAAAATAGAATTGATCTTTCCCAAAATAAACAGTATGAAATCTTTGAATCTCTGATGGACCTTCCCCTTTGGTGATCGGTTTCCTCTTAAAATTCCCTTCAAAGTCAAACTCTAAAATCTGAGTACTCAATCTATCAATAAAATAAAAGTTTTCATTATGCAGTAAAGTTAATCCAATCCCGACAGGCTCATCATACTCAAATTCAAGCAATTCTAAATTGATTGTTGAAATTAATTCTTCACCTACCTTGGACGAAGTAATAATTATGGTATCATCAACACTTTGAACCTTTTGCTTACAACTCACAAATATTAAAAGTGTAATATATAAAAGAGATAATCGCATTTCAATACAATTTAAAAAGGTAGAAATTGACTGGTAGCCGAAATATAAGTAACCTTAGTTTGGAGCAACCTCACCCCACTGAAATTCAATACTGCAAGTCTCTCCAACATAACAACGGATAGTATCACACTTTTTTCTAAAACTGATTTCACTCCCTGGCTCACAATTATTATATTTTTCATGGCATCTCGCATATTCACAAGTCTTACCAGCTTCTATATTGTTTGGATGAAAACACATTATTGTGTTCAATATTACTATCACCATTACTTTTGATAAACCTTTCATAACTATTCCAATTTAAATTTATAAACTATAATCTCTTCGTTATCTGGATTTTCATCCGATCCATCTGCGTAATAGTAATCCCCTATTTTTCCTATTACTTTAAAATAATTAGGAACTTCTACATCTCCAATCAGCACCTTCCCCTTATAAATCTGCATTCGTTGAGGGTTATCTCCGTAGTCAAAGCTAGTTCTATCTGAAACACCTATTGTATATGTTCTAAAAACCATATCATCTTCAGGAATATATTTAATATACCTGTAAAAACCCTTTTGTGCGCGATTTGGCCTCCAGTAGGTATCATAGTCTTCCAAATTATTGACTTGGATGTAATCTTGCAACATACCTACCCCACTTACTCCAAAGGCTTCTTTGAAATTAAAATCCTTATCGGCTATGTAGATCAAAGAGTCTGGCTCAAAACTTAGGTAAATATATTCATTTGCGATATCATGATAATAGAAATCAAAATGGGGGATATGCTTATAATTGAGGTAAATAGCTGGCTTTTTCCCAAGTACTCTTAAAATCTTTCCGGTTTTCAAATCAAACTCACCATAATTGGCAGTTTCCTGATAGTACTTGTTATGCATCAAGAAATTTAGCTTTGGGTTAGAGGTCTCTATTTTTGTATAGAATTTCCCGTCTCGTACAAATATTTCATTGTTTACATATTTCACTTCATAAATCCCAGGATCATTTGGCTGCGGATTAGATTCAATCTCCTTCAAAGAACTGTTGTGGTAAAAGTCCAAGATAGTTCTCTGCGAAAGTTCATTATTCCTGTCAAACTCATAGATGGTATATCCACTCAAAAAATATTTGAAATCACCATTCATCGCAAAACTCTCAAACCGCTGTATTTCAGAAGGGCCTTCACCTTTGGTAATAAGCGCATCAATAAAATGACCCTCAGCATCGAATCTCAGTAGTTGAGAATTGAGTTTGTCAAGAAAAAAAAGCTGGTCATCCAATAGAAATGAATTCCCCTTGCCGAATAAGTTTGTACTATCAAAATAAATCTTTTCTAGAATAATTGAGTTGACTATATCGTCAGCAATAGAAGATGAAATTTTAATTTTTTCATCTGGGAATTTCTGTCTACAACTCAAAAAATTGAGTGCTAAAACTAAAACAAGCAAATATTTCATAGTTCTAATCAAGTAAAAATTATCACCCAAAGAATTCAGGTGATAATTTTGTTCATATTAAATTTTAAATTGAGCATTAGATCTACTCAAAATCCACATCAATGTCTAAAGTCCAATCACAACCTTCGCCTATTAAACAGGCTAATTCTGATGCACAACTAGATCTCAAACTAATTTGATGACCTGGCAAACAGTATCCCATTCCAACCGAATGACAACGATGATTTTCACAACTAGCTTCAGCCGAAGACTCAATAGGGTTCCATGTAAGCGCCATCACTCCCGCTAACAAACTGAATAAAATTTTCTTTTTCATAACACTTTTTGTTTTAGTTAAAATATGATTTTAATGACTCTAAAAGTTTGACCACAAATAAAACTGTTTCCAAGAAAGAAAGAAAGAAGCAAATTTTTAGTTTAAAATATTTGAAAAAATTTAAAGCATTTTTTTCTTCAATTCGCAGGTTATTTACATATTCGACCTGTTTATATTGCTACTTTATTTGTTTACACATGATTATTTAGTTTGTGAAAAATTAAGAATTTTTTGGTTTTTCAATTGATTGAAGATTTGATTCTTCCGCATCTATATCGTTCGTCCCGATGGGACTTTGGAGTGGTGGTAGCGATTTTTGTCGGTAGGTTAAAACCTACCTACCGTTAGAATGTCGCTCGTCCCGATGGGACTTAAAGGGATTTTTGGGAACACCTTTTTTCTTTGCGTTACTTTGTGTTGCTCTGCGGTTAAAAAAGACGCAAAGAATAGAATAACATACTGAGGGGGAATTAAAAACAAGAAACCAAATTGATTTCTCAAAACTTGATGTTGATATCAGGCTTTAATTTATAAACTAGCAGGATAATATCTTCTGCATCGGCATCACCTATTTTATTTATCTCACTTTTGTATTTCTCATCAGGTAAACTATCCATATCAATAATAGAATTCAGAAAATGATAATTAATGGGGTACACAAAATAGCCAGGCGAATCAAAATTAGTAAAAGGTCCCCATTTCAAAATGCCATCCATATCATTTTCGAGTGTCCGAAGCAAAACTGCTTTTTGGGTTTCTTTCTCAGATATGATCATCTGAAAATTTTCAGCTTGCCACAAACCCATCAAAATGTAATCCCCTAGGTCCACCAAACCATCACCCATAATAAAGGCATCTTGAAATATCTGCTCCTGAAAAATCTCTTGGAATGAATATGTTCGATTTTTTCCCATTTTTAAACCCTTATCACCAATGTCAATGCTTATGCACTCAATTGATTTATCTTTTAGAATACGGAAAACATTGTTCTGCATAATCTCTTTATAATAAATCTCCTCAGTTCCTTGGAAAAAATAATCTGACTTTCCGCCCTCAAATTCAAATTCACGAGCACCTTCTTTTGGGTATTTTAGGTAATGATAATTGATAAAATCATCTTCCAGAAAAATGAGTTTCTTATCTTTATCATCTTGGACAAAATCAACAAGCACAATCCCATCATCTACCACAAACATATCCCCAACTGATAAAAAGTCTTTTAGATAATACTCATTTTTGAATACTCCATCTAATCCATAGATCAAAATTTTCTTATTGATGGGGCAATAAAAATATATCTCCTCTTTGTTTTTAGACAACCTGACTCCTCTTTGATTTATGAATTCACTTGGACCATTTCCCTTGTTATTGATTTCGGCCAAAAAGTCCCCCGATTTGGAAAATATATGAATCATCTTGTTGACCGTCTGATCGACTACAATAATTTGATCTTCACTATAAATCAATTGATCCAGACTTCCTATTGGTGTAAGTGGTTTTAACTGAACGATTTCAAAAGCATCAAAAAGCTCAGAGTATTTGATGGTAATCTCTTTATTGAAATCTACTATAAAAACATTGGGATCATTGCTGGCAGTTTCTGTTTTACAGGAAACAATTGTCAATAATAATGATGCGTAAAGCCAGAATTTTTGCATTCAATTATTTTATTGCTAATTAAGGTTAATCTCAAAGAGCGTAAAAGTCATGTTTTCTTCCCCTATTAAATCGGTATCATTCAAAATATACATCCCTTCCTCTGCAAAATGCATGTAGAAATGATTAAATGCCGACACATCAATATCCCCTAGAATATTACCTTCCAGATCTGAAAACAATAACCTGTTTTCATGCTTTTCATCGAGCATTTTGAAGGAATCCTGACTAATCCTATTAAATTCATTTTCGGATAAGGCTTTTCTATAATGTCTGACGATCAGTTTTCTAAATGGATCATAATACACTGTTCGAAAAGCATTACCTGTATAATATTCCTTCTTCCATTCACCAGGTCTCTCGCCTTTTCTATTTGACATATCAACAAAATCCTTCTTGGGTGAAAGGGTGAGTTGCTCAACTTCTACAAAATCTTTCGTAATATAAATTTCGTCTGTAACCGGAAAATTAATAATATACTCACCAGTATCAGGATTTTTCACAAAAGAAATAATCATATCTAAAATATTCACATTCTTCATCAGGTAAGTTTCCGGTAGCTGAAAAAGTTTTTCTGCTTTCTGCTGATCCACATTCAAAGACATCACCAATTGAGTCAAGTCTTCATACTTAAAAGGTGGCCCCGCATAAATATATGGTAGATCATATAATCCATAAAACACCCCTTCATTAAAGTCCATAGATCTGTAAACCCCTGCTGATAACAAAAAAGACTCTGGGTCATATTTAGAAATCTTAGTATTAAACTTGATCTCGTTATTGTCTATTAAATAGAGTTCAGCTCGATTATTATGATATGACAAATATCTATTATTCTCCAATGGAGTAATATAGGTATATCCAGACTCGTATGGGGTTACATAACCATTGATATTACCTAACTCCAATATTTCAACAGCTTCCCCACCTTTTCGAAGGTCAAATTTTCCTATTCCTTTCATACTTTGAATAAAAAAGTAAGGACGACCTCCATCATTTAGAAATATTGGATTACCGTGTAGTTTCGGAAATGTGTTTCCCAAATCAATTGAAACCTCCTTGACTGGGACTAGAGCAATCGAGTTTACTGTTTCAGATTCCGAATCTTGACTTTGCTTGCATGAAAAGAATATCACAAAAATAAATATCCACTTAAAGGCATTTTTCATATATTAATCTTTAAAAAACCCAAAGCTTAAGAAAGCTGTGGGTTAATTTACAATTTTAAAATTATTTCTTTATACTTCAATAAAACAATCTCCATCTTCCACACCTTCTGGAAGTTTGTAACACCTATTAAACTCCTCATAACACCACCCGGCTTCATAAATTTTTCCTGCTTTTGGAGTTGCGTCACAAAGATCTGCCATAACAACAAATGGTACTAAAAACAGTGCTGACAAACACAAACTTAATAACTTCTTACTCATAACAAATTTTATTTTGGTTAAAATATGATTTTAATAACTCTAAAAGTTTGACCACTAATAAAGCTGTTTACAATAAAGAAAGAAGCAAGTTTTTAGTTTAAAATATTTGAAAAAATTTAAAGTGCTTTTTACTCTATAGTACGGTTTATCTACATGTTTTTCTGTTTAAAGCACAATTCTGTTTGTTTATACTTGGTATTTTTAGTTTGAGGAAAATTAAAAGTTTTTCGATTTTTCAGTTGGGTTGAAGGCTGGTATCGAAGCATTTAGGCGTTTATATCGTTCGTCCCGAAGGGACTTTGGGGTGGTGATAACGATTTTTGTCGGTAGGTTGAAACCTACCGTTAGGATGTCGGTCGTCCCGATGGGACTTAAAGAGTTTTAATGAAATACCTTTTTTTCTTTGCGTCACTTCGCGTTCCTCTGCGGTTAAACAAAAAATGAAACCGCAGAGGAACGTTTTGAAAGGAGTAAATTTCCCTGAATTTACCCTCCAATTCATACGCTTTTCTGTGGTTACAGAAAAACTGTGTTCACCTGTGTTTATCCGTGGTAAAAACCCCCTATCAGAATCCAAAGATCAAAGGGAAAGTGAACACCACCAAGATCACCCAAATCACATAGATAGGTAAATATTCAACGATACTTTTACCGATTTTGGATATAGGTTCTTTACCTCGGATTACTTGGATTAAGGTCTTGGAAACACGAAGCAGATGAATCAGCATGAGGATATTGATTCCCAACACGGCAGTTCTGTTTGGCGTGAAACCCCAAGTAGATATTCTAAATGCGATGGCAGACAATGCCACGGCATTGACAACGATAGTCACCCATGAAAGCAGACTAAGAATCCAGATTGCTGAGCGGCTCTTTTCTCCAGCAGAAGTTTCTGCTACTGAGAAGAATATCAAGCCCATCACTCCGATCAACAAGACGTTGAATAATAAGAGGAATTCTCTGTCATTGTAAGGGTCTTTTCCAGAAAAGACAATAGCACCAAGGTAAATAACCAACATCACCAATACCAAAGGACTGAAAATTCTGGCGATTACCGGAGAGACTTTGTTGATCAATTGAGGATTGCTTTGCGTGAGTTGCGTTGCGACAAGCGGTGCTGCGGCCAACCCAAACACAGCGATGTAATTCATATAAAACTCCCCAATATTCAAGCCTATCAAACTAAACAACCCTAAAGTAACTCCTGTCAAAATTCCTCCACCCAAGAGCAGAAGCCCACCCATGATGACCGTGTCTCCATTGTATCTCAAAAAGGCCAATCTACCCGAAATTGACGATTTCCCTACAAAAGAATAGCCCAAAATAGCCCACAATAAAATAGGCAGATGCATACACACCAAAACCCATGTATCACTTGTTTCATTTGCGGGAAGGACATTGATATACAGCATCGAAATCCCCAAGATGACAGCTAATGTGGCTATGATTTTTTCACTTAATTGATTTTTCCAAGCGAAGTAGGCTGTCAAAAAAGGAAAGACCAAAAAGCCAATATTTCTCGGATAAAAGAAGTCTTCTTTCAAATCAAAAATGGCAGGGAATTTTGCATAAATGCCAGCGATCAATGCTGCTATAACCACAAATCTCCATTCTTTGAAACTCCCCCAAGTAATGGATTCCGCATCATAGCTCAATCTTTCTTGCCAAAATTCTGCCCAAGGTTGATCTTTGATTTGATCATAATTAGCTGTGAACTCTTGCCGGAATGCAACTTTATTTTTTCTGTACAATTTCTCCAATTCAGCTGGCTGATCTTGAAGTGAAATAATGGATTGCTTCATCATGTGCTTTGTGCCTTGTTGTTAAATTAAAATTTAATATTACTTAATCCCAATGACCTGTAATCGAAAATGCCAAAACTGAGCTGATCCAAAGAATTACAAAATAGAATAGCGTACTAAAAATTACAGCAATCAGTTTACGATTTCCTTCCGGAAACCATTGGAAACCCATCAGGTAGAAAAACAACCCACCAAAAGCCCCTCCTGCAGGGATGATGGTGAGCGGAAATATCATCCATGTCTCAAAAACGTCTTCTTTGGTCAGAATGATAATTGCCAAAAGCGCAAATGGCAAGAAAGCTCCCAATAGCGCTGCTAGCAGGAGATTTTTAGGTTTTATCTCTTTAGATAATTGTTGATTTTCTATATCCTATTTAGTTTAAAGTACTTTGTTTTTCAAAGTATATGTTTAAAATTTTTTTACTCTTTATTTTGGTTGATTAAATTTTCAAGATAATTAAGGTGATTTTGAAAGGCTACTTTTCCTGCTGTTGTCGCACTGTAGTTACTTTGCGGCTTTCGCCCGACAAATGACTTTTCGACTTCCACATAACCTTGTTTCTCCAAAGTTCGCAGATGTGAAGAGAGATTGCCATCAGTTACTCCCATCAATTCCTTGAAGCCATTGAAATCATATTGTTCATTGGCCATCAGGACGGACATCACGCGCAGTCTGACGATATTCTCAAAAGCTTTGTCGTAGTTACCTTTCACCTTATCGCTCGTATTTGTAATACATGATTGCTCCATAGATCACATGAAGTACTCCAAAACCTAAAGCCCAACAAAGCAATCCATAAGCAGGAAAGAAAGCTGCAATCAAGCCCAAGATCAATTGACCAAATCCAAGATTTTTGATCTCATTTAAGGTAAAGTGCGAAGCATTGATCAAACCTAATCCATAAAAAACCAAAGTTGCAGCAGCGATCAGTTCAAACTGTCCTTCATGCATCAATGAAAAAGCAAATAATCCGCCACTGATTACTGGAATAAATAAGGCTTTCATAAAACGCTTGCTGGCAGGACTCCAAAATTGATTGGCTGCCTTGGAGCTTCTTTTTTGACTTAACAAACCTGCTGTTCCTATAGCCAACACCAATACTACAAAAGCTACGATCAAGAGTCTTTGAAAAATTACGCTAGATTTTAATGACTCCACTCCTTCACCCCAAGGGGATGATGGAAAATAAATCCAGTAATATGCCAATCCAGCACCGATTAAGGCATAGATTCCAGCCAACACACCCGACAAGCCACTCAATGACAAAAAGCGACTGCTTCGCTCCATCATAGCTTTGATTTCAGCTAACTCTTGTTCTGGTTTTCTCATAGATATAAAGTACTTTGAATTACAAAGTAAATGAAAAGAATTTGAACATTAAGATTTTTCTTAGCTATTTTTTTTCTGGAATTTCAAATTCCGTGGATATGAAAGCGTAGATGCAATCTACGCTTAGACAAAATGAACCTACTTTTTCCTCTCAATCGTATACCTCACCAATCCTTCTAGCGAAGTTTTGTATTCTGAATCGGGAAATTCATTGAGCAGAGCTAAGGCCTCTTCAAAATAAGTATTCATGACTTTATTGGCATAGTCAAGTCCTCCAGACTTTTTCACAAAATCGATCACTTCATTCACTGCCTTTTTGTCTTCATTTCTATTTCGAATCATGTAAATGATCCTTTTTTTATCTAACCAAGAGGCATTATTCAATGCAAAAATTAGCGGAAGCGTCATTTTCTTTTCTTTGATATCAATCCCTACCGGCTTTCCGATTTCATCTTCGCCATAATCAAAAAGATCATCTTTAATTTGGAAGGCCATTCCAACTTTCTCACCGAAATCTCGCATTTTCTCAACCATGACAGCATCTGCACCTGAAGTAGCAGCCCCGACAGCACAGCAGGAAGCGATCAAACTCGCAGTTTTCTGACGAATGATGGTATAATATACTTCCTCAGTGATGTCTAGTTTTCTTGCTTTTGCAATCTGTAGCAATTCTCCTTCTGACATTTCTCTAACTGCGTGAGAAACAATTCTCAGCAATTCAAAATCTCCGTTATCTACGCTAAGCAATAATCCGCGGGATAAGAGATAGTCACCGACTAAAACAGCGATTTTATTTTTCCAAAGCGCATTGACAGAAAAAAATCCACGACGGTAATTGGCATCATCCACTACATCATCATGCACCAATGTAGCTGTGTGTAGCAATTCGATCAAAGCTGCTCCACGGTAAGAAGACTCGGAAATCTGACCACTCACCCCGGCTGTCAAAAAAACAAACATAGGACGCATCTGCTTCCCTTTTCGTCGGACGATATAGTTGGTGATATGATCGAGTAGCTTGACCTTACTTTTCATAAAGTCTCTAAACTTCTTCTCGAACTCCGCCATCTCCGTGGCAATAGGTTGCTGTATTTGTTTGAGGTCAGGCTTCATAGCGTGTTGGTGCTGCAATAATACGACGGATTCCATGTTAGACAAAGCCGTTGGTTTAATAATTCCCTAATGAAACACCCTAAAAGGGAAAACGTTTGCAAAAAACAAGTTTACTTTGCCAAAGAATGCCCTCTTTGACCAATCTAATTTTTACTATCTTTGTTGTTCCCTAAAACCTGAAAGCATTGACAGACGACTATATCAAAAAAAGATACGAACCAATACTTCCCCAAAAGGATGAGTGGCCTGTAGTCCGACTTAGCAAAAGCAGGAAAGAGTTCGTGAGAAATGTGGCTGAAGCCAGTAAAAGGAGAATCCTAGAACTTACAGGTGGGAATATGGCGGTACTCAAAGAGGAGTTAGAGACAACTTTGTACCGTGAAAAACTGCGGATCAAGCAGAATCCTTGGGCTGTAGATCCTGATGATGATTACGAGTTTTGGAATACTGTCAAATCCTCACTTCTTCAACTTAGCGCTGATACTTCAATTACTAAAACGGAGAAGAAAAAAAGATATATCACCATATTGGATGATATCACCATGCGCTATGCAGAAGAAATCGCCAGTAATTTCAAACATACCCATTACAAATTCACCCGAAGTATCATAACCACAGGCTTTGCGAGGTTACTCAATGCAGCCCGGGTAAAAGGATTCAAGAGACTTTTCAGCAATCAGTATTCTTTACAGGATAAAATTCAAATCATCGGAGAAACAGAACAACTCCGGGATTTGGCATCAAGAGGAACGATCATCATGGTTCCAACACATTTTTCTAACTTGGACAGTATCCTGATCGGATGGATTATTTCTGTTTTGGGTTTACCACCTTTCATTTATGGAGCGGGACTGAATTTATTTAATATAGATATTTTCGCCTATTTCATGAATTCCCTCGGAGCTTACAAAGTAGATCGAAGAAAGAAGAATCTTCCTTATTTGGAGACATTGAAAACCTATTCTTCAGAAGCTATTCAATTTGGGGTTCACAGTTTATTTTTCCCTGGAGGCACTCGTTCTCGTAGCGGGAAGATCGAATCTAAACTCAAACTTGGTTTGCTCAGCACAGCAGTAGAAGCACAAAGGGCCAACTACCAAAAAGGAATCAATGATATCAGTGGCAAGGTTTTTATCGTGCCTGTCACGATCAATTATCACTTTGTATTGGAAGCACCAAGCTTGATCAAAGAATATTTGAGTATGACTGGTCAAGAAAGGTATTATGCAGAATCGGATGAATTTTCTACTTCTTACAAGATTTCGAAATTCCTCTTCAAATTCTTCACAAAAGGATCTGATATTTCAGTTTCGGTAGGAAGGGCTATGGACGTTCTCGGCCATTATGTGGATAAAGACGGGGAAAGTTTAGATAAAAATGGAAGAATCATCAAAACGCGAGATTATTTCATCGCAGATGGGGAAATCAATGTTGATCCCCAAAGAGAAGAGGAATATACGAATAGACTTGGGAATAGAATTGTTCAAGAATTTCACTTGATTAATCGGGTATTTAGCTCCCATTTGGTGGCTTTCACTGCTTTTCAGATGATCAAGAAAGTTAACAGAAAGCTGGATCTATTCAACCTTTTGAGACTTCCTGAAGAGGATATCGTAATTCCCTATGAAGATTTCAAAAATGAATGTCAGCGTGTATTGGATCAGATTTTTGAATTAAAAGCCAATAATAAAATCCATGTTGCTCCTCATTTGAAGAAAGGAATCGATGAAATCATTGCACATGGCCTGGACAATGTCGGCATGTATCATGCAAAACGCCCTTTGGTAAAAGACAGCCAAGGGAATATCATTACCGAAGATATGAGTCTTCTGTATTTTTACCACAACAGATTAGATGGATATGACCTCGAAAAACTCTTCTAAAAACAAATCGATAGGTGTAGTAGGGATGGGTAGTTTCGGAACTGCCATTGCCAACATGCTTGCTGAAAAGAATCCTGTTGTAGCTTATGCAAGAAGAGCCGAGCTTGTTGACGAGATCAACCAAGAGCATAGTGTAGACGGCTCTCCTGTAAGTGAAAACATCCTTGCAACGCAAGATCCTGAGATGCTTTGTAAATCTTGTGAAATCTTGTTTTTTATGGTTCCCTCGAGTGCTTTTCAGGAAGTAGTGAGGGCATTTTCACCTTATTTGTATCCGTATCACATCATCATTCACGGTACAAAAGGACTTTGTTTGAATTTACCGAAAGGTAAAACGCTTGCAGACATGGAAGTCATCAAGCGAGAGCATATTCTTACGATGAGTGAGGTTATTCTCAAAGAAACTGTAGTGGTCAGAGTTGGCTGTCTTGCCGGCCCTAACTTAGCGAAAGAACTAGCGAAAGGTCAACCAGCTGCAACTGTTGTAGCAAGCAAATTCAATGAAGTCATTCATCATGGTCAAAACTTATTGCGCTCGGATAAATTCCAAGTTTATGGCAACTCTGACATCATCGGTGTGGAGTTGAGCGGGGTATTGAAAAATATCATCGCTATAGCTGCGGGCGCATTGGCAGGTTTGGGTCTTGGTGAAAATGCGAAAGGCTTATTGATTTCCCGTGGAATGGTAGAATTGATTTACCTGGGAAATGCACTCGGTGGAAGTTTGAAGTCATTTGTAGGCTTGGCGGGAATTGGAGATTTGGTGACAACATGTAACTCCACACTTTCCAGAAACTACACGGTAGGCTTCAGGCTGGCACAAGGAGAAAGTCTGGAAACCATCCAAAATACCATGCAGGAAGTCGCAGAAGGGATCAACACAGTAAGGCTGATGAAGACTTTTGTAGAAGGGACCGGCATGCGGGCGCCAATAACTGAGAATTTGTATAAGGTGTTATTTGAAGATTTATTAATAGAAGATGCGCTTCAATATTTAATGAAATATCCTTTTAGCGTAGATGTAGATTTCTTATAAAAACCACTGGTGTATTCAGATTTGGAAATTGTAATTTTTTTGGCCTGATTGAGGATTGCTTTTGAATTCAATCATATCTATTTGGTAGGATTTAATCCTTTTCTCAAAAATTCAGACCTCTTGTAGGGGAGGGATTTTGAGAAAAACAGCAATCAAGGCGTCAGCAATTTCAATAAAATCCAAAATTTTGAAAAATCCACTATCCCTCAAAAGAGGCATTCAGAGATGGGATCTCGTATTTTTGATCATCAATTCAGTGATTGGAGCGGGAATATTTGCATTGCCAGCAAAGGTTTTTGCTTTGTCGGGCACTTATTCTATCCTAGCTTTTTTGGTTTGTGCTTTTGTGATGATGGTTTTGATTTTGGTCTTTGCGGAAGTCAGCTCGAGATTTGAACAGACTGGTGGACCTTATCTCTATGTGCACAAAGCTTTCGGAAGCATTCTTGCTTTTGTGATTGGGTGGCTTTTGATGTTGACAAGGTTATTCAGCTATGCGACTTTGATCAATCTGATGGTCTTGTACCTCTCGTTTTTCTCAGACTCATTCAATCAACCTGAAGTGCGAGTGGGAATGATTCTATTGATCACCGCTTTGATCACTTATTTCAATTGGATTGGGATCAAAAACACCGCTAAAGTCAGTAATATCCTTACCATTGCAAAGCTCTTTCCTTTATTGGTTTTTATCCTTGTCGGTCTTTTTTTTATCGATTTTGAAAACTTCAAAGGTGGTCCTGTCCCAAGTTTGAATGACTTTTCAGCAGCTTCTCTCCTATTGATTTTCGCCTTTGGAGGTTTCGAGGCAGGCTTGGTCAATAGTGGTGAAATTGTCAATCCAAAGAAGAACCTGCCTTTTGGATTGATTACCGCCGCAGCTGTGATTGCTGGAATTTACATTTTGATACAGGTCATATCGATAGGTACGTTGCCAGATTTGGCAAGTTCTGACAAGCCACTCGCTGATGCAGCTACTGGATTTATGGGCTGGTGGGGAGGTGTTTTTATCACAATTGGAGCTGTAATTTCTATTTTGGGCACGCTTAATGTCCAAATATTAAGTGGGTCAAGACTGCCCTTTGCCTTGAGTGAGGAAGATCAACTACCAAAAATATTCGGAAAAATCCATCCCAAATTTGCTACTCCTTATATTTCATTGTTATTCTTTTCTGGACTTGTTGCCTTTGTCGCCATATTTTGGGGATTTATGAACTCCTTGGCTGTATCAGTGATCTCTAGACTATTGCTTTATGCACTGGTCTGTGCATCATTAATCAAGCTGCGCAAAAACCAACCTCCTAGTGATAAATTTTTCAAAATCCGATATGGCAATCAAATGGCAATTGCAGGCATTCTGCTTACCATTTGGCTTCTTTCAGGAACACAAGCAGAAGAAATTATAGATACCTTTATCTGGACAGGGGCAGGACTAGTGATTTTTATGATTCATAGTTTGACTAAAAAGAAGGGGTAAAAAAGTTAATTATAATTTCTTTACAGAGAGTTATTTCAACCTTTTCTTCCAAATCTCAGGATCTCTACTTGTGTGAGTAACGGAAAAAACAATTATTAACCTAGTGTCCTCCTCAACCAAAAAATATATTTTATGTGGGAATTTATCAATTAAGATAGTTCTAATTCCCTTGTATACAACTTGACAATGCAAAGGGTGCTTTTGTATGTATTTTAATTTTGATCTTAAGCCGATTAAAAATTTCTTTGCTGCTATTTTGTTTTGTTTTTCATACCAAGAAAAAATTTCATCAATATCTTCTTTTGAAGCAGGCAATAATTTTACTTTGAAGATCATAATTTATCTTCTAATTCTTTTAAAAGGTCATCCCAATCTAGTAAATCGTCAGGATTATTTCTGTAAGATTCGAGCCTTTCATCTAAAAGATTCTTCTGAGCTTCCGATAAAGTAAATCCATGCTCTTCTTTTACCGACTGTAACTTCTGCAAAACTGAAGCATCTTGCAATTGAGAAAGCCAGAGTATTAAGTCTAATTTTATAGTCTGAATATCCATAGTGCCAGTTTTTTAATAAAGATAGCAAAATATCATGTTTTTGCTTATCATCTTTTCCCCAAAATATGTCCTACTATATTCTCTGCATGGACTATAGAGTTTTCAATGAAAAACTCTCTGGTATTTAACCCTCCACAAACTACTCCAGCTAAATAAACTCCCGGGATATTTGATTCTTGGTTGGTTTGATCGTAGCAAGGCTGTCGTTTATCATCCAAACTCAATTCTACTCCCAATTGATTTAACAACGAAAAATTAGGAACATAACCTGTCATCGCCAAGACAAAATCATTTTCGACGACTTTTTCACCATCAGGCGTGGTGATTACAACTTTAGTTTCTCTAATTTCCTTGATCATTGAATTTGAAAAAGCTTTGATAGAACCTTCTTTGATTCTGTTTTCTATATCAGGTTTCACCCAATATTTGACATTTGCATCTATACCGTCACTTTTCAGGACCATGGTGACCTCAGCACCTTTTCTCCAAGTTTCAAGTGCCACATCCACAGCTGAATTTGCACCACCAACAACAATGATTTTTTGACCAATGTACGGCCAAGGCTCTTTATAATAATGGGAAACTTTTGGTAAATCCTCCCCAGGAACTTTCATCAGATTTGGCAGATCATAAAATCCGGTGGACATGATGATATTTCTAGTCAAGTAAGTTCCTTTGGCAGTGACGATTTCAAAAATATCTTCCTTTTTGTCCAATGTCTTTACTTCTTCATATAGCCTGATGTTCAGCTTCCACTTTTGGGCTACCCTACGGTAATATTCCAAGGCTTCTGTTCTAGTCGGTTTATGTGAAACGGACATAAAAGGGATCCCTCCCATTTCTAACTTATCGGAAGTGGAGAAAAAAGTCATATTCAAAGGGTAATTATAGAGTGAATTAGTCAATACTCCCTTTTCGACAATCAAATATTTCAAATCTGCTTTCTCACACTCAATCCCACATGCCAGTCCAATCGGGCCAGCCCCAACGACCAACACATCCAATATCTCTTCTTGATTTGTCATCATACTCTATTAACCTCGTGTATAAAAATCTGTTTAATTAAGGTTTGAATACTTCAAACTCTACTTTAGAATCTGAAGTCTCTCCTTTCAATTGATCAAAAGTCCGCTCCAGCATCACTACTTCACCAGAATGTTTCCAAAGCAACACAGTGGAATTTACAGTCCCGTAATAATCATCTATTCGAATAAATTGCGCTGATAAATGCTTCTCTTGATGATAAGTTGCACCTGTATCAGGGAGCAGCTCATCTGGATCCATTTTCTTTGAATGAACTACTTCAAACATTGAACCGTAATCAAGCTGACCTTCTTCAATATTTTGCACTAAGCGATTTTTGGCGATTTCTAGCTTTGTCCATGGTGTATCTAAGAGCGCATTACTGATTCCGTAAAGTCCAGGTTGAATTTCCTCTATGCCATCCTTATAATTAGATAAGTAAAAAAGATGGTCTTGATCTCCTACAAAAAGATTAAAACCTTCATAACTGTCTTTTTCAGCTTCAATTCTTTTCAGATATTCCAAAGGAGAAATTTCACTTTCCAAAAAGTCTTTGACCAGATTACCTCTGGTTTTAGGATCTTTTTTTGGGTTCTTTAAATCCCTGTAGTTCGTCAAAGTAGCAAATCGACCATTGGGATGCATTCCCATCCAGGTCCCTCCTGCCTTTAGGTCTTTTCCGGCAAAAAAACCTTGTTCCCATTTGCTCAAACTGGCACTAGGTCTCTCAAAAAACTCATCTCTATTCCCCACGAGTATCAGCTTGTACTCAGGGTGATTTTTCCAATTAAACGCTATTAGACACATACCTGCAAAATATAAAAAAGGCCGATATATATCGGCCTTCTTCACTGTTTATATCGATTTTGAGACAGATAATTTAGGGTAATCTGTGTATCCTTTTTCTCCAGGCGTGTAGAAAGTGTCCGCATCCCAATCTGCTAAGGGTGCATTTTGCTCAAATCGCTCCACTAAGTCAGGATTGGAAACATAAGGCTTACCATAAGCTACTGCATCTGCTAAACCTTCTAAAATATAGCTATTCCCTTTTTCTTGATCAAAATTAGCATTGATAATCAAAGTTCCTTTAAAGATAGGTCGGTAACGCTCTGCAATCTTCGTTACTGCATAAGGAATGTCTGATACATCATTGAACGGCTCTGATAAGTGCAAATAAGCTAACTTATATGCATTCAATTTTTCGATAATGTAATCGAAAGTTGGAATCGTCTCCTCGTCCATCGTCATTCCGAATATCCCGTTGAGAGATGGATTCAGTCTTAATCCAATTTTCTCTTCTGGCATCACTTCTTTGATCGCATCAATTACTTCAAATAAGATTTTTGCTCTGTTTTCAATGCTTCCACCATATTCATCTGTACGGATATTCGAAGTCTTGTTGAAAAACTGATGTAATAGATAGCCATTTGAAGAATGAATTTCGACTCCGTCGAATCCTGCTTCCATCGCATTTTTGGCAGCTGATTGGTAATCCAAAATAGTTTGCTTGATTTCAGCAAGCTTCATTTCTTTCGGAGTCACGGTATCTTTGAAGCCTTCAGGGGTGAAAGATTTTGCATTTGGATTGATCGCTGAAGGTGCGTGAGGCAAATCTCCTCCATGAAAATCTGGATGTGACATTCTGCCTACATGCCAAAGTTGGATGAAAATCTTTCCTCCTTCTGCGTGCACAGCTTCAGTAACCTTTTTCCAGCCTTCTACTTGCGCTTTTGTATGAATCCCCGGAGAGTTGATGTACCCAACTGCCTTCTCGGAAATTTGAGATCCTTCAGTGATAATCAAACCTGCCGAAGCTCGTTGACGGTAGTATTCTACATGGATGTCAAAAGGTGCTTTTTCTTCATTTGTCGCTCTACTTCTCGTCATAGGAGCCATTACTACTCTGTTCGACAATTGAAAATTTCCCTTTTCTAATTTTTCTAAAAGTGGTTGCTTATTCATTTTAATAATTGGTTTTTTGATTTAATGTATATACAACTATTATTGAGCAATGTTCGTTCCACAGTCCGTTTTAAGATTTTTAAGAATATTATAAGTCTCTATTTTCCCGAGAATTAAATTCAATACGAAAATAATCGTAGTAAAATTTGGAATACGATTTTCTTCGTATAACTTTGTACGAAACATATCGTACATCAGAATTATGAAAGCGAAACCCACTGAATCTGAATTAGAAATCCTTCAAGTCATCTGGCAAAAAGGAAAAGTCACCGTAAGGGAAGTTCATGAACATCTTGCAACTATCAAAGATACCGGCTACACGACTACCTTAAAACAAATGCAGAATATGCATGCAAAGGGCTTGCTTCATCGAGATGAACAAAATAGAACACACACTTACACCGCTGCTATCGAAGAGCAGGCAACACAAAAAAACTTGGTGCAAAATTTTATGGCGAGTGCCTTCGGTGGCTCAGCAAAAAATCTTGTGATGCAGGCTTTGGGTCAAGGGAATCCTTCAAAAGAGGAGTTAGATGAAATTCGTGCTTTTTTAGATCAGATTGAAAATGAAAAATAATGGAATGGATTAATGAAATCATACCAGAAAACTACCTCTATGCAATCGGTTGGATGCTTGTACATTCAATCTGGCAGATAGCGGGACTTGGTTTAGTTTTGTGGCTTTCACTTGGATTTTTACATAAAAAATCTGCCGAATTAAAATACAGACTAGGAGTAATTACCCTGCTTCTGCTTGTCTTCAGTAGTATCAGTACAGAAATTTTCTATTTTGAACCTACTCATGAGTCGACTGCTAACCAAGCGATTTTTATTCCAGAAAATGATATTGTTTATCTTCCAACAGATTTTGAAGTGCCTAAAACTTCTGAAACAACTTTTGAAATTCTATCAAAGCAAATAGAAAGGAGGATTCCAATACTTGTTAATATTTGGCTGATTGGAGCAATCCTCTTTATGATCAAGTTTGGTGGTGCTTTGGCGGAAATTAGAAACTTGAGTTTAAAACCCAAAAAGACTATTGAGGGAAGTTGGCAGACTGCTCTGATAGACTTTTCCCAAAAACTTAAGGTAAAACAAACTGTCAAACTATTTCTTAGCAAGTTTGTCTATTCACCTGTGACTTACGGAGTTTTTAAACCTGTAATATTGATACCTGCAGGCTTGATTTTTCAATTGAGTCCAAGTCAAATAGAAGCAATCATTGCACATGAATTGGCACATATTAAAAGATATGACTATCTCGTCAACCTGATTCAATCAGCCATGGAAGTCATCTTTTTCTTCCACCCAGCTTTTTGGTACATCAATTCCATCATCAAAACTGAACGCGAACACGCTTGTGATGACGCAGCGATTCAAGTAGGTATCCGAGCTCGTGATTTGGCTGAGGCGCTCGTGGTCATCGTCAATCATGCTAAGCAATCACAGCCTCAGCTCGCTTTAGCAGCGGCGAAATCAAAGACTCCCACTTTAGACAGAATCAAAAGAATTATGGGGTTTCATACCTCCCACAAACAAACTTCCACTTTAACTCGATTTACCATGATGCTTACTTTAATTCTCAGCGCCTCACTGATCCTAGGAGCTCAAACAGATAAATCAAATGATTTTAACAGTGATCCCACGCTCACAAAGATTCATTCGGAATTTAATTTAGCGGATGATTTTTGGTTAAATTTTCCACAAGATGAAAATGCAGGTAAAAATATAGAAAAAGAGATAGCAAATGATTTGAAACACAATCTAGGAACACCACTCAAAGAATTGAGCGAGTCTTTAGGATTTATCTCAAAAGCATTTTCTGCTTTCTCAAATAATGCAGAAAAACCAAAGTCATATGACTTCAAAGTAAGTCTGTCCGAAGATGGGAAGCCATTTTCTATTGAAGATATTTCAAAAGACATGAAATCAGACCTTTTATCAAGATTTGATAATCATAAATTCTATGGAGACACTTTACATGTTTGGTCTAACTTGAAAACAGACAGCGACAAATCTTACATAAAATCGATCAGTGATAATCTCAATTCTAACGGTAGTGTTTCTCATACGATGAAAATTACTCCATTAGAGTTTCAAGGAGGTGATTTCAGTGCCATGCCCTTGCTGACACTTTCCGAAAAAATGACTATCCCACATATACATTTGGATTCCATTAAAAAACTAAACTCAAAACAAATTTCTCAAGTCACTATTAAAGAATATAAAGCGGATTCTGTATTGCTTAAAAAACTTTTAGAAAATCCTTCCTTCAAATTAGCTAATGATTCTTATGAAAAGTCTGATTCTAAACATTTTATCACTTTCTTAGAACCCTTTAAAAACGCTAAATTTGATCCATTAAAAAATATTACTCCAGGCTTCAAATTTAATTTAAATGTTGATTCCCTGATGATAAAGAAAGAGCTAGAGCTAGCTAAAATAAAGGCTAGTGAATTCGCGCAAAAGCAGACTTTGGGTTTAGCTAAAGTTCAAAGCGCTCCTAGAATTGGTTCCAATATCAATTCCCACCAAAAAGACTCTCTTGATCTAACAAAGCAACTTCGGGTAGCAGTAGAAAAACTTAAATCAGCTACTAATGAAAAGGAGAAAGCTGAGGCTGTCAAAAAAATCTCTGAAATAGCCAATTACCTTGACGACTATAACATCGGCAGAGTTCAGCCTCCAATGGAAGTCGATTCGGAAGCTTACAATCGCTTGCTGCTTGGCCAGACATATTCTACTTCTCCAAATTATTCTGAATCAAGGAAACTGACAGAAGCCGAGCAAAAAGAAAAGAAAAAACTTGAGGAAACATATAAAACTGAGTTTGACAAATATCAAAAGGAGTTTGGATCTTTTATGAAAGAGTACCAACAGAAACTAGAAACATGGCAAAAAGAACAAGAACCACTCCTCAAAGCCTATCAAGAAAAAATGGCTAAACTAGAAGAGGAAGCTAAACCCTTGATGGAAGAGTATCAGCAAAAGATGAACACCTGGATGAAAGAAAATGAAGGCAGGTTCAAATTTTATCAAGAAAAAATGAGCTCTCTTCAAAAAGAATATGCCATCAAAATACAAGAGCTTCAGAAAGAAATTCAAGAAAACAAAAAGTCTGAAAAAAACTGATCAATACAAAAACCCAAACAACCACAAAGGTATAGTATTTCCAAAACCGATTTCAATGTTATCCTTCAAAAGGAATGCATTCTCGGTTTTGGAAATTTGTTTTTTACCCTTGTTTGGCCCGCCAATCTCTATGGTATAAAATTCGTCTAACAAAAAATCCGCTCTAGGTGCCAAGTTTAGTTTCGCTATTCCTTTCACCTGATTTACAAAAAAAGTCTCTCTGACAGTCCCTTTATTTTCATAATCATCACCCAAAGCGTATAAGATATTCGGATTATTTAAAAACACTTTGTCAGGCTTTGTCAATATACCAGTACCTGAATTCACTTTATTGACAGATTGAATGATTCTTGCTTTTTCCAATAGATCTAAACTTTTGAGAAGGCTTGGCCTTGATATGCCCAATTTATTGCTCAATTCTGTAATATTCGGAGTGAAAGGTGCAGATGTAGCAATCAACCTACTGAGCTTTTTGAGCTTGACGAGGATGTCATAATTCAAATTCTCCACCGCATTCAAATCCACATCAATGATCAGCTGAATTGTATTTCTCAATCTTGACAAATAGGAAACCTTGCTTTCTTTGAAAAATGGATAAACACCATATCTCAGGTACTCTAAAAACTTTGCGTTTACTTGAATCTTACTATTCAATTCAGAAGCTATAATTACATGATCCTCTAAGATGGTTTGTAAAGAATACATAGGTAACTTCAAACCTAAATCCAACTCTATAAACTCTCGTAGAGATAATTCACGTAAATCATAAGTAACGGCCCTCCTACTCAGATCAGATTCTCCCGCATAGATTTCTAGAATAGACGAGGATGTAAATACAATCTTAAGCTTGGGGAAATTATCATACATCAACTTTAATTCCCTTGACCAATTAGGATATTTGTGAACTTCATCTATCAACAAATACCTTCCCCCTGACATATAAAATTCCTCTGCTAAGCTTAGCAAGTTATTGTCTGTAAAAAACAAGTCATCCATTGCTACATAAAGCGCGGTTCCATCCAATGGAAGATGCTTTTTTATATGTTGAAGTAAAAGAATCGTCTTCCCACTCCCTCTAGCTCCTTTGATGGCGATTAGCCGATCAGACCAATCAATTTGATCTAACAAATACCTCTGAAAATCCATTTCCACTGCTTGGACTTTCATAGCTGATAAAATTCTAAGCTTCTCCACGATTGATATTCAACTTTTTGTTAAGCAAATTTAGCAAATTAAAATCACTTTTGTTAAATACACTTAACAAAAATGACTATTTATTGTAAATCATAATTAACAATATCGCTAAATGAAGCGGCTTTTATTGGCTCTATCGTTCCTAAAAAGAGTTAGGACAAGTCGCTCATCGTCGTAATCGGAATATCTTTTCGCTTCAAATTTTCCAATGGTTTGACATCCGACTGTGGATAAGTATATCCATCTTCTTGCAAGGTCCAAAGTAAAGGTGCGAGGTTCTGAACTGCTGCTTTGCATCCTTGCAGGATAGCAGCCATGTTGCCCGTCTGCTTGGAAAGCTTGGCTTCATTTTCGATTTCGAAGGGTCCTTCAAAGCCCTTTTCTCTCAATGCCATTACAAACTTTCTCCAATCCATCGAATCACACAGCCCAAAGCCAGGTAAAGTTGCTTCGTAATGGTGTCTATCCCATTCATTGGTACTGTAAGGAACCCCCGCTTTCTTGGCCAATTCCGCTTTTACTTTTTGCATCGGGTACATATTTCCCCAAAATGGATCCGAAATATTCCTTGTGGATTTGACATGGATTCTTTTTAGTCTTGATAAATCGGTATGCTTGATCACCTCTACGGGATCTGTGTTTTGCCATACATCATGGGAGGGGTCATATATCTCTCCATGTGCATGGCTAGGAATCAATTCATACATCAATTTGCGTGCTGCCAAAACTCCGGTGAGATTATTAAAAGTGGTGGAATAGCCAGAAGACCGCCAACCTTCCATTGGGCAATTCTCATAGAGCACTGTCACGCCCAGACTCTCTGCATACTTAATAATAGGTGTGAAAATCCTTTGATATTCTTCCAGATTCCTTTCAAAACCATTTTCCAAATTACCCAATTCGTGATTGTAGCCAACGAAAGTCCCAACTTTGACATCATTTTCGTCCCCACCAAGCAAATGTGCCATCCGAATTAACTTGAGAAGATGATTTTGATTTTTGACCTTTTGTTCTTCCTCTCCCCCAATCAAATTGTCAAAAGCACCGACTGAAAGTCTAAGCTTAGCTGCATTAAACTTATCAATAAGCTGACTTGCTCTATTGGTATCAAAACCATCATAATTTAAGTGAGTCGCAACAAAATCATCTCTTGTCCCATTCTTTCTAAAAACACATACATCCAGCCCTTGTACGCCGGCTTCTTTTGCTTTCTCAATCGTCTGATCTATATCCAACTGATCAAATGCTGAGGTCATTATCCAAATTTGGTTATTCATCTGATTATTTTTATAGGTCTATTTTTGTTAAATTCTAAGATACTTGAAAGAATCCAATATTACATTTTCAAAAGGGGACTATGGAATACCTTTTGCATAATATGACAAACAATTCATTTGAAAATTGATTAGATTTGTAACAAAACCAACTTCTTACATATGAAATTAAATAAAAATTTAGCTTTTATTTTGGGCGCAACTTTATTCTCTGGAATAATTGCTTGCTCCGAACCTACAGATAAAATCGAGGCCACAGAACCTGACCCCTTTGCTGTAGTTTCTGAAAAATTGACATTCTCTGTTGATACATTATACTCTGATTTTGAAAACCCTTGGGGAATGACTTGGCTTCCAGATGGAAGAATGCTTGTCACTGAAAGAAAGGGAGAAATCCTGATTTTCAAGGATGATAAATACACTGGTGAAAAATTAACTGGAGTTCCGGCTGTTCATGAAGTGAATCAGGCTGGCCTTTTAGATATCGCCGTTCACCCCGACTATGCTAACAATGGCTGGCTTTATTTAGCTTATGCAAAAGACATGGGTGAAGGTGGGGTTTTAGTCATTTCAAGAGCCAAGCTTGAAGGCAATGCTTTGGTTGATTTGGAAGAACTAGCTGTCAACATGCCTGAGTGGAAAGGTGGACGACATTTCGGTACAAGGATCGTTTTCGATAACGAGAATTATCTTTATTACTCTAATGGAGATAAAGGAAACAGACCTCAAAATGCACAAGAATTAGATAATTCACATGGTAAGATTCATAGAATCCATGATGATGGAAGAATCCCATCTGACAATCCTTTTGTAGATGTAGCTGGAGCTATCCCAACCATCTGGACATATGGGAATAGAAATCCTCAAGGAATCATTTTTGATAAAGAAAACAACAGACTTTGGGCAGTAGAACATGGCCCTAAAGGTGGTGATGAATTAAACTTGATCGAAAAAGGAAAAAACTACGGTTGGCCAGAAATCACTTATGGTATTGACTATGATGGATCAATCATTACTGAGGAGACTGAAAAAGAAGGTATGGAACAACCTGTTACCTATTGGGTTCCATCTATCGCCACATGCGGAATGACTTTGGTGACTTCTGACAAGTATCCTACTTGGAAAGGTAATATCCTAGTAGCTGGTTTAGCAGGTCAGCAAATCGCTAGAGTTGAGTTGGATGGTACGAGTTATGTAGCCGAAGAAAAAATCCTAGATGGTATCGGTAGGGTGAGACAAGTATCTCAAAGCCCAGATGGCTATATCTATGCCATTGTAGAAGCAACAGGATTGATGGTGAAACTGATTCCACAGAATTAATCATTACAAAAAGCAAAAAGGCTATTCTGATTTAGAATAGCCTTTTTTTATGCTTCATACCAAAAATCCAGTGGGTTAGGAATCTTAAATTCCAAGCCAGTTTCTAGGATTTTTTCTCCGGAAATCTTTTTCCATTGTTTAGCTCCTGAATTATCATAAGATTGTGGAGGATCAAAACCCAGCTCGCTAGCGTTTTTTTCATAAACGTCCCTCCGCTGCGGATGCAGGGGCGTCACTCCATTAAAAGTCTCATTCCAAAGATTTTCCCGAATGATCCAAGCCAGCATATTCACGGCATCATCTCTATGAATATAGTTTACAGGTGAATCTCCTTCCACATTTTCTTTTCCTGAAAAATATCGTCCAGGAATCCTGTCTACACCAAGCAACCCTCCAAATCTCACTACCGTAAGATCATAAGTTTTGTCTCTCCAGAGCAAATTTTCAGCTTCCAAAAGAGCGATATTCCCTGTATTTTCTTTGGTAAGTAAATCCGATTCTCTAGCAGTCTGATTTTCATCTGGATAAACAGATGTTGCCGAGACATAAATCACTTTTGAGATCTTCTTTTGAAGGATTATTTCTTTCAGAAATTTGATTTGCTCAGGATGAAAGGTAGGAGCAGCCGTGCGTGTTCTTGGAGGAATATTGATCACAAGCAGATCCGTTTCAAAAAGCTTTTGAAATGCACTGCCTTCTGGATGTGGATTGAATTTCAAAACTGCATTGGTGTAGCCTTTTTTTGAAAGAAAATCCGACTTTTCTGGTGATGTCGTACTTCCTGATACTTGATGGCCGAGTTCTATTAAATGATCTGCTAACGGCAATCCCAACCATCCTAAACCTATAATTGAAATTTTCATGAAATATATTTAAGTAAAAAAACCCTCTCCAGATGAAGAGGGTTGGTTTTATTTATCTTTTTTTGGCATCGTGCCTAGTATATAATCCCATAGTGGAGAACTCACTCCAAATGCAACATCAGGATCCTTATAGTGATGCACTGCATGATTGACCCACAGGACTTTGAGGAAATTTTTTGGTGGCTGATATGCATGAACGATATAGTGAACTCCTAAGTAGGCAGAATATCCCAGCAAGAACCCAGGGAGAAAATATAAAGCATAATCACCCATAATCAGCGTGAAAACTAAATAAAAAACCAAGGCATAAAAGGCGCTTATAAATGGAGGCATTGCTAATCTATCCTTATCTTTTGGATAATCATGATGCACACCATGAACAGAATATTGGAGTTTGTCCTTCGCAGGAGTATCTGGTTCCATATGGAAAAAATGCTTATGCATCATGTATTCTACAAAAGTAAATGCAAAGATACCTATAAGCAAAACAGCAAGACCAATCGTCAGACTGATTGAAGTACCAGTGATCGCATAATAGAATGAAACTGTACTTATACTTAAAAATAAAATAATTGGAATACTAATATGTGTTCTGGATATTTTCTCTAATAGTGGGTTATCAAACATGTGGGCTGAACCATTATTGTCTGGTCTATCCAGCCTCCCTATTTTTTTCATTGTGGCACTCATAATTGTAGATTTTATTGATCTTGAATTCAACAAGTTAATTTTTACAAACACAGAATTTAATCCAAGTTCGGTTCAAATTTAACACCAATGGTTTATATAACGAACAAAAGTTTGAAAAGTTAATTTTTTTTTGGACTAAATCTTGGCTAATAAAACCTTAGCCTTTTCAATAGTTTGGTGATAAAAAGCCTCGTACATTGGTAATATATTGGTAACATCAAACTGCTTTGCTCTCTTCAAAGCGCGATCCTTGAAACCTGGTAAGTTTTCATCTTTCAATATCTCTAAAGCCCTCTTCGTCATCGTTTCTACGTCACCTATATCACATACAAAACCAGTTTCACCATCAATATTCAATTCAGGTATTCCACCGGCATTAGAAGATAAAATTGGCACTTCGCAGGCCATAGCTTCCAATGCTGCCAATCCGAAACTTTCTTTCTCTGACGGCATCATAAATAAATCCGCAACAGAGAGCACCTCTTCTACAGCTTCCAATTTTCCTAGGAATCTAATATCATCACAAGTGCCTAATTCGCGACACAATCTTTCCATCTTATCTCTTTCTGGACCATCACCAACTAGTAATAATTTGGCTGGAATAACTTTTCTTACCTCGAAAAACACCCTGATAACATCCTCAACCCTTTTGACTTTCCTGAAATTCGAGGTATGAACGATCAGCTTTTCATTGTGAGGACAAATGGCAAGCTTAAAATGGTCTTTTTTCTGTTTTTTGAATCGATCAAGGTCTATAAAGTTTGGTATTACCTCAATATCTCTCTTGACTGGAAAAAGCTCATAAGTTGCTTTTCTTAAATCTTCAGATACGGCTGTCACACCGTCAGACTGATTGATGCTAAAAGTAACTACAGGTTCGTAACTTGGATCTTTGCCTACCAAGGTAATGTCTGTGCCATGAAGCGTCGTAACTACAGGAATATAAATCCCCTCCTCCTTCAATATTTGTTTGGCCATATATGCCGCTGACGCATGGGGGATTGCGTAATGAACGTGTAACAAATCTAACTGTTCGTATTTGACTACATTGACCATTTTACTTGCCAAAGCCAATTCGTAAGGCGCATGCTCAAATAATGGATAACTTTTAATGTCTACTTCGTGATAGAATAAATTTTCACTAAAAAAATCCAACCTTGTAGGCTGCCTATAAGTGATAAAGTGAATTTGATGCCCTTCTTTGGCTAAAGCTTTTCCTAATTCAGTAGCGACCACTCCACTTCCTCCAAATGTAGGATAACAAACAATTCCTATTTTCATAATTTTTCTCTCAATTGGAAATAATAGTTCACTAACAACCAATGGGCTATATAATGTTCAATTTATCTAATTTTATTCCTCTGCTAATCTAGAAGGTCTCTCAGGCTTCATCATAGATCGGTAGATAACATCTTGAATTTCAGTTCGGACACCTTCCTTTAATAAAGCATTATTACTTGCATCAGGATGGACACGATTGGACAAAAACACATAGATTAAATCATTTTCAGGGTCAGCCCATACTGCTGTACCCGTGAAACCTGTATGCCCAAATGTGCTTTTTGGAGCTAAAACACCTGCTCCTCCACCTTTTCCTTTTTCAGGATCTGGCTTATCCCAACCCCAGCCTCTTCTACTTTGATTAGATTGTCTTTTTGTAAATTCTTTAATCGTCTTTTCATCCAAAAGATTGACATCCCCATATTTCCCTCCGTTGAGCATAAGCTGCATCATGACAGCAAGGTCGTTGGCAGTACCAAATAAACCCGCATGACCTGCCACGCCTCCGTACATTGCTGCTCCAGGATCATGAACAAAACCTCGAACTAGTCTTTTTCGAAACGCAACATCATCTTCTGTCGGTGCTATGTTTTCTAAGGAGATCTTCCTCAAAGGATTGAAGGTCAATGTATATAAACCCAATGGCGTATAGAAATTTTGATCCATAAATTCATCCATCGGCTGATTTGTCATTCTCTCCACAACTGCTTGCATCAAATACATCGTCAAATCCGAGTAAACATAGCTGTATCTTCTTCTGTTTGGATCAGGCTTTCTTAAATCAGACTTAATTGTCCAATTCCAAATACTATCTCTAAGACTTTGCCTACCATACATGTCATTTGAAATCGGAATATTATAATCTTCGGAAGCTGAATCTCGATAATACTCATTTTTCCAAGAACCTGCTTGTACTGTATTTACATAATAGGGAATGAAGGCAACCAATCCAGCTTCGTGAGCCATGATATCTTTCAGTAGCAAATCTCCCTTATTCGTAAGCTTCAGCTCTGGTAAATATCTTGAAATTGGCTTATCCATATCAATAATGTCTCTACTCGCCAAAAACATGACCGCTTGAGTAGTGGCCAAGACTTTGGTTATTGAAGCCAAATCATAGATAGTTTTGGTATTGACTGCTTGAGTTTTCTCATAATCGTGATAGCCGTAGGCCTTTTCAAAAACTACTTGACCATTTTTAGCAACCAAAACAACACCTCCTGGAGTTGCTTTCTTCCTAATCCCAGCTTCCATGATCTGATCTATCTCCGACAAAATCGTACTATTCATTCCCTGACTCTCAGGATAGCTGTAAGAAAGCTTTCCAAGACCTTCGAGATAACCTCCACTTCCTACTTTGATATTCTCACTGATTGATACAGGCATCATCCCTCTTGCGGCTCTCCCCCCGAATATTATCTCAGGTACAAGCCTCTGGGTAAATTCATTGTTTTCAAAAGTCAAAATATTGTGTGGCAAACCATTCAGACTTTTAGATGCATAGGCATTCCCAAAAAGTGCTACTATGACAGACTTTTCTTTGCTAAGTTCTTTAATAAAGTTGATATCTGACTGATTGATTCCAAAGCCTCGAGACGGACTATTCGTGAGACCCATTAAGCCTACAATCACCGTATTATAAGGGGCTAATTTGTCATTAATTTCTTTGATAGAATTGCCATTAACTCCTTTGTCAATATTAAAATGATCCACCTTGGCATATTTGTCAATTTTCTCTTGAAAAACTTTCCCATCTCCTCCAATAGTCAAGGAAGCGATATTTAACAAGTCTAGATTTCTCAAGGGTAAAAAACTATTTTTATTAGAAGTGACTGTTATTGAATTAGCAAATAGCCTTTCTACCAAAAGTGAAGTCTGCTTTGAATTTAATCGATCAATTAATCCGTCTATTTTAATTTTGGGAGCTTCGTTTAACCCAGCCCAATATTTGGCTTTCAAAACTTTGATTACTCTGCTATCTATTTCTTCTTGAGAGATTTTCCCCTCAGAGATGGCTTGCATGATCATCTCTTTGGCTTTAGGCACATCTTCTGAATAAAGTAAAATATCATTTCCGGCCTGCAATGCTAATAAATCTACTTCACCAGGTTTGTAATAACTACTCACACCTTTCATATTCAAAGCATCAGTAAATACCAATCCCTCAAAATTCATCTGATCTTTCAACAAATCAGTCACTACATACTTTGAAAGCGTAGTTGCTTTATTTTTTTCACTGTCTAGACTTGGGATATGCAAATGCGCCACCATCACACTCATCAAATCCTCGTCAATCAATTCTCTGTAAGGATAGAGATCAATATCAAAAATTCTATTTTGAGAATGTCTAATTACAGGGAGTGTGTAGTGAGAATCTGATTCTGTATCTCCATGACCAGGAAAATGTTTCGCATTGGCAATTACCCCATGCTCTTGCAAACCTTTCATATAAGCCATGGATTTTCTGGTAACCAAGCGCTTCTCCTCACCAAAAGCCCGGTAACCAATCACGGGATTATCTGGATTAGAATTCACATCCACTACTGGTGCGAAATTGATATGCATTCCTAGTTCAGTAAACTGTCTGGCGATTTCTTTGCCCATATCATAGATCAACTTCTCGTCAGGCAGTGCACCTAAGGTCATCGCCTTGGGGAATGTGATCACTGAGTCTAGTCTCATGTTGATACCCCATTCTGCATCCATCGCGATGAATAAGGGTGTATCAGAAATAGATTGGTAATAGTTAGTAAGATTAGCTTGTCTCACTGGCCCTCCTTGAAAAAATATCAATCCGCCAAGATTTTGCTCTTTAATTAGTTTGGCAATTTCCTCACGATGCTTGGCGTCTCGATTTGAATAAGCAGCTACCATAAAAAGTTGCCCTAGTCGCTGCTCAAAGGTTTGACTATTGAAAACAGAGTCAACCCAAGACATCTGTTTGCGGTAATCTCCCGCCATCAGAGGATCCTTTCTTTCTTTTATTGATTCTACCGAATCTTTTATAAAACTTGAGTTCCCAACTTCAATTGTATTGGCATTTGAATACATGCTGGGAAAATCCCAACCCGAAACTCCATCAGCCTGAAAAATCATAGCTAAACCTAAAAGTGTGCTCCAAACTTTTATCCGCATCCTGCTGTTTAATTTTTATTGCTTAATTTTTAAAATAACTTTG
The DNA here is from genome assembly GCF_014637795.1 of Belliella aquatica. Classification (GTDB taxonomy): domain Bacteria; phylum Bacteroidota; class Bacteroidia; order Cytophagales; family Cyclobacteriaceae; genus Belliella; species Belliella aquatica. The sequence continues at coordinate 210,381 of NZ_BMFD01000006.1, read as the reverse complement.
TATGAATATACATTGTATTCTGCAAACATATAGGAATTTTCCTTTGGTCTTGTATCAATTATGATAAAAGGACGTATGTCATGAATACAACGAGAAATATCAAAAAAGAATCTAATTCATTATGAAATTCCCTTCAATCTTTAGAACAGCTAAGCCAATGAGCTTCGATATCAAGCCAAGATATTACGATCCTGTGCGTGAAGAAATCGAACAACGAACTGCGAGGATCAAAAGAAATCTTCAGGCTGAAGGCGTTATAAAATCTGATGAGGAACTTTCAGAATCATTTATGCAAGATTATGGCTCCTCGATCAAGGGGGCCTTTACTCAAGGTGGCCCCATCAAAGGAAGACAATCATCACCGTTGACTTCTGCTGGATTCTTGCGATTTGTGATATTTTTACTCTTAATTGGAGGGTCCTTTGGATATATATTTTATGGCCCAATTGTTCTTTATGGCATACTCTACCTCACTGGAGGTGGATTTCTTTTTGGACTATTTTTAAGATTGAAAAGAAAACGAAGCCGATGAATGATATCATACAACTTCTTCCCGATGCAATTGCCAATCAGATTGCGGCTGGTGAAGTAGTTCAGCGTCCAGCATCTGCTTTGAAAGAAATGCTCGAAAATGCGGTGGATGCAGGTGCCACACAAGTTCAAGTGGTCGTCAAAGATGCTGGAAAGGCCTTGATGCTCGTCATTGACAATGGAAAAGGAATGACTTTGACTGATGCACGTATGTGCTTCGAAAGACACGCCACTTCCAAAATCAGAACTTCCGCAGACCTTTTTGCCATCCGTACTTTTGGATTTCGAGGAGAGGCTATGGCTTCTATTGCCGCAGTATCTCAAGTAGAGATGAAAACCAGGCAAGAAGATGACGAATTAGGAACCTTAATTCAAATTGAAGGGTCTGAGTTTAAGAAACAAGAACCTATTTCATGTCCTCAAGGAACTTCTATTGCTGTTAAAAACCTGTTTTTTAATGTACCTGCTCGCAGAAATTTTCTCAAATCCAATGCGGTAGAAATGAAACATCTCGTAGATGAGTTTCAGAGAGTAGCTCTCTCCTATCCTGAAATTGGATTTAAGTTTACTCAAAATGACATGGAGCTTTTCAACTTAGTCCCAGGAAAATTGAGTCAGAGAATCGTGGGGATTTTTGGCAAAAACTATCAAGGACAACTAGTCACTTGTCAAGAAGAGACACCTCACTTGAACATAAAAGGCTATATCGGAAAGCCAGAAAATGCAAAGAAGACTAGAGGAGAACAGTATTTCTTTGTCAACAATAGATTTATCAGAAGCAATTATCTTCATCATGCTGTTTCGAACGCATATGAAGGATTGATGCCCTCGGACATGCAGCCTTTCTATGTGTTATTTTTAGAAATTGATCCTTCACACATTGATATCAATGTACATCCAACCAAAACAGAAATTAAATTCGATGATGAACGTACTGTCTATGCCGTAATTCGATCAGCCGTAAAGCAGTCCTTAGGAGCACACAACGTGGTTCCTGCTTTGGACTTCAATATGGATGTGAACTTCACTGAAAATTGGAAAAATGACGAAGTTAGGAAAAGTGATGTACGATTAGAAAACACATATAAACCCGATGATTTGGGGAAGGAAAACAGTTATAAAAATTTCCAGACTCCAAGTTTCAGAAAGCAGGATGTATCCGGATGGGAGAGACTATTCGAAGGAGGAGAAAAGATAATCACCCCTGACTTCGATCAAAAAGACGCGTTGGATTCCTCTTCGGACTTTCTTACTTTCTCATCCAAAGCCAATGATTCGAATCAAAGAGAGAATATCTTTCCGATAGAACAAGAAAATACAGGAACCACCTTCCAAGTAGAACTGAGCTACATTATCGCCCAAATGTCTTCTGGCTTATTGATCTTAGATCAGCAGGCTACCCACGAGAGAATCCTCTACGAGCGCTATTTGAAGCAATTGAAAAATGCAGCTGGAATTTCGCAGCAGTGTCTTTTTCCTCAGCACATTCAACTCAGCCAATCAGATTTTGCGCTTGTGATGGATATCAAAGAAGAATTGAACAGCTTGGGCTTTGTAATTGTTGAATTTGGGAAAGAGACAATTCTCATTCAAGGTGTTCCCGCCGATATTCAAGTTACCAATGAAAAAGCACTCTTTGAAGGCTTATTAGAGCAATTTAAGCATTTCAAATCTGAGCTTTCCTTAGATAACCGTGAAAACCTTGCAAGATCTTTGGCAAAAAAATCTGCTATAAAAAAAGGAGCGCGACTAGATTCTACAGAAATGGAAACTTTGGTTGGCCAATTATTTGCCTGTCAAAATCCAAATTACGGACTTGGTGGGAACAAAACCTTTGTCAAACTTGATTTACATAAAATACACGCTTTTTTCAACCGATAAGCCATGTTTAGAAACTTAACACCTGTTGTTAAAAATTTACTCTTGATCAATATAGCCATGTTTGTCGTGGCAAGTTATTTGATGCCTCAGTTGGAGCGTGTTTTCGCGCTTTATTTTGTACAAAGTAGCTTTTTCCTTCCTACTCAATTTGTAACATACATGTTCATGCATGCCAACGGATGGCATTTATTTAGTAATATGTTTGGGTTGTTTATTTTCGGACCTCTTCTCGAACAGTTTTTGGGACCGAAAAAACTCCTCATACTTTGGATGGTTTGTGGAGTTGGTAGTGGTCTTTTATATTCAGGTTATAATGCCTACAAAATCAATCAGCTTGATAACAAGATTGAAGCTTTCTACGAAAATCCTAGCCCCGAAAAGTTCAATGATTTTGTAAGTGAAAATCGTCATTTATTCAAGCCAGGTGTTTTTGATTTTATTGATGAATACAGTAAAAATCCAGAGAATCCTTCGCTGATTCAAAGAGCTAAGGAAAACTTTATGGGAATTAGAGATTTTCAAATCAACATCCCCATGGTTGGGGCTTCGGGGGCTTTATTTGGGATTTTAATTGCTTTTGGTATGTTTTTTCCAAACACCGAGTTACTTTTATTGTTTCCTCCTATGCCGGTCAAAGCCAAATATTTGATTTTATTTTACGGATTATATACCATTTACAATGTGATTGTAAATAATCCCACAGATAATGTAGCTCATTTTGCTCACTTAAGTGGCTTAGTAATTGGGGCAGGTTTGGTATATTATTGGAAAAAAGGCAGAAACAATTTTTATTAAAATCTATAAACTATGTACGGAGGATTTTGGGATAACCTTAGAAATGCATTTAAGTACAATAACAATAGCCTATATAAGCTTATTGCAATCAATCTTTTGGCCTTTGCTGGGATCTTAGTTGCAAGAATTATCCTCAGCTTTGCTGGAGCAGCTGACCTTTACAAATTATTGTTGGGTTATTTAATGATGCCAGCTGATTTAGGTACATTCATACTTCAGCCTTGGTCCATTCTGACCTACATGTTTTTGCACGAGGGAATATTTCATATTCTTTTTAATATGATATTCTTATACTGGTTTGGTATGTTGGTCAACGAATACCTAGGCAGCAGAAAATTGGCAAACCTTTATATTTTAGGTGGAATCGCTGGGGCTGTGTTTTACGTTTTGATGTACAACATCTCACCGCTTTTCACCGACGTTGTTTCTGCCTCAAAAATGCTCGGAGCGAGTGCAGGCGTGTATGCCATTGTTATTGGTGCTGCGACTTTAGCACCCAATACAACATTCCGCCTTCTTCTTTTGGGGGATGTAAAGATCAAATATATTGCGATTTTCTATGTAGTGATTGCTTTTGCTAATTCTGCAGGTAGCAACGCTGGTGGTGAATTGGCACATCTTGGAGGAGCAGCGATGGGTTTTTTCTATATCTTACAATTGAGAAATGGATCCGACTGGGGGAGACCTGTTCAGGCTGTTGGGCAGTTTTTTGAATCTTTATTTTCCGCCAAGAATAAGATCAAAGTGACCTATAAAAAGAAGAGTTACTCAGAAGAAAAAACAACAAAATCTACCACTTCAAGCACTTCAGCGTCGTACCCAAAGTCTGCTGATGCTACACAAGAAGAAATCGATCAAATCTTGGATAAGATAGCCGATAAAGGCTATGAAGCACTCAGCAAGGAAGAGAAAAGAAAACTTTTTGAATTCAGTAAGAAATAAGCTTTAATTCAAATTCAGCACCGCGCCAACCCTCAATACTGGCCAACGGGTATTTTGACTTTGCATTTTGAATTCAGTAATGAAACCAAATTGTTCTGTTGCTTTGATGAATGCACCTGCACCGAAATTACCTCCTGGTCTTGTTTGTAATAGTCCAGCATCGCCAGGCTGCGTATTGATCCAATAATTACTGTATCCTACCAATAGATAAACTTGAGAAACTCCTTCGGTAAGGTAGTATTTCAAATCCATATTTAAATTGAAAGAATTTCCGATTTCGGGAAACCAAACAGTAAAAGATGGAGCTAAAGAGAACTTATCTACGAAAAAATATTCAGCACCTAAGAAAGTTCCCAATTCCTTGATTGTCAAGCGATAGTCCCCACCTGCCATCACCCTCGCCTCTCCTTGTTGTTGTGCTTGGAGTGATACTACCAAAAATGAGAAACACAAAATCAATACTATTTTTTTCATAGGAGCTAAAATTAAAATCCTCAGTAAAACCTAAATTTTTGATAAATTAATAGGCTTAACTGAGGATTCAAAATATGAAGCGGAATTCTTATTTTTTTGAACCTTATATTTACTCTGAGCCCAATTCTCCTACTTCATTTTTATTGGCCAATTGACCACATGCAGCATCGATATCTTGGCCTCTTGATTTTCTCACTTTGGCGATGATTCCTTGATTTTCTAAAATCCTCACATACATTTCTACGGCTTCTTGTGACGCTTGTCTAAATTCCCCTTCATCAATTGGATTGTATTGAATGATGTTGACTTTGGAAGGGATGATTTTACAAAATTTAGCTAAGGCTCGAGCATGAGTTTCATCATCATTGATTCCGTCCCAGATGACATATTCATAAGTTACTTTTCGCTTGGTCTTTTCATACCAATACTTCAAAGAATCTGCTAAATCCTCTACAGGGTTGACATTATTGATTGGCATCAACCTGCTTCGCGTTTCATTGATCGCAGAGTGAAGAGATATAGCAAGGTTAAATCTCACCCCATCATCAGCCATCTTTTTGATCATCTTGGGAATACCCACCGTAGAGAGTGTGATTCTCCTGGGGGCCATTCCGAGTCCTTCAGGAGATGTGATTTTATCAATCGCCTCTATGACATTGTTGTAATTCAAAAGCGGTTCTCCCATGCCCATGAAAACAATATTCGTCAGAGGCCTTTTAAAATACGTCTCTGCTTCATCTTTGATCGCTACTACCTGATCGTAAATCTCATCCGGATTTAGATTTCGCATTCTTTTCAATCGCGCTGTTGCACAGAAATTACAATCCAAGCTGCAGCCCACTTGCGAAGAAACACAAGCGGTAATTCTTTTAGAGGTAGGAATAAGTACAGATTCCACGATTTTGCTATCATATAACTTAACTGCATTTTTGATCGTCCCATCAGATGAATGCTGCATCAGATCCACAAGGATGTGGTTGATCGCAAAGTTGTCCTTTAGCATTTCTCTAGTTTCTTTGGAGATATTAGTCATATCATCAAAGTTTTTTAGAGATTTGTGCCATAGCCATTCGTAAACCTGCTTGGCGCGAAACTTTTTATCTCCCTTGCTAACAAAAAATTCTTCCAATTGGGCTAAAGTCAGTTTTCTGATATCTTGTTTTGCCGTACTTTCCATCCTGCAAAGGTAAGTAAATTAGGGCTGTTAAAAGTTCAAGAAGGAAAAATCTTAGAATTAGCATTGTTCTCTATAATTCTCTAGTTTTAAATCTCACCAAAAATTACCTCCTATCAAACGTCACATTCTTTTAGTTCTCTATTCTGTCAAACTCCTGCTCTCCAAGATCAAACTCCGAATTGGGATTGCTCTAGGTCTGGTAAAATCCATCCTGATAATGCCCTATATTGGTTTTGGAAATGAAAAAGAAGTTTATTTGCTGGGAAGAGTTCTCCGAAATAGAGAAGTCGGATACGCAACAATAGACGATAGTCGCTTCAAGAATTTCAAGAAAATGTACAAGCGATTTATGACTTGGGAAATTCCAAATATCAGAATTACGGCAAGTTTTGAAGGTAAACAATGGACGACGATGACTGATGAAGAAGGATACTTTGAGTTTCAGATTAAAGAATATTCTTTCCCAAAAACAGATCACTCTTGGAGAGTCTTTGACCTTGAACTTGTAGATCAAGTTTTGCCAAAACAGGGAATGGTGAAAACTGAAGCCAATATTTTTATCCCTACCAAGCTCGTAGAATATGGAATTATCTCAGATGTAGATGATACCATCGTTCCGACAGGAGCTACAAGATTTTGGGAAATGATCAAAACCACCTTTCTTGGGAACGCATATTCAAGAATCCCTTTTCCAGGAGTAGCTGCATTCTATCAAGCATTAGCAAAAGGAACTGATGGAAAAGAAAACAACCCTTTGTTCTATGTCTCTAGTAGCCCGTGGAATTTATATGATTTTTTGCTGGAATTATTGGTGGTACACCAAATTCCAAAAGGACCACTGATGCTTCGGGATTTGGGTTTATCGAGAGATCAATTTATTGCAGGAAGCCACTTCGATCATAAGCTCAATCAAGTAGAAAAGATTTTTAGGCTAGTTCCAGATATTCCATTTATTCTAATCGGTGACTCAGGACAGTATGATCCTGAAATTTACTTAGAAGTCATCAAAGATTTCCCAGGACGAGTCAAGCGAATTTACATTCGACATGTCGCCGAAAAAAGAAAAGAAGAGGTTCTCCAAATTCAAACTACCATGCTTCAACTTGGTGTGCAGATGCTTTTAGTTTCCGACACCGTTGAAGCTGCGGAAGATGCACTTGCTCAAAGATGGATTAGAGAAGTTGATGTGCAAAAAATTATTGAAGAGAAAAGCGAATCTGAAATCAAAAATCCCTAACTCCCAACTCTCCTTGCTGAACAAACCAATAATTAGTCCAGTCAAACTCCCAATTCATCAAATTCAGGTTTGATAAATTGATAGATGCATTTGCCCTGAATACTTTTACTGCTGATTCATTCAAGTCCCAGGTTAGGGGAACACCTTGGGAGAGAATCTCAGGAGCCATACCAGATTGCTCCAAAAAATAGGCGTTATTTTGACCCACTATTTGAATTCCCCCATTGGAATCGATCAATACTGCGGTCTTTTCATCTACTGCGATTGCTCTAATAGGAAAAGTCGATTCAGCACTGATTCTAGCCATGAAAGCGATTAAACGTCCCTCCCTATTTCTTTGCGAAAAATGCTGATCAGTAATCACATTTTGAAGTAATGGATGATTGATCAAACTCGATTCCCTTACAGTAAGCTTTGTATCAAATGGATTTCCCAAGGCCTCTGTGCTGAGCACGCTTCCATTCTCACCGGTATAGACATACTCTCCCATGATGGCACATCCTGCACTTGTTCCACCGATTGGGATTTTCTTTTCATGAATCAAATACTGAAGCGCTTCCTCGACTTTGGTTCCTTCCCAATATTTGAGATAATTGGACTGATCACCACCAGCGATAAAGACTCCCTCAGCATTTTTTAAGGTCTCAAAAACCCGAATATCGTTAGCAGCTTCCAAAGATGTGATCTTTAACGTTTCTACAGAGTTGGCATTACCTAATCCTAAAATATAGTTATTGTAAGCATCTGCCCCTGAGACTCGGATCACAACTATATCCCCTCCACCTGATTTTTCGATCATCCAACTGAATGCTTGGTCTACATCCGTACTTCCGCCCATCAAGATCACTCCTGTTTCTGAGCTTGTCTGAACATCTTCCTGATTACCAACTCTACCTAAAGAAAATGGATTGTTATCTTGATTTGGTGGTATTGGAGCTGTAAACTCTTCACTTCCATAACTTAAGAGTACTGAGGCAATTAATGATAGAAATATCATAATATAAGGTTTTATTGTTTTCACATTAGATTAAAATAAAGTGCAAAAATAACACCATCAATAATGCGGTCAGCCCCATCAAACCTGTCAAACTTGTATAGTATTTCAAGGCTTCTTTTACCGAAAGTCCCGAAAACTCCTTCACAATCCAAAAATAACTGTCATTTGCATGGGACACAGTCATTGCTCCAGCACCAATCGCAGCAATGAAAAGAGCAGATTGAGTTGAGCTTACCACCAAACTAGCAGGAACAATACTTAGAAATATTGAAGCGCTGATCACCATTGCAGAAGTACTAGAGCCTTGTGCTGTTTTAAAAAATGCTGCCATACTAAATGCAATCAAAATCCAGAAAAGACCATTTTCAGAACTTAGCAATGATCCTTGAATCAGCTCTTCCAAGCCTAAGCCTTTCAGAACAGCACCAAACCCCGCTCCTGCTCCTGTCAAAACCAAAATTGGCCCAGCTGTTAAAATCCCTTTTTCAAAAGATGCTTTTACCAAAAATTGCCCATCAGTAGGGTTTCTTAATTTTAGAAAGCCGATACCCATCCCAACTGAGATGGCGATAATGGGATGTCCAAGAATACCCAAAGCGCTTATAATACTTTCATTCTGAAAAAACTGCTCCAAATTACCCAAAGTAATCAAAAGCAAAGGGATGACAATCGTAGCTACAGACCAAAAAACGGAGGTGTTCTGATAGAATTCAGTAGGTTGGTCAGGTGTGTTTTCAATTGATTCAACCTGAGTTACCTTCAATTTTCTTGCCCACCAAGCTGTCACCAAAATCACAGGAATCAAAACTGCTAGTCCTATGATTAAAACTTTTCCCAAATAAGACCCCATCCCCATCAACCCTGCGACTGCTAGAGGACCTGGCGTAGGTGGAATCAAAATATGTGTTGCATAAAGTCCACCAGCCAATGAAATACTGAAAAGGAGCGGTGAAAACCCAGAAGTCTTTGCTAAATTTTTTCCGATAGGGTTCAAAAGAATAAACCCAGAATCACAGAATACGGGAATACCAACTACAGACCCCAAAAATGTGGTACTCAAGGCAGGAAAACGCTTACCTATTCCATTCCAGAGAAAATTTGCAATGCTTATCGCTGCGCGACTTTGATCAAGTAAAATCCCAAATATGCTTCCTAGAATGATTACCATTCCCACTTGCCCTATCAAAGCTCCAAAGCCAGCAGTGAAAACTTCAAGACTGTCCAAAAAACCCAAACCACCAGTAACGCCAACATATATCGCAGCAAAAAACAAAGCAATCAAAGGGTGGATTTTGAATTTTGAAGTACTCAAAACAATCCACAGAATGGCTAGTAAAATATGTAGGAGTATCCACATGTTTTGAAAGTAGGTGCTATTTACAATATATCCAACTTATTCATACAAGCTCTTTGAAATAGCACAAAAAAAGCCTAACCGATTGATTAGACTATAAGATTCTAGCGCTTAGAAAAGCAACTCATTGAAAATTAAGGTATAATGTAATACTTTTTCTTCTTAATGACTGTATAGAACTTGCATATGCAGGATCTGTTGCCTCGGGTCTATACATGTCCAGTAAACCGTGAGAAAATCTCACTTCAGGTGAAAATTTAAAGTATTTGAAATACATGTCAAATCCAAGTCCGAGATCAATTGTAAAATCTCTTCCCAAAGTAGCAATCGACTCTATATCAGCCTCCTCTTGGTCTTTTGTGCGAAACATAGCCGAACCTCCCGCTGTAAAAAACATTCTTGAGTTATTAAATCGTTGCGCTTTGTATTTAAAAAACAATGGAAATTCTACCATCGTAGCTTCATTTATCACTGTTTCTGTTGTGTAAAAATTGGTTTCGTTGATTTCCGCATCAGGAACACCACTAAAAGTATTGATATCAGTTCTGAATTCATAAAAAGCAACCTTCGGTGTAAACACAAGATTCAATTGATCATGAATTCTTACGGTCGCCAAAAACCCTAGAGAAAACCCAGGTGTAAAGACAGGCATGATGCTTTGAAGGTTTGGGTCAGAGAGAAACTCTTCGGTATATTTTAATCTCCAAGAATTGGTGTGAGTAGCCAGGAAAAACCCGTAAGAAATAAATTTATCATCTTGTCCAGACTGACTGATCTCATTGAATCTTGCCTGAGCAAAAACCGAACTGAATGAAACAAGAAGTGTAAGACTTAAAAGAATTACTTTTCTCCAATGTAAATTGAGCTGATACCGAATGTCAGTGGTTTGCATTTTGTGTTTTTAAAGCCTACTTTTTCCAAAACGTTTAGGAAATCTTCTCCGTCAGGAAAAGCTTGTACCGATTCAGGCAAATATGTGTACGCTGAATTATCCTTAGAAACGAGTTTGCCAATTTGAGGCAAAATATATTTGAAATAAAAGTTATATCCTTGTTTCATTGGGAATTTTTTTGGCTTGGAAAATTCCACGATTACTGTTTTACCTCCAGGCTTCAAAACTCTATACATGTCTGCAAGACCCTTTTCAAGATTCTCAAAGTTTCTAACACCAAAAGAAACGATGACAGCATCAAAATTATTATCCTCGAAAAGCAGCTTTTCTGAATCACCCATTTGCATGTCGATGATATGATCAAGCTTACGCTTTTTCATTTTCTTCTTCCCTTCTTCCAACATTCCCGAAGAAATATCTACACCGATGATTTTGTCAGGATTGAGCGCAAGGGCTTCAATTGCGAAATCTCCAGTTCCTGTCGCGATATCTAAAATGAACTTTGGCTTATCGGGCTGCAATAACTTGATAGCCTTTTTTCTCCAAATGATATCAATGCCCAAGCTCAAAAGATGGTTCAAGAAATCATATTTCTTACTGATGTTGTTAAACATCTCTGCTACTTGCTCTTTTTTACCCGAGTCTTTTTCTTTGTATGGTACTACTGACATGAATTCAATTATTTGGAGTTACAATATTACTAAGTAAACCTGAGCAATCGAAAAATGTTGAACATTAATGCATAAAGTTACCTTGATTTGTAAGCTTTCGAATACAGGAAAAAGGAAGTATCAATTGGCAAATCAGAAAATTTAGTAGGAAAGGATTACCTTTGTACAAAAATTAACATCATGATCAAAAATGCAACCTTTTTAATTAGCAATACAGACCACAATAAGTGCCCTGTTCCGGACAAAGCTGAATTTGCTTTTATTGGTAGGTCTAATGTTGGCAAAAGCTCGTTGATCAATATGCTTGCTAATAACAAAAATCTTGCGAAAACTTCTGGAAAACCTGGAAAAACACAGTTAATCAATCATTTTGTTGTGGACAACAAATGGTATATGGTGGATTTGCCGGGTTATGGATTTGCTAAAGTAAGCAAGAGTCTGAAAGCTGATTGGGAAGGCATGATCAAAGACTATTTGGTCAATAGAGAGAATCTCGTGGCTCTTTTTGTACTTATAGACAGTAGGCTTGAACCACAGAAAATCGACTTGGAATTCATTACTTGGTGCGGGGAGAGTGATATTCCTATTGTCCTGCTCTTCACCAAAGCTGACAAACAATCAAAACCTAAAACTCAGTCTACAGTAGCGAAATTCATTAAGGCTTCAAAAGCTATTTTTGAAGAAGCTCCCTTATATTTTGTCACTTCTGCCACTTCGGGAGATGGGAAAAATGAGGTCGTAACATTTATTGAAGAGCAAGTAGAAGAATATCGAGGCCAAACAAACTAGGGCTTGGGCTTTTGAAGCGAAGTTCTATATTTGCAAACTTATTTTAAGAAAACGTGACTATGAAATTTAACGAAATAGCGACAGTATCAGGCAAAGCAGGCCTTTATAAGATTTTGAAACCTACGCGTAGCGGAGTGATTTTAGAGTCTATGGATGATAAAAAAGGGAAATTGGTAGTTGGTGCAAACCAACGAGTGTCTGTTTTGAGTGAAATCTCTATTTACACCATGACAGAAGAAGGCGCTTCTCCACTTGAAGATATAATGATTAAAATTGAGGCTGAGTTCAAAGGAGACCTTGGCTTAGACAGCACAGCTGACGGGGATGAATTAAAGGCTTTTTTAAAGCATGTCCTCCCTGAATTTGACGAAGACAAGGTTTATCCTTCTGATATCAAAAAGTTAGTGTCTTGGTATAAAATCATAAGAAATTATGCTCCTGAAGTACTAGAAGAGCAAACAGAAGAGCAAAGCGAAGAAGAAAAAGAAGCTTAAAAAGCTCTTTTTAACCATAAAAAAACTCGCAGTTTGTAAATCTACATCTGCGAGTTTTTTGTTTCATAATTCATGATGTATGGAAAATCAATTTATACAAGAGACTTTTCAATTGATCAAAAAAGACTTTGAAATTGAGTCAAAGAATGACGTAGATGCAGAAGAGCAGCTTTTAGCCCTCCTTACCCCAATCATTCATCAAATGCTAAATCGGGACTTCGAAAGATTACTTCAAATCTGCTACAGGATCGATTTGGGTGAACAGCGTCTCAAAGAGATTCTTCATCATGCTGATCCAGAAAGCATGTCGAAAGAATTGGCACAAGCTATTATCCAGAGACAAATGAAGAAGATCGAAATCCGAAGAAGATATTCTTAATTATGCATTAGACTTTCTTATACTTTTTCTTTTGCCAAAAAGCCCATTGCTTCTTTTACCATAATATTTGACCCGATATAAAGCGGAGTCCTTTGATGTAAAGACGTGGGTTGGATATCCAAAATTCTATTTTCTCCATCGGTAGCAGATGCTCCTGACTGTTCCGCGATAAATGCCAGCGCATTGGCTTCATAAAGTAATCTAAGTTTCCCGTTAGGGTTTTTAGGATTTGCTGGATAGATGTAAATTCCACCCTTTAGAAGATTTCTATGGAAATCAGCTACCAAACTCCCGATATATCTTGCGCTGTACTCTCTTTCTTTACAAACTTTTAGATAATTCTTCAGCCCTTGATCAAATTGATTGTATCCACCTTCATTGATACTGAATATTTTCCCATCAGCAGGAGCTTTCATATCTGGATGAGACAGAAAAAACTCACCTAATGATTGCTCGTAAGTAAAGCCATTGACACCACAACCTGTCGTGTAAACCAACATCGTCGAAGAACCATAAAGCACATATCCCGCGGCTACTTGTTTGTTACCAGGCTGCATGATATCCTCTAATTGGATAGGGCTGCCGATTGGCGTCACTCTTCTATAAATTGAAAATATGGTTCCGATGGAAATGTTAACATCAATATTTGACGAGCCATCTAGTGGATCAATTGCGACAACATATTTTCCAGAGCTGTTTTGAAGATCTATGACTTCATCATCTTCTTCTGATACAATTGCACAAACTTCTCCTCCCTTTGTCAGTGCTCTTGTAAAACGAATGTTTGCAATAACATCTAACTTTTGCTGTTCTTCTCCTTGTACGTTGGTTTGCCCGAAGGCTCCGCCAATATTAGCAAGACCAGCTCGATTGGTCTCTCGATTTACTATCTTTGTGGCTAGAGCGATATCACGTAGCAATTGTGACAACTCTCCAGAAGCATAGGTGAAATCATCTTGTTTCTTTTTGATAAATCTGTCTAAAGTCTCTCCAACCGAATAGGCAATCGACGACTCGTTGTGAATATAGGGCTTAATTTTCATATCTTAGAAAAGTACAAATTATAAATTGAACAATTGAAATTACAACATAATTCTCTATGTCAAAAGTAAATGTTTTCAAATTTGGGGGAGCATCTGTAAAAGATGCAGATTCTATTAAAAACCTATTCAATATTATTTTCAATCGATTGCAAAATCCAACAATTATTGTGATTTCGGCAATGGGTAAGAGCACAAATGCGCTTGAAACTATATTGCAGCTAAAATTAGATAAAAAGTCCTTTTCTTCGAATTATACAATTTTTAGGGACTACCATATAAACATTTGTATGGAGCTCTTCCCGAAGAACCATGCTATTTTCAATATACTTGATGGGCAGTTTCACGATGTATTGGAAATGCTAAACGAAACTTTATTACCAGAGAATTACGATGAATACTATGATCAAATTATCTGCTACGGTGAAATAATTTCAACACTTATCGTTCAATCATTTTTGAGCTTGAAAGAAATAAAATGTGCTTGGCAAGACGCTAGAGAAATAATAGCTACAAATAGCGATTATAGATTTGCGAAAATTGATTGGGAAGAGACCACTCAGAACTGTGTCTCCAAACTGACTCCCATTTTAGAAAATAATACCGTCATCACACAAGGATTTATAGGAAGAGAAACTTCAGGAAAAACCACTACTTTAGGAAGGGAAGGCTCTGACTTTACCGCATCGATTCTTGCTTCTTGTCTGCAGGCAGACGCTGTTACGATTTGGAAAGATGTGGAAGGCGTCCTCAACGCTGACCCCAAAAGATTTGAAAAAACAATCAAATTTGATAAGCTAGATTACAAAGAGGCAGCCGAGCTTACGTACTATGGAGCATCAGTGATTCATCCAAAAACTATCAAGCCTCTAGCTAATCTTGGTATCCCGCTCTATGTCAAATCCTTTCTTAATCCAGAAGGTGCGGGCACTAAAATACATACCGTCACGACGCTGAATACCGTACCCTGCATTGTAGTCAAAGACAACCAAATCTTGGTCAGTTTCAGAGTGACAGACTTCACTTTCATTAATGAATCTCACATTCAACAGGTTTTTACGGTTTTAGAAAAGCTCAAACTCAAGGTGAATCTTCTGCAAACTTCAGCAATAAGCATCTCCATTGTCATCGACGAGCAGATCTTTAAATTGGAAAAACTTATGAAAGAACTCGAGTCGATTTTTAACATCAGATACAATGAACAGCTTCAACTTCTGACAGTAAAAAATCATACAGAGGAAATGGTAACCGAACTTTTAAAAAATAAAGAGATCTTATTGGAACAAGTGACTAGAACGACTTTCCAGATTGTCTACAAATTGACTTAAATCAACTTTGTTATGACCTTTTGAATTCCAGAAAGGTAGCTTTTGCCAAATAGTAAAAGGTGAACTAACAGGGGATAGAGATTATAGACGTCCTTTCTTTCATCAAACCCATCTGACAGAGGAAATACAGAATCATAAGCATCATAAAATCTCTGATCAAAACCTCCAAACATCCTCGAGAAAGCAATATCCATTTCTCTATTCCCAAAATAAACCGCGGGATCTATCAGAGCGGGGAAACCATTCGAGTCGGCCATTACATTTCCAGACCATAAATCCCCATGCAATAAAGCCGGGCGTTCCCTTGGAAAAAATTCTTGAAGTTTGGGGTAAATCGACCTGAATTTTTTAAGAAAATCTTCTTCAATAAGCCCATCGAAATAAGCCTTCCCCATAAGCGGTTCCAACCTTTGCTCTATAAAAAAATCTACCCAGGTAGTCGTCATTACGTTATTTTGAGAAAGTGAAGAAATATAATTTGAATCTGACAAACCAAATGACTCCTGACTAGCCATATGTAGTTGTGCCAATCCTTCACCTAATCTTTCCCAATAGTCAGTGGACCTTTCACCTGACTCCACCCATTCCATTAATAAATAATTATAATCCTCAATTTGACCGTAATGATAAACCTCTGGGACGGTCAATGGGCAATTGGACGCTAGAAGCTGAAGTCCATGCGCTTCTTTTTCAAAAATATCTCTCAAGGCTTCAAAGTTAACTTTCAAAAAGTAATTGCCTTCACTTGTACTAAGCTGAATCCCTTGATTGACGTTACCGGCTGCTACTAACCGAGATTGATTAATTGTAATTTCTTTGCCAAAGCTTAAAAAAAGTATTTGTTCATACCGGGCATTCAAATCAAACATAAACTTTATGCTCCTCTTTTAAAAACTCTAAGAAATGAGTGATAGATTCATCTAAGATATTGTAAACATTTTCGAACGCTTCTATTCCACCATAATATGGATCTGGAACTTCAATATTGTCTGGATGGGGCTGAAATTCTCTAAGAAGGTAAACCTGCTCATGCCTTAATCCACTACTATCTATAAGTCTTTCGATATTGATTTTATTAGACTTATCCATTGCTATCAAATAGTCAAACTCTCTAACATCTACTCGATTGATTTGTCTCCCTCGATGATTGATTTCCAAACCTTTATCTGCTGCACACTGAAGTGTTCGCTCATCAGGCAATTCTCCTATATGGTAATCTGAGGTTCCACAACTATCACTTTTAAACTTCATTGTGAGGCTACTTTCTTTAACTTTTTGATTGAAAATAGCTTCTGCAAGAGGTGATCTGCAAATGTTACCTAAACAAACGAATAATACTTTAACCATTGAATGCGATAAACTTTACTTTAAAACGTAAGCGAGGTACAAGATAAATAAATTTTACTAAGGATATCAAACACTTGAGACACAAAAAATAACAAAATCAAAATTTTATAAAAATAATATTTGGCGATACATTTTAATCCAATACTTCATTGAGTATAGATTGAATATAATCAACATTATAAACCACTTTTTTTACAAAATTCAAAATACACAAAATTTCATTTGGCTAAAGTTTTGAAAGATTTTTAACTATCGTTAATTTTGCATAACAATTTGGAAATCAAATGAGTTATAATTTATCAAAATGATAAATATTGAAACAAACTGAAAGTCAAGTATCGATTTGAGCTTCAGAATAATAGAATTTACCAAATTAAATAAGGAACAATTTAGCTTATCACAATTAAAATAATAGAATTATGTCATTAGTAGGAAAAAAAGCACCTGTTTTCAACGCTCCAGCAGTAATCAATGGTGAAGAAATCATTGAAGGTTTTTCTTTAGAGCAGTTCATCGGAAAACAAGAGGTTGTATTCTTCTTTTATCCAAAAGATTTCACATTCGTTTGCCCAACTGAAATCCTTGCATTTCAAGAAAAATTGGCTGAATTCGAAAAAAGAGGCGTAGCAGTAGTAGCAGCTTCTACGGATACAGAAGAATCACACCTAGCTTGGTTGAACACACCAAAAGAACAAGGTGGTATCATGGGCGTAACTTACCCAATCGTAGCAGATACAGCAAAAACTATCGCGCACAATTTTGGCGTATTGGCAGGAGAGTGGAATTACAATGAAGAAGGTGAATTGACTTTCGAAGGTATTCCAGTAGCTTTCAGAGGTACATTTTTGATTGATAAAAATGGTATCGTAAGACAAGAAACCATCAATGACCTTCCACTTGGAAGAAGCATTGACGAAACTTTGAGATTGGTAGATGCACTTCAGCACGTAGAAAAATTCGGTGAAGTATGTCCAGCAAACTGGGAAGAAGGAAAAGAAGCAATGACAGCCACCAAAGAAGGTGTGTCTGCTTATTTGACTAATAACTAAGATTAACATCTTAAAAAATTACAAACGCCTCGATCAAATTTTGATTGAGGCGTTTTTTCTTTCAAACTGATTCCCTTTAATTACTGGATTATTATTTCTAATTTTCCGATAACCTAATAAACCACACATAAATTACTTTTAAAAAATGAAATTGATATACAATTTTTCAATGGAGCTGTTCTCCATTCTTACCAATTTGCTCCAAAATACCAATCCGAAACTCAAGCTTTTTGTCAAAGGAAGAAACAAAGTTTGGCAAGTTCTTGAGGATTTTAAAAAGACTTCTAAGCAGCCAATTGTCTGGTTTCATGTCGCCTCTCTGGGAGAATACGAACAAGCCAAGCCTGTGATCCACCAACTTAAAAAGCAAAAACCTGACTTCAGTGTAGTGGTTAGTTTTTTTAGTCCATCAGGATATGAAAACGTTCGAAAAAAGAAACAAGAAGATGTGGATTTTATCACCTACCTTCCCATAGATACTGCAAGAAATGCGAGGCGCTTTCTCAAAATTCTAGAGCCAAAAATGGCCTTTTTTGTAAAATATGACCTTTGGGCGAATTATATTTTGGAGGCTAAAAATCAAAACATCCAGCTTTACCTTTTTGCTGCCGCCTTGAGGGAGGACCAAGTTTACTTCCAACCTTTTGGTGGTTTTTTTAGAAAAATCCTGAAATCTTTTGATCATATCTTTACTCAAAATGAAAGAAGTCTTGATCTACTGCATCAAATAGATATCAAAAACAGCAGTATTGCTGGGGACACAAGATTCGATCGCGTTTCGCAAATCAAAGCAGCACCAGTTGATTTCGGAGAGATTAAACGATTGATCACAAACAGAAAAACAATAGTAATCGGATCTGCATGGCCCCAAGACATGAATATTTTGATTCCTTTTATCAATGAGTCTGACCAATACAGTTTCATCATAGCACCCCACGATATTCATGACGGTACGATGACAGATTGGGAAGGAAAAATAAATAAGGAGACAATTAGATTTTCTCAAATCTCTACGAAAAAAAGTGCTGAAGTAATTATCATAGACAATGTTGGCATGCTTTCATCGCTTTACCAATATGCTTTTATCGCATACGTTGGAGGTGCATTTGGAAAAGGATTACACAATATCTTGGAGCCTTTGGCATTCGGTATTCCAGTAATTTTTGGTCAACTCAAAAAAGCAAAAAAATTTCCTGAAGCAAAAATCAGCTTAGATTATGGCGCTAGCTGTTCTGTTGCTACCTTTGATGAACTGAAGACTATTATCTCCGAGTTGGAAAACCCTGAACTTTATCAAGAAACTTGCAAAGCAGCAAACAAATTGGTAAAAGAAAATCTAGGAAGTGCCAAAAAAATCGTGGAGTTGGTATTGATCGAAAATCAAAAATAAATGAACGGAAGGGTAATCAAATCCACAGGCAGCTGGTATATTGTCAAGACCGAAAGTGGTCTTGTGAAGTCACGATTGAGAGGAAAATTCAAACAAGATGACCTCAAACTGACAAATCCAATAGCTGTGGGCGATTATGTGACTGTCGCTAAAGAAGATGGGCAACCTACTTGGACAATTGATGAAATCTTGCCAAGAGAAAATTATATCATCCGTAAATCAACCCGAAAGACTCATTTTTCGCATATCATTGCATCTAATATTGATCAAGCTTTTTTAATTATTACGCTTCGCAATCCTAGAACCTCGCTAGGTTTTATTGATAGATTTTTGGTGAGCACGGAGAGTTTTAGGATTCCCGCAAGCATTATTGTCAATAAAATGGACTTAGAGTACAAGGACAAAGACCTCGATTACCTCCAAGATATCCGTGATATTTATAATATTTTGGGATATAATGTTTTGGAAATCTCAGCCCTTGATGAAAGTGATCTTCAGGAACAGTTTATGCCCTTGCTGAATGGAAAAACTACGCTGCTATCAGGGCATTCGGGTGTAGGCAAATCAACCTTACTCAATAAAATCATCCCAGAAGCAGAACAAGTCACCCAAGAAATATCCAAATTCAGCGCGAAGGGAGTACACACGACTACTTTTGCAGAGATGTTTGAGATTCCAAATGGTGGATATTTGATAGACACTCCGGGGATCAAGGAGTTCGGGATATTGGATATCAGTGATTCTGAGCTCTCCCACTATTTCCCTGAAATGAGAAAATACCTTGGTCAGTGCAAATACAACAACTGCCGCCACATCAACGAGCCCGGCTGTGTGGTTTTGGAGAAATTGGAAAAAGGTCATATTCACCCTTACCGCTATGACAGTTATATCAATATCCTCAATGAAGAAGATGACCACCGATAGCATTAAGGAATAAATGTGTGCTAGAAAGTCAAAAAAGTTTGAAACCAAAATCATTTCCTGTAAATTCACTTTCTAAAAAAAACTCGAAAACCTTCAGATGATCGATCATAAAACTTTGGTACTTAACCACCGTCAAATTCAACAGAAAATAACGCGGATGGCTTATGAAATATACGAGCGCAACGCTACAGAAAACCAGGTTATTTTTGCTGGAATATCTGGCATGGGAAGAATATTCGCAGAACTTTTAGCCAACAAATTAAAGGAGATCTCTCCATTGGAGGTAGAATCTGTAGAAGTGCTTGTAGATAAAATGGCAATTGTCCAAGGAAATGTAACCTTGTCTGAAAATATCGACATGGAAAATAAATGCTTGATATTAGTCGATGACGTACTGAATACTGGCAAAACCTTAGCATTTGCACTCAAACCCTTTTTAGAGATTCCTATCAAAAAAATGGAGCTTGCAGTCTTGGTCAATAGAAGTCATAAATTATTCCCCGTTTCCCCTGACTACACAGGATTAGAACTTTCAACCACGCTCAACGAACATATTTCTGTCAACCTAAGCACTGACAATTACTCTGTCCACCTTCACTAAGCCCAAAATGTCTGTACACCAATCTTCCAATATCAAGAGAATCACCACACACACACTTCAAGAGATGAAATCTCGAGGAGAAAAAATCTCCATGCTCACGGCTTATGATTTTTCTATGGCTACCATTGTGGATGGTGCTGGAGTAGATATCATCTTGGTAGGAGATTCTGCATCCAATGTCATGGCTGGTCACGAGACGACTTTGCCGATTACAATGGATCAAATGATCTATCATGCAAGTTCTGTGGTACGTGGTGTGAAAAGAGCTTTTGTGGTCGTGGATATTCCTTTTGGGTCGTATCAGGGAAATAGTTCGGAAGCACTTCGGTCAGCTATCAGAATTATGAAGGAATCTGGAGCACATGCTGTAAAAGTAGAAGGAGGATCTGAAATCAAAGAATCTATCACAAGAATTTTGAGTGCCGGCGTACCCGTGATGGGACACCTAGGATTGACTCCACAATCCATTTATAAATTTGGAACATACACCGTAAGAGCTAAAGAAAAGGAAGAAGCAAATAAACTCCTTGAGGACGCTAAGATTTTAGAGGAAACTGGCTGTTTTGCGCTTGTTTTAGAAAAAATCCCAGCTAAACTTGCCAAAAAAGTAGCAGAGACGGTCAGTATCCCTGTCATCGGAATCGGTGCAGGTGGTGATGTAGATGGGCAGGTTTTGGTAGTTCATGATATGCTTGGCATCACCCAGGAGTTCAAACCAAGATTTCTAAGACAGTATGCTGATCTGCAAAACATAATGACTAAAGCTGTTCAAGATTACATCACTGACGTCAAATCAAAAGACTTCCCCAACGAAAGTGAGAGTTATTAAGGCTTCAAAATCACTCTCCTACTGACCTGCTCACCATTTTCTAATCTAAAATTCAAGATATACACTCCTGGAGCTAAAAATGCTGCTTGCAAATCGATTTCTCGATTTGATTGAATTTCTATGCCTTCAATTAAAACCTGACCAAGACCATTAATTAACCTCACCGTTGCCGATTGATTTGCGATTATGCGAATGGGACCATCAGTAGGGTTGGGGAATATTTTCACCAAAAATTCTTCACCTGATGGACTATCAATATTTTCAGAAGCCTTGAGGTAAATCAAACCTCCTGCTGTCGTCCCCAAAAGCAAATCATAATTGGAGCCAAATGCATCGGGAATGGCATTGATCCAAGTATTCCTGCCGAGTCGTGTAGGTCGAAACTCTTCTCCTATTCTAACCAAAACCTCTTCCCTATCACCTGAATTCATAAAATCGGCAATAAAAAATATACCACCTCGCTGATCTACTGCATACAAACTCGGTCGCTGCCCTGCAATAACATGAACGTTGAGATTGCGAGATGAAGGATTATCTTGGAATCCTAAAAAATTCCTTTCCAAGAGACTAAGTTGTGGCAAAGCATTAGAAAAATTCACTTCAAATAAAATCAACTCCCCTGTTTGCCTTGCTATTAGAACATAATTTTGATTCTCAAAAGAGAAAAACTCAAAATGATCCAGAGGTCTTGGCGTTATGCCCGGAACATTAATTTCTTGAAGATTTTGAAGATTTGACTGTGTAGCATAAAATAACTTCTTGACTAATGATAAATTCACGGTATCTGTTCCCGCCAGCCAAAAACTCTCTTGCCCTTGTGCATTCCGAAAAGCCTGGAATTGCAAATCGGTCAAATCAAGTTCCGATAATCCTAAATAATCTTCCTCTACAAATTCCCAAGCCTGATCGGTAACAGATATCCGATTCAAATTTCCTACGACCCGATTCCCGATTAAAGAATTTGCCGAGAGTAGAAGTGACCCATTTAACTTATTGCCTTGAAAAGAAGGCCTCGCATTTTCTCCCAAATCCAACATCTGGTTTTGAAGAAAAGGCTCCAAGCTCCCACCGTCAAGAGGAACAGAAAATATATTTCTAGCATAATCAGCCCGAAAAGGCCCTGCTATAGATGACGAATTGATACTAATCAATAGTTGATTTTCCCACAGCTGTGCAGCATGAAAAATAGGAAACTCCGGTAATTCCCCAACCATAGGAATCGAGGTCGCAAATTCATCAAAAACAGGATTGTTATTTGTCCCTTTGTTGGGTAAATAATAAAGTTGATTGCATTCATCCTGTCCCATCAACAAGTCAAATATCCCATCTCCATCAAAATCCGAGTATAAAATCGAGTGCCCTCCAGCGTGTTGGATTCTTTTGTTTTCATCATCAAGTATCCTCCCGATTGGAAAGCCTGAACAGGTAACTCCAAAACTAAAACCCCCACAACCACAAAACTCAAAGCCTCCCCATCTTGCCTCTGGAAACGCAAAACCATCAATATCTGCAACCCCTTTTCGCTCGATAGAGGTATTTCTGTAAAACTCCAAGAAATCCCCTGAAGCGAAATTGAAGGTGACAATATCCAAATCCCCATCTCCATCTACATCCATGATTAGCGGAATATCAAGATTATTCGCTTGAAGATTCGAGTTGTTGTCCAGTCTTAAAAAATTCTGAGCTAATTCCCAACTTGGAAAAGTCGCACCAACAGAACTGACATTTTTATAAGCTCTAATTCCAAAAGGACTACTTGTAAATAGATCTTTTTTTCCATCGCCATCAAAGTCAGCTAGAACCAAAAATCCATTTACATCGGAAGGAAAATAGTAAGCCAATTCAGGATAGAAAGTGTAAGCACCATTTTCAATTTTAAAAATAGAAATCTGACGGGCATTGATATCCCAAATGACCATTTCCTCTTCACCATCTCCATTCACATCCATTGTTTGGATCTGAGCGGCGTTGAGTCCTCCTGAAAAGGGCAATTCTAAATTTTCACCATTTTGAGTGAGATTTATATTTTGATCGAATTGAAAAGAAGTTTGCGCAAAGCTTGCGCTCAAAGTGAAAAGGAATAAAAAAGTTAAATACTTGATCATGGATATAAATAACGACAGAATTTTGATAAAGATGTTTCGAATATCTTAATTTTAAAGTCTAATTGTAAAATTAATGATGAACATCGAACTTCTCTACCAACACTTTCTCAAATCCTCAGGCATCAGCACCGATACAAGGAAAATTGATCAAGGAAATATATTTTTTGCACTTAAAGGACCAAATTTCAATGCCAATACATTCGCAGCACAAGCATTGGAAATAGGTGCCGCTTTGGTAGTGGTAGATGAAGCAAAAGTAATCCCGAATAGTGACCCGAAATATTTTCTCGTTGATGATGTTTTGACTGCTTTACAGCAACTTGCCCTGCATCACAGAAGACAAATCAGCATTCCAATTATTGGTTTGACTGGAAGCAATGGGAAAACCACATCCAAAGAACTCCTTCACGTCGTCCTAAAACAAAAGTTCAAAACCTCAGCCACAGTAGGGAATCTGAACAACCACATTGGAGTGCCATTAACTTTGCTCGCAATAGAAAAAGATACCGAGATCGCGATTGTAGAGATGGGCGCCAACAAGCAAGGCGATATCAAAGAGCTTTGTGACATCGCAGAACCTACACATGGGTTTATCACCAATATTGGGAAAGCTCACTTGGAAGGAATGGGCGGAGCTGAGGGTGTATTGAAAACAAAAACAGAACTTTTTCAACATCTTAGAGAGAACAAAGGAACAGTCTTTATCAATTCTCAAGATACTATCCTTTCCAACATGGCCAAGCGATTTGAAAATCCAATTCTCTACCCTGCAAAAGGAGATTTCTGTGAAGTCGAATTTTTCGATGCCAATCCCTTTGTAAGATTCAAAGTAGAAGGAAGCGAAGCAACACATCTCAGTTCCATGATAGGAGCATATAACTTTGGAAATATCGCCACTGCTATTACTTTGGGTAAGTTTTTCGGTGTACCTATAGAAAAGGCAGTTCAGGCTATCGTCAATTACAAGCCTTCCAATATGCGCTCCCAATTGGTCGAGAAGAGAAGCAACTTGATCATCTTAGATGCATACAACGCCAACCCTTCGAGTATGGAAGTGGCGATCAAGACTTTTGGCGAGATGACTGGGAAAAAACACAAGATGATCATCTTGGGCGACATGTACGAACTTGGTGATAGCACCCAAGTCGAACACGAGAAATTAGGTGAATTGGTCAGCCAATATGATTTTAATAAAATCTGCTTTGCCGGAAAGCATACTCAAGCGGCTTTGGCCAAAGCTCCGATGAAAGCACTCTATTTCCCAGATCCTTTTTCCTTCCGAAACTGGCTTCAAGACTCCAAATTCGAAGATCATCTGATCCTGATCAAAGGTAGTAGGGGAATGAAATTGGAGGGGTTGGTTGATTTTATATAAAAAACTCCCTAATTGATTTCTCATCATATAGGGAGTTTATCAAATTTAATAAGCTTACTCGACTATATTTCTAGAGCTTGAACTTGATCACTGGAGTAAACTCAAAACTTTCGAAACTATCAAAGCTATACCCTTGTGTGTAGAATAATCTAGATCTTAATCCAACCTGGAAATTTCTAATATCATAATAGTATTCCAATCCAACCCAAACACCAAAATCAATTACTCTTACTGAATTTCTAATATTTACTATAGTTTCGTCAGAGATAGCTATAATCCCGATGTCTTCATCTCGATATCTCAAATTATAGAAACCAACAGTTGTCAAAAGTTTATCTTCAATTAGATGCCTTTTCCAATGTATAGAGTGGAAATTTTTTGAATTTCTTAATAGATTATCATCAAAATTTATTGTGGTAAAGCTAGTATTTATCGATTGATTGTAAACTCTTCTATGGACTTGTTTTGAAAACCCAAAACCTATCTCATTTTTACCTTTCAATCGATAGCTGTATTCAAATCCAAAGATTTGACCCCAAACATCTCGTTCAGTTAAATCCAAAGTATTACCAGGCCCTCCACTATCAATACTTTTTGCAAAAAAATCATGTGATATGCCATAATTAAAATTCAGATTAGATTTTTCCAATATCTTATCAAATTTTTGAGCTGAAAGTTGAATGTAAGAAATAAATGTAATTATTGTGAGTAGTAATATTTTTTTCATTTCTATTTTTTAATACTAATAAAGATTATAAAAAAAATCAATGTGCTAATATTTAGTTTTAATTGATGGTCTATATATAATTCTCAATTTTCTATAATTTTAAAAAGATTTTTTATTTCTCTAAAAGTAAAAAAGTAATTTTTACCTGCAAGCTTTTATAAAAACTTTTTATTAGGTTGTCACCGAGTTAATTAATAAATCAACTAAAAAACATCCTCCATCTTCTTTGAAGGATGTTTTAATCGTCAAAAAAAATACTTTTTATACATTAAAATTTTTCTCTTTTCGAACCTCTCCTCAATTCTCGTGTTACTTTTACAAAAAATCCTATTATTATGCCAACTCCATACCTTGATTTTCTAAAAGAATTAGCCAGTAACAACTCCAAAGAATGGATGGATGCCAATCGGGATTGGTATCAGAAGGTGAGAGGGGAGTTTATTGAAGATGTAGGAGAATTGTTAGGCGGCATAACCTCTTGGGAGCCTGCATTGACGGCTTTTAAAGCCAAAGATTGTGTTTTCAGGCAAAATAGAGATATCCGTTTTTCTGCAAACAAAGCCCCTTACAAAACCAATTTAGCAGCATACTTCTCCGTAGGAGGTAAAAAATCCAATGATCCAGGGTATTATCTCCATATACAACCCGGTGGCAGTTTCATCGCTGGCGGAATATGGATGCCTCCCGCTGATATCCTGAAAAAAATTCGTCAAGAAATCGATTACTCTGGAGAAGAACTACTTAAGATCCTCAATGAACCCACTTTCAAGAAACATTTTTCCAGCTTGGAAGGCGAGCAACTCAAAACAAGCCCAAGAGATTATGATGCCGAGCATCCACATATTGATTTGCTGAGATACAAGAGTTTTATCGTATCTACGCCTTTGGCTGATAAAGACATTTCTTCTGGCAATTTCAAGACCAAAACCCTTGATACCTTCAGGCTGATGAAACCTTTTCACGATTTCCTTCACAAGGCAGTAGATGAAGCTGAAAGTGGGGAGGGGTTGTTGTAAGAAAGTATGAAGAAAAAAATATATAAGATAGTTATCCTAGAGCATTATTTCTTTTTCAATCCTAATTTTACAGTTAAAATAAAAGAGAAGATTAAAATAATTACGAATAAAATATTTTGGATTCCTATTACTACAAATACACTTTTGTATGCATTAAAAGCTAATGACTTATCCAAACTTGGCACAAAATGAACAAACAACATCATTAGCAATAAAATC
The DNA here is from genome assembly GCF_014637795.1 of Belliella aquatica. GTDB lineage: Bacteria > Bacteroidota > Bacteroidia > Cytophagales > Cyclobacteriaceae > Belliella > Belliella aquatica. Next base: position 183,818 of record NZ_BMFD01000006.1, on the reverse strand, counting down.
GATACGAACATACTGATCTTAAATTCAAAATTTTTCATATTTCAGTAGGTATAAATCTTGATCCAAATAATAATTCATAAGTAGTAGATTCATTGAAATCGAATATGCTTGATCTAAATTGAAATTTATTTATCAATCGATCCTCAGTCAATATTTTTACAATTTCAATATATTTTCGAAAGTTTTATCCCAACAACACCTCCTCAATCATCACCGCTACTCCATCTTCTTTATTACTCAAAGTCACTCGATCTGAAATTGCCTTGACTTCCGCTCGTGCGTTGCCAACAGCTACTCCCATCCCTACAGCTTGGAGCATTTCTATATCATTATAATTATCTCCAAAAGCCATCACTTCATCCATCCTTATTTGATATTTTCGATCGAGTAGCAACTCAAGTGCTGATGCTTTGGATATTGATTTAGGTGCAATTTCTATATAGGTGTCTTTTGAGCGGTAGAGGTGCAAGTCTTCTCCAAGGTGTTGTTGCGCATTTTGGAAGAAAAAGTCAATCTCTTCTGCAGGTCCCATACACATCACTTTGTGCGCTCCTTTTTTTCTTGATTTCCACAAGGCCAAAACCTGATCTAAGGGTTGAACAGTGGGATCTACCCGCGTATTTCTCGCTTCCCGTTCTGCCCAATAGTCATATTGAGGTTCAAACCAATCCTCTCCTTGATAAAGACTCACATGCACCTGCGTTCCTTTGGCGATTTTGACCAATGCTTCGCAATGATCAAGTGAAATCGACACATCATCGATGATCTCCTTTTGCTCGTCATGGATGACAAAACCTCCATTATAACAAATCAAGGGCTCACCAAGTCTACCCATATCCTGCTGCAAATGGCGCATGGCATCAGGCATCCGAGAAGAAGCGAGTATAATTGGGAAATCTTTGGGTAATCGCGCTATCGCTTGAAGTAATCTTGGGGACAAAACTCTGTCCCCATTGAGTAAAGTACCATCAATATCGGTACAAATCGCTTTAATTTGCATTAACTTATATCGAATTCATCTGGGTTAAAATTATCGAATATCCCGGAAATTGCTCCAAATCCAATAAACATAAAGATTATTATACCAATTCCAAATGCAATGGCAATCCAAAGAAGTTTGGCTTTTGCCCAGTTAGCTTTGCTAGGGTTTCCATTTTTGTCCAAAGCCCATACAATAAGCATAATAAAACCTATTAGCGGGATATTGGCAATAAATACTGTCAAAAACCAATCTGAGGTGTTGACAGGTGGGTGTTGAAATTCTTGATTCAAATTCATAAAGCTGGGGAGTTTATTTGAGTAAATTTATTTTTATCGCTTATTAATAGAAACGGAATCTCCTCTTTCGTATTAGTCTCTAATCCAATTTTAAAATATAATGCTTCGCCTAATTAATAACTAATCTACTATTAATAAATAACTATTAATTAAAGGAAATCTTTGACTTCAAATACATATTCGGTTATCGCGATATTGTCTGGATTAAACGGGTCCGTTTGAATCAGATAAATCATAATTTTTTGGTAATCTTCAATCTTTGAAAAACCTTCCGCATATAGCTCTGCACATTTTCTAGCTGTGCCCTCTTCATTAAATCTTAGCGCTTCAGAATTTCCATTATAAAGCTTCAACTCAATCGTACCGGCAGCTTCACCATTTTCTGTTTTCTGCTGCAGATTCACTTCTGTTCTCTGAAAAGCTCCTAAAGCAACTATCTCATCGGAAGGCAAGAAACCCTCTCCAATAAAATTATCCATGCCCCATTTGAGTCCCTTAAAAACATCCTCCACATCACAAGAAGACAAAGAAAAAACCAAGCAGAAGGCTATTAATAATGAGCGTTTTTTCATTTTGCAGCTACTGCTTCGATTTCTATTAGTAAATCAGGATTGGCTAAAGCATAAACAGCGATGGTACTTCTCGCTACTTTATTCGGATTTTCATCATTATTGAAATACTCCCCATAGGCATCAAACCAAGCCTGCCAATCTACTTTGCCATCTTGATCTGGAGCCAAGTAAACTCGAAGGAAAAACACATCTTCCATCTCAAAATCAGCTTCTTTCAAAGTAGCTTTGATTTTTTCTAGGGTACTGATGCTTTGCTGATAGGTATTGCCGTAGCGCTCGTAAGTCCCTGGTACGGCTTCAGGATTGATCGCATCTGCTACCAATCCCGAAGTATAAAAATATGATTTGTCTGCAGGAATATGTACTCCCTTGAGAATACTCGCATCAGGTCTATCAAATCGCGTAATGATCAATTCTTTTTTACTAGACTCTACTTTATCATTTTTCTGATCAATTTTCAGATGACAGGCACTTAGAACCGCCCCAATCAAAACAAAATATATCCAGGATCTCATTTTCATTTGGCGTTTTTCTCTTTTATCCTTTTATCTACTCTGAGAATAAAATCACTTAATACATTCATATAATTGATAAATGCATCATAAGGAGAATCGTAAGGGCTAAAATAGGCGTGAATATCTCCATCTGAGAAAAACTTGGTACACATATAATAGAAGTGATCAGATGTTTGTAAATAAACCCAATCCCTTTGAATCTCAGCATCATCGATCTGCTTGACCTTTTCCTCTAATTCATAGAGCTTTCCAAAGGCCTCATCTTGCAAATCATTCCCCAACCAAGCTGTCAAATCCCGCTCTTCATCAGCCCAAGAAATAGGTGTTGGGACGTGAATTGTAGAAATCATCTTCGCGCCTTTGAGAACTTCTGATGGAGTAGAAAAACCAAAATCACTGCCGTTGAATACCGCATTTGGCAATGCTCTCATAAATTCAAATATTCCTGAATCTGCCCATTGATGCTCTCCGAAGGTTTCATAATCCATAAATAGGTTTAATGTTTCTTCTTCTTTTGGAATATTATTGATCCATCTGACAAATTTGTCAGTGGTCAATGGATAATCTGCCCAAGTTTTATTTGAAAATCTGAAAGCAATATCATCACTGAGTTGGAAGTTTTTCAAGAGGACTTTCAGCTCAGGTTTGATTGAATTTTGGTAAACATAATTTGGACTCTTCCAGCCCAAGATATGCTTAGCTCCTTCTGTCAAAATCCCCTCATAACCCATCTCTGCTACTGTAGCACCGATAGAATCTGAATAGATCAATTCTGTATTTCTAAACACCCTTGGCTCATAGCCATCAAAATGCTTTTTGATTTTTTCCTTATGTGTTTTCACCATTCTGGTGAACTCATCCTTACTTTTTAAGGCACACAATGCATGACCATCGGTCTCACTCAACAATTCCACATGACCCGTAGCCACGAGTTTCTTAAAACTCTCGAGTACATCAGGTGCATAAGCTTCAAACTGATCTAAACAAACGCCTGAAATTGAAAAACTGACTTTAAAAGCCCCATTATAATGGTTGATCAAGTCTAACAGAAGTGCATTCATGGGTAGATAGCATTTTTGTGCTACTTTACGCATGATACTTTTATTGCTGTAATCGTCCCAATAATAATGATCATCACCTATGTCAAAAAAACGATAAGGCTTAATCCTTAAAGGCTGATGTACTTGAAAATAAAAACAGATCGTTCTCATGGCTATTCTTTAGTTATTTTTTCATAAACAGTGACTAATTTGGCAGCGACGTGTTCCCATTTTAAATTTTTCAATTCTTCGCTACCTAATTCTTTGAACATTTTGGAAATGCTCGGATAATGAAGCAAGGCAAAAATGGCATCTGCCATCGCATCGACATCCCAAAAATCAATCTTGACAGCATTTTGCAAAACTTCAGCTACTCCCGATTGCTTGGAGATAATCACTGGAGTATTGTGCCTGACCGCCTCTAGAGGTGCAATTCCAAATGGCTCAGAAACAGATGGCATCACATACACATCTGACATGGCGTACATGTCATCTACATCTTGACCTTTGAGGAATCCTGTAAAATGAAACCTTGTTCCCATACCCAATTCTGCTACTCGATCAATCATCCTATTGAGCAGATCTCCATTACCTGCCATGACAAACCTCACATTTGGATCTCTATCGATGACTTTTTTTGCTGCTTCTACAAAATACTCAGGCCCTTTTTGGAAAGTAATCCTTCCCAGGAATGTTACAATTTTTTCAGGAACCTTTTTCTTTACTTTGGACTCGATAATACTTGCATCCAACACCGCATTGTGGAGTACACTCACTTTATCTGGATGAACACCATATTTGTTGATGACAATATTTCTTGTCAGATGACTAACAGCGACCACATGGTCAGCAGCATGAAGTCCTGCATATTCAATATCAAAAACTGGCTTGTTTACAGATTCTCCCGATCTGTCAAATTCAGTCGCGTGGATATGCGCTACAAGTGGTTTTCCGCTCATATGCTTGGCCGCAATTCCCGCAGGATAGGCTAGCCAATCATGGGCATGAATGACATCGTGATCTTTTGATTTTGCGATTTGAGCCGCGACTAAAGCATATCTGGAAACTTCCTTCATGAGGTCTTTTCCATATTTACCGCTAAACTCAAATTTATTGCTAAACACACTTTCATCTACATCCACCCTGTCGTGCATGGCATAATCAGTATATTTTTTGAATTCCTCAGGCCCCAAATAAGGAACTAAAAAACTCCCTACTTCCAAATAGGTGAGATTCTTCCAAATCTGCTTGAATTTCTTTTCTCTATAATCTATGGTCACACCGCTAGCATTAACAAAATCCGCTAGAGGCTCCTCATCTCCCCATAGTTTAGGAACTACAAAAATAATATCCTGTTTGTGATGAACGAGTCCTTTGACCAAGCCATAACAGGCTGTTCCAAGACCTCCAGATATATGTGGTGGGAATTCCCACCCAAACATTAAAACCTTCATAAAATAGCGTTAAACTTTGTTCACTAAATACATCATTCTTAATAACTCACCTACACTCCATGCTTGCGAAATCGCTCCCTTTGGGCGGTGTGGGGGATCACCATCATAGATTTCAGCTACAGTCCCAACACCATATTGAGTCATCACACTATCAAAACCCTTGATGATTTTTTCGATGAAGTTTTTACCTGACTTATCATGCAGCTTTAAGTAGGCCTCTGCGAAGTGTCCCAAAAGCCACGCCCATACTGTTCCATTATGGTAGGCAACATCACGCGTATACTGATTGCCAAAATAGTAACCTTTATATCCTGGATCATCTGGGGATAGTGATCGCAATCCCCTAGGAGTAAGCAATTTAGATTTTACAATCTCTAAAATACTGTCCATCTGACTTTCTTCCAAAGGACTGTAAACCAGAGAAGTAGCAAAAATCATATTCGGCCTAATTGCCCAATCCTTATAATTTCCATTGATATAATCTGCCAAATAGCCTTTCTTTTCATCCCAAAACTCTTCCACGAAACTTATTTTGACTTTTTGGGCCAAATCTCCAATCTCGCTGTCGTCAGTCAGCTCGTTGTAAAAACAAAGTGCATTATACCAGAGTGCATTCACTTCAACAGGACAGCCGATTCTTGGTGTCACAGGTCCATCAGAGTTGACCGCATCCATCCATGTAAGGGCGATACCTTCTTCTCCTCCGTACATCAAGCCGTTTTCAAGCATGTGGATGTTGTAGTCTGTTCCAGCTCGATAGCCATCGATGATCCCTTTCATCTTTTCTAGATACTTCTTTTTAATAAGCTTCGTATCTCCCGTGAAAGCCACATACTGCTGCAGTGACCAAAAAAACCAAAGCGGAGCATCCATAGAATTCATATTGCGCATCACTCCGCTTCCTACATTTGGAAACAAAGGACCGTGCAAATCAGCTACCATGGTATCCATAATTTCTAGGAAAGTATCTTTATTATCTTCATTAGCCAATGTCAAGCCTGGCGCGGCAACAAAAGTATCTCTGCCCCACCACCCGAACCATGGATAACCAGCGATCACATGAGTTTTCCCTTCTCTTTTTTGAATAAATTGTCCTGCAGAATTTTTTAAACAATTTTCAAAATTACTTCTAGGGATTCTCCTTGCCAATTCTTTTTCAAATGCGCGCTGTCTTGTACTAGGATCTGCTTCGGTCAAACCTGCAGAAAAAATAACTGACTCTCCTTTTTCAATGTCAAATTCAAAATAGCCAGGCACAAATAAATCTTCCTGATAATCATATCCCCTTTCCCTCTCTAAAATATATTCGATATTGTTATACCAGTTCGGGTTTGATTCAAAGTGATTCTTTTTTGAGACTTGTAAGTATAAGGGAGAATACGCTGGGTATAGTTGAAAAATTGCTCCATTTGGAGCTTTCTGAAACTCTTTATTGATATCAGCATTTTCTTTGGAGAGATTGTGATATCCTCGAAAGGCAAGAAAAGGGCTAATTCTGATTTTGGTTGGTGAATGGGCGTCTAAAAGCGTATATCGAATCATCACCCTATCTCGATTGGTATCCAAAATAAGTTCTTTTTGCAATACCACTCCTCCCACTCTATAAGTCAATTTAGGAATCGGTTCTGAGTCGAAATCCTCCAAATATTTGTGACCTCTCGGAGAATAATTCCCTGGATATTTATTGATTCCTAAATTAAAACTTGCTCCCCTTTGTATGACGGTTTCATGAACTGTAGACAGTAAGACGTGGAGTTGAGAATCAATCTGAGGCTGCGGAGAAACCAACAACCCATGATATTTTCTTGTATTACAGCCAATAATGGTCGTACTCGTATAAGAACCTCCTCTGTTGGTTCTGATTATTTCGCGATCTAGGGAGTAATTAAGATTTATTAATTGGGTTTTGTCAAAATGGATGTAACTCATTTGGTTAAAAGTTTGGAGATTTCCATAAAAATAGTTTTTTACACCATGAAAGAAAAACTATTAGACAAAAAATAAAGGTTATGTTTCCATAACCTTTAAATCTATGCTCTTAACTACGAGCTAACACTTTCTTTTTGGAGTTCTTCAAAGGTCTTAATCGACTCTTCAAACTTCTCAATGTATCGCTGAATGAATTTGACATTTAGCGGTTGCACCTTAGGAAATTTTGGTGAAGCTTTAAATAATGTAAACATTACAGTATAGTTGATTTAATTTTTTACTTTTTTTAGACAAAACTTATGCCATTTTAGTTCATTTTAATCTCTTAAAAATGAAAAAACCCCTCACGAGGAGGGGTTAAGGGTGGAAGACCGGGTTCGAACCGGCGACCTCTGGATCCACAAACCAGCGCTCTAACCAGCTGAGCTACAACCACCATGTAGTTACTAATTTCAGATCATCTATCTGAACGGACTGCAAAAGTAGTATTTCGGATTATTCTAAGCAAACAAAATCAATTTATTTTCTAGAAAATTTTAATCGCTCTCCCTTCTTTTCTTCATTGAATGTGCCATTATCGTACGCCAAGTGTCCTGAAACGATCGTATGCGTGATTTTTGATTTGAAAGTATGTCCTTCAAAAGGTGACCAACCACATTTCGAAAGCACATTTTCTCTCTTGACTTCCCAAGGACTATCCAAATCTACTATAACCATATCTGCATGGTAACCTGGTCTGATAAAACCACGCTTTTCGATTTCAAATAAAATGGCCACATTATGACTTGTCTTTTGCGCAATCTCTTCAAGCCTGATCTTGCGATCATGATACAGATCCAACAAAGCAACCAAACTATGCTGTGCCAAAGGACCTCCTGAAGGAGCCTTTAGATACTTTTCACTTTTCTCTTCTAATGTATGCGGCGCATGATCCGTCGCAATGACATCAATATTTCCTTCCAGCACACCTTTCAATACTCCTGCTCTATCCTCAGCTGTTTTGATCGCTGGATTCCATTTGATAAAATTACCCTTCTCTTCGTAGTCCTCTTCCGAAAACCAAAGGTGATGCACACAAGCTTCCGCAGTAATTCTTTTCTCTTCCAATGGCAAATTGCTGTCAAACAACTCTACTTCTCGAGCTGTACTGATATGCAAAACATGCAATTTAGACCCATACTGTCTTGCTAAGTCCACCACACGCTTTGACGCATCATAACAAGCCTCATCTGTTCTTATTTTTGGATGATATGACGTCGGGATATCTTCCCCAAACTCTTCCTTGTATCTATCCAAGTTCTCTTTAATGATGTCGTCATTTTCGCTGTGCGTAGCGATCAATAGTTTACATTCCGAAAAAATTCTCTTGAGGCTCTCTTGATTATCTACCAGCATGTTTCCGGTGGACGATCCTTGGAAAACCTTAATCCCGCAAACATTTTCTGGATCAACTTTTAAAATTTCATCAATATTGTCATTGGTTGCCCCTAAATAAAAAGAATAATTCGCCAAAGATTTTTCAGAAGCGATCTTGTATTTGTCTTCAAGCAATTCTATCGTAGTGGCTTGCGGAACAGTATTGGGCATTTCCATATAAGTGGTAATTCCACCTGCTACGGCAGATTTACTTTCAGTATAAATGTCCGCCTTATGCGTCAAACCTGGCTCCCTAAAATGGACTTGATCATCAATGAGACCTGGAAAAATGTACTTTCCTCTTGCATCAATTTTAATATCCGCATCAAATTCTGACAGGTCTTTTCCAATATTATAAAATAAGCCATCTTGGATCAAGATATCCAAGGGGGTAATCTTACCTTCATTTACTATATTTGCACCGGTGATCAATATACTTTTCATGGAATTTTAATTTTATGTGAAAGGTTATTAACATCTGTAATTGACAAAAGGAAAAAGCCAATTGCTAAAATCAATCCTTAAAACTTCTTTTGAGTTCATATTCAAGCCTTTTTCCTAATTCTTCAAAATTAATCAATCATGTCCGATAGCACCCAATCTTTTGAAAATTTTAAATTAAATAAACAGCTTTTAGAAGCCATCAAAGAAGCGGGCTACATCAAACCTACACCCATCCAAGAGAAAGCGATCCCACTTGCTTTGGCTGGACATGATGTATTGGGTATCGCTCAAACTGGAACTGGCAAAACCGCAGCTTATGTTCTTCCTGTTCTTTTCAAAGCCAAATATGCTCAGGGACAAAATCCTAGAGTGTTGATTTTAGCTCCGACAAGGGAATTATGTATGCAAATCGAAGAGGCTGTTATTGGCTTCGGTAAATTTACCGATTTGAGATATGTTTGTCTTTTTGGTGGACTAGGTCCAAAAACGCAGATCGAAAAACTTAAAGCCGGTGTGGATATCATCATCTCCACGCCAGGAAGATTTATGGATCTGTATAAAAAAGGTGAAATCTTCGTTCGTGAAATTAAAACCATGGTGATGGATGAAGCCGACAAAATGCTAGATATGGGATTTACGCCTCAAATCAGAGCTATTTTGGAAGTGATACCCACCAAGAGACAAAACCTACTTTTCTCTGCAACTTTCAGTGAAAAAGTAGAGCGCCTTTCTACAGAATTTTTAGAATTTCCTGAAAGGGTTGAAATCTCCGCACAGGCTACTACAGCTGAGACCATTCATCAGATCAAGTACTTGGTCCCTAATATCAAAACCAAAACCAACATTCTCGAACATATTCTAGCAGACGAAAACGTAAAACGAGTGATCGTTTTTACCAAATCGAGAAAAAATGCGGAATCTGTTTATACATATTTAAGCAGAAAAAATCTTGGAGAAATCCGTGTGATCCACGCCAACAAAGGACAAAACACACGCATCAACTCCATGGAGGATTTTAAAGCTGGAGATGTAAGAATTCTCGTTGCTACTGACGTGGCAGCAAGAGGTCTGGACATCACCATGGTCAGCCATGTAATCAATTTTGATGTGCCTTTGATTTATGAAGATTATGTTCACCGTATCGGAAGAACAGGTCGCGCAGAGCAAGATGGTGCAGCCATTACTTTTGTCAATCCTGCGGAAATCTATCACTTCGAAAGGATTGAAGAAATTATCCGAATGACAGTTACTGAAGCCAACATTCCTGATGAAGTTTCCATCACGCCAACTCCTTTTATCGAGAAACAAATCTATGATCGTGAGATTGATGGTCAGAAGCGGAAGGAAAATCCTGATTTCAAAGGGGGCTTCCACGAGAAAAAAGCAATTCCAAGACCCAACCCCAACAAGCCAAAGGAAAAACGCGGCAACAAAAACTCTAAAGCCAAACGCAATAGAAACCAAATGAAAACCCAAGATAAGTGGAAGAAGAAGGGGAATTAGGAGATTGAGTTATTGGTGAATAGTTGATTAGGGATTGGGAAATTATGTTTTAATTTTGGAAGGTTGTAAAGTTGGAAAATTGGCTTACTCGTGAAAAGATGGGGGTTGATTGAGTTATTGGGGATTGGTCAATAAGTTACTTGTGAGTCATATCGACCATTAGGGAGATATCTCAAATTGTAGGATTAAAGATTGGAAGATTTTGGGATGTAATGTTGGAAGGTTGCAATGTTGGAAAGTTGGCTTACGCACGAAGAGATAGGATTGTTCAAAGATTAGAAAATTGAAAAATTGGAAGATTAGGGGACTGGAAGGTTGGAAGAATATATTGAAAGGTTGCAAAGTTGGCTTGCGCTCGAAAAGCCTGTCACAGAGAATTGCGAGAAGAAATCTCAAATTCTATTTCATAGAGATAGCTTAAACAAGACGAATAAGGGATTAGTTGAATAAGCTACTTGTGGGTTATATCAACCTTACGAGAGATATCTCAAGTTGCAACTCTTGATTCACTAGCAAATAAGCTGATATGATTATGTTGGAAAAACTTACATCCCTAATCGACTTAACAATCTAATTGACCAATCACTTAATCAATAAATAACTATATCCACCCCTAATTTCTTGGTGGATTGATCATGATGTGGGCGCGGTGTGTTCCGGGATCCATGATCCATGGCATGGCTGGTCCTGAAGGGCGAAGTGGCAAACCGGTGCTTTCAGAAGTTGCCCATGGGATATAGACCACATAGCGGAGATAAGAATCTTTGACTTCTCCTGTATTTCTATTGTAATCAGCATCTTCAGCCGTCAATACAAACAATGTCGCTCCATCCTTAGGCATTTTTAATTTTCCGCTCTTCGCCTCTACTTCTCTGATATCAAAAATTTCTTTGGTGTTTTTCCCTTCCTTTTTCAACTGTCTGCCTCTTTCCATAAATTCATCTAACTCTTTGTAGTAACAGGAAGCGTTGAATCCCGGACTTTTTGGATCATCAGCCAGGCAGATGAGCTCGTTGGTTCCTTTGCGCAAGACAACAAATTCTCCTTTTTCATCATATCCATAGACAATGGCACCCGCTTTCATTTCCTCTGGAGCAGCAAGCAAGGCTGTTTTGATTTGGATTTCTTTGCTTGGAATCTCTTGTGCACTAGTCCAAGTGATAAATAGCAAAAAGCAAATAAAAGTGAGTTGATATTTCATAACTTCTTAGTGTTTAGAGTTCTCTTAAAGTTAGGGAATAATAAGCAAAAAGGGAAATGGAGTATCTTGTGGTTTCTCGCTAAGCCTGTCCCGTAGAATTACAGGAGGATGCGAAGTACGCTAACGAATCTTATGTCTTGTATCTTGTGTCTCATATCTCATTTCAAAAACAAAAAAACCTGCCAGAATCAATATCCAGCAGGCCTTAATTTAAAAATTTTGATATAAATCTAAAATCTGAATTCTTCCCGATAGCTATCGGGACTAAGATTCTTCATCCCTCAGATTTCATCTTTTTATTATCTGTCCGTTCTTGTGTTCGTTCCATCTACAGGAGTTCTTTGCTCTCTGTTAGCTAGATCCCAAGAAGTATGGAAGATCAATTTTGCTCTTTTTGTCATCAAAGGGAATTCTATTTTATCAACTGTGTCTGTGTGCTGATGGTAATCATCATGAACACCATTGAAGAAGAAAATTACAGGAATATTGTTTTTTGCAAAGTTGTAATGATCCGATCTGTAGTAGAATCTGTTTGGATCATCCTCTGCATCATATCTGTAATCCAATTTCAAACCAGTGTAAGTAATGTTATTGTATTCGTTGATCACTTTCAATTGTGAAGAAAGCATCTCAGAACCGATTACATATACATAGTCTTGGTCTTCGGCATCTTGATATTCATAATCTATTCTACCCACCATATCAATGTTGATGTTGTTCACTGTATTTTCCAATGGGAAGATTGGGTTGTTGGCATAGTATTCAGAACCCAAAAGTCCTTTTTCTTCACCTGTTACATTCAAGAAAAGAATGCTTCTTCTTGGCTTGATACCATCTTTGGCCGCAGCTGCGAATGCCTCAGCAATCTGCATCACAGAGACAGTTCCAGAACCATCATCATCTGCACCATTGTTGATTCTTCCTTGGCTGTCGATACCAGTATGGTCATAATGAGATGAAATCACCAAAACTTCATCCTTCTTGTCTGTACCTTCCAAATAACCCATTACATTTTCAGTAGGAACCAATTTGGTAGCTTTCTTAATCAAATAAGAAGCTTTTTGAGACTTGATTGACTCAGGGTTGTTTTTTGCTGCTTCTTTCAAAATCTCCACAGGAGTTCCGAATAGCGAAGACATTTTATCAGAGCTTACCAAGAAGATCGGTTCTTGTTTAGAAGGTTGTTCGAAACCTAATCTACCTCTACCGCTAAGTGATTTATATCTGTTTGCCAGTCTATCAAAATTTGCCTGACCTTCCATTGTTACGATTACGATACCCGCAGCACCTGCATCCATCACATCTCTCACAACAGTCTGTGCTCTTTCACCGATCGCCCAAAGGCCAACAAGCTTACCTTTGACATCTACTTTGGCTAAGTTCTCTTCAGAAGCAAGACCCAAGAATACCAAGTCAGCTTTGGCAGCTTTTTTCATATCTCCGTCACCGATGAAAACAAAATCTTCATTGTTGACAAGCTTCTGCTTTCCAACTGTCATGTTCACTTCTGAAAAAGAAACTGAAGCTAAGTTGAATTTTTGAAGGTATTCACCATTCACAGGACCTGCAAGACCTAAAGTTTTATAATGATTGGCTAAATATTCAGCAGCCATTTTTTGACCTTTTTCTCCTGTATCTCTTCCTTCCATTTCGTCAGAAGCCAGGTAAGTCAATTTTTCTTCTAAGCCCGCAGCAGTGATTTTTTCTGCATATTTCAAGGCTGTAGCATCTTGTGCACTCACCTGATAGGTCAGACACAATGATAACATTCCTGCTATCCAATAATTTCTCTTCATAAATAAAATCTAATGGTTTTCTAAACTAGAGTATAAACTTAGAAATATTTCTTAATAGATTAAAACCGTTTATCAATTTGAACTGTTACGGTGGTATAAATCTTAGAGTTATCAAATTGATATCCTACAATAATTTATACCTTTGCGGTACGAAAATCAATGAGGATATAACCCCAATAAATTCCCTTTACATTATTGATTATGAAGATTAATCTTTCCCCATCTACAAAGTTTGAAAATAGGCATAATGGACCATCTCAGGAAGATGTGAACATGATGCTTGAAAAAATTGGTGCTGCTTCAATTGACGAGTTAATTGATCAAACCATCCCAAAATCTATTCAATTGACGAAGCCTTTGGACTTGCCAAGCGCAAAATCTGAAGCTGCTTTTTTGAAAGAATTCAAGACTTTGGCTTCAAAGAATAAAATCTTCAAATCATTTATTGGTTTGGGATATTATGATACTATCGTACCAGGTGTGATTTTGAGAAATGTGCTTGAAAATCCAGGATGGTACACCGCCTATACTCCTTATCAGGCTGAAATTGCTCAAGGAAGACTTGAAGCTTTGATCAACTACCAGACGATGGTCATGGATTTGACCAAAATGGAAATGGCAAATGCATCTCTTCTTGATGAAGCAACGGCTGCTGCTGAAGCGATGACGATGTTACACGCCTCTAAGCCTAGAGAAAAGAAAAATGCAAACAAATTTTTCGTAGATGAAAAAGTATTTCCTCAGACAAGAGACTTGTTGATCACGCGCTCTACTCCTGTTGGAATTGAACTGGTGATTGCACCTTTATCTGAGTTGGACTTGACTGATGCTGATATTTTCGGAGTATTGATACAGTATCCAAATATGGATGGAGAAGTGATTGATCACGCTGCTCTTGTCGCTGCTGCGAAAGAAAACAATGTATTGACTGCATTTGCAACTGATCTTTTGAGCTTAACACTATTGACACCTCCAGGAGAAATGGGAGCTGATGTAGTAGTAGGTACCAGCCAAAGATTGGGTGTTCCAATGGGCTTTGGAGGACCTCATGCAGCATTCTTCGCAACAAAAGAAACTTACAAAAGACAAGTTCCGGGTAGAATCATTGGTGTGTCACAAGACAGAGATGGAAACAAAGCTTACAGAATGGCTTTGCAAACCCGAGAGCAACATATTAAAAGAGAAAAAGCAACTTCCAACATCTGTACTGCTCAAGTATTGCTTGCAGTAATGGCAGGAATGTATTCTGTATATCACGGACCAAAAGGCTTGAAAGAGATTGCAGCTAGAACACATGGATTAGCAAGTTTGACTGCGCAGGCTTTGAAAGTAATGGGATTTGAGCAGGAAAACAGCAACTTTTTCGATACAATCAAAATAAAAGTTGATGCGGTACAGCAATCAAAAATTCAAGCATTTGCACTTTCTGCGGAAATGAACTTCAGATATGAAGAAGGAGCTATTTTCCTTTCTTTTGATGAACCAAAAACGCTTGAAGATGTAAAAGATGTGATTGAAGTATTTGCTAAATCAACCAATCAAAAAGCAGAAATCAACTGGGACGAATTGATCGAAGGATTGGAAATAAACCTTCCAAAAGGTCTGGAAAGAACTTCGGATTATTTGACTCACCCTGTATTTAACCAATTCCATGCTGAGCACGAGATGTTGAGATACATCAAGCGTTTGGAAAACAAAGATCTTTCATTGGTGCATTCAATGATTTCATTGGGCTCATGTACCATGAAGTTGAATGCAACAACAGAAATGATTCCTGTTACTTGGCCAGAATTTGGCCAATTGCACCCGTTCTGCCCACAGGATCAGGCAGCAGGATATTATGAATTGTTCCAAAACTTGAGAAACTGGCTCACAGAAATCACAGGATTTGCTGATACTTCTCTACAGCCAAACTCTGGTGCTCAAGGAGAGTACGCTGGATTAATGGTCATCAGAGCTTACCACATGAGCAGAGGCGATCACCACAGAAATATTGCAATCATTCCAACTTCCGCTCACGGAACCAACCCTGCTTCTGCTGTCATGGCAGGAATGAAAGTGGTATTGGTGAAGTGTGATGAAAAAGGAAATATCGATATCGATGATTTAAGACAAAAAGCAGAAGCACATAGCAATGAATTGGCTGCTTTGATGGTAACCTATCCTTCTACTCACGGTGTGTTTGAAGAGGCTATCCAAGAAATTTGTCAAATCATCCACGACCATGGTGGACAAGTCTATATGGATGGTGCCAACATGAATGCACAAGTTGGATTGACAAGCCCAGGAAGAATTGGTGCTGATGTTTGTCATTTGAACCTTCATAAAACTTTCTGTATCCCTCACGGTGGTGGTGGACCTGGCATGGGGCCGATTTCTGTAGCTGAGCAACTAGTACCTTTCCTTCCTGGAAATCCTTTGGTTCAGACTGGTGGCACCCAGGCGATCAATGCAATTTCAGCAGCACCTTTCGGTAGTGCTAGCATCTTACCTATCTCTTATGCTTACATCGCCATGATGGGCGGAGATGGCTTGACGAATGCTACAAAAATCGCAATTCTGAATGCTAACTATATCAAAGTAAAATTAGAGCAATATTATCCAATTCTTTACACTGGTATCGGTGGCAGAGCAGCGCACGAAATGATCTTGGACTGCCGAGCTTTCAAAGAAGTCGGAATAGAGGTAGAGGACATCGCTAAGCGATTGATGGATTACGGATTCCATGCACCAACAGTATCATTCCCGGTAGCCGGAACACTGATGATCGAGCCAACTGAATCAGAAACCGTAGTTGAATTGGATAGATTCTGTGATGCGATGATCGCTATCAGAGCAGAGATTCAAGAAGTATATGATGGAGTTGCGGATAAAGAGAATAACGTTCTGAAAAACGCACCACATACGGCTGTTCTAGCTTTGGCAGACAATTGGGACCTGCCTTATACGAGAGAAAAGGCAGTCTATCCGCTTCCTTATGTTAGAGGAAATAAATTCTGGCCAACAGTAAGAAGAATCGATTCTGCTTTTGGTGATAGAAACCTAATCTGTAGCTGTATTCCTGTTGAAGAATATGCTTCGGAAGTAGAAGGATAAAAACAAAAAATCCCCTATCGGAATCGATAGGGGATTTTTTGTTTTTATCTACTTATTGAATTCGGAAAATCTTTTCCTGACATGATCAATTACAAAAAAACCCTCTGATTGCTCAGAGGGTTTTTAAATTTTAGAATTGAGGGTTGATTAACCTTCAACAGTTTCTTCAACTTCTACAGCAACCTCTTCAGTAGCTTCAACAGCTTCTTCGATTACTTCTTCAGTTGCCTCTTCAGTCTCTTCGATTACTACTTCAATCTCAGTTTCTTCAGAAACTTCTTTGTTGCCACAAGATGCAGTGAATAACATTCCTGCTACAGCGAATAATGCAAATACCTTTTTCATTTTTTTGTTTGTTTCTTAAATTAAGCATGCAAATGTAACACCGTTTATGTAATTGTCAAGTGTTTTTCACAAATTTATTTTTTACTTCTTTTTATACGTGATTTTGATCGGAACACCCTCAAAATCAAAGTTTTCTCTAAGCCTATTTTCCAAGTACCTCGTGTAAGGATTCTTGATATATTGAGGTAAATTACAGAAGAAAGCAAAAACCGGATTTTTGGTCGGAAGTTGAGTCACATACTTGATCTTAATGTACTTTCCTTTCCATGCTGGTGGTGGGTATTTTTCGATCTCAGCCAACATCACATCATTGATTTTTGAAGTTGTCACCTTTCTAGTTTTATTTTCATAAACCTTCACTGCCAACTCAATCGCTTGAAAGATTCTTTGCTTGGTCAACACTGAGGTGAAGATCATTGGAATCCAACGATTCTCACCCAACTTCTCAATCATATCTTTTTTGATGGTATCCATGGTCTTATGATCTTTTTCGACCAAATCCCATTTATTCACCATGATCATGATTCCTTTGTTGTTTTTGATACCCAAAGAGATCAAATTCATATCCTGCGCTTCAAATCCTCTCTCAGCATCGATCATCACAATAATCACATCAGACTCCTCTAATGTTCTCAAAGAACGCATCACCGAATAAAATTCAATATCTTCTTTTACTTTGGACTTCTTACGAATACCTGCTGTATCTGTAATTATGAAATCTTGCCCATAAAGCTTGTATCTCGTATTGATCGCATCTCTTGTAGTGCCAGCTTCATCTGTTACGATGGATCTTTCTGTTCCAAGCAGTGCATTTAGAAAAGATGATTTCCCAACATTTGGTCTTCCGAGAATAGAAATCTTCGGAATCCCTTCATCGGGATCTTCTATTCCTCCTTCTGGAAAATGTTTGATCACTTCATCCAGCAAGTCACCTGTTCCGCTTCCTGAAACAGCTGCGATTGGGAACACATCATAATCTCCTAAACCTAAGGCATAGAACTCAGATGCATTCAATTCTTTTTCTTGCGTGTCTGCTTTGTTAGCGACAATATAAACTGGCTTTTTAGAGGATCTAAGCACATTTGCAAACTCCTTGTCCAAATCAGTCAATCCATCATGACAATCTACAACAAAAAGGATCACGTTGGCTTCTTCGATTGCCAAGGTTACTTGTTTTCTGATCTCAGCTTCGAATACATCATCCGAACCGATAACATAACCACCAGTGTCAATCACTGAAAAGTATTTTCCTCCCCACTGTGCGTGACCATAATGCCTATCACGGGTAACCCCAGATAAGTTATCCTCTATCGCTTTTCTTTCCTCAACCAAGCGATTGAAAAAGGTAGATTTCCCTACATTAGGTCTCCCTACAATTGCTACTATATTTGACATTTTCTTATTTCTTATTGGTCGTAACCAAATTTCTTCAACTTATTTTTGTTCTTTCTCCAATCCTCTTCCACTTTGACATACGTCTCTAGGAAGATTTTCTTACCAAAGAAATTTTCCATCTCAGCCCTAGCTTGGATACCAACTCGTTTGAGTGCTTTTCCGCCTTCCCCGATGATGATCCCTTTTTGGCTATTGCGCTCTACATAAATGATGGCGCGTACACGGATGATATTTTCTTCTTCATAAAAATCCTCAATAGCAACTTCAGTGCTGTAGGGGATTTCTTTTTTATAATTGATGAAAATCTTTTCGCGCACGATTTCAGAGGCGAAAAATCGCTCTGGTTTGTCTGTCAATTCAGCCTTGTCATAAAATGGAGGATGAAAAGGTAGACGGTCTAGAATTTCTTGGAGAATTCGCTCAGTGTTGAAGCTTTCGGTTGCAGAAATAGGAATAACGCTTTCTGTCTTGATGCGCTGTGTCCAATAGGCTGTTAACTCTTCAAGTTGACCTTCTTTAGAAAGATCTACTTTATTGATAACAAGGAGTACAGGTACGCCTGACTGGTTGATCTTTTCTATTACGTCTTCTATTTCTTCGTCTGTTTCGAATAGATCGGTTACGAAAAGTATCACATCTGCATCCTCCAATGACATGTGGACAAAACTCATCATGTTTTTGTGAAGCTCATACTTAGGCTTCAACATTCCCGGTGTATCCGAGAAGACTACTTGATAGTTGTCATCATTGATTAGGCCCATGATCCTATGACGGGTCGTCTGGGCTTTGGAGGAGATAATCGAAAGTCTTTCACCTATAAGCACATTCATCAAGGTGGACTTGCCGACATTGGGTTTCCCAATGATATTGACAAAGCCTGCTTTGTGTGTGTTTTCGGTCATGACAATAATTTTGCACAAAGGTACTTGATTTTTTCCGAGTGATAATACTATTGAACAAATTAACCAAAGAAAGTTTGGAAATTAAAAAAATCTAGGAATCGGCCAACGGTCTTACTTTTGATTTTATTTATTATATATGTCCGCTTTTACACCAGTAGCTACTTAAAATATTCTTATTCCTATATTTGAAGTGCTACTGGTATCATTGCGGATAATCATATTATTTATTCAACATCCTCATCAGGCAACATCTCAATATCCTGAATTAAGACTCTTTTTGAGATGTTTTGACCTGTAAGCGTAGCTGCTAGGCCTCCCATAGCGGTTTCTTTGTACTTGCTTTCCATGCTAGAACCGATTTCACCCATTGCCTCCACGCATTCATCTACAGGAATCACTGCACTCACATCAGCCAAAGCAATTTGTGCTGAGCTATTCGCAATGGCAGCCGCACTTGCATTTCTAACCACGCAGGGCACTTCTACCAATCCAGCAACTGGATCACAAACTAATCCAAGCATACATTGAATAGTAATTGCAACAGCATTAAAAATTTGATCAATCGATCCTCCAAGACAATAGACCATTGCTCCAGCAGCCATCGCCGCAGCAGAGCCAGTTTCTGCTTGACAGCCACCAACAGCTCCCGCCAAACTTGCTTTCTCTTCAATAATTAAAGCGATTCCTGCTCCTACTAAAAGTCCCTCGAGGATTTTTCTATCTGAAAGTTCATGGATTTCTTGAAGCGTATATAATGTTCCTGGCAAAATCCCAGATGCTCCTGCCGTAGGTGCAGCTACAACCCTACCCATGCAAGAATTCACTTCTTTTGCTGCAAGCGCTCTTGAAATCAATCTTTGAAATTCAGGTGATAAAACTACCACAGGATGCTTATAAACCTTCTTTGCTCCGTTGTTGATCATACCTGATCGGGAAGTCATTTCTTCATTGAGTCCTGTTTCTACAGCATCTTTCATGACCCCATAGGCGTGCTGCAATCCATCCCAAATGGCTTGCTCTTGCTTTCCTTTTTGGACTGTCTCATATTCGATAACTGCCTCGAATAGTTCTACATTATTTGCTTCACAATACTGCTTCCAGCCTTCAAAACTGGCAAAAAGATAACTCATGACTTATTTGGGTTTATAACAGAACAAAGTTGAACAATGATAACCACAAAACAAATTTCAAAAGATTAAAAAATCCCCTTCAATATTAACTGAAGGGGATGAGAAAGCTTACTTCACTTCTTTAATGGTAGTTTTGAAAAAAATGGGCTCAAAAGGTCTTGCGACTGAGTTGAGTGCTCCTTTATTAAATAAATCCTGCCTGATTTGAAATGGAAAAACCTGGGCGGTGGTTCCAAAAGCTAATTGAGAAGGAGAGAATACTTCTATTTTCATCCCAGCTTTTGAGTCCTTCAAAATTAGATTCAGAAAATCTAAATTACCTTGATCTCCAACTTTCACTTGTAAGGGTGAATTGGCATTGGTCTTCGAAATTACTGTTTCGGAACCCATTTGTGTCAATTCAAATTCAAAAGCTACAATATCATCCACGGCAGCCACTTTAGCGTCTGTAGCACTTTCGTCCGTAATTTTCACATAAAGCCCTTCTTCTGTCCTTTCAAAACCAATTTTCCCTTGCTCTTCTAGATAGGCTTGAATCAAGCTATCCTCTAAATCTTCCACTTCTTCTTCAGAGAGAATACTTGCATATTTTATTTTGATTTCTAAGTTGGAATTTGGTAGAATCAACTGTTGAAAACTATATTCCTGATATGCCAAAAATGAAGGCGCATAAATTATAAAAGTCTCCCCTTCTTTCCCCAAACCTGAACTGAAATTCATTACACGAGGCACAAGTCCTCCCTCATCATGAAGAAAAATCCTTGGTAGCTTTGTCTCATCAAGATAGCTATCTATCAATTGTCCATCTATCGTTTTGATTTCATAGTATATGCCTAAAATATCTTTATTAACAATTTGGTTTCCTACGTCATTTGACTCCGCTTTTTGATAAAAATATCCCAGAGGATTTTCAATGGCATCAATTCCATTTCTCTCCAAATATGCCTTCAACAACCTTGTGTCTCTATTTACAATTTTTTCGTAATCAGACGCTTGATCTGAAAGACAACTTGTCATCACTGCCAGCAATACAATTAGAAGCGAAGGCAATTTCATTAATTTCATACTCTATAATTTATTTTTTGATTTGAAAATTCATTCTCAAGTTTAATCCACCTATGGCAAATTGTTGGTTGACGAAAGTTTGACCTCCCACGGATAATTTATAAAAAGGCTCAACCGATATAAATGTTCCATTTTTCAGATTGTACTCGTAGCCTAAAGACAGGTTCACCATTTGACCAACATTAACATCACCGCCATCATCAGTACTACTTGGTGTGACTGTTTCTGTAAAAGTCTGTACAGCTTGCTGATTTAACATCAGTCCATTGTTTGCAAAATTAGCAGAAGTAAATGTCCCAACATTCTTTTGATTCAAATAAACCATATTCGACACTCCTGTGATCAAATAAAAATCCGAATCTTTATTTTCAATAATTTTATATTTGAGATTCAGAGGAATTTCCAGCTGACCAAAACTCAGTTCATAAGTTGCATTTACAAAATTATTGGAGAAACTAGCTGTTCTGAAATCTCCAATCGGACTATCCATGCTACTTGTTGCTCTTACCTCTTGGTTCACATTTGGATTGATAGATTGTTGTGCATAAGCAAGTCCTACATCAAGTTTTAACCTTTTCGAAAAGGAAAATTCAGACATCAACCCTGCACCTAAGTTCATCGCTTGCGTATTGCTGGAAATGGTCTGTGGAGCTAAAATCACTCCCAATCTCATCACTTTATCAAGATCCTTTGATTTGACTTCTTTATCACTGTCTGTCAAATCTTCTTTTAGCCAAGCATCTATCATCTTCTGCGCTTCTTGTTCATCCGCAAGCAGAGCATTTTTTAACTCAAATTCTGAGATTAGGCTTTTCGGTTTTTCTACTTTTTCTTTTTCAGCAAGAGCGGGAGTAGAATTGCCTTTCTCTTGAATATTTTCAGTGATGAAGGATTTATTTTCATCTATTTTGGTAGGCAATATAGAACTGATTGAGCTATCTGATTTAGGATCGTTGACACTTTCCTTACTCAAATTTTGATTTTGTGCTACATTTCTAGAGGATTCGGTTTGATTTTTCGCGACGCTAGAATTTCTTTCTGTTGCTAAATCTTCACTTTGGCTTGCTCTTTCTTTATTTGCTTCTCCTCTATTTTTTCCAATATCATTTTCAGAATTATCAAATATTGAAATCTCTTCCTTAGAGCTTGATTCCTCACTTTGTTCTGAAATTTTTTCATCTTCAAGCAAAGAAATTACCTCTTGATTGAACTGATCAATATCATTGAATGGTGACAAAAGGAGAATTCCAATCAACAGACTCGCTGCGATCCCAGAAGTCCACCAAATCCATGCGAACTTTTTGCGTGGCGCTTTGGACCTGAAATAAGTTGCTGAGAATTTCTCCCATTGTTTGGGATCAAAAGGCTCTTGGTGATTAGCAAAGGAGTCTTTGATTTTTTCAGCAAGTTTTTTATCGAACTGCTCCTTCATTATTGATATGATTAAGTGCTACTATTTTTTCTCTTAAATATTGCTTTGCTCTTGCGAGATAGGTTCTCGATGAACTAGGAGGGATTCCAAGTTCATCGCCAATTTCTTTGTGCGAATACCCCTCGATCTCGTACATGTTGAAGACAATTCTCAACATCTCTGGAAGGCTCCTCAAGGCTTGAAGAATATCTTCTTGGGAAAGTTGATCAATGATCTCGGGGTTACTACTTTCGAAAGCTGCTTCGTCAATGTCCATGACTGCAAAGTGCTTTACATTCTTTCTGTAATAATCGATAGAGGTGTTGACCAAAATTCTTCTAAACCAGCCTTTGAAGGAGTTTTTTTCTTGATATTGATCAAGCTTGTCAAACATTTTCATGAAGCTGTCATTGACAATTTCACAGGCTTCATCTCTAGAATTGGAGTAGCGCAAAGCAATACTTATAGCATAGCCATAGAAATGCTTATATAGCATTTCCAAAGATTTTGGATCTCCATTTCTGGCTTTTTGAATAAGGTGCTGCTCCAACGAACCGGTTTATTTTCCTAAGTATAAATACAAGACGCAAAAAATCATGAAAGTGCTACAATGAAACATCAATTGTTTTTGCTTGCACGATTTCAGAATTGAAATGTGTACAATGCTGCTGATAAATAAATTAAAAATAGACCAATATCAAATTAGCGTGATTTGTCTTTAGTACATCAAATGCTAATCTAGCTTAAAAATTGAAAATAACCGTCTGCTTAAGTTCTGGGTCTAGGCTTAGGGCAACTGGGCAGGTTTTTGCTGCATTTTTTAATTTTTGAAGCATTTTTTCATCCTCAGGAGCATTTTCCCAATGAAACTCTACGATGATTTCAGCAATTTTCCTTGGATGAGGATTCATTACTTTGGTTACTTCCCAAGTCAACCCTTCCATCTGTAGTCCATCTCTTTCAGCCACGATTCCCATGATCGTCACCATACAGCTTCCCAAAGCCGCAGCTACAAGATCCGTCGGTGAAAAAGCTTCTCCTTTTCCATTGTTATCTATCGGCGCATCAGTGATAACTTCAGTTCCTGACTGAAGGTGTTTCATTTGGGTTCTAAGATTTCCTAAATATGAACTTTTAATAGTAGGCATAAACTCTTACTTTTATTTTTGGTTTAGTAACTTAGAACCAAAATTAGCGTTAATTTCCTGATAACTATGACAAAGGGATTAAAATATATCATCACAGGCCTGTTTGCATTGATTTGGATCGACGGGTACGGACAGAGAGAAGATGCTGGGAATTATGAGTATGACCAAGAGATTTTTTTTGGACTCAATAAAAATACAAATGGAGGCCTAATCGGCGGAGCATCTTTCAAAGTGGGCTTCAGATTGGACGATACCAATTTCCAGTTTTTTGGCGTGGACCTAGCCAATGTCAAAAATCCCAAAGAAGTTAGATACAACACTGTATTAGGCAATTCTTATGTTTATGGTAAATCTAATTATCTCTACGCCATTAGACCTTACTATGGTAGGGAGATTATATTATTCAATAAAGCACCACAACAAGGCGTTCAGATTTCTGCTTTGGCAGCAGTAGGGCCATCAATTGGACTGATTTCCCCATACATCATAGAATATGCCGTCAGCAGAGTCGAGACAGTTCGGGAGCAATATAACCCAGAAGTACATCAAAGCAGATTCAATATCTTAGGTCCCGGAAGGATTTTTGAAGGACTAAGCCAATCAGAAATTGCCTTTGGTGGAAATGCAAAAGCAGCATTATTTTTCGAATTTGGTACATTTAAATCAAGTGCGATTGGATTGGAACTTGGTTACCAATTAGAGGGTTTTACAAAGGAAATAGAATTGATGCCGACAACTGAAAACAGACAAATCTTCCATTCGGCTTATTTCACACTATATTATGGCTTCAGGAAGTAGCCAAACCATTGGTTTTATAAACCTAATACCTTTAATTTTGCCCAATCAATAAGCTAAAAGAGATGATTGAATTACCAGTAATTTCCGAAGAATCCACAAGAAGAAAAAAACCTGATTGGCTCAGGGTGAAGTTGCCTGTCGGAAAAGAATATGCTAAAGTTAGAAAACTCGTCGATCAACATAAATTAAATACCATTTGTGAAAGTGGCAATTGCCCAAACATGGGTGAATGCTGGGGAGCTGGTACAGCCACTTTTATGATCCTCGGAAATGTATGCACAAGATCTTGCTCATTCTGCGCAGTAGCCACGGGGAGACCGCCAGAGTACGATACCGACGAGCCGAGAAGAGTTGCCGAAGCTATTCAACTGATGGGGGTCAAACACGCCGTCATCACCTCAGTCAATAGAGACGAACTAAAAGATAAAGGTGCTGAAATTTGGCATCAAACAGTCGTAGAGACAAAAAAACTCTCTCCTCAGACTACTATTGAAACACTTATTCCAGATGTAAAATCAAACTGGGATGCTTTGTATAGAATGATCAGTGGAGGACAAGAAGTAGTCTCTCACAATATGGAAACTGTGGAAAGCTTATACAGAAGAGTACGTCCACAAGCCAAATACGCTAGATCTTTAGAACAAATCAAATTGACCAAAGAATACGGCAAGAGAACCAAAACGGGGATTATGCTCGGTTTGGGAGAAAGCAAAGAAGAGGTTTTCAAAGCCATGGATGACCTTGCCGCAAATGGCTGTGACATTCTAACCCTAGGACAATATCTTCAGCCAACAAAAATGCACATCGAAGTAGCCGAATTTATCCACCCGGATATGTTTGCCCTCTATAGAGAGGAAGGGCTCAAAAGAGGTTTGAAATATGTGGAGTCGGGACCATTGGTGAGGTCTTCTTACCATGCCGAAAGACATGTCAACGTATAATAAAAGAGGCTGTGAAATTCACAGCCTCTTTTATTTATCTATTCATCTGCATAATTAAAAGCATCGACTTGCTCCATTACCCAGTCTTTATATTTATCAAGCTTATACTCTACCCAGCGTTCATTATATTTTCCAGAGCTGTCAATTAGGAATTTGAATCCTGTAGCAGCTTTTGGCTTACTCAAGGCATTGAAGAGATCGTCTTGAAAGTTTTTTTCCTTGACAACCCTGTCCGCGAAACTTTCCATCATTTGATGCTCTTGATTAGAGTCCATTTTCGTGAACTCCGCATAGTTGTCAGGATTTTCGTCTATTTCATCTAAAACATCTTCCTCTTCAGGCGTCAAATCATAGTTGAAATAATCTTCATCATCGGGCAGATGATGTATTTTCTTGCTGTTTAATTGATAAAAACAAATCATTCCTTTTTGTAGCAAGGAGGCAATTTTCTCAATTTCTTTTTCTGTCAGGGATAGCATTACAGAGGGTATGTAAAATTTTTAGAAAATTAAGTAACTGTTATTTAAAATCAAACTTTTTGACATCATGAAACCATTAATTTTATCCGATGAGTTTCATTAACGTAGGAAGATGAAGGTCATGACCTCCAGGATAATCGTATTTCTCTACTTGAATATCTAAAACTGAAATTAGCTCATCTTGTTTTTGAATAGATTCACTTGTGATGAATTCATCTTGATCTCCCAAGACAATGGCTACAGAAGTCTCTTTAAATTTATCTCCCATCTTGTCAATATGCAGGTCAGCGGCAAAACCACCTCCCCAGAGGACCAACTTTGAAATGGGTATGCTCAATTGTCCAATCCAACGACTTGCCGTAGCTGCACCTTGGGAAAAGCCTAGTACATTGATTTTTGGTAAATCTTCATATTCTTCCAATACAGAGTCTAGAAGCCTATTCAAATATTGATGGTTATTATGAATCGCTAACTCCCGCTCGTGTTTGGTCATCCAATTGGCACCAACTCTCCCATTAAACCCTTGGAGATAGCCATAATTTGTAGCTTCTGGAACCACAAAAAGACGTTCTTCAGAAAAGAGACTATTGAACTTTCTCAAGAAAAACTCTGCCAACTGGCCATAACCGTGAAATAAAATCCAAATCTCTTTTTCTTTTCCTGTCAGCGAATGTGAAAGATGATATTGCGCTGTATGCTCGTAGGATATTTCAAATTTCATCAGCTATTCAAATCATTAAATCTAAAAGGAAGCAATTGATCAATACCTGAGGCTTTGAGGATTTCTCCTTGGGGATTCAGCATCAAAATTTCAATTGGACTTTGAAATTTCACTTCATATTCATTGATCGTCTGCCTGCAAAGACCGCAAGGTGTGACTGTTGCAAACTGCTCGTCCACTCTCCTTTTTGCTACAATCGCAATTTTCTTGGGTCTCACTCCTGGAGAATTCGCCATTGCATAGCTCAAAACTGCTCGCTCTGCACAAACACCAACAGGGAAAGACACATTCTCCTGATTGTTAGCCGTGAAAACTTCTCCATTTTCTAAAAGCAATGCGGCTCCAACCAAAAAGTTGGAATAAGGCGCATGCGCATGCTCCAGAATTGACTTTGCTTTTTCTATCAATTTCGCATCTTCTTGAAGCCATTCCTCTTTTGAGAAAACTTGCAAAGACACATTTATTTCTATTTTTTTCACCATGATTTAATTTAAAAAAGGGATTGAATTAACAAAAAAAAATCGGTTTTTGTTATTCTTAGTGAATTTATCGGCCGTGATTTTTTACAATCATCCATTTTTCACATCTTCGAATATCAAACCCAAATATCTTTTATCATGCAGACCATTTTGATTTTAGGAACTGGAAAATCCTCCACATATTTAATCGAATACTTGATTGGAACAGCAGAAGCAAAAAACAGACAGATAATTTTAGCAGATATAAGTACAGAAGTCGCTGCCCAAAAAAGTGGTAATAGCCCATTTGTAATCGCTAGAGCTATTAATTTGAAAGAAAAAGAAAATCGTCAGGCTATAATTCAATTAGCAGATGTGGTGATTTCTATGCTGCCAGCATTTTTACATCCTGTGATAGCCAAAGATTGCCTTGAACTGAAAAAACACCTTTTTACAGCCTCCTACGAATCTGAGGAATTGAAGGGAATGAAAGATGAAATCGAAGAAAAGGGTCTCTTTTTTCTAAACGAATGTGGACTAGACCCTGGCATTGACCATATGTCCGCTATGAAAATCATCCACGAAGAAAAAGTTGCTGGGAATAAAATTAAAAGTTTCAAGTCCTATACAGGCGGTGTTTTAACTCCAGAAAGTGAGAACAATCCTTGGAAATATAAATTTACATGGAATCCGAGGAATGTGGTCTTAGCAGGTCAAGGGGTTTCTAGATTTATAAGAAATGGAAAGTACAAATACATTCCTTATCACATGCTTTTTAGGAGGTTGGAGACGATCACTTTTGACGAAGTGGGTGATTTCGATGGATATCCAAATAGAGATTCTTTGAGTTACAGACAAATTTACGGGTTGGAAGATATCCCAACCTTACTTAGAGGAACACTACGCAGAGCAGGTTTTTGCCAAAGTTGGGATGTGTTTGTTCAGCTTGGAATGACTGATGACAGCTTCGTGATGGATCTTCCTGAAGGATTCACTACCCGGATGTTTGTCAATTCATTTTTGCCCTATGATGAAGTGCGTCCTGTAGAAACAAAAATAAAAGACCTTCTCCCCTGGGTGACAGATGAGATTTTAGAAAAAATAGCTTGGCTTGGGTTATTTGAAGACAAAGAATTACCTCTTCTAAAAGGTAGTCCGGCTGCTATATTTCAAGTGATTTTGGAAGACAAATGGAGTTTAGAGTCAGGTGACAAAGACATGATCGTGATGCAGCATTTATTTGAGATAGAAACTCCCCACGGAACAAAAAAACTTACTTCAAGTCTCGTTTGCAAAGGCGAAAATCAGACTTACACTGCTATGGCCAAGACCGTTGGTTTGCCCCTTGCGATGGCTGTCGACCTTTTTCTCGATGGAGAAATAAAAGTTAGAGGACTTCATACTCCTGTCATTCCTGAAATTTATGATCCTATTCTCAGATTGCTAGAAATGGAAAATATTGTGTTTGAAGAAAAGGTGAGCTTTGACTAGAAAATCAACAAGAAGTCTTTTAGCAACTTTTGGTACGCATCAGCAAAAGATCCATCAGGATTTTTGATAAACAATTCATGTTCTAAAGTAGATTCATTCAAGTATGAAAAACCTTGAATCACCCGGATGATTTTGGATTCTTGTTTATCTTTCAAATTCACTTTATGAAAAGGAAAAAGCTGATGTGATTTGCAAATATTATCTAAATCCTGCATTTGTCGAGGTGGCAATATCACCCAAAACTCACCTGATTTTTTTAAGCATTTACTAACTCCTGCCACAAGTTCAGCAAAGCTCAATGCGTCATTGTGAAGTGCCTTATTTCTTTGAGCGTCTTTGGTCTTGATGTGATCGGGGAAATACGGTGGATTGCTAATAATCATGTCAAATTCCTGCTCAGACTTATCAGAATAGGTTTGAAAATCCTGATTCAGCGCAATAACTCTTTCCGCAAATTTTGACTCTTTAATATTTTCTACTGCTTGACCAAAAGCCTCAGTATCAATCTCAACGCCCAGTACTTTTGCTGTCTCAAACCTCTGCGCAAGCATCAGAGCAATGACCGCTGTACCCGTACCTATGTCCAAAATGGATTCATACGCATTCCGTCCAGCCAAAGCTCCGAGGACCACCGCATCAGTACTCACTTTCATCCCACAGCGATCTTGATTGATATTGAATTGCTTAAACTTGAAAAAAGTGTTAGACATAGGGAATTCTTGAAAAGTTAAAATAATCCAGAAGAGGAATTTTTCTCTAATTCATAAGCTTCATCTGCCTTGAGATTTTTTCCTTCTGCTGCTGCTACGGCCAGTTGATCACAGCGCTCGTTTAGCGGATTTCCGGCGTGACCTTTTACCCAAATAAACTTAGGTTTGTATTTCATATGAAGAGGAATATACTTTTTCCACAAATCCACATTCTTCTTGTCCTTGAAGCTCTTTTTCTGCCAAGACCATATCCATCCTTTCTCTACAGAATCGACAACATATTTACTATCAGAATAAATGGTGACAGGGATTCCTTGCACTTTCAACTCCTCAAGCCCCCTTATTACTGCAAGGAGCTCCATTCTGTTGTTTGTGGTAAGTCTGAAGCCCTCAGAAAGCTCTTTTCTGTGCTGATTGAAAAGCAACACTGTACCAAACCCACCAGGACCTGGATTGCCCTTCGCTGCACCATCTGTATAAATCGTAATCATCCTGCAAAGAAAGAGACTTCTAAAGACTTATCCTCTCTAGAAACAAAAAATCCAAAAAGCTGTGCCATTTGGATTTTTTGAATCTTATTAAAAATCATCGTCATCAAAACTATCTCTTTCCCTTTCATCACCCCCTAGCTTATCTTTAAATCCTCCAAATCGGTAGGTAAATGACAATGTTCCAATTCTTGTTTCTCTATTAAACATTCTGTCTTGAGTAAAACGCTGATCTTCTGTTCTGATCTTGAATATTCTTGTATTAAAAATATCACTTACATTGAGACTGATAGTAGCTTTTTTATCCAAGATATCTTTTCTCAAACCAACGTTAATTCCCCACAAAGGCTCAATTTCACCTTGAGGCAAAACAATAGGGCCTCTATAATCACCTTGGATTTGTACGGTAGCAAACTTTGGAATAGCCATATTAGCCAGCATATTCAATGTCCAAGAGAAATTAGAGTTGTTAAAACCCGCTTCTATATTATCGCCTTGGATTTCTGAGTAGAAAAAGTTTCCGGACAGTGTTGCATCAAACCATTGTGTTATTTGAATTTGATTAATCAATTCTAGTCCCGTACTGGCTCTGCTATTTGCATTTTCTCTGGTTTGTATGGCTACATTATCTTCATTCAGCCTGATGACTCTTGTTTCAACATCTGTAGAATATCTATGATAAACAGTCGCGTTTAAGAGGTATTTCTCCCAACCTTTCATATATCCTACTTCATAGCTATTGGTGAATTCTGGCTGAAGCTGCTGATTACCAATACTCAAGTTATACAAATCTCCAACCCTGTAAATCGGTGCTAATGCCCAGATATTGGGTCTTGAAATCCTTCTACTGAAGTTCGCTGTGAATTCTTCTTCCTGTCTGATTTCATAACTTAAATACGCACTTGGAAAAAGATTAAAGTAATTATTAACGAATGGTTCTTGAGAACTCTCCAATCTCGAAATTGTCTCTGTGTATTCTGCTCTCAATCCACCTTGATAACCGACTTTACCTATCTTATTTCTAAAACTCAAATATGATGCATATACATCTTCTTTGAAATTAAATCCATCACTAAAGAAATTATTCAAAACTGGGTTGAAATTATTTTCTTCATTTCCTTCTGAGAAATTCTGAGACCTATTCCATTCCCCAAAAGTACCTTTCAAGCCTGCCTCCATACTCCCTCCACTCAAGAAAGGCTTTTCATAATCCAACTGAAAAACATAAAGATTGCTTGTCTGTGGGCGGTCATTTATTTGTAAAATTCTATTGGATGGAACCTCTTGGTTATTTTGATTAAAGAATGTTTGATTATAAATTTCTTCTTGTGTTCGCTCATCTCTAGAAAATGATGCTGATGTAAATAGTCTCTGTCCTAATGTATCTAGCTCTATAGAATAATTGATCCCCGATTCGAAATTTGAAGAAACGCGTGTTTCATTAATATCTCTAATAAACAAACTATCTAGCGCTTGGATTGAATTGATATTCCTTTGATTCAATAATTCCGAACCACTCCTATCTCTGAAGTTCCCCTGAGCATACACTCCTAAAGTTTGATTTTCTGACAAACTCCAATCGATCCCTCCTCTGATTAGGTGATTTATATCTCTATTGAGTTGAAAAGCATCTTGATCTAAAATTGGAGAGACGCCAGTCAAATTCGATTGCCTGAAAGATTCACTTTCTCTAAATCTTCTACGGTCTTGGAAATTATAAGACATGTAATAATTTGCTTTTTCGGTACCATAGTTCATATTGAGACCAGCATTATATTTATCACGAGTACCTATTGATGCGTTTACTTGACCGTTAAGTCCTGTCTTTTCATTCTTTTTCAGAATAATATTAATGATTCCACCTACTCCAGCAGCGTCATATCTTGATGATGGATTTGTGATTAATTCAACGGTTTTGATACTGTTAGCAGGAAATTGTGCTAAAACACTTTCTGCATCATCTCCCGATAGGTTGGATGGACGGCCATTGATGTAAATCAGAATATTACCACTTCCTCGCATCGAAATTCTTCCTTCATCATCCATCTGAATAGAAGGTAAGGTACTTAGTAACTCCGAAGCAGTGGCTCCTTCAGCAACAATACTATTCTCCACATTATAACGGCGCTTATCAATATCACTTTCGAACATTGAGGTCACTCCTTCTACTACTACCTCTTGAAGATTTTGAGCATCTTTCCTTAACCTCACATTTCCAACATTTTCTTCTTTTTTATCGCCAAGAGAAATATTCTTAAATCTGCTTTCAAAACCAATAAAACCAACCCTCAGAATATAATCGCCAGCAGTGGTGGTAAATGAAAATGTCCCATCCAATTCACTCATGGCACCTGTGACTAACGAAGAGTCATTAACAGAAAGCAAAGCTATATTTGCAAATTCAAGAGGGTATGATGTCTCGGCCTCTATTACTTTGCCTCGGATAGATATCTCTTGTGCCGTTACCGTCAAAGGAATAGCTGATAGCAATAAAAGTGATCGCAATAAATGTGGTAAAATAGGTTTCATGATATTGTATTGATAGTTTACTTAAGACAAGATTTTAGATCTGCTTAAATGAAATTGATTGAATATTTCGAAGACAAGAAAAAAGGAAATTGAATAAGCAAAACCTCGAAGGATTTGAGTTAAGCAATATTTAGTAAATTTCCCTATGATAAAGTGCAGCATAAAATAAGTATTGAACTTAAACTACACAATTAAATAAACGGCTGTGAGTCTCCTTTGTTTCCGAAATCCATGTATATACATATATGGTCAAATAGGTTGTTGTACTGAAATATTTTTATGTAAAGGGGGTTGTTAAGAGTTAATAATCAGTTATTTTTGATATTCTAGACATTTAATATTTTAAGAGTTTTAGTTTTCATGTTTGCATCAAAAAAAAATCAGTATATATTTTTCCCATTATTATTCTGTATTTTTTCCATATATAGTCTTGAGTTAGCCGGATATCAAAAAATAAATAAAGACTCTCTAACCACTTTTTTATCTTCAAAAGCTTCATCGAAAGACAAATTTGAAAAGTTAAAGACAATCCTATCTGGTCTAA
Source organism: Belliella aquatica (assembly GCF_014637795.1). GTDB lineage: Bacteria > Bacteroidota > Bacteroidia > Cytophagales > Cyclobacteriaceae > Belliella > Belliella aquatica. The sequence continues at coordinate 151,019 of NZ_BMFD01000006.1, read as the reverse complement.
CGAAAAATGATCCCCTAAAAGAGGTGATATTTTATTACCAAGAAGGAATCAAACTTGCTGAAGAAACAGAAAATTATGCTGATTTAGGAGACTGGTCAGTGCTGCTTTATGAAATCTACAGAGGAGAGTCCAACAAAGAGCAGGCAGCTTTAGATTTGATGCTTTATGCTTCAAAATTTGTCTCAAAAATTGAGGAAAGTCGAATTAGAGGAAATATTTATTTGAAGCTTGCAGCGGCATACTACAGTCAAACAAACTTTTCAGAAGCAATCAAAGCTTACTCGCAAGCAACGGAGGAATTCTCTGATAAGGATTCAATTTTTGTCGCTGATGCCTTGTTTTTCCGAGCTCAAGCCAAGGATTATAAGGGTGAATTGCTTGGCTCTATGAATGATTACCAATTGGCTAGAACTTACTATGAAAATTTGAAAGATCAAGATTATGTCAACTACGTCAATAACGGCATGGCTGTACTTTTTAGCAAGTATGGGATCTATGAAGAAGCCGAAAAAATCAGGTTGAAGATTAGTGAAAATTATCTTTCTGAGAAAAACATCTATGATTGGAGTATAACGCTATATAATCAATCAAGAGATTATGCAAAGCAAAAGCAAAATGAAAAAAGCTTTGAGATTTTGAATCGAGTATACCAAAAAATTGGAAATGATTCGACCTCTGATCCCGAAATACGAGCAATTGTCAATCTTTCACTTTCTAATCATTATTCAGAAATCGAAGATTTTAAAAATCAACAAAAATTATTCGATGAAGCAGTAAACATTATTGAAAAAGAGCTGAAAGGAAATACTTTTATCAAGCTTCCCTTTCTTAAATCTCGAATACTGATGGAAGAAAGCAGGGGTAATCTAATGCAAGCAAAAAGCTTAATACGAGAATACAGATTAGATGCTATTGAGACTGCTAACATGGACCAAATAATGGATGCACATTTGATGGAATCTAGAATTTTGAGGAAAACAGGAGATTATAAGACAGCTTATGAATCATTAGAAAAATACAAATCATTCAATGATTCCCTCTTTCAAGCCAATCAGGCAAATAGCTTTGTTTACTACCAAACACTCTACGAAACGGAGAAAAAAGAGCGGGAAATACTGAATAAGTCGAGAGAAATAGAACAGATTACAGCTTCTACACGGACGAAAATTATAATCCTCGTAATCATTAGTTTTTTAATTATCGCTGGACTTGTCTTATGGTTTTTACTTAAGAATCTAAAAGCAGCTAAAAAAGCAAAATCCCTACAGGAAAAATTCTCAAGGGATCTTTTGCTTAGTCAAGAAAATGAACGTAAAAGGATATCCAAAGACCTCCATGATGGATTAGGACAAAGTCTCCTACTCATTAAAAATAAAGTGGCAATGGATAAAGACACCGCTGCGGCCAACTTACTCAATTTGGCTATAGAAGAACTTCGAGGGATATCAAGATCACTCCATCCGTTTCAGTTGGAAGAACTAGGTCTTACTAATGCTATTAAAAATGTATTGGATCAGATAGATGAAGAGACTGATATCTTTATTTCTTCTGAACTGGACCCCGTCGATGATCTTTTCAGCATTGATCAACAGCTTCACATTTATAGACTCGTTCAAGAAACATTCAATAATATATTAAAACATGCTAACGCTACCGCCGTCAGGGTGACGATCATTCGAGACAAAAAGATGGTCCACCTATCTATTGAAGATAATGGCGTTGGTTTTAATTTTTCAGAAAAATATCAGGACTTCCAAAGCTTAGGGTTGAAAACACTCAAAGAAAGAACAGCAACATTAGGAGGGATAATGAAAGTCGATTCTGAAAAAGGGAAAGGAACAAATTTTTCATTTTTATTTTATCAATAAGATGTCTATAAAGCTCATAATTGCAGACGATCACCCTCTACTACTGAAAGGACTCAAAGACTTTCTAGAAGAAAACAAGTATGAAATCTTGGGTGTAGCATCTAATGGAGAGTTAGCCTTGCAAATGATTGAAAAGTTTAATCCTTCAGTTGCAATATTGGACTTAGAAATGCCCAAAATGACTGGCATTGAGGTTGCAAAAGAATGCTTGAAAAGAGGTATTAAAACTAGGATAATTTTACTCACCCTTCACAAAGAAAAGTATATTATCCAACAAGCAAAAAATTTGAATATCGCTGGCTATTTATTGAAAGACTTTGCTACAGAAGATTTAATCAATTGCATTGAAAAAGTAAATGAAGGTGGGGAATATTTCAGCAACCTTATTTTTCCTAAAGAAAAAAACATCAATCCAACTACTGCCGAAGACAAGCTTACCCCTTCAGAAATAAAAATACTGAGACACATCGCGGATGGCGTCACATCCAAAGAAATCGCAGATAAACTTTTTATAGCTGAACGGACTGTAGAGAAACATAGAAGCAACATTATCAGCAAGTTGAGATTAGACAAAAAATATAATTCCTTACTTATTTGGGCAAAAAACAATAAAGGGATTCTTTTTTAAAACCACTTTTTTGCATTAAAAACCAAAAAATACGTATTACTACGTATTGCCACGGGCAAGTTATCCGAGTACCTTTGATCATAAGTTAAAATTAATTCTTATGGAAATCACATGTACTTTTGGATCTTTCAAGATCATGCAAACAATGGAAAACAAAGACGAACTCCTGATCATTTCCAAATGGAAAAGTCTGAGTAAAGTTTTTGGAAGTAGCAGGATTTTTATGATTAATAAAGAAGATTCAATTTTTGGAGTCTATGTGTGCAAGCAGGAATGCGCTGAAACGCTGATTGAGTTAATTAAAAGTATAGATTACAGGGATTGGGACCATTTCAAAATAAGCAATGAAATTTTTTCAACTCGATTATTAGCATAAGGGTGATTACCAAAAAATGGCGGAATGTTATTCCGCCACTTTTTTTAATGTATGTTTGATTAAATCATCCACTATATCATAAGCATTATCCGCAAATTCTTTTGTAATTCTATTAGCTACAATTGCATTCAAGCTCAAAACTTCGTGACCTAAAAGCCTTCCCATGGCATAATATCCTGAAGTTTCCATTTCGAAATTAGTAATCCTAAATCCATCAACATTTATCGAAGCTAACTTTTCGATGATATCTGGAATTGCAGGCTTTACTCTAACTTCTCGCCCTTGTGGCCCAAAAAATCCTGGACAGGTCGCGGTATTTCCAATTACCAAACCTTCACCCAAAAGATTTAGTAACTTTGGAGAGCCTTCTATGCAATATGAAACAAATGGAAGATTCAATGAATGCTGAACTTCATTGGCTACACTTTTTTCTAAATCAGTATATTCGGTAGAATAAAAAGCCATCAAAGTATCCAATCCAATTCCATAGGCTGAGGCTAAAAGTGTACCCGCCGGAATGTCTCTTTGCATACTTCCTGATGTACCAACTCTTATGATATCTAACGTAGTATGTTGCTCTTTTGGAAGACGGGTTTTGAGATCCACATTCACCAAAGCATCCAGTTCAGTCATGAAAATTTCAATATTATCAGTCCCCATTCCAGTACTGATGGCAGTAATTCTTTTCCCTTTATAATAGCCAGTGTGAGCGACAAATTCTCTCTTAGAAGTTTTGAGCTCTATGCTATCGAAATATTGCGAGACCTTCTCGACCCTGTCCGGATCACCAACCGCAATAACAGTTGAAGCCAGATCTTCTGGCTTCAAGTTAAGGTGGTAAATGCTCCCATCAGGATTGATGATCAACTCGGATTCAGGAATGCGTTTGGTCATGAACTGATTGATTTAGTTTCTTTATCTTTTTTACGTATCACCCCTTTATAAGGATTGTATCCATTTGTATTTTTCTGATAGTAGCCTGTACCATCATATGGTCTCTTTTCGGGATGTTCCTTACATTCTAAAGAACAGGCGCCATCGAGTTCCCATCCGCATTCTTCACAAATAGCTAAATGTTCGTTGCATTTTGGATTTGCACAGTTCACCATTCTATCTGAGTTAGTCCCACAAACATGGCATTTAGAAACGATGGTCGGATTTACTTTATTGACATCAACAGCTATTCTATTATCGAATACATAGCATTTCCCTTCAAAATCCTCTCCACCAGCTTCCAATCCATATTTGATGATTCCTCCATGTAGTTGATACACATCTTCGAATCCTTGATCCAATAAAAATGCTGAAGCTTTCTCACACTTAATCCCTCCCGTGCAATAAGTTAAAACTTTCTTTCCTTTCAGATGCTCTAGTTCTTTTACCTTTTCTGGAAAATCTCTAAAGTTGTCAATATCCAAGGTTATCGCATTTTTGAAGCGACCTAGTTCATGTTCGTAATTTGATCTCACATCCAAAATCACCACATCTTCCTGATCTTTTAGTGCTTTGAATTCATTTGGAGCCAAATGTTTTCCGGTTTTCACCTTTGGATCAATGTGCCTCAAACTGCTGTGAACAATCTCTGGCTTTACTCTTACATGGATTTTAGTAAAAGCATGTTTGTCATGGTCTTCTACTTTGAACTCGGTTTTGGCAAATCTTGAATCGCTGTGAATGTAAGCCATATACTTTTCACAGTCTTCCTTCCGACCCGAAACTGTACCGTTCAATCCCTCTGAAGAAATGATAATTCTTCCACGGATATTATTTTCGATGCAGAACAAATGGTGTTCTTCTCTGTATGCTTCTGTATCCTCGATATCAGCATAGCAATAGTATAGTAATATACTGTAGTCTTTATTTTCCATAACTTAGGCCTTGTTTCCGACAAGGTGTTTTGGTTTTATTGAATAAGAAATAAATATAACAAATAGCCCTAAGAGCTATAAATTGATTATTTTTTGATAGAAGCAGCTGGATTACCGAAGACGGTATCGTTAGCTTTTACATCTGAAATAACTACAGAACCTGCACCAATTCTAGCATTTTTCCCGACAGTGATACCTGATACTAAAATCACTCCCGAACCAATAAAAGCACCTTCCTCGATGGTTACATTTGAGTTAGCAATCGATCCAGCCCCAAGCTGTACAAAATCACCAACTTTTGAGCCATGATCTATAATTGCTCCAGAATTAATAATACAATGACTCCCAATAGTAGCTCCTGCTCCGACATTAACTTTAGCATTCACAAAGTTTCCATGCCCTATTGTAGCATCTGTAGAAATATAGGCAGTATGGTGAATTGCATTGATTGGCTGTACCTTTCGGTTGTCATTCAACATCTTTACCAAAAACTGTCTGTATTTATTGTCATCAACGGCAACAAATGCCTCACATTTCTTACCTACCAACTTTAGAAAACCTTCATCTTCAGGATTTCCTAGGATTGGAACCACATTGATTTCTTGACCATGCAATTTTTCATCTTCATCCAAAAACCCATACACAACCACTTTATTGCTATTAAATATCTCTAATGCTGGATGTGCAATCCCCTTCGCTCCTAAAATAATTACTGGTTTTTCCATAATTCTTTCTTAATTGGATGGCAAAAGTACTGCTTATTGCGGTTTTTAGCAAAAGTCATTTTTTCGAGGGCTTGAGGAGGTTTTGCCCAACCTTACAATCAAGACATTTTTTTGGTTTACAATAATTATGAAATTGGCCAATCATCCCCTGCGTATCGAAAGCTGTTTTTGGATTCCAATTGCAAGCGTTAAACTTTCTGATGATGAAATTCTCTTCTGGTTCCATTTCCTGTAAAAGGTCAAAACATTTCTCTTGCCAACCATTGTCCTGTATATATTTTCCGTAAGCAAACCATAAAGGCACCACAAAATTGATCAGTAACAAATTGATTGTCTGATTACTCAGTGATTTCGGAAGGTTTCGATTGGATGGCTTATCAATCTGATAATGGTGCTGCCAATATTCCGGAATTTGAATTGAAAAGAACTTTTTAAAGTTTGAAATGCTGCTAGTTTCATGGAGCACGCCAGATAGCAAACTTGGATTTTTAGCTATGATTTCTGCAACTTGGACAATCCTTAGTGTGGGAAAATTACCGGGTCTTACCCCCATAAACTTCCATTCAGAAGGATGCATCGCATTTCCAAACCCGTACTTTTTGTGATAAAAATCATATTCCCTTTGCAGCAATTGACCATAATCATCATTGATCGATGGAGGAATCAAACCTGCCTGACCTAGCAGCATGGCTTGAATAATCAAACTGTTTCCACTGTGTTTTTTAAGCGTTTTAAAAGAAACCAATCTAGATAGATGGAGCATTGATTCACTATTTGTTTTGAACCCAAAAGCATTCATCAACCAACGGAAGCAGGTTTCTTCCCAATCCATATTGCATTCCTCTAAAAGGTCAAGAATTAATTTTGCTTTGATTTCTAGTCGCTCAACCAAGGACTTTTCTAAGGTGGAAAATCGAATAATATCTGGAATAAAATCCAATCCCGAGGCACAAAGCAACTCCCCTTCCCCATTCAAGAGTCTCTCGTAATTTCTAATCACATCCAAAAGAACTTTCCCTTTCAAAACCAGCGTAGGGATGGTGGTTCCATCCTTTCTAAGAATTGGCTTATCATCATCCCAGACTACATGCAGCACGACACTATTATATCTTTCATCATTATTATGATCATGATTTTTCCAATCGGATGATTTTCGATGAATCTCCACATGCCCATAATAATCAATATTGCCAAGATGAATTTGAGATTCTAAGAAATCAGGACCTTCATAAAAATTATGATAGCCAATTTTGATGATCGAAAGCGGAGTACCATCAGTGGTCTGTAAGCCGTTTTTATCAAAATATTGATATTTCCATACAGATTGCAGGAAGTTTTCTTGAAAATCCATCTTTAAAAATTTTATATAAAACAATCATTACCAATACAATAAAAATAAACTAAAAAATTTTATTACAAAAATCTTTAATAACAATACTTGTCCAACAACTCAGACATTTCTTGCTGTAATTTCATTGCCTCCACTTTTGCAGCAGCAGCAAAATTCTTTTCTTGACTTGCATAAATGATCCCTCTTGAAGAATTGACTAGCAACCCACAAGTTGCATTCATTCCAAACTTCGCTACCTCTTCAAGACTTCCTCCTTGCGCTCCTACTCCAGGAACTAAGAAAAAATGCTCAGGAACAATCTGACGTACCTCCGCTATTTTCTCACCTCTCGTAGCCCCTACGACATACATCATGTTATCAGGATTTCCCCAATGCTGACTTTTCTCAAGTACTTCCTGAAATAAAGGCTTTCCTGATTGTGACTCTATCAATTGGAAATCCATGCTTCCTTCATTCGATGTCAATGCGAGTAAAATCACCCACTTGTCTTTAAATGCTAGAAATGGCTTGACACTGTCCACTCCCATATAAGGTGCGACAGTAATCGAATCGAAATTCATGGTCTCAAAAAATGCTTTGGCGTACAAACCAGATGTGTTACCAATATCTCCACGCTTGGCATCAGCGATTGTAAAGATATCATTTGGAATATAGTCGAGAGTCTTTTGCAAGCTTTCCCAGCCTTTCGGTCCTAGAGCTTCGTAAAAGGCAATATTCGGCTTATAAGCAACTGCCAAATCAGCTGTGGTATCAATAATCTGCTTATTGAATTCAAAAACAGGATCGCTGGAACTTAAAAGGTGTCGAGGGATTTTTGTCAGGTCGGTATCTAAACCGACACATAAAAATGATGATTTTCTCTTAATTTGATCGAATAATTGTGCCTTGTTCATGCCTCAATTGGGTTTGGGCAAAAGTAGGTATTTTTAGCTTAAAAAGTAAAAATGCGCTAAAGCTATTCCTTAGCGCAAATCAATAACTTCAACTTTCCCATATTTCGCTGCATTGAAAACAAAGTAGCTGTCAGGAAGAGAGGTTTTGGTATCTACAGATCTGAATTGGTACATCAATTTCCCACCTTGATCGTCAAGGATTTCCCATCCTACCAAGTCTTTTTTATTTTTGTCAACCATCAAGGTTACTTTTTTAAAAGGTTCACCTGATTTCTCAGCTGTAAGTTCTATGATTTGGACCAAAACGCCATTCTGTGTTTTCTCTCCCTTCAAAGAATAATTATAGCCTTTCTTATAGATTGTGTATACTGAGGAAGGCTTTAATTCATCCTCCATTTCACTCGCCGAATTGATTGTTACTTCTTTGTAAGTTCCTGAGTTGATAAAAGTCCAAACTGTCTTTCCATTATTGAAAATCTCTTGTCCTTGATCAGGAAGAATTAAGTGATACTTATCGCCTTTGATAGCAATCTCTCCAGTTTGAATTTGCGGAGAAGCTTCACCAGCAACACTGTAAGAATATTCAAAAACAGCTTTCAAACCAGGTATAGACTGATATTTCTCACTTACAGCATCTAAAATAACTTTAGCTTTTGGATCTTTTTGAGAAAAAGACAGTCCAGAAATGAATGAAAATATAAGGATAAGGAAAACACTTTTTTGTAACATGGCAATATCATAATCTCATTTTGATAATCGTATCTCAGTTTTACAAACTACTCAACAACCGTTCCAAACTTGCCTCATCTTGGATCAAAACTTCACGAGCTTTACTGCCCTCGAATGCACCTACAACACCTGCTGCTTCCAGCTGATCTATAATTCTCCCTGCTCGATTATATCCCAATTTTAGTTTCCTCTGAATCAACGAAGTACTTCCTTGTTGATGCATTACAATAAGCCTTGCTGCATCGTCAAAAAGAGGATCTCGATCAGATAAATCAACATTTAGGTTACTACCATCTCCATCTTCTCCAACAAACTCGGGAAGTAAGTATGCATCAGGATACCCTTTTTGCTCTCCAATCCAGTCGCAAATGGCATCTACCTCAGGTGTGTCCAAAAATGCACATTGAAGTCTTGTCATTTCAGAACCTGTAGAAAGCAGCATATCACCCATTCCAATTAACTGATCGGCACCTCCAGCATCTAAAATCGTCCTACTATCAATCTTTGAAGTAACTCTAAAGGAAAGTCTCGCCGGGAAGTTGGCTTTGATAATACCTGTGATCACATTGACAGATGGACGCTGTGTCGCAACAACCAAGTGAATCCCAATCGCTCTGGCCAATTGTGCCAATCTCGCTATTGGTGCTTCGATTTCCTTTCCTGCTGTCATCATCAAATCCGCCAATTCATCTATCACCAAGACGATGTAAGGCATAAATTTATGCCCTTTCTCAGGATTCAATTTCCTTGCAACAAATTTGGCATTATACTCTTTCAAATTTCTACAACCTGCATCCTTGAGCAAATCGTAACGGTTGTCCATCTCAATACAAAGTGAATTGAGTGTATGAATTACCTTTTTCGTATCTGTAATAATCGCTTCCTCGGAACCAGGGAGTTTGGCTAAAAAATGTCTCTCGATTTTATTGAAAAGCGTCAATTCCACCTTTTTTGGATCTACTAAGACAAACTTCAATTGCGAAGGGTGCTTTTTGTAAACCAAAGAAGCCAAAATCATATTCAAGCCGACTGACTTACCCTGACCTGTGGCCCCTGCCATCAGAAGGTGAGGCATCTTTGCCAAGTCCATAACAAATACTTCGTTAGAAATAGTCTTACCCAAAGCCACAGGAAGATCTTTGTCGCTGTGCATAAATTTCTCCGTTCCCAAAACTGCTCGAGCAGGAACCAACTCTCTATTCTTATTTGGAACCTCAATACCAATTGTTCCTTTTCCTGGAATTGGAGCAATAATCCTAATCCCCAAAGCCGCCAAACTTAGCGCAATGTCATCTTCTAAATTTTTGATCTTGGAGATCTTCACTCCAGGGTCAGGGACGATTTCGTATAAGGTAACTGTAGGGCCGATGGTGGCCTTGATTTCTTGGATTCCTATTTTAAAATTGACAAGCGTCTCTACAATCTTGTTTTTATTTTCTTCGAGCTCTTGACGTGTTACAGTGACTTTCTTTACATCATATTCATTCAACAAATCGAGCGTCGGGTATTGATATTTGGGTAAATCCAAAGTAGGATCATAAGGATCTAAATTAGAAACCTCATCAGCTGTTTTTTCTTCTCCTATTGGCGTTACAGAAAATCTCTTCTCTACTGGCTCTTCTTTCACCAACTCCTCTTCAGGCAACTCATCAGCACCTTCAATGGTAAACTCCAGTTCGGGTGCGGCAGTAGTTTTTTTATCTTCTTTGGCTTTATTTATTGTCCAAGAACTCCCGTCGTCCTCTTGCTCAATGTCAGAACTCTCTTGCTCCTCCTCATCCAAAGAACCATACATTTCTTTGAATTTGTCATTCAAGTCAGTATCGTCATCATTTTCTTCTAAATCATTCTCTTCCAAGTCACTTCCTTGGTGCTCAGCTTCGCTGACATCATCCTCCACAGCAGAAGATGCTGTGTTCGAAAACCAATTTAATTGATCTATATTGAAGAAGAACACTACAAAAATCAACAGCGCGCCTGCGATCAAAACTATTGTCCCCCAGCCTAAAAAGTCATTTCCTATTTTCCCTAATTCATAACCAAAACCTCCACTCAGGTTATTCAAGGCAGAATATCCCTCAGTAAGCTGGACAATATAGCCCGTCAACAAACCTATCCATAGTGTGAAGAAAATCGCAAAAACACTGTATCGTGTCAACGAAATAAAACTATATTTAAACGTAAGCTTGATCCCCAATAAAATCAAAAATGGAGGCAAAAGAAATGCTGCTATACCAAACCATCTTTTGATAAAAACTTCTGCGAGATATGCTCCAAAATAACCCTGCCAGTTCTTGGTTTGTGTGGCATTTTCTCGTAAACCCAAGTCTACCTCTGACAAGGTACTTTGATCAGCCTCGCCAGTAAAAAGAAAACTTATAAAAGCAAAAAACATCACCAAACCCAACACAATAAGGACAATTCCTACTGTGATTGGGATTTTTTTATCTTTCATAAAATCTACAGAAAACTTTCTGGAAGGCTTCACTCCAGCTTTTTCTCTAGACTCATTTTTTTTTCTAAAAGTATTTGTTTTGGGGGTCGATGACGCCATAATTTGAACTTATCAATCTTGAAATGAAAGTGATTTAATCGAAATATACAGAATTCTACTTTATTGATTTTGGAAATGTGACAAAAGCCCTTTTTTGATTCTCTTGATCATGCTAGGTCCCTCATAGATCATACCAGAGTAAACCTGAATCAGACTCGCCCCTGCTTCCAATTTCTCAATGGCATCTTGAGCCGTGAAAATCCCCCCGACTCCAATGATCGGAAAAGACCTGTTTGATTTGTCAGCCAAATAACGAATAACTTCTGTACTTCTTGTGGCCAACACTTTGCCACTCACACCACCTGCTCCGATAGATTCGACTTGTGAAGCATCTGTTTGCAATGCACTCCTATCAATCGTAGTGTTCGTAGCAATTACCCCGTCAATTTTTGTCTCTTGTACGATCTCCACAATATCGTCCAACTGCCCATTGGTCAAATCAGGGGCAATTTTCAATAAGATTGGCTTTGGCTTCTCCTTTTTATCATTGGCTTCTTTGACTGCCAAAAGAAGTTTTTTCAAAGGCTCTTTTTCCTGCAAATCTCTTAGATTAGGGGTGTTGGGTGAGCTTACATTCACCACAAAATAATCCACAAAAGGATGCAATGCTTCCAAACAAATCAAATAATCATCCACTGCATTTTCATTTGGAGTCAGCTTATTCTTGCCTATATTCCCCCCAATGATGACATCTGATTTTCTGCTTTTCAATCTTTTCACAGCCTCTTCAACGCCCCCATTATTGAATCCCATCCTATTGATCAAGGCTTCATCTTGTGGAAGTCTAAAAAGTCTTGGCTGTGGATTTCCTTCTTGTGGCTTGGGTGTAAGCGTTCCAATTTCGATAAACCCAAAACCCAGCATGGACATTTCATCAATCAACTTTGCGTCTTTATCAAAACCCGCTGCTAATCCAACTGGATTTTTGAATTTCAATCCAAACACTTCCCTTTCCAAACGGCTATCCTCAAGTCCAAATTGACTTTTAATAACCGATTTGACTAGGGGGAGATTGAAAGTTCTCTTAATCCACGAAAAAGTAAAATGGTGGGCGGACTCTGGATTTTTTTGGAAAAGGATCGGCTTGATGATGGATTTGTACACGTAGTCAGATTTTAATGGAAACGCTAAATTACAGCATTTAAAAATCTTTTGCGAAGCAAATCGTAAATTCAAGAAGAAATATAACAACAGAGTATCTTGAATCAATAACTAAACTTCCTCAACATTTTCACGTAAAAAATACCAAGTTCATAAACTCTTTAATATCATTTCTATGAAAAAGTCAATTTCACTTCTTAGTCTCTTTTTCCTTCTTTACTTCACTTCTTACAGTCAAAATGAAATCGCCGGAATTCATATCAATACAGGAATTCCATCAGGAGATTTTCAAGAAGAAGTTGGTAGCATAATTTTTCCATCAATCAGTGTCAGTGGCTTATTTAAAATTCCCAAAACGCCCATCTTTCTTGGTGGTGAATTAGGGTACAGCAGATACGGCACAGCAATGACGCGAAGCAATAATATCATCAATGGTACAGATCAAAGTTTCCGAATCAGAAGAAATAACAATGCGGTGTACCTTTCCGGTGTGGTGAGAGTGATGCCTGAAACACCATTTTGGGTAAGACCATTTGTAGAAGGGCAGTTTGGTGGAATTCACGCTTACACCCGCTCTAGGGTGAGAGAAAATCGAATTTCAGAGCCGCTTTCTTCAGGAACCGAGATTGCAGATTGGGCATTGATCTATCAAGTAGGTGGTGGACTGATGATTCCTTTGGATAAAAGCAAGGAGACTTTTATAGAATTGAGAGTGAATTATGTCCATACTTCCAATATGAATATTCTCACAAAAAGAGACGCAACATACAACGATCAAGGAAACGTCACTTTAAGCTCAAGGAACACCGCTTTTCAATTGATCCAACCAAGTATTGCTGTGAAATTTGCGTTGTAGTTATTTTCTAGGATGAAATTCATTGAGCACTTGCCGCAGATAATCTCTATCTAAGTGCGTGTAAATCTCAGTGGTGGTGATGCTTTCATGACCGAGCATTTCTTGTACTGCTCGGAGATCGGCACCGCCTTCTATCAAATGTGTCGCGAAGCTATGTCGGAAAGTATGTGGACTTACATTTTTCTTTAGTCCGATGGCTTCCACTTGTTTTTTGATGATCAAAAAAACCATTACCCTTGTCAGTTTTTTACCTCTTCGATTGAGGAAAACATATTCTTCATGACCTTTGGCGATGTTCAGGTGAAAACGAAAGTCTTCCAAATATATTTTTAAATACTTCAAAGCATCTCTTCCCACAGGCACAAGTCGTTCCTTATTCCCCTTCCCTATCACTCTCAAAAAGCCAATATCTGCATATACATTCCCAATTTTCAATTCTGTCAACTCAGAAACACGCAGCCCGCTACAATACAAAATCTCCAGCATCGCACGATTTCTATGTCCTTCCGGTAGCCCTAATTCTATACTTTCAAGGATCTGACTGATTTCATGATAACTCAAGGTATCTGGCAATTTCCTTCCAAGTTTTGGCGCTTCTAGCAATTGCGCAGGGTCTTCTGATATCAAATCTTCATACATCAAAAACTTATAGAAAGCCTTGATTCCAGATATAATTCTGGCCTGGGTGTACTCAGAAATCTCTAGCTCGGCTAATCCATTTACAAAATACTGAAGATGCTGCAGCTGAACTTGTAGTGGACTAACTGATGGAAAACTTTGCTCCATATAGCGAATCAACTTTGCCATATCTTGCTGATAAGCCAGAATAGAGTTTTTACTCAAAGATCTTTCGATTTTGAGATAATGTTGAAATTGCTTGAGATAGGAAGTCCAGGAGGACATTGTTGAGTTGGTTAATGTACAAGTAAAGAAGCAAAAATCTATCAACTTGCACAAGTGCTTTACAGAAGTACTGCCCTCCCTTTTACAAGTAAATTTCAGCAACGATATTCATTAATTATCTCGTTAAGTCTTTTTGAATCATTTTCATCAATATCGCTCAAGTCAAAAATATAAATATTTCCATCGTACTTATAAATAGTCAGCATATTGGCTTCCAATTTCGAACTTTTAATATCATCAAATGCAATTGATTTTCCCCAAAACGGTTTGATACGAATTACAACGCCCTTTTTATTCCATTGAACATAATTCTTGAACCAAAACATTCTTGAAAAATAAATGGTCATCAACAAATATCCTAGTGCACTAATTCTTCTATTAATTTTAGTGTTTTCAAATTCAAATATTTCAAAAAAACCAAAAAGTACACATAAAAAAGAAACGACAATCGTTGAAATAAAAAACCAATTAAACTGTAAGTTGTCGAATTTAATTCTTTTCATAGTTACATTATTACGGATTCAGCTTTGAGACTGCGTACATTCGGGGCCGTATCCTTCAAGCTAGCTTTTTGAAAATACTTGTTTTTATATTAATGAGTACTGCCCGCTGTATCCAAATTGATATTTGCGTTTCGGCTTTCTTTTCTTCATATCAGAAATATTCCAATCATTACTAAAACTATTGCCAACCCAATAATTTGATAATGAGCAGCTTTTCCGGATACGTTTTCATTTTTTTGTAAAGGGTTCCGAATTTTGTAAATCAAAATCAGGGCTCCAAAAACGATTAGTAATATTCCCAAAATCAAATCAAAAATTTCTTCTGACATGAAATATCTAATTTAGGTTTTCAATTATGATTCGTCACTTATTGGCTGGCGTGTTTTTTCTTTGCTAAAAGCAAAGATTTCACCACATGAATGGAATTATAAAGATTTGGTTCGATTATCTTATATTAGATCCAAGCAGATCTCCTCAGATTTCTTTTTCTTTGACTGATTTTGGCTTCTTTTTCCATATCATAAAAATCAAAATGTAAAAGAATGTAAAAACAGCACTTCTAAGAATTGACTCTTTGACGCTATAACCACCTTCATACACACTCAGCACCCCAAAAACCAGGAAGCAAATGATTGCGGCTGAAATAATTTTTACCTTTCTATTCATCACTATTCTCAATTTGATTTTTGCTTTTAAATGGATTCAATTCGTACATCCAACACATAAAGGCAAGAAAAACTAAAGAGCCAACCAAAATTCCTGAAAGGGACTTTAAGGAGTTTGGATCACCTTCACTCCTAAAATAACCAAACACATACATCACTACTACAAATCCTAAAGTTTGAATCAGTAGATTTTTAAAAGTCATTCCAAATTTATTCTTTTCCATAAAAATACTTTTAGTCTCTAAATATTAAAAAATATTCTTAGTTACCCAAATCTATTGCTGCATTCAATTAAAGTTTAATTTGGTGTTTTTTGTGTTATCTCTTATTAATCAAATAACTTTGTTCCATAATTGAAAACCACTAACCAAACACCATTTTGAAAATCATCATTATCAACGGGCCAAATCTCAACCTACTCGGAAAAAGAGAGCCAGAAATATATGGGAATCAATCTTTTGAAGATTATTTTTCTACATTAAAAAATAAATTTCCTGAAGTCGACCTGAGCTATTTTCAAAGCAACATAGAAGGGGAAATTATCAACAAAATCCACGAAGTTGGTTTTGAGTGTGATGCCATTCTACTGAACGCAGGCGGCTACACGCATACTTCTGTAGCAATTTCTGATGCCATAGCAGGAGTAAGTACTCCCGTGCTGGAAGTCCATATTTCGAATATTTATAAAAGGGAAGAATTCCGACACAAGAGCATCATCAGCAAAGAATGCGTAGGCATGATTTCGGGCTTGGGGCTCAAAGGATACGAACTTGGATTGCAATATTTTCTCACAACCTCTACAAACCTATGATTACATTTTCTCCAGGACCATCTAAAGTTTACGATGCCCTACCCAAATATCTGCAAGAAGCATACGATTCAGGAATTCTAAGTGCGAGTCATAGAAGTGCAGCATTTATGAACTTGTACAAAGAAACAGAAACATTGATGCAAGAAAAACTTCATGTTCCTGAGGGATACAAGTTACTTTTCACCTCCTCCGCCACGGAAAACTGGGAGATCATCACCCAATCTATCGTGCAGGAAGCTGGTTTTCATATTTTCTCAGGTTCTTTTGGTAAGAAATGGTTTGAATATGCCGAGCATATCAATTCTAAAACTGAAGCTTTGAAAATCGATGCAAATGAGACCATTGATGTGGAAAAACTTCAGGTTGGAAATGAGTTTGATGTTATTGCCATTACGCAAAACGAGACTTCCAATGCAACTCAGGTAAAGAACGAAACCATCGCAGACATCGCAGACAAGTTTCCCGAGAAGATGATTGCCGTAGACACAACCTCTTCTATGGGTGGTATAGAGTTGGATTTTAGCCTAGCAGACATTTGGTATGCTTCCGTGCAGAAATGTTTTGGTTTGCCAGCTGGACTTGGAGTCTTACTCCTTTCTCCAAAAGCAATAGAAAAGATCAGAGACAAAGGAGAGCGGGGACACTACAATAGTCTAAACTTTATGCTAGAAAATGCTGCTATTTATCAGACGCATTATACGCCGAATGTCTTAGGAATCTATTTGTTGAATAGGGTTTTGAAGGATATGCCAGAAATCCAGCATGTAGACGAGCTGATCAAGGAGCGCATGCAAAAACTGGAATATACAGTAGCCATGACGAGCAAATTGAAACTTTTGATAGAAAATGAAGCAAGTCGCAGTTCTACTGTTTTGGCCATTTCAGGTTCGGAAGAATTTATCACTTCAGTCAAAAAAGCTGCTGAAAGAGAAGGGATGCAGATGGGTGGCGGATACGGTCCATTGAAACCTACCAGCTTCAGAATAGCTAATTTCCCTGCCATCACAGACGCTGATTTTGACAAGCTTATCAACTTTCTAAAACAATATTAAATGGGAACTTTTGATTTAAAGGAGATCTTATCTGTGACTTTGATCCTCTTTTCAGTCATTGATATACTGGGGTCCATCCCAATTGTGATCAATTTGAGGAAAAAAGTCGGACATATAGAATCCGAAAAAGCTACTTTAGCCGCAGGAGTTTTAATGATTCTATTTTTGTTTCTCGGTAAATCTATCCTCAACCTTTTTGGAATTGGGGTTGAAGATTTTGCGATAGCAGGAGCCTTGATCATTTTTGCTTTGGGAGCGGAGATGATTTTGGGAATTGAGCTTTTCAAACCTGATCCTGAAGCAAGTGGCGGGGCATCGATTGTACCAATCGCATTCCCTTTGATCGCAGGAGCAGGTACCCTTACCACAATCTTGACATTGAAAGCAGAGTTTGCTCAAATCAACATTGGGATAGGGATTATCATTAACCTGATCATCGTCTATGTAGTACTGAAAAGTACAACGTGGCTAGAGCGAAAACTTGGAAAGACAGGTTTGGATGTATTGAGAAGGATCTTTGGGATTATTCTTTTATCCATTGCGATTAAAATCTTCAAAAGTGCACTGTTTTCGGGAGAAATGATCTAAAAAAACGAGGCTCTGAAATGTTGAATTTCAGAGCCTTTTTCACAACAACTTATATTTTAAAGATTGAGACCTCTCCTAGGGTTGAGGTGACTTTGTGGTCATTTCGACTAAAAGGAGAAATCTCGAACTGTAATTCACACAAAAACCATATACTAGAGGACAATCCCTCTCCTACTCAATTACTCAATCCCTTCCAACTCACTCAATTCCAACCATCTCAACTCAACAGACTCGATCTCTTGATCAATTTCCTGAATTCTATTGGACCAATCCATTAGTTTTTGATGATCCTCGGTGCCAACAGTGATCAAATCTACAAGCTTACCTTTCTCTGCATTCAACCCTTCTATTTTCTTCGTCAATTCCTCAAACTCCTTCTTTTCCTTAAAAGTGGCTTTTGGCTTTGAATCGTTTGTTGGGCTTGTAGCTTGTTCTTTTTTCTCTTCTTTGACTGGCTTATCTTCCTTTTGGATTAGTTTTTCCTCTTTTTCCCACTCTCTAAAATCAGTATAGTTTCCAGGGAAATCTTTGATCTGACCTTCTCCTTCAAAAACAAAAAGGTGCTCCACCAACCTGTCCATAAAATACCTATCGTGAGATACAATGATCAAGCAACCTGGAAAATTATCCAAAAATTCTTCTAGCGTATTCAAAGTCACAATATCCAAATCATTGGTTGGTTCATCGAGAATCAGGAAATTTGGACTTTTGATCAAAATCATCAATAGCTGTAATCTTCTTCTTTCTCCTCCACTGAGTTTGGCTATTGGAGTATGCTGTTGCTTGGGTGGAAAACCAAATTTATTCAAAAACTGCGCAACCGTAATCGTTGCTCCCCCTGCGACAGTCACCACTTCTGCGACTTCTTTTACGATGTCGAGTAGTCTTTTATCCTCATCAAATGAATCTTCTTCTTGTCTGTAATATCCAAAAGCCGTTGTTTGCCCAATGGCAACTTTGCCACTGTCAGGTGCCAAAGCGCCAGTAATCATATTTAGAAAAGTAGTCTTTCCCGCACCATTTGGACCTACAATTCCAATTTTATCGCCTTTCTTGAAGGTATAACTGAAATCTTCAACAATCTTCTTGTTGCCAAAAGACTTATTGAGTTTCTCGATCTCAATGATTTTATTCCCTAATCTTTGGGAAGTCACAGAAAGCTCAATTTCTCTTTCTTCTCTTTTGTTGAAAGCCTTCTCTTTCGTTTCTTCAAAAGCATCGACTCTATATTTTGCTTTTGTACTTCTCGCTTTGGGCTGTCTTCTAATCCAGTCCAATTCCTTTTTGTACAAGCTTTTTGCTTTATCCAGTTCGGTCGCCTCTATCTCTCTTCTTTCAGCTTTTTTCTCTAAGAAATAACCATAATTCCCCATGTAGCGATGGATACTACCATTGTCCAACTCAAGGATTTGATTGGTCACTTTCTCTAAGAAATACCTATCGTGAGTTACCATAAAAAGGGCAAGATTGGCTTTTGAGAGATATTCTTCGAGCCATTCTATTGTCTCCAAATCGAGGTGGTTGGTGGGTTCATCCAACAAAAGTAAGTCTGGCTTCTCCAAGATAGCCTTCGCCAACGCTACACGCTTTCTTTGTCCACCACTAAGGTTTCCAACAGAAATATCTGTATCATGCAAACCTAATTTCCCCAAAACCTCCTTTACCTGATACTCAAAATCCCAAGCTTCAAGCTGATCCATTTTTTCAAAAATAGTCTGCAAAAGGTCAGAATTATCTTTCCCATTTTCAGAATCCAACATGGCTTTATGGTAATCCTCAATTACTTTGAGCGTCGCATTGGTACTTCCATCAAAAATCGTTTGATAAATACTCAATTCACCCGAAAAAACAGGGTTTTGATGTACATAGGCAACTTTGACTTGCTGATTGACGGCTACTTGGCCCGTGTCAGCTACTTCCAAACCCATGATGATTTTCATCAAGGTGGATTTTCCAGCTCCATTTATTCCGACTAAAGCTACTTTTTGACCTTGATCCAAGCCAAATGTTATGTTTTGAAAAAGTTTGCGCTCGCCAAAGGACTTGCTAAGGTTTTCTACTGATAGGTAATTCATGCCGCAAAGATAAGGGAATAAAAGATTGGAAAAATTAAAATTCCCAAATCAGCTCAGAAAGTGATGACTTATTAAAATTTAAAAAAAATATTGCCTCTCTATTTAATGAAGCTTAAATCGAAAACTAAAAATCTATCCTGATTCTTAAAGTTACATTAGATTTTAATAAGAGCGAATTGAGCCATTTTTAATACTTTTTACATCTAAATAAAGTGAATTTGTATGAATCTCAAGCACCCATCTTGGGGTAAGTAAAATGATAGTATTCAAATATTTTTTTGATAATTATTTTTTCTTTTACATTTATTTTTTCATAACTTTCTATTATTAAAGTGTTTATCATTATCGTTTTTATTATTTTAATTTTTATTTAATCTTTAAACAATACTATTATGAGCTATGCAAACAGAACATTAAGGTCATTACCATTCGGAAGAGTCATTGGTGGACCAATGACAGCAGCCATTCAGGCGCAATCTTTAGCCGCACAGGCCACAGTCAATTTCATCAAGGAAGTTGGATTTACTAGAGTAGACAGCACACCTTCGGCTGGAGAAGCATCAGATGCAAATGGTGATATGGGTGAAGTCAGAAATGTGACTTTCAAGTACAAAAGAAAATCTGTTACAGGAGTTGAGGAAGGCAATAATGACGGAGAAGAAGAAGTTAGTTTAACTGTACCAATTCTGACCATAGTCCCCATTCCCTATATCAGAATTGAAGAAATGACTATTCAATTCACAGCGAATATCACCGAACAGCAAGAATATTCCAGAGGCTCTACAAACAATAGCAGTGTGGCAACTGACACCTCTATTGATTTCAAGGCGGGAAGTTTTTTATCTCCTGTTAAGTTTGGATTGAATGCCAAGGTTTCTACTCGTCATAACAAAAGCGAAACAAGCAACTCTAAGACAAATAACTCAACACAATATACCATCGATATCAATTTAAAAGCTGTGCAGGATGAAATGCCTGCTGGCCTTGCTAAAATTCTACATATCATGGAAAATGCGATTTTAGAAAAGCCAGTGACTACTCCTTAACATTTCTCACTTTTAATTTATGATATGATGAGTCAACTAGATAGAATTTTATCTTCGATTTTTAGCGACATCAACACAGCCAAGGCACGGGCAGATATGACTTCAAGAGAAATTGCCAACAGGTACATCTCAGACGAAATTCTGCAATATTTTCCCATCCCTCGAGTGGGTATCGACAATTTGGAGGTTGAACTGAAATATGTTATCGAAAATGTAGAAGAAAAGGTAGAAAACACCAGTCAGTCTCAACAGAGGCTGACTGATTTTATCCAAAACTTTTCTGTAAGTACAGCACAAGAGCTTAGAAAGACCATCTCCAATGAAGCAAAATCCAACGAACTCTATCAGGAGCTAGAAGGCTATCCGGATCAAAACTGGGAATCTAATATTGCTGAAATGCTAACTGGAAGTTTGAAAAGTATCAACTTGAGTACTCCAAATGTTCAAAATACGATTTCAAAAAGCTTTCAATTAATCCAAACAGAAATTAAAGAAGTCATTCCAAAAGCCAATATTGTTGGTTCATTTGCCTCAATCCCTACCTTGAAAGGGACTTACAGTTTGATTTCTTTGGACGAAAAAGGACAGACTGAATTCAAACTTAAAAATGAATTCACCAATGAAAGAGAAGCCATCACAGAAGCCAAAGGATTGATTGAACAAATTTCAAAAAATCAGCTCAAGATAAGTGACAGCAAATCATCCGGTACGGTCAACACAGCCAAACTGGTCTCTGGTAATAAACAGTTGGAAATACTCGCAAAAGCTGACCCCAATAGCAGATTCAATCCCAAAGCGCTATTCGATAGCTCTATTGCTAAAAAAGCTGTAGCGGTCAAAAATGCTCCGATCGCTAATTCTTGGGTTCTTGGTAAAAAAATCTCACCACAAGAAGCAAGAAACACCAGTAATGCAGTGCAAGAGAAAGTAGATGAAACACTATTCACTGTTAGTAAAAATCTCTTAAGTAAAAAATCATTGGACTTTCAAAATGGAATTCAAAACATTCTAGACCAAAGTAAAATCACTACACTAAAAATCGCTGTGGATGCCGAAAAGATTTCTAAAGCTAAGCCAGAAAGCGTCCTGACTTTGAAATTCAACCTCAGCGCCAAAGATTTTGCAATGATCAATGAAAGTGATTCCCCTTCAAACTTCTAAACTTTATTTAACCGATGATATCTCCAAGATTTATTTCAGATTTACTAGGCGCCCCAATGGCTGCAATTGTTCAAGCTGAAGCTATTGCTGCAAGAGCAACAGCTGATTTTATTAAAGAAGTAGGCTTTACTAAACCTTCTGATGCATCTGATCTGGAATATGGCAATGTTAGAAATATTACTTTCAATTATTCTAGAAATATTGGTGGAAATGAAGAAGTAGTCACCTCAATTGAGGTCCCGCTATTGACCATCGTTTCGATCCCAATGCTGAAAATAGCTGAAGCGGAAATTGAATTTGACTTAGTCTTATCTCAACCAGATACAAAGGACTCTTCTTCTAATTTAAAGAAATCACAGCTAGCAAAAGCAACACCTTTAAAAGCAATTTTCGGAAAAAAACCACAAGCTGGAAAACCACAAACCACTTCGAATACAGAAGCTAATATGAATGTTAAAATCAAGCTAGCTCAATCCGAACCAACCATTGGAGTCATTCAACTTTTAAATATTCTTGAAGCAAACCAAAAATAAGTCATGCCAAATTATTTAAAGAAAATCAATAATTGGTTTCAATCACTATTCTCTGCTAAAAAACCAGTTAAGGTAGAAAATAACGCTACTCCTTCAATATCGATTTCTAAAAACCCTGGTCTAAACTGTCCAGAGTGTAGTACACGAATCCCTATAAGTATACAGACGCTGCTCTCTTCAAACGGAGTCACGTGTCCTAATTGCGATTTGGAATTAGA
Source organism: Belliella aquatica (assembly GCF_014637795.1). GTDB lineage: Bacteria > Bacteroidota > Bacteroidia > Cytophagales > Cyclobacteriaceae > Belliella > Belliella aquatica. The sequence goes on along the minus strand of NZ_BMFD01000006.1, from coordinate 128,515 downwards.
AATAGACAAAGAAAAGTCAGAGGGTGCGCTTCATGCACTCGAAAAACTTCAATCTGGCATTCAGAAGGCTTCTTCTATCAGAAACCAATCAATTTAAAGATAGGATAAACAATTTATTTTTTTCCACTAAAAAGCACAGTAAAAGCTTCCCCTAACTGTTTGAATGCATTTTTAAAATGCTTTTGAGACTTCTTGAGGTTAGGTTCCATTTCGGTTTTTTTCTCTTGATAGATCTTCTCTACTTTAACTTTCCCCTTCTTAAATTCTTCAGCGAGTGTTGTCTCTTTGTCTTTTAGCTCTTTGATTTTTTTCTCAATTTCTTCTTTTGCTTCTCCACTGACATCCGCAGCTTTTTCAATTAATTGTTCTATTTTAGTACCGATATCCTGAAGGAGATTTTCTACTTCATCGAAACTATTCTTTTTAGCTGTCATGGTATTTCATTTAGATTTAAACCCAATTTACAAATGTTATCTGATATTATTAATAAAATAGAAACGACAAGCCAACTCAAACAAAAGCTATTTGAGCAAGTGACTTCATTTTTTACAGATTTAGAAAAAACATGCAGAGAAGTTGCCATAGAGCTTCAAAAAAAATCTGCGAATAACGCTATTGCTGTGAAAATAGAAAAAATCAATGATTACGAGTTTCTCTTCAGAGTAGGTGGAGATGTGCTGGTTTTTATCCTTCAAAGCAATATTGTAAGGCTATCTGATGACGCTTACATCAGCAAATCCAAATACCTCAAAGATGATGTTACCTTGAGGTATTTTGGTCAAGTATTGGTTTACAATTTTCTAGCAGACACCCTGACTTATGGAAGACTAGATGACCCTGGCTATTTGATCAGCAGGATTTTGATCAATAGAGAAAATCATTTTTTCCTTGAAGGAGACAGGAAGATTGTATTTGAATTCCCTGAACTCAAGGATAATCCCATTACCAAAGAGAAAAACAGGAAACTTGTAGAAAATCTAGTTCTATCTGCATTAAACAACGACTTACTAGCGCCAAATTTTAATGATATCATGCTGATCAGCTACCATCAAAAATTAGAACACACCTCAAGTATGGGTAATCCTAAGAAAATTGGTTTTGATTTCTTTGCTAAAAACAGGGAATAGCCTACTCTTCAACCGTTTCGTTGTTTTGTGTTTGCTTTTCATAAAGCTCAGCATACACCCCTTTTTTATCAATAAGGTAATCATGTGTGCCTTGCTCTACCATTTTCCCATCATCTAGGACGATGATTTTATCTGCCAGTTTCGCACTCGAGACTCGGTGAGAAATGATGATAGAAGTCCTGTTGACCATGATTTTTTTCAATGCATTAAGAATTGAATTTTCTGTTTTGGTATCAACAGCAGAAAGACAATCGTCCAAAAGTAAAATACTCGGCTCTTTGGCTATGGCTCGCGCGATTGAAACTCTTTGCTTCTGCCCCCCTGATAACGTAATCCCTCGCTCTCCCAATTTGGTCTCAAAGCCTTTTGGGAAATCTATGATATTTTGATAAACATCAGCATCTTTTGCAGCTTTTTCGATCAGCTCTAAAGTATATTCGTCCAGACCAAATCCAATATTGTTGGCTATCGTATCGCTAAAAAGGAAAACATCCTGAGGTACAAATCCAATTTGCTTTCTCAAAGATGCGGTATCATATACTTGAATGTTTCGTCCATCAATATCGATTTGACCAGAAGAAACATCATACATCCGCATGAGCAGATTCGCAATTGTAGATTTTCCAGACCCTGTAGTCCCTATGATTGCTAAAGATTCTCCAGAGTTGATGCTAAAAGAAACATCTTGTAAGGCTTTGATTCCAGAATCAGGGTAAACAAAGGACACATTTTTGACATGTATGTCTCCTTTAATCAGCGTATCAAGATTTTCTGTGCTGATGATGTCATTCTTTTCATCTAAAAACTCATTAATTCTCTGCTGGGAAGCGGCGGCTCTTTGGATTATACTTGTCACCCAACCCAAGGAGGTAACAGGCCAAGTCAGCATATTCACATAAAGAATGAACTCGGCAATCACACCATATCCGATTGTCCCATCTATGACTTGCATCCCTCCGATGTAAACAGTCAAAATCGTACTGATTCCTATTAAGGCTAAAATCAATGGATAAAATAGAGATTGCACCAAGGTCAATCTGATCGATTTATCTTTATAATCCTCACTCGCTTTTCTAAAATCATTGGCACTATCATCTTCTCTTACAAATGCCTTTAGTACACGAATACCAGAAAATGCCTCTTGCACGAAAGTGCTAAGACCTGATAAGCTCCTCTGGATTTTCTCCGAACGCTCGTTGATTAAGTTGTTTACAAAATAAATACTGATAGACAGTACAGGTAAAGGCAATAAGGAATAAATGGTCAATTCAACATTGACACTGAGCATATATCCAATCACAAGTGGAAAAAGCACAACCAGATTAAGACCATACATGATTGCGGGACCCAAATACATTCTAACTCTACTGACATCTTCAGTAATTCTAGCCATCAAGTCCCCAGTACTATTTCTTCTGTAAAAGCTGAGTGGAAGCTTCTGATAATGGTCGAAAATCTCATTTTTCATGTCGAATTCGATGAGTCTGGACATGACAATAATGGTTTGTCTTATGAGGAATAAGAAAAAACCTCTCAACAGTGCCATTACGAGTATCAAAAACCCAAAAATAAATATGAATTTTAAAAATGCCGACCTTGCCTCTACACTTAAATCCCCTTCACTGAATACCTGATAATACGCAAAACTCTCTACCACATAATCTATGGCAATTCTCACTAATTGAGCGGGAATTATTACAAAAATATTAGAAATGATAGTAAATAAGATCCCCATCAAGAGGTAACCCTTATATTTTAACAAATACTTATTTAATCGCCAAAGTGGTTTCACGAAATAAAAACTTTTAAATCTCTTGATTAGTTTTATTTAACTCTCTTAATTGCATTGGTAAAGCCCGAGAAAAATATATAATTTTGCATCGGTAATTTTACTAAACAGCAATCCCAAATATAACACAATTAAAAATTCCAAGTTCAAATGCTAGATATTAATACTGGGGAAAAAGTTAGAGAAGGGTCTATCTACGGACAGATTACTTCCCTAGGCCACGAGCAATTGGTCATCTGTTATGATGAGCCAACAGGGCTAAAGGCTATAATTGGTATTCACAACACAGTTCTTGGGCCAGCTTTGGGTGGCACAAGAATGTGGAATTATGGTTCTGAGGAAGAAGCCATTACTGATGTTTTGAGACTTTCTAGAGGCATGACTTTTAAAGCTGCCATCTCAGGCTTGAACTTGGGTGGTGGAAAAGCTGTCATCATAGGAGATCCTAAACTAAAGAACGAGGCCTTTTTAAGGAGATTCGGAAGATTTGTGGATAGCTTAGGAGGTCGATATATCACTGCCGAAGATGTCAATATGAAAACTAGCGATATGGAATATATCGCTATGGAAACAAAATATGTGACCGGCTTACCAGAGGTAAGAGGCGGTGGAGGAGATCCATCACCAGTGACAGCATATGGAACATACCTTGGGATGAAGTCCGCTGCCAAAAAAGCTTTTGGATCTGACTCTTTAGAAGGAAAAAGAATTCTTGTTCAGGGAATTGGACAAGTAGGCAAGTATCTAGTCTCTCACCTAACCAAAGAAAACGCGGAAGTTTTTATTACTGATATTTACGAAGATAAAGTAATCGAAATTGCAAAAGCTACAGGCGCTACAGCCATAGACCCAAATATGGTTTATGACTTTGACATGGACATCTATTCTCCATGTGCACTTGGAGCGACTATCAATGATGACACGATCGATAGATTAAAGTGTAGTGTGATTGCAGGTGGTGCAAACAATCAATTGAAAGATGAAGAAAAGCACGGCAAAATCCTCCTAGAAAAAGGAATCATCTATGCTCCTGATTTTCTTATCAACTCCGGTGGATTGATCAATGTGTGTGCAGAATTCATGGGTGGATACAATAGAGAATCTACTTACAAGCATGCAGAGAAAATTTACGATATCACGACTTCTATCTTAGACAAATCAGCAGTGGAGAACATTCCTTCTCAACAAGCTGCAATTGAAATGGCTTGGAATAGAATTGAAGCAATGGGAAGAGTAAAGCTTCCTTATTAATCATATGAAAAACACACTCACCTGAATTACCGAGAAAATCTTGGTAATTCAGGTGATTTTATATTAAAACAATGGCATTTGATGAATCCATTTCAAAACCTTCGTCTAAAATATTTATATTTACGTTCTTTAAATTCAGGTATGTTAAACAGAAGAATTCTCCGGGTTAAGGCTTTTCAAAACCTTTATGCTTACGAGCAATGTAAAGCCTCAAATTTCAATCTTGCAAAAGATCAAATAAAGGAAGCATTTCTTCCTGATCTAAATAGCATGGAGGTTCAAGACAAACCTCAGCTCAAAAAAGATGCTGAAATTGCTGTTTCACTTTTTTCAAAAAACCTGAAAAACAAATCTCTTGTCTCTCAAGAAGATGTAAGCACTAAAATCAAGTCCGAAGCAATCAAAGCAATTAATGTCTATCATAAATCAAATGAAAAGGATTATGAGTTTTTGTTGAAAAACATGATCAGCTCTGCTGAGATGATTCCTCAGCTATACCTCAATTCGATGCTTCTTTTGGTAGCGTTTGGAGATCATGTGGAAAAAGAAGCTGAAAGAAAAAAGAAAATTTCTCCTGACCAAATCGTAGGCAGTAGCAGCGAACTTAACCTTGCCAAGAACGTTATTCTAGCTAAACTTAAGGGACTCGCTGAATTCGAAACAGCCGTAATTCGCTACGATGCCCAGTTGGATGAACTGGAATTGGAAATTAAAGAATGGTTTAGAGATTATGTCAAGCCTTCTGAAGCCTACCAAGAATACATCAAAGTAAGTCAACCTAGCAGAGAGGATGACTATAAAATTTTGGAATCGATTTTGAAGAAAATCATTTTCAAGAATGATACGATCTTAAATTTCTTTTCTGAAAAAGACATGAATTGGACAGAAAACAAGTCTATCGTAAGAAGCCTAGCTAGCAAAGTGCTCAAAAACGTGTACGAACAGTTAGAAGAAGGTGCGGAATTACTTCCTGAAATCGCAATGAACTGGGAAGATGACAAGGAATTCTTCCAAAATATCTTTAACTTGAGCATTGAAAATGAAGACTTGAATAAAGAACTCATCGCCCAAAAAACCCAAAACTGGGATATTGAAAGGGTTGCTTTTACAGACAAAATCATCATGTCCATGGCAATCACGGAGATGAAGAATTTTCCAAGTATTCCAGTTAAAGTGACAATAAACGAGTATATAGATATCTCGAAAACTTACAGCACACCAAAAAGTAAGCAGTTTGTAAACGGTTTGCTAGATGTTCTCTCCAAAGAAATGATAGAGAACGGTGAAATCAAAAAGAGTGGAAGAGGTCTTTTAGACAATAAATAATAAAGTTATGAGCAAAAGCAGTAATGGATGGATCGCATTTTTAGCTGGTGCCGGAATTGGTGCAGCTTTAGGGGTTCTGTTTGCCCCTGATTCAGGAAAAAACACAAGAGGTAAATTATCTTACCAATTATCTAGATACAAAGAGGAATTGGAAGAACTTGTTCAGGATTTGAAAGAAGGTAAAAACATGCCTTTGAACGAAGCAAAATCCGAGGGGAATAAAGTGATCTCTGATGCTAAAAATAAAGCTGAGAATCTTCTTAGTGATGTCAACAAACTAATAGAACAAATTAATCAAGAAGCTAATTAATTCATTTATGAAGTATCTAAATTTATCAGCATTATTGCTTGTGGGAACAATTGCAGTTTCAAGCTGTAGCAACAACAACGACCAAGCTGAAAAAATAGCTGCCCTAGAGCAAAAAATCGCCCAAATGGAAAATAGTACTACAGCAGTTCCTGCCAATGTACAATCAACTACAGCCGTTGATCCCTCAACTTTAGGAGCATTCAAATTTGAAGAGGTAGAATTTGATTTCGGAACAATTGCAGAAGGTAAAATAGTTGAGCATGTGTTCAGCTTTGTCAATGATGGACAAGCTCCATTGGTTATTTCTAATGTAACGGCGTCTTGTGGTTGTACTACTCCTGATTACACCAAAACACCTGTTAAGCCAGGTGACACTGGTTTTGTGAAGGTAGCGTTTAATTCTACTGGCAAGCCTGGAACACAAGCTCCAACAGTAAGTATTCAAGCTAATACAAGTCCAAATGTCAATAGACTGAGACTAAAAGGAAATGTAACACCAAAAACAACAGCAAGTGCAGCAGGTCAATTCGGCCCTGTTAAAAAGTAATTATGAACAACTTTATCTTATTGCAAGCAGAAGGTGCTGGTGGCGGCATCATGGGCCAAGTATTCTTATTTGGATCTATCATATTGATCATGTACTTTTTCATGATCAGACCTCAGCAGAAAAAACAAAAAGAATCAAAAAATTTCCTTGAGGCAGTTAAAAAAGGAGATAATGTCGTGACAATCGGTGGTGTACATGGAAAAATCTACTCAATCGAAGGTGACACAGTTTCTCTTGAATTGGACAAAGGGTTGAAAATCAAAGTTGAAAAGTCCGCGATCTCATTGGACTTCACCAAAAGAGCTAACGGAACAAAATAATTTGTCCCTTGACGAAGCTAAAAAAATTCTTTTCTACATCCAACCCAAGAAAGGTTGCAAATATGAAAGTGGTAGCCCTGTGTTTTCTAGCGGCTGCCACTTTCTGGTTTTTGAATGCCCTGAATAAGGACAATTACAATACTGTCGTGGATTACCCAATCGAAATTATTTACGACAAAGAAGAATTCATGGCAGTACAAGAGCTGCCTGAAAAAATTAAAATAGAGATTAATGGAAACGGTTGGGATTTATTGAGGAAATATTTCAATTTCAATGACAGTCCATTTCTCATTGAAATCAACAATCCAGCAACAAAAAATTACATTCTGACTTCAGAAATCAGAAGAAGTTTAGCTGAAAACATTAGCCCCACTGCTTTAATATCAATGGTTTCTGATACGATTCATTTCAGAATTGACAAAGTGGTAACTAGGAAAATCAAAGTTGAAATAGACACTACTTCGAATACACTTGCAAATAATTTCAGATTGGCAGACAAAATAACTATCGATCCGTCCACTATCAGTGTAAAAGGACCAACTTCTGCCTTAGAAAAATTAGATGGAAAGATCAGAATCCCTTTATCTGAAGATAAAATCAAATCAAATTATAACAAAATCATACCAATTTCGCTACCAAGTCATCTTGCTGAATTTTTAACACTAGAAGAAGAAAGCGTATTGGTCAAATTTGATGTAGTGCAATTTTTAGAAGGTAACAAGAGACTGAAAATTAATAAAACCAATTTTCCAGAAAATGTCACTTTACTTCAAGAGCCAAATAACATCATGATGTATTATTTAATTGATGAAAGAAAAGTCGAAGAACTCAAGGCTATAGAGTTCGAAGCTGTTTTGAATTATGCCAATAGAAATAAACAAGATAGCACTATCGAGGCGGTAATTAGGCCACGCAACTCGATTTTGGAAAACGTTCGAATAGAACCATCCATTTTCAGATTGAAATATGAAGAGAAATAAACCGCTCTTAATCGGCATCACTGGAGGTATAGGTTCGGGAAAGTCTACAGTAGCGAGAGTTTTTTCAATCCTTGGAATCCCTATCTATTTTGCAGACGAACGTGCAAAGTGGCTGATGGAAAACAACTCCAATCTGGTCAAAGAAATTAAAAATGCTTTTGGTACTGAATCCTATTTACCTGATGGGAGATTGAATAGAAAATTCCTTTCTGAAGAGGTTTTTGGCCATCCTGAAAAAACCAAAACTATCAATAGTCTAGTGCATCCTGCCGTCAAAAAAGATTTTGAAGCATGGACAAATTCTCAGCACACTCCATATATCCTTAAAGAAGCTGCCTTGCTTTTTGAAACGGGATCTTATGTAGAACTTGACAAAATAATCACAGTCACCTCTCCAATCAAAGTGAGAATTAACAGAGTTCTCATGCGTGATCCTCACAGGTCAGAAGAGCAACTTCATGCCATTATTGATCAGCAGATGCCTGACGAAGAAAAAACTTCCAAAAGTGACTATGTGATAAAAAATGTAGACAATAAGCTTTTAATTCCTCAGGTACTTCAGCTTCATGAAAAGCTTTTGAAATTGGCTAAAGAAAACTGATCATTATTAGCATTCCATATTGATATTAATTTGATCAAGGTAAAATTTCATTCTGGTATGTTGTCGATTCAAGAAATCTATCTTGTCAATTTTATCTTGCTTGTGGTTATAAAAAACCTCCACGTAGTCATTCCCCAAAAGGTATAAATTCACCTTGTGCGTATAGTATCTTATCGCCACGACGAAGGTCCCATCTACATATAACTTTTGAATTTTGCTCTGCAAGGTAAGCTTCTTGAAATCTTCTCTACTCATCCAATAATTTTGCTAATTCCATTTCTGATGCAATATACCCAAATGCAGACCAATATCCAGTATTGATCACATTTTGAAATATAGATTTGGCTTTAGAAGTGTCTCCTTCTGCTAAATAATAATTTCCTAGACCATACCCTTGCGTGACATATTGTAACTTTTGTTCATCAGATGTCATTTCACTTGCCAAAAGATCTTCAGGTTTCAATTGACTTTTATATAATAGTAGTCTTTTGAAGTACGCATCATTTTCGATGATATTCATATTCTTATCCACAGGTTTGATCAGATCCATAGCTTCCGAATTGCGACCCATTTTCTTCAAAGTCATGTAATACCAATCCAAAGTTGCAACTTTCAAATCATCGTTATTAGAGACTTTCAATCATTCTTGATAAGCCGTAAGCGCATTTTCCCAGTCACCTTTCAGGTAATGTGCCAGACCCATATGATACCAAACATTAAATTGAATATTAGACAAAGGAATGTTTAGCTTATTGGGCATACCATCTTCTTCAATTTGTATTTCTGAGCCTTCCATCAGGCCCGAAGCTTTATAAAAATCCTGAATTGCTTCATCAAATTTCCTGATAGAAATGTAGCGGTGTCCACGATGACGAAAAGGTTCAAATGCTTCAGGATACTCAGAAATGGCTTTTGTAAATGTTCGAATCGCCAAATCGTACCTGCTTAGATATGCTTCTCTCCTACCAATCCAAATCAAATTTTCTAAAGAGGAATTTTCTAAATACGCTTCTTCCGCTTCCTCCAATTTGTTTAGTTGATTCTTCTGAGCAACGGAATCTATCGTAGTATTCAAGGAATCACCCAGCAAGCTTATTCCTTGAAAGACCTCCTCTTCAGGGACGACAAAATTATTCTTTGACTTTTGTCTATTCTCAGAATTGTTATTACAAGCAGAAATCAGGAAGACGATCATTACAAAAAAACTCGATTTCAAATTCATAGCTGTGGATTTTCTTATTCGTTAAAACTTTGAAACATTAATATTGGTACGTATACTTGAATTTAATTAGTTTCTAGTGAAAATGAAGACAAAACCAAGAAAATTTTACAAGATTAGAAGTCTATTCATCTTTCTTTCGCTTTTTTCACTTATCCAATTAACTTCTTGCTCTTCTACGAAGAAAATCAGAAGACAAAATATCAATCAAGTAGTCGATACGGCCAAGTCCTATCGTGGAACTCCTTACAGATACGGCGGAACCACCCGATCAGGAATAGATTGTAGTGCTTTAATTTTTCATGCTTTTGCGAGTGTAGGTGTGACGATGCCTAGAACTTCAGAGCAGCAAAGCAAAATCGGTAAAAAAGTTGCTGAAAGAAACTTAGAGAAAGGGGATGTTGTCTTTTTCGCCACTGGAAAAAAGAAAAGGCAAGTTAGCCATGCTGGAATTGTCACCGATAATGCAAGAGGGCAAGTATGGTTTATTCATTCTTCCACTTCATTGGGAGTGACAGAAGACAACCTCAACAACAGCTATTGGTCCAAAGCGTATTTATTTGGTAGAAGGGTTTTCTGAAGAATATTTTTCAAAACAAAACACACTTAAGCTTCTATAAATTAGAAGTTCTAATAAAAAGGCGAATAATAGACGATTTAATTTCCAAACATCCTTTGGTATTAAGCTTTTATAATTAATTTTGCACTCGAATTAATAAAGCGTCATTCCCTTTTTACATCAATACATAAAAATGGCAAATCTTGGTAAAATAACGCAGGTAATTGGTCCAGTAGTGGATATCTCTTTTGAAGGAGGTAAATTACCTAATATCCTTGATGCACTTGAAATAACCAAAGAAAACGGTCAAAAAGTGATCTTGGAAGTTCAACAGCACTTGGGTGAAGACAGAGTAAGAACAATTGCAATGGATTCTTCCGAAGGAATGGTGAGAGGCATGGTAGCAACCGATCTAGGTGCACCTATTTCTGTACCAACTGGTGAAGGCATCAAAGGTCGTCTTTTCAACGTAGTTGGAGAAGCTATCGATGGTCTTCCACAGCTTCCAGCTGGAAAGAGACTTCCAATTCACAGATCAGCTCCTAGGTTTGAAGATCTATCAACTGCTACGGAAATTCTTTATACAGGTATCAAAGTAATTGATTTGATCGAGCCCTATGCAAAAGGTGGTAAAATTGGTCTTTTCGGTGGTGCCGGTGTAGGTAAAACAGTATTGATCCAAGAATTGATCAACAACATTGCAAAAGCATATTCAGGTCTTTCTGTATTTGCAGGTGTAGGTGAGAGAACTCGTGAAGGTAATGACCTTTTGAGAGAGATGATCGAGTCAGGCATCGTAACTTATGGAGATGATTTTGTACACTCTTTGGAAACAGAAGGTGGATGGGATCTATCTAAAGTAGACATGAAAAAATTAGAAGAGTCGAAAGCAACATTCGTCTTTGGTCAAATGAACGAACCTCCTGGGGCTCGTGCAAGAGTAGCCTTGACAGGATTAACTTTGGCTGAATACTACAGAGACGGTGATGGTGATGAAGCAGGTAAAGATATCCTATTCTTCATTGATAACATCTTTAGATTTACGCAAGCAGGTTCTGAAGTATCTGCACTTCTTGGACGTATGCCATCTGCAGTAGGTTACCAACCAACATTGGCAACCGAAATGGGTACGATGCAGGAGAGAATTACTTCTACTAAGAATGGTTCGATCACATCTGTACAAGCAGTATATGTACCTGCGGATGATTTGACCGATCCAGCTCCAGCGACTACCTTCGCTCACTTGGATGCTACTACTGTACTTTCTAGAAAAATCGCTGAACTTGGTATCTATCCAGCGGTGGATCCATTGGATTCTACTTCTAGAATTCTATCTCCAGAGATTCTTGGAGAAGAGCATTATGGCTGTACTCAGAGAGTAAAAGAGATTTTACAGAGATATAAAGAACTTCAGGATATCATTGCCATCTTAGGTATGGAAGAGCTTTCTGAAGAAGATAAATTGGTCGTACATAGAGCTAGAAGGGTACAGAGATTCTTGTCTCAACCATTCTTCGTAGCAGAGCAATTTACTGGTCTAAAAGGAGTATTGGTTGATATCAAAGACACTATCAAAGGCTTCAACATGATCATGGATGGTGAATTAGATCATTTACCAGAAGCAGCATTCAACTTGGTAGGTAGCATTGAAGATGCCATCGCCAAAGGTGAAAAAATGCTTGCTGAAGTAAAATAAGTGACTAGAAATCAGTTATTGGTTATCAGTCTTGATAAAATAACACAACTGCTAACTCAATAACTATTTACTCAATAACTAAAACAAAATGCAACTAGAGATTGTAACACCAGACAAAAAAGTATTTCAGGGAGAAGTCTCTGAGGCAAGCTTTCCTGGAGCAAACGGTGCTTTTCAAGTTTTGAAAAATCACGCACCCTTGGTTTCTGCTTTGGCAAAAGGAACTGTTTCCTTTACCACCAGAGAAGGGAAGCAAAGCATGATTGTAGATGGTGGTGTTGTTGAAATAAAAGATAACAATATTGTCTTATTAGCAGAAAAGGTGCTATCCTAAACATTATATTATACTAATACTAAAAAAGCCCAGCACCTGGGCTTTTTTTTATTTCAATGACTTTAAAGTTTTTTTAGATTGCTTTTTTGGAATACTTAATCGGTATGGCCTATTTCATTTATATAAAATAAGTTTAATCGGATAAATTATTTCATATTTAGATTTACCATTACATATTGATCTTCTTTCAACCTTTCTAAATTCTTTTGAAAGAAGTCATGAACATTTCCCTTTACTCGCTTTACGCTTTTACCACCAAAGCACTTTATGTAGGCATTATAAAATTGATTGGAATTTATTATAAGAATTATTGAATTCTCAGAATAACTCCAAGGCACTCCATCTAATTGCATCCCATCTATATCATTATCTAAATCATAACCATGGTATAGTAACTCAAAATCCTTATTGTAAACAATGAAGTGATTGATAGCTCTAGTTGGAGTAGCTTGTCTCAAGTGAATAAAGAAATGATTCCGCATTGGAAAAAAAGTATCAGTATTTGTGATAAGGTTCCTATCTTTAGCCATTTGCCTTAGACTTCTCTCCTTTGACCAAAGACTACGTTCCTGTTTAGTCATACTTCCATTCTTAATATCCAGTTCGATAACTTTATCAAGAAATCCATTTTCATCAAATCTAACTATTTCATAACTATATGGAATAACAAAATAAACTGAGGATTGTAAAAAATCTTTCATAAATCCATTTTTAGAGCCGACATTGATATGATCATATTCGTTTGGAAATGAATATTGAAAATGTAATTCTTCACTTAACTTATCTTTCCTCAGAAAAAGTTGGGAGTTTGGACCATTAGAAAACCCCATGTAAGCCAATTTCCAACGATCTGTTTCATGGAAATAATAGTACAACTCATCCTCGTCTCGACTTTCATCTAACAATGTTCCTTCAAAGTTGTATGTAAATGACTTATTTTGAGGATAATCCCTGATTTTAATCCAGTTAGCTCCTATCTGAAAGTCTTCTGATTGCAAAAACTCTCCAGGACCAGGATTTAAATGAGCTCTAATAACCGAATACAAGCTTCCATCTTTATTGTAAATCATGATATTTGAAAGCCTTGAATCCCTTACAAATATTAGACTGTCTTCTACTATCAAATTTGCTGGCATAGCTAAAACTTCATTGTCTCCAGCGTCTAACAAAGTATACTCGATAGTATTAAAGAGAGCAGATAGCTTCCCTTCTTGTCCATTCTTTAGATCTATTGTAAGAATTTTATTATCCTTCAAGGTTACTTCTTCTGAACACGAAAAACCAATCAGAACTAAAATACCTAAATAAATATGTTTATGCATCTTCTTTGAATTTAAAAAAAGTCAGAAAACCATTTCTAGTTTTCTGACTTGATTAATTTAATCAGGATTTTCGTCACAAACTGTCTGCTCACTTATCCAACATTCATCACCTGGAGATTCACGACATACATCATAAGTACCCCCACCTGGACATGCCTCCTCCTTCATCTTATAACCTGGAATTGCAAAACTGGCAAAACTAAGGGAAATAACCCCTAAGACTAAAACGAACTTTTTCATTTTTGTGAAATTTTAAGTTTAAAGATTTATTAAAATAATAAATTAAATAAATGGCCGTTTAAATAATCAAAAGTAAATAAGTAAATAAGTAAATAAGTAAATAAGTAAATAAGTAAATAAGTAAATAAGTAAATAACATCCAAATAATTTAACTAAAAAAAAACTAATCCTTCAAAATTAAATCTGTTCGGAAACAACCGCAGAATACAAAGCTGTTCTAAAGATAGACAATGTTTAAAAAAACATTAATTACAAAACATGAAAGCAACTTATCTAGCCTTACAAAATTATTATCCAGAGTATATTTTTTAACCAAATAATAATCCCTACCTTTGCAACCCTGAAAGGAGGTGTAAACATATGATCATAGTCAACGTAAAAGAAAACGAATCTATCGAGAAAGCGCTTAAGCGTTTTAAAAAGAAGTTCGATAAAACTGGTGCTGTAAGAGAACTTAGAGCAAGACAGCATTTTGTAAAACCTTCTGTTAAAAACAGAGAGCAGAGAATTAAAGCTGCTTACAAACAAATGTTACAAACTGAAGAAGCAAAATAATATTACCCATTGTTTGCTATCTTTTTGAGATACACTCAATTAGCGCATCTACCGAAAGTGGATGCGCTTTTTTTATTTATAGACACCTATGGATCTCAAAGACAAGCAAGAAGCAGCGCTTCTTAAATATAAGTAATTTCTAATTTCAAGACTCTTCCACAAGAGTAGCTTTTATTTAAGCTTAGTATCCACGGGATTTATACTTTTATTTTTAAACATATCATACCCACTCAATCAAAATATTCAGGGTGTAGTTGAAAACTACAGCTAGAAGATTGCCCTGTTTCTTAAAGCTCTATCGTTAAATTCAGCCTCGTTAAAATATCCACAAATATCTAGTCCAATGCAATAAATCTATTTCAATTGTATTTCTACCCTATTCCCACTTTATATCTACCGTATTTCAATTTTATATCTATAAAATCTCTAGCCCATTTCAACAATATTTCTACCATTTTTCATTTAAAATAATTAACTTGAAGTATCCGAAAGCCATTACATGATTGCATCTTTCATCAATTTCTTAGAATACGAAAAACGAGCAAGCCAACACACTGTACTTGCCTATAAAAAGGATTTAGAACAGTTTGAAGAGTTTTGTACTCAATCTTTTGAAACTGATGATATCAGCTTTGTAGGACATGCTGAATTGAGAGCTTGGATAGTTGACTTGGTGGAACAAGACCTAAACCCAAGTTCTGTCAACAGAAAAATAGCTACACTTAGATCATTTTATAAATTCCTCTTGCGCTCAGGTGAAATCTCAAAGGATCCCACTTACAAGCTACGAGCACTCAAAACCCCAAAAAGACTTCCTGAATTTGTCCAAGAAGAATCCATAGAAAAAATCATGGATCAAGATATTTATAGTCCGGACTTTGATGGGCAGAGAGACCGGATGGTGATGGAGTTTTTGTATCTGACGGGCGTTCGGCTTTCTGAATTATTAAGCCTAAGATGGAAAGACATCAATCTTCATGAAGACTATGTAAAAGTACTTGGAAAAAGGAAAAAAGAAAGAATAATTCCCATCACAAATGGGCTGAAAAAAAATTTAATTTCGTATAAGAAAGTATTTGAAGAAACATTTCATTTTCTAGACGAGAGTGACTACTTTATCGTTACAAATACAAAAGAACCTGCTTACCCTATGAAGATATATCGCATTGTAAGACATTATTTAGATCTTTTTGCGCAGACTTCTAAGCGAAGCCCACATTTACTCAGACATACGTTTGCCACACATTTATTGAACAAAGGGGCAGACTTAAATGCAGTTAAAGACTTACTCGGCCATGCTAATCTAGCCGCTACACAAGTCTACACGCACAACTCAATGGAAAAACTCAAGGCTGTGTTTGATCAAGCACATCCGAAAGCGTAATATAAGTTTAACTATAAACAAATACCGTTATGAAACTTCAAATGCATTCTATCCACTTCGATGCCGATCGCAAGCTGACAGACTTTATCCAAAGAAAAGCAGATAAGTTAGACACTTTCTACGACCGCATTATTGACGGAGAAGTTTTTATGAGACTTGATAAAAATGAAAAAAACGCAAATAAGATCATTGAAATCAAGCTGAATGTACCCGGAAAACAACTTTTTGCTAAAAATCAAAGCGACTCCTTCGAAGGAGCTGCGGATGAAGCTGTCGAGGGACTAAGGAGACAAATCAAGAAATTCAAAGAAAAGGTAGTCTTAGCTAATCAATAAACCCCATAAAATTCTGACAAAGGCCTTTCCATAGTGGGAAGGCCTTCTTTTTTTAGCATATTTGCACTGTAAATATGACCAGATGAAGAATTATACTTTTCATAGAACCCTTACGCTTTGCACCCTTGCACTAGTAGCAATTTTTAAACTAGTTTACTTTAGTTTTTCCAATCACAGCATATTTACCGAAGAAGCTCAATATTGGCTTTGGTCGAAGCATCTAGACTGGAATTATTATTCGAAACCCCTGATGATTGCTGTTTATAACTTTATCAGCACAACCATCTTTGGGGACACGGATTTCGCCATCAAATTCAATGCTGTGCTGTTCAGCTTTTTGTCAGCTTGGGTGGTATTTGAACTAGCACTTACGATCTACAAAAAAACAAATATTGCTTTTTGGTCCGCCATGATGCTTACTGTCATGCCCTTTTTTCATCTTGGATCGATATTTCACACTACAGACTCTTCACTCTACTTTTTCTGGATATTGAGTTTGTATTTGATATGGAAAGCATTAGAATCAGATCGATTGAAGTGGTGGATTCTTGCAGGGATTGCGACAGTTTTTGGTATTCTTTCTAAAAATATCATGGTCCTGACCTTACCGATTTTAGGACTTTACCTTCTTTTAACTGACAAAAAAAGATTCTTCACCAAAGGCCCTTGGCTTTATGTATTAGTCTCTTGCCTTTCTCTCCTTCCAATTCTTATCTGGAACTTTCAAAATGACTTTGTCACTTTTAAACATGTAGGTACATTAGGAGGGGTCGAAGGTGAAAAGAAAAGTCTCACTTTAATTCAATCACTAAAATACATGGGTGAGTACCTTGGTGGTCAACTTGGTTTTCTCTCTCCATTTTTTATTCCTATCCTTTGGATGAGTTTCAAAAAAGCCAAACTCAGAACAGATTCAAGAACACTTTTCCTAATTCTTCCAACGCTAGTTGTTTGGGCTCTCTTTTTTGTAATGGCAATTTTCAAAAATGTTAATGTCAATTGGCCGGCATTTGGGATGCTTACACTACCCATCGTTATGGCGCATTACTTAGATGCAGCGTCAGAAAAATGGAAGAAATACACCTTGGTATCGGGAATTTTGACGGGTTCACTTTTATTGATCCTCTTATTCCCGGCTCCTTTTGATGCTATTGGCTTCAAAAAGATCCTCAAACCATCAAAAGATCCATTGAACCGATTGGCAGGCTACAGAGAAATGGGAGCTCGTGTTGACTTTCTTAAGGATAGTTTAGAGCTTGAAGACTCGTTTGTCTATAGCGATAGCTACCACCTTTCTTCTGAGATGGCATTTTATGTTCAAGGAAATCCACAAACATTCAATATCAATCTAGGTAGAAGAAAAAATCAATTTGATCTTTGGCCAGGAATTGACCAATTTGAGAATAAAGGCCTAGGTGGCATATATATCACGCGAGAAAAAGAAATTCAAAATGTCGTGGAAATGGGTTTCGATCAGAAAGTGCTCGAAGAAAAGTTCTACACCATATACCGAGGTGATACTGTCAAAACTTACATCATCGCCGTTTTTGAAAACCTGAATCATATCCAAGAGGTACAAACAAACAGCTACTAACTCTTCGAATGATTTCTAGAAAACAAGAACTACTAAAGAGGTTTGGCCCAATAGAATTTTTTGCCAGTTTTGAATTTCACTTCTTCAGCATTTCCATCCCATATTCCTTTGAACATCTGAGTGAAGTATTTCGGGTCCCAATTCAAAGCTGCTAACTCTACATCATATTTGTCTACCGGCAACTTGGAGAGATGCTTTTCTTCTAAAATCAAATAGTCAAATTCACGATAAAGTTGATCAAAGTTCTTTTCATTCATATCGGTCATGAAATATTCTGGTCCCAGACCAATTCGAATTTTACTCCCTGTATGCAGATGCCCTAAGTATCCGATTTTACTACCCAGAGCAATTTGCTCTTTTTTCGCATACTGCTTGACATGCTGTCCTGCATCAGGAAGAGAAATCTGATAAGTAGAGATACTCACTCCAAAAAATAACAACAAGACACTAAGAGAAATTGCTAGTGGTAAATCATTTCCTCGTTTTGATTTTATGGCTAAATAAAGAAGTATCAAAGCTGTAAAAACTATTTGAATCCAAACCCAAAAGCTCGTGGGCAACATCGCATTAAAAAAAACGCCGATAATTAATATCAAGAAATTCAATCCAAAAAAGAAGAAAAGTATCCCTTTCATCAGCTTCACTTTCTCCAAAATACCATTTCTAATTAACAACCATGCTAACCAAACCGTAGCCATAGGGATTACTGGAAGAAGATATCTTTCATAAAACTTAGACACTACGGCAGACATCAAAAGAATGGCAATCACCCACAAAACGGTAAATCCAGTAAATGCTTTTTCTTCTGAAAACAGTTCTTTGAAATACTTTTTGAAACCCTTGAATGAAAATATAAACCAAGGGACAAATAAAGCAATCATCAAAACAGAGGCAATAAGTAAGTTTTGAGAAACCAACAAATAACGAGAAGCCACACGCATCCCCACTTGATCTTCTACAAATGAATTCAAATAATCAGCCCCATGAATCCAGTACATGGCTACAAACCAATAAGAAGCGATAAATAAACCAGCGAGCAAGGCCGGGAAGTAAGCAAGTTTGCTAAGCTTGATTCGCTGCCATGGATTTATCAATAAATACAATAAACCCAAACCACCCAAAGCCGCTGCAGGTAAGCCTTTCACTTCAAACGCGAAAGCCAACCCTAAATACAAAATCCAACTGTATCGTTTTGGAGTGTCATTACCGTATTTCAAAAATCCAACAAACCCAGCTGCGCTCATCGCCATAAACATCCCCAAGAGCACATCAGGAATGGATCTGGTAGAACTTAAAATCAAAACAGGATGCGATGCCATAATCAAAGCTGCAAGATTAGCCACTCTATAATCTTTGAAAAAGATTTTGGCAGCCCAAAATACAAATCCAATCGTAGCAGCACCCGCTAAAAGAAATAAAAGCCTAGATGAAAAAGGTGATACACCAAACAACTCAAAACCTGCCAACACAAACCAATACGTTAGAATTGGCTTTTTGAATCTCAATTCACCACTTCCCAGATATGTGGTCTGAATATCTCCAGTCTGCAGCATCTTCACAGCAGCATCCGAGTAATACATCTCGTCGGGATAGTGCATGTGAAAACTCAAAGCAAAAGGACCCACCAACAGTACAAAAGCCAGCATGATATACCAAATGGAAAAATTCTTTTCAGTCTGCATAGTTAAGATTTGTCGACAAAGATAATATTTTCAACATTCCATAAAGCCATTTCACAAGACTAAAGGAAAATCAAATGATGAAAAAGACATGCTAAAACCCGCATTATTTGTAGTGACAAAATTAAAAGAGTATTTTTGACCAAATTTTATTTTCATGACCAAGCCATTGATTTCTGTAGTCATCACCGTCTACAATGAAGAAGAAAACATCAAGCCATTACTAACTGCAACATATGATGCTCTCAAAGACATAGACTATGAGGTCATCTTGATTGAAGATGGGTCGACTGATGGGACTGTTGCAGAAGTAAAGAAATACGCCAATAACAGAACCAAGCTGATCATCTTTAATAAAAATTATGGTCAGACCACTGCACTTGCAGCGGGAATTGACATGGCAGGAGGCGAATATATCGCTACTATGGATGGTGATTTGCAAAATGATCCAACAGATATTCCCGCTATGTTACAGAAAGCTATTGATGAAAACTGGGACGTAGTAGCTGGTCGAAGAGCCAATAGAAAAGATGGTTTTGTGTTAAGAAAAATACCAAGCAAAATCGCCAATTATATCATTAGACATACTACAAAAGTATATTTGAATGATTATGGATGTAGCTTAAGGGTTTATAGATCACATATTGCTCAAAATATGGGGCTTTATGGCGAACTTCATAGATTCATCCCTGTACTAGCGAAACAAGAAGGAGCAAGTATGACCGAGGTCGATGTAAAGCATCACCCGAGGATTCATGGAACATCGAAATATGGATTGAGCCGAACATTCAAAGTAATGGCGGATTTGATCCTCATGCTCTTCTTCCAAAAGTATTTCCAAAGACCCATTCACATTTTCGGTACACTTGGCCTATTATCTCTTTTTATTGGAATAATAATCAATTTCTATCTATTGATTGTCAAATTAATGGGTGAAGACATTTGGGGCAGACCGATCTTACTTCTAGGCTTTATCTTCCTTCTGGGAGGTATCCAATTGATAACAACGGGGATCATTGCTGAGATTATCATCAGGACCTATTTTGAGTCTCAAGACAAAAAAACATACAAAATCAAATCAGTCTATCAGGGTGAATAAGAAAACACTCAAATTATTCTTGAAGCTAACCCTCACCGGGTTAGCTGTTTTTTTGGTTTTTCGAAAGATAGACACCAATGAACTTGGCCTTATACTCAAATCAGCAAGTCCTGTTTGGCTATTTTTTGCATTTCTCCTCTTTGTGCTGAGCAAAATCTTCACCGCTTTTCGACTTAATCTCTATTTCAAAAATATAGGACTTCAAATCAGCGAAAAGAAAAATATCATCCTTTATGGAATAGGGATGTTCTATAATTTATTTCTTCCAGGAGGAATAGGTGGAGATGGATATAAAGTCTATTTACTTAACAAGCATTTCAAAACACCAGTCAAACAGCTTGTTCAAGCTTCTCTTTTAGATAGATTAGGGGGATTGGTAGCTATAATTTTCATTTTACTTGGCCTTTTACTTTTTGTAGATATAGACATCAGTTTGATTCCGGCAGTACCAATTTCGACTATTTCCATTATTTTACTTTTAATAACTTACCCCGCCTTCTTTTTGATTAACAAATTAATTTTTTCAAAATTCATTCCCTCTTTCTTAACCGCAAACCTCTATTCCATCGGAGGACAAATAGCCCAAATGGTAGCAGCTTATTTTATTTTAATAGCTCTTGGGATAGACGAGAAAATCTTGGAATATCAATTTGTCTTTTTATTGTCATCGATCGTGGCGGTCTTACCGCTCACTATTGGGGGAGTTGGCGCAAGAGAATTGGTTTTCATTTATAGTCACGAATACATCGGAATCGATAAAAATGCGGCTGTTGCATTTAGCTTAATCTTCTTTTTGATCTCAGCGATCACCTCCTTAATTGGTGCATTTTTAAAAATTGATTTTGAAAATGAACAAATACCCAAAAACAGCATTTAAAGAGTTTTAAACCTATTTTTAGGTGAATCCAATTTGATTTTTAAAAAACCAAGTTATATCCAATCCCCGCAAGTAGGCCGATAATGATGATAATCGGAGAAGAAAGATTAGTGAAATTCAGGAGCAAATAGGTTCCCAATATTGCTAAGACGTTGAACAAATTCGCATCCAATGGCTCAAATAATAAATAAGCCGCTGCGATTAGCATCCCACAACTTACGGCATTCACTCCTTCCAATGCTGCCCGAACAGGTCGGTATTTCTTCAATTGATCCCAAAAACGGATCACAAAGAATATCAAAAATGTCCCAGGCAAGAAAATCCCAGCTGCGGCGATAAACCCACCAGTCAATAAACCCATCACGCCATATTCTCGCATAGACAGAGCTCCCACATAGGAACTGATGCTAAAGGTTGGCCCAGGCATTCCTTGGGAGATTGCATAGCCCGTCAGAAATTCTTCCGAAGAAAGGAATTTTTTGAACTCTACAAACTCAGTAAAAAGGTAGGGCACCAAAACTTGGCCACCTCCAAAGATCAAACTTCCATTTCTGTAGAAATTCTCAAAAAGAAGAACAGATTGGTTTTTGGTAATCGCACCCAAACCAGCCGCTAAAATCAAAATACCAGCCCATAGATAAAAGTTAGACCAAGAAATTCTTAATTTCTTGTCCCCTTTTTCCCTAGGATGATTCCTGTAATTCATAGATGTAACCAATCCTCCAACTAGCAATAAAACAGGGAAAACGTAGGGAGAATTATAGAAAAATGAAACAAAAGCTGCCAGCATCATCAACACTGTTGCCTCTGCAGTTTTGACCATTTTAAAAATAGTCTTTTGAGCAGCGTAAATGATAAACCCAATTGCCATGGGTTGGATAAATTTGGCAAAGTTTAGTGCTCCAGGTGTGTTTTCCTGTAAAAAATCA
Source organism: Belliella aquatica (assembly GCF_014637795.1). Lineage (GTDB taxonomy): Bacteria > Bacteroidota > Bacteroidia > Cytophagales > Cyclobacteriaceae > Belliella > Belliella aquatica. The sequence continues at coordinate 106,442 of NZ_BMFD01000006.1, read as the reverse complement.
ATCAGGAACGCTGCTGCTATCATCAAAATAGTAGCAGGCAAAATCCATAAAAAAAGTGACAGATAAGCTAAATTTGGACCTCCAATCCGATAACCTATTGCTGAGATAGTTTGAGTAGAAGTAGGTCCTGGCAAAACTTGGCAAAGTGCATTGAGCTCCCAGAGCTCTTGTTCAGAAATGTAGCCTCGCTTCCTCACCATGAGTTCTAAGACCATGGCAAGGAAAGCTTGTGGGCCACCAAATGCTGTCACAGAAAGTAGTAAAACATCCTTCAGATAAAGATAATATCTTACTTTCTTAACCGTCACCTTATTTCTTCAATCCAAGTTCTCTAAGACGTTCATCCAAAAACTCACCTGCTGTTGCATCTGTAAATTGCTTTGGATTACTTTCATCTATACAACTTTCCAGACAAGTCAAGTCCATCTCTGATCTTGGGTGCATAAAGAATGGAATGGAGAATCTACTCGTATTCATCAATTCTCTTGGAGGATTAACTACACGGTGGATGGTTGATTTCAATTTTTTATTGGTCAATCTTTCCAACATATCACCTACGTTGACTACCAATTGGTCAGGAAGTGCTGTGATAGGAATCCATTTTCCGTCTTTTCTCAAAACCTGAAGTCCATCTGCACTTGCTCCCATAAGCAAAGTAATCAAATTGATATCTCCATGCTCTGCGGCTCTTACTGCATCCGCAGGAACTTCATCAGGATTCTCTATCGGGAAATAGTGAATTTGTCTCAAGATTGAATTCCCGTACCTTACTTTATCTTCAAAATAATTTTCTGGTAACTCTAAATAAAGTGCAATAGCCTTTAGCATGTTTTTACCAGCTGATTCCAAAGTCTGGAATGCTTCCAAAGCAATAGCTTCAAATTCAGGCAACTCAGAAGGCCAAATATTATCTGGATATTCGACTTTGATTGGATCTGAATCAGGTATACCTGCTCTATCTTGCCCCACATGGTAAAACTCTTTCAAATCTCCTGTATTTCTACCTTTGGCATGTTCTTTACCTTTACCAGTATAACCGCGTTGATAACCAATTTCAGGCTTTTCATACTTCACTTTTACATCATCAGGAAGAGCAAAATATCTCTTAATGATATCATAAAGCTTATCTTGTAATTCTTTATTTAAGCCATGGTTTTTTATTGCAACAAAGCCAATATTATTGTACGCTTGCCCAAGCTTTTCTACAAAGGCTGCCTTTTTTATCGCATCTCCAGAAGTGAAATCTGCCAAGTCTAAAGATGGGATTTCGTCATATAAAATCTCAGTCATAAGTATATAATTTACTTCGAAATATACGGCTTTTTACGCTAATTTTAAATATCTTTAGCTATACCACTTGAAACCATGAAAAACTTCTATCTCTTTACTTTCGGTATCATTTTTCTTTTTTTTGTCTCTTGTGAATCAAGGAGAGAAAAAAAAGATGAAGTTAAGATCCCAATTACGAGTAGTGACTCACTTTCCATTCCACTTCCTGAGATCAGTTTTTATTTTTACGAAGAAAAAAATGACTATCCTGATGCAATCATTGAAATGTTTAGCCCATTAGGCAATCAAGTATTTAAACCTGGCAAGATTCCTTTCGAATTCAATGTAAAAAATTATCCCTATGGTGAAGGTTTGAGCGGTTTTCAACTCAAATTAATACTCAACTCGGGAGATCCAATCGGTTATAACATGCCGATTTTCCAAAGAGAACTCAAAGAAGGCACATATAGGGCCGTAGCGTACCTAGTAGATCAGGAAGGATTGATGCTAAAAGAATTCGGGAATTATGTGGATAGAGATTTCCGTGTTGGAGAGACTAGACCGTTCCCTTATTCTGCTGAGCCTTATATTGCTGTAAACTTACCTTCAGATGGTCAAGAATTCACCTCTGAAGAAGAGGTAACTATTGATTTTTTGGTTCTAGGTGGAGAATTAAAGTTAGATCAGCTTAAAGTAGAAATCTCCATCGATGATATGAAATATGAAATCCAACAAGTAACCCCTGTTAGAATCGCGAATCTCCCCAAAGGCGAGCACAGTATCGCTATCAAACTCTTGTACCAAAATGGTAAAGAGCTTGATGGACCATTTTCTACAATTAGAAAGAAAGTCATTGTAAAATAAATCGTTTTTTGGCTTTCTTGTAAGATTTGGAAGAGACCTTTTAAAGAACATCCTTATCTTTGCAGCTATCAAATTTAAGACTCAAAGACACAATATATGTTACTTGTAAATACAATCAGGGACAATTTTGAGACCGTATTGGAAGGTCTTCAGAAGAGGAATTTTACCCATGCTGAGGCTACCTTGCACCAAGTCTTGGAGTTGGACAAGACTAGGAAAGAAACACAGACAGAAAGGGATAATTTACAAGCCGAATCAAACAACATATCGAAAGAGATTGGTGCTTTGATGCGTGAAGGGAAGAAAGAAGAAGCAGAAAAAATCAAATCTAGGACGGTAGAGATCAAATCTCAAATCAAAATCTTAGAAGATAACTATAATAATGTAGAAGAAGATTTAAAGCAAATTTTATATACTATTCCAAACGTCCCTCACATTTCTGTACCAGCAGGAAAGTCAGCAGAGGATAACGAGATCGTATTAGAGCATGGCAGCATTCCTGATCTTCCTGAATCTAAACTACCGCATTGGGATTTGATCAAGAAATATGACATCATCGACTTTGACCTTGGTGTGAAAATCGCTGGTGCAGGTTTTCCAGTATATAAAGGACGAGGCGCTAGATTGCAAAGAGGTTTGATCAATTTCTTCTTAGACGAGGCGATGAAAGCAGGTTACACTGAAATACAACCTCCAATCCTAGTCAACGAAGACTCTGGCTACGGTACAGGACAACTTCCTGACAAAGAAGGTCAAATGTATGAAGCTACTGCAGATAAACTCTTTTTAATTCCAACTGCTGAGGTGCCTATTACTAACTTATATAGAGATGTAATCCTAAATGAACAAGACTTCCCAATCAAAAATGTAGCTTACACACCATGTTTTAGAAGAGAAGCGGGAAGTTGGGGTGCTCATGTAAGGGGGCTAAACAGACTACATCAATTTGACAAAGTAGAAATAGTACAGGTTGTCCATCCTGATAATTCCTATGAAGTATTGGAAGATATGAATATGTATGTTCAAAGCTTATTACAAAAATTAGAATTACCTTATCGTGTGCTTAGGCTTTGTGGTGGTGACATGGGGTTCACTTCATCACTAACTTATGATATGGAAGTCTATTCTGCTGCACAAGAAAGGTGGTTAGAAGTAAGTTCTGTGAGTAACTTTGAGAACTATCAGTCAAACAGGCTGAAATTGAGATATAAAGGCGAAGACAAAAAAACGATTTTAGCACATACTCTAAATGGTTCAGCCTTAGCATTGCCAAGAATTGTTGCTTCTATATTAGAAAATAACCAAACAGAACATGGTATAAAAATGCCAAAAGTCTTGGTGCCTTATCTAGGTTTTGACATGATCTAGTTCTGGAATTCCCCAGAATTGAACCTTAAATCCTTAGAAAACATCAAGAGTTTTCTAAGGATTTTTCATTTTTAAGACCTTTATAAATTTAAACAGATAAAATTTTTTCAATAATTATTTTGAAGTCAATTCTTTTGAACAAAAAATTATAAACTCAAAATTCAAAATATTATTTGGAAAGTCATGATAAATAGCTGCCTACATTTTCCATGATAACGTTTCCGTAAAAATTTTTCATCAATTACGGTATTTTTATCTTTATGATTAATTTATTATGGATTTATTAATAAAGAATATTTTTTATTGTCTTATTTGTAATTTAACCAATTACTAATTATGTTTGCATCATCACATTTTAAGTGATACCCCCCAAAGTAGCTGGCCTCTATTTTACATGTTCGACAAATCGACTCAGAGGTTAATCAAAAAATAAGTATTTCTTAACCCTATTAAATTATACTATTATGAGATTATTGACAGCAATGATTCTTGCAATGAGCTTTTCATTTACAGCTTTTGCAAAACAAAACACACAAGAAGGAACTGTTAAACTTAAAAAAGTTGAAGACAGCAAAGTACAATTAATTTATGGAATGGTGCCCAGTGGTGCAATCACCGTTAAAATCTATGATGATTTCAATACGTTACTCCATACGGACAGAATTCTTTCAAAAAAAGAATTCTCAAAAGCTTATGATTTCTCTAATCTAGCAGAGGGGAAATACCAAATAGGTGTATTCAACAATACTGGAGAAATCGATCATTTGGAATTAAATCTAGGAAACGACCGGAAAGTAGAGCCTGTAGTATTCTCGAAACTGGAAAAAGTAGAGAACAATCAATATAAATTATTAGTGAATTCCTTATTGCCTTCAAACATGACTGTAATGATCTATGAAGACAATCAACTGGTACACGAAGAAGCACTTTATGACTCAAAAGGTTTTCAAAAAACCTATGTTTTCAAAAATAGCAGAGCAAATTCGAAAATTGAGTTCTTTGTAAAATCTGATAATGGTTTCGCCAAACTGCTCGCCACAAAATAGTTGGCTATAATGATAAAAAAAGGCGTTTTCTATTCGAAAACGCCTTTTTGTTTTATTTGAAATATTTCAAATTGATGACTTCCTTTTCAGTAAGGAATCTATACTTTCCTCTCGGTAGATCTTTTTTATCTAACCCAGCATAGGTAACCCGATCGAGTGCAATCACTTCATATCCAAAATGTGCAAAAACTCTTCTAACGATTCTATTTCTTCCTACGTGAATCTCTAAACCAAGAATGGTCTTATCCTTTGAAAGTACCTGCAAATCATCCACTTTCACATCACCATCTTCCAAAGTAAAGCCTTCTATAATCGTCTCCTCATCAGCTTTTGTCAATGGCTTATCAAGTGTTACTTGATATATCTTTTTGATCTGATTAGAAGGGTGCGAAAGCTTAGCGGCAAGCTCCCCATCATTTGTAAATAGTAATAGACCTGTGGTATTTCTATCTAAGCGTCCAACTGGAAAAATGCGCTCTTTGCAAGCATTCCCCACAAGTTCCATCACCGTCTTTCTCTCCATCGGATCATCAGTAGTCGTAATGAAATCTTTTGGTTTGTTTAAGAGAACGTAAACAGGCTTTTCAGGATTGATATTTTTTCCTTTGAAGGTCACTACGTCAGCTCTTTGAACCTTGTAGCCCATTTCCATGATGATTTCTCCATTTACTCTGATATCTCCATTTTGAATCAAGGTATCAGCTTCTCTTCTTGAGCAAATTCCTGAGTTGGAAATATACTTGTTCAACCTTATCTCATCATCATCTTGATTTTTATTGAGCTTTTTCTCAATTCTATCAAAATTATATTCTGGTCTAGGTTCAGTAGGTGCTTCATGGAATTTAGGCTTTTGAGACTTCTTTCTAGCAGCCAATTTCTTGTCTACCTCTGATTTTTTTACGGTCTCAAAAACAGGTCTCTCATCTTTTCCTCTGCCTTTATACACTGTCTTAAACTCACCTGAATTTAATTTAGGGTCGCCAGTTTTTGATCTTGAGCTGGTTTTTCCGTAAGACGGACTATTCCTTCCTTCTTGCGGTTTTGGTGTGTATTTCTTCTTTGGGTAACCTTCCAAGCTAAATTCGTCTTTTTTGCCTGAATTAGTCTTGGAAACATCTCCTTTTGATTTTCTTATTGGAGCAAATTTCTTTTCATATGGTCCATCAGATTTCTTAAAACTTGGTTTTGCACCTCTCTCAGTCTTAAAATCATCTTTTGATCTGGACTTTTTGAAGTCAGAATCCTTCGAAAAATCTTTTTTTCTGTCACTTCTACCTTCTTTGTTATAAGGCTTGCTTGGTTTGGAATCTCTATTAGATCCTTGATTTCTACTATTATCTTTTTTCATTTTCCATGCAACATCTCTGCTGTATTTTTTGGTAAGTCCGCTTCAAATCAAGAAAGTCTAAGTTCCTGAATTTAAAGGGGCTGCAAAGATACGGATTATTTCTTATAAAAAGCTTCAACGGCCGCTCTCACTGAACCATGTTTAAGAAGAAGGCTTTTAGATATTTCCTCATCTAGCCCAGTTGATTCAGCAATCATCCTCGTGCCTCGTTTTATAAGTTTTTCATTGGACAATTGCATATCCACCATTTTATTTCCTTTTACACGACCGAGCTTGATCATCACAGTGGTGGAAATCATGTTTAGTACTAGCTTTTGAGCCGTTCCTGCTTTCATCCGTGTACTTCCTGTGACAAACTCAGGACCTACAATCACTTCTAAGGGGAACTCTACTTCAGCAGCCAAAGGTGAATTAGAGTTACAAGTAATACATCCTGTCAATAAACCATTTGTCTTAGCTTGCTTCACTCCACCTATTACATAGGGAGTAGTTCCCGACGCAGCGATTCCAATCACAGTATCACTTGCATGAAATCCATAAACCGAAATGTCATTCCAAGCTTGATTTTGATCATCTTCTGCATTTTCTACAGCTTTTCTTATCGCCTTGTCTCCACCTGCAATGATCCCGATAACACGGTCATGCGAAACTCCAAAAGTAGGTGGGCACTCCGAAGCATCCAAGATTCCTAATCTTCCACTTGTCCCTGCTCCTATATAAAATAGTCTTCCTCCGGCCTGCATCCGTGGGACTATTTGCTCTACGAGAGCTGTAATTGAAGGTAAAATTTTTTCTACAGCAGCAGCAACTTTATAATCTTCTTGGTTGATATTCTTCAATAATGAAGCAACATCTAAGTTTTCAAGATTGTCATACAGGGAATTACTTTCTGTTGTGCTCATGGTTTTTGATGATAAAGTGTCAAGCCAGCAATAGGGCTTTCAAGAATTAAATTTACATGGATACCAAGATCAAAAGCGGCATTTCTTAATATGTCACTGTTATGAAACGCAATGGAGCCCACAAAATTGACTGGCTTTCCTTGAAAACCTTCATACTTCATTACATACCTTTTCAAAAAGTCCTGAAAAGCATTCCAAAATAATAAATAGCAATAGGGATCAGCTTTATTTTCTGTCAGAAACTTGCAAAAAGAAGCCATGTATCTCCCAGGAAAAGGATTCTTATAGACCTCGTGAATAATCATATCGTAGCTAAGACCCAATTGATCAACTGCCTTTTGGTAAATTGCTTCAGGCATCTCCTGATAAATAAAATCTTGCAGGAATTTTTTCCCTATAGATGACCCTCCACCAAAGTCTCCCAATATATATCCTGGTGCAGGCATGGATTCCATGATATTTTTACCATCATAATCACAACTATTTGATCCAGTCCCTAGGATACAGGCTATTCCTGCATCATGACCACAAGTCGCTTTTGCCGCTGCTAACATATCGTGTTCAATGACAATTTCTGCTTTGGGAAAAATAATAGAAAGTGCTGAGTTCACCTGACCCCTTCCAGATTCACTTGAACATCCAGCTCCGTAATAAAAAATCTGATTCACTTCATTTGAAATTTCCAAAAGAAATTCATCTCGAAGTAAGCTTATCATTTCCTCTCTGGATTGATATGTCGGATTAAAACCGATACCACGATGTTGCTTGATCGTACCATTATCAGCAATTACTCTCCAATCTGTCTTACTTGATCCGCTATCTGCTATTAATATCATTTTCCTAAATCAATTGTCCAATTGGATCAAATTTAACAAACACTTTTTCAGTATGTGGCGCATCTACAAGTTCATCTGTCAAATCTTGCCCTGCCCAATGTTCATAATGCTTGCCGTTTTTCCAAAGTCGAGATTCGGTCACATCATAAATCATACCCTTGTAGGCGACCCAAATCTCAGGCTTATCCTGCCCATTCCTCAAAGCAAGCTGCTGCCTTGTATATGCCTTCATTTCAAAACAACTTTAATTGGGCATTGATCCATCTTTCAGGAATCTCTCCCGATTGTGCCATTTGATAGTCCTTGTAACTACAAGGGATGATCGTGGTTCTTTCAAATTTCTCTTGATCATTTTGAGGGATTTCCATCCACCATTTATCGCTCCTCTTACTTTTATAAAAAATAATAATGGAAGGCTTTGCGTCTAAAGAAACTGTGTATTTGATGTAGTCATTGCTTTTGAAACTTAGACTGTCTTTTCGATCATAAAAACCTTCAATAAAATACCAGATCATCGTCGCAATGATCGAGGCTGTTTTATTTCTGCTGTCATCATAATAAGGCTGATAGCCATAAATTCCAAAAGAGCTCAGTTTCTCATTCATCCCTGCAAATCGGCAAATCTGACAAGCTTCTTCACCTGTTAATCCGAACGGCTGGGCATCAGCTGCACCCGGAGCGTCTGAAGATTGAATCGCACAGACGTCAAAGCTCATCAAATCTGCATTTCGAATTATTGGCTCTATTTCCTTGAAATTTGCCCTTACATTTCCCAATCTGATGTGATCGAAATATAATTTTTCCATTACATTGATCAAATCCTTATCCACCAAGAAGCTCTGATACGCCAAATGCGAATAATTGAAAAGGAAATTTGGTTGATGGAGAATGATATTTTGGGTGTGGGTTTGATAAGGAAGGCCATCTTCTTCCATATCAATCTTGGCATCTACAGTGACTAGACTGACCAGCTTTTTCAATCTTTGATAAGAAAGATATTGTCCATAATCTAAATCATGTGATCCCCCAATGTAAATTGGTAGAATTTGCTTCTTCAAGAGAAACTCACCGACCGTTTTAAGGATTTCAATGGATTCATCTAAGGTTTCTCCAGGAAGAAGATCGCCTAAATCCACAATTTTGTAAAGTGCTTCCCCTTTTTTGAGGTGATATAATTTCTCCCGAATCTCAATAGCTGACCTTTCTATGGTATCAGCATGCTTCATCCCTCTTTTTTCTGACAAGCCTACAATCGCAATCTGTACTCCCTTAATATCGGGAAAAGTTTCTCCATGAAAATGGATGAAATTATAAAAAGAATTGTGTGCAAATTTCTGATTGGTGATGATTTCAGGAACTGGCTCAAAGAAGGATTTGAGATTCATAGAGTGTAGCTAAGTCTTTTTCAAAAATAAGTAAAAAAATCAGAGTGAAATAAAAAAGTCCCGCTATTGCGGGACTCAATTTATAAATTAACCTCCAAAGTCATCAAATCTGATGTTTTCTTGAGGAACTCCCATATCATCTAGAAGCTTCAATACAGCTGCATTCATCAATGGAGGACCACAAAGGTAGAATTCTACTTCATCTGGATCTGGGTGATCTTTCAAATAATTATCATAAAGAACTTGGTGAATAAAACCTACGTATCCATCTCCTTCTCTATCTTCCAAAGACTTTTTCACTTTCCAGTTATCTTCTGGTAAAGGCTCTGACAAGCCTATATGGAAGTTGAAGTTTGGAAAGTCCTTTTCTATATCTCTAAATTGTGGCGTGTAGAACAATTCTTTTTTAGATCTACCTCCGTACCAGTAAGAAACTTTTCTATCAGTTTTTTCCGTGTGGAATAAATGGAAAATATGAGATCTCAACGGAGCCATACCTGCACCACCACCTATGTAAATCATCTCTCTATCCGTTGGATTGATGTGGAATTCACCATAAGGACCAGAGATGGTTACCTTATCACCAGGTTTTTGCGCGAAAACATACGAAGAACAAACTCCTGGATTAACATCCATCCATTTATTATTCGCTCTATCCCAAGGTGGAGTGGCAATTCTAATTGTTAACATAACAATATTACCTTCAGCAGGGTGGTTGGCCATGGAGTAAGCTCTGAACAACTCTTCATCATTCTTCATCACCAAATCCCAAAGACCGAATTTATCCCAATCACTTTGATATACATCCTGAGGGTGACCCAAATCTGGATGTGGAGTGATATCCATGTCTTTGAAGTTCACTGTAACTGCAGGAACGTCAATTTGGATATACCCACCAGATTCAAAGTCGAGATTTTCTCCTTCTGGAAGTTTTACTTTAAATTCTTTGATAAATGTGGATACGTTATAGTTAGATACAACCTCACATTCCCACTTCTTGATTCCAAAAATTTCTTCTGGAATTCTGATTTTCATGTCTTGCTTTACTTTTACTTGACATGACAATCTTACATTACCTTGCTTTTCTGCTCTACTCAAGTGACCCTCTTCTGTTGGCAGAACTTCTCCACCACCATCTTCAATCACGCACTTACACATTGCGCAAGTACCACCTCCACCACAAGCGGATGGTAAGAAGATTTTTTTGTTACCCAGAGTATTCAACAGGGTTGAACCTGCGGATGTCACAATTGGATTGCTTTCATCACCATTTACGATGATTCTTACGTCTCCAGAGTTGACTAACTTAGATTGGGCAAACAAAAGGATAAAAACGAGTAGCAAAATAATCAGAGTAAATGCTACAATCGAGGTAATAATTACTGAACCCATTTAATGATAATTTTTACTTTTAATTTTTCAGTATTTAGCCCCTACTTAGGGAATACAAATATATTTATAAATAGATAAATAAGGCCAAAATCTATATGAATTTTGCCATTTTTATCTTTGCTCTTGTCTATTGTATAACTGATTAATTGTTCAGTAAGTTTAGCAAAGTTGTCAATCTGTTCTTCAACTGCCTTCTATCGATGATAAAATCTAAGAATCCATGTTCCAAAACAAATTCTGAGCTTTGAAAACCTTTTGGAAGATCTTTACCAATCGTCTCTCTAATGACCCTTGGACCTGCAAAACCTATCAAAGCTCCAGGTTCTGCAATGTTGAAATCACCCAACATCGCATAAGAAGCGGTAACTCCTCCAGTTGTCGGATCTGTCAACATTGATATATAAGGAATTCCAGCTTTATCCAAAAGTGCTAATTTCGCAGAAGTCTTGGCCATTTGCATTAAACTGAAACCTGCTTCCATCATTCTAGCGCCACCTGACTTGGATATCATCAAAAATGGGATTTTCTCTTTCAATGAATAATCTATCGCTCTTGCAATTTTTTCACCTACCACAGATCCCATCGACCCTCCAATAAAATTGAAATCCATACATGAAACGACCAAGTCCAAGCCATTCATTTTTCCAACCGCTGTCCTTACGGCATCATTCAGCTCTGTTTTGGCGATTGTTGCTTCTATTCTTGAAGAGTAAGGTTTGGTATCAACAAATTTCAAAGGATCTCCCGATGTCATATTCGCATCGATCTCCTTGAATTTATTTCCATCAAATAATATTTCAAAATATTCTTTTGACCCAATCTTTACATGATAATCATCATCGGGACAAACGTAAGAATTATGCTTTAATTCACGTGTATGAATAATATTACCTTTGGGTGTTTTAAACCACAGGCCATCAGGAGCATCTTTCTTTTCCTCTGTTGAGGTCTTTATTCCTTTATCTGTTCTTTTAAACCAAGCCATAATTTATCCTTGTTAAGCCCCGAATATTTATTTCAGGGATTACAAATTTATAGCTTATATCCATTAAATAAAATTAACCTCTTAAGTTCCTCAAAGTCAATTCATCTAAATCCCTATATACCAATATTTTGAGCTAAACATTAAATCAAAAGCAACATTTAAAAAAATCTATTAATTAGACAAAATCACCCTTGATCTAAGTTGATATTTGTATTCTGCTGAATAAGCATGATATTCAAGTCTCAAAACCTAAACTTGTCTATTAGCATGAATCTAATCACTTTATTGAGTCTATCTGCTCTTATATTGATTGCTGCATATTTTATTTATGGAAAATATGTATTCAAAAAATTCAAACTAGACAATAAAAATATCACCCCTTCACATCAATATTCTGATGGAATTGACTATATCCCAAGTAAACCAATAGTTGTATTAGGACATCATTTCGCGTCCATTGCAGGTGCTGGGCCGATAGTAGGCCCCATTATCGCACTCACCTTTGGTTGGATTCCTGCTGTGATTTGGATTCTAATTGGCGGGATATTTTTTGGTGCGGTTCATGATTTAGGGAGTATGGCTGCTTCTTTAAAAAACCAAGGGAAATCAATTGGAGTAATTATCCAAAACAACATTGGCTACAGAGGTAAGCAACTTTTCATCCTTTTTAGCTTTTCTACTTTGATCCTTATCATTGGTGTTTTTGCAGATATTATTGCTAAAACTTTTGTCAGTAATCCTGGAGTGGCATCAGCATCTCTGCTTTTTATCATCTTGGCTGTATTATTTGGGTTTGTAAGTAAGGCTGTTGGAGATAAAAAACTGGCTTTTATTCTCATTTCAGTTATTGGAATCGTCTTAATGTATTATTTTGTGTATCTCGGAATGCAATTTCCAATTGTCCTAGATTATCAAACTTGGATTTACATTTTATTAGCTTATGCATTTATTGCTTCGGTTACTCCCATGTCTATGCTTCTTCAGCCAAGGGATTATTTAAATAGTTTTTTACTTTATGGATTAATCATCGCAGCAGTTATTGGTGTTTTTATCGCCAACCCTACGATTGTAATGGATAATGACATTCATTTTACTTCTGAGAATTTAGGATATATCTTCCCTGTTTTATTTGTAACTATCGCCTGCGGTGCAATCAGTGGGTTTCATTCTTTGGTCGCTTCAGGAACTACCTCAAAGCAAATAGACAAAGAAAGCGATGCGAAAATTGTAGGATTTGGAGGCATGTTGATTGAATCATTTCTAGCAATTATTGCTGTTGCAGCGGTAGTTGTCCTATCAAGAGCGGAGTATCTAGAGAAAATAGACACTTTAGGTCCCGTGCCTTTATTTGCCAATGGCTTGGGAAATATTATCTCTAGCTTAGGGATATCAGAAGGGTTTGGGATTGGATTCGTTGCATTGACAGTATCCGCATTTGCATTGACAACTTTGGATACTTGTACACGATTGGCTCGATTTACCTTTCAGGAATATTTCGAAGATGTGAAAAATCCTATCGGTGTGAAGCTTGCAAAAAATCGCTACCTGTCAACAAGTATTGTCATTGTACTTTCGGTGCTTCTATTGACATCTGGAGGTTTCAGTGTCTTATGGCCCATCTTCGGATCCGCAAACCAACTTTTGGCAGCATTGGCATTATTGGCAATCTCCGTTTATCTCATCAGACAAAAGACCAATGCTACCTTTGTCTTGATTCCGATGTTCTTTATGTTCACAGTTACTTTAACTTCCTTGGCATTATTTGCTTGGAAGAATTTCCAAAATCAAGGATACATTCTAACAGGAATCGCAGTGATTCTATTTATTTTATCATTGGCTTTGATTCTTTTGGCAGGGAAAAGTTTGAGAAAGGAGACTAGCCTTAAAAGCTAATCTCCTTTTGATATGTATAATTATTCAATATTATTAAATACACTTTTTACTTTCTTCGGTATCCTCCAAGCCAAATTTACATTGATTAGATAATCTGCAAAGGCAGCATCTCCATGCCTACGATTATCTGGTGTGGAATCAGCAATATCTGTGAGGCTCCTAGTTCGATTCCTGATCAATGCCACTGGAACAGTTAAAGTCGTGGTAAAATTACCCAACATGTAACTAATCCCTGGTTCAATAGAAACAATATATCCAGGTCTACGAAACCCATCACTTTCTCCAATCAAGTCTCTTATTGGAATTCCTTCAGCTCTTCCTCCCAATGAAATTCCCAGTCCATGAAGCCTAGGAATTGGTTTAAAAAGACCTGCTCTGAAAGCAAACTGATCAGGAACACTCATGATTGATTCAGATGCTCTGCTCCTATTTGTCATAGTCCCATTGGTATTTCTTGGATTGAACATATAGAATCCATCATAGTATAAAAAGAAATTAGAGCGCAAATTCCAAATCCCCTGCGCATCTAATATTAGTCCCAATCCACCATCTCCTAACTGAATAGATTGATCAACAGGTCTTACTTCTGAAGTACCATTTGGACCTACATTATAAAAAGTACTTTGGGCATTGTAATCGCCCGTTGGGATTTTGATTCCTAAACCTATTGCTGTATTTCCTTTCTTCGCTTTTTCTGAAGGTAGCAACCAATAGCCAGCCCCAATTCGCATATCTGCCAATCCTTTAGAATAAGTCATGTGGCGTGAATTTCTTCCATGTTCATATAAAGAACTCCTTTCATTATATGCAAAAGGCAATGAAACTACAGCATAAGCTCTCTCCGAAATGGCATAACTTACATTTAAATCCACTCCATGCGACCAGTTAATCACTTCGGTATTGTCTGCAACTCGATTTGGGTGCTCTTCTGTACCACTGAAGTGTCGGAATGACTTAAAATAGCGATAATTTGAGCTAATATTCCATTCTCCTTTTTCAAGGATATTTCCTTGTCCAACTGCGTTTCCGATACCCGTAAATTGCCTAATCGCCACGCAGCCTTGGGCAAGGATTTCAATTTGTACAAAAAATGGCACAATTATACCAAGGAATATGGGTAATAATCTTTTTATATTAATTATTAAGTTAAAATTTGAGTTTGTTTTTTTAAAAATCAGTTCATTCAAAAAATGGCTAAGTCCCCCACCAAAACTGAAGCTTTGGTGGGGTATATTAGTTTTTTGCCCAGCCAATAAATTACATGACACCTGTGATAAACAAGATAATCGCATGCACCTTCGGAAAGTGGACAATTCATTGCTTTTTGAATAATCAACAGAAACACAGCATGAAGAGAAAATCATCTATGTACAACAAACCCCTTTGAAAACATAGAATCCTCTCCACAAAAGCTGAATTTTAATGTGTGATTATCTAAAGAAAATAGCCAATGATGAATGGTTTAAATCAAACCAATTCTGGAGGAGGAGTATTATTACTGAGGAATAATTCATTATAAGGTGAAAAAATAAACCCTATGTAGTTCTTCTCTTGATTCATGAAAGGTGCAAACACAAAGTCTTGATTGGGCTTGGTGTAATCCTTTATGAATATTTTTGAAAGTAAAGAATTGCTATTTTCTGTGGGAATTTCATCTGACACTAACGAAGTGATCCACTTTTTCACAACATTATTAAGCTTGCTCTTTGCTGTATCAGGAACATAGACAATTTGTAAGGTATCATTTGAATACTTCTGCTTTACAGCCCGGTAATTTTTCCCGTCTTTTTCAAATGTAGTATTTGTAACCTGAAAATCGGACTGATCTGCCATGTATGGAACAGAAATAGGGATCTCCATAATCTCCTCAGTAGACTCTTCAGTTTCGAATATCTTATCAGTCCAATATGATTCTAATCTAAAATTGAGAGAATAATAAAATCCATAGTACCCAAAATGGTACAAAGCAAACACGCTTAGAAGTAATATGGAGATAACTTTTCTCAATCTTAGGGAATTTTAAAATCAAAAATAATTAAAATTACCCAAAAGCCACCATATCAAAAGATATTATTCAAAAATATTAGGAGCACAAAAATAAGTAGTGCCAAACCATATATTTTCAATACTTTCAATCTATTGAAACGATCTAAAAACCAAAGGGCTAAAACAGGTTTATATAATCCCAAAATCAATGAAATGACACTGAAAACAACGAGGATTTGAAGAAAAATATGGATAGCCTCTCTCATAGGAAATAAAAAAAGGAACAACCTTGCGGAAGTTCCTTTTAATGATTTATAAATTGATTATTTCTTGCGCTTGATCTCTTGCATGGTGTAACCCTCAATCGTATCATCAACAAGGATATCGTTGAATTTCTTAATTGAAATACCACATTCGTAGCCTGCTTTCACTTCAGACACATCGTCTTTGAATCTCTTCAACTGATCGATTTCACCATCGTGAACTACAATACCATCACGGATAACTCTGATCTTATTCTTACGGGTAATGAAACCATCTGTAACATAAGAACCTGCAACAGTACCAATTTTAGAGATTTTGAATATTTCTCTCACTTGGATATTACCAGTGATGATTTCTTCAAATTCTGGCTCAAGCATTCCTTCGATTGCATCTTTGATTTGGTTAATCGCATCATAGATGATAGAGTAATGTCTGATTTCGATCTCTTCTTGTTCTGCGATCTTCTTCGCATTTGGAGAAGGTCTTACTTGGAAACCAATGATGATTGCATCAGAAGCTGAGGCCAACAATACATCGGATTCAGAGATCTGACCCACACCTTTGTGAATGATATTTACAGAAACTTCGTCTTTAGACAATTTCAATAAGGAATCTGACAATGCTTCGACTGATCCATCCACATCACCTTTGATGATGATATTCAATTCCTTAAAGCTACCGATAGCCAATCTACGTCCGATTTCATCCAATGTGATGTGTTTCTTGGTACGCATACTTTGCTCTCTTTGGATCTGCTCTCTAGAATTGGCAATTTCTCTCGCCTCTCTTTCAGAATCGTAAACTTTGAAAGTATCACCTGCTTGAGGTGCGCCGCCAAGCCCAAGTACCTGCACTGGTGTAGATGGTGCTGCTTCTTTCAGCTTTTTACCTTTGTGATCAAACATGGCTTTTACTTTACCATAATGTTGACCTGCTAGCATCACATCACCTACTCTAAGTGTACCTGCCTGCACCATCACTGTAGTCACATATCCTCTACCTTTGTCTAGAGATGCTTCAACTACAGTTCCGACAGCATTTTTATTAGGGTTGGCAGTAAGTTCAAGAACTTCAGCCTCTAGAAGTACTTTTTCAAGCAATTCTTCTATACCCGTACCTACTTTTGCTGAGATATCTTGAGATTGGTATTTACCACCCCATTCTTCTACTAGTAGATTCATATTTGCCAATTGCTCTTTAATCTTATTCGGATTAGCATTTGGCTTATCAATTTTATTGATCGCAAAGATCATTGGTACGCCAGCTACTTGAGCGTGATTGATAGCTTCTTTTGTTTGCGGCATGATGTCATCATCCGCAGCTACAACTATGATTGCAACATCCGTAATTTTCGCACCACGTGCACGCATGGCAGTAAATGCCTCGTGACCTGGTGTATCTAGGAATGCGATTTTTTCTCCAGTGTTGGTCATCACATCATACGCACCAATGTGCTGGGTAATTCCACCCGCCTCATCATCAGTAACTTTCGCTCTTCTGATATAATCAAGAAGGGAAGTCTTACCATGATCTACGTGTCCCATGATTGTGACGATCGGAGCTCTTGTAACAAGATCTTCTGGATTATCAATTTCTTCTACGAAATTCTCTTCCTCATCAGATTTAGTGAATTCAACTTCATAATCAAACTCGTCAGCAATAATAGTAATTGCTTCCGCATCTAGTCTTTGATTGATCGAAACGAACATTCCCAAAGACATGCAAGTTGAAATTACCTGATTAACTGAAACGTCCATCAAGGAAGCCAAGTCATTGGCTGAGATAAACTCAGTTACTTTTAAAACTTTGCTTTCTTCGATTCCATCTTCAGTATCTCTACTTCTTTCGGCTTTCTTATCTCTTCTATTCTTCCCTTTACCTCCACCAGCTTTACCACCTTGAAGTCTAGCAAGTGTTTGCTTAATTTGATCTTGGATTTCTTTCTGAGTAGGTTCAGCTTTCTGAACACGTCCTCCAGCATGACCTCCTTGAGCGGGTCTTCCTCCTCCTTGTCCTGGTCTTCCCTGCGGACTTCTTCTCTCTCTACTATTTGGACCTCCTCCAGCACGATGTCCTCCTTGCGGTTGTCCAGGTGTGGCAGGTCTTGCTCCTCCAGCGGCAGCTCCGCCCTTTGCAGCGTCACCTCCAGGTGTATTTTTATCTATTCTCTTACGAACTCGTTTCTTTTTGTCCTTATTTCTCTCGTCAGAAGATGCAACTGGCTTACCTTTTTTCTTAGGCTTGTCAGTTGGTAATTCTATCTTACCCAAAACGGTCAATCCCTTCAAAGAATCAGCTTTCGCAGCAATAACTTGTTGTGGTACCACTTCAGGTTTAGCTGGAACGACAACAGGTTTTGGTTCCTGCTGTTTTGGTGCTTGCTCTTTAGGAGTTGGCTTGTTAGAAGTAATTGGAGCAGGTTTTTGTGTTTTAGCGTTGTCATTTTGCTGAGGCTTCACAGCCTGAGTGCTCTTTTCTTCCTTTTTGAACTCTTTTCTTGGAGCCTCTTCTTTTTTAGGTTGAGGCTTTACTTCTTCCTTAGGCTTTTCGATTGCCTTCTCTACTTTTTTAGGAGCAGGAGTCGGTTCGGCTTTTGGAGAAAGGTCTATTTTTCCTAACACTTTTATGCCAGGTAATTTAGGCGCTTCAGGCGTAACCTTTGGTTCCTCTACTTTTTCTTTTTCAGGAGCAGCAGGAGTTGGCTCAGGCTTTGGTGCTGGAGCGGGCTCTTTTGCTTCTACTTTTTTCTCCTCCTTGACAGGCACAGGCTTAGACTCTTCTCGAGCATCTGAATCTGCTTCTATAGTAAATGTCTCATGATGACGTTTACCTATAGAAAGGTGGGATGCCTCTTCCTTCTCTTGAGCGGAGGACTTAAATTCCTTGGCCAGCACACTGTATTGATCCATGCTGATCTTAGAATTGGGGTTGTTTTCGACTTCAAAGCCCTTTTTAGCCATAGATTCCACAATCGTAGCTATTCCTACGTTGAGTTTTCTGGCGACTTGGCCAAGTCTCATCATTTTTTCTTCTGACATACGCTAAAAACCTCTTTCTAATTCTTTGGCAAATATAAGACCTATATTTGGGTAAATTGGTCTTTATTTATTGTTCAAATTCTTGTTTTAATATTCTGAAGATCTCGTCAATGGTCTCTTCTTCAAGCTCAGTTCTTCTCAACAAGTCTTCTTTCGTTAAAGAAAGTACACTTTTCGCTGTATCTAATCCTGTCTTTTTCAATTCATCAATTACCCAATCTTCGATTTCATCTCCAAACTCATCCAAGACTACATCTTCTTCATCCTCGATTTCATTCAATTCTCTGAATACATCGATTTCATATCCAACCAAACGGCTTGCTAGTCGGATATTAAATCCTCCTTTTCCGATTGCCATAGATACTTGATCAGGCTTCATATAAACCGAAATCCTTTTCTTTTCGTGATCTGGCTGAATTGATATAACTTTTGCTGGACTAAGAGCACGAGAGACATACAAATCTAAATTCTCTGTATAATTGATCACATCGATATTCTCGTTTTGCAATTCCCTCACGACAGCATGAATTCTACTTCCCTTCATCCCCACACATGCTCCTACTGGATCAATTCTGTCATCATAAGATTCAACTGCTACTTTAGCTCTCTCACCTGGCTCTCTTACAATCTTTTTGATTGTGATCAAACCATCAAATACCTCAGGAACTTCATTTTCAAACAGTCTTTCTAGGAATATTGGAGAAGTTCTAGAAAGAATAATTCTTGGATTACCGTTGACCATTTCTACTTTATGGACAATAGCTCTGGCAGAATCTCCTTTTCTAAATCTATCTTTTGGAATCTGCTCTCCTTTTGGAAGGATGAGCTCATTGCCATCACCGTCCATCAAAAGCACTTCTCTACCAAGTATTTGATATACTTCTGCAGAAATGATCTCTCCTACTAATTCTTCGTATTGATTGAAAAGTAAATCTTTTTCAAGATCCTTAATTTTCTGAATCAGTGTCTGACGAGCCATCATAACAGCTCTACGGCCAAAGTCTTCTAGCTCTATCTTCTCGTAGACTTCTTCTCCAACTTCAAAATCCGGTTCGATTTTCCTCGCGTCTGTAACACTGATTTTATCAAAATCCCAAATATCTTCAGAGTTGTCGTCTACGATTTCCCTAATTCTCAATATTTCAAGATCACCTTTATCTGCATTTATCGTCACATCGAAATTTTCGTCTGTTTCGTATTTCTTGCGAATCATCGCTCTAAACACATCTTCGAGAATGCGGATCATTGTTGGACGATCTACATTTTTTGATCTTGCAAATTCTGCAAATGATTCTATAAGAACTTTAGCATCCATTTTTTTTACTTAAAAGAGACTAGTACAATTGATTTCTTTATTTCTTCTAAGGTGAACTCAACCTCCTCTTCGGTGGCTTTCTTTCCCTTTTCTTTTTTCACTACCTTCAACTTGATATCCGAAGGACCTACTGATAGAAGTTCTCCCTCAATTTCCTTTCCATCTGTCAAGGTTACTTTGAGTTTTCTACCGACATTTTTTAAATATTGTCTTTTAGAATTGAGCGGATAATCTACTCCAGGAGATGAAACCTCCAAAACATAGGCATCAGCAAGCAATTCTTTTGCTTCGATTTCTTCTCCAACTTGTCTGCTAATAAAAGCACAGGTATCAATTTTTATACCATGATCTGCATCAATGAGGATTTTGAGCTGTGGTTTACTTACATTTTCAATCAGCTGAATTTCGACGATGAAGTGTTCTTCATCTGGCAAATGCTTCTCTACTATTTCTTCTATTGTGTTTCTTAAACTCATATTACAATTTACCATAATGAAAGAGGGGACTGTCGTCCCCTCCTAATATTCGGCTAATACGGCACAAATTTAATAAAATTATTTCTAATTAAAAAAGAGTCTCTACATACAGAATAATATAAAGTAACTGAAATCAAACAACCTACCTTTGTCAAAGGCAAATTTCCATAGCATAATGAGGAGTTGGTATATCAATTGCTCCAAGAGCATCAACTCACTGTTAGCATACCTATTAGATAGGTAAAAAAACGGTGATCAGCACCTACTTTAAGCGAAATGAAACAATGTTTCAAAAAAAAAAGACATTATGATAAGAAATTGCAATTAAGATAATAATTTTGCCTTCCCGCGTTTCATGTTATGCATCTATAATGCTAACTTTAACAAATTCACATAAAAATTCAACCAACAGACATAATGGGATTATTCGATTTTTTCTCCAGTGATATTGCTATCGATCTAGGTACTGCAAATACGCTTATCATTCACAAGGACAAAATCGTGGTAGATGAACCTTCTATCATTGCGATAGACAGGACGACCAATAGGGTTTTAGCTGTTGGAAAAGACGCGATGAACATGCATGAAAAGACGCATGAAAACATCAAAACTATCCGACCTCTGAAAGATGGTGTGATTGCTGACTTTTACGCTGCAGAGCAGATGATCCGAGGGTTGATCAAAATGATTCCTGGTCATAAAAAAGGTATGTTCCCTCAATCTCACAGAATGGTAATTTGTATCCCTTCTGGAATCACCGAGGTTGAAAAAAGAGCAGTACGTGACTCCGCTGAGCATGCAGGCGCCAAAGAAGTTTACATGATCTATGAACCTATTGCAGCAGCGATAGGTATTGGAATTGATATTGAAAAGCCAATGGGCTCCATGATAGTTGACATTGGAGGTGGTACGACAGAAATTGCCTTGATTGCGCTTTCAGGAATAGTTGCTGATCAGTCTATCAGAGTAGCTGGTGATACCTTTACAAAGGACATCTTAGATTACATGAGAAGACAACACAACCTTCTCATAGGGGAAAGATCAGCGGAGAAAGTGAAGATCGCGATCGGATCTGCCTTGACTGAATTAGATGATGCTCCTGAAGATTATGAAATCAGAGGAAGAGATTTGATGACAGGTATCCCAAAGGTTATCAAAGTTTCTTACTCAGAGATTGCTTTTGCCTTAGACAAATCAGTATCTAAAATTGAAGAGGCTGTTTTGAAGGCCTTGGAAATTGCCCCACCAGAATTGTCAGCTGATATTTATGACAATGGTATTCACCTTACTGGTGGTGGTGCTTTGCTCAAAGGTCTAGACAAAAGACTTCACCAAAAGACAAAATTACCTATTCATATCGCTGAAGATCCACTAAGAGCTGTTGTAAGAGGAACTGGAACCGCCTTGAAAAATATTTCCAATTTCAGAACCGTTTTGATGAGTTAATGAAGAATGCAGCGCATCTTACTATTTCTATACAGTTTAAGAGCATTTCTTTTATTCATTTTATTAGAGGTTATCGCTATTTGGCTTATCGTATCTTATAATACTCAACAAGGTTCGGTTTTCTTTAATAGCTCTAATCAATTGAGTGGTAAAATATTAGGCACTAAAAATAATGTCTCAGAATATTTTTCTTTAAGAGAAGTCAATACACGTTTAGTAGACACTAACGCTGAGCTTTTGGCAGAATTAGAAATGTATAGAAAACCTGCTGACAGTGTGTTTATCGAATTAGACAGCACATTGATGGCGAGTTTTGAATTCAAAGGTGCGAAAGTAATCAACAATTCCATCAGGCTTAGCCAAAATCATCTCACGTTAAATAAAGGAGCTAACCAAGGAATCAAACCTGGAATGGGTGTTTTCAATGGTCAAGGTGTCGTGGGACGGGTTAAGGGCGTTTCAGATAATTTTGCAACAGTCATTTCTCTTTTACATACAGAACTTCTAGTCTCCTCAAAAATAGAATCTACTGAGGTTTTCGGGTCTATCAAATGGGACGGAGCAAGTCCCAAAAACGCAAAACTGCTCTATGTCCCAAGGCACGTCAAAGTACAAGTTGGAGATAAGATTGTAACCTCGGGATATAATGCTGTATTTCCCGAAGGCATAGCAATCGGAAAAATACTTGAGGTTAATCAAGGAACGGACACCAATTATCTTGACATCACAGTCGAGCTCTCAACCGACTTTACAAGAGTTTCCTATGTTTATTTGGTAGAAAACACAATAGAAGCAGAGTTAGATTCTTTATACATTAATTCCGAGCTGATCAATGAACGCCAATAAAATCTTTCTTTTAGTTGGTGGATTTATTATCTACCTCTTGGTGCAAATTTTAGTACTCAAAAACCTAGTGCTTTTTGGTGCTGCTTTTTGCTTTTTGTACATCCTCTATTTGCTTTTACTTCCTATCGAAACGAAAACTATCCCAACGTTATTGATCGCATTTGTAATGGGGTTAGCTGTGGATCTTTTTTATGATACCTTAGGAATTCATACGGCAAGTTTACTGACAATTGCATTTATAAGAAGACCTTGGATCAAAATTTTAACACCAACAGGAGGCTATGATGAGGATCTGCAGCCTTCTCTTTTGAATATGGGGTTTGGCTGGTTTACCACCTACAGTTTACCCCTCTTGATCATTTTCAACAGCTTCTTTTTTTTTATTGAAAGTATGGGTACTGATTTATTTGTTCCTGTCGTTCAAAAAATTATAGCGAGTGCTATTTTTGTATTTGTAATGAGTATTATTGTTCAACTGTTATTCTACAGAAGAAGGAGAGGATTATAATGAACGAACAAAGACCGATTACCATCATTGTTGTGATTATACTGATTGGAATCGTATTGTTGACCAAACTATTTATGATTCAAGTGGCGGACGACAGCTTTTTGAAAAGAGCTGAACGTAATGCTGTGCAGAGACTTGTAGATCATCCTTATAGAGGTCTTGTTTACGACCGGACAGGTAAAATTATGGTTTACAACAACCCTATTTTTGACTTGATGGTCATTCCGAAAGAGTTTAATGTAAAAGATACCACAAGGTTTTGTGAGATTTTCAACATCGAGAAAGAAGAACTAATCGAAAAATATACAGCTGCAAGAAAATATTCTTCTGTCAAACCATCGATTCTTATCCCACAGGTGTCCACTACTGAATTTGCTAAAATTCAAGATTATTTGATTGATTATCCTGGTCTGTTTGTAACTACGCGTGCAGTCAGATCTTATCCCCAAGCAAGCGCTGCAAATACCCTCGGTTATATTGGTGAAATTAGCGGAAGGCAACTTGAAAGAGATACTACGAACTATTATCGACAAGGAGATTTTGTAGGCTTGAGCGGTTTGGAAGGATTTTATGAAAAAGAACTCCGTGGAGTAAAAGGCGTAAAGTATAAAATGGTCAATGTCCGAGGCATTGATAAAGGATCTTTTAAAGACGGAGATTATGACACTGCTTCCGTAGCAGGAAGAAATCTTACCTCCACCATCGATCTCGAGCTTCAGCAATATGGGGAAAAACTGATGGCAGGCAAGGTCGGTTCCGTAGTAGCGATAGAACCCAAAACAGGAGAGATATTAGCGATGATTTCTGCCCCAACCTACGATCCAAACTTACTGGCTGGGTCAAAGTTTGGTTCCAATTTTGGGGTATTAAATAAGGATGAGACAAAGCCACTCTTCAATAGGCCAATCATGGCCATGTACCCTCCAGGGTCAATTTTCAAAATTGTCCAGTCTTTAATAGGACTTCAGATGGGGGTTTTGACGCCTAATACAACATATGCATGCAACAGGTCCCTTGTGGCTTGCCATAACCATCCTTCTCCAGTAAATCTATTTGGAGCGATCAGGAATTCATGCAATCCATATTACCATCAAGCATATCGCGCGATGATTAATAGAGAAGTGTCGAGTAATACTTTTAAAGATACCGAAATCGGCTTAGACTTATGGAGAGACAAAGTGCTTCAGTTTGGTTTGGGTGGATCTTTGGGTATTGATATGTCTGGTGAAAGTAAAGGTAGCATTCCTTCAAGCAGCTATTATGATAGAATCTATGGGTCGGGTAGATGGAAATATTCTACGATTTACTCTCTTTCTATTGGTCAAGGAGAGATGATGGTTACCCCGCTTCAAATGGCTAACCTCGCAGCCATTTTTGCCAATAAAGGTTATTATTATACCCCACATTTAATCAAGGCAATCGATGGGGACAATACAAAAATTAACAAGGACTACAGGACAAGGCGAGAAGTGGGCGTCGATGCACATCATTTTGATTTGATTCAAGATGCTATGGCAGAAGCAATTTATGGAACCGCAGCGAGAGCGGCTATGCCGGATATCACCTTAGCGGGAAAAACTGGAACGGCCCAAAACCCTCAAGGTGAAGATCACTCAGTTTTTATCGCTTTTGCACCTAAAGAAGATCCTAAAATCGCCATTGCTGTGTATGTAGAAAATGCAGGCTGGGGTGGACGCGCAGCAGCAAGTACAGCAAGTTTGATGATAGAAAAATACATCAAAAGAGAGGTCGCTAGATTAGATCTAGAAGATTATGTCTTAATAGGTAAATTCATGTAATTTGAGACAAGACGACTTATACATTAATAAAATTGACTGGATTTCCATACTAATCTATGCTGCGCTAGTCATCATAGGTTGGTTCAATATCTATGCGGCAGTTTTTGATGAACAAAATGCCAAAAGTATTTTTGATTTGTCTATTAACTCAGGCCAGCAACTTTTAAGAATTTGTGCAGGAGTAATATTCATTCTTTTAATTATGGTAGCAGATTATCGCTTGTATGATAATCTTTCTATGATACTATATGTTTTTTTTATGATCCTATTGATAGCTACTCCTTTTATTGGAAAGGAAGTAAATGGTCAGATACTAACAGTTGGTATTGGCTCTGTCCGAATCCAACCTTCTGAATTTGCCAAATTTGCGACTGCATTGGCATTGGCAAAGTTTATGGAGCGTCCTAGTTTTGACCTCAGTCAAATGAAATACCAGCTTCAGGCACTAACAATCATCATGATCCCTGTTATCTTGATTATGCTACAACCTGATACTGGTACGGCGATGGTATATTTTGCTTTTTTCATTATGCTTTACAGGGAAGGAATGCCTCAGCGCTATTATGTTCTAGCTTTAACTTTTATCGCTATTTCTCTTTTGGCTTTGGGGATAGAAAATAACCTTTATTTAGTTTTTGGCATCTCCGCTATCGTTTTACTCTTGATTTTTTTAGGTAAGAAGAAAATATCAAGAATCATTTCCTTCGCAGTTATTGGTGTATTATTGATCGGCTATGTATATAGCTTAGATTATGCGGTGTCTAAACTCCCGCAACACCAGCAAAATAGGATTATGGTACTTTTCAACCCAGATTTAGATCCATTAGGAGTAGGCTGGAACGTGACACAATCAAAAATTGCCATTGGTTCTGGTGGTTTTGTAGGGAAAGGCTATTTGGAAGGTACACAAACCAAATTTGACTTTGTTCCCGAACAACATACGGATTTTATCTTTTGCACACTTGGTGAAGAATTTGGCTGGTTGGGAAGTTTGGTTGTGATTACACTCTTCTGTACTTTGCTCATCAGACTCGTATTTCTTGCTGAAAGACAAAAAACAAGGTTTTCGAGAGTATACGGATACTGCGTGATTTCTATATTATTTTTCCATTTTATGGTCAATATTGCAATGACTATTGGCCTTTTTCCAGTAATTGGGATTCCACTTCCTTTCTTTAGTTATGGAGGTTCCTCACTATGGGCTTTTACAATTCTCCTTTTCATTTTTATCAAACTTGACTCTCATAGAATTCAAATGCTAGGCAGAATGAATTAAAGTAATTATCCATTGAAATCCCTAAAGTTGATTAAATATTTGAATTGTAGCGGGTAATGGATGATAGTTATCAGTGCTTCAAATAAAGTTGAATATTTCGGATGCTAAAAAAATGAGTAAAAAGTAACATTTAAGAAATGTTATCCTTAGTTCTTTTACAATAAAAAAGCCTTCCAATCTGAATTTTGATTGGAAGGCTTTTGATTTAAAACTAAACTTGATTACTGATAAAGATTATTGAATAACATCTTGAAAGTTCCGTGAGATTGTGCTCTATAGGTGATTTCTGGTGTGTAAACTACCAATTCACCTTTCCCAATCGGAGCTACAAAACCTGTAATTCCATCTTCCAAATAAGCTTCTCCCCAAGCCCAGCCACTTCTCAATGGTGTCTGTGAGTCAAACCAACTCAAAGCTTGAATTCCTTGAAGTTTGGCTTCTGGCTTAAATTTAAATACAGGGTTGTTATTGAATAAGACAAAAGAATTCTCATCCATCCCCCAATTTTGAGTTGCCTGCGTATTGATTTTTGTTTGCAAAACACTGCCCGGCACGTAATATTTCTCTCCTGGCAATGACCTTTCTGAACCATCTCTCTGGATTTCAACCAAGGCATTTCTTACAGGCAAATCAAGATGATATGCCAAAATAGATGCTGAACCTACAGCTACTACTTTTCCTCCATTTTCGATGAAAGTTTTCAGTTGTGGGATTGATTTATCTGTACTAATCCCACCAATCATATGATGATATTCTGCTGGGATATCTTCTTCTTTAGGTCCTCTTGAACCACCTGTGCTTCCTACATTAGGGATTCCACCACTGATAAATAGAATCGCATCATATTTTGAGTTTAGATTTCCTTGATCTATTTCTTTCGCAAAGATCAATTCAAATTCAAAATTATACTGCTCTAAAATCCATCTCACCCAACCACTTGGCATAGACCCTCCATAATTGTCATATAATGCTACTCTTGAAGGTTTGATTGGCTTCAAATCACTCGGTTGAGATTTAGCAGATTTGATTTCTACCCCAAAACTCTTTCCATAATCAGCAAGAACTTTATATCCATTGGCAGGAATATAAAATGATCCCGTAGGCATCCCTTCAACAGCCTTAGTTGTACGAGAAACCTTCACTCCTTTCTTCAAGAGTTCATTTGCGATAGCAAAGGCATCATTATGAACACTGCTAATCAAAAATCCATTTCTTGACTCTGTCAAAGTACTTTCTATCGGAGATTCCAAAACGCCATAAGTCAATGTTTCGAAAGGGCCATCGAATCCTTCAAGAATTCTGTCAAACTCAATACCCATCTGGAAAGCCAATGTCCATCCTGCCGCATCATAAGGACGAATTGGAGGTCCTCCAGGGTATTGGAAGTCATTAGGATAATCCTGCGGCTCAAACATATCAATGATATGTGGCCTAAATGCCTGATCTGTTTTTACTACATAAGAGCCCTTAGGATAGGTTTTTCCTTGAACTTGGAATTGATTATTGGCTTTCTCTATTCTGATACCAGTTTTGATCAAAGCATTGATAAACTTAACTGCTGTTGGAAAGTCCTTTTGATCTGAAGGAATGATAAATCCTCTAGGATCACGTTTTTCAGGTGCTTGGTAAATGCTATCATAAAAAACAGCTGGAATTCCCCAACGTGATCCACCTTGACCATTGGTTCTTGATTCTGCATAGGCAGTTTTTATCGCCTCTACCTTTTTCGGAAATGGCGTCCAATAATCCTGACTTCCACGTTGCACGGAGCCTTTAGCCATGCTATACATGTTATATAACAGATGATCGCTATTTCTAGCCGCATAATCCAAAACCGCATAATTCAAGGATACTGAATAGTCTATGGATTGCTGGTATCTCCAAGTTTCTTGAGGAGTAACGGGGAATGGCGTATTTGCATTTGGCACCAATCTATCTGGAACCAATGGAATAGATTCAGGATTTGGACCACCCACGATTTCCGTTAGAATTCCTATGATATTGTGGTAATGGGTTGTTGTTCTCAAACCTCCATTATACCAAGTAGAAAAAGAAGAACCATTCATTCTGGTAAATCCAGGCTTACTTTCAGCATTCAGCCTATTGTACATCGCCGCTCCAACAGCATCAATTCCTGTGACCATCATCGGGTCAAATACATAATTGAATGGATCTCTGTAGGGAGGTCCGGCCAAAACAGACCCTGCAGGTCCTCTTTGGTGGTGATTGTACATCACTTGAGGAATCCATTCTACAAAAAGCTGATGCCCCATATTCACAGATTCCTTCATATTCTGAATATAAAAATCTCTGTTATTATCATGCCCAATATATTTTTGATATAAAACGGGCAGCCCTGAAAGACTTCTCTTCTCTGGCTCAGGGTTTCTCATGTACCAATTGCCGATCTTTTCGTGTCCATCGGGATTGGCATGAACAAACAGAATGACTACATTTTCGAGTATTCTTTGATTTTCTTTATCATTTCGAGAGAGTACATTATATATCGTCTCTGTCAATTGATGCGTCCCTACAGTTTCAGTGGAGTGTAACCCGCCATCAATCCAAACGACTGCTTTCCCTTGATCTGCCAAAGCTCTTGCATCTGCTTCAGTCATGTTTTCAGCACGAGCCATTTTCACAGAGATCTCTTTGAATCTATCCAAATTCTTGTGATTCTCTGGCGATGTAACGATCATCATCCATTGATCTCTACCTTCTTCTGTTTTTCCAATAGAGACTAATTTTGCTCTATCAGAAATCTCTGCTACTTTTTTAAAGTAAGCTTCTGTTTGGGTGTAATTGGAGACGTGGTAATCTTTTCCCATCCCAAATCCAAAATGCTCTTCAGGAGTTGGTATTCGCTGTCCAAAAACAGCCTGTACAGATAGGATCAAAAAGCCGAGTAGAAGAAGTCCTAAGCGACTTACTGTGGGTGTTCGTTTTATCATAATTATTTGTTTGAGTAAAAAACAGGAATCTCTTTGCGTCAAGGATCGATAGATTTAGATGCTGCAAGAGGATTTAAACCAAAAAGTAGTCAATAGAATACAGCAAACAAAGTCGAGTATTAGAAATGGTAGATAATATGGATAAATAGAAAATAGAGTAGTTGAGAAAAAATAATCTCCCTAAAATTAAAAAATCTCCACCAAATAGTTCTTTGATGGAGATTTAAAAATGAATAAAAGGAGTGCTATCCTTTTTGATCAAATTTCCGGAAAATCAATTGAAGAAATTCCTCTACAGGTTCAGAATTTTTATCCCAATTCAATTCTGCCACATACCTTTCATTGACGAAAGAAATCGCCTCCATAAAGCTATCACATTGATCGATGGACTTTAGGGCATGCTTCATCAGGTCAGGGTTTCCGTCAAAGAGTTCTTTGGTAAACATAAATCTTTGATTGATACCAATACTTTCTGAAAGCTCACCAATAGTCCCTTTCATCACACTGTATTGCTCTGACTCGAATTTTGCCCATGCTTGTAAAGGATCTATTGCTTGGGAGGAATCTGCGGTTTTGTAGACTTTTGAAGTGACCTCTACTTTTTCTACCGCCACAATCTCTTCTTCCTTGGTTGCGACTTCTTCCTTGATTTGTACTTCTTGTTCCTCAACAATGTCCGACTGCTCTTCAGGTACAGTTTCTGGCTCGGAAACTTTCGGAAGATCAGATACCACCTCAAACAGAATATCGAAGTCCAAATAAAGCGTTTCTTTCAACTCAGAAAGTAATTCTTCTGCTGATTTCAATTTGTCTTTTTGCTGATCGAAATTCTGAATCAAAGCAGCCAAATACGCATCTTTTGTTTGGCTAATTCCAGCACGATCGATCAAGTTTTCAATTAAACTTGTATGCCATTTGTAATACTTTTTATTCTCTTTCAAAAAATCATTGACACTTCCTGCGGCAGGTTTCTCAAACTCATTTTTGAAAAAAGAAAGTGGCTCCAGAGCGAGAAGGATAGAAAATGCGACTGCTTCACCTAATAAAGGCTCAAAATTTTCTCTATCAATCTTGATTGATCTTGAAAGCACGTTCATGAATTCATTCAGTGCTCGATGAACGTTGTTATCTCTGTAGTCGAAATAGGGATTACTTTTTAGTTTTTCTAACTCAGCATGCCAAGCTTCAAACAAAGACTTGATCACAAAGAAATTAACCTGCTTGGAAGGTGTTAGACCAAGAATTTCTGTACCTGTCATATACTTTTTAGAGGAAAAGTATTGATCGCAAACTTTCTTAGAGAACTCAATTGCATAGTTTTCTAAATATTTGCTATTAATTTTGACACTCATAATTCGGTAATTTTAATATTAAGTGGAGCAGAAATCATGCTGAAAATTATAATTGAGAATCTAAATAACAAAGAAATTATTTCTCAAGAAAGTAAGCGTAAAGTTATTGAGTTAATTCACGAAAACTTCATCGATTGGATGCACGCTTGTGGTAAAAAAGGAAGATGTACCTCCTGCAAAATGATCATCACGGAAGGAATAAAAAACTTAAGCCCTCTTACAGATAGAGAGGAATTTTTTAGAGAAAAAGAAAGATTAAAATTGAATGAAAGATTAACTTGCCAAGCTGAATTGATGTCAGGCACACTAAAAATCAAGGTCGCAGAAGCAAATAAATTTCCACACATGGATTATAGTTGAAAGACAATGGCTATGCGGATGTAAGGTTGGAAGGTTTTAAAGTTGAAAAGTTGGGGAGTAGTGAGATTGGGAGAACTTTTCTGAAAGAGCGGATTGTAAAATTATAAGATTAAAAAATTGGAAGATTGGTCTTGCTAAGTGGATGTAAGGTTGGAAGGTTTTAAAGTTGAAACGTTAGGAAGTAGTGACATTAGAAGAACTCTTCCGATAAAGCGGATTGTAAAATTATAAGATTAAAAAATTGGAAGATTGGTCTTGCTATGCGGATGTAAGGTTGGAAGGTTTTAAAGTTGAAAAGTTGGGGAGTAGCGAGATTGGAAGAACTTGTCCGCCAGAGCGGATTGTAAAATTATAAGATTAAAAAATTGTAAGATTGGTCTTGCTAAGCGGATGCAAAGTTGGAAGGTTTAAAAAGTGAAACGTTGGGGTGTAGTGAGATAGGTGCTTAAATCTTGAATCTTGTGTCTTATGTCTTACTTCTTGTGTCTCACGTCTCAAGTCTTATTTTAAAAAGAAAAAATGTTTATAGAGCCATTTATAAGTATAAAAAATAAAAAAGATAAAAAAGGTCACATTGAGGTGATCTGTGGATCGATGTTTTCCGGGAAGACCGAAGAGTTAATCCGCCGATTGAATCGTGCCTTGATTGCGAAGCAAAAAGTTGAGATTTTTAAGCCATCTATTGACAAGAGATATCATGACCTTGATGTGGTCTCGCACAATGAAAACGCCATCCGATCAACACCAGTTAATTTTGCCGAAGACATCCTTCTCCTAGCAGGAGATTGTGATGTGGTGGGAATCGATGAAGTGCAGTTTTTTGACAATCATATTGTGCACATCGCCAATGTTTTGGCAAATGGTGGAAAAAGAGTGATTCTCGCAGGCTTGGATATGGATTTTGAAGGAAAGGCATTCGAGCCCATGCCGCAACTCCTAGCCATAGCAGAATATGTCACAAAAGTTCATGCAATCTGTATGAACTGTGGGGATTTGGCATCCTACTCCTACAGACTCACAGACACCAAAGACAAAGTTCTTCTAGGAGAAAAAGACAGTTACGAGGCGAGATGTAGGAAATGCTTTTATGAAGGAAAAAGTTAACCACACTTCCAAATGAAGCAAAAAATCAAATCACATCTCTTCAAAAAAATATCCCACATCAAAAAGGATCTTGTTGGAAATTTATTCTCTCAATGGGTAATTGGAGGTATCGCTTTGATTTTTACTTTGCTCCCTTTGATATCTTTTTCACAATCCAACATCCCAGTTGGCATATGGAAAACCCACCATTCATACTTAGATCCAGCAAGCCTAACTGGATCTAATCAGACGATATTCCATGTTGGACAAGAAAGCTTATTTTATTTTTCCATCGATTCAAGAGATGTAAATTCCATCACCAAAATCGATGGACTTTATGGACATGATTTCACTACAGCAGCTTTTGATTCACAAAACAAAAAACTCATCCTTGCATACACCGATGGAACCATAGATTTGGTTGGAGAAAGCGACATCATCAGCATCCGTACCTTGCGCGACAATGTGCAGCTGGAAAGCAAGCAAATCAATTCCATCAAAATCATTGATCAGCGTGCCTATTTGGTTGGTGATTTTGGTGTGAGTATCATCGATGGGCAATCGGGAAGATTTGTGGATTCGTACCTCAATATTGGAGCAAATGGCAGCCCGCTTCGCGTCAATGATATAGCAGCAGATGAAAACAGCTTCTTTTTGGCGACTGATTTAGGGATTTTGGTTGGAAATAAAAATACCAATCTGAAGGATTTCAGAAACTGGACATTGACCAATGCTAACGTTTCAGGTGGATTTCAAGAAATTGAAAGCATAGATAACTCAAGAGTCGGCTTAGGCAATGATAAGAATATCTATTTAATAGAAGAAAGTGGTTCAGAGTTGATTTTCGGCACAGGAAATAGCCAATCTTTAAAATCCTTTTCTTCAGGCGTCTATTTCAAAAAAGATAATGGGTTTTTTAAAATGGAATCCAACGGTTCATTTCAAGAAATTTACTCTTCCTCCTTTAGTTTTTCGGATTTTCATTTAGCGGAAAATGAAGTCTACTTAAGTGTTCAAGGTCGAGGAATTGTAAAATCCTCTGATGGAACTGCCTTTTCAACAATAGGGCCAAGTACAAAAATTCAAAACTTTGGCAAGGATGAAAATTCTATTTTTGCCTTCCCGACTTTTAGAAGAGCTTCTGCTGCTGTTCGCCAATCTTCAGGTTCCTCAAGTTCTCAGATTCTGGATGGAATGTGGGAGGAACTTGATTTTCCTAATAATGCAGTTGCCTCCGTTTCGGTAGGAAATAGGCAATATATTGCAACAAGAGCTGCTGGACTTTGGCTAAAGGAAAATGGAGAATTGAATAGAATCCCACTTCAAGGACTTCAAGAAAACACTTCCATTCGTTTGCTCCAAAAGGATTATAGCGGACAAATTTGGGTAGGAATAGAAGATAACCAAGGGAGATTGTTTAAGATTCTGTCCGATGGTTCGATTGAAATGGTCTCTATCCAAGGAATGAGTTTTCCGCAAAAAATCGAGCTTGATCAAGCTGGCAACCTTTGGATTCTACAATCCAACAATACCGGATTCACGCAACTGCGGGTTTTCAAAGCTGATTCAGGTTTGAATAGACTTATATCTACGGCAAATAACCAAGGTGGATTGCCAAACGGTATCGTTCAAGATATTAGTTTAGATCGAGAGAATAGGCTTTGGGTTGCACTGAGTTCAGGAATTGCTTTTATCCCGAATGCTTCTTCTGCGAACAACAGCTCGTCTATCAATGCGATTCAGCCTTTATTCGAAAACGCACCCTTGTTGAATGGGGAATCAATAACAGCCATCGCCACCGCACCTGATTTGAGTGTGTGGTTAGGGACGGAAAAAAATGGCCTTTGGAATTTTACAAATCAAGGAACCACACTTCTACATCATTTCACCAGAGAAAATAGCCCAATGTATTCCAATGAAATTGTGAATCTAAATTTTAATGACCGTTCGGGAGAGTTGTTTGTCGTTTTGCCTGAGGGTGGGATATCTTACAGAACAGGTTCCATAGCTCCATTTGAAACCTTAGAAACACTCAAAATTTATCCAAATCCAGTTCGACCGGATTTCAATGGCTTTTTAAGCATTGAAGGCTTATCAGATTTTGCAGAAGTGAAAATCACAAATTCGGCAGGAAGAGTGATTTATTCCATTCAAGTTAGAGGAGGAAAGCTTGCATGGAATCTTAGGGACAATTCTGGCAATAGACCAGTATCAGGGGTATATTTGGTATATGTGTTGGATGAATTTGGGAGAGAGCGCATAGCAGGAAAATTTGTGATCATCTGATGCAAAAGAAGACCAAAGGAATTGTCATTTCCTATATCCGATACAAAGAAACCTCGATTATCGTCAAGGTATTTACGCGCGAATTGGGTTTGAAATCCTATATCATCAACGGTGTGAGAAGCAGCACTGGCAAATCTAAAATGGCACTTTATCAACCGCTAACCCAATTAGACTTGGTTGTGTATGATAAAGAAGGAGCAGGTTTGAATCGAGTCTCAGAAGCTAAATTGCACCTCCCCTATCAACTTATTCCTTTTGATTTTATTCGTTCTGGTATAGCCATGTTTGTAGCAGAAGTCTTGGCAAAATCAATCTTTGAGAATTATCAAAACGAACAATTATATGATTTTCTGGAATCTGCTTTGGCCCATTTAGATCATGTTGATGCTAAATTGGCTATCTATCCCCTTGTATTTCTCTTTGAAATGTCAAATTATCTCGGCTTTGCTCCTAGTGATGCAGCTTCATTCTTTGATGAAATCATCCAAGAAATCAAATCCCCTGCCCAATTAATTTCGGAGCGTGACGCGCTTGATATCATCATTGCAGAATCCTTTTCTTGCAATCAAACAATTCCCTCAAGTGTCCGAAAGGGGCTTTTAGATCACTTTTTGGTTTTTTATTCCCAACACTTAGAGGACAACAATCCATGGAAGTCTGTCAAAGTGCTCAGACAGTTAATCTCTTAAGAGGAAGTCATTAAGCTAAAAATTTGCGTATGTAGAATGTATGGTGTAATATTGCATTGTAACAGTATTTCAAAATCCTCTCCCCGTGGATTTTATACTTTCCTGAATATATTTTTAATTCAGTTCAGTAATACTCAAAATCAGTTTATCAAAACACATCTTTAGTAAATTAATCAACATCATAAGCTTTTTATGTATAACATAGAAGAACTAAGAATCAGACTTCTTTCTGAATTGAAAGACATTGCAGAGGAATTGGGAGTAAAGAATTTTAAGACACTTAAAAAAGACGATCTCGTATATGCTATATTAGATCAACAAGCCATCACCCCAGAAAAGGCCCTTCCAAAGAAAAAACCTTCCGTAGCTGAAACTGACGAAAGCCAAGCTGCACCAAAAGCAGCCGAAGCCAAAAAACCTGAATCACCCCAATCAGAAGACGCAGACAGCAAGCCAAAATTCAGAAGACAAAATGTAACTGAACTTCCCAAAGAGGAAGAAAAAGCAGAGAAGAAACCAACTCCTCGCGAAAAAGCTCCAAGAGAAAATCAACCTAATAAACGAGAACACGCCAAAAAGGAAGATCATCCAAAAAGAGAACAACAAGAGAAGCCAAAAGCTGAACCTAGCGTAGAACCAAAAAAATCAATCCCTACTCCTACAGCTGAGGAAGAAAAACCAAAATTCATCAGACCTAGAAAAAGAGTCATTGACGAAATTGAAGGAGCAGCGCCAGTTTCTACATCCCCTGTTCAAGAGACAGAAGTAGAGCTTCCAAGAAGGAAAAACATTAGAGATGTAGAAGAAGCACATATCCCAGCAGCGGAAGTGGTTCCAAACAAGAGAAAAACTTATGTAAGTCCTAAAGAATTTGAAGGCATCATCGAAAATGAAGGTGTGCTTGAAATCATGACAGAAGGCTATGGCTTTTTAAGATCATTGGATTACAATTACCTCGCATCTCCAGATGATATTTATGTATCTCCATCACAAATCAAACTTTTTGGTCTTAAGACAGGTGACCATATCAAGGGTACCATAAGACCTCCAAAAGAAGGAGAAAAATACTTTGCACTTCTAAAAGTCATTACGGTAAATGGTAAAACTTCTGAAGAAATCAGAGATAGAATTCCATTTGAGTATTTGACTCCACTTTTCCCAGAAGAGAGACTTAACCTAACCACAAGAGCTGACAATTATTCTACAAGAATTCTAGACTTATTTGCCCCAATCGGTAAAGGTCAGAGAGGGATGATCGTCGCGCAACCTAAGACAGGTAAGACCGTTCTTCTTCAGCAGATTGCCAATGCAATTTCAGAAAATCATCCTGAAGTACATTTGATGATCCTTTTGATCGATGAAAGACCAGAAGAAGTAACAGATATGGCAAGATCCGTAAAAGCTGAGGTAATTTCTTCGACTTTTGACGAACAAGCTGATCGTCATGTAAAAGTGGCTTCTATTGTATTGGAGAAAGCGAAGAGAATGGTAGAATGTGGCCACGATGTAGTGATCCTTCTTGATTCTATCACGAGACTGGCAAGAGCATACAATACAGTCGTTCCTTCATCAGGAAAAATCCTATCCGGTGGTGTGGATGCCAATGCATTGCACAAGCCAAAAAGATTCTTTGGAGCTGCAAGAAATGTAGAAAACGGTGGTTCATTGACCATCATCGCTACAGCTTTGGTAGAGACAGGTTCTAAGATGGATGAAGTTATCTTCGAGGAATTCAAAGGTACCGGTAACATGGAACTTGCCTTGGACAGAAAGCTTTCCAACAGAAGAATCTATCCAGCTATCGATGTCCCTGGATCAGGTACAAGAAGAGAAGATCTTTTGATGGACAAAGAAGAAATGCAGCGTGTATGGATACTCCGCAAGTTGATGTCCGACATGAATTCTCAAGAAGCTATGGAATTCTTACTTCAAAGAATGCGTGGAACGAGAGACAATGCTGAGTTTTTGATCAGCATGAACAGTTAAGAAAACAAGTTTCCTAAAATACCTTTAACCCCTATCATTAACTTGG
The DNA here is from genome assembly GCF_014637795.1 of Belliella aquatica. GTDB lineage: Bacteria > Bacteroidota > Bacteroidia > Cytophagales > Cyclobacteriaceae > Belliella > Belliella aquatica. The sequence continues at coordinate 69,447 of NZ_BMFD01000006.1, read as the reverse complement.
TAGGGGTTTATTTTTTCTAAAAATAAATCAATTTATTTTTCTAAGGATTTAGTCAATTTAATCTAGCAACTAATTTGGATTTTAAATACTGAAAACCGCTTTGTAAACTAATAAATTGTTTAGTATTTTTTCCTATATGATATTTGCTTTCAGAAGGTTATATATTCTTCTCAAGTCACCTTAGAAGATTAAAGTAATTGTATTTAAAAATTCAAACCTAAGGAAAATTGAAGATTGATTTTACAAATATCAAAGCAATAAATTGGACTAAGAAGTTTCATTCTTTGGGAAAGGCTTCTTTGATTCTATTTTTATTGTTTTTGGTTGTCAAAATTGATGAAAGCCATGCTGAAGGCTCTGGGGATTGGGGCACCGCAACAAATCGACAAAGCATGCTTTGGGTACCGGGAAACCAAGCTGTGTCTGGACTGACAGTAAGAGGGTCCATGATGGTTCCTTCAGGAACTCCTGGTTATAATGCAGGGCATCGGTTGTATGTTTATGTGAAACAAGGCGAGACCGTATTTTGGGGATTTAGAAGAAGTGGATCAACTGGAAATATTCGAGTACGATGGTTTTATGATGCAACTTCTTCCGGTTTTTTCCCGCAAGGAACTACAGGTACTTCCAGATCATTTCATGGAGGTTACGAAATCAATCCAAGTGATGCAGGCGGTGGGTTTGGCCGTCCTGCCGATGGACTTGCCGCACACACTGGCCCTACCCAAGTCACTGGTACAGGCTATACAGGCCTGTCATTTATCAATGATACTGGAGCAGATAGAGCTTTTTGGGTAGAAATTTCTGGGACTGACGATTTAATCATACCCAGTGGATTCAATATAAATTTTTGGGACATCACTGCGGCATCAGGGACTCCTGGAAACTATACTGAACAGAAAGGCAGGGTTTATTCGAGATATTGGAGCACTTCGAATTCTAGGTCTAATGCTGCTCAAAACAATTTAATGATTCAAAATAAAGGGCAAGCAGATGCTTATTCATTTCACCAAGATTTTGGATTCTATGTACCTATAGACAATACCTACACCGCTGCTACAAATGACTATTTTGTCAAGCGAATCAAATTTGACGGATCATCTGGCGGATGGACTAATTTTTTTGCCAATCAAGATGGACCGAGGAATCACTTATCATTTGAAGAAAATAGAAAGTCCATAGCTGGCACATCCTCTAATAATTACCAATACCCGTTATTTATCAATGACCCCGATCCCAGTATCTGGGCTTCTACTACTCCGCCGTCAGCTGTTCTGGATATCATTTACAGTGAGAAAGCTGCGCCTGCGACAGGTGGAGAAGCAAACGTCAACATTAATATTAGCTTACCAGCCATTGTCGATATTTTGATCGACATCAATGGAAACGGAGAATTTGACAATACAGATGTCATTCTTTCTGCCATCTATGAAAGCCCTGGAAATTATACGATATATTGGAATGGCGAAGATGCCAATGGTGTCGAATTACCCAGTGGTGGAGAAGTGAATTTTATTGCTTCCGTGGCTTTTTTCCCTGTTCATTTTCCAATTTTTGATTTGGAGCAGAACCTTGGGATTGAAGTGACGAATATCCGTCCTGGTGATGTGGCCAATGATTTTATATTTTGGGACGATTCAAATATTCCCAGAACAGGCTTGACCCCCTCAGACAGTCCACAGTCTATAGCAGTAAATGTAACAGGTGTAGAAAGTCCCGAACATATTTGGTGGGCTACGGGTGACAATGGTTTCAGTAATAACATTACGATAAACACTTGGACTGCATCATTCTATCGCGTTGTTCAAAGAACTAGTGGGTTCACCTTTCTATCTATATCCGGAAATGTCTATGAAGACCTCAATGCACTCACTGATAATAGGGTAAACGGCACGGGAGTCAACATTCCTGATTTCTATGCTGTCCTGATCGATGGGGCAAATAATGTAGTGAGTTTTGGTACTATCCAAAATGATGGAACCTATGTCATCAATGATGTTCCCAATGGAACTTTTAGCATTATGATTACTACACAACTCCCTACTATAGGACAGCTCGCTCCAGATTTGGTTCTTCCATTGTATTATGAAAATACGGGGGAAAACTTGGGTTCTGGTGAGGGAAGCGACGGACTAGCTAATAGCATTTTACCAAATATTGTGGTAAATAACGCTTCACTCACCGATGCTAACTTTGGAATCAGGCCTATTGAATATGACCTTGTGGTAACAAAAGATGTTAGTGCGCTTAAGCCTAATGTCGGAGATGAGATCAACTTTACCATTACCGTCTCAAACCAAGGTTACAGTATTGCAAGGGAAGTATTCTTAAATGAAAATATGCCAGTGGGCTATCAATACGTCAGTCATGTCGCCTCTCAAGGAATCTATGATCCATTTTCTGATCCAGGTTTATGGAATATTGGAACATTGGAAAGCTGGCAAACAGTTACTCTAACCATTACTGTGGAAGTCTTAGAATCGACAGATTACTTCAACTCAGTAGTTACATACAGTGCCACAGGAATTCCAGAGACAAACGATCAAAATAACTATGCTGATGCAGATACAGAACCAATCTCTGCGCTTCCTGTAGATTGGTTAAGCTTCGATGGGAAATTGCTACAAGAATCTGTACATCTCCATTGGTCAACAGCCAAAGAACGGTACAGTGATCACTTTTTGATTCAAAGATCTCAGGATATCCAAATGTGGGTGAATATTGGAGAAGTGCAAGCTCATGGTTTTACAGATCAGGTAACGAATTACGAGTGGCTTGATACATCACCATCTATTGGTGTTAATTATTACAGATTGACCCAGTTTGACTTGGATAGTAGTTATAGTAAATCTAAAGTGATCAGAGTAGATTTTCATCCAACTTGGGATGTAAAGGTCTATCCGAATCCATTTATGGAATATATATTTATAAAAGGTAAAGATTTGAAATTATTCAGCTGGACTTTATCTGATTATTCAGGCAGAATTCTCCAAAATAGTTCTGGGAATAGCCCTGTAAATGAAGTCAGGTTGGAAACGGGGAAATTACATTCAGGGCTTTATTTCTTAAAACTTCAAAATGGAACAGAAACATTTATCTATAAACTCAAAAAGAATTGATCTTTAATTTCGTTTTAGAGTATATAAACCACATTTTTTAGTAAATAAAACGTGCAAAGCTTTTATTATCTGCACATCTCTATATATATTTATGTGCCCTAAGTAATTATTGTAAATACTCACCCCATTTCAATAATTTCTCAATCCCCTTATGCTTACCAACTTCTTGATTAAAAAAATTAGTGTATTGCTAATCACGCTATTGCTGTGTGCTTCCATTTCTATAGATAGTTTTGGACAGAGTTGTCCTGAATGTGTACCGACAAGAGCTATTATACCCTTAGGAAATTCAGGGACTGTAAATTCTCCTACACCTATAACTGTTAATAACCCTAGTAATCAAATATTCCAGTTTACTGGAAATGGCTTTTTTAGTTGGTCAACAAATAGTACTATAACTCTTAGAGGTATTGTTTTAGATCCCGGAGTTTACATGACTTTAGGGACAGCCAATAGCAACGGAAATAATGATGCCTTCAAAATAGCAGGTACATCGGCAACCGACAGGGGATGTATTACTGTTAAAAATGGAGCAACACTAAATTTAGCTTGGATTTCAGAACTCCAATTTGTTGATGTATGTGTAGAAGATGGAGGCAAGATTATATTTGATTCAGAAAATGCAAAAAACGGAGGAAGAAACGAATACACATTTGATGGTGTATTAATTACTTTAGCCGGTCCTAATGCTCAATTAAATTTTGGAGATGCAAAAATTACAATTGATAGAGGATTGGACATCGTTGGCTGGACAGGAGATCAGGTCTGTGATAGTGCTAGTGCTGACAACCCATCTTCATCAGGTCAATCAGGGAATATATCATGGAATAGCGAAACTGCGAATATTTGTGCAATTCTAAACTTTGGAATACTCCCAGTCGAATACCTTTCTTTTACAGCCAATCACAACAGTTTAGAAAGATCCAATGAAATAAACTGGGTAACAGCGTCCGAAAAAAACAATTCCCATTTTATCATTCAAAGATCCATCAATGACATCAAATCATGGGAGGATCTTGGGGAAGTGAATGGCGCAATCAATTCCGATATGCCAATAGCATATGATTTTACAGATTCTTTTCTTCCTCTTGCTGGCGGAAATATTTATTACCGACTGAAGCAAGTAGATCTTGAAGGAAAGTCATCTTTGAGTGAAGTTATCTCTGTAAGAGTTGGAGGCATGTCTGGTAAGGGTACATGGAGAGTTTTCCCGAATCCAATTAATGGTGAAGCTATCCGACTAGAATTGCTCAGTAAAGAAAAGTATAAAGGAGAGGACGTCTCTATTCGGCTATTATCCAATTATAACAGCCTAGAAAATAAACAGATTGTGACCAAGGATATTTTTGATCTTAGTAATCAGCTACAGCAATTGCTTCAACCACTGGGTAAAGGTGTAGCTGTACTAGAAATTATATGGGGTAATCAAGTGGAGCACATTAAAATTCTTAAGAAATGAGTTTAAAGGTCGACAGTCGACGGTCAACTGTCCACGGTTGATTGAAAGGAACTTCATACATTATTATCACTGGCTATTTTTATGGTGTTTGGGATTAAAGTCTGGAGACTTGAACTAGAAGGTCGACAATCGACGGTCAACTGTCCACGGTTGATTGAAAGGAACTTTGTACAATGTGATCAGTAGCTACTTTTATGGTATTTGGGATTAAAGTCGGAGACTTTTAGTGGCAGTTTGAAAACTGCAAAGAAGTAGTCCAAGTCGTGAGACTTGAACTAAAGGGTCGACAGTCGATGGCTAACTGTCCACGGTTGATTGAAAGGAACTTCATACATTATTATCACTGGCTATTTTTATGGTGTTTGGGATTAAAGTCTGGAGACTTTTGATGGCAGTTTGAAAACTGCAAAGAAGTAGTCCAAGTCAGGAGACTTGAACTAGTCGACTGTTTACGGTTGATTGAAAGGGACTTTGTGCATTGTTATCATTGGCTAAACGTTAGAAAGCGGATGTGGATGTTAAGCATTGAAAAGTTTATATTATTTATTCATTTTTTAATAAGACTTAATCACACTGCATTTATGCAAACTTTTTTATACATAAGAGTTGCAAATAAGTGTATATGAACAAGATTTTTGTTTTGATATAAGTAAATTTCACCTTAATATTGTATTATAAAATCACCAAATAAGTAATTTAAAAAAGAGTTTGCCTTAACAAGCGCTTCACTTTTTGAGTTACCCAAACAAAGTATTCAGCCCTAGTATACTTTCAACTTAGTAAAATCACCCGGTTTTGCACAAACCCTTATGCTTGTTATTATATGAAGATTAAATTTTATTTGGCTTTTGTTTTTGGTCTTTTGATTAATACAATCCTACCAGAAAAAGCTTTTAGCCAAACATTCAGTAGCAATCAGAATGGAAATTGGACTAATGCAGGTATTTGGACTAGAACAAATCCTTTTGGCTGTGTTTTCCAAAGAAATGCACCTCCTAGCACTAATGATTATGCAGGAAACTGTAGAGTCGATGTTAATATTAATCATGAAGTATTTTACAATCAACCAAATGTGGAATTTGGAGGTGGATATTTTAAAGCCTTAAATGTAAATGGAATCAATGGAAGGTTGACCTTCCAAGGTAATGTATTATTTAATACAGCTGGGTCAAGTTTACCTGCTCCAAACAATGTGATTTTTAATGTGAATAACGGAGGAGAAATTAATGTTCCAAATGGAACATTGCAAGTTAACAGAGGTGGTGTAATCGATATAACGGGAAATAGTACTGTGATCGTAAGAGATTTAGTCCTACAGTCCAATAATGCTCAGATTAACGTAGAAGAGGGTTCAAAACTAATAGTTCTAAATACAACAACTTTAAATTCCAATACCACATTAAATATTTCAGGTGAATTTATAACTCAAAATTTAAACTTTACAAGTGGTGGAAATTTAAATGCTGTAGATAACTCTTTAATTAGAGTAAGTAATAATGTGAATTTAGGAAATGGAGCAATCAATGCCTCAGGAGAAACTGATATACGGGTTTCAAATAATTTCATTCAAAGTGGTTCAGGAAGATATAATGGTAGTGGCAATTCTTATATACAAGTCAATGGAAATCATGAAATAATCAGTAACAATCAAGTAAACCTGTCAAACAATTCAAAATTTTATGTTGACGGAAATAGAACTGGCTCTATGTCTGGTTCTATAGGGCCTAATGCTTGTTATAGAAGTTCTAATGTGAATTCAAACGGATGCAGTCCAAATTGTAGAGTTACACAAACATTAAACGATGGTGAAACTGTAATAATCACATTTTTCTGTGATGACACATGGTCGGCTCCAGAAGGTTTAACAGAGTATCAAGTTCTGATTGTTGGCGGCGGTGGTGCTGGAGGAAGAACAAATAATGGGAATGATAGGAAAGCAGGCGGCGGAGGCGGCGGCGGGGGTGTTATTTTTGAAACTTTTAGTATCCCTCAAGGTCTAACCGCTGGATTATCTTATCCTATTGTTATTGGAGCAGGTGGAACTGGAGCGAGTACCTCAGTACCAGAAAGAAATGGAAGACCTTCTTCATTTGATAATGGGACAGTATTTTTGGCTGGAGGCGGTGGTGCTGGAGGTCTTTCCAACAATCAAGATGGTAGAAACGGGAATAATCAATCTTCTGGTGGAGGAGCAGGAGCTCAATCGAATGGTAATGATGGTGATGGTGGTGATGGCGATGAAGAAGGTAATGATGGAGGAGATTCTGAATCAGATAGAAATTCCACTAATCAATTTGGAGGCGGTGGAGGTGGTGCAGATGAAGAGGGTGAAGATGGAGATGATGGGGGTCATGGAGGAGATGGAATCGGGACGAATATAACAGGAATTAGTAGGAGATTCGCAGCTGGAGGCGGTGGTGGCGCCGGAGGTTCAAATAATTCAGGAAATGGAGGAAATGGAGGTGGAGGAAACGGTGGAAATAATTCCTTAGTAGCTCAAAATGGAACACCAAACACTGGTAGTGGAGGTGGAGGAGCTGGAGGAAGAGATAGGGCGGGTGGAAACGGTGGTTCAGGTATTGTAATTATCAGATACGAAACCTTCAAAATCCTTCCAGTAGAATTCCTTGATATTAATGCTACCTTTTTACAAGAATCAAGAACTTCTCAGATCTCCTGGGCGACAGCGAAGGAGTGGGAAAATTCGCATTTTTAAGTGGAAAGATCCATTGATAATGTCAAAAATTTTGAGAAAATAGGAGAAATTGAGGGTGTTGGTTACTCAGACGATCGATCGGATTACTCCTTTACAGATATGGAATTACCGCTAATAGGCTCGATGGCTTATTACAGAATTAAGCAAGTTGATTTCTCAGGTTCTTATGCATATAGTAAAACCGTAGGGGTAAATATCCCACAAGTTCATACAAGTAAAGGGACTTGGCGTGCCTACCCAAATCCAACTACAGGTGAACAATTGAAAATTGCGCTTGTCGATAGAGGACAGTATGCAGAAGAGCAAATTACCTTTAGAATTATTCACCCAAATCTAATCACCCAATCTAGGACTGTAAGATCAGAAAGAGAAATGAATGATTCTCTGTCACAGCTTATTACGCGAGTTCCCAAAGGTGTATTTGTGGTAGAAATTCAATGGGGTAAGCAAATAGAGCATATCAAAATTCTTAAGAAGTAATTCGGTCGACTGTCAACTGTCCACGGTTGATTGAAAGGAACTTTGTGCAATGTGATCATTGGTTACTTTTATGGTGTTTGGGATTAAAGGCTGTAGACTTGAACTAGAGGGACGAGGGACCACAACGGCTTCAAAATATAGTATTTGCATTATTTTTAATAGCTACTTTTAAAAAATCAGATATGTAAGGAAAATAGTTATCGGTCGATTAGTAATTCGTTTATTTGACATAGCTACTATATCATGTTAATAACCAATATTTAACATATTTTTTTAATAGTAACTACTTTCCTCAAAGCTTAACATTCTAAACAGAATCATCTTAGAAATACCTTTATAACCGCTCAAATAGGGCTTTATGTCTAGTTGATATTTAATTAAATATATGTTTGATATGCGTTTGATATGGCGTTGATACGGACTTGATACGATGTTAATCCGTGTTTGTATAGGATAAGCAACAGATTATCATTACTTTAGAGTCTAACCAAACACTAAGAAATTATGGCTAAGCAAACAGGATCATTAACGCTAGAAGGAACAATGGGAAACGTTATCTTCTACAAGAGAAATGGAAAGTTTTACTCTAGGTCAAAAGGAAGCATCAGTAAGAAAAGATTAAAGGAAGGTCCAGAATTTGAAAACTCTAGAAGGGTGAGTTCTGAATTTGGTCATGCTTCAAAATTTGCTGCTAAACTATCTCGCTCTTGTATAGGTCTTTTAAATCCTGGGAGGCATGATGGTTTACATGGAAGGTTGACTTCAAAAATGCACAAAGTGGTTCAGTCTGATCCTGTCAGTGTATATGGAGAAAGAAGGTTGCGATTAGGCAATTTGGATTTAATGAGAGGATTCGATTTTGAAGCTACTTCTTTAAGAAGTCTGATCGCAAACTTACCTGATGTTGCTCGTCAAGGTCAAATAGTTCAAGTTGACTTTAGTAGGATTGGAGCTATGGATAGAAAGACTACTCCTGGAGGAGCTACGCATTATAGAGTAGATTTACTTTGGTGTAGGCTTCATGAAGTCAATGAAAAAGTAGGTTATCAGGAGTACCAAGGTGATACTTTTGAATTAGGTGCCTCTCTTGACTTGAATGGAGTGGTGGAAATGGACCTAGGCAACGCGCTGCAAAGCGAGGAGGTGTTATTTGTAGTGATGGGGATTGTCTTTTTGCAGGAGGTCAATGGGAAAATGAATGAGTTGGCGGGTAAAAGGGCTGTTGGGGTTTTAGAGGGATTGAAAGGATGAAGGCGAAAGGAAAAAGGGGAAAGGTTAAAGGAGGTTAAGAAAGGATGAATTAGGAAGGATGAAGGATGAAAAAAGGCGAAAGGAAAAAGGTTAAAGGATGACCACGAATTTAGCGAATTGAACGAATTTGGATTTAAGGGATTTGGAAGATGATTAGGGTTTGATAATTTGAAATTTGATTTATAAGGATTTATAAATTATAGCGCTGAAGCGCTGTGGATTGACACGAAGAGTTTGAGGTATAATCGTTGAAACTTGGAAAATGAAAGGTTGAAGGATGAATGCTAAGGTTAAGAAGGAGGATATACGCATAAAATAGTTTGCTAAATTAGACACATATTTAGCTAAAACATAAGGATAGGGCTGAATGAGGCCGCTGATTGTCTAGCGAGGTATTGACTGAGACCTTTTTAATGAAGGGTTTGGTAGTTTACTTCTATGTAATCAAAAAGAAAGATGGAGGTTAGTTAAAAGGATTAAGAAGTAATCTATTAAACCTATCAGGCTTAAAAGAATTAATGTCGCGAAATCAGAGCAAATTTGGCTATTTAGTTTGCGTTTATTCATAAGCCTAAAGCAGAAAAACGATCAATTATTTTGAAAAAGAGATTTTGAAAGAGAAAACATGTATTATCTTTAGTTGAAAATGGTAAAAAAGCTATTCCTTTCATTGGGTTCAATTTTCTTAGCTTATCGCTCTGTAGAGCTAGTTAAATTTTTGGACAATACCTACGCTAGTCAATTTAATTGGATTGGAGTAGTAGCTTACTCATTTGCCCTTAATTTATTTATCACTGGAGTTTTTGCATTATTAGGGTTTGCATTTATTACAAGCAGAATTTTGCCGGACTCTTACTATAAAATCAATAATATCAAGGTTATAACATCACTGTATCGCATCTTAGGTGTGGAGTATTTTAGATTTCTACTTCTTAAGTTTTTTTGGGGTAAAGAGAAAAATAGAAAAAAGTATTTTAGTGGGAATAAAACTGGTCTCGAAAACTTTGAAACTCAGACAAGGCAATCAGAATTCGGCCATTTAGCATCCTTCATTATAGTTGCAATTGTTTCCTTCTATATCCTTCTCAAAGGCCAAATAGAAATTTTTTGTGTCAGTAGCTTGATCAATGTAATCGGAAACCTTTATCCGATTGTACTGCAAAGAAATCACAGAATTCAGATTGAGCGTCTTAAGCTAATACTGGACAAGAAAAAATAGATTATTTAATCGAAGGAATATTGATCTAATGTGTCTATTCCTAATGACAGCAGTATGCGGATATCTCACTTTTAAGTATGCGAATAATTATAAACAGTCCCAAAACAACATTTAACTGATAATCTAAATCTGATGTTTACATTATTTTGGATGGCTACTGGCATGAAAGCAGGTAGGTTTCAAAAATAAAAGTCACCAAACTCACTGTTTGATGACTTTCAGAATTTCAACCTGATTTCCCCAAGACAATTCTACAACTAGAATTCCTTTCGGAACATTTTTAATCATGTCCCCAATATCTATTTCATAGGGATCGAGACATTCGGGAAGTATTTGATAAGCGACACCAAGATTCGAAATCATTTTTACATGAAGGTGTTCTCCATTGTATGCTTTTGGATTCCTCAAAGAGATTTTTAAGTCATTGCCAATAGCAGGATTGGGGTAAAGTTGCCAAGTGGACGTTTGTTGTTCTTGCGTATTCACATTGACCATCAAAACCTTGCTGTATTCAAAGCTTCCATCTAGATCAACTTGCTTCACTCTGTAGTAAACCCTAGTAGTATTTACGGGTATGGTGTGGTCTGTAAACTGATAGTTCTTAATTTCAAAACTATAGGTAGATGCTGCAACAGAATCTATTACTTCGAATCGATCTGCATTATTCAACGACCTTTCGATCTCAAAATGGCTAGACTCCCATTCTTTAAGTGTTGACCATTTGATTTCTGCACATTGCTGATCGGGAGTAGAGGTAGCTGATATTTCGTGCCAAACAACTGGGAGTTCGATAGGCAGATCTACAAATATCTCACCTACATCTCTACTGCATTTAGAGTTTGAATAATTGCTACAGTTATAAGTTGTTTCAACCGTTGGTCCACTATCTTGGGTAGCCCAATAAAAATGAGGTTGTTGGAAAGATAAATTAGTACCACATTCCCAAGTAAACTCCTGGTAAATAATCATTTTCCCACTCCCTCCATTTGCGGCACTTGAGAATTCCCCAACATACTCATCAATGAAGATCTCAGTTAAACCAAATTTTAATTTACCTTGAAATCTTGCATTAACCCTTGTCGCAGCTGTGTTGAATGAATAATTCATTTCCAATTTTACTTGAAAAGTATCTCCATCTTGACATTCCGAAATTGAATTAAAAACAGGAAGACCTGTGGTAGCATCAACTAAAGAAAAACCAAGAATTGTTATATCATTAGAAGTACAGCCAAAATTACATGTACTTAAATCAAAGTCTTGGCCATACCCCTTTATCACAGGTGCTAGCACCATACCCATAAAGACAAAATATATGACCAACTTTTTCATCGCTCTCTGGATTTAAGTGAAATTAAATCACACTTAGGAAGAGAACCTTTCCTAAGACTTTATTGATGTAAAGATAGTAAAAAGAATTATATTCTGTATATCAGTATTATACTTATTTTTTATTCTGTTTCACACCAATAAAAATGATTCACAAGGCTTAAAAAATGTATTTGGTGACAGAAATAAGTTTTGATTTTATACAAGTGCCGAAAAATTATATAAACAGCATCAATTCTGAGAGTTAGCTTTTTCTAGCAAAATGATTTTGATTAAGCAAACGAGTGATCCAAAAGCTGACAGAGGATCGTAAATTAATTCATTGAAGTATCTAATAATGGAATCTAATAGTGCTTAGAATAGCATTTAAGTTTGAAAATAAGATTAATAAAATGAAAAAAATTGTACTCTTTATTGTTTTTCCTCTTCTCATATTCCTCCAAATAAATGATGTTTTCGGTCAGGTTTTAAGAAACACAAGAGTTGTATCAAATTGTATAACAGAATATACATTCGGTTCTGCGACGGAAAATGAATTCGTCATTGTTGTTATCAATTGTAATGAGACAGCACAAGGAACCTCATGGCAACCGCCTCTTGGATTGATAGAATTAACCGAAATGCTTATGATTGCCGGTGGTGGTGCTGGAGGAAAAAGAGACGAATTAGGACAAAGAGGTGCCGGAGGTGGTGGCGCGGGAGGTGTTTTGCATATTACTGATCGTAGTACGATGGTTTTTAATATTGGAAATCAGGAATCTCCTACTCAATCTCCAAATTTAGATTTCAGAATAGGGAATGGAGGATTAGGAAATATTTTGAGTTCAACAAGAGGTTCCAATGGAGAAAACACAACTTTGCAAACCTTAAATCCCAATTTCAACAATAGAACGGCACTTGGAGGCGGTGCAGGTGGAAGTTCAAATGGATTTGGTACTTTATCATCCACAATTCAACCTTACACAGATCAAAGAAGAGGTAATTTTGGAGGATCTGGTGGAGGATCAGTTGGAGGTTGGACCAACGGGAATAATCCAATCTTAGGAGGAGAAGGCATGGTACCGCAAGGATTCAATGGAGCCAACGGAAGAGGTAATGATGAAGTGAATGGAGGCGGTGGCGGTGGTGGTGCAAATCAAAATGCACCTGCGATCAATGGAAATGCTAATGGAGGGAATGGTGGAGAAGGAAGAGGGGTATCTAATAACTTTTACCAAAATCTAGTTTTAAATCTCCTTCCAGCATCAGTACCGAAAAATTTTGCGGGCGGTGGTGGTGGAGTGGCTGGGACTCCAAGTGGTCAAGGTAGCGCAGGTAATGGCGGTCTTGGTGGTGGAGGTGATGCAGTTACTTTCGGGAATGGAACAAATGGCTCAGTAAATACTGGCGGAGGTGGGGGTGCTGGTGGTGCACCTGAAAACAACAATGGTTTTAGAGGAGGTAATGGAGGTTCAGGAATTGTCATATTTCGATATGATTTTTTCAGGATTCTTCCAATCGAGTTGTTAGAGTTAAGCGCAAGATTTGAAAAATCAACTAATTCGGCTGTAATTAAGTGGATCACTGCAAAAGAAACTGGAAATTCTCACTTTGAAATCGAAAGATCAGAAAATGGTATAAGTCAATTTGAAAAAGTTGGTGAGATTGATGGCATGGGTTGGACAGACTTACTTACTAAATACGAATTTATAGATAACAAACTACCACTAAGTGGAGGGAATATCTTTTATAGAATCAAACAGGTTGACTTTGATGGAAAATCAACCTATAGCAAAGTACTTTCAGTGAGAGCAGAAGGTATTATGGCTTCGTCTGGAGTATGGAGAGCTTATCCCAACCCTACTATTGGTGATCAATTGAGAATATCACTCCTAGACAGAACCCAATATGACGAGGAGCAAATAACTTTTAGGATTGTACATCCAAACCTCATCACTCAGGGAATCACTGTCAATTCAGAAAATGAAATGAATGATCAATTAGCTCTAATGATTCCAAAAGCGCCAAAAGGAATTCTGGTGGTAGAAATCCAATGGGGACAAAAAGTAGAACATATCAAGATATTAAAAAAATAAATGATTATCCGCTATGATATCAGTACGTGAGTATTCTGCATATAATTATTCGAATAATTGCCAACAGTCCATACTCAAATGAGCTCAGCTGATTGAATTGAACTTCCTATAATATTTTGAATGATAACTGATAAGAAAGCGTATGTCCGTGAAAAATAAGTAACACATCTTAGGGGAATTTAAAAAGGCTGCTCAAGTAATGCATTATTTGTCTTTATTTATTACAACTTTCAAACCTTTTCTTTGACCTAATTCATTTTTAAATTTTGGGCCATCGTGTCTAAATCATAGATAAAAACTCAAATAATAATCCCGTCAGTAAGCTCAGAAATCAATGCACGAGGAAGTAGCAATTAATTTATGATAAATAGAGTTGTACTTGAGGTAAATTTTAAATCAGATTAGAGCGTACTTTATTTGGGGAACTACCTATTCAATAGTCAGTTTTATACTTTTCACGTGAATTAGACGCAGGCTGAAGAATATAAATTTGTTTAAAATTGAATCAAAACACTAGGTTACGCAAAATAATGTATTAATTACTTGTTTTACGAAATACATTTTTATACCTTTGAAATACAATTTCATAGCATTAACACCCTTGTGATGAAGAAACTTATATTAATAGCCTTTTTTGCCCTGACAGCTCTATTTGGAGTGGGGGAAGTTTATGGGCAGCAAAGTCCAAGTGATTGTGAAGAATGTAAACCTACTGGAAATAATAGGCAAAATTTCGTCATACTCGAAGCGTACTTAAGTGATGCAGGCGGCACTAGACTAGATGTGAATAATTGTATTTCAGGATCTTCTTTTTTTATCACATTAAATTACACTTCAAAACAAGATTTAGATAATTTAAGAATTTTAGCAGATTTGGTAATAATTGAGAATCTAGATAGTACTGAGACCAGAGAAATCCAAATAAATCACTTCGTGACGTTAGCACCTTCCGCAAATGGTAATAATCCAAATCAAGTCACTATTGAAATTTCTCTTCCTAGTGGATTCGATTGCAAAAAAGAAAGACTTGAATTAGTAGATACTAGAGGCTTTTGGAGTGCAAATGATAAACCAATTTCAGATATTTGTGATTATCCTCCCGGTTTATGTAATAATTCAAATAGTCCAGTTATAAACGTAGGTGTAGATGGTTTCGTTTATGATTTTGATTTTGTTATTGAATGTTTAACCACGAATGAAGAAACTGTTGATGTAACATTTTTTATTTCATCTTTGGCTGGAGGAACAAGACCTTTAAATATTAATTGGAACATTCAAGTAGGTGGTACTGAATATACAGAACATCCAGATGGTGAGTTTTCTTTTACAATTAGAGGACTAAATGGAGGTGAAGTAATAAGTCCAAGTTTAACAATAAATGATAGGTTTTCTGACACAGAATTAAGTGATGATGATATAAATGTGCCTTTTATATTTACTGCTACACCATTATCTAAGGATAATGATACAAGCCAAGAAATACAGCCAAATGGGTTTGCTTCGATAAATATCGATAATCCTGAAAATTATACTTTTATTTGGAGGGATGATTTTGGAAACTTTTTTGACCCAACAGATCCTACATATTTAGGAACATTAGATGATGGCTTGTATAGACTTACCGTAATAGATAATACGACTGGATTATGTAGAGAATACGAATTTCCAATTAGTTCAAGAATCCTCCCAGTAGAATTACTTAACCCAAATGCTAGATACGAAAACACAAATAAATCTTCTCTAATATCTTGGGCAACAGCTAAAGAAAATGCTAACTCCCACTTCGAAATCGAACGTTCGGACAAAGGTATCAATGACTTCAAAAAAGTAGGTGAAATTGATGGAATGGGATGGAAGGATACAGTTACGGAATATGAGTTTACTGATGATAAACTTCCTCTCAGTGGTGGAAATATTCTTTACAGAATCAAGCAGGTAGATTTTGATGGCAACTTTACTTATAGCAAAGTACTTTCAGTAAGAGCAGAAGGTACTCAAGCTACACAAGGTGTATGGAGAGCATTCCCTAACCCAACTTTGGGAGATCAATTGAAAATATCACTACTGGATAGAAGTCAATACGATGAAGAGCAAATTACTTTCCGAATCGTACATCCAAGCCTTATCACTCAAGGCATCACGGTTAACTCAGAAGATGAAATGAATGATCAATTGGCTCAATTAATCCCAAGAGCACCTAAAGGAGTCCTCGTGGTAGAAATTCAATGGGGCCAAAAAGTAGAACATATTAAGGTTCTTAAGAAATAGATTAGTAATACTTTTTAAAACTAAAAAAACCAGCCTGTATTCAGGCTGATTTTTTTATGCTCTTTTTCGATTCTCCGCTGTGACTTTTTCAATAAAAAACAACATTAATCAGTCCAAAATAATTTATTAATACGTATTTCTAAAAAAATATATTGTATAAAATACTAAATTAATAAAAATATTATTTTTATTTACGATATATAAACAATAATTTATTTTGAATTACAATTATTTAAATGTGAAAAACAAAATTTTGCTATGAAAAAAATCTATCCAATTATTTTCCTTTTTACTCTGCTATTTTCTTGTGATTGGAGTGAAGAAAACCCAGGTTTTGAAAAAAACATTTTGATCAACACAGACTCCCAACAACTTTCCAAGAGAATTAGTAATGACGAGTCCGGTGTCATTAGCGTCCTAGGTGCTGACTTTGTTAACGGAAGAATCTTAGAAGATGACATTCCTGCTGGTAAACTCCCAATGATTCTGGTAGCGCAAGTCGAAGGTCCTATACACAATGGCAAAATTCTAAAAGCGACTCATGTTGATATTCATGGAGATTACGCTTACGTGAGTTATAATAAAGAAGGGGCTGAGTTTATTGGTGCAGTAGAAATATATGATATTTCACAACCCACCAAACCTTCTATTACAGCTCAGGCTATCTTCACTACAGCCGACATCAATGCTCTAAAATATCATGAAGGAAGACTACATCTAGCTGCTGCATTCGATATCGATGCGGAAAGAGAAATCAGCATCGCAGCTCAATATCTTAGTGTCAGTGTAAGTGGTGGACAATTCACCTCTGATTTTGTCCTAACGGATCTAGAAAGTTTCGCAGGCACAGGGATCACCCATACCGACAGTCATGCAGCGGTCACCTCTGGAAATCAAGGTATAGTTGCCTTGATTGATGCTAATAATAATGTGACAGCGCGCACATCTATTCCTGATTTGAGAGATGTAGCTTATGGCAACAATATTCTAGCAGCTCTGAGCGGTGAGGAAGGTGTTAGAATTTTAAATCCTACTGATCTAAATGAAATAAGCCAAATCAGTATGGACAGAGATGTTTCTGGTGCAAAAAGAACTTTAGATATTGGAGAAAATTTATTGTTTGCCTCAGAAGGAGCAAAAGGAGCAGGGATATATAGACTTCCTTCAGGAACACTGATAGATCATATTGCAATTCTTTCTAATCCTGATGGCGTAAATAGTGAGGATATCGTGACCAATGCAGTGTCATTTGATGAAGGTTTACTTATAATGGCCAATGGTGGTGCAGGTGTAGAAATTGTAGAGATTTCAGATAATAATGAAATCAATACACTAGGATTGCTATCCCTTTTTGGCTCTTCAAATTTTGTGAAGTTGCAGGGCAGACATCTTTTCGTGGCCTCTGGAGCTAAAGGTCTTCAAATTTTAGAAATAGAAAGAGAAGCAAGTGTGCCAACTCCAGGAATCAACTGCGAGGACACTACTCCTTACAGAGGTGGAAATAACCTTAATAACAATTCTAATGATGTGATGAGGTATTCAGGTTCTGCTTCATTGAATAACATGAATATCAATGGATCACTGACTTTCTGTGGATCGGTAGCTGTTCAAAATAATATAAATATCAACAGCAATGGATTTTTTGAGATGTCAGGGAGCTTTGCTTTCGGGAAAACTAACGGAAGTAGTAGAATGACTATCAATAATAACGCTGTTTTCAAGTTTAACGGGAGTGCTGTAATCTATGGTGATTTGATATTAAATTCTGGATCAACGATAGAGTTTGTCGGAGAAGGAACGAGCATCACTGTATATGGAAAAGTAACTATCAATAACAATGTGACAATCAAAGGAGACTTTATTGATACAGAGGGAAAGTTTAAATAATCATTTTCTTCAATTTGTGAGAATCAAAAAATAATAATCAAAAAGGCTGTCCCGAAATCAAGACAGCCTTTTTTCATTTTTAAATTGAAGACCTGCCAGGTTTTTAAAACCTAGCAGGTCTCTTATCTTTTATCAGAAATTTATTGTGCGAAATTTATTTCAATTCATCCGCAATCATTGCATCCACTTTGGTTTTCACCTTTTCACTTTGTGTGTAAGCCATATACATTTCTTGGAATTTTTGTTCTGACAAGTCACTGTCCGTAATGGTTTTCATGATATCAGTTTGCAGCACTTGCTGCATTTCCATCACTTTCTGTCCTGCCATGTTGAAATTGGCCATCTCTTGGGCATCATTTGAAACTTCTGTCAAAGTACCTGCTTGTTGTGCTTGCGCCAATTCTTGAAATCTTTCTACCTTCAAATCATTGTCTTCAATAGCCTTTACCATGTCTTCCTGAGATTTCTTTTGCAGCGGAATCAATACCAAGTTTATTTTCACAAATTCCTTAAACTCATCATCCGAAAAATCTTCTTTTACTTCCATTTGAGGTGGCATTGTTTGCTGAGCATTAGCGCTGAAACCCATAAATAAAGCAAAAATGAAAGTGATACTCAATACTCTAGGTACTAGATTTTTGTAACTCATAACGTGATTTTTATTTTGGTTTGTCAGGTAAAAGTACAAAATCCAATCCAAAAACACATTTTTAATGATATTTTTAATGTTTATTAACAATTTCAGAACGGAAATGTCATATTTAAAAATTATGGTTATTCGCAATGGCACTAGTAGGAGAATATACTACTTATATTTATGCGAATAATCGTCAACTGGGCGCACAAGTATCAACAGACCATAGCTGATTGTAATGAACTTCATACAATGTTATAAATGGCTTCTTGTAAGAAAGCGGATATCAATATTAAAGATTTATCAACTCTATGACTTTTCATTATCTTTTAAAGCCCATTTCATCAGTGGACCACTTGTCATACTGGTAATGATGGCCATGACTACCAACGCTACGAAGAGTTTTTCATCTATCAGACCATTTTCCAATGCTATCAAGCCAAGAATAATTTCCATGGCACCTCTCGCATTCATCCCAAATCCAATCGCCAAGGATTCCTTAATGTTAAATCCACCTTTGAAAGCTCCGTAGCCACTACCGATGATTTTACCTGCAAATGATATCGCCAATACCGCCAATGTCAGCAAAATCTCAAAGTTGGTAAAGAAGTTGATTTTCAAACCAATAGAAACAAAGAAAAGCGGAGCGAAGATATTGTTGATAAATTGATGTACAATCTCCTTAGCACGCTCTGACATGTGCTCCGAATCTCCCAATGCCACTCCCAAAAGGAAAGCGCCGAAGATCGAGTGAATCCCCAGCCATTCTGTAAATGCTGCTGCCAAAAAGCAGAAAGCCATTGATAGAGAAAGCACTCCACCAGGCCAAGCTAATTTTTTATTGACCCATGGAAGAACCTTATTGATGATGATTTTCCCAAGGGTAAGCATAAAGAAGGTAAACATCAAAGTTACGCCTATAGTCTGTGCCAATGAAAGTGAACTCCCTTTGCCCATGAATGAAAGAATAACAGAGAAAATCAACCAACCAATGATGTCATTAACCATCGCGGAGGCGACAATCAACATCCCCATCTTCGTCTTGAAGAGATTCATATCCATTAAGATCCTGACGACGACTGGCAGGGCGGTAATAGACATGGCTGTCCCCATAAAGAGAGAGAAGAGCAACCGGTCTCCATCTGCTAATCCGAAGAAGCTTGAGAAATAATAAGGGAATATGAAACCTAGGATAAAAGGAACTACCAATCCTAAAAGGCTAATGCTCAAAGCAGATTTACCTTGAGACCAAACTAAATGCAATTCAACTTCCAGTCCAGCGATAAACAAAAGCAAGACTACCGCGATCTGCACAAAGCCATCTAGTGCTAAATTAGCACTTGGATTACTAGCAAAGAGATAATCGAAAATCTCTGGAGTCAATGTCCCCAAAATCGTAGGACCTAGAATAATTCCAGCCAGCAACTCCCCCACTACTGCGGGTTGCTTAAATTTCTGCGCTATTTCTGCAAATACTCGCGCAAGCAAAAGCATTGCGGCAAGCTGTAGAAATAGATTGACTACATCTTGATGTGATAAACTTTCCATGTAGTCTTATTTTTTTATGATTAAAAGGTTGCAAGGAAGATCGCTGAGTATATCTTCCAAATCATGCGGGAAGAGTCGATCAAAAAATCCAAGATTCCCCTCGTCCCCCACTACCAAAAGGTCTGCATTGAAATCAGTAGCAAAACGGGCCAATTCAACCGCCCATTTTCCACAAGTGATTTTTACATTTACCCTTAAGTCACCTTTATCTACAGTCTTCAATATATTTTCTACATAATCCACTTCTTCTCCCACCAATTTCCTTCTAGTACTTGCAATTTCACCTTCCCCACCTTCACCAGCCGTCGCCATCTGTAAGCCATACATTTTGATTTCGTTGACTACATATACTTTTTTGGCTTTGTCTAATTTGCACCATTCGATTCCTTTTTGAATAACATAAG
This sequence comes from Belliella aquatica, assembly GCF_014637795.1. Lineage (GTDB taxonomy): Bacteria > Bacteroidota > Bacteroidia > Cytophagales > Cyclobacteriaceae > Belliella > Belliella aquatica. The sequence continues at coordinate 49,061 of NZ_BMFD01000006.1, read as the reverse complement.
GAGTTTGCTCTTGTTGTGTCCCATTGATCACAACTTTCTCAAATGGGGTGGGATCTTCGAGAGGCTCGATCAAAGTAAGCACCGAGCATTTTGATTTTCTAATGATTTTTCTAGCAATTGACCCCAAATAATATTTAAAAAAACCTTCTGTCTTCAATGCTCCTGCCACAAGTAAATCCACCCCTTCTTGATTACAAGCTTGAATGATTTTCTTGGCAGGATTTCCTGTTTCCCATAAAATTTTAGTCTTTTCTCTATCCACCCCATGTTTCTCTAGCATAAACTTGAGGTTTTCCTCTAGAGTAGCTGTTTTTTCTCCAACGTGGACGAGAATCAATTCTGCTCCAAACAAATCCTTCAATCGCTTAGATTCACAGATCAAGGCCTCCATGCGAGGAGAGAAAGAAATGGCCAATGCTATTTTTTTAAACATAACTGTCAATTTTGTTGGGAGAGTGAAAAATAGCAAAAATTACCCTTGTATCCTAAATTCACTGTTCCCAAAAATCAGTTCATAAAATACATTTACACATGATTAATCAAAGTTGCTCTTATATTTACATTGAATTAGAATCAAAAACTCGAATGCTAAACACACTCCTTGATCAGATTGAGATTTTCCATATCATGGGCACTGCCCTAGATAGTACAAATACAATGAAATTGGATTTTTCTCCAAATAACAAAACTTTAGAGACCATTGATCTGGGAAATACCGATGCTTTTAACACTTATGTTTTCGGAATCTTGGAGCAGTCCAGCAAAACTTATGGCATAGGAGGCTACTTTGAACATCGCGCTATTTACAGAAGAAGTGAGGTTTTTGCGACAAATGAAGAAGATTTTAGAGATATCCATCTCGGCATAGATATTTGGGCAAAAGCGGGACACCCTGTATTTGCGCCTATAGACGGAAATGTTCACAGTTTCAAAAATAATGTGGGTTTTGGCAACTATGGACCTACCATCATATTAGAACATCATATTGAAGGCAAATCATTTTACAGTCTTTATGGGCATTTGGCTTTATCTGATTTGGAAAATCTAGAAGTTGGACAAAAAATCGGAAAAGGAGAATTGTTTTGTCACCTTGGCCCATTTCCCGAAAATGGAGATTGGCCTCCACATCTACACTTTCAATTGATGTGGGATATGATGGGAATGGTCGGTGACTTCCCGGGTGTGTGTAGTCAAAGAGACATGGATAAATTTCAAAAAATCTGCCCTGATCCCAATATACTTATTGGATTCAAATAGGCTGATTTGCAATCGTAATCAGGCGAATCCCTTCTAAAGTCAGATTTCGATCTACTGCATCAAAGCTCGATTGGAGATTGGAAATGATAGAGGATAAACCTCCTGTTGCGATGATCCTCGAAGAATATCCCAATTCCTTTTCAATCTCAATAAGCATCCCTCTTACTAAACCTGAATACCCAAAGTATATCCCTGCTTGAATAGATTCGACTGTATTTTTACCTATTGCTGACTTGGGCTGCACCAATTCTACTTCGGGCAACTTGGAGGTATTGTGAAATAGCGACCGCATGGCAGTATGCAAGCCAGGTACAATATTCACCCCCTGAACAGCCCCCTTTTTATCCACAACTGTGAAAGTCAATGCTGTCCCAAAATCCACAATGACACAGGCATCTTGAAATTTCTCATATGCAGCGGCTACATTACACATGATATCTGTCCCTATTTCATTTGGCCTCCTACTGCTGACTTTTAGCTTTTGGTAGCTTTTCCCAGCGATTAGATAGCAACTCTTTCCTAAAAATTCAGAGCAAAACTGAGCGATCATTTGATTCAACTCGGGTACCACCGAACTGAACCCCACTTGATCGATATGCGCGATCTTGATGTCATTTTCTAAGAAAAAAAGATGAAGTTCCTTTTCTAACTGAAGCAAGGAAATCTCTGTTTTTGTATTGACTCGACACTCGTATTTCCATGTGGCAGATTGCGCTTCATAAAATCCAAAAACAATATTCGAATTACCTGCATCGATAGAGAGAAACATGAGATAGCTGATTTGATGATGTCCAAATAAAAATTAACTGGCCCAAATATAAAAATTGATTTTAAGGTTTTTAGAATTATGGTTACTTTCGGCTATGTATGAAATCAGAAAAGGAGAAAAAAACGACCTTCCAAGGGTTTTAGAATTAGTCAAAGAACTGGCACTTTACGAAAAAGCACCTGAGCAAGTGATCAATACTGTCGAATTGATGGAAGAAGACGGATTTGGCGCTAATCCAGTCTATGGTTTTTTTGTAGCTGTCAAGAAAAGTACAAAAGAAATCATTGGAATCTCGATTTACTATTACCGTTATAGCACTTGGAAAGGGAGAAGGCTCTATTTAGAAGATATCGTGGTCACTGAATCAGAGCGAGGAAATGGCGCTGGTAAACTTCTTTTTGATCGAACCATGCTCAAATGCCTTGAAGACAACTGCTCTGGCATGATGTGGCAAGTCTTGGATTGGAACGAGCCTGCCATCAATTTCTACAAAAAATACGGCGCCGACCTTGAAGGACAATGGATCAACTGCAACCTGCAGGCTGATGAAATCCAAGCCCTGCTTGGAAAAGTTAATTAAGTGGATTAAGGGATTGGTTATTAGTTGCAAGTCACAAAGACTAATTATTATTCAGTCCCATATTTTTCTTAGCAAACTATTTCCACATAATAACTGATAACCAATAACTCTTTAAGATGAACATTTCACTAAAAAATCATAGAATCCTCGTAACTGGCGCTTCCAGAGGAATCGGACGCGGCATTGCAGAGCAACTTTCCGCTTCTGGAGCTGAAGTATTGATTCATTTCAACAAAAACGTAGATGAAGCCAAAAGCTTACAAGACGCCTTACCAAACGCATCTCACTTGGTTCCTTGTGATTTGTCCGATCTTTCATCCGTCCAAGGCTGGATTCCAGAATTGATTCGTATCTATGGCCCGATTGACGCCATTGTCAATAATGCGGGAATAGCGATTTCTATAGAAGACAATGCGCCAACAGATGACTGGACGGCTGCATGGCTCAAAACTATGGATGTCAACATCAATGCTTTAGCGATTATTTGTAAGGAATTTATTGCTCATGCTAGAGAAAAGAAAAATGGAAGGATCATCAATATTTCTTCCCGGGCAGCCTTCAGAGGTGATACGCCTGATTATTTAGCTTATGCCGCTTCCAAGGCAGCAATTGTCAGCTACACGAGATCCATTGCTAGGTATTATGGGAAAGAGGGCATCAAGGCATTTATCATCGCGCCGGGATTTACGCGCACGGATATGGCGCAGGACTTTATGGATCAATACGGCGAGGAATACGCCCTCAATGACATTGCGCTTACCACATTGACTGAACCTAAAGATATCGCACCCATGGTCACGCTTCTTTGTTCTGGCCTAGCAGACCATGCCACGGGGTGCACCATCGATATCAATGCGGGATCTTATGTGCATTAATTGATTTTTTCGATTAATTAGTTTCGGAAATATTTAACCTAAAGCAAAAAATGAGGTTATTAGAATAAAATAACCTCTTTTATCTAATGTCTAAAAACGATACCCTTTCTCCAGAAATGCTCAAAATCATCAAGATTTTTGGAATTGGGTCATTGGCTTTAGTCTTCATCCTCTCCTTTTTTAATGAAAAGAGGGCAAATAATTCAGGTAAAGAAGCGTCTATTTTAAGCATCACAGATGCTGAACGTTTATATTTAAAAAATGTCAGAGGTTTATATTATGATCTGGAGGGTCGAGATGATGCAAAAATGTCCGTGTATCGGTACGGAAAGCGAGTTCAAGAGGCAGATCATCCGCTCCTCAATCTTTCTATTTTGATCAATCGAGTAAAAGATGAGGCTTACCTTTATGTAGAACCTTCAAACGATCTGAGTTCCTTTTCTCTGAGAGCAACAGTTGCCGATCAAACTGATACCCTAGAATTTATATCGGGCGATAAGTTTTCCCATTTTAATTTCGTGGAGCAACTCTATCCATTTTTGATAGAAAATGCCTATTTTGAGCTGTTGATAGACGAGGTTTGGGTTCCCATATTGGAAGATGAAAAAGAAAGAGACGCCTTGAGAATCCCAATCAAAGACTTCTATCGCTTGATCAACAAACCCGAATAACTTCATGGATTTAAAGAGAATTGATAACCTATGGAAGTTTCTAAGTCTCAAAAACAACTTCCAACTCAATCACCAAGTTGGCAAAGAAGTCAGCTACAGCGTCAACAGAGGAAGTCAAAGCCTCACACATCGATTCAATCCAAAACTTTTACTTGATTCTTCTCTACATTTGAAAGACATCCAATTTCAAGAGAATCTACTTCACAGACATTATCAAGCTTCAAAAAAGAGATTTGGCGTTAAAGAAAAAGCCTTTTCTCCTGTATCATCCGTTGTGTTTTTCCCAAAGGAACTGCTCAAACTCGGGCTTAAGTATGATTTAGAAATCAAGCAAGATAGACATGAGCATTTTTCGATCCGAATAAGTCCTTTCAATCCTAAAAACATCTACGACATCCTCAATACTGTCAACTTGATCAGCCGCACACTTTGGGTAAAGAATTTCTTTGCAGAGGGTATTCGGAACTAAAAAGTCGAGAGAGAAATAGTTGATTAAGTTATTAAGGGATTGTAAGATTAGAAAATTGGAAAATTAAAAGATTGGTCCCGATTGCTACAAGGGTGGAAGGTCAGGAAGTTATTTGACATTTCATTATACTTTATAATTTGAAATGAAGTAGTCGTCATATCGACCACATGGGAGATATCTCACTTTGTTCGATATGACCATACGCTTTTATCTAACCTCTTATCCAATTTTCCCTGTCTTACTATTAAATGTTTTTTGATTCTAGAGACTCATCCAACTCGGTAGAAAAGTCTTGTCGCTTCTAGTGTTTCACAAAAAAAGCACCCCCGAAACCGAGGATGCTTTTATGCTTAGTAAAACTTAAACTTTATTTAAAATCTCATTTTCACTCCTGCAAGGAAGTTGGTGCCAGCCATTGGGTAATAGAAATTCTCCGTAATTAATTCTCTTCCTGTTCCGCCTTCTCCAGGAAGAAAGTAAGAGAAGGTATAGCCATTTGGTTCGTAGAGTTTATTGAAGATGTTGTAAACCATCAGCGTGAACTCCATATTTTTCACAAATCTTGGTCTTAAAGCATAATTTAATCTCAAATCTGTTGTCCAAAATGCATCTAGCATTCGGTTATCATTCATGGTATTGTCCATGAATTGATTGCCAACATATTTATTTAACAAGCTAATTTCAAAGTTTTTGCTTGGCTTATAGTCCAAAATCGCTGAAGCAACAGCATTAGGTGAGAAAGCAATATCCGTATCTGTGTAAGTAATTTCTTCTTGAAAAAATTCTGCGGCAGCGTAATCATCAATATATTCTGTAAACTCAGCGATTTTATTTCTACTGATTGCCAAGTTTCCTCCTAGAGTAAATTTTGGAGAGATTTTATAAGCTCCATCAATTTCGATTCCTGCACGATAAGAATTGGCTACGTTGTCTCTTACATAGGCACCAACATCATTCAGCTGTCCAGTTAGGACAAGTTGATTGTTGTAATTCATATAATATAGATTCACGTTGTAAGAATACTTGCTTGTATTGGCTTTGATACCTACTTCTATATTTTGGAGATTCTCGGCCTGAGGCGCACGATCCACTATAGGGGAATCTGTAAAATCTCTTCTTACTGGTTCTCTATTTGCGACTGCATAAGATGCGTACAAAGAATTGCCTGAGCTCGTCTGATAAGTCAATCCAAACTTAGGATTAAAGAAATTATAACTCACATCACCCGATACGTTTCTCAAGTCATTGTTCAAGCCTTCAAAGCGATAGTCTACTCCTCTATACTGTAAATCGCCAAAAAGGAAAAGCCCTTCTGTAGCTTCATATGTACCTTTTAGATAAATATTTCTATCGTCCTTTACCGCATTGTTGTCATAATATCTGTCTCTAATATTCACACCTGCTGCATATTGCATCCAAATAAGCTCCCCAAAATGGTCCCCATCATAGCGATTGATTCCACCACCTAGGACCACATCCCATTTGGCGTCATCTGAAATATAATTCAAGGAAAAAACACCGCCATAAAAGTCATTATCTAACCATCTTCTGCGAATGATATCCATCCTAGCAATGCTCTCTCCACCAATAACAACTGGAGGAAGTGCATAATTACTGAGTCTATCATTTCCTCTAAACTGCTCGTAGTAACCACGTCCATAAGTATAGTGAAGGGCAGCATTCGCTTTCCAGTTTTGATTTATTTTTCCTGTATAAATAAACTGATAATGATCCTGCTGATAGTTGTCGGTTTGGTTGTCGTAAGTATAAAGATTGAATGTTCTATTTGTTTCCAAAAGTGCTTCAGGAACACCTTCCCAAGCTTGATATGTTTTTTCAGCACCAGAAAACACATTCAGTTTGAAAACATGATTTTCTCCATAGTAACCACCTGTCAAGAAATAGGATCTGAGGTTTGAAGACGCTCGATCCATATAGCCATCGGAAGTAATTTGCGATAATCTCGCATCAAAAGCCCATCGGTTATTCAAAAGTCCTGTCCCTGCTTTTACTGTGTGCCTTCTTGTGTTGAAGGAGCCGAAGGAGTTATCCACTTCTCCGTAGGCTTCATCCTGACGTGTATCAGTCTGAATATTGATGCTCGCACCGAAAGTAGCAGCGCCATTTGTGGATGTTCCAACACCTCTTTGAATTTGCATATTGTCAACTGAAGAAGCGAAATCAGGCATGTTCACCCAAAACACACCATGCGACTCTGCATCGTTCAAGGGAATTCCATTGACAGTTACATTGATCCGAGTCTGATCGGAACCTCTAATTCTTAATCCAGTATAACCAACGCCTGCACCTGCATCCGAAAAACTCACCACCGAAGGCGTATAATTCAATAACATAGGGATATCCTGTCCAAGATTGAGCTTGGCAATTTCTTCCCTCTTGATGTTTTGGAAAGTAGTTGGAGTCACATCTGATGCTCTCGTTCCATTCACAACAAATTCTTCGGTGAAAATGCTACTTTGCTCCAAAGCGATATCGATTGGCTCATTAGTGGGCACGGATATCTTTAATATTTGAGTTGTATAGCCCAAAAAAGATACCCTCAAGTCGTAATTTCCTTGAGGAATATTGCTGATTTCAAAGTTTCCAGACATATCAGCAGTTGCGCCTCTTCCTGTCCTTTCTAAAATGATGTTGGTTCCCACCAATAATTCTCCCGTAGAGGCATCCTTTACGGTTCCATTGATTTTGTTTTGCGCGGTAGCGACAAAACACACGAGCAAAACTGCTAATGTAAGTCCTAATTGCTTCATTTAAATTATTTAATATGCCGAAAGCCAGCTGGTTAAACTTCAGAAAACCAAGGGGATGATTTTCTTCATTTTGTTTACCCATTTCCAAATCAAATACAGCAAAATTGCATGTCTGCGCGGAGCCTAAGTTTTATAGACTAATCCAAAGTCTTCGGCGAAAACTTTTTGCATGTACTTTCATTGGTTACTCATTTCCCTTCGCCGGCACTACCCGGATCAGGTATTGTGGGTATGATCTCAGCCCGATATTTTAAGGCACCCCTAATGATCTATGCTGCAAATGTAGGTGTAAAAGCTTAATAACCAAAAATGGCCTAAAATAAAAAACCCGCTGCTCATAGTTGAACAGCGGGAAAAATTAAAATTCTTAGACTTATTGGTTACCGCCTAAATTCCTCAAGTGATTGACGTGAGAGGCAAAGGCCATACTTAATTTTGGATGTTCTAAATATGGTATCCCATACTCTCTACAAGTTTCTTTGATTATCTTACTGATTGCAGGATAATGCACGTGTGAGATATTTGGAAATAAATGGTGCTCAACTTGAAAGTTCAAACCGCCTACCAACCACGATAGTAACTTATTGTTAGTGGCAAAGTTAGAAGTTGTCTTTAACTGATGGATTGCCCAATCGTCTTCCAATTTATTTGTTTCAATATTAGGCATTGGGAAAGAAGCTTCTTCTACTGCATGTGCTAATTGGAACACCACACTTAAGAGAATCCCCGTAGAGATTCCATATACAAGAAAACCTATCAACCAAGGCATAAACCCTACCATATAGAGTGGAATAGCCACGAATAATATGATATGAATGAGTTTGAATCCCCAAAAAGAGAAATGATCAGCAACAGTCATTTTCTGAATTGGGACAATCCCCACCTTTTTGGTCACGTATTTCTTGTAATCCGTCACAAAAATCCAATATAAGTAAAGCAGTGAATACACAAATAAGAAATACTTATGCTGATACTTATGGATTTTATGGAATTTTTGATTTGGACAAAGTCTCAAGAAAGGTCTTGCATTCATGTCATCATCTACTTCGTCAATATTCGTAAACGAGTGATGTACGACATTGTGCTTTGTTTTCCACATGAAAACATTCGCTCCCAAAAAGTTGATCGATACTCCAGCGAGTTCATTGACCCAACTCTTTTTACTAAAACTCCCGTGTGCCCCATCGTGCATCACATTGAAACCAATAGTAGAAGCCAAAGCTCCTAGTAGCACACAACCGACTAGGGCAATCGCCCAATGTGGTGTGAAGAATACGAGTGTTACATAGGTTGCTATGTAAGCGCAAACAAGCAAAATAGCTTTAAAATAAAGCGAGAAATTTCCAGTTTGGTTAAGATTTTTTTCTGTAAAGTGATTTTTGATCCTCAATTTTAAATCTGAATGGAAAGAGGATGCGGCACTGAATCTAGGCGGACGCATAATAATGTATTTAATGAATTTAGTAATCAGAATGCAAAATCGCTGGATGATTGTCAGACATTCTGCTATAAAGATACATCAAAAAAAGTTAGAAATTAAAAAACTGACAAATATCATCTTCTTGACCCTGTTGCATTTAAGAAATATTAACACCTTATTCAAACACATTATAACCCATTACTTTTCAGGGCTTTCATTGCTGAAACAAATCTATCAATATAATTTCCTTCAATAATTTCGAATGGAACATTTGATTTTTGAAGCAACTTGTGATAGCGATCGAAAAAATAATCTCGCATTTCAGGATCAGGATGCTCTCTTTGCGGATCGTCTTCCCAAGGAATGTCCACATTTGTCAAAAGATATAAATCATATTTCCTGTTTTGAATTTGTTCAACAATCCATGGATCTGTTTTACCGAATTTGTGATTACTCCAGACATCGATAACATGCAAATCAGTATCAATAAAAAGATACTTCTTTGCATTTTTCAATGCAGAATCCTCCGCATAAATTTGACCCTTTGCGATTTGAAGCAAATCCTCAAATTCATAAGGTCGATGCAGATTTTCTATATATTGCCTAGCGTATTCATAAACCCAGGGTTCATTGTACGCAGCCGCTAATGCTTGAGTAAGCGTACTTTTTCCAGTAGATTCTGGTCCTAAAATCACAATTTTTTTAATACCCATTTGAAATGTTCCTCGCGGACTTTATCCAAGAAAATAAACCAATAACTGCTAAAACAGTAAAAAACATAAATTGAAAAGATGTCAATACCAAACCCTTACAGAGATACAATGGAATAGAAACTAAGTCAGTGATAATCCAAGCAATCCAGTTTTCCACCTTCTTTTTGGCCATCAGCCACATTCCTACGAATGCAGATGAAGTTGTAAAGGAATCCCAATAGGGAACGTCACTGTCTGTGAAATTCGCTAGTATAAAATACAGGACTCCATAGGAAACGAAAAATAAGGCAATTGATTTGAGAACACCCATGCGGCTAAGCCAAGTCACTGCTAATTCTTCGCTTGTCCCACTCGGCCTACTCCACAGATACCAACCGTAGATAGACATTCCGAAATAATAAGCATTGATTCCCATGTCTGCATACAATTTATATTTTAGACAGATGTAAACATAAATCAAGGTGCTTATCATTCCAGTTGGAAATACCCAAATGTTCTTTTTGATAGAATAAAACACACTAGCAATGCCGAAAAATACTGCTATCGCCTCCAGCCACGACATTTCTGCAATCCCTTGCTGGAAACTTTCCAAAACCCAATCAAAATCCATGTGGCGAATTAAGTCAATATTTTTCTTTGGTACAAAAGAAATAGTTCAATATCTAAGAAATGGTATTCTCCTGATTTAAAAAACCAATAGCATAAAGTGGAATATTTACTAGCCAATCTTCTTTTCTATATCCTGACATGGATGTTCGTACAGAAACTGGAATTTTATATTTCTCAGAAAAAACTTTGAGACTTTTTGCTTTTAAATTTTCTTCTGCTTTGACCTCAACAGGATAAACTTTACCATCTAATTGAATTATAAAATCAATTTCTGCTGTCGATTTTTCTGTAGACCAATAGAACGGATGAATATTTCTTGCAAGAAATTGCTGAAGAACATACTGTTCAGTCAAAGCCCCTTTGAATTCTTCAAAGAGGTTATTTCCTTCCAAAATTGACTTGGAATCTAAGTCCGTTAAAGCTGCTAAAAGTCCAATATCAAGCATAAAAAGTTTGAAGGAATTGATATCCTCATAGGCTTTTAATGGAATTCCAGGTTTTGAAATTTTATTCACCCGATGAACTAATCCAGAATCATAAAGCCATGCCAAAGCCAATTCAAAGTCCTTTGCTCTAGCTCCTTGTTTGACATGTCCATAGATGAATTTTTTATTCTCTTTTGTTAATTGAGAAGGGATAGCATTCCATAGCATTCGAATTCTAGGTACGATTTCGACTGGTGCGTGCTTAGAAAAATCTTGTTCATAAGCTGCCAAAATTCCCTTTTGAATTTTTCTAACTTCCTTCAAATCCTTATTTTGAGCATAATTTGTAACTGCTTCAGGCATTCCACCCACGAAGTAATATTGTTTCAAAAGCCCAATATATTTCTCCTTAAAAGTATTGATCAAAGCCCAATCCTGATTCTTGACTAATTCAATTAGGTCTTCTTCATTCATAGCCATTAGAAACTCTTCAAAATCTAATGGATAAAGATTTAAAAAATCAACTTTTCCCACTGGAAAAGAAACTTGCTGATGCAATACAACTCCTAATAAAGAACCTGCTGCCATCACAAAATATTCTGGAGCATTTTCTTGAAAATATTTCAATGAAGTTATGGCAAATGGAGATTCTTGAATCTCATCGATGATAACCAAAGTCTCTCCTTTTATAACTTTTACTCCTGAGGTTATTTGTATAGCCAACAGAATCCTATCGATTTCAAAATTTTGTTCAAAAGCATCCTTCAATTCTTTATTCGTCTCCAAGTTCACGTAAGCAACAGACTGAAAACATTCTTTTCCAAAAGTTTTCATCAACCAAGTTTTACCCACTTGTCTTGCACCTTGAATCAAAAGTGGCTTTCTACTCGAGGCGTTTTTCCAGGATGCAAGTTGATTAGTCAATTTTCTTTTCATGAATTTCCAAAGATTAACGAAACAAAAATACACTTTTTCCTAGGGAATAAATGTATCAGAACACACTTTTTCATACGAAAAAATGTAAACCATTCCACTTTTTCAAAGGGAAATAAATTGAAGACCATATTGTAAACAAAAAAAAGCCCTCAAAGCATGACTCTGAGGGCTTTTTGGTTGAAGAAACTACTCTTTATTTTCTTCAATAAATTGTTTTTGAATTTCGTCTTCTGCTTCAGGATCTTCCTCTTTGAAGAATCTGCTTTGGAAAACCAAGATGATAGCTACCCCAGCAAAGATCGATGCATCTGCTATATTGAAAATTGGCCACAATGCAGTGTAGCTTCCACCCCAGAGAGGCACCCATTCAGGAATATACCCTTCCCAAATATCAATATAAAACATATCCACAACCTGTCCATGAAACCAAGGAGTTACAGCATTGTAAGGGGCATTGTTCAAAAAGACACCGTAAAAAACAGAATCAATCAAATTCCCTATTGCTCCACCCAAAATCATTGCGATACAGATAATGTAACCAACATGCATCTTTTTTTCAATGATGTAATAAAGGTAGTACCCTATCCCAAACATGGCAACCAATCGAAAACTAGTAAGTATCAGTTTTCCGTATTCAGATCCCAACTGCATTCCGAAGGCCATACCTGGATTGGTCGTGTAATGCAACTTGAACCAGTCTCCGAAAATCTTTATCTGACCAGGAGTGCCAAAATCCATTTGATAATGAACCAGTAACTTGACCACCTGATCAAGGATAATCACTGCCAACGCAATTCCAAAATATTTTAGATACTTCATGTATTCCTATTAAAGCCACAGATTTAAGGATTTTTTTTGATATTGACCCTTTTCGCAGCTGATATTTTTCTTAGTTAGCTTTTGAGATTTTTACAGACAACTCAAAATCATCCATATCCAAAGTGATGGATTCGGTAACAGACTCTACTATTTCCAAGTTTACAGCTTGTGTTTCGGTCTTGATATATCCACCAAAATTCTCAAATGATGCATTTACCAAATCATCATGCTTTGCAATCTGAATATGGATTTTATCTTGTACTTCAAGTCCCATATCCTTCCTTAGATTTTGGATTCTATTCACCAAGTCTCTCGCAATCCCTTCCTGCTTCAATTCTTCAGTCAAGGTCACATCAAGTGCAACTGTCAATCCCTGATCAGAAGCTACTGACCATCCAGGGATATCCTGAGAACTGATCAATACCTCTTCCAACAACAATTCTAGGGATTCTCCATCGACGTCAACATTGATTTTACCGTTTTTCTCGATTTCAGAAATCTGCTCTTTCCCCCAAGAATTGATCGCTGCTACGACAAATCGCATCTTAGGTCCTAACTTCTTACCCAAAACAGGCAGATTAGGTTTCACACTCTTCACCAAAACGTCCGAAGCATCATCTATATATTCAATGGCCTTGATATTGACTTCAGACATGATCAATTCTTCTACATGCTGAATCTGAACTCTTGTCTTATCATTCAATACAGGAATCAAAATTCGCTGCAAAGGCTGTCTTACCTTAATCCCAATCTTAGGATTTTTTCTTAGGGAATGCACCAAAGACGAAACTCTTTGAGCTAAATCCATGCTTTCTTCCAAATCCTTATTGATCAAGGATTCGTCAACATTGTTCCAATCAGTCAAGTGAATCGACTCCATTGGATTTGCTGTAGCCTCTGTCAGATTCTTATACATCCAATCTGAATAGAACGGTGCAAAAGAAGACATCAACTGACTCAGTGACATCAAGCATTCATACAAAGTCTCGTAAGCGGCTTGCTTATCAGTGTTTAAATCTCCTCTCCAGAACCTCTTTCTTGCCAATCTCACATACCAGTTAGACAACTGATCGACTGTGAAATTCATAATCGCTCTCGTCGCTTTAGTCGCATCATAGTTGTCCATGGAATTCTCTACTTCTGCTATTAAAGATTGAAGTTTTGAAATAATCCACTGATCCAATTCTGCTCTTTGTGCAACAGGTATGCTCTTGTTTTTGTCATAGACAAAATGATCCAAATTCGCATAAAGTGCGAAGAAGTTATAGGTATTCTGTAGCGTTCCAAAGAATCTTCTTTGTACTTCTGCCACACCTTCCAAGCTAAACTTCAAATTATCCCAAGGATTGGCATTGCTAAGCATATACCAACGCAAGGCATCAGGCCCATATTCTTTCAAGGTTTTGAATGGATCCACAGCATTGCCCAATCTCTTAGACATTTTGTTGCCATTTTTATCCAATACTAAACCATTTGCAATGACATTTTTGAAAGATACTGAATCGAATAACATGACAGACAAGGCATGTAGTGTAAAGAACCAACCTCTGGTCTGATCCACACCTTCTGCAATGTAATCTGCTGGATAATTTGCATTGAAAATCTCCTCGTTCTCAAATGGATAATGCCATTGTGCGTAAGGCATCGCTCCCGAATCAAACCAAACGTCGATTAAGTCTGGCTCACGATACATGGCTTCTCCCTTTTGAGAAACCAAAATCACATCATCTACATAAGGTCTATGCAAATCAATTTCTTCTTCATTGATTGGAGAAGATTCCATCAATCCAGCTTCAATGGATTTCTTGATTTCTGATTTCAGCTCATCAATAGATCCGATACAGATTTCTTCAGACCCATCTTTTGTTCTCCAAATTGGAAGTGGAGTACCCCAGAATCTGGATCTACTCAAATTCCAATCCACCAAATTCTCTAACCAATTCCCAAAACGACCGATTCCAGTTGCCTCAGGCTTCCAGTTGATCGTTTTGTTCAATTCCACCATTCTATCTTTGTAAGCGGTAGTTTTGATAAACCAGCTTTCTAATGGATAATAGAGGATAGGCTTGTCAGTTCTCCAGCAATGTGGATAGCTGTGTTCGTATTTTTCGACCTTGAAGGCCTTGTTTTCATTCTTTAAAATAATGGTGATGATGATATCTGTATTCTTGAAATCTTTGCTCTCTTCATCATCATTGGTGTAATTTTTTACAAAGAAATCATCTTCACCAAACTCTTTATGAGCTGTGATTCCATGCTCTTTCATTTTGGCTGCGAGGTATTTCCCTACGACTGGCAAGAATTTACCTTGCTTATCGACTACAGGGATTTCATTCCCTTTTTCGTCCTGAACAAATACTCCTGGAATATTATTTTGAACCAAAGTTCTAAAATCGTCTGCACCAAATGCCTTTGCAAGGTGAACGATTCCTGTACCATCTTCAGTAGTCACATAATCCCCAGAAATGACAGTAAACGCTGGATTTGGAAGTGTCAAATCAGCTATTGGAAAAATTTGTTCATATTCCAATCCAAGCAAATCAGCTCCTTTCATTTCCGCTACAACTTCATAAGGAATCAATTTATCCCCTGCTGTATAATCAGCTATAGCTAAATCTTGTGCTTTTGCATTGAAGTAAGAACCAATTCTAGCTTTTGCTAAAATCACTTGTTGTGGCTCAAAAGTATAGGGATTGAAAGTCCTCACTTTCACGTAATCCAATTTTTCTCCAATTGCCAAAGCGGAGTTAGAAGGCAAAGTCCAAGGAGTGGTAGTCCATGCTAAAATATAAGTATTCTCTTCTCCTTTAAGCTTAAACTGTGCGGTGATGGAAGTGTCCTTCACATCTCTGTAGCAGCCCGGTTGATTGAGTTCGTGTGAACTCAGACCTGTACCTGCGGCTGGAGAGTAAGGCTGGATAGTATACCCTTTGTAAAGTAAATCTTTGTCATAGAGTCTCTTCAACAAATGCCAAAGTGTCTCTATATATTTCGCATCGAAAGTGATATAAGGATCATCCAAATCAACCCAATAGCCGATTTTTTCTGTCAAATCATCCCATTCATCCTTGAATCTCATGACTGTTTCACGGCATTTGCGATTGTATTCCTCTACGGTGATTTTCTTCCCGATATCTTCTTTGGTAATCCCGAGTTCCTTTTCTACCTGAAGTTCAACAGGAAGACCATGGGTATCCCAACCGCCTTTTCTTTTTACCTGAAAGCCTTTAAGTGTCTTGTATCTACAGAAAATATCTTTGAGCGTCCGCGCCATCACATGGTGAATGCCCGGTGTACCATTGGCTGAAGGTGGTCCTTCAAAAAATGTAAAAGTCTCTGCCCCTTCTCTATTGACTACAGATTTGTTAAAAATGTCATTTTCTTTCCAGTACTGAAGTACGCTCTCCCCGATATTGGGATAATCTACTTGCTTAAACTCCTGATATTTTTTCACAGTATTCCTTGATGTTTTTTTTGAAAACCACTCTCCTCTTAGTCTTGAATGATTTTTTGATACTCAAAAAGGTGCTAAATTCAATGCTTATTGAAGAAAACACCCTTCTCAAATTCTTCTCCTTTTATAAAAAAGGAAAGCATATCCCTTTGGATATGCGGGCATTCCAAAAATGGAATGCAGGCGCAAAGTTAAGATATTTTGTAGGATTAGGGATAAATAATCTTAGAATTCGATTTTGGTGCAGATTAATATTTCCAAAATGATTCCTAGTAAGTATAAAAGCTTTAAATTATGGCAGTAAAGCACAGCAATTATGGGAAAATCAATTTATTCAAAAGGAGCAATTGAAGAAATTTCAACTCGAATGAAAGGCTTGCAAGCAGATCAAATACCACTTTGGGGCTCGATGAACCCTACTGAGATGCTTGTTCATTGTAACCTAGCCAATGCAGCGATCCTAGCTTCACCAAAAGCAACCCAAACTCCCAGCATGAAGCAGCGATTCTATAAATTTATTTTTTTCCATGTCAAAAAAGATTTCCCAAAAGGTGCTAGAGGTGCCAAAAGATTTGATGTGAAGGGAAAAGTAGATGAAAAAACTTTCGAAGAAGAAAAATCAAAATTCTTTCATCTTTTGAATAAATTCAGAGATTTGGATCATAAACTGGAAGGGCCTCATCCAGTATTTGGAAAGCTAAATCATACTTACTGGGGCAAATTCGTCTGGAAGCATTTGGATCATCATTTGAAACAGTTTGGGTTGTAATTTAATTATTGACCGATTTACCCTTCATTTAGCAAAATATCAGCTGGTATTTTCAAACCTTTATAAAGCGATTTAATCATTCCTAAAGTAAGTTTCCGCTTCCCATTCAGAATTTCACTTACACGACTTTGACTGCCAAGATATTTCACCATATCGCTTGCAGTCATACCCATTTGCTCCATTCGGAACTTTATTGCATCAATGGGATCTGGAGGTGCAATAGGATAATGTTTCATCTCGTATGACTCAACTAAAGTGACTAACAAATCTAACTCATCTCCTTCAAGACTATCCTTTTTTGCTCCCCACAACTCCTCTATTCTGCTAAGAGCAGTATAATAATCCTGTTCAGTTTTAATTGGTCGAATATTCATAGTCAAATTGTCTTAACGTCTATTTTATCATACTGCTTGTGAGTACCAATGAATCTTATGAAAATCACTTGAAATTCATAATCAATTGCAACTACAAGTCTGTAGTCATTGCCTTTTATATTGAAAACCACTCTTCCCTCTCCTACAATGCTTGCATTTTTGTGATGCATTTTCAATTCATTTGAATTTCTCCATTCAGCTGATTTAGCATCATGATACCAAGCTCTCAAAGAGACTTCTGAATCAGAATATTCTGGTTTTTCAAAAAATTCTCTCAGGGTTCTAAATGCAATTATTCTCATAACTATGCTGTAAAAATACAAAATTAAACATTAAATCCCGATTTGGGATATTTAAATCGCGCGATTCAATGTATCAGCTTTAACTTTCCCTCTCTATTTTCAACCTAACAAAGCCCAAATCGTCATCTACATTTTCATGAATCCACAGGCTTCCATCTTTGGCGAAGTAGGACCCAGGTCTTTTTCTGTAGTCCTCCAATTCCTTTTCGGCTAGCATTTTAAGATTTGAATCAAAAACCGTTAAAAAAACTCTCGTTTGTATACTTTCAGGATTATCGAAGCTTGAAGTATCATAGTATGATAGTCTATAAAAATTTTGATTGCTATCATCCCAAGCCCATCGACCAAATTCAATTTGTTTTCTCAATATTTTTTGTTGCTCACTGAACTCTTCCCTAGTACTCACTTTTTGCTGGTGGCCTCCTTCTTTTTGATTTGAAGTAAGTTGACTTTCATATTCAATCTGCTCGTATGCTTGTGTTTCAGGATCAAAAACCAGACAATCATTAAAGTAATTAGAGTGGATAAGAACTTTATCACCATGCTTCTGCTTATACACGCTTCCTATAGAAGCCATCATAATATCGCCATCCAAAACAACAGAGAATTTATCCAATCTTTCCGCATAGGGGAAGTCGATCAACTCCATTTTTTGCTGTTTCAGATGTAGTTTTGCAATTGAAGGAATATTTTCAAACATGCTCATCAAACCAATAATTACCGTACTATCATTCAAAAACACATATTCGCTTTTGAAAGAGAAATCAGTATCCGGATTGCTATCTGCATAATCGACTGGATGAAAACTCAATTTTTCAATTAAATTTCCTTCAAAATCATACACTCCACTTTTATCAAATCCATGTAAAAACAGATTTCCATCTGACCAATTCCGCATACTGATTACATAAGCTGACAGTGCATTTGGACCATCATTATTGAATTGTGCCTTTTTGACTAGCTTCAGCTCTTCCAAATCAAAGATTTCCAGATTCAAAGATTTTCTATCAAGATTATAGAGCATTTTTTTATCCTCACTTAGTACTGAGAGCCACATGTTGGAACCTGCCATTACTATTTCTTCACCGGTATTTACCAGTAATGTATCTTGACTTACGACAATGGAAAAAGAGGATTCTGAGCTTGATTTTTGATCATTAGATCCACATGACCAAATAAAAAAGCCTAATAACAAAAGGAAAGAATATTTCATATAAATAGAGTTTAGTCTAAATTAACTAATTAGTTTTTAAGATCCTAATATGCTAGGCTAAATCATTTAACAAAGCAAAAAATAGAATTCTGTAGATTAATAAATTTGATAATCTCGACGACAATCAGGAAACCTTCTAGAATATTAATTACAAAAATACCTTTAAAATGATTCGGGATTTATTTAATGTTGTTGTTACCATATTGATTACCCTATTCTTTTTGCTAAATCATTTAGCAATAACTATATAAAATTGCTAACTAGATTAGCAATAATGAACTTATGCTTAAAATCAAGCCCCAGGTAATGCTATCCCTTTTACTCTTCTGTATAAATTAAGTGCATATTTATCGGTCATTCCAGAGATAAAGTCCATCAAAACACGGAGCATCGGGTACGGATTTACATTGGTCTCCCAACCATCCAAAGGAAAGTCTTCAGGAAGCAATCTTAGAATACTTTTATCTTGGCCAGAATACAGATCTGTTTGATAGAATTTATGATTCAAAGCCTTGGAAAAAACCTCAAGAAGTCCTTCTAAAACTTGGAAACCTGCAGCCTCTTTCTCAAGAACAGGTTTGGATCTGTATATTTTTTTGACAGACAAATCGGATATAATCTCCAATGCTTGGGCTGAAGGAATGATCTCGGTTAAGGCCTGATCGAATTCTCCTTTGAGCATGGCTTCTTCATTTTCCTCAAAAGCTAGTACAGTTTCTTGGATCAATTGATTGATTGCCATTGCTCTCAGAATTGCTAATTTTTGAGTTTGTGTTTGGTAAGTCTCTAACTTCCCGGCATCAAATCTTTCTTTTAAAATGGAAGCTAGCAACTCGATTGTTTGCTCTAAAGTAACTAGACCCAATGTACAGCCATCCTCCAAATCTATAATACTATAGCAAATATCATCAGCAGCCTCTACCAAAAACGCTAGTGGATGTCTTAAATAACAGCCATTCTCAGCTTTTTCTATACCTAGTATTTCTCCTAAATGTCTATAATCTTCCGCTTGATCTGAATAATACCCAAATTTTTTCTGACTTCTTCGTTTTCGTTCTTTTTCAAAAATATGAGCTGGCCTAGGATATTTTGTAAAAGCAGCTAAAGTAGCATAGGACAATTTCAATCCATTATTTTTAGCTACTAGCATGCGAAAACCTTGAGCATTCCCTTCAAAATTACAAAGATCTGCCCATTGCTCAGCCGTCACGTGTCGCTGCCAAACTTGTCCGTAGGGATGGAATTTGAAAAAATCTGAAATCGCTGTTTCTCCTGCATGCCCAAAAGGAGGATTACCAATATCGTGAGTTAGTGCCGCAGCAGCCACTATAGCCCCGATGTCCGCTGCACTAATCGTCGAGTCTTTTAAATGTGGGTATTTATTGAGGAGAAATTCCCCTGCTGTTTTTCCCAAAGTCCTGCCGACTGATGACACTTCCAAACTATGCGTCAATCGGGTGTGTACAAAGTCGTGATCAGGAAGAGGAAACACCTGCGTTTTGTCTTGAAGATTTCTAAAAGGAGCTGAGAAAATGATTCGATCATAATCTCTCTCTGGTTCACTTCTAAACTGATTTTCAGGCTGCTGCTTGATATTTTTCGGATCAAACCTTCCAGCAGTTAGTAACTTTTCCCATTTCATCATTGCCAAAAATACAATCTATTCAACAAAATCAAGTAGTCTCTACTGTCTTTCATCAAAAATTCATAATCACAAAATACATTGGCACATTGATTGAAAAAATGTCAATCTAGAAAACTAAATTAACCAACATAATTATGAAAACTTATTTTAAAAATTTTAATGTGCTGTTCCTAGCAGCACTATCCATTTTCGCTTTTTCTTGTAATCAGGAAGATGATAATGGAATTTCAGAAGGTAATGCAAGAGTAAACGTATTCTTAGTCGATGCTCCTGCTGATTATGATGCTGTTTGGGTAGAAGTACTGGGTGTTCAGATTTTACCTAAAGGTGAAAACGAAGATAACGGATCTGCTTGGATCAATATTGGGAATGATGCCGCTGATGACAACATGATTAATCTACTCGAATTAGTAGGTGGAAATGCTGCAAATCTTGGTGAAGTAGAAGTTCCTGCTGGAGAAATCTCACAAATCAGATTGATTTTAGGTGACAACAACTATCTAATGAAGGGTGATGATAAAATTGATTTGAAAACACCTAGTGCTCAACAAAGTGGACTCAAAATCAAGATCGATAAACCTTTGATGGCTGGTATTTCTTATGATTTGGTTCTCGACTTTGATGCCGGAAGATCAATTGTGAAAGCTGGCAACTCAGGTCAATATATATTGAAACCAGTATTAAGGGCTATTGCTGAGGAATCTGCAACAATCGAAGGGGTAATCACTCCTATAGAAGCCGCTCCTGTTAGAGTAATTGCAATCATTAATGATGATTCAGTAAGTACTTTTACCAGTGAAAATGGATCATTTATGATCAGAGGCTTGATTGAAGGCGAATACACACTTTCAATCCTACCAAATGAACTTTATCTTGCTGATACGCTAAGAAATATCCCAACTGTAAAAGGTCAAGTAACAACCCTAGAGCTGATTGAATTAGAACTTGCGCCTGAAACTGATGGCGGAGAATGATCGTAATTGAACGCTTGAAAATAACCCGTGGAAGTATCCTCGGGTTATTTTTTTGACCTATTTTATCAGAATTTCGTACAATCCACAATCTTTCTTTAATTTTAAGTCGTGAAAAAAATACAAATTCTCAGTTTTCTACTTTTCGTTCTATTTTCCTGCACTGGCACAGAAGAGCGTACAGGTGCGCTGCTTAACGTATTCTTGGTCGATGCACCAGCAGACATTGAAGCACTTTGGGTTGAGGTTTTAGGAGTTGATATTCAAATAGTATCTCCGGGAAGGGAAGAAAGACCCGAGTCCATATTTTTTCCATATCAAGCAGGCGACAAGTTAGTTGATATTGCCCAGCTGATTGCAGGACAAGAAGTATTGATTGGGAGAGGAGAGATCAATGTGGGGAACATATCTAAAATTACCCTGCGCTTAGGGAATGAAAAATATTTAAGAAAAGATGGTTTAAGAATCGATTTAGATCTTCCTGAAGAAAATAAAGCAGGTTTAGCAATAGATATGAATTTTGAATTAAGACCAGGAATTTCACATGACATTTACATTGATTTTGATTTACTTCGGTCTTTAAAAGCTCCCGAAAGACCTTTAGAAAGTTATCAATTCACCCCACAACTAAGTGCCTTTACCAAAGTCAATACTGGCGAAATATCTGGAAGTATCAGGCCGAATAGAGAAGATGCGTTTTTGTATGCCATCCAACAAAATGACACCATTACAACTGGAGTAAACGTGAGGGCCAATGGCCAATTCCTTTTTAGAGGATTAGAAGGCACATACACCATTTACATCATCCCAAAAAATGATGATTTCTTAGCAGATACAATCCCCACGGTGATTGTTCAGCCACAGACCGTTACGCAATTAGGTAATATAACCTTAAGACCAAAAGAAGATTAAATCCCGTTTTGGAAAATCACATCAAATTCATGCGAAGAGCTATCGAGCTCGCAGAATTAGGAATGGGAAATACAAGTCCCAATCCAATGGTTGGCTGTGTAATCGTCCATCAGGATCAAGTCATCGCTGAAGGCTATCATGAATATTATGGTGGGCCCCATGCCGAACCCAATGCGATTTCGCAAGTAAATGATCAAAGTGTCCTTCAAGAAGCCACCGTTTATGTGACCTTGGAACCTTGTGCACACTTTGGGAAAACTCCTCCTTGTGCCAATTTGTTGGTCGATAAAGGAGTAAAGGAGGTTGTCATTGGAGCAGTAGACACTAACCCTCTTGTTGGCGGAAAAGGGATGGAAATCCTCAGAAATGCAGGAGTCATGGTGATTTCAGGAATTCTAGAAGCAGAAGTCCGCTATCAAAATCGAAGATTTTTTACCTACATCGAAAAACAAAGACCCTACATTATTTTGAAATGGGCCCAGACTCAGGATGGTTTTGTTGCAAGAGAAAATTACGATTCCAAATGGATCAGCAATCAATACAGCAGGCAGTTGGTACACCGATGGAGAGCTGAGGAGGATGGTATTATGGTAGGAACAAATACAGCGAGATATGACAACCCAAAACTTGATGTAAGGGATTGGGATGGAAAAAACCCCACCCGAATAGTCATTGATCGAATGTTGCAGCTCAGTCAAGAACTTTCCGTTTTTGATCAAAGTCAAAGTACCATTTGTTTTAATTTGGTTAAAGACGAAAAGTCCGAAAACATAGAATACATCAAATTAGACCCTGATTTTGCTCTGGGGGAAATATTCCGGGTTCTCTACCAGCGCAAGATTCAAAGCATACTCGTGGAGGGAGGCACATTTTTACTCCAAAAATTAATAGACGCTGAACTTTGGGATGAAGCCCGCGTGTTTACAGGACAAAT
The DNA here is from genome assembly GCF_014637795.1 of Belliella aquatica. Classification (GTDB taxonomy): domain Bacteria; phylum Bacteroidota; class Bacteroidia; order Cytophagales; family Cyclobacteriaceae; genus Belliella; species Belliella aquatica. The sequence continues at coordinate 26,173 of NZ_BMFD01000006.1, read as the reverse complement.
CAATTTCGGAAAAGGAATTGCTGCTCCACAAGTCCAAGGGAAAATGATCCACAAATCAGAAGTTTTCGGAGATGAATTGAAAGTTTGGAGCAAATAAAAAAACAGAATATAAGACATGGCAGAATCACTATTTATACCAACAGAAGCTTCCAAAGAAGAAAAATATGGGGCTATTCTTCCTCAAATTGAAGCATTGATCAGTGGAGAAAAGGATCTAATCGCTAATCTGGCAAATATCTCGGCGGTGCTCAAGGAATCTTTTGGATTCTTTTGGGTAGGATTCTATCTCGTCAAAGACAATCAATTGGTCTTGGGGCCATTCCAAGGACCTATCGCCTGTACACGAATCAATCTAGGAAAAGGTGTTTGTGGTACTGCGTGGAAAGAAAACAAGACACAGCTCGTGCCAGATGTCGACGCATTTCCAGGACATATCGCTTGTAGTTCTGCTTCCAAATCAGAAATCGTCCTTCCTTTTTCTTCAAATGGTGAAGTAGCTGGTGTTTTGGATATTGATTCAGACAAGCTTGCTGACTTTGATGAAACTGATCAAGTTTATTTAGAGAAGCTGATTTCAATCCTTGAAAAAACAATGTAATCGCAAAATTCATATAAATTTTGCGATTACGATCGCTGATTTAATATAAAATTTGCGTTTAGAGGAGAAATTCTTCCAGATTATCTGAATGAACAACTTTTATTTCAGCATTCGGATAAGCATTTAGGGAAGTGTTTGGGATGTCTATTTGACTTCCCATTTTTCGATAAACTTAGGTTGAAATGCAGCCATTTTATCTAATAACTCCACTGGATCAGCAGAGATAATCAGCAAATCTAACTGTGCCTGATGCAGGAATCCTTCCTCACAACTGAACTTCAAAAAATCAATTAATTTATCATAGTATCCATTCACATTATAAAGTGCAAGCGGCTTTCTAATATATCCTAATTGATTGAGCGTCATGATCTCAAATAACTCTTCAAAAGTACCGATTCCGCCTGGCATAGCCACAAAACCATCACCTCTCTCAGCCATCAGCCACTTTCGGTCACGCATCGTCTCTACTACTGTCAATTCCGTGCAGCCAATATGAGCTACTTCAATATCAACCAACTTCTGAGGAATAATCCCATAGACTTCCTTCCCTGCTTCCAGCATTTTATCGGCTATCACTCCCATCAACCCTACATTTCCAGCTCCATAAACTAGAGCCATATCTCTTCTAATCATCTCAGTTGCCAAGGATTGCGCAGCAGTGACATACATCGGATTCCTCCCCTTATTTGAACCACAATAAACTGTTACCTTTTTCATTCTATTAATATTTTGCCCAAAGTTAGGGAAAAGGAGTTGTAAAGTTGGAAAAGTTGAGGAAGTTGGAAGGTTTTGGGATGGAGATATTTATTTGGGAATGTGGGTTTGGTTACTGGTTGATTGAGGGATTGGGGGATCAGGTGAATACACTCACGCTAAGCCCCAACTATAAAACATTACAATTTTGTAACCTTTAAACTCAATAAAAAATCATCTATTTTTACAGGATGAAAATTTGCTTTGCTACAAATAACAAGAAGAAAATCGAGGAGGTAAAAGCTGCTCTTGGGAATGATTTTACAATAGTTTCACTGGAAGAGATCGGCTGTCATGAAGAATTGCCTGAGACAGGAAATACGCTAGACCACAATGCGTTTCAAAAAGCCCGCTACGTCAAAGATCATTATGGTGTAGACTGTTTTGCTGATGATACGGGATTAGAAGTTGATGCTTTGAACGGAGAACCAGGTGTTTACTCAGGAAGATATTCAGGAGAGCCAAGAAGTGATGAAAGAAATATTGATCTTCTTTTAAAAAATCTTGATGGAAAGACCAATCGTCAGGCAAAATTCAGAACTGTCATTGCGCTAATTTTAAACGGAGAGGAACATTCCTTCGAAGGAGTTGCAGCAGGCGAGATACTAGATAAACGGACGGGCACAGGTGGATTCGGATATGATCCGATCTTTAAACCTTCAGGATTTCACAAATCATTTGCTGAATTGACTATGGAAGAAAAGAACGAAATCAGTCACCGGGGAAAAGCTGTAAAGGCACTTGTGCAGTTTTTGAAATAAATCCCTAATTTTGTCCTCCATGAGCAAGCCTTACATTGTCGGAATCACAGGTGGAAGCGCCTCCGGAAAAACCCTTTTCTTAGACAAACTACTTAACTCCTTTGAACCAAACCAAGTTTGTTTAATCTCACAAGACAATTATTACAAACCTAGACATCAGCAACCTATTGATGATAAAGGAGTACATAATTTCGACATGCCAAGCTCTATTGATTTCGAACAATACGCGCTAGATATCAAGAAAATTCAAGCAGGAGAGACTGTTTATAGACAAGAGTACACTTTTAATAATCCAAACAAAAAACCAAAAATCCTAGAATTTGTACCTTCTCCCGTGGTAGTGGTAGAAGGTATTTTTGTGCTTTACTATCCAGAATTAGCAAACCTGCTGGATCTCAAAGTTTTTATAGATGCCAAAGAGTACATCAAACTCAAAAGAAGAATTGTCAGAGACAAAGTAGAGCGAGGTTATGATTTAGATGATGTGCTTTACAGGTACGAAAGTCACGTGATGCCGACTTACGAAAAATACATTGAGCCATTTAAACATGATGCTGATCTGATTGTACCCAATAACAGAAATTTCGATAAAGCGCTCGATGTGATCAAAACTTACCTACGAGCAAAGATTTAACCTACTGATTTTCAATACAAAAATCAAGTTTTGGGACAATTCGCTATGGAAGTTTTCAATTATTTATATATTTGCAGCCCGTGAAAGTAGAAAAAGAAAATATCAACCTATTCAAGCAACGCATCACACTCGTAATGGTGATGTTTTTTTGCATGCTTGTCTCTGGCATGGAATATTTCCCGAACCTTTCGCAGGATGACAATACAGAAAAACAAGAGACTTCTTCGGAGAAAGAAGGTACTCAGAAAAATCAGACTTTTTTAGATGTAGCAGTTGACGCGGTTGTCCCATTCGTGACCACTTTAGGTAGTCAGGTATATTACATCATTTATGAAATTATAAATTTTGAAGCTCCTTCAGCTTCTTTAGCGCTAAGTCAAGCGATCATCGATTTAGAATTCAGGGAAATACTTTTTGAAAGGATCATTTCGACCAATGCTCCCTGAACAACCTTCTTCCCTTCAATTTTTGAACATCCATTTTAAGATGTTCTACTTTCTCTATTCATTTTAAAAATCAATCTATAATTATACAATTACTATGCGTAACAAAGGTGTTATTGTGTTTTTGACAGTAATCGTTACAGCGCTTTGTCTGTACTACTTGTCATTCACATTTGTATCGAGCAATATTCAGCAGAAAGCTGTAGAGTATGCTACTGATGAAGTCGGAAATGTTGACTTCGGAAAAAAACAATCTTATTTGGACTCTATTTATAGGGAGCCAGTTTACAACTTCTTAGGAGCGGATTTCACTTACAAAGAAATCAAAGAAACCGAACTTGGTTTGGGTCTTGATTTGCAGGGTGGAATGCACGTTACCCTTGAAGTTTCTCCTGTAGAAATTGTCAAAGGACTTTCTGGAAACAGCAAAGACCCGATGTTCAATGCTGCATTGGAAGAAGCTACAGAAGCTGCAAAAACTACCAACGAGAAATTTGTAGATCTTTTTTACAGTTCTTGGCAGTCTAAAGCAGGAGGCAAAAATCTAAACACAGTATTTGCTACCGCAGCAAACAGAGGTAGAATTTCTTTGGAATCAACTGATGCTGATATTTTAGGTATTATCGATCTTGAGATTGAAAATGCCATCGAAAGATCATTCAATATCTTGAGAACACGTGTTGATAGATTCGGTACTTCTCAGCCAAACATTCAGAGAATCCAAGGTTCTGGTAGAATTCAAATCGAATTGCCAGGAGTAGACAACCAAGAAAGAGTTAGAAATTTACTTCAAGGAGTTGCCAAGCTACAGTTCTGGGAAGTTGCAGAAATCAATGATTATTCAAGTGAGCTAGAAGCTGCAAATGCACTTTTAGTAGCAGAAGCTAAAGCAAGCAAATCTCCAACGGCTGCAGACGCAACTACTGATACAGAAACTGAATCAGCTGAAGAAGAAGCTTCTTCTCTTGAGCAGCAATTGGCAGATGGGGACAGCACTTCTGATTTTTCATCTGAAATCTCTCCAATTTTCGCATTGACAAAAGCCAATTATGGTTTGATCTATGAAATCAGAGATACAGTAACAATCAATAGAATCTTCGCGAGAGAAGATGTAAAATCTGTATTGCCAAGAGATATAAAATTCCTTTGGGCAGTGAAGCCACAGGCAGCTGACGGAATGGAGTTGTTAGAGCTTTATGGAATCAAAATGACTAGAAACTCGGACCAAGCGCTTTTGGAAGGTGATGTCATCACTGACGCAAGACAAGAGCTTGATCAGTCTTCAAGACCAGCTGTGAGCATGCAAATGAATGCTGATGGTGCTAGAAAATGGAGAAAACTGACTGCTGAGAATATCGGAAAAAGAATAGCTGTTGTCCTAGACGATTATGTTTATACAGCTCCAACAATTCAAGGAGAGATTCCAAGTGGTCAATCTCAAATCACGGGTGATTTCACTTTGGACGAAGCAAAAGATTTAGCTAACATTCTAAAATCAGGTAGCTTACCTGCACCAACAAAAATCGTAGAAGAAGCATTTGTTGGTCCTACTTTGGGTAAGGAAGCCAGCAATCAAGGTGTGATTTCAATGATTGCAGGTTTGGTATTGGTTGTATTGTTCATGGTTGCATACTATGCAAAAGGTGGTTTTGTTGCTATCGCAGCATTGGTATTTAACATCTTCTTTATCTTGGGTATTTTGGCACAGCTTGGTGCTGCATTGACCTTGCCAGGTATCGCAGGTATTGTATTGACTATTGGTATGTCGATAGATGCTAACGTTTTGATCTTCGAGAGGATCAAGGAAGAACTCCGAAATGGTTCCGGCTTATTGGTAGCAATCAACGAAGGTTACAACAAAGCATTCTCTGCTATTTTGGATTCAAACGTAACGACATTCTTAACTGGAGCGATTCTTTATGCTTTGGGTCAAGGTCCAGTGAAAGGTTTTGCTATTGTATTGATGATTGGTATTGCATCTTCATTTTTCTCAGCTGTATTTATCACAAGAGTGATTGTGTACTGGATGAGCAAAAAAGGTGGAGATAAGAGTTCCATTTCTTTCGCAACTCCTTTTGCCAAAAATGTATTGAGTGACTTGAATATCGACTTCTTGAGTAAGCGTAAAGTTGCATATATATTCTCTACAGGATTTATCGTTGTTGGTTTGGCAGTTGCATTAATCAGTGGATTGAAATTTGGTGTGGATTTCACCGGTGGTAGATCCTATATCGTCGAATTCAACGAACCAATTGCTACATCAGAATTAAAAGTTGGTTTGGATGGTGAGTTTGATGGTTCTGTAGAAGTAAAAACTTTTGGTGGAAACAACATCTTGAAAGTGACTACTTCCTATTTGATCAATGAAGATGATGATGCTTCTAATGCAGAGGTAGAGCAAAAAGTAAAAGAAGGTATCGCTACTGTAACTGGATTAACTTTGGCAGATGATGCTTTGAACCTTCAAGATGGTCAATTTGCTATCACGGGTTCTTCTAAAGTAGGAGCTACAGTGGCAGACGACATCAAAGCTTCTTCTGGAGAGGCGATGTTCTTCGCGTTAGTAGCTATCTTCTTGTACATCTTGTTGAGATTCCGTAAGTGGCAGTTCTCTCTAGGTTCCATCATTGCATTGGTTCACGATGTGTTCTTTGTAATTGCTGCATTCGCTATTGCTAGTGCACTGGGAGCTACATTTGAGATCGATCAGGTATTTATTGCAGCGATGCTAACTGTAGTAGGTTACTCGATCAATGATACTGTGATTGTATTTGATAGAATCAGAGAAAATATCGAAAATAGAGGTACTTCTAAATTGGTGAAAATGTTCAATGACGCCATCAACCAAACGATGGGCAGAACATTGATTACTTCATTTACTACTTTGATCGTAGTATTGGTGTTACTTATCTTCGGTGGTGAAGTATTGAGAGGATTCTCTTTTGCACTCTTCATTGGTGTATTGGTAGGTACTTATTCTTCTATTTACATTGCGACTCCAATTGTGGTGGATTTGATGAAAAGAGAAATTGCTAACGAGGCCGATTCTGCTAAGAAGCCAGCTTAAAACCATAAAGCTTATATAGAAGAAGGGAGTTGAGAAATCGACTCCCTTTTTTTTGTGTATTATATTGATTAGTATTGGATAACACTTTATGAAATAGTAATAAAATGAAGCTTAACAAATCTTTAAGTGCCCTAACATTTATTTTAATTCTTTTTTACATTAGTTTAAGAGAGAGAATCACAGAATCTATTTTCATTCAATCGACATTTTTAGGATGCATCTTATTTGTAGCCATTGCCGCACTGATCTTCAAGAATAAAGAACATCTCATCAAAAAAAGTGAAATTATCGTTTTAGGATTTTCGATTTTAGGATCATTCCTAATCATGTTTTACTTCTTTTGGGTTTAGGTATATCAAACTACTCTTTTATATTTTTCATTTAACTATTTCAACCGATCTTATAAATAATCGCGGGAAGTAAAGTTTAAAGCTATTTTCCTGAAAGAGCCCAACCCGCTGGATTTCGGGAGAACAAATCTGATTAACCCCTGATAAAATCCGGTGGAAAGAATAATCCTCGATACTAGCTGCTACCAACTCCAGATGAATTGAGTTTGGTATAAGAGACTTAAAGGGAGAAGATGATTCAACACCTTCGGTGTTGTTGGGGGATGTGGTTGATTATTCTTTTCCTCCGCATTGGCATGCGGGGCTAATCATGGTTCATTCCCTTCGGGAATGTGGGATCTAATTCTGCTGAACAGGCTTGCTGGGGATAGGGTTGGCTCCTCAAATGTTGGAGAGACTCACTTAGGAATGGTAGATTGATATGAATGTAATTGCTTAACAGTAAAATATCGGTTGATTTTAAAGCACCGTTCCCGAATGGGAACAAATCTGATTAACCCCGGATGAAAATCCGGTGGTATGGATGAAAAACATAACCTAACAACTACCAACTCCGAAGGAGTTGAATTTCATGAAGGCAGGTTAGATAATGAAAATCAACTATCCTTACACCTTGAATTATTTTTTTAATCTTTCTATCTTAGTTATGATTTTTAACATTAACTATTTAATCATGAGCACTTACACATCTCTACTTTATCACATTGTCTTTTCAACATATAAAAGAGAAAAAACTATAACTCAAAGCAATAAAAAAGAACTATTTGCCTATATCTATGGGTATTTGAAAAATAAAAACTGCCATCTCTACCGCTTAAATGGAGTCGAAGACCATATCCATATTTTTACACATATTCATCAATCAATTTCATTGGCAAGTTTGGTGAAAGATATCAAACTATCTACATCTACATTAATAAAAGATAAGCTACTTTTTAAAGATTGGAATGGATGGCAAGAAGGTTATGGGGCTTTTACTGTCAATGCGAATAGTAAGGATAAGCTAATTGATTATATCATCAATCAAGAAGAACATCATAAGCATGTTTCATATTTAGAGGAGTATAAAAAGTTATTGAATGATCATGGGGTCATTTTTGATGAAAAATATCTACTTTAAATTCAAGCAAACTTTAGTATTACCGTTCCCGAATGGGAACAAATCTGATTAACCCAGGATAAAAATCCGGTGGTATGGATGAAAAACATAACCTAAAAACCACCAACTCCGAAGGAGTTGAATTTGATATAAGAGACTTAAAGGGAGAAGATGATTCAACACCTTCGGTGTTGTTGGGAGGTGGGGTTGATTATTCTTTTCCTCCGCATTGGCATGCGGGGCTAATCATGGTTCATTCCCTTCGGGAATATAGGGTTCAATTCTGTGGAACAGGTTCATCTGGGAAGGTCAGATGTAATACTGCTGAACAGGCTTGCTTGGAATAGGGTTGGCTCATCAAATGTAGAATATACTAACTCAAGAGTAGGAGAAAGATATAAAGGTAATTACTGCCCAGTAAAATATCGGTTGATTTTAAAGCACCGTTCCCGAATGAGCCTGTCCCGCAGGATTTCGGGAGAACCAATCTAAGGTGAAAAGAACAATCCTCAATACTAGATACTACCAACTCCAGAGGAGTTGAGTTTGGTATAAGAGACTTAAAGGGAGAAGATGATTCAACACCTTCGGTGTTGTTGGGGGATGTGGTTGATTATTCTTTTCCTCCGCATTGGCATGCGGGGTTAATCAAGTTTCATTCTCCCGCAATTCTGCGGGACAGGCTCGTCTGGGAATGTGGTACAGGTTCCAGCAGAAGTGTAGGGAAAACTCCTTAAAATATGTGAGACTAAGAATCGCCTAGGAATAAAGGTAAAGCTTGCATTAAAATGTGAGGTTGGTCGCCCAGAAGTATTATACAAATACAAGTTCAACCTAGACTTTTACCATTGTCAATAAAAGCACTGATTCGAAAGAAACCTCTAAAAAATACCCTGTTCAGGGTATTTTTTAGAGGTTTTATATCTCTTAACTTTGTAATTAATCTATAGCTAAGGTACATGAGTCCAAATTTTTATCTCGTTTGCATAGGAGTTAGCCTATTTGCTTCTGTTTTATTTTGGGGAATCAAAAACAAACCTCAAATCAAAAATCATGGTGTCATCCTTGCAATCCTTTTTTTAGTGTTTTTAATGGAGATTACTGGAGATTATACCGCATCAAGGTCAATCAACAATTCTCTCCTCTACAATATCGGATGGGTTTACCTAGAGTCTGTCCTTTTAATTTTCTATTTCTATACTTTAGAAATCGACGCTTTAGTAAAGAAAAAAATTAGACTCATTACCATTTCTATGATGACTTGGGGATTGGGAAACACACTTTTCTTTCAAGATATCACAAGTACTTTTCAGTTCTTTTCTTTTCTCCCTTTTGCCATAGCCATTATTATTTTAAGTGTTCACTTTCTCTCAAAAATTTTGAATCTAAAAATCTTCGCTGAAAGGAATATCTTAAGTGTCCCTCACTTTTGGATTGTTTGTGCCTTGTTATTTTTCTATTGCGAAGCGGTTTTACTCTTTGGGACCTATCAATTTTACCCAAAGCCTATTATTGAAAATGTAGCGCTTTTATTTAATTTCAACCGTTTGCTAGCTGGTATTATGTACCTGACATTTGGACTTTCTTTTTTTATCCCGTTCTTTATATCGAAAAGAAATTCAAATGCTTTCTAGTAAAAAAATAAGTTTAAAACTGAAATAAATTAAACATCATGCCTTTTCAGTTTATCTGCCCAATAACAAACAACTAACCAAATAAAACATGAAAAAAGGATTAATTAAAAAATTCCGCGAAAATTATGCGAAGAATGGAAAGATCAACAAACCAGGCATAGGTGCTGATGGCAAACCTATCAAAGAGCAAACAAACTGGGTGTGGTTTAACAGAGAAACTATTGAAGCGGCTTTGGCAAAGGCTGATGCAGATGGGAAAACTGGAGGCTTGAAAATGTTTTTCGGTCAGTATGACAAGGAAACTATTTCGATGATCCCAGCAGATCGCCCAAAAAGAGAAGACTATATTGGAAGAATTTCATTAGTTTTGGTTCCGACAAATTTAACGGAAGAGGGTCTACAAGAGGTAAACCATGTTCAAGAGCCTACATCTGACGAAGATGATGATGGTTGGAATGGAGGGATGTTATGCCCACCGGAATGCATAACCAATTAAAAAATATGAAATACTGGTATATCGGTTTAATTATAATGGGGCTGCTTTTAAGCATCCCCTCATTTTTTTTTCCAAACAAATATAAAAATCAACACTTTATTATTTTTTTAATCTTACTTCTAAGTGTATGTCTAGAAACTTACGGAACATATACTTTGCTAAGAAAAATCAATAATACCATTGCATACAATCTTTTCTTTATTTACTTAGAAACGATATTAATACTTTTGTTTTTCAAAAGTTTTTTGAAAACTAAAATAATTAAAAATTCGATTAACATGGCTATGATTGCTTTTCTGTTGTGGGGAGTAGGCTATAGTTTATATTTAGGTCAACTAGATACTTTTCAGACCTTATCTTTTACTTTCGGAAGTTTACTTATTATTATTTGCTGTATCTATTTCTTTGTTTCAATTTTCTTGAAAGATTGGTTTTTAGATGAAAAGCTAATCCTTAATCCGCTCTTTTGGATTTCAACCTTTATATTTCTGTTTTATACAAGTACTTTTTTATACTTTTCATCAGTAATATTTCTAACAGACTTAGATAAAAATTTAATTTTAATTTTAAGTACTTCAAAAAGAATAATGGCAGTGATCATGTACCTAGGAATGGGTCTTGCATTCTACCTTCCTTATTTCAATAGATCCGAAAAAAAAAATTAAATGGGGTTTTCAATTCTTTTCTCAATAGCTGATTTGAAAAGACTAAATTGGAAGAATTTCCTTAGTTTTGGTACCAACAAATTTGATCGAGGCAGATCTGGAAGAAGTAATTCAAAACCAAGATCCTGAATCCGAAGAAGAGGATGATGGCTGGAATGGAGGAAGAATGTGTCCTCCAGATTGCTAAAAATATAAAGAATGGAACATATAGATTGGTATGTAGCTGTAATTTTAGTGGGGTTGCTTTTAAGCATACCTCACTTTTTTTTAAAAAGCAGCTTTAAGAAGCAACATCTTATCACATTTATTATTTTATTACTAGGATTGTGTCTTGAGTCATATGGAGCCTATACTGTTCCAAGGAAAATAAACAACATTGATGTCTACAACATATTCTTTGTTTATTTGGAGACTGTATTGATCCTATGGCTTTTCGAAAGTTTTTTTGAATCTAAAAAAGCAAAACTCCTAATCAAAATAGCCTCCATTTCATTTCTGTTTTGGGGAATTATCTATACCCTTTATATTGAAGACTTACATACTTTTCATACCTACTCTTTTTCTTTGGGGAGCTTTATGATTATTCTTTGTTGCATTTACTTCTTTATTTCTGTCTTCTTAAAAGACTGGTTTATCGATGAAAAACTGCCTTTGAATCCTCTATTTTGGATTACTACCTGTGTATTTTTATTTTATACAACTACTTTCCTTTACTTTTCTTCTGTAACATTTGTAACTGATTTAGATCGAAATCTAATTTTAATTTTAGGTTCTATAAAAAGAACAATGGCAGTAATCATGTATTTAGGAATGGGACTGGCTTTTTATCTTCCCTACTTAAAAAAATCAGTACAAAAAGCCTAAATTAGGGATCCAAAATGATTTGAAATCTAGGATTGTAAGCCATGGGAAATGAAGGCAGTAATATTTTTCTTTTGATTCTATTTGGGTCACTGCTGACCTTGCTGATGGCTGGCTTTATCGTTACTATGGTATTGATTCACAGAAGCAGGCAAATCAAAAACAAACAAAAACTAGAAAGCTTAAAAGCTGAATTTGAGAAGACCATCCTGAATGTAGAGAAAGAAATTCAAGAAGAAACACTTAATCACGTGGGCAGAGAGCTCCATGACAATATTGGGCAGCTTCTTTCCCTCACAAAACTTACGCTCAACAGCACCAAGGATGATAAGGTTTATGAAGGAAAGCTGCTAATCAATCAAGTTATCAAGGAAGTTAGAACACTTTCCAAAACCCTCAATTTAGATTGGGTGGAAACAGTCGATCTGGAAACGTTTATTAGAAAAGAACTCGACAAGCTTGAGCAGTTGGAGTTTTGTAAAATAGAATTTGAAACGAAAGGCGAATTGCAAGATTTTGAAAACTCTAGGAAACTTGTTTTAATCAGAGTGATCCAAGAATGCCTCAACAATGCAATCAAACATGCTAAACCCAAGTTGATTCGAGTAGACCTAAACTTTATATCCGAACATTTGGAAGTGCTAATCACAGACAATGGCATCGGCTTCGACACCACAAAAGAGAGTAATGGTTCTGGTATGCATAATTTAAAATCAAGAATGAAGACAATCGGTGGCACGATAGAAATCGATTCCAACCTAGGAAAAGGCACGCAAATCAAACTTTTATTGCCAAATTGATTTGCATAAGCTATCTTTTGGATAATTACCCTTATCATGATAAAAATAGCAATCGCAGACGATCACAAACTATTCGCCAAAGGAATCGAAGGCCTCCTTGCTGAGGAAGAGGATTTTCAGATTTGCGGGACTTTCATCAATGGTCAGGAATTGATCAATTTTCTTGAAAATAACCAAATAGATGTAGTCCTTACAGATATGAATATGCCGGTTATGAGTGGAGATGGTGTCATTAGCGCAATTAAGTCAAAATATCCGCGAACTAAGGTCATTGTCTTATCCATGTATGACGAAGAGATTATTTTTAAAAAGTGCCAAAAACTTGGTGCCAATGCTTACATTCTCAAGGATGCTGATCCAGATGAACTGATTTATACCATCAGAGAAGTCTTAGATGGCAGTCACGTGATGAGTTTTCAAAAAGTCATCCAACAAAACAGCGATAATTACTTTTTTGATTCATTTAGAGATAAATACAAGCTATCTAAAAGAGAACTACAAATCTTCCTGATGATAAAAGATGGGAAGATTAACAGAGAAATCGCAGAAGAATTGCACCTCAGTCAACTTACTATAGAGTCGCACAGAAAGAAAATCAACTCCAAACTTGGGGTAAGTTCTGCCTTAGAATTAGTAAAAAAGGCAATGGAGATGAATGTATAATGTGATTATCCGCAAAAATGTAAATGAGAAAATTCAGGCAAAGTCAGAGAGTCAACGGTCAACGGCCGACTGTCAACAGTAGTCCCAATATAATAAGTGAAACATTTTTTAATGGCTACAGTGTAGAAAGCAGATAATTAAAATATTTAATCTGATATCAGCTTTTATGGTAGTAGCCATTTATAAGAGTGTATGAAGTCCAACACAATCAGCTGTGGTCGGTTGACTGTAGACTGAGGACGATTATCCGCATGATTAAGTGTGAGATATTCAAATACTAGTACTATTGCGGATAATCATAATATTTAAAAAATGACGAAAATAAAAGCGGCTTTGGTGGGATATGGATCGGTGGGGGAAAAAATCCATGCTCCGTTGATAACTGTTTGTGAAAATTTGGAGCTAGTTGCTGTTGTAGAAAGAAATTTAACAAAATCGAAAGAAAAATATCCTCAGGTTCAAATATTCAAAAGCTTAGAAACCTTATTAGAGGCTGATATAGCAGATTTAATTATCATCGTCACTCCTAATCATTTGCATTTCGATCAAGCCAAGCTTGCGCTTTCTTATGGAAAACATGTGGTGGTAGATAAGCCGGTTACGATTTCTTCCAAGGAAGCCGAGGAGTTGAAAGCGATTGCAGCGCAAAAAGGCTTATTGCTTTCGGTTTTCCAAAATCGAAGGTTAGACGGAGATTTTCAGACAATTAAAAAGATTCTACATGAAGGAATTTTGGGACGTTTGGTACATTTTGAATCTCATTTTGATCGCTTCCGCCCTGTGCTAACTGAAAATTGGCGAGAAAAAGACGTTCCCGGAAATGGCATCACCTATGATTTGGGAACACATTTGATAGATCAAGCCTATATACTTTTTGGAATGCCTCAATGGATTTCGGGAGATATCCGAAGTCAAAGAACCGGTGCTCTTGCTGATGATTTCTTTGAGATTACTTTGGGCTATGATGATGTTTTTGTCAGACTCACTGCTTCTGTACTTTCCAATGCACCCATGCCGAAATTCCTTTTACTAGGTGAAAAGGGCTCCTTTTCTAAATTTGGTCTGGATGTTCAAGAGCGGGCGTTGAAAGCAGAGACATTGCCTCAAGGTACGGATTGGGGTTTGGAATCAGAAGAAAGTTGGGGAACCATCTACCTAGAAGACCGAAGCTTCAAATACGAAACCTCGCGTGGGGATTACAGGCTTTTTTATGAAAATATTGCCAAAGCTATTCATGGAATAGAAGCTCCCTTCGTGAAAATTGACGAAGCCATTGCTGTTCTTCAAATCATAGAAGCGGCGTTTGAGAGCAATCAGCAGGGGAAAAGAATCCTTCTTTCTTAGGAATTGATCCTATTTTTGGCAAAGTCTTTGCAAAACGAACGGAAACCAACTATTTACGATTTATGAAAAATTTAAAGTTATTTTCGATGCTGTTGTTTTTTGCAGCGATCCTTGAGTCACAAGCACAGATCAGCGCAGGAGTGTATAGATTAAGTTCCGCAACTTTTGCCTCGATCGGAACTGATCCGGAAAACAAAATCTTCGGAGAGGCTCGCGTTTCTACAGGAGGCCGAGTGGGGATAGAAGGTACATTTGGATACAATTTCGTCCAAAAAGAAGAAGTGAATTTCTACAGTGGTTTCCTTTTGGGTACAGAAGGCAATAGAGATGGGCTGTACTTGGGCGTACCACTTGGCGTTTTGGTAAAGCCATTTGCCAATACCAGAAACTTTGGCTTCTTAATGGAGGCATCGCCGATTTTCCCAACTGAATACGGGACTTACTTTAGAGCTGGTATAGGCTTGAGGTACACTTTTAGGTAGGAAAGTCGAGAACAAAAGGATTTTCTAATACATAATCGGCTGTATTTAGAGCTTGCTGAAAAAGTCTCAGGTATTTACCTTTTTTTCGGACTTTTTCAGTAAAATTCTCAATGAAGAAGCCAAGACTGAAACCTTGATATTTAGGTTTGATTATAATGTTTTGAAGATTTTATTTTGATATATATATATTGCTATTCAACTAAAATCTTTATATTATGAAAAATTTACTAAAAAGTTTCATGCTGATTGGCTTGTTTGTTTTTGCTTCAAGCAGTATCCCACTCACAAATGCTATGCTCTTGGAGAATGAGGTGGACTTAATAGAAAATTGTCTAACTTTTGAGGTGGAGGATGATTTGTTAGAATGTAGCGAGCTAGAGGAAAAACTTATGGGGGAAATCAGTCTTTTTTGTCCATACTATATTCTTCTAGCAGAAATGTATGGAGGTGCGTGTGCATCAACAGGGAATCCACAAGATTGTATTAAGTTTGCCTACTATCTTTCAAAAATAGAATCAGACTGTTTCCCGTCTTAGTTTTGTATTAATGAAGATTCAATTTTCCTATACCACACTCTTTTTTTTCTCTGTGCTTTCTGCCTTCGGTCAGCAAAGTCTAGAGCTGAAGAAGGGTGTGGTCTTTGAACAGGAGCCGATTGATTATTATTTGGGAGTGGACAGTGCATATTTTGATGTGCCTCATTATGTTCTTTGGGTAGATCCGATAGACAAACGCATCGTAGATTTTAATATCCACATCCCCATCGCACCTGTGTCCAAAGGCAGTTTTTATATAGAAGAGGCACTGTCCGCTTATGGCGCCTATGTACTTTTAGCCATACCGAAGATTTCCCCCGAGCGCATCAGCTATGCACATGTGGATATCCTTCCTGCTAGTACAGACTTGCAACAAGTCTGGCGCAAGCAAGTGGAGACGACCAACCCAAACTGGAATAGAACTACTCAAGAAGTAGCATTTCAGTTTGCCTCGAATACCAAACAGCCACAAGAAATCAAATCGGGAGAACTGAGTACCAGACTACAAGAAGATAATTGGGAGCTTAGCATGGCTAATCCAGTCCCTACCGAAGTAATCACCGTGCAGATCATGACCAAAGACAGTGTAGTGTTCCAAGCCAATGGTACACAGCAAAACATGAAGATCCCTGCAAGGATGCTACCTCCAGGGGAACTGAAAATTAAAATTCAAACAGAAGAAACTGAGCTCACTGAACTAGCCATCTATAATCCCCTAATCGCAATCAGGGAAGCAGATATCAGCTTTGAAACATTGAACGATAGCTTAGCACTAGTAGCGCTGAGTAAGTTGATCAATCCTTGGATAGCCATGTCAGATGTCTCAGTGAAGCTGTCGATCACTGACTTTCCAGAGTTGGTGGTGGATATGGGGCATACAGGAGATATAGTACATGAAGGGCAGGAATTTGATGAACAGACCATAGCGGTGTTCCACTCCCATCAGAATGGAAAGAAGAAGGGCGGTCAGAAGATTGTGGTATTCAATAGAGAAAACGAGATCTACTACACCAGCGATTCGGATGGCAACTACTTCTTTGATCAGTTTGACTACAGCATGCTAGACGATGACTACCATGTGGTGAGCCATGATGACTTTCAGGGAAAAGTGGATGTAGCGGTGACCTATCCTGATCTTGAATCCTTAAAGTCCATACTCCCTGATTTACTTGCTACTATCCCTGCAAGGAAGCTGATAGAGCAGGGCAAGCCAAAGTTCACCTTCAATATGGAGAATACAGGCATCTTGCTAGATGAAGTCAGTGTGACAGCCAAGCGCAAGCGTGCTACTTTATTAGACGAGCGTGAAAAACCCAATTCTGTGCACTTTAGGAATACAGATGGTATCTGTTTATTTGGAGTGTTAAACTGTGATCAACATCCACCATATATAGGGATTAATG
Organism: Belliella aquatica; assembly: GCF_014637795.1. Classification (GTDB taxonomy): domain Bacteria; phylum Bacteroidota; class Bacteroidia; order Cytophagales; family Cyclobacteriaceae; genus Belliella; species Belliella aquatica. The sequence continues at coordinate 9,584 of NZ_BMFD01000006.1, read as the reverse complement.
GTGAGGCAACCTCAATTGACGTTAAAGGTATAAAAATTAATCCATGGAGGGGAAAGACTTCTCAAAGGCCCTTACATTTATATAAGACTGAAGATGATAGGCCTATTTTGAAATACTGGACTTCGCACAGAAAGAATGCTGGTTCTATGTTACCTTATCCACTTACTTTCTTTGAAGTAATCGAATCCAAAGAACGAATCAGGAATGTTCAAGAACATTATTTTTGGGAAGAGCAGGTATTTGGTTTTTACTCAGAGCTGATATCTCAAGCTTACGGGTCTCTTTCCTTATTGTATTTCTCAGAGCTAGAACTGCCTAAGCTCTATTCCGATGCTTACCTGGTCATGGAGCTGATCCACCACCCCTCAGGCAGCAGACAGCAGGTGGTGAAAAAGATAGCAGCAGGCACACAGGCTATGAACTAAAATCATTATATTAAAGAAAATTTTGTGTAATGGCTGTATTTTATAGAGAGCTTCTTTTAGTACTTTTTATGTTTTTAGGGCTATCTGCTTTCGGTCAGCAAAGCCTAGAACTGAAAAAGAGTGTGGTTTTTGAGCAGGAGCCGATAGATTATTATTTGGGAGTGGACAGTGCTTATTTTGATGTACCCCACTATGTGCTTTGGGTGGATCCGATAGACAAGCGCATCGTAGACTTTAACATTCACATCCCCATCGCTCCTGTGTCCAAAGGGAGTTTTTATATAGAAGAAGCATTGTCTGCGTATGGTGCATACGTACTTTTGGCCATACCGAAGATTTCCCCAGAGCGCATCAGCTATGCACATGTGGATATCCTTCCTGCTAGTACAGACTTGCAACAAGTCTGGCGCAAGCAAGTGGAGACGACCAACCCAACCTGGAATATAACTACTCAAGAAGTAGCATTTCAGTTTGCCCCGAATACCAAACAGCCACAAGAAATCAAATCGGGAGAACTGAGTGCCAGACTACAAGAAGATAATTGGGAGCTTAGCATGGCTAATCCAGTCCCTACCGAAGGAATCACCGTGCAGATCATGACAAAGGACAGTGTCATTTTCCAAGCCAATGGTACGCAGCAAAACATGAAAATTCCTGCAAGGATGCTGCCTCCTGGGAAACTGAAAATTAAAATTCATGCAGAAGAAACTGAGCTCACTGAACTAGCCATCTATAATCCCCTGATCGCAATCAGAGAAGCGGATATCAGTATGAAGGCTCTGAATGATAGCTTGGCACAAGTAACGCTCAGCAGGATGATCAATCCTTGGGTAACTATGTCAAATGTTTCGGTGAAGCTATCGATCACTGATTTCCCGGAGTTGGTTGCAGAGATGGGACACACAGGAGATATAGCTCATGGAGAGCTGGGATTTGATGAACAGACCATAGCGGTATTCCACTCCCATCAGAATGGAAAGAAGAAGGGCGGTCAGAAGATTGTGGTATTCAATAGAGAAAACGAGATCTACTACACCAGCGATTCGGATGGCAACTACCTCTTTGATCAGTTTGACTTCAGCATACTAGACGATGACTACCATGTGGTGAGCCATGATGACTTTCAGGGGAAAGTAGATGTGTCAGTGGCTTATCCTGATCTCGAAATCTTAAAAAGCACTCTCCCAGATCTGCTTGCTGCCATCCATGCGAGGAAGCTGATAGAGCAGGGCAAGCCAAAGTTCACCTTCAATATGGAGACTACAGGCATCTTGCTAGATGAAGTCAGCGTGACAGCGAATAGCAAGCGTGCAAGTCTATTAGACGAACGTGAAAAGCCTAATTCTGTGCACTATAGGAATACGGATTATATATGTGCATATGGTGTTTTAAATTGCAAAAGTCATGATTCCTTTATAGGTTTTAAACCTCAAGAACTTTCGTTTATATCAAAGGAAGGAGGTTTTATAAAAGTGACGGAAGAATCTCAACTAGAAATCCCACTACACTTAATTGTTAATGAAAGTGGAAGTTTAAGAATGAAATTTAGGCCATCGCATGGTGAAAGCACAGGTTGGTTTACTTATCCTAATACCTTCTTAGAAGTAATCGAATCCAAAGAACATATCAGAAATATTCAGGAACACTATTTTTGGGAAGAGCAGATATTTGGTTTTTACTCTGAGCTGATATCTCAAGCTTACGGGTCTCTTTCCTTATTGTATTTCTCAGAGCTAGAACTGCCCAAGCTCTATTCCAATGCCTACCTGGTCATGGAGCTGATCCACCACCCCTCAGGCAGCAGACAGCAGGTGGTGAAAAAGATAGAAACAGGAACACAGGCTATGAACTAAAATCAAAAGTTGACCGCTGATTAATTTTTGGCCATCTTTGCATTATGAAAGGCAAACTTTTCCTCATTCCATCTATCCTTGCAGAAAACACTTCACAGACTGTCATGTCTCCTCAGATCAAGGAAGTAGTCAAAAACACAAAGCATTATCTTGTCGAAGAACTTAGAACTGCCAGAAGGTACATCAGCAGCTTAAAGCTTGGACTAGTTATCGAAGATTTACATTTGGAGATTTTGAACAAGAAAACCCGGACTCCACAATTACAAGAATTGATGCAACCTATTCTTAATGGTGAAGATATGGGGATTATTTCTGAGGCGGGTTGCCCGGGAATCGCAGACCCTGGAGCAGTAGCTGTAGCTTGGGCACATGAAAAAGGCATTCAAGTTGTCCCACTTTCAGGGCCAAGTTCCATGTTTTTGGCTTTAATGGGTTCTGGGTTCAATGGACAATCTTTTGCTTTTCATGGCTATCTGCCTATCGATAAAAAAGACAGAATCGCCGCCATCAAAAATCTAGAAGCAGAATCCATCAAAAGCAACCGTACCCAGATTTTTATGGAAACGCCATTTAGAAACAATCCACTTTTTGAGGATTTGAAAAACACCTTACATCCAAACACAAAGCTTTGTATTGGAAAAAATCTAACCGGTGCAGATGAATTTATCCAAACGAAAACAGTCCAAAATTGGAAGAAGGCGAAGATTGACCTTCACAAAATCCCAACTGTTTTTATTATCTACGCAGGAAATTAGTCCTGTTTTTAGAGTTGAAACCTGTCAGGTTTTAAGCATGAAGTTAAATAAGCAGTAGAACCCCATGAAACCTGACAGGTTTAAAATTTTTGTAAAACTGCAATTAGGCAATAACGCCGTAAAGTTCTTTCAATTTTTCGACTGTATAATCAACTTCTTCGACTGTGTTGAAGCGGCTAAAAGAGAATCTGACAGCATCTCTTTCCGAACTTGCACCCAATGCTCTCAGCACATGTGAACCAACAGAAGCTCCACTGCTACAAGCAGAACCCCCTGAAGCAGAAATTCCATTCAAGTCTAAGTTGAAAAGTAACATTCCTGCATTGTCCTCAGAAGGAGGTAAACTCACATTCAAAACTGTATAAAGACTTTTGTCTAAATCAGCAGACAAACCATTGAATTCAACACCAGAAATATGAGCTCGAAGCTGTTCTATAAATCTAGATTTCAGTCCTTCGACATGTTTCCTGTGGCCTTCCATATCCTCATAAGCCAATTCTAAAGCCTTGGCAATCCCGACGATACCGATCACATTTTCAGTTCCACCGCGCATATTTCTTTCTTGCGCTCCACCATAGATGAAAGGCGAGATTTTTTTCGCTTTATTCACATACAAAAAGCCAGCACCTTTTGGTCCATGAAACTTATGCCCTCCGGCTACAATTGAATCAACAGGCAGATTTTTTAGATCATGCTTGTAATGTCCCATCGTCTGAACTGTATCCGAATGAAAGAAAGCATCATATTCTTTGGCTAAGTTTCCTATTGCATTCAAATCATTGATGTTGCCAATTTCATTGTTGGCATGCATAATAGAAATCAAACTCTTTGGATTGGATTTTAATAGCTCTTGCAAATGCTCTAAGTTATGCTCACCCTTATCATTGACTTCAAGCATACTGAGAGTTAACAGACCTTTTTTCTCGCATTCTTCTAGCGTATGCAATACTGCATGATGCTCCAAAGGAGAAGTGATGGCATGTTTGATGCCGTGAGTTTGGATTCCGCATACGATAGCCGTGTTATCCGCCTCAGTTCCACCTGAGGTAAAAAATATTTCTGAAGGCGACGCATTTAATAATTCCGCAACTTTCTTTCTGGATTTTTCTATGGCAGAACGCACTTCTCTTCCATGACTATGCACAGAAGACGGGTTGCCATAGTGTTCTTTCATAAAAGGCAACATGGCTTCTATAACTCTGTCATCCATCGCCGTTGTTGCGGCGTTATCAAAATAAACTCTCATGATCTCTTCAATATTTGGGCTGGTAAATTGATACTATAAAGTCTTGCAGAATTAACAAAACTCAATTTATGAGGAAGTTACAACCTCTTTGATATCAAGCATAATTTTATTTGCTAAATGCTCTGCTGTCGCCTGACTTTCAGATTCAGAATAGATTCTGATAATCGGTTCCGTATTTGATTTTCTCAAATGAACCCATTCCTTGTCAAACTCTATTTTCACCCCATCAATATCATTGATAGGCTGCTTTGCATATTTTTTCTTAATTGCCTCCAAGACCTGATCTACATTGATTTCAGGTGTCAGCTCTATTTTATTTTTGGAAATATGATACCCTGGATAAGTTGCTCTCAAGCGAGAAATCGACTTTCCAAAATTCGCCAAATGCGTCAGGAATAAACCAATTCCAACCAAAGCATCCCTTCCGTAATGTGACTCAGGATAGATGACTCCACCGTTTCCTTCTCCACCGATTACCGCATTGGTTTCCTTCATCTTGTTCACCACATTCACTTCTCCAACTGCTGCAGCTTCGTACTTGCCATTTCTCTTTTCTGTCACATCTCTCAAAGCTCTGGTAGAACTGAGGTTTGAAACCGTATTCCCAGGCGTTTTTGAAAGCACATAATCAGCAACTGCAACCAAAGTATATTCTTCACCAAATGGAGAACCATCTTCGTTCATAAAACAAAGTCTATCCACATCTGGATCGACTACAATTCCAAGATCATATTTACCCTTTTTCAATTTCTCAGAGATATCTCTTAAATTTTCTGGAAGTGGCTCTGGATTGTGTGGAAAATGCCCATCAGGTGTACAGTACATTTCTTCGATATGGTCTACACCAAGTGCTCTCAATAATTTTGGTAGGGCAATCCCTCCAGTAGAGTTGACACAATCTATGACTACTTTGAAATTTCTAGCTGCTATTGCTTCCTTATCGACCAATTTCAACCCAAGAACATGTTCCACATGTCTGTCTATATAATCATCGATGATTGTATAAGAACCGAGTTTTTTGACTTCAGCAAAGTGAAATGCGTCATTCTCAGCTTTCGCCAAAATATCTTTTCCTTCTTCATCAGAAATAAACTCGCCCTTCTCGTTCAATAGCTTGAGTGCATTCCACTGCATGGGGTTATGGCTAGCGGTAAGGATGATTCCACCGCCTGCATTTTCTAAAGGTACAGCAAGCTCCACAGTAGGCGTGGTGCTCAGCCCCAAATCAATCACATCAAGTCCTAAGCCTTGAAGTGTCGCAGCAACAAGTTTGGAAACCATTTCCCCAGAAATCCGGGCATCTCTTCCTATTACAATTTTTGAATTGCTTGTGTTTTCTTTTACCCAAGAGCCATACGCCGCAGCAAATTTTACAACATCCAAAGGGGTTAATCCTTCACCAGGTTTGCCACCAATGGTACCACGAATACCAGAAATCGATTTTATTAAAGCCACTAGAAAGTAGTTAAGGTGATATTGAAAAATCCCAGATTTGGGAATTGAAAAGAAATATTATTTAAACTTAGCAAGCACTTTGTCAACCTCATTATCTGGGTTGCCACAGCTGCTGTTGGCATCGACGGTTTTTCCGCAGTAGCTGCAAGAACCACCTTCTTTGTTAAGATAAGGATTTTGTGAAGCACAAGTACCTTTAAACTCGCCGTTTTTAAGGAATATAAGTCTCACTGACATCATAACGAAAAACAGTGCCAGAAAGCCTAATGTCAAATATAGAGTTGCCATATCAAATTAATTTTTACAAATTTACGCAATACTTTCAAAACCCCCATACATTCCAATTAGTTTCCCCAATATGTCTGAATTATCCTCTAGAAAAGAACAGCTTGAAGCTTTTGATCGCTTATTGACAATCATGGATGAGCTAAGGGAACAGTGTCCTTGGGACAAGAAGCAAACGATAGAAAGTCTTCGTCATTTGACTATTGAGGAGACTTTTGAGCTGTCTGATGCCATCTTGGAGAATGATATGGAGGAAATTAAAAAAGAACTGGGAGATATCCTGCTTCACATTGTATTCTATGCCAAAATAGGAGATGAAAAAAAGGCGTTTGATATCAAGATGGTGATTGATAGCCTTTGTGAAAAACTGATCAGAAGGCATCCTCACATCTATGGTGATACCATCGCTACTGACGAAGAAGCGGTCAAGCAAAATTGGGAGAAAATCAAATTGAAGGAGAAGGGAAATACTTCTGTTTTGGGAGGAGTTCCCAAGTCATTACCTGCTTTGATCAAATCCATGCGAATACAGGAAAAAGCCCGGGGAGTTGGATTTGATTGGGAAGAGAAAAATCAGGTTTGGGAAAAAGTTGAGGAGGAAATGCAGGAGTTCAAAGCAGAATTCAATGCTGACTCGGACAAAGAGATCGATCGTGAAAAAGCTACGGGAGAGTTTGGGGATTTACTTTTTTCCTTGATCAATTACGCCCGATTTATTGAAATCAATCCTGAGGAAGCTTTAGAAAAAACAAATATCAAATTCATCAAAAGATTTCAATATCTAGAAAATGCTGCCAGAAAATCAGGCAAGAAAATCGAAGATATGACCTTGGCAGAGATGGATGTTTATTGGGAAGAAGCTAAAAAAGCTTGATTTTTTACCGTTTATAGAAAAGCAGGCATCAAGATTAAACAGATTGAAGAATTCTCAGTCTAATAGACATTCACAAAAATCAACTCAATAAGAAATTATGAAAACAATTGCGCTTATCTTTTCTATGCTTGGTCTACTTTGGACCAACTCAGCTTCAAATTTAGAAGCACTCAATATCAGTAAAACAGAAAGTACAGTAGGTTGGAAAGCTGCTAAGGTTACAGGCGAACATTGGGGGAAAGTAAAAATTTCTTCTGCAAACCTAGATTACCAGAATGGAAGAATCACGAGTGGAAGCTTTGAAATCGACATGACAAGCATCACCGTAGAAGATATCAAAGATGCCAATTCAAATGCAAGATTAACCAACCACTTGAAATCAGATGATTTCTTTTCAGTAGAAAAATTCAATAAATCGTCTATGACCATCACGGAAGCGAAAACCAGCAATGGTAAAGATTATGAAATCAAAGGAAATCTAGTCATCAAAGGCATCAGCAATCCAGTCACCTTCCCTGCACAAGTAACAGAAGAAGGGAATAAAGTTATAGCAACTGGTAAAATCACTTTTGATAGAACCAAATATGATATCAAATACCGTTCAGGAAACTACTTTGAGAATTTAGCTGATAAGCTTATTTACGATGAAGTGACTTTGGAAGTGAAGTTGGTTGGGATGAAATAAACGGAAATTGACGTTGAAGATGTTAAATCAAATAGAAGCTGTCTTGGTTAGGCAGCTTCTATTTTTGTATCACTGACAGTATTTCTCCAATATCATATTTAGCAAATTCATCAGTCCGACTATCAAAAGTATAAATCTCATTATTAAGAAAATCAATATCGAAAGTAGATATATGACTTTGGAGTTTCAATTTGGCTAAAGGATTACCCTCCCAGTCAAACAAAAGAATCTCAGGGAGATTTTTTCTTGATGTAAAGTATGTTTCTTCCTTTTCATTGACATATACTAATCCAAAAAAATTATCATAAACTCTTACGTCAGAAAATCGAAATATTCTGTCAACATTTTCTTTACTTTCAATCTGTCCAATATCATCTAATTTGGATTCAACACAAATAGTTTTTCCAAAATCACCATCTACAGCGTATAAGTTGATATAGTTTAACCCAAAATTCATTTCTACAATCTTATCATGAATCTCATTGTACCTTGTCATTGTAGTCATTACAGTAAAATCAATACCTTTCATTACAGAAGCTTCATTGAGTTTTGCCATATTGATGTTTACTGACACATTACCAAAATGATCTAGAGATCTTAACTGCTGGGTTTCCATATTTGATATTTCTCTGTAAAAATACCTACCGCTATCAAGCATCATAAAATCAAATAAAAACTTGGGCAAGGAATCATCAATAACAGATATTATAGTTTCTTTATTTTTCAAAGATTTATTTATATTTAACTTTAACAGCCTACCATTGTCAAAATCATATATGTATGAAAATAAGACACCACCTATTTCAGAAAAATTGACTTTGTCTGTAACGCTTGGGTAAGAAGAAAATTCCAATGGTCCTTCTCCTTTAATTAGGAAATCACCTAATTCATTTAGCTCAGGAAGAGATAGAAATTTCCATAATCCATTATTATTTCTAGTTGAAAAAATCATCAAACTATCTTGAATTGCAAAATCCCAAGCTCCAACTATATCGAGACCAGTTTCCATTTTGTTATCAAGTATAAATTCACTTGGAAACTCAGTGGCATACACAAATGAATCTAACACCATAAATCTCGTCCTGTCCAATTCACTTCTAGTATTACATCTAATGAAAAGTATTAATAATAAGATTGATCCGTATTTGATTTTATTCATTTGAAGGATATTAAAAGTTTAAATTCGAATAAAACACCTGCTTTGAAAATTCAATCACAAAGCAGGTAATTTGTAATAAGCAAATAAAATTACTCTATAACTGGATCTTCTTGACAAACACCCTGGCCTGATCCCTTACTATTTGCAATCCAGGTACACGTCCCGCAATACCTAGCAGGATAACCCTTCACAGATGTTATTGTTACCCAACATTCTTTATAAAGTCCACCTCCATCAGGCTCTCCTTCCCCAATTGCCATTGCTTTATTTCCTAATTCAATTAAGGCAATAGATGGGAGGATATTATCCTTATCGAATTCCAGACTAATCATAACATTCAGTACCAGCATTAAACTTAATGCACCTGTTGCTACCAAACGTACCACTTTACTTGTTTTGAATTGGTTTTTCATTGTGTTTTTGGTTTTGTTGTGAATAATGAAAATACCTTAAAATGTATCCCTACTAATTAAGGTAATACCAAGAAAGAAAGAAAGAAAGAAGCAAATTTTTAGTTAAAAAATTTAAATATATTTTTGAAAATTAAGCTAAAAAATTAATATTTACTTTTAAATAATTCATAAAATATGGTTTTATATGGATTTATTATTACCTCCTACTCTTTGGCTATAGCCTCTAAAGCTGATGAATTTTTCCAATCCTCCAGCTAAAGCAGATGGCTATCCACAAAAAAACCACAAACTTCGCAGCTTGTGGTTTTTTATATCTGTAAATCTAAAATCTGATCTAATGGTCAAAAATAGTTGGTAAAAACCCTGTAACGTATTGATTTAAAATTATTTACAAAAACCTTATTGAAATCAGTTTCAATAAGGTTTTTTTGTTT
>NZ_BMFD01000005.1:398381-398777 GCF_014637795.1 Belliella aquatica | reverse complement strand
CCCTACGAAGTTTGCCCAAGAGAAGAACCTCTGGCTCATGATTGCCCGATGGAAATACTTAATGAATGTTGAACCAAACGGTCAACGCTATTTAGGGAGGTACATTTTCCCTTTCCCCTTTTTCCTCCTTCATCCTTTCCCACCTTTCTCCTTTAACCTTTTCCCTTTCTCCTCTCTTTAAATATCCTCTGTGCCTCCTCTGTGCCACTCGGTGTAATAAAAAAACTTTGCTCTTTCCTCCTTTATCCTTTCTAAATTTACTAATCCTCCTATCGTCCCGAAAGACACTTAATATTTCTAAAAATAACCACCGCAGGGACTCTGGGTTACGTGTGCGCCCTTCTTTACCCCGCACTGCGGCGCATAACTGTAGCAGTGACTAAATATGTTTTTCAT